>CAVPAQ010000015.1:0-337468 GCA_963701575.1 uncultured Acidimicrobiaceae bacterium
TCGTACCTGTGGCTGCCATACATGCTGCTACCGATCTACGCCGGGCTCGATCGTCTCCAGCCTTCGTTACTCGACGCCAGCGGCGATCTGGGCGCCCGTCCGCTGACGACATTTCGTTCGATCGTCCTGCCGATGCTGATCCCCTCGATCGCGGCCGGGTCGATCTTCACGTTCTCGCTCTCGCTCGGCGACTTCATCACGCCGAACCTCGTGACCGAGGGCAAGGTGCAGATGATCGGCAACCTGATCCAGCGCACGCTCGGGGCTCCGAATCAGCCGCTCGCCGCCGCCTTCACCTTGTGGCCGCTGATGATCGTCATCGCCTACCTCGCCGGGATGCGACGGCTCGGCGCCTTCGAGAGTCTCTGATGAAGCTCGCCCGATCCACTCGATGGTCCTTGCGGGTCTGGACCTGGGTCACGCTCGTGTTCCTCTACCTACCGCTCCTGGTCATCGCCGTCCTCAGCTTCAACTCGGCGACGTCATTGTCCTGGCCCCCCAAGGGATTCACCACGCAGTGGTGGGAGGCGGCATGGCAGGCCGAGGGGCCCCGGCAAGCGCTGTGGAACTCGGTCAAGCTGGCCTCGGTCGCCACGCTGATCGCACTGTTGCTCGGAACCCTCGCGGCGTTCGCGATGCAGCGGTTCAGGTTCTTCGGCAAACAGGCGGTGTCGTTCATGTTGATATTGCCGATCGCACTGCCGGGCATCGTCACGGCCATTGCGTTGCGCAATACGTTCGATCGCACCATCGATCTGGGGCTGTTCGAGTTTCGGATCGGATTCGGATTCCAATCGCTCGTGATCGCCCACGCCACGTTCTGTATCGTCGTCGCGTACAACAATGTGGTCGCTCGCTTGCGGCGCTCGTCGCCGAACCTGCTCGAAGCGTCGGCCGACCTGGGGGCGCATGGCTTGCAGACCTTCCGTTACGTGACGTTTCCGCTCATGAGGTCGGCGTTGTTGTCCGGGGGGATCCTCGCCTTCGCGCTCAGCTTCGACGAGATCGTGGTCACCACCTTCACGGCGGGTTCGGGCTATCAAACCCTGCCGCAATGGATCTTCGCCAACGTCAGCCGCCCCAACAATGTGCCGCTGGTGAACGTGATGGCGACGTTCGTGATGATCGTGTCGATCCCGCTCGCATGGTTGGCGCAGCGCCTGGCGGACGCCGATCCGTCGCGATAGTGCCCGGCGCGTCAGGCCTCGCGATCAGGGCTGGTCGGCCCAGCGCAGGTACGGCTTGACTTCTTCGACGTTCTGGAGGCGGGTGCGTGCGTCCTCGGTCGAGAGCCCCGGTGACACGATGACGCGATCGCCTGGACGCCAATCTGCCGGCGTCGCGATCGGGGCGGCGTCGGTGGCCTGGAGCGCTGTCCACCACCCGCACCAGTTCGTCGAAGTTGCGGCCGACGGACTTCGGGTAGGTGAGGGTCAGTCGAACCTTGTTCGCCGGGTCGATCACGAAGACAGAGCGCACCGTCGACGTATCGCCCTCGCCGGGGTGGATCATGTCGTACAGCTCCGAGACCGTGCGATCGGGGTCTGCGATGATCGGGAAGTTCAAGTCGGTGCCGCCGACCTCGCCGATGTCGGGCGCCCAGCCCTGGTGATCGGCGATCGGATCGACGGACACGGCGATCGCTTTCGTGTTGCGCTTGGCGAACTCGTCCTTGAGTGCGGCGGTTCGGCCGAGTTCGGTCGTGCAAACCGGTGTGAAGTCGGCGGGGTGACTGAACAGGATCGCCCACGAACCTTGTTTCCAGTCGTGGAACGTGATGTCCCCGTCGGTGGTGACCGCGGTGAAGTTGGGTGCTTCATCGCCGAGGCGAATGGACATGGCGGACCTCCAAGTGTGCGTCGTGGTCATGCTAACACCATGCGCCCGACCGCCAAGACGGGCCGTAGGTCACCGAACGGAGCTCAGCTCACCCCGGATTTATAGGTAATTTGTCAATCTTTACGTTATCGCTAGGTTCTCCCTCAAGCCGACCGTATCCGGGGCCGACTCAACCGGAGAGTGGAGTCACGGTCGGTGGCTCCCGAGCTCGAAGGAGACGACCGCATGCTGACCCACCCCGGGCTTCGACCGGTGAGCACCGACGCCGCCGTGCTGGCCGCGGTCTTGGATGCGTCCGCCGGCGCCGTCGTGTTGCAGGACGCAGAGGGTCGGATCGTCCGCTGGAACGCTCGGGCACTCCGACTGTTCGACCTGACCGAGGATCAGATCGATGGCCGCAACTGGATCGATCCGGGCTGGCGGGCGAAGCGACCGGACGGCTCCGACCTCCCCGGCGACCTGCACCCCGCGAACCTGGTTCAGCAATCCGGTGAACCGATCGACGGATGCAAGATGGGCGTGCACCGTCCCAATGGTGAGCTGCGCTGGTTGAGTGTCAACAGCCGACCTCTCCGATCGGACGACGGAACGGTCATCGGCGTGTTGAGCGACTTCCGCGACCTCACCGACGATTTCATCACGGCCGGTTCGTCGACCGCCGACGCCGAACGATTTCGGACGGCGTTCGAACGTTCACCGGTTGCGCTGTTGGTCGTCGACGACAAGGGCCGGTTCCTCGATGCGAACCGTGCGTTGTGCGAGCTGCTCGGTATCACGCTCGGGGCGGTCGCCGGGCTGGACTGGATCACGTTGTCGGAGCGTGGCATGTCGGCCCAGCTCTCGCGCCTCCTGCTTCCCCCCTTCGTCAACGAGACCGAACCTGACGTGCTCGAATACCGTCACGCAGACGGCCGGACCAGGTACGGCCTGACGCAGGTCTGCGAGATTCGCTGGCCGGGCGCCGACCAGGCCGCCATGGTGCAGATCGTGGATATCACCGAGCAGGTCGAATCCGATCGCGAAGCCGAGTTGCTCGCTGATCAGCTCCGCATCGTGTTCGAGAACTCGCCAGTGGGAACTGGTCTCGTCTCGCAATCGGGAAGGTGGGTGAGGGCCAACCCGGCGATCGGGCGGTTGTTGGGCCAGCCGCTGTCCAGCATCGTCGGGACGGTGGCGCTCGATTGCATTCATCCCGATGACGTGGATCTCGTCGCCAGGTTCGCTGATCGCGCGCTGCTGGGACGACCCGCCACCGTCGACCACCGGATGCGCAGACCGGGCGGAGAAGTGCGGTGGATGCGCACGCAGCTCACGAGGGTCGAGACAGCCGATTCAGCTGCGCTCTTGATCCAGACCGTCGACCACACCGCACAACGCCGCAGCGAGCTCGTGCTGCGCACGATCGATCAGACGACCGGCCTGTTCAGCAATGAAGGCATCGTGGCAGCGTTGGAGGACCGCATCCTCGCGGGCCGCCAATCGCCCGAGCCGTTCACGGTGTTCTGCGTCGACATCGACGATTTCCGCGGCATCAACGACCGAACGGGGGCAGAGGCAGCGGATCGGCTCTTGGAGCACGTCGGAGCCTCGATCCAGGCGGTGATGCCCCTCGATTCGGTGGTGGGGCGCATCCGTGGCGATGTCTTCGTGGGCGTTGCCCAGGCTGCCAGCGTGCGCGACGCCCGCCGTGCCGCCGAGGGCATCCTCCGGGCGCTGTCACACCTGCACCCGGCGGGCGAGACCGAATCGATCAGAACCCGGTTGGGTGCCGTCGTCGTCGAGGCGTCGGACGTGGCTCCCGACGACATCATCGCCCGCGCCGAGCAGCTTGCCCATGACGCTCGCCGAAACACCGAGCGCTTCGTCGTCGAGTCGATGAACCGTGATCCAGATGACGCCGGCACGCCGGGTGTCCGTCGGGAACATTGGTATCAGGAGATCGAGGACGCTCTCAACAGCGAACGCTTCCTCGTCGTGGGCGAACCGCTGTCGCGTCTCCACGTGCTCGACGATGTGCGCCGCCACGAGCTGTTGGTGAGGCTGATCCTGCCTCGCGGCGTGCCGGTCAGCATGCCGCGATTCGAACGCCACGCTCAGCGCCTCGGAGTGGCGGCAGCCGTGGATGCATGGGTCATCCGGAAGGCCGCCCAGGTCCTGACGTGCGATCCTGGCGCCGAGTTGGAGGTCAACCTCGGCCTCGCGTCGGTCGTCGACCCCTCCACGACGGAGCTGCTCCTGGAGTTGGCAGAGGCCCACGCCGACCTCGCGCCCCGGATGCTGCTGGCGCTGAACGAACATCTCATCTCCGAATCCCTCCAGGAGGTGCTCGGATTCACCGAGCGGTTGGCAGTCGCCGGGTACGGATTCTGCATCGACGACTACGGGTCGTCTGCGCAGGGCTTGCGTCTGTTGGAGACGATCGGTGCCCGACGGGTCAAACTGAGCCCGGACTCGATGCGTCAGATCGGCCTGCACAGCGATGACGCCTGGTTGCGCTCGATGATCCGGGCGTTGCAGGAGATGGACGTCGAGGTCGCCGTGCCGTTCGTCACCGACTCCGCGGTGTACGAACGGGTGTGCGCGCTGGGTGTCGATCTCGCCCAGGGCTTCCACATCGGTTCGCCGGTCGTCATCGACTGAGGGTCCGCAACGGTCTCCCGCCGTGCCGTCGGCGGTAGCGTCCGATGCGATGGAGTGGTATTGGATCTTTCTGATCTTGGCTGTCGCCGTGATGGTGTTCGGCTTCGGGGTCGTGCTCGTCAACCGTCGTCGGGGACAGCTCCCCGGCGCACCGCCACGACCGGTCGAGGCGCCCAAGGTGCCTCCCGCCGAACCGGGCGGAGCGATCGTCGAGGCCGAACCCACCGTCGAGCCGGCCCTCGCCCCGCCGCCGCCGCCGGCGTCGCTACGAGACCGATTGGCGAAGGCGCGTCTGGCGTTCTCCGGAGCGTTTGCCGGCGTTCTGGGCCGATCGGCGATCACCGATGAGACGTGGGAGGAACTCGAAGAGGCGTTGCTGCGGGCCGATGTCGGCCTCGGCGTCACCGAGGCGCTGCTCGACGGGTTGCAGGCACGAGTCAAGGCGAACGAAATCGGCGACCCGGCCGGGCTGCTCGATGCGCTGCAGGCCGACATGATCGGCCGCTTGGAAGGTGCCGATCGGCACGTCCATTTCGACGACTCGCTCGAACCCGGCTCGCCCAACATCTGGCTGTTCGTGGGCGTCAACGGGGTCGGCAAGACGACCACCATCGGCAAGCTCGCTCGTCAGCAGGTCGACGCCGGCCGTTCGGTGTTGCTCGCCGCCGGTGACACCTTCAGGGCCGCTGCCGCCGAGCAGCTGGGCACGTGGGCGCAACGATCCGACGTCGAATTCGTGCGGGGTGCCGATGGCAGCGACCCCTCGTCGGTGATCTTCGACGGCGTCGAACGGGCGGCCGCCAAGCACCTCGACCTCGTGTTGGCAGACACGGCCGGCAGATTGCACACGAAGACGAATTTGATGGAAGAGCTCCGCAAGGTTCGTCGAGTTGCCGAAAAGGGCGCCGGAACCGTCACCGAGACACTGTTGGTGATCGATGCCACGACCGGCCAGAACGGTCTCGCGCAGGCGCGTGAGTTCCGCGACGCCACCGACGTGACCGGCGTGGTGCTCACGAAGCTCGATGGCTCGGCGAAGGGTGGCATCGTGTTCGCGATCGAGACCGAACTCGGCATTCCGATCAAGCTCGTCGGCATCGGTGAACAGATCGGCGACCTGGTGCCCTTCGAGCCGGCCGAGTTCGTCTCGGCGCTCTTCGAAACCCGCTGAACGTCTCAGCACTGGAATTCTTGCGTGGTCGGGAACCGGTGCCCGGCACCGAACGTCAGATCCACATGAAACGCCACTCATCGAGAATCCTTCCTGCGGCGTTTGCCGCTTCGCTGGTTCTGGCTGCCTGCGGCGGCGGAACGGACGACACCGCGACGCCCGGCACCGATGGCCCGGTCACCTCGGTCGCCGCCGCCGGCCTCCTCCCGCCGCGGCCGATCGAGATCGCCAGTGGTGGTGTCGGTGGCGCCGCGGGCGTCGGCAATCTTGCAGCAGCGTCGGGCGAGGAGGCCAGCGACCAGCGGATGTCCGACATGGCCATGCCGTACTTCATCGCCGACTACGTCGTCGGCGAGGGCATGCCTGCCCTGCCCACCAACGACATCGGCTACGTGTTCCAGACCGGCTCAGCCGTCACGTCCGAGCAGGTGGCTGCCCTTGCGACCACGTTCGGTGCCGCAGGTGAGCCCGTTCGGGTCGACGACGGGTACTCCGTGTACTGGCGGGTCGGGCCGGAGGACGGCACCGCGCCCACGTTGTGGGTGTACGAGGATGCCCAGCTTTCGTGGAACTTCAACAGCGCCTGGGCCGATCAGCGCGGCTCCGTCGGGTGTGCCGTCGCCGAGCCGGCAATGGTCGACCCCGACGAGGGCACCGACGTTGTCGCAGACACCATTGTCGAAGGTGATGATGCCGAAACCAGCGATGTCGTGGTCACCGATTCGGTGGTCGTCGATCCGGATGCTGTCGGATGCGACGAGCCGGCACCGCCCGAGGGCGTGCCGACCGCTGCCGAAGCCGAGCAGCGTGCTCGCGATCTGGTTGCGGCCACCGGAGCCGATCCCGCCGCCTACCAGTTCGAGACCTATGCCGATGAGTGGTACGCCAGCGTGTCGGCCGTCCGCCGGCTCGACGGCCTGTTCGACGCCGGTCGATTCGACTTCGGCTTCGGCGCCGAGGGTGTGATGCAGTACGCCGGCGGACAGTTGGCCGAGCCTCAGCGGGTCGGTCCGTATCCGTTGGTCGGGCTCGACGAAGCGGTTGCCCGCTTGTCGGACCAGAACTCGATGTGGTTCGGCGGCGGTTACGCCCGAGGTGGCGTGGCGGTCATGGATGACATGGCGGTCGGTGTCGCCGAGAGCGCTGTCGATGCAAGCGGCGCCGGCGAGGCGACCGAGCTGCTGCCGCCCGAGACGATGCCCGTCGAGGATCTGCCCGTCGATTCGGTGCCACCCGAGGACTTCCCGGAGCCCGAGGCCGTCACCGTCACGCTCGTCGACGTCGAGGCCGACGTGTGGTGGGCGTGGGACGCCGAGGGGTCCGTCTGGTTGCTCCCGGCCTACCGCTTCATCGACACCGACGGCGGGTGGCACGTGGTGCCGGCCGTCACCGACGAGTTCATGATCCAGGTGGATCCGCCCGTGGTGATCGACGAGCCGCTGCCCGCACCCGAGCCGCTCCCAGCCACGAGTGAGCCGGTGGTCGGAGCCCCGACGCCAGCTCCCGATGCGCCGCCCACGACCACGGCCGACTTCGTCACGACCGACTTCGACGATCTCGTCGGACTGCCGCTCGACGAGTTCACGAAGCTGGCCGAGGCACGCGGTGCCGAGACCCGGGTCGTGGTGCGTGACGGTGAAGGGCTCGATACCACCGACGACTTCAACCCTGCACGGGTCAACGTCGACGTCGACACCGTCGACGGTGTCGAGACGGTCGGCAGCATCAGCAGCATCGGCTGACCACATCGACTTCCGAGTCGACCCAGGCTGTCCCGCCCAACGGGTGCGGGTAGCCTGGGTCGTCTCATGTTCGACAATCTTTCCAATCGACTCGACGGGATCGTCAAGCGGCTTCGCGGCAAGGGCCGTCTCACCGAGGCCGACGTCGACGAGGTGATGAAGGAGATCCGCTCTGCGCTCCTCGAAGCCGACGTCAACGTCACCGTCGTCCGGTCGGTCTGCAACCGCATCCGCGAACACGCGATCGGGGCCACTCGTTCACAGGCCCTCGATCCGGGCCAACAGGTCGTCAAGGCCGTCAGCGACGAACTGACCCGCATCCTGGGCGGCGAGACACTCGTCCTCAAGTACGCCTCGAAGCCTCCGACCGTGATCTTGATGGCCGGCTTGCAGGGCTCCGGCAAGACCACGGCCACCGGCAAGCTCGCTCAGTGGTTCAAGTCGCAGGGCCGCCAACCGCTCCTGGTCGGCGCCGATCTGCAACGTCCTGCCGCTGTCGAGCAGCTCCGCACCCTCGGGCGACAGGTCGACGTGCCGGTCTACTCCGACCCGGAGGACCCGGTGCTCACAGCCTTCCAGGGTGTCGAGGAGGCAAAACGCCTCGGCCGTGACGTTGTCATCGTCGACACCGCCGGCCGGCTGTCGATCGATACCGAGATGATGGAGCAGGTACGCCTGATCTCCGGCGCCGTATCACCCGACTACACGTTCCTGGTGATCGACGCGATGACCGGGCAGGACGCGGTCCAGACCGCGGAGGCGTTCCACCAGACGCTCCAGATCGATGGCGTCATCCTGTCCAAGCTCGATGGAGACGCTCGCGGTGGGGCCGCGCTGTCGGTCAAGGAAGTGATCGGCCGGCCGATCGCGTTCGCGTCCACCGGCGAGAAGCTCGATGCATTCGAGCAGTTCCACCCCGACCGGATGGCGGGCCGGATCCTCGGCATGGGTGACATGCTCACCCTGATCGAGCAGGCCGAGCAGGCATTCGAGGCCGATCAGGCCGAGCAGGCCGCGGCCCGCCTGATGGACGGCCAGTTCACGCTCGACGACTTCCTCGAGCAGATGCAGGCGCTCAAGAAGATGGGCCCGCTGTCGGGCATCCTCGGGATGATGCCCGGCATGCCCAAAGAGCTCAAGAACGCCAAGATCGGCGACGACGACCTCAAGCCGATCGAGGCGATCATCCATTCGATGACCGCCGAGGAACGGGCCCGCCCCCAGATCATCAGCGCCAGCCGGCGCGCTCGCATCGCCAAGGGCTCGGGCCGCGAGCCGGGCGAGGTCAGCCGGCTCGTCAAGCAGTTCGGCGATATGCAGAAGATGATGAAGAAGATGGGCATGGGCGGCGGCAAGAAGGGCAAGCGCGGCGGTCTGCCCGGCCTCGGTGGCATGCGCGGCATGCCCGACATGGGCGAACTCGAGCAGCTGATGGGCGGTCAGGGCGGCGTGCCCGGCCTACCCCGCTGACTCCGTTCACCATTCGGCGCCGAGCGCCCTGGCGTCGTCGCCGCCGAGCAGCTCGAACCCGTCGAGCACCGTATTGAGTTCGGTGAGCAGGATCTCGGCGTGCTCGGGTCCGAAGACCAGAGGCGGGCGGATCTTCAACACGTTCGAGAAGCGACCGGTGATACCGGCCAGGATTCCCCGTTGCCGCAGTATCGTCGCGATCCGCTTGGCGTCGGCGTAGGCGATCGGTTGCCGGGTCGCCCGGTCGGCGACCAGGTCGAGCCCCCAGAACAGGCCGCGGCCCTGGAGGGCACCGACGATCTCGTGGCGGTTGGCGATCTCGCTCAACCCCAGCCCGAGCGTGGCCCCCGTGGAGGTGGCATTCTCGAGCAGCCGCTCGTCGTCGATCACGTCGAGCACCGCCAGCGCAACGGCGGCCGAGACCGGATTGCCGCCGAACGTGTTGAAGTAGTTGCGACGTTCGGCGAAGGCGGCCGCGATCTCGGGGGTCGTGACCACGGCGGCGACGGGGTGGCCGGCCCCCATCGGCTTGCCGATCGTGACGATGTCGGGGACGACGCCGTAGTGAGTGTGGCCCCAGAAATGCTGTCCCATCCGGCAGTAGCCCGATTGCACTTCGTCGGAGATCACCAGTCCGCCGTGTGTGCGAACGATGTCGGCGGAACGCGTGACGTAATCGCGTGGGGCGATCAATACCCCGTTCGAGTCCCAGCTCGTGTCGACCAGCCAGGCCGCGGTCCCGTGGACGCGTGCTGCGAGCTGGTCGGCTGCCTCGCCGACGAGTGCGGCGTACGCGGCGCCCGGATCCGGTACGTCCATCCCCAGCCGGATCGGCCCCCGGAACATGTTGGGCGGCTCGACGACGCCCAACCAATCGGGCCGCTCCGAGGCCGGATAGCTGTCGGTCGACAGCTTGCCGACCAGATCGGAGTTGCCGTGATACGAGCGCTCGGTCACGATCACGCCGTGGTGACCGGTGACGGTGCGGGCGATCTGCACGGCTAGGTCGTTGGCCTCGGTACCGGTGCACACGAAGTAGCACGTGTTCAGATCGCCAGGAAGGATCGCCCCCAGCCGCTCGGCGAGTTCGACCACGTGCTCGTGCAGGTACCGGGTGTGTGTGTTGAGCAGGGCTGCCTGCCGCGCGAGCGCCGCCACGACCCGCGGATGGGCGTGGCCCACGGAGGGCACGTTGTTGTAGCAGTCGAGGTAGCGGTTGCCGTCGGCGTCGTACACCCACACGCCTTCGCCGCGAACGAGGTGTACCGGCTCGTCGTAGAACAGCTGGTAGCTGGGGGCCAGACTGGTCGCCCGGCGGCGTCTGAGCTCTTCGTCGCTCGTGTTGACAGGGCTTCTTCGACGTGGCTCGTCACTGCTCGTGTTGACAGGGCCTCCTCGACGTGGCTCGTCACTGCTCGTGTTCACAGGGCCTCCTCGACGCGGGTCGTCACTGCTCGTGGGTCGACGGCGAGCCATCGCTCGAGGTTGGCCAACAAACCCGGGCGCTCGCCGGCGACGGCATCTGCGATGTGGGGGGCATGGGCGATCTGGTACTCGACGAGCAGGGTGCTCAGCGCCAGTCGGGCGAGCACCAGATCGGGGAGCGCCGCGATCTCCGCATCGGACAGTGGTCGCCGGGTGTGGAAACCTGCCGCCAGCGCAGCGAGCGCCCCGGCCGGGTCGGCCTGATGAGGAACCAGGTTCGCTCCCGACACCCCGAGATCGGCCACGGTCACCGTGTGCACGAGGTCGCCGAAGTCGATCACCCCGGTCACCATGTCGCTGGCAGCGTGGGACCGCAGCAGGTTGCCGGAATGGCCATCGTTGTGAATGATCTGGCGCGGCAGCGTCGACATCATGTCGGTCGCCGCAGCCAAGCGTTGCCGGGCAGGACGCAAGATGTCGAGCGCGTCGGCACCCAAACCGTCCCACAGTTCGGCGTCGAGCACGAGTCCGTTGGCGATGTCCCACGGCATGAAGTCATGGCCGGACGGGTGTTCGAAATCGGACAGCGCTGCCGACAGCGCACCGAGGAGGGTGCCGATCGCGTGCAGCCCGGCGGTCGAGATCCGCTGGTCGTCTTCGAATGTCACCCCAGGGAGGTAGGTGACCAATCGCATCGAATGTCGCGCGCCGCCGAGTTCGAGGACGGGAACCAGTTCGCCGGTCAGAGTCGGAACCATGCGGGCGATCGGCAGACCGGGCGCGCGGCGCTCGAGGTGAACGAGAGCTCGGGCGTGGAAGTCGATCGTGGCGGGAGGCTCACCGGCGCTGGCTACCTTCAGCACGAACTGACTGCCGTCGGCGGCAGTGAGCAACGTGTTGTGTGACCGCTCGCCCCGGAGGCGACGGGTGACGCCCACCAGCCCGTATCGCTCGCGTGCGATCTCGACGACCTCGTCGTCGGCCAGGTCAGGTGGGTCAAAGCGGAAGAGATCCATGTGCGCTCCGGTGTAGCACGTGGCCGATGTCGTCGAGGCGTTCCGAATCGGGGACATCCCCGCTAACCTTTCGTGGTTCTCTCATCGCATCCAGGAGTCAGTTCACATGGCAGTCAAGCTGCGCCTCACCCGAGTCGGCAAGAAGAAGCAGCCCCAGTATCGCATCGTCGCGGCCGACGCACGCTCGCCGCGTGACGGCCGTTTCATCGAGATCCTCGGGCACTACGACCCACGTCAGGATCCGTCGGCGCTCACCGTCGACAACGACAAGGCCGTCAAGTGGCTCAGCCAGGGGGCGCAACCGACCGAGCGTGTCGCCAAGCTGCTGGAAGTGTCGGGCGCGATGGAACAGTTCAAGGCCGGCAAGTGAGCGACGCTCAGTCTGCGCCCACCGCCGTTGCGGTGCTCACCCACATCGTCAAGTCGATCGTCGATCAGCCCGATGCGGTGACCGTCGACGAGGTCTCCGGCGAGGGCAAGCATCGTCTCGACGTCCGCGTCGGCGATGGTGACCTGGGCCGAGTCATCGGCCGTCGAGGTCGCACGGCCGCCAGCATCCGCACGGTGACCCGGGCCGCAGCGTCGAAAGACGGCGTCGACCTCGACATCGAATTCCTCGACTAGCGGGGCCGTTTCCCGCCCTGGACTGCGTCGGATCTCGCCGCTCGTCGTCGACAGACAACTCGGGCTCGCTCGGGCCAGATCGCCCGATTGCTGCGTTGCATCTCTCTGCTCGTTGTCCCCAGACAACTCGGGCTCGCTGCGCCTTGCACTCGAACGATCCGACTCCGAGCGTCTCGGCACCA
The DNA here is from genome assembly GCA_963701575.1 of uncultured Acidimicrobiaceae bacterium. Classification (GTDB taxonomy): domain Bacteria; phylum Actinomycetota; class Acidimicrobiia; order Acidimicrobiales; family Ilumatobacteraceae; genus Ilumatobacter. The sequence continues at coordinate 12,110 of CAVPAQ010000015.1, forward strand.
GTCGCTGATGCTGTCGGGCCGCACGGGAGAGGCAGGTACGTTGATGTGTGTGGAGAGGAACTCGGTGGAAACTCCTGAGGGGTTGTTGGAGGTCGGTCGGATCGGGCGGCCGCATGGCATCAAAGGCGACGTCTTTCTCGACCTCGTCACCGATCACACCGAACGTGCCCAGGTGGGTGCCCGGCTCTGGGCGCGAGACCGTTGGTGGACGATCGTCCAGTCCAGCCCGGCGAACCAGCGTTGGCGTGTGCACCTCGAGGGGGTCGACGACCGTACGGCTGCCGAGGCGGTCACCGGGATGATCGTCAGCGCCGAGCCGATCGAGGACCCCGATGCGTTGTGGGTCCACGAGTTGATCGGCGCCAACGTGCTGGAGATCGACGGCACGGATCGAGGTCGCTGCGTCTCGGTCATCGAGAATCCGGCTTCCGATCTGCTCGAACTCGAATCGGGCGCGCTCGTCCCGGTCACGTTCGTCACGTCGGTCGAAACCACGGCGGCCGGCACACTGATCACGATCGACCCGCCGGACGGTTTGTTCGAGCTGAACGAGTAGGCCGACATGCGGATCGACGTGTTCACGCTGTTCCCGGTCGTGGTCGATCAATTCTGTTCGGAGAGCCTGCTCGGCAAGGCCCGCGGGACGGGTCTCGTCGATCTGCGTCTCCACGATCCCCGCGATCACACCAACGACGTGCATCGCACCGTCGATGATTCGCCGTTCGGCGGCGGGGCCGGCATGCTGCTGCGGCCGGAACCGCTGTTCGCCTCCGTGGAAGCCGCCGATCCACCGCGGCCGCTGTTCCTGCTCGGCCCTGGTGGTCGACGATTCGACCAGCGTCTGGCCACCCAACTTGCCGCGACCGACGGGTTCAGCCTGTTGTGCGGTCGCTATGAGGGTGTCGACCATCGGGTTCGCGAGCATCTGGTCGACGGCGAGTTGAGCGTCGGCGACGTCGTGCTCAACGGGGGAGAGGTCGCGGCGTGCCTCGTGATCGAGGCCGTGACGCGTTTGCTTCCAGGTGCGATGGGCAACGCAGCGAGCCCGGTCGACGAGAGTTTCGGCGCCAGCGGGTTGCTCGAAGAGCCGCACTACACGCGACCTGCGGTGTTTCGGGGTTGGGAGGTACCCGAGGTGCTGCGGGGAGGTGACCACGCCCGAGTCGCACGGTGGCGACGAGCTCAGGCGCTGCACCGCACGATCGGGACGCGTCCGGACCTGATCGAGGCCCGTGGGGGAATCTCAGATGATGAGCGCGCGCTGTTGGAAGAGTTCCCCCCAGTCCCTTATCCTTGATCCGCCCCCTTGCTATCGATGCCAGGGCCAACGACGACAGGGCGACCCTGCCCGACGATCTGAGAGAGACGCCATGAAGACGACCGACCTCATCGACCAGGACTCGCTCCGCGACGACATCCCCGAGTTCTCCCCGGGAGACGAGCTCAAGGTTCACGTGCGCGTCGTCGAGGGCGGCAAAGAGCGTGTCCAGGTGTTCCAGGGCAATGTCATCAAGCGTCAGGGCAGCGGCCTGCACGAGACGTACACGGTGCGCAAGCTCAGCTACGGCGTCGGAGTCGAGCGCACGTTCCCGATCCACGCTCCGACCGTGCAGAAGATCGAGGTCACCAAGCGCGGCGACGTTCGCCGGGCCAAGCTGTACTACCTGCGCGACCGCATCGGCAAGGCCGCCAAGGTGCGCGAAAAGCGCGAATTCTGAGTCGCTGACTCACCCTCGGGTATCGTCTGCCCCGCTGTTCGTCGAACCCCGGGAGCTACGCGCCCATGCACGACCAGTCCAACCGCGCCCGAGGGCGCTGGGGCGAAGCGCGAGCAGCCGCCCATCTGCGGTCGCTCGGGTTCGCGATCATCGACCGCAACTGGCGCCCGTCCGAGCGCGAGTTGCGCGGCGACATCGACATCGTCGCACGACGCGACGATGTGATCGTGTTCTGCGAGGTCAAGGCGCGACGCAGCTCGCGATTCGGTGGTGCTGCCTCCGCGGTCGACGCCACGAAACAACGACGCGTCCGCGCCCTTGCAGCCGGCTGGCTCCGCGAGCACGGCGTGGGTGATGCCGGACTCCGCGAGATCGATGTCCGCTTCGACGTGATCGCGATCGACGGTGTCGCCCTCACGCATCATCCGTCGGCGTTCTGAGCCGACGCTCAGATCACGAGAAGAATGCCCACACGACCAGCCCGAGCGCGGCGAGCGATGCAGCGGCCACCAGCACGTAGTCGGCGGTGCGGGCCCTGAACTTTCGATGTGGGTTGAACCCCATCCGGCCAGTATCGCCGACGTGCTTGAGTTAGCCTCATCCGCATGCGGCGTGCGCTGATCGTCGGTGTTCTGGCGGCCGGGTTGCTCGGTGCGTCGGTCGGGCAGGCCTCTGTGGCCCTGGCCGCACCGCCGGCGACGGACCCACCGTCCGACGATCTCGGCACCGTCAGCGGCGATGTCGAGGACGCGCCGCCCGTGACGCTGCCGCTGATTCCCGTGCCGGAGGGATGCTCGGCTCCACGGCTGCCCCACATCGTGTTCGTGGGGAAGGTGACCAACCGCGACTACCGCACGGTCCGTTTCGAGATCGAGCAGATCAGGTACGGGCGCGACGATCCGTTTGCGGCGGGCAACCTGATCGATGTCCGGTACGGCATCGATGCCCAGTACCTCGAGGACGGCCAGCGGTACCTGGTGTCCGCGCTGGTCGATCCGGATCTCGGCCTGCTCGTCTCGAGGGTGACCGCGCCGATCGAGAACTTCGGTGGCGACGAGGTGATCGGCGTCTCGGAGACCGATGTGAACTGCCCGAACTTCGAGGACCCGATGCGCACCCTGCATCTCGACGGCACCCCCATCGATGCGGGCATCCTCCAGCCGTTCTTCGATGCCAAGGTGCGACTCCTGGGCGCGTTCCTGATGCCCTTGGGTGTCGCAGTGGGTGTGATCTTCTTGTTGGCCATGTTCCGGCTGAGTCTGGCGGCGCTGTACCACAGCCTGGTCGGCGGCCGGCGGCGTTTCAGTTAGTGCCGTGACCGTGCGCTCGTTGCCGAGGCGGCACGAGTGCCGTCAGGGCTCGTCCACGATTGCCCGGCGCGCCTCGTCGAGCGCACCCGCCCAATCCGGGAGGCGGATCTCTTCGGCGGGTGCCCCGGGCCGACAGCGCACCAACGTGCCTCCGGCCACCGGATGCCCGAGAATCTGCTCGAGTGCCACGCCGTAGGCGGCGAGCTGGCGGCGGTAGCGACCGATCCGGTGCTCACGTTCGCCGTCGTCGGGCCACTGATCGGTCTTGTAGTCGACGATGATGCCGCCCTCGTCGGTCTCGACGAACAGGTCGATGTAACCTTCCATCACCCGACCGCCGATCTGTGCGGCGACGAACAGCTCGCGGTGGTGGGGGAGGTCGAGCGCAGCCTCGACGATGGGTGCAGCGAGGGCCGAGCGGGCGAGTTCGGCCACGGTGTCATCCATGCCGATGATGCCTTCGGCAGCGCATTGGGCGGCGGCGTGGGCGTCGATGTCGGCCCCGGTACGCAGATCGGCGAACTGGAGTACGGCATGCACGGCACGGCCGACCGCAGTGCCGTAGCGGCCGCGCTGCCAGGGCGGCAGATCGAGATCGACCGCCTCTTTGTCGAGCCCTGCGTCGGTCAGCGTGCTGATGTCCTCCCTGGCGGAAACGGCGCTTGCCAGTTTGGTGGCGCTGATGGTGTGTACCCGTTTGGCGTGACGAAATGCCTCGGCGCGCGCCGCCGCCCACTCGCCGGCGTCGGACCACGCCAGATCGGCCGGGGAAGGCTTGGCCATCACGAACGCGCCCGGGTCGGGGGCCAGGGGTGAGCCACCGGCTGCCCCCTCGGCTGCGCCGGCGGCGTGGAGCAGGCTGGCATTGGTGGCGGTGGAAACGATCTCGGTCGCGCCGGGGAGGCGGTGCAGCGAGACCACGAGGTGATCGACCGCCCTCGTGCACGCCACGTAGAGCAAGCGACGTCGTTCGGCGTCGCTCATCTGCTCGTCGAGCGGCAGGAAGTCGTCGTAGAGCTCGTCGCCGTGCTTGCTGGAGATGGTCCAGGTGTCGGCGTGCCACACCACGGAGCTGCCCTGCCGCGGCGCCGGCCTGGTGGTGAGGCCGGACAGCACCGTGATCGGGAACTCGAGGCCTTTCGCTGCGTGCACGGTCATGATGCGGATGGCGTCGTCGTCGTGCTCGGGCAGGATCGTGTCGGCGTTGCGGCTCTCGCTGGCAAGCAGGCGAACCCACCCGAGGTATCGGCGCAAGCCGTGGCCGCCGGCGTCGCTCCACGCTCGTGCCTGGTCGATGACGTACCGGACCCGGCGCCACACGTCGCGGGCGTCCGGTTGATCGAGCGCGACGTCGAGCAACCGGCGTTCGTCGACGAGCGCGGCCAGCAGATCGGCCGGCGTCAGCCAGGTGGATCGCTCGGCGAGCGTGCGCACGTGGCCGATCGCTGCGGCGACCGGGTGGTCGGCGTGCGCGTCGGGCGGCTCGGACCAGATCGACCAGGTGCCGCCGGCCGATTTCCATTCGTAGAGCTCGACGTCGCTGCAGCCGTAGATGGGTGTGCGCAGCGCGGCCACGAGCGCGAACTGATCGGTGGCGTCGTCCGCGGCCCGCAGGGCGAGCATCAGATGACGGACCTCGGTGGTGGTGTACACGACCGAGCTGTTCTCGGCTCGGTAGGGCAGCTCGCGATCGCGGAGCGCCGATTCGAGCGCCGGAAGCGAGGTGCGGGCCGGGAGCAGGATCGTGATGTCGCCAGGACGACACGGGCGCAGCTCTGCGCCATCGGTGACGAGCCACTGCTGGTGCAGGGCGGTTGCCACCGCGTCGGCAGCGTCGGCGGCCTCACGCCACCGGAGCTCCTCGGCACGCCTGCCGGAGGTCAGATCCGCGTGCTCGTCGACGCCGAGCAGCGTGACCGACCCGTGTTGGAGCAGGTGAGGTCGGCAGGCGTCGAGCGGTTGGTAGCCGGGCTGGACATCGACCTGACGTTCGATCAGCGGGGCGAACACCTGGTTGACCCAATCGAGCACCGGCTGCGACGATCGGAAGTTGGCCGACAGCACCTCGGTGGCCGCGCCCACCTGCTCGGCGGCGCGCATGTACTGGGCGATGTCCGCGCGCCGGAAACGGTAGATCGACTGCTTGGGGTCGCCGACGATGAAGAGACGCCCCGGCAACGGTCGCAGCGTCGTCCAGTCGGTGCTCTGCTCGGGAGCGGTCGGATCGGCGGTCAGCCGGACAGCGATCTCGAGCTGGATCGGGTCGGTGTCCTGGAACTCGTCGAGCAGCACCCGCCGGTAGCGCCGATGCAGCTCGGCTCGCACGTCGGGATGGTCGGTGAGCAGGCGGCGTGCGAGCACGAGGAGGTCGTGGAACTCGATGGTGCCGTCGCCGGCGCGGGCCTTGGCGCCGTCGAGCACCCACCGCCCGATCAGCGCGCCGAGCACGCGGACCCTCCGGGCGCGCACCGATTGGAGGAGCGCGAGCGCCTCGTCGGCGAGCTCGGCCTGCCGCTCGCGAAGCTGGTCGAGCTCGGTCGGGTCGAGCCCAGCTTGCTTCCAGCCGGTCTTCGACCCCGTGCGCTTGGTCTTGCGGCATCGGTCTTCGAGTTGTTCCAAGCCGGCGATCTGAGCGCCCAGCGAGCCATCGGAGCGCATGCGAACGACGAGGCCTCGCAGGAGCGCCAGCCGTTCGGCCTGGGCATCGTCAGGTGGACACGCCGTTTCACACACCTGCTCGACCGCTTCGAGGAAGCGACCGGTGTCGAGCCGCCACGGCGGAGGGTCGGTTCGATCGACGCGGTCGTCGACGAGGTCCCAGTTCTCGTGGAAGCCGACCGCGAGCCGCCGGCCGCCGCGCTGGATCAGGAAGCCGTCGAGCGCACACAGCTCGATCAACTCGCTGCCACCTTCGACGACGCCGCCCGCCGGCGATGGCTCGTCGAGGAGTTGGTCGAGCAGCAGCTCCCAACGTTCCTCGAACGCGAGATGGCTCTCGAGTTCGTCGAGCACGCCGAAACCGGGCGGCAGACCGGCCTGGACGGGGTGATCGTTGAGGATGCGGCGAGCGAACGCGTGGAGCGTGCCGATCGGTGCGTGGTCGAGGTCGTCGAGCGCCCGGTGGTACGTGGCAGCCAGATCGAACGCCTCGGCGTCGACCGCTTCTCGCTCGGCGTCGGCGAGCTGCGCCCGGAGGCGATGTCGCAGCTCTGCGGCAGCCTTTTCGGTGAAGGTGATGGCGGCGATGGCGCCGATGTCGGTGCCGTGGCCGACGAGGCCGATGATGCGGCCGACGAGGCTGCTCGTCTTGCCGGCGCCGGCGCCCGCTTCGATGAACAGGTTGACGTCGAGATCGGTTCGGATGCGGTCGCGAGCCGCCTGATCGGGTGCCGGGGTCGTCATGCGGGGGCCTCGCGTGGCGCGCCGTCACCTACGTCGGCGCCGTCGTCGGGCGGGAACCACGACGCGAGACGGGGGTCGTGACGCTTCGCCTCCCATTCGGCGAAACGCTCGTGGACGCCGAGCTCGTCGGGCTGGCAGAAGCGACAGCTGATGAAGTACTCGTACTTCGGCGGGCCCGTTACGGCGGGGAAGAGGCCCGACTCGATGCCACCGATCACGTGCGCCAGATCGTCGGCGACCTGTTGCCAGATCGACTGATCGAACTGGTAGCCGAGGCGTTGATAGCCGCCCTTGCCGAAGAAGTCGTACTCGGCGAGCACCCCGACGTCGGTGGTGAGCGGGTCCCCGGCGCCGTGGACCGCCAGGGCGGCGGCTGCGTAGGCGGGTAGCTGGAAACGGGTGCCCGCCTCGGTCGGGTCGTCGGCGGCGATGTGGCGATAGCTGCGATCGCTGCCGGTCTTGTGGTCCATCACCACGAGGTCGCCGCTGGGACGGCGGTCGATCCGGTCGACCGAGCCATGGACGGCCAGACGCCGACCGCCGGCGACCGGGAGGGTGACGTCGCCGTCGCGCCCGAATCGCAACTCGGAGCTGACGATCTGGCTGCGGCGGGCAGACGCCGTGGCGCCGTCGAATGCGAACCACTCGAGCAGGTCGGCACGCACGGCGACGCGGTCGAGGTGCCAATGAGCGGCCCGCCCGGTGCGGCCGGTGCGTTCGAAGTCGTCGGCGACCTCGTCGTAGATCGCCAGCAGCCGTCGGGCGTGCTCGAGCGTCCATCCGTCGGGGCCAGGCTGAGCGAGCTCGCCGGCGAGCACCAGGTGGTTGAACCGGTCGAGGGTGGTGTGCACGACGTTGCCGCGCTCGATCGGGGAGAGCGCGAGGTCGTCGGTGGCGTCGTCGAGCGGCCGCACCCCGAGCAGGTATTGGACGAAGTAGGCGTGTGGGCACTTCGGCCACGATTCGAGCTGCGACGGCGATACCGGGCGCTCGAAATGGGCGATCGCGATCCCGCTGAGGTCGCCGTCGAATTCGGTGAGCGCGGTGGATCGCCTCGCGGTGCGCATCTGCAGTGCGCGCGCTGCCGCCGGGTCGGCGCGGCACGCCTCGGCGAGCGCGCCGGGGTCGGTTGCGGCGACGGCCACACGACTGCGCAACCGGTGCTCGGCATCGGCTGCCGGGAACTCGGTGCTCGCAAGGCCGGCGTGATGACTGCTGACCGTTCGAAGCATCGCATCGGGGGTGTGAGCGGCGATCCAGCGCGAAGGCAGCCGGTCGGTGGTGGCGCGGAGATCGCCTCGTGGGGCGCCGATCTCGAGCCGGGGCGCGCACTGGACGTGGGTCAGGAACGCGCGATGAGCGCGCCGAGTGCGGGCGTCGGCCGACGCCAGCCCGGCAGCCCGCCGATCTGGGTCGCTGATCAGTGGGTCGATCACCGGCGCCGGCGGCAGCAGGCCATCGGCGGCGCCGAGCACGATGACGAGCTCGGCATCGAGCCCGACGGTGCCCGACAGCGAACCGATCGTGACGCCGGTGCCGATCCGTCCGAGCCGGCCCGGAGCGACGTCGAACTCCGCCGCGAACACCGCCCGGAACTCACTGCGCCGAACCGGTGCACCGACGGCGTCGAGGTGGCGGAGCCGGTCGAGCACGCGGCTGGTGTGGTCGGCGGCGAGCCGCTCGGCCTCGTCGAGACGGCTGAGCACCCGATCGCCGAGCCGCCACTCGATCTGGTGCTCGCACCACGTCGCCCACTCACTCCACGCGCGCGACGCCGCCGGATGCCCGAGGTCGCGTTGCAGCTGACGTACGAAGTCGGCCAGCCGCTCGGCCTCGTCGGCGCGGGCGATCGCCCGAGCCCCGGCATCGTCGGTGGCGTCGGTGCGCTGGGCGGCAGCCCGGGCCGCAGCCGCGTACTGGGCCAACCGGGGCTGCCAGTGCTCGGGTCGCACGACCCCGGCCTCGCGGGCGATTCGCTCCCACCGACCGATCGGCACGACGACGCCGTCGGCGCCCCGCACCGGAACGTCGGCCAGCAGATCGAACAGGTCGCGACGGCGCAGACCGCGGCGATCGACCTGGAGCAGGTCGAGGAGGAACCGTGGAACGAGCCGCTCGGTGACCAGGGTGCCGGGGCGTCCGTTCCAGGGGACACCCGCCGCGTCGAGATGGTGCTCGACCAGGCGGGCGTAGGGCCGATCGGCCGGCCATACCATGACCATGCGGGCGAATGGCACCCCGTCTCGGGCCTGTTGGACAACGGTGCGCACGGCGTGGCGCACCTCGTCGTCGGCGTCGGTGGTGGACACCACCACGGGCGGCTCGGCCCGCGCCGGAGGCTCGCCGCCCGGGAGCGGATCGGAGACCGCACCGACCCTGGCCGCGAAGTCGAGCAGCTCGGCATCGACCGACTCGTGCCCGGTGTGGGGGAGGAGGAGGCGCAGCTCGCCGCGGCGGCCGAGCGCTGCCAGCAGGTCGGCCTCGAGGCCGAGCGCGACGTGGGGCTGGAATGCCACCACGAGTGCGGGCGCAGGCACTGCAACGCCGGAGTCGACGAGCTCGATGGCGCGCTGGAGCAGATCGCCCTCGTCGTACCAGTCGCCGCCCAGCCGTTCGGCGGTCAGCGACGAGACGAGCGCCGCATCACGACCCCGGGATGACGCTGTGGCGAGCGCCTGCAGGGCGGCCGGCCCGGCGATGCGGAGCTCACGGTGGAGATCGCGGAGCGCCGTGACGGTGGAGGGATGCTCGGCCACCTCGCCGAAGGGGCCCAGCGATGCGGCCAGTACCGCCCGTACGGCGAGATCGACCAGCGGAGTCGAAACCGGACGACGCCCGTTGGCCACCAGGGACGGAGCGGCGATCAGCTCGGCCAATCGGTAGAGCGTGACCATGTCGACCGCTGCCACGCCGCCATTGGCCCCGAGCCAGCGCCGGACCATGACCCCGGCGGCGTTGGTGGGAACGATGATCGTGACCGGGGCGAGCGGTGATCGGCCCTTGGCGGCCCGCACGGCGTCGCCGAGCGCGGGCAGCGCCTCGGGTGGACGCACATGGGTTGCTCGAATCGTCACGTGGTCGAGACTACGGATGGGGTGTGGCGGCCTCGGCGAGCGCCCGCAGTTCGGCCACCGCGTGCCCGAGGCCCTCGGGGTCGCGATAGAGCGCACTGCCGGCGATCAACACGTTCGCCCCCGCCGCCGCAGCGCCGGCGATGGTCGCCGGTCCGATGCCGCCGTCGACTTCGAGATCGACCGCGTCGGTCAACCCGGCGGCGTCGATCATGTGACGCACCTCGGCGATCTTCGGCTCCATGGTGGCGATGTAGGCCTGCCCGCCGAAGCCCGGGTTGACGGTCATCACCAGCACCAGGTCGACCAGATCGAGCACGTGCTCGACCGCCGAGGCGGGAGTGGCCGGGTTGATCGCAACGGCCGCGCGCGCCCCCATCGAGTTGATGTTGCCCAGCGTCCGGTGGAGATGGGTGCAGGCCTCAGCGTGCACGATCAAGCGCGAACAGCCGGCATCGACATATTGCTGGGCCATCACGTCGGGTGTGTAGACCATCAGGTGCGCCTCGAAGGGCACCGTGCAATGCGAGCGTGCGGCCTTGATCACGTCGGGACCGAACGTCAGATTCGGCACGAATTGGCCGTCCATGACATCCCACTGGATGAGGTCGACGCCGGCAGCCTCGAGTGCCGCGACCTCCTCGCCGAGGCGTGCGAAGTCCGCAGGCAGTACGGAAGGGACGATCTGGATCGCTCGGGCCACGACTGCAGAACCTAGTCAGTGGGTCGGTGGAACGGCATCGTCGTCGTCGTCGACGCCGTTCCAGCGGTCGTCCTCGTCCTGCCAGGCCTCGTTGCGGGCCTCGACCGTCGCCTTCCAGTTCTCGGCCTCGCCTTTGGTGCGGTACGGCCCGAGCAGATGGTCGCCCGGTCCGCGCTCGGCGGCCGGCACGGCCACGGCTCGCCGCAGATCCCAATACCACTTCGTAGCGGGTTCGCTCATGCCCACAGGTTCGCGCGTCGGTAGTGTCCGGGCGATGACGGACGATCGCGGTGCCTCGACGGTGCGACCGGAGCGACTGATCGCCGGAGGCGAGGCGATCGCCAGGGATGCCGACGGCAAGGTCGTCTTCGTCCGAGGCGGCGTGCCCGGCGACGAGCTCACCGTCACCACGATCGAGTCGAAGGGTGATTGGTCGCGAGCGGTCATCGACCGGGTGGTGGTCGGGTCGCCGGATCGGGTCGAGCCACCGTGTCCTCGCCGGCGGGAGGGCTGCGGCGGGTGTGATTGGCAGCACATCGCGGTCGCCGCCCAACTGCCGGCGAAGATCGAGATCGTTCGCGATGCCCTGCGGCGCACCGGGAAGTTGCCCGACGCCGACCTGCGGCCCGGCGCATCGGTTCCCGATCGCGGCTATCGCACCACGATCCGGGTCGTGGGAGATGCGGACGGGAGAGCGGGCTTCCGTGTCGACCGGTCACATGCCACCGTTCGTGCGGCCGACTGCCTGATCGCCCACCCGTCGCTCCTGCCGGTGCTCGATGCCGTCCGTCTCACACCGGAGTTGGAACTCACGCTGCGGTGCTCGGTCGCCACCGGTGAGATGACCGCTCGCTGGGACACCGCTCACGGCGACGTCACCGGCCTGCCCGGCCTCGTGAGCGTCGGGGCCTCCGCCCGTCTGTTCGAGCAGGTCGGCGAGCATCGGCTGCGGGTATCTGCCTCCTCGTTCTTTCAGAGTGGCCCCGCTGCGGCCGAGTTGCTGATCGACGCCGTCAAACGAGCCGCACCAGAACTCGAACGCGCCGGCACGGTGCTGGATGCCTATGCGGGCGTCGGGCTGTTCGCGAACGGGGCCACGCAACCGCCGACTCGTCTGCTGGCGGTCGAGAACTCGAAGTCGGCCGTCGGCGACTGCCGGGCCAACCTGGCCGGGCGTGAGGCACGCGTCGAACAGTCCGAGGTCGGGGCGTGGAGGCCGGACCGCGGCGCCGCGATCGATGTCGTCATCGCCGATCCGGCCCGATCCGGGCTCGGGCGGCCGGGCGTCGCAACGATCGTGGCAACGGAGGCGCCGGTGCTCGTGCTGGTCAGTTGCGACCCGGTCGCGCTGGCCCGCGACGCGGCGCTGTTGAGCCGTCACGGGTACCGACACGCCGGCACCGAGGTGCTCGACCTGTTCCCGCACACCCATCACGTCGAGTGCGTCACCCGGTTCGCACACCACTGATCGCTGGCAGACTGTCGTCGTGATTCAACCCGTGCTCTCCGACGTCGTTGCCGGCGCCCTCGCCGACGGGCAACCGGTCGTCGCCCTCGAATCCACGATCTTCTCGAACCTCGGGCTGCCGTCACCCGCGAACGAGGAGGCGCTCGACCGTTGCCTCGCGGCCATCGTCGCGGGCGGCGCCGTACCGGCCGTCACGGCCGTGCTCGACGGGGAGGCGCGTGTGGGCCTGTCGCCCCACGAGCACGGGCGCATCCTGGGGGTCGCGAACAAGACCGCCGAACGCGATCTGCCGGTCGCAGTCGCCCAGGGGTGGGTGTTCGGCGCCACCACGGTGTCCGCGTCGGTCGCGCTGGCCGCGGCGGCGGGTGTTTCGGTGTTCGCGACCGGTGGCATCGGTGGCGTCCACCGCGGAGCCGAGCTGAGCGGGGACGTCAGCGCCGACCTCGACGCGCTCGCCCATCATCCGGTGATCACCGTGTGTGCCGGGGCGAAGGCTTTCCTCGATCTGGCGCGCACGCTCGAGTACCTCGAGACCGTCGGTGTTCCGGTGCTCGGTTGGCAGCACGACGATTTCCCGGCGTTCTACACGCGGTCGTCGGGCCTGCGCGTTCCGCATCGTGTCGACTCCGCGGCGGAGGTCGCCGGCGTGTTGGCGAATCGCACCCGCCCGTCATCGGGCGTTCTCGTCGCGGTTCCGATTCCCCAGGAGGACGAGCTCGACCCGGCCGAACTGCACGGCGTGCTGTCACGAGCGCTCACCGAGTGCGATTCGATGGGCATCACGGGCGCCGCGATCACTCCGTTCGTGTTGGCGCGCATCGGTGACGCAACCCATGGGCGCAGCATTCCGGCCAACCTGGCCCTCGCCGAGAACAACGCTCGCGTGGCTGCTGCGATCGCCGTCGCCGTGGCTCGCTGAGGCCGACGCTTCCCGACCGCGCGGCCGGCGCGAGGCCGCTGGTCGTCAGAGCCGGACCAGCGTGCGTTCGACGCGATCCAGGAACGCCTTCCGTCTGGGCTCGTCGGCCCGGTCGAGGCCGTACAGCGCGCACCAGGTGGTGCTGGTGTGTCTGGCGCACATCGCCCTCATCGAGCGGGTGACGATCCGCTTGCCGGCCTCGCCCTGGACCATGTTGACCACCTTGGACGAACCGTGCGTCGTCACGACCACGATCCGACGAACGTGTGTCAGCAACGGTCGCAGAACGTTTGCGCCTTCCGGTAGCTCCCATGCCACGCCGGCCACCCAGACGCGATCGATCCACCCCTTGAGCATCGCCGGCTGGCCGCTCCACCAGGTCGGATACACGAGCACCAGCGCTTCCGCCCACGCCAGGTCGTCGGCGTACGACTGCAACTCGGCCGCGACGCCGGGAATCTTGTGGGTTCGGCGCTCGTCGGCCGACATCTCCGGCGTGAAACCGTCGGCGTACAGATCGGTCAGCCTGACATCGTGGCCTGTGGTCGCGAGTCCTTCGAGCGCCCGGTCGCGGGCGGCCGCAACCAAGGATTGGCTGTTCGGATGGCAGTACACGACGAGTACGCGCATCAGATCGCGACCATTCGCTGCTCGATCCGCTCGAGAAAGTCGGCGCGGTCTGCGGCGGTTGCCGTATCCATGGCGTAGATCCCGATCCAGCGCGTCCGCACGCGCGTGCCGCACGACATTCGCAGCGCCCTCGTCAGGATGCGACGACCGTTGTCGTTGACCAGGCGCACGTACGAGCGCGGCGAACCGTACGTCGAGATGCCCACGATGTGGCGCACGTGACGCAGCCCCGGTCGCACCTTGCCCGATCGGGCGTCGAACGTGAACCCGACACCGGGGACCATGACGCGTTCGAGCCAACCTTTGAGCACTGCCGGCAGCCCGCTCCACCATGTCGGATACACGAACACCAGGATCTCCGCGCGGCGGAGCCGCTCGGCGTGGTCGGCGACCTGCGGGTCGATGATCGGCTCGGCCGTCTCGTACGCGAGGCGTTCCTCCAGCGACATCGCCGCCCGGAAACCGTCCGCGTAGAGGTCGATCACGTCGACGTCGTGGCCAACCCGTTCGAGAACGGTGACCGCCGCCCCCGCGGCGGCGTGGTTGAAGCTGTCGTCGCAAGGATGGGCGATCACCACGAGGGCCTGCATCGCCGCCGAGCGTACGCGACCGGCGTCGGGCGCGGCTCGAACGGATCGGTTTCGGCAGCGGGTCAACCCGCTGCTGCGAGGCGATCCTGCAGACCCTGCCTGACGGACTCCCATTCCTCGTCGATGATCGAATACAGCGCTGTCTGACGGGGACGGGGGTGGGACCCGGTCGAGTCGTAGCGCACTCGGTGATTGCGAAGCACGCCTTCGAACGAGGCGCCGACCCGTTCGATCGCGTCGCGACTGCGCTGGTTGCGGGCGTCGGTGCAGATCGCGACGCGCCAGACGTCGAGCGTCTCGAACGCGTGGGTCAACAGCAGGAGTTTGGCCTCGGTGTTGATCGCTGTTCGTTGTGCGTTCGCCGCGAGCCAAGTGCCGCCGATCTCGAGTTCGGCGATCTGGTCGCGCCCGTTCCACCAATGCAGATCGAGATATCTGGTACACCCGACGAGTTCGCCGGTGTCGAGTCGCCGTTGTGCGAACGGCAACACCTCGGCTCGGGCGCGGGCATCGAGCAGTGAATCGATGTAGGCGCGCATCGAATCCAGGTCGTCGGGAACCCAGGTGAGATCGAACGTGCTGCGATCGCCGGCGGCTGCGGCGGCGAGACCCTCGGCGTGACCGTGATCGAGAGGTTCGAGCCGGACGTGGCGGCCTTCGAGCGTGACGGGCGTGAGCGCTTCGGGCACGGACCAGACGGTAGCGGAGTGCCATGATCGGTCGATGCGTGCGATTCTCTGCCGGCAGTACGGCCCGATCGAAGATCTCGTACTCGACGAGGTGCCGTCGCCGGAGGCGCGGCCCGGAACCGTGAAGGTGCGCGTCGCAGCCGCCGGCGTCAACTACGTCGACACACTCGTCGTCCAGGGTCGCTACCAGCTCAAGACGCCGACCCCGTTCACGCCGGGTTCGGAGTGCGTCGGCGAGATCGTCGATGTCGGCGACGACGTCGCTCGCGATGCGCCTCACCTCACGATCGGCACGAGGGTGCTCGTCGCGGCGGGCTCGGGTGCATTCGCCGACGAGGTCGTCGCACCGGCATACGCCGTGACCGTGGTTCCCGACGGGATTTCCGACGGCGTCGCTGCCACGTTCGTGCAGAGCTACATGACGGCGGTGTTTGCGTTGCGGAATCGGGCGCATGCCCAGCGCGGTCAATCGTTGCTGGTGATCGGTGCCGGCGGCGGTGTCGGGCTCGCGGCGGTCGACGTCGGCGCTTCCATGGGGTTGCGGGTGTTCGCCGTCGCATCGAACGCCGACAAACGTCGGCTCGCGCTCGACAAGGGCGCCGAGTCGGCGTTCGACATCGTCGACGACGTCAAGTCGGCGGTCCGCGAGTTGGTGGCCGCGGAGGGTAAGGCCGGCGTCGATCTCGTGTACGACCCGGTCGGCGGCGACCGGGCCGAGACATGGCTGCGAACGCTCGGCGATTACGGCCAGTTCCTGGTGATCGGATTCGTCGGTGGTATCCCGTCGCTCCCGCTCAACCACGTGCTCCTCCGGAATCGATCGATCACAGGGGTCGAGTGGGGATCGTGGGCGATGCGCCATCGCAGCGACAACGACGCGATGCAGAGCGAGGTGATGGCGATGATCGCGGCGGGCGAGCTCAGCCCGGTCGAGCCGACGGCGTATCCGTTGGAACGAACGGTCGATGCGCTGCGCGACCTCGCCGAACGACGGGCGGCCGGCAAGCTGGTGGTGGTGCCGTGAGCGATCCCTTCGCACTGCGGTCGCTCGACATCGAGTCGCTCCGTTCGAGAGATGGCGCCAAGTGGCAGTCCCGGCACGCACCGTTCGCTGCGTGGGTGGCGGACATGGACTTCCCGGTCGCCCCGGTGATCACCGACGCGCTGCGCGAGGTGATCGACCGCAACTCGTTCGGTTATCCGAACTGGGGTGGCCCGTACGCGCTCTCACCGGCCGCCAAGCTGTTCGGGCCGCGAATGTCAGAACGGTACGGCTGGGAGGTGCGGCCCGACCGTGTCCGCGACATGATCGACGTGCTCCAGGGCGTGCGGGCGACCGTACTGCACCTGTCGGAACCGGGCGACGGTGTGGTGCTCCACATGCCTGCCTACCATCCGTTTCTCGACACGATCAGGCAGATGGATCGTCGCCTCGTGCCGGTCGTGCGCGATCGCGGCGCCTTCGATTACGACGCCCTCGAGGCCCAGCTCGCCGAGTCGGGCGCATCGATCTGGATCTTGTGCAACCCACACAATCCGCTGGGCTACGTGTTCGATCGATCCGAACTCGAGCGGATCGCCGACATCGCCGAGCGCCACGACCTGACGGTCATCTCCGACGAGATACACGCCGACCTCACGATGCCGGGATTCACCCATGTGCCGTTCGAGTCGCTCGGGGCACAGGTCTCGGCACGTACCGTGACGTTGGCGTCGGCGTCCAAGGCGTTCAATCTCGCTGGTTTGCGCTGGGCGGTGATGCACGTCGGCAGCGACCGCTTGGAACGCGTGCTCGAGGGGTTGCCCGGCCACTATCTGGGCGCGCCGAACCTGATGGCCGTGACGGCGACGGTGGCCGCGTGGACCGATGGTGACGAGTGGCTGGCTGCCGTCGTCGAACTGCTCGACGAGAACCGTCTGGCGCTGACAGGGCTGCTCGCCGAGCACCTGCCCGGTGTCGTGTACGACCCGCCCCAGGCGACCTATCTCGCATGGCTCGATTGCTCGGCGCTCGGGCTGGGGTCCGACCCGGCGACGACGTTCCTCGCGCGAGGTGTTGCGCTCAGCGCCGGCCCTGAGTTCGGGCCCCAGGGCGAGGGGCACGTACGACTCAACTTCGCGACCTCTCCGGCGGTGCTGGCCGCGATCGTGGCCGCCATGGCCGGCTGAGTTCGGCCCCACGGTATTCGCAACACAGATCAGTGGAGTGTTCGCAGGGCCATCAGCCCGAGCAACACCGCCCCCACACCCAACGACAACTGGACGAGGGCGCGCTCTCTGCGGACCAGCCAAGTGGCGGCGACGGAGAGCGCCATCACGATCAGCACCTGTGTTGACGCGATGCGGTCGGAATGCGGCAACAGGATGTCGCGGATCGGCGAGTCGCCTGCGGTCATCGGGTGGCGTCGCCGGTGACGATCTCGGTGTCCGGCTGGAACGTCGACCAGGCGAACCAGAACGTGTCGACGTGGGCGACCGGTTCGAGCCGGGTGCCGGCGAGTGGCCCGTCGGTCGCCCGCCCCAGCACGTTCCAGGTCGAGCCGGTCCGGTCGTCGACGAACAGGTCGTCGCCGCTGGGCGCGAACGTCAGGGGAGAGCCTTCGGCTTCGGTGAGGAACACCCCGGTCGCCCCGACGTCGTAGCCGTCGGCGATGTTGCGGTCGTCCAGTGCCGAGCTGGTGCCGGCGGTCCACCACGCGACGATGTCCGTGCTGCCGATGGTGCCGCGGATGACCCGCTGATCCTGGAGCTCGATCAGCGGGATCCCGACCGCCGCCCCGTCGCGTTCGACGCCGACGATTCGCGTCAGCGCGGTGTAGCGACCGTCGACCGTGCCTTCGAACAGGAAGGGCACACCGTCGACGTCGTCGTAGCCGGGATACGGATTGGCGCCGTACGAGCGGTCGAATCCGGTCTGACGGCTGAGCACGAGGCCGTCGGGATGGGCGTCACGCCAGGTGCCCCACGCGACCGTCGACAGTGGGAAGTCGGTGAGCTGGATGCCCGTCAGTTCGCCGATCACGGCTTGCCCCGTGAAATGGCTCCACAGGGTCTCGGTTTGGCGGTCGTACATCACCAGTGACGAGTTGTACAGCAGCCCCGACGTGCCGAAGTCGAGGATCTCGGCGGTGCCGTCGACCCCGATCCGGCGGTCGTAGGCGAGGGCCGAGTTGCAGAGCGGGCAGTAGGTCACACTGACCGGGACGCCTCCGACCGTGTCGTTGACGATCTCGTGCCACGTGAGGATCTGCACGGGGTAGGCGCGGGCGTCGCCATCGATCTCGAGCGCCAGCACCGGCTCGTTGTCGGCGAGGAAGTCGACGCTCGACGGTTCGAGGAAACGTGGCTCGTCGACGGGCGGGATGCCGTCGGGGGGCGGCCCGCCGCTACGAAGCTCGGCGAAGTCGATCAGGGGCTCGGGCAGGTCGTTCGCCACGATGCCGCTTCGCCAGGCATCGATGCCGCTGTACGTGACCCGGCGCGGCGACGAAGCGACCTGGTCGACCGCGAACGGCACCCCGGCCGCGATCGGCCCGGCGATCGTGCCGGCGTTCGCCGCGGTGCCGCCGCTCGCCGTGTCCACTGTGGTCACCGTTCCCGCTGCCACCTCGACTCGCTCGTCGTTGCCACAGGCAGCCAGCAGCAGTACGGCGATGACGGCGACGTGGGCGATTCGGACTGGCATGAGGAGGGAACACACCGATCTCGTCGGCTTGTTCCGAGCCGGTGTTTGTTCCCGGGATGTTTCCCGGATCGACGTGTCGGAATGGAGATCTCGCCCTACCGTGTTCCACCGTGGTGTTGAACGGTCCATTCGCTCTCGCTCTCACCGCCGGCATGGCGGCGACCGTCAACCCGTGTGGCTTCGCGCTGCTGCCCGCTTATCTGTCGGCGTTCGTCGCTCTCGACGACGGCAGCAGCAGGTCGAGTGCTGTCGGGCGCGGTCTCAAGGTGTCGGCGGTGCTGACCGTCGGCTTCGTGGCGGTGTTCGGTCTGATCGGCGTCGTCATCACCAAGTTCGTCAGCGGCCTCCAGGAGTACCTGCCGTGGGCGACGATCGTGATCGGACTCGGCCTCGTCGGGCTCGGCATCTACCTGCTCACCGGTCGTCAGCTCGTGGTGAACATCCCCAAGCTGCAGAAGGGTGGCGCCGACGGCACGCTCCTGTCGATGTTCCTGTTCGGTGTGTCGTATGCGGTCGCTTCGCTGTCGTGCACGCTCGGCCCGTTCCTCGCCGTCACCTCCACCACATTCCGCAATGAGAGCTACCTGAGCGGCGTGATGGTATTCGTCTGGTACGGGCTCGGGATGGGCATCGTCGTGAGCGTGCTCACCCTTGCGGTGGCGTTGGCGAAGGACGGCCTGGTCAACAAGTTCCGATCGCTGCTGCCGAAGATGAACGTCTTCGCCGGTGTGTTCCTGGTCGTCGCCGGCGCCTACGTCGCCTACTACGGCTATTACGAAGTACGCCTGTTCTTCTTCGACGGCCCGGTCGACGACCCGATCATCGGTTTCGGCGAAGACATCCAGTCCTGGCTGATCAACAAGATGCCCACCACGAAGAACTACGGGTGGTATCTGCTCGGTGCCGCAGCGATCATCGGCGGCGCCGTTGCCTGGCAGATGACCAAGCACCGCACTTCGTCGAGCAGCGGCGCTTCATCGGGCCAGGAGTCGATGGTTGCCCCCGACGGGTCGCCCGATTCCAGCCGTCTGATACAACAGGCGGATTGACCCATCGGATGACGGCTGGTTGTTGCAGGGCAGTGCCGATCCTGCCGACGTCGCCGCCTTCTACGACGAGTGGGCGCAGCGCTACGACGACGACCTCGACGTGTGGGCCTACCGAGCCCCTGGGATCGTCGCCGACATCCTGATCGAGCACGCTCCGGCGGCGCTGGCAGTTCTCGACGCCGGGTGTGGAACAGGTCGGACAGGTCGTGCACTGCGCAGCGCCGGCTATCGCGGCGACTTGCACGGCATCGATCTCTCCGAGGAATCGCTGGCTGTCGCCCGGCGTTCGGAGGCGTACACATCGGTCGCTCCGGCGAATCTCCAGGCGCCGTTGCCGTTTCAGGATGACTCGTTCGACGCCCTCACGTGCGTCGGGGTGATGTCCTATGTGCCAGAGGTCGAGGCGTGCTGGCGCGAGTTCTGCCGGATCGTTCGCCCGGGCGGCGTCGTCGTCGTGACACAACGCGAAGACCTGTGGGAACAGCGCCGTTGCCAGGCTGTCATCGACCGGTTGCGCGACGACGGCATGTGGCAACCGTTGTGGGTCAGCGACGCCGAGCCGTATCTGCCTGCCAACGACGACTTCGCCGACAAGATCGGTGTGTACTACGTCGCAGCTCGCGTCAACGACGGGTGACGATTCACGGTCGGCAGCTGCGCGTCGTGCTCACGAGGGGCAACGGCATCGAACCGCACCGGACCGGAACGAGGACTACCGGGACCGCGACATGGTGCAGTATGTTGCAGCGACCGTCGTCGGCCACATCGAGCCGCAACACCAGCGATGGTGATCTCGGGTTCGCCGACCGGCGACGCTGTCGGCCGACAAGGAGCGCATCATGGGCGATCAACCGACAGCAGCACAAGAGGCGGCGATTCGTCGCCGTCAGACGTTTCGACTGGCCACGATTGCGGTGATCGTCGCCGCGGCTGCGGCCCTGGCGATCGACAACCGGCAGTCGGTGTCGCTCGGGTACGTCGTGGGTGAGCGTGAGGCACCGCTCGTGATCGCGCTCGTCGTCGCCTTCGTGTTCGGTGCCGTCGTGAGCTGGTTGTCGACCCGACGTCAGCGCGGTCGAACGCAGTGAGCGGATCACGCCGACGCCCCGGGTTCGGTGGCTGTCGACCGAGCGCTGCTCAGTGGACCCTGGACGTCGCTGCATGACCACCGCTCCGGCAATCAAGGCCGAACCCCAGCGGCGCGGGCTCGGCACGTTCGGGGGTGTCTTCACACCGTCGATCCTGACGATCCTCGGCGTGATCATGTACCTCCGGTTCGGTTGGGTGGTCGGCAACGCCGGGTTGCGCAACACGCTGATCATCGTCACGATCGCAACCGGGATCACGCTCTTGACGGGCTTGTCGATCGCCCAGATCTCGACCGATCAGGTGATCCGCACCGGTGGCGCCTACTACATGGTCAGCCGCTCGCTCGGTTCGGAGATCGGCGGCGCGATCGGCATTCCGCTCTACGTCGCCCAGGCCCTCTCGGTTGCGCTGTACACCCTCGGTTTCGCGGAGAGCGTCCATGCCGTGGCGCCGCACATCCCGATCCGGCCGCTCGCGCTGGCGACGACGATCGGGGTGGCCCTGCTCGCCCTCGTGTCGGCGCGCACGGCGATCCGCACGCAGTACCTGATCATGGCCGTGATCGTGATGTCGCTGGTGTCGTTCTTCCTCGGCACCCACCGCGTGTCGGCCCCACCGCTCCCTGACCGTCTGGTCGTCGACCCGTTCGTTCCCGAGCCGTTCTGGGTGGTGTTCGCGGTGTTCTTCCCGGCTGTCACCGGAATCATGGCCGGCGTGAACATGAGCGGCGATCTCAAGAACCCGCGCAAGTCGATTCCGCGCGGCACCCTGGCGGCGATCGGTGTCAGCTACGTGATCTACATGATCATCCCGCTCGAGCTCAACAGCCGGGCCGACACGAAGTCGCTGGTGACCGATCCGTTGATCATGCGCTCGATCGCGCTGTGGGGTCCGGCGATCCTGCTCGGTGTGTGGGGCGCGACGCTGTCGAGCGCGCTCGGCAGCATCCTCGGCGCTCCGCGCATCCTCCAGGCGCTGGCTCGCGACGGCGTGCTGCCGCGACCGATGCGGATCTTCGGCCGCGGCTCGGGTGTCAACGACGAGCCACGGTTGGGCACGTATTTCTCGTTGGCGCTCGCACTCGGCGTCGTGGCGGTCGGCGATCTGAACGCCGTCGCCCCGGTGCTCACGATGTTCTTCCTGGCCTCGTATGCGGTCGTCAACTTCGTGTCGGCGAGCGAACGATTCCTCCGCAACCCGGCGTTCCGGCCGACGTTCCGGGTGCATTGGAGCGTGTCGTTCACCGGCGCTCTGGGTTGCGTCGCCGTGATGTTCCTGATCAACCCCGTGGCCACGATCGTGGCGATGGCGGTCGTGACCTTGATCTGGGGGCTGCTCAACCGGCGCCGGGCTCGTGCCCAGTGGGGTGACATCCGCCAGGGGTTGTGGATCAACCTGATCCGCTGGGCCGCTGCCCACATCCGCCCGTCGACGCATGCCAAGAGCTGGCGTCCCAACATCCTCGTGCTGGCGGGCAGTCCGACCAAGCGCTGGTACCTGATCGATCTCGCCAACACGCTGTCCCACGACCGCGGTTTGCTCACGATCGCGACGATCCTGCCCGATCCTGCCCCGAGCCAACGTAAGCGCCATCTCGCCGAGACCGTTCGCGAGCACCTCGCCGAGCGCAAGGTGGATGCTCTCGTGCGGGTCGTGTCGGCTCCCACGCCATACGTCGGAGCTTCCGTGCTCGTCGAGGCGTACGGCCTCGGCGGGTTGGTGCCGAACACGGTGCTGCTCGGAGACGGAGAGACCACGTCGGACGCCGACGAGTACGCCACCATGATCCGGCGGTTCCACGATGCGGGCCGCAATGTCGTCGTCGTCCGTGCCGCCGACGACACCACGTTCGGGAACCGTCGTCAGATCGATGTCTGGCTGCGGTCGATGCGCGACAACGGGGCGCTGATGATCATGCTCGCCAACACGCTGCGCGGTTCGAAGCCGTGGCGGCGGGCGACGATCACGGTTCGGATGGTGGTGCCAAAGGACGATGCTGCCATCGAGGTGGCGGCGAACCTGCGGGCCGTGTTCGCGAAGGCGCGACTGACGGTGGAGGTCGACGTGATCTCCGACCCCCGCCCGGTTGCGGCGGTGATCGCGGAGCGCTCGGCCAAGGCGGACCTCTGTCTGATCGGCCTCCCCGACCCGTGTGTCCATCCCGACGATTTCCCCGAACGCCTGTCGGCGTTGCTGGCCGACGTCGCCACGGACACGCCGGTGGCGTTCGTGCTGGCGTCCAACGACGTCGACATCGAAGCCATCCTCGACTGAACGACGGGCGAACGCGAGGCGAAGTCGGGCATTTGCTCAATCTGTATTGAGACAATATGGTGAGGGCATGCCGACCGATCTGGCTTCCCGTGCAGCGCTGCACGCCGCACTCGGTGAGCCCGTCCGACTGGCCATCGTCGACGATCTGGCCGTCAGCGACCGGTCTCCCAAGGAGCTGGTCGACCGCTTCGGCCTGCCGAGCAATCTGCTCGCCCATCATCTCGATGTCCTCGAATCGGTGGGGCTGATCGAGCGGTTCGTGTCGAGTGGTGACCGGCGTCGTCGGTACGTCCGGCTGGATCGCGAACCGTTGGCCGCACTCGGCGTCGCGGCGCCCCGGCGGCACGGGCGGGCGTTGTTCGTGTGCAGCCACAACTCGGCGAGGTCACAGCTGGCCGCCGCGCTGTGGGTGTCGCTCACGGGTGAGGGTGCTTCGTCGGCCGGCACGCATCCGGCGGATCAGGTGCACCCTGGCGCCATCGCTGCCGCGGCGCGCCGTGGTCTCGACTTGAGCGGGGCGACGCCGCGGTTGCTCGACGGCGATGACGCTGCTCATCGAGCGGCCATCGTGGTCACCGTGTGCGATCGAGCCCACGAGGAACTCGATCCCGGCGAGGACTGGTGGCACTGGTCGTTGCCCGACCCGGTCGAGGTGGGCAGCGATGACGCCTTCGACCATGTGATCGTCGATCTCGATCGTCGTATCCGCAGCACCCAGCTGGACCGACAATGAGGAGCACGTGCACATGACCACCCGCATCGGGATCAACGGATTCGGCCGCATCGGGCGATTGGTGGTGCGCGCACTGCGCCAACACCCCGAGCTCGAACTGGCTCACGTGAACGAGCCGTTCGCCGACGTCGCGACCGCTGCCCACCTGCTCGAGTTCGACACCGTGCACGGACGGTTCGACGCGGGTATCGGCGTGAGTGCGGATCAGATCGTGATGGGGGAGCGGTTGGTTTCGTACTCCCGTATCGACTCTCCGGGCGAGGTGCCGTGGCATGCCCGAGGCGTCGACATCGTGCTCGAGTGCTCTGGCGCCTTCCGCACGACCGAACTGCTGGCCCCGTATTTCGACCCCCCATCGTTCGATCACGGCGTCCGCAAGGTGATCGTCGCCGCGCCCGTCAAGAGCGACGGCGTGCTCAACATCGTGATGGGCTGCAACGACCATCTCTACGATCCCGCCGTCGACCACGTCGTCACTGCCGCCTCGTGCACGACCAACTGCCTCGCTCCGGTGGTCAAGGTGTTGCACCAGCAGATCGGCATCGAGCGTGGCGCGATCACCACGATCCACGACGTCACCAACACCCAGGTGGTCGTCGACGCCCCCCACAAGGATCTCCGCCGGGCTCGATCCGCGCTCAATTCGCTCATCCCCACGTCGACCGGTTCGGCGACGGCGATCACCATGATCTACCCCGAGCTCACGGGGAAGCTGAACGGGGTCGCCGTTCGGGTCCCGTTGCTGAACGCGTCGCTCATCGATGCGGTGTTCACGATGTCGCGCGATGTCACCGTCGACGAGGTCAACGGATATCTCCGCGACGCGGCCGAGGGTCCGTTGGTCGGCATCCTCGGGTTCGAGGAGCGGCCGCTGGTGTCGGCCGACTACACCAACGACACGCGCTCGGGCATCGTCGACGGCCCGTCCACGATGGTGGTCGACGGGCGGTTGGTGAAGGTGCTGATCTGGTACGACAATGAGTACGGTTACGCGTTTCGCATGGCCGACCTCGCGGCGAAGGTGGCCGGCAGCCTGGCCGGAGCAACGTGATCGAGGGCGGCTCTTGAGGCTCCGCAACTACGCACTGGTCACCGCCGGGTACTGGGCGTTCACGGTCACCGACGGTGCGCTCCGGATGCTGGTGCTGCTGTACTTCCACGACCTGGGCTATTCGCCGGTGGCGATCGCGTTCCTGTTCCTGCTGTACGAGTTCATGGGCATCGTCACCAATCTGATCGGTGGTTGGATGGGCGCGCGCAGCGGCCTCAACCGCACCCTCATGGCGGGGCTCGCGCTGCAGATCGTGGCACTCGTCGCCCTGACCTTCCACCAGCCGAGCTGGCGCGAGTGGGTGTCGGTCGCATTCGTGATGGGTGCCCAGGCCTTGTCGGGTGTCGCCAAGGATCTCACCAAGATGAGCTCGAAGAGCGCAGTGAAGTTCGTGGCGGGCACCGATGAGGGCGCGTTGTTCAAGCTCGTGGCGGTGCTGACCGGCTCCAAGAACGCCCTCAAGGGCGTCGGGTTCTTCATCGGGGCGGCGCTGCTGTCGTGGATCGGCTACGACGCTGCGCTCTGGACGTTGGCCGCCCTGATCGCCGTGGCGCTCGGTGCGATCGCGCTGTTGCTCGACGAGGACATCGGCAAGGCGAAGAAGAAGCCACCGCTCAGGTCGATCCTGTCGAAGTCGTCGGCGATCAACCGGCTCTCGGCTGCCCGGTTCTTCCTCTTCGGGTCGCGCGACATCTGGTTCGTGGTGGCCCTCCCTGTCTTCCTCGACGAGCAGCTGGGCTGGTCGTTCGAGGGCATCGGCGGCTTCCTGGCGGTGTGGGTGATCGGTTACGGCATGGTGCAGTCGATCGCTCCGCGGTTGTTGCACAGGTCGATGGGCTCGGTCGACGCCGAGATCGGGGCCGCGCGCACCTGGGCGCTGATCCTGGCGGTCGTGTCGGGCGCAATTGCGATGGGGGTTTCCGCCGACACGAGGGTCACAGCGGTGATCGTCGGTGGCCTCGTGGTGTTCGGCGTCGTGTTCGCGATCAACTCGTCGTTGCACTCGTACCTGATCCTGGCGTACTCGCAGCACGACGACGTGTCGCTCGACGTCGGCTTCTACTACTCGGCCAACGCCACGGGCCGCCTCGTCGGCACGATGCTGTCGGGTGCCCTGTACCTGTGGGGCGGCCTCGACGCCGCGATGTGGGGATCTGCCGTCTTCGTGGCGATCACCTGGTTGCTCACGCTGCGCCTCGAGCCGCTCCCGGCCTCGGCAGCCGTGGCAGCGGTGACCTGGTCGGACCAAGAGTCAGGTCGCCCCGGGTGAGCGCAATGACCGGTCCATCCGAACGTCGTGCAGTTACACGTTCCCGAGCGCCGGAGCCCACTCGCCCCGGAGAACCCGAACGCCGTTGTTCGCGATCACCACGCCGGAGCCGACCTGCCTGACCGGGCGGGCGCGCTCGGAGAGCCTCCGGCGAGCCGAGCAGAGGCGTCGGAGATCGAACAGCGACAGATCGACGAACTGCTGCGGACCGTCGCAGCAGACACGTGAACGTCCGGTCGGGATCGGATGCCGGTCACTCGGCGACGGACCATGCCCGGAACGGGCAGCCGGTCGCCGCGTCGAGCCCTTGATCCCGACGGCGGTGGCATCCACCCGACGATGCGATCCGGCCACCCACGACTCGCGGACGACGAGATCGTGCTCGGTGCCGACTGGCTGGACGGTTCTGTGCTCGAGATCGGGGATCGCCAGTTGGTGATCCCGCGGCGCTTCACGACGGTCCCGCCGCGTCTCGTTCGGACCTGTCGCGGCGCCCTGGTCCCTGAGTTGGTGCCTGTGGCGAACGCGTGGTGGTCGCCGGAGTCCTAGACGCGACAAAACCCCAGCTAGATGCTGAGGTTTCGTGGTCCGCCCCCTGGGATTCGAACCCAGAACCAATGGATTAAGAGTCCACTGCTCTGCCGTTGAGCTAGAGGCGGCTTGCGGCCCAGGCAGTGTAGGGGTCGACTGCTCGACCCCCACTGCCTGGGCGCTATGGGGTGACCGAGGGGACTTGAACCCCCGACCTCCAGGATCACAACCTGGCGCTACCACCAGCTGAGCTACGGCCACCATGTCGTGGACCGGGTCCACGGTTGAGTCGCCATTCTGCCAGGTTCGACTGCAATCGACACACCCCCGATTCGCGAGACTCGTGGTGTGCCGAACACCTCATCCCTCCAACAGGTCGATGCGCTGATCGACGCCGTGCTGGCGGCCCACGATCCCGCCGACGTCTCCGACATCGAATTGCGCGGTGCGCGCTATGACTCGGGCCTCGCATGGGTGCACTTCCCGGTCGGCTTCGGCGGCCTCGGATTGCGGCCCGATCTCAACCGTCACATCGATCGGCGGTTCCGTGAAGCAGGCGCCGCCGCAACCGACGCGACCACCTTCTTCATGGCGCTCGCCGGCCCCACGATCGTCACCCACGGCAGCGACGAGCAGAAGCGCCGCTTCCTGCGCCCGATGTTCACGGGCGAGGAGAAGTGGTGCCAGCTGTTCTCCGAACCGGGCGCCGGTTCCGACTTCGCCGGTCTCGCGACCAAGGCGGTGCGAGACGGTGACGAGTGGATCGTCAACGGCCAGAAAGTGTGGAACACGCTTGCCCACCTCGCCGACTGGGGCATGCTCGTCACCCGCAGCAACCCCGAACTGCCCAAACACAAGGGCATGACCTACTTCGCCCTCGACATGCATGCCGAGGGCGTCGAGGTTCGCCCGCTGCGCCAGATCACCGGCGAGGCCGAGTTCAACGAGGTCTACATGACCGACGTCCGCGTCCCGGACGCCAACCGGATCGGTGCCGAAGGCGAGGGTTGGCGGGCGTCGCTGACCACGCTGATGAACGAGCGGTCGGCGATCGGCGGCGGGTCGGCCGGCGGAGGCAAGCCCCGTCGCGGTGGTGCCGCCAACGACGCCGTCGCCGTGTGGAACGCGATCGACGAGTCCGAGCGCACCGGAGCCCGTCGGGACGAGCTGATGCGTCTGTGGGTGCGCGGCGAGGTCGGGCGGCTCACCAACATGCGCGCCGCCGAGGCAGCCAAAGCGGGCAACCCGGGCCCCGAGATGTCGGTCGCCAAACTCGAGTTCTCCGAGTTCAACAAGCAGCTCTACAACTTCTGCATCGACCTGATGGGTATGGAGGGCCAGGTCGGCTACGACTACACGTTCCGTCGGCCGACCGAGCTGGACGCGACGGGTGCCAACAAGGGTCTCCAGTATGCGTTCCTGCGGGTGCGCGCCAATTCGATCGAGGGCGGAACGTCCGAGATCCTGCGCAATATTCTCGGCGAGCAGGTGCTCGGCCTGCCCGGCGAGCCACGCGTCGACAAAGAACTTCCCTGGGCGCAGGTCCCACGCAACTGAACGACGAGGGTGCGATCCCAGGCGCCCGACCGTTCCGACCGAAAGGCAGCATGGTCACTCACATCATCGCCGACATCCTGATCCCCGGTCGGGGTGACCCGATCGAGCACGGGACGGTCGTGCTCGAACACGGCGCCGTCACCTACGCCGGTCCGACAGCGGGATCGCCGGCACCCGCTCCCGGCGACGACGTCCACGAGGCGCCGGCTGTGATGCCGGGGCTGTGGGACTGCCACACCCACTTCGTGGGCATGTCGCAACCCAACCTCGAACTGCTCGCGTCCACCGAAGTCGTGGCCCTCGCCGCTCGCGCGGTCGCCGACGCGGCGGCGATGCTCGACGGAGGGGTCACCAGCGTGCGCGACGTGGGTGGGCTCGGCCTCCAACTCGCACCGGTCGTGGAAGAAGGCCGGATGCGCGGGCCACGCATCCATGCCGCCGGGCGGATCCTGTCGACCACCGGCGGACACGGCGACATCCACAGCCTCCCGCTCGACTTCGTCCACGAGATCGCATGCAGGTCGGGATTCAGCATCCTGTGCGACGGGGTGCCCGAGGCGCTCAAGGCGGTGCGCACCAACCTGCGGGCCAACGCCAAGCTGATCAAGATCTGCGCTTCCGGCGGCGTGATGTCGGAGATCGATCATCCGATGCACCAACAGTTCTCCGACGAGGAGTTGGCGGCGATCGTGCAGGAGGCCGCACGTGCCGAGCGAATCGTGGCTGCCCACTGCCACGGCAAGGCCGGCATCATGGCCGCGCTCCGAGCGGGTTGCCGCACGATCGAGCACGGCAGTTTCCTCGACGAGGAGGCCGCCGACCTCATGGTCGAAACGGGTGCCATGTTGGTGCCGACCCGATTCGTGGTCGAGGCACTGCTCGGGACGCCCGAGGCGTTGCCCCGATATGCCTACGAGAAGGGCCAGATGGTCGCAGGTGCGCACGAACAGGCGATGAAGGTCGCCGTCGCCAAGGGCGTCAGGATCGCCGCCGGCTGCGACATCTTCGTGTCGGGTCAGATGTACGGCAGCAGCAGCCGCGAGATCGTGTATCTCATCAATGCCGGAATGACCGACCTCGAGGCGATCGAGGCCGCTACCGCGAACGGGCCCGACACGCTCGGACCCCAGGCGCCGCACACCGGACAGCTCGCCGTCGGGTTCGACGCGGATGTGATCACGCTCGATGCCAACCCGCTCGAGGATCGCTCCGTGTGGGGTGACGCCGATCGAGTCATCGGCGTCTGGCAACGCGGCCAACCGGCAAAGTAGCCACAGCCGCTTGAACACCGCCCGCGCTGGTGGCAGCTTGGTCGGGTCTACGAGGGGGATTCATGGGCATCAACCGAGCAGATCGGCAAACGATCGATGCGGCGGCGGCGTCGCTGACCTGGGAACCACCCGATCCCGGTGAGTGGGAATTCGACGCGTCCCACCAGGCCGAGCCTGCGTCTGCCACGCTGCAAGAGATCTTCCCGCCGGCGGTCAAGGCCGGTTTCATCCAGGCGTTCGCGCTCTACGGTCTCCCGCTGTCGCACATGGAGGTGCAGTACGTCAACGGGTATGGGTACATCAGCCCGTTCGTCCACGGCGCCCCTCGCAGAGGCAGCGGGAAGCCGCCACCGGCGATCTTGTTGAAGGCGCTGACTCGCTTGCCTCCCTCGGCCCGCCGGCGCATCAAGGCTGCGGCGGCCGCTATCGAGAATGATGTCGCACTCGCCGAGATCGAACGATGGGAGCAGCTGCGGGCGAGCTGGATCGAGCGCAACCTGGAGTTCCAGGACGTGGATCTCGGGGCTTGCTCAGATGCCGAGTTGGCCGACCAGGTGCGCTTCACGGCCGCTCACTTCAGCGATGGCACCACGCTCCACTTCGCCCTGCTCAGCCAAGTGATTCCGATCGGCGAGTATCTGCTGGGCACCGGCGAATGGGGGATCGACCCCAAGGCCGCCGGCAAGGCTGCGTTCCACGGTGTCCCCACTTCTGCGGAGGGGCGACAGCGTCTGGTGGCGATCGCCGATGCGCTGGGGGAGGCGGTCGTGCACGACCTCGACCAGGTTCGGCTGCACTCGGAGCGGGCGGCCGCGGCCCTTGACGACTACCTGCGGCATCACGGCAGCTGGGTGCTCTCGGACGACATCGTGCGCGAGACGCTCGTCGAACTGCCCGATGTCGTGTTGCAGACGATCGAACGTCACCGCGGCGGCGTCCACGACGAACAGCCGGAGATCGACGCAGCCATCGCAACCAGTCGCGAGACCGTCCCGGGGTCGGATCGGGCGTCTTTCGATGCGCTGTTGGCCAGGGCCCAACGAGCCCACGCCGCGCTCGACGACAACTCGGGTCTGCTCGCCTCGTGGCCAGGAGGACTCGTCCGGCGCGCCCAGGTCGAGGCTGCCCGTCGGCTCGTCGAGCGCGGCGTGCTCGCCGACCGCGACGACATCTTCGTGCTGCGCCCCGCTGAGATCGCCGACCTGCTCACGGGCACCGGCGGCCCCGGTCCCGACGAAATCAGCCGGCGAGTCGTGATCCGACAGGCGCAAGCGTCGGTCGCACCTCCCGCCCATCTCGGTTCGCCGGCATCCCCACCGCCGGACGCCAGTCTGTTCCCGGCCCCCGTGGGCCAGCACGTGCGCCACTTCGGTGCCTACCTGGCGGCGAAGTTCGGTGACGCCTCCGCGCCCGTGATCGGAGTCGGCGACGCGCCCGTCACGGCCCGCGCCGTCGTCGCCACCACACCATCGGATGCCCTCGAGCGTGTCGGACCCGGGGACGTGCTGGTCACGACATTCACGACGCCCGCCTTCAACGTGATCATGCCGATCCTCGGAGGCATCGTCACGACCTCGGGTGGCCCGAACTGTCACACGGCAGTGGTCGCCCGCGAGCTCGGCATTCCGGCGGTGATCGGCGTCGCCGATGCGTTCGACCGGATCCCCGACGGCGCGATGATCACCGTCGATCCGGTGGCCGCGACCGTGACCGTGGGCGAATGACGGCACACCCACGAGAGTGGCCGTCTCGCTCGATCACGTAGGCTGGTCTCCCACCTCACAGAAAGCACTGATAACCGTGTCCAGCCACAACGAACTCGTTGCCAAGGCGAAAGACATAACGGCCCGCGAAATGGCCGTCTACTCCCAGCGCACGCATCACTCGCAGATCGCGACCGAGCGTGCCCGCAAGGTGATGCCGGCGGGCGTACCTTCGAGTTTCCAGGCCTACGACCCGTGGCCGATCGTCGTGAAGCACGCTGCCGGGGCGAGGATGATCGACGTCGACGACAACGAGTATGTCGATTACGACATGGGCTTCGGTGCGTTGTTCGCCGGCCACATGAACCCCGCCGTCCGCAAGGCCGTCGCCGCCCAGCTCGACCACGGAACCCTCTACGTCACGCCGTGCGAGCTCAACGCCGATGTCGGTGAGCTGCTGGCCGAGCGCTACGGCCTGCCGATGTGGCGGCCCACCAACTCGGGCACCGAGGCCACCCACGACGCGATCCGCCTCGCCCGTGGCGTCACCGGCCGCGAGAAGATCGTCAAGGTCGAGGGTGGATACCACGGTCACCACGACGAGGTGATGGTGTCGAACAAGCCGTCGCTCGACGTCGCCGGCCCGGCCGACCGGCCCAATTCGGTGCCGCAGTCGCTGGGCATCACCAAGAGCACGCTCGAGGACGTCGTCGTGATTCCGTACAACGACGCCGACGCGCTCGAATGGGCCCTGTCCGGCAACGACGTCGCCTGCTTCATCGTCGAGCCAGTGATGGAGAACATCGGCATCTGCCTGCCGGTCGAGGGTTACCTCCAGGCGGTGCGCGAGATCTGCGACCGGCACGGAACACTGCTGATCTTCGACGAGGTCAAGACCGGCATCACGGCCGGCTATGGCGGTGCCACCAATCAGCTCGGTGTCCAGCCCGACATCGTCACGCTCGCCAAGTCGATCGGCGGCGGGTTCCCCGTCGGTGCGTTCGGCGGCAAGGCCGAGTACATGGACCTCATCACGCAGGGCACCGTGCTCCACTTGGGCACGTACAACGGCAACCCGCTCGTGATGGCAGCGGTCAAGGCCACCCTGACCGAAGCGTGCACCCGCGAGACGGTCGAGGAAGCGATCGCCCGCAACACCCGACTCGTCGAGGCGTGTCAGGGCATCATCGACTCGTCGGGCATCCCGGCCCACACCGTCCAGTTCGGCGCCAAGGGCTGCATCACGTGGCTCGATCGTCCGGTTCGCAACTATCGCGACTACAAGGCGAGCGACTTCGAACTCGCCTTCGCCCAGTGGATCCACGGCATCAACCGCGGTGTGCTGTTGCCGCCGGGCCTCGACGAGCAGTGGCTGATCTCGGTGATGCACGACGAGAGCGACGCCATGATGTACGCCGAGGTGTTCGGCGAGTTCGTCGACGAACTCACCGGCTGAGCTCGATACGTCCGGTCGTCCCCGGGCCATCCGCCGTGTGGACGACCGGAGATCGATCGAAGGTCTGACGCAAAACCGTCGCCGGATCAGGCATGATGTCCATCGTGCCAGTCATCACCGCTGAGGGTCTGACGATGCAGTTCGGGCAACAGCGAGCCCTCGATGCTCTGGACGTCGTGGTCGAGTCGGGCGTGACCGGTCTGGTCGGGGCGAACGGTGCCGGCAAGACGACGTTCATGAGCTTGGTGCTCGGGCTGCGCCCGCCGACCTCCGGCACGGTCGAGGTGTTGGGCTTCGACCCCCAGCAAGACGGCGCCGACCTCCGCTCGCTGCTCGGCTATGGGCCGGAGCACCACATCATGCCCGATGAGATGCCGGCCTCCGATTTCGTGAAGCACCTCGCCGAGGTGCGAGGGATGCCGCGTGCCGAGGCGCGTGGCCGCGCCAGCGACGCCCTCTGGCTGGTCGGTCTCGGCGAGGAGCGGTTCCGGACACTCGGCACGATGTCGACCGGTCAGCGCCAGCGGGTGAAGCTCGCCCAGGCGATCGCCGCAGACCCGCGCCTGATCCTGCTCGACGAACCGACGGACGGCCTCGATCCCGTCCAACGTGACGAGATGTTGGCGCTGATCCGTCAGATCAGTTCGGAGTACGGAATCGACGTCCTGCTCTCGTCGCACCTACTCGAAGAGGTCGAGCGGATCTGCGACAGCGTCGTGGCCCTCGACGCCGGCCGCCTGATCGCCCAGGGCCCGCTGGACGCGCTCGTCGGTGACGACGGTGGGGTCATTGTCGAACTCGTCGACGTTGCCGACCGGCCGGGTGCAGCGGCAGCAGTCGTCGAGTCGCTCGGCAGGCACGGCTTCGAGGTGCGTCACGACGGCCTCGGAGGGACCCGCATCGAGGTGCTCGGCAGCGACGCCGACGTGATCGCCGATGCGGTCCGCGACGCGGTCGCCCTGGCCGAGGCGAGGGTCGGCCGTATCGTTCGACGACGGCGGCGCCTCGAGGACTTGTTCCAAGGGGGTGACCGGTGAGCGACGCACAGATTCTCGATCGCGGGTATCGGCGCTTCGATGGCGAGCGGGCCGGCTTGCGCGGCTCCGTCGCCTCGCTCACCTGGCACACCTCCCGGAGCATCCTCGGGCTGGGACGCAAGGCTCGCTACAAGATCGTCCCGGTCTTCATCATCGTCGTCGCGTTCCTCCCGGTCATCGCGTTTCTCGCACTCGCGATCTTGGTCGGCGATCTGCTCGAGGGCGAGTTGCGCCCGGACTACTGGGAGTTCTCCCAGTTCGGGCTGGCGGTGTTCGCGACCTTGCTGTTCACGGCGTTCGTGACGCCGGAGGCGATCGTGCGCGATCGTCGCGACGGGATGTACTCGCTGTACCTGTCGACGCCGCTCACCAAGGTGAGCTACCTCGGCGCGAAGGCCCTGGCAGTCATCGGCACCATGTCCCTGGTCGTCCTGGCCCCGTCGCTGTTCCTCCTGCTCGGCTACACCTTCCAGAGTCTGGGGCCCGATGGGCTGCTCGACTGGTTGGGGGTGATGGGACGCCTGGTGATCGCGGGTCTCGGGATGTCTGTCGTCTATAGCGCGGTCAGCCTCGGTGTGTCGAGCCTGACCGACCGCCGAGCGTTCGCGACCATCGCGGTGATCATGGTGATGCTGGGCGCGTTCATCGCGACTGCCTTGCTCGTCGAACAGGCGGAGATGAACGCCAACGTCCTGCTGCTCGATCCGCTCCGGCTGGCGCTGGAGATCTCGCCGCGGCTCTTCGGTGACCGGTCGGCCGATTACGAGGACGTCAGCACGTGGGCAGTCGCGCTCGGCAACCTCGGATGGACGCTGGTCGGCGTCGGCACCGTCGCATCCCGCTACCGCAAGCTGGACGCGGTCTGATGGCCGAGTGGGCACCTCCCACGGTGCCTGTGCCTGCGCCCGCTGCTCCCGAAGGCATGGTTCAGGTGATCGGCGTGACGAAGGCGTTCGGCGACGTCGTGGCGGTGTCCGATGTGACGTTCGGCGTCGGTGCGGGTGTGACCGCCCTGCTGGGCCCGAACGGTGCCGGCAAGTCCACCTTGTTCCGCATCATGTGTGGCCTGACGACGCCGTCGCAGGGCGAGGTCCGGGTGCTCGGCGTCGATGCTCGCCGAGACCGCGATGTCCGTGGCCGGATCGGTCTGGCGCCTCAGCAGGACGGGTTGTTCGACCGCGTCTCGGCACTTGGATTCGTCGTGATCGCCGCCCAGACGTTGGGCGTCGCCGACTACGAGCACGCTGCGCGCTCTGCTCTCGACCAGGTCAAGCTCGACGCGGACGACCCCAAACCGGTTGGCTCGTTCTCGAAGGGCATGCGTCAGCGGGTCAAGCTCGCCGCGGCGTTGGTGCACGACCCCGACGTGCTGATCCTCGACGAACCGCTGACGGGCCTGGACCCGGTCCAGCGCAATCGAATGATCGCCTTCTTCCACGAACTCGGCGAATCCGGCAAGTGCCTGCTCGTCTCGAGCCATGTGCTCGACGAGGTCGCCCGGCTCGGCTCGCGGGTGCTGGTCATCGCCCAGGGCCGGCTGGCTGCCACGGGTGACTACCGGGCGCTGCGCAATCTGATGGACGACCGGCCGCACCGCATTCGCGTCGCGGCCGACGGCGCACGCGAGCTCGCTGCGGCGCTGGTCGACCGGGCGCTGGTCGATGGCGTGTCGGTTCGAGGAGATGAGTTGGTCGTCGACACCAATGACGTCGATCGCTTCGGTCGGGCGATCGCGGTGACCGCGCAGGAGCTCGACATCCGGCTGCGAGAGGTCGAACCGCTCGACGACGACCTCGAGTCGGTCTTCCGCTACGTGGTGGAGCGGCGATGAGCAGCGTGCAGCCTGGGCGTGCCGCCGCACTGACGTTCGGCATCGTGGTCAAGCAGCTCGTCACTCGTGGCCGGCTGATCGCGCTCACGTTCGTTGGTGCAGTGATCGCACTCGTCGCGTTCCTGGTCGGCCGAGCAGACATCGACGGAAACGATGTCGACGCACTCGAACGTGGGGTAGCGCTGATCTCGCTGCTCGGCTTCGGCTTGCTCGTGCCGATCGTCTCACTCGTGTTCGCCTCGGCGGCACTCGGAGATATGCGCGAGGACGGCACGCTCGTCTACCTGTGGTTGCGGCCCATGGACCGCTGGCCGGTCGTGGTAGGTGCATGGGGCGCGGCCGTAGCCGTGAGTCTTCCGGTGACGCTCGTGCCGCTCGCAGCATCGG
The DNA here is from genome assembly GCA_963701575.1 of uncultured Acidimicrobiaceae bacterium. Classification (GTDB taxonomy): domain Bacteria; phylum Actinomycetota; class Acidimicrobiia; order Acidimicrobiales; family Ilumatobacteraceae; genus Ilumatobacter. The sequence continues at coordinate 47,534 of CAVPAQ010000015.1, forward strand.
CGATCCTCGTCGATGTCGGCAGCGAATTGGTCGTGGCCACCGTGCTCGCCGCGGTCGTTGGTACGGTCGTGTACTCGGCGTTGTTCGTTCTCGCCGGGCTCCTCGTCAAGAATGCGATCGTCTGGGGTCTCCTCTACATCCTCTTCTGGGAGGGATTCGTTGCGGCGTTCGGCGGTCTCGCGGCCAAGCTCGCAGTCGTCGGTTACACCAGATCGATCATCACCGACCGCACCGGCGTCGATCTCGAACTCGGCGACCTACCGCTCGCGAGCGCGGTCGTCGTCCCGCTCCTGGTGACCGTCGCCCTCCTGGCGCTGGCATCTGTGCGGCTGCGCTCGATGGAAGTCGCCTGACCGAAGGCGACAGTGGGCTCAGCCCCAGCCGGGGTTGTTGCCGCCGCGGTAGCGGGCGACCGACAGCGGCGTCGACCACTGGCGGCGCTTGCCGCCCGAGGTCGAGGCGATGATCAACGCCACGCCCGCGAGTGCGAAGATCGCCGCCAGCCCGAGCACGACCGGCAGGGTGCGCATCGCCAGGCGTGGAATCGCGTGGGTCCAGGTGCGGTTGTCGATGGCGGTCATCATGTGCACGGGCAGTGCGTAACCGAATAGCAGGAACGCTGCCGCCATGGCGACACCGAACTCGCCGAGGCCCCGGAGGATGTCGCGTCGCTCGGGCCGCGTGAAGATCCCGAGCAACAGCAACACGAGGCCGAGCACGCCTGCGATCGGGATCATCCAGCCGAGCACCCCGCGCGTCGTCCTGAGCGTGCCGATCGGGTCGATCGGCAACGTGACGGTGTCGACATCGGCCGCACGCTGGTCGCGCACGATCTCGATCATCTGTGTTCCGGTGATGCGCACCGGCTCGTCGCGCAGGCCGAGGATGCGGTTGTGCGCCTCCTCGACGATCGGGGCCATCATCGCTGCGCCGGCCCGGGTGCTGAGCACCTGGGTCTCGAGGAAGTTGCTCAAGTCGGAGACCGGCTGTCCGATGATCGACGCACTCGCCGGTGCGACGAGGCCGTTGATCTCGAGTCGGATGTCGGGATCCTCGAGGATTGCGGCCGCGGTGTCCCGGGTCGCGTCGGGCGTGAAGACGATGCGCTGCATCCACCACCCGCCCGCGCTGATGCTGATCGCGACAGCGGCGATCAGGAACAACATGCCGGCAAGACTTCGCTCCATCGGAGGAGAGTCTGCCAAACCGGATGGGTAACCTGCGATTGTGGACAGTTCATCCGGACATTTGACCGTTCGGCCGATCGACGACTTCCCGTCGCGACCGCGCCTGTTGGCCCGCGGCATCACCCGTCGGTGCGCGTGGTGTGGCGACCGCAAGGCCTACTTCACGGGCTGGTTCACGCGTCAGGAACGCTGTCGCTCATGCGGCCATGCGTACCGTCGCGGTGACGAGGCCTTCGAGCTGGGCGCGATCACCGCCAACATCATCCTCACGTTCCTGTCGCTGCTGGGCACCGTGCTGGTGCTCGTGGTGCTCACCGCGCCCGACGTGCCGGTGCTCGGCGTGATGCTCGCCGCCGGGTCGGTTGGGCTGTTCGGCCCGGCCATCTTCTACCCGGTGTCGTTCACGTTGTGGCAGGCCGTCGACCTGTGGATGCGCCGCCCGACCCCCGCCGAGCTCGCCGGCGAGGGCGACGCCACGCTCTGAGCCGGCCAGCCGAGGTGGCCGGCTGAGGTAGCCGGCTGAGATACCCGGCGTCCGGGGCTCTCAGGAGCACAATCGAACGTTCGTTCCCCGAAATGCTTGCCGAACGGTTGTTCGACAACTACAGTGTTGTCATTCCCGACCGGGAACACTGTCACACCCCCTCCGTACGGTGATCGTCAGCCGAACCCCAGTCGGCGACACCTCACGGATCGGGCACCAACGCCCCCACCAACGAAGCAGGAACAGGGAGACGAAATCACATGAGCAACGACCGCGAAAAGTCGCTCGACATGGCATTGGCGCAGATCGACAAGCAGTTCGGCAAGGGCTCGATCATGCGGATGGGCGACAAGACCAGCATGGCAATCGAGTCGATCTCCACCGGGGCACTCTCGCTCGATCTGGCGCTCGGCATCGGGGGCCTGCCCCGTGGCCGCGTCACCGAGATCTACGGCCCGGAGTCGTCGGGTAAGTCCACCCTCGCCATGCACGTCGTTGCCGAGGCACAGCGCAACGGTGGCGTGTGCGCCTACATCGACGCCGAGCACGCCATGGATCCGATCTATGCCAAGGCGATCGGTGTCGACATCGACCAGCTCCTCATCTCGCAGCCCGACACGGGCGAGCAGGCGCTCGAGATCTGCGACATGCTGGTTCGGTCCGGGGCGATCGATGTCGTCGTGATCGACTCGGTGGCGGCGTTGACGCCTCGCGCCGAGATCGAAGGCGACATGGGCGACACCCACGTCGGTCTGCAGGCCCGCCTGATGAGCCAGGCCTTGCGCAAGCTCACCGGCAACCTCAGCAAGACGCAGACGATCGCGATCTTCATCAACCAGCTGCGCGAGAAGATCGGCGTCATGTTCGGGTCACCCGAGACCACACCAGGTGGTCGTGCGCTCAAGTTCTATTCGTCGGTCCGTCTCGACATTCGCCGCATCGAGTCCCTCAAGGACGGTGCCGAGGTCGTCGGCAACCGCACCCGGGTCAAGGTCGTGAAGAACAAGGTGTCGCCGCCGTTCCGGCAGGCCGAGTTCGACATCATGTACGGCAAGGGCATCAGCCGCGAGGGCGGCTTGCTCGACATCGCCGTCGATCTCGGCATCATCACCAAGTCGGGTGCTTGGTTCACCTACGAGGGTGAACAGCTCGGCCAGGGTCGCGAGAACGCCAAGAACTTCCTGGCGGAAAATCCCGAGATCATGGTCGAGGTCAGCGACAAGGTGATGATCGCCGCCGGCCTCAAGCCCGACCCGAACGCGCCGATCGAGGCGGCCGACGAGGTCGATGAGTTCACCGAAGAGCACGACCAGCCGATCAGCCTCGACTGACGACGTTCCATCATGGCAGTGCCACAGCGCCTGACCATGGTCACGCTCGGTGTGGCCGACGTCGCGCGATCGACCGCGTTCTACGAGTCGCTCGGGTGGCGTCGGTCATCGGCGTCCCAGGACACGATCACGTTCTTTTCGATGCAGGGAAGTGTGCTCGGGCTGTACGGCCGAGACGCCCTGGCTGAGGACGCTCGAGTCCCCTCGGGCGGAACCGGCTTCCGGGCCGTCACGATTGCGCTCAACTGCGAGAGTCGCGATGACGTCGACGAGGTGTACGCGGCCTGGATCGCTGCGGGGGCGACACCGGTCAAGCCACCCGAGCCCGTCGAGTGGGGCGGCTACTCGTCGTACGTCGCCGATCCTGACGGGCACCTCTGGGAGATCGCCCACAACCCGTATTCTCCGAACGATGCTGCAGGGCTGATGCAACTGCCCGTTTGAGGCGGGCCCCAGCGGGCGTCTCTCAGCGCAGGCCATCAGCGACCGCTGCGGGTCAGAGACCGGGCTTCCAGATCATCAGCGCCAGTCCGACGACCAGACCGAGATGGGTCACCCCGATGCCTGCCGACAGCTTGGCATTGGCCGACTCGCTCGAGTCGGTGATGGCCGGCTTGATCAAGAACCAGCTCACCGCGATCATCACGACCCACACCACGATCGCCAGGCTCAGCCAGGTCTGGCTGATCTCGTAGAAGCTGTCCGACATCCCGGCCAGGCCCATGCCGAACACCCACAGCAGCACGAGCGCCGGAAACGTCATCTGCATGTGGGTCTTGGCGATGGTGGCCGTCTCGCCCGCCTTGCGCAGGCCGGGGTACAGGAACAGTGGGCCGAACGCCACGACAGCGGCGAGCACGTGCAGCAGCTCCATGATTCGGTAACCGGTTGAGTCGACAGCAGCAAACATCACGGTCGGCACGTTAGCGCCGCCGACCGTCGGTGTGTCAGTCGATCAGAGTTGTTCGATGGCCTCGAGCAGTGCGTTCTCGACGACCTCCGTCAGGGCCGGGTGGATCCAGTACGGCTCGTGCGCCAGCTGTTGCGCTGTCTGACCGAACTGCATCGCCTGGATCAACGGCTGGATCAACGATGCCGCCTGCGGGCCGATGATATGCCCGCCGAGGATCAGGCCACTCGCCACGTCGATCAACACTTTGGCGAACGAGGTCTCGTCGGCCAGGGCCCACCCGAAGGCGGTGCCGCCGTAGTCTCGGCGACCCACCACGAACCGGCACCCCTGTGCAACCGCTTGCTCCTCGGTCAGCCCGACCGAGGCCACTTGCGGGTTGCTGAACACCGCCGCCGGTACCGCTGTGTAGTCGACCCGCTTGAGATCGTCAGGATGGGCGATGTTCCAGAACGCGACCTCGGCCTCGTGGTTGGCGACGTGCTTGAGCTGGTATTCGTTCGCGATGTCGCCGATCGCCCACACGCCCTCGACCGCAGTCCGCATGTGCTCGTCGACGACGATCGTGCCGTGATGATGACACGTGAGGCCACCCGCCTCGGCGTCGAGCAGGTCGCTGTTGGGCTCGCGGCCCGTGGCGACGAGCAATTCGTCGACCTCGATCACCTCGCCCGCACAGTGGATGGCGATCGAATCACCTCGGCGCTCGACCTTCGAGGGCAGATGCTCGAGGTGCACGTCGACACGCTTCGAGAACACCTCGGTGAACCGCTGGGCGATTTCGGCATCGTGTGCCCGCAACAAGACATGCGAGCGGTTGAACAGCGACACCTTCGACCCGAACGAAGCGAACACGTGGCCCATCTCCACTGCGATGTAGCCGCCGCCGATGATGCCCAGCCGTTCTGGCAGGTCGTCGAGACGCATGATCGAATCGGAGGTGTGGAAGCCGGTCTCGACGAGGCCGGTGATCGGTGGCACGATCGGCCGCGACCCGGCCCCTACCAGGATGTGGTCGGCGGTGATGCGCCTCCCTTCGACGTCGAGCACCTGGGGTGACACGAAACGAGCGGTGCCCTCGATCAGGGTCACGTTCGGAGAACCGGTGGCACGGTACTTCCGCCCACTCTCGGCGATCGGGTCGATCCGCCCGAACACGCGGTCTCGGACCGCGGGCCAGTCGACCCCGTGAACTCGGACATCGATCCCGAGCTGCTGACTGTGATGCGCCTCCTCGATGATGTCGGCGGGCAGCACGAACATCTTCGAGGGGATGCAGCCGACATTCAGGCAGGTACCACCGAACGTGCCCCGCTCGACGATCGCGATCTTCCACTCGGACAGGTACGAAGGAATTGCGTTCGCCGATCCGCTCCCGATGATGATCAGGTCGTAGTGGTCGGGCTGATTTCGCTCGTCGGGCACGCTGTGTGTGAACACCGATCGGCCGGGATTCCTTCCCGCACGAACTGGGCAGAGGTCAGGCGGCGCCGGGTGGCAGTGTGATCACCACGCCACGGTCCGCATAGGGAATCCGGTTGCGCTTGACGATGCCGCCGATCGTTCCGAGCAGCTTGGTGACCTTGGTGAACCAGCCGTACTTGGCTGTGACCTTCGCCGTGATGTCGGCGAGCTGATCGCCGGTGACCAGCTCGGCGGTTGCCTCGATCGGCTCGGTGCCGGCCTTGACCCGACCTCGCGAGTCGGACGGCTGGACGATCACCTTCGGCGTGTGGGCCAATCGCTTCGCCTTGCCGGACCCGGAACTGGTGTAGAACCCGATCTTGTCGTCACCGAGGCCGACCACCCACACCGGCGACGACACCGGGGTACCCACCTTGCGGTAGGTCGTGAGCGACATGTACTTCTCGTCTGCGAGCCCCATGGGCGTACGGTACCAGTCGGTCCACGATGCGGTTCGCGCGACGGGCCGCCGGTCGCGGCCTGGCCGTTAGCCTCTCTGCGATGGAACCGGGCGCCAGCCGTCGCTACATCGTGCACACCTACGGGTGTCAGATGAACGAGCACGACTCCGAGCGGATCGCCGGGCTGCTCGAAGCCGACGGCTATGTGCGCGCCGAGTCGCAGGACGACGCCGATGTGGTCGTGCTCAACACGTGCTGCATCCGGGAGAATGCCGACAACAAGCTGTACGGCAACCTCGGACACCTGCGGCCGTGGAAGGACGCCAAGGAGGGTCGCCAGATCGTGGTGTCGGGCTGCCTCGCCCAGAAGGACCGCGATCTCGTGGCCAAGAGGGCCAAGCACGTCGATGTGGTGATGGGCACCCACAACGTCCATCGCGCTGCCGAGCTCCTGCACGAGGCCACCGGCGCCGATGGCCCGCTGACCGAAATCCTCGAGGCGGCCGTCATCGACGACCATGCCATGTTCCCGTCCGCGCTGCCGGCCCGCCGGGAGACCAGCTACAACGCCTGGGTGACGATCCAGATCGGTTGTGACAACAACTGTGCGTTCTGCATCGTGCCGGCCGTGCGCGGTGTCGAGATCAGCCGCCCATACGCCGACATCCTCGAAGAGGTCCGGCAACTGGCGTCGCAGGGGGTCACCGAGGTCACGCTGCTGGGCCAGAACGTCAACTCGTACGGGCGCGACATCCAGCTCGCCGCACGCCAGGCGGGTGACAGCGAGGCCAAGCTGCGACCGCTGTTCGCCGACCTGTTGCGCGACGTCGGCGCGATCGACGACATCCGCCGCGTCCGATACACCAGCCCGCACCCCAAGGACATGCGGCCCGAGACCTTCGCTGCGATGGCCGACACAGCGTCCGTCTGCGAACACCTGCACTATCCGCTGCAGTCGGGAAGCGACCGCGTGCTGGCGCTGATGCACCGCGGCTATACGGCCGAGCGGTATCTCGACAAGCTCGCCGAAGCGCGCAGGGTCGTGTCGGATCTGGCGGTCTCGACCGACATCATCGTGGGGTTCCCTGGCGAGACAGACGAGGATTTCGAGCGCACGCTCGAGGTCGCCGCAGCGGCGGTCTACGACTACGCATACATGTTCATCTTCTCGCCTCGTGCCGGCACCGAGGCGGCAGGCATGCAAGCCGACTTCGTCGATCCGGCGGTCGCGAGCGAACGGTTCCAACGGCTGCGCATCGTCGTCGAGCACGCCGCGCTGCTCAAACACCAGGCACGCGTCGGCCGCATCGAAGAGGTGCTGATCGAAGGGCCCTCGAAGAAGAATCCTCAGGTCATCTCCGGCCGGACTCGTCAGAACAAACTGGTGCACTTCACGCCGCCCCACCCGATGCGCACCGGCAGCTACGCAACGGTCGAGGTGACACGCGCCGCGCCCCACCACCTCGAGGGCAGATTCGTCGAGCTCGTGGCCGAGCCCACCCACAAGCTGCGGATTCCCGTCGACGCCCAGTGATCGATCTGCCGAGGCGAGTGGCGGTCATCGGCCCGACCGCATCGGGCAAATCGTCGGTCGCGCTGTCGGTCGCCGCGGCCGAGGGCGACGTCGAGCTGGTTTCGGTCGATTCGATGCAGGTGTACCGCGGGATGGACATCGGCACGGCCAAATCGACTGCGGCCGAGCAGGCCGGCGTGCGGCACCACCTGATCGACCTCGTCGAGGCCACCGACGAGTTCACGGTCGCCGAGTTCCAGCGTGCGTACGCCGACGCGCTCGCCGATATCGCCCAGCGCGGTCGCCGAGCCCTGCTGGTGGGTGGCACCGGGCTGTATCACCGGGCCGTGATCGACGGGCTCGACCTACCGTCGCAATGGCCCGACGTGCGAGCACGCCTCCAGGTCGAGGCCGACGCGCTCGGTGGATCGGTCCTGCACCGCCGCCTGGTCGATCTCGACCCGCAGGCTGCTGCCAAGATCGAACCGACCAACCTTCGGCGCATCATCAGGGCCCTGGAGGTGTGCGAGGGGAGTGGTCGACCGTTCAGTTCATTCGGTCCCGGGCTCGGGACCTATCCGGCAACCGCGATCGCCCAGATCGGCCTGCGTTGGGACCGCGAAAGGCTCGCTGAACGAATCGAGCGTCGAGTGCACCGGATGATCGACGACGGGCTGGTTTCGGAGGTTACGTCGCTCGTCGACGCCGGCTTGTCGCGGACCGCCGCGCAAGCGCTGGGATACAAGGAACTGATCGGCTACATCGAGGGTTCCGCGACGCTCGAATCGGCCGTCGAGCAGATCGTGGTGCGGACGCGCCAATTCGCGGTTCGGCAACTTCGATGGTTCCAACGTGACCCGCGCGTACGCTGGGTGGAGGTCCAGGACGATCCGGTTGCCGAGGCAGCTCCGATCGTGCGCGAGGCCCTCGGAGCACGACACGCATGAACACGCTGACGATCACCAAACACCATGGGTTGGGCAACGACTTCCTGGTCGCGTTCCATCCCGATGTCGATGATCTGCCCGCACTCGCTCGCCGCCTGTGTGATCGCCGCCGCGGCATCGGTGCCGACGGGTTGTTGGTCGGTGAGACCGAGCCCGGCTATGCGGCCCGGATGGTGCTGTTCAACGCTGACGGTGGCCGCGCCGAGATGAGCGGGAACGGTATTCGATGCTTCGCACAAGCGCTCGCAACGCGTCGAGGCAACCTCGAACCGCAGCGCATCCTGACCGACGCAGGGGAGCGTTCGGTGAAGCTCGTGCCCACCGACGACACCGACACGATCCTCGCATCGGTCCACATGGGGCAGGTCACTGCGATTCCCGAACCCGCTGAATGGGCGGCACTCGGATGTCACCCCGACCGACCGGTGGCGCACGTGAGCTTGGGCAATCCGCACGCCGTGGTGGGGGTCGATGACGTCGACGTGGTCGACCTGCAGACGCTCGGTTCGCAGGTGCCTCAGCTCAATCTGGAGATCGTCGAACCGGGCGAGCGCCAGCACGAGATCCGGATGCGAGTCCACGAGCGGGGTGCGGGCGTCACGCAGGCGTGCGGCACCGGAGCATGCGCAGCGGCCCACGCAGCCGCGATGTGGGGTCTGGCCACTCCTTCGGACGGGAAACTCGTGGTGCACATGGATGGCGGCAGTGCCACAGTGGAACTCGACGCACCCGGCCCCGGCCACGTCACGCTCACCGGCCCGGCCACCTATGTCGCCACGATCCAAGTTGGTCTCTGAGTGAACACTCCATACCAAGAAGCCCTCGGCGCCTCGCTGATCGATCGCACGATTCGGGAGAAGATCGTGCTCGTCAGCGTTGCCCTGCCCGGGTCCACCGAAGAGGCGGTCGACGCCAGCCTCGACGAGCTCGAGCTGCTGGTCGACACAGCCGGCGCCGACGTTGCGGCGCGGGTCGTGCAACGCCGTTCGGCCCCCGACCACACCTGGTACATCGGCAAGGGGAAGGTCGACGAGCTCAAGGAGATCTGCCTCGCCGTCGACGCCGACACGGTGGTGTTCGACAACGAGCTCGCCCCGGCCCAACAGTTCAACCTGGAAAAGGCCCTCGGGCGAACGGCCATCGACCGCACCGCCGTGATCCTCGACATCTTCGGGCAGAACGCCCACACCCTCGAGGGCAAGGCACAAGTCGAGCTGGCACTGCTGCGGTACCGCTTGCCCCGGCTTCGGCGCGGCAAGAATGCGAACCTGTCACAGCAGCGTGGTGGCGTCGGTGCCCGCTTCGGCGGCGGTGAGACGAAGACGGAGGTCGATCGGCGCCGCATCATGCGCCGGATAACGAAGCTCGAACAGGATCTGCGCTCGCTGGCGGACACGCGCGAATTGCAGCGCAAATCGCGTAGCCGCAGCGGGCTCGCGACGGTTGCCATCGTGGGGTACACCAACGCCGGCAAGTCGACCTTGTTGAACCAACTCACCGACGCCGGAGTGCTCACCGAAGACCGGCTGTTCGCAACGCTCGATCCGACCACCCGTCGTCTTGCGCTCCCCGGCGGCGAGCCCGTGTTGTTGACCGACACCGTCGGCTTCGTTCGAAGTCTGCCTCACGGGCTGGTCGAGGCGTTCAAGGGCACGCTCGAAGTGGCCGCGCTCGCGGACTATCTGGTGCACGTGGTGGACTCCAGCGCCGCCGACCCCGACGGACAGATCACCGCAGTGCGAGAGGTGCTCGGGGAGATCGACGCAGCGGAGGTTCCCGAGTTGATCGTGTTCAACAAGAGCGATCTCGCGCCCGGCGAGGCGGCGACCCTGGTCGAGTCACATCCGGGCTCGGTGGCGGTCAGCGCAGTGACCGGGCAGGGGATCGATGTCTTCCTGCGGACGTTGGCCGATCGCCTGCGAGTGATCACGAAGGTCGTCGAGCTCGAGATCCCGTATGACCGGGGTGACATCATCGCGTCGGTCCATCGCGAGGGTGAGGTCGTGTCGACCACCGAATCCGGCGACGGGCTGCGCGTCCGAGCCCGGCTGTCGGATGCATCAGCGGGCCGCCTCTCCGAGTTCGTCGTATCATCATCGACGACATGACCAGTTCCGAGACTGCAACGGGGTTCATCCCGCCTCCGTATCCGTACGATCGAGTCGATCGGTTCAAACCGTTCGCCGAGCGTTTCGAGGGCGGGCTCGTCGACTTCTCGATCGGAACGCCCTGCGACCCACCGCCTGCCGCGGTCGTCGAGGCGCTCGGGTCGTCGGGGGCCGAACGGGGTTACCCGCCCAGCATCGGCTCGGTCGGCCTCCGCACGGCCGTTCAGAACTGGATGGGCCGCCGATTCGACGTCGACGTCTCGCCGGCCCAGATCGGTGCCTGCATCGGCACGAAGGAGTTCGTCGGCACGCTCCCGCAGTGGCTGCAACTCCGCCGTCCCGACCTCGACACGGTGCTGTTCCCTTCGATTTCCTACCCCACCTATGCGATGGGGGCGACGCTGGCGGGTTGCCGGGCCGTCGCCGTGCCGATGACACCGACGGGGGGCCTGCAACTCGATGCGATCGATCCCGCAGACGCTGGGCGTGCCTTGGTGCTGTGGGTGAACAGCCCCGCCAACCCGAGCGGTGTGCTCGACGATCTGGGCGCGGCCGCCGCCTGGGGGCGCGAGCACCAGGTGCCGGTGTTCTCCGACGAGTGCTACGTCGAGTTCACCTGGGACGATCGCGGAAGGACGATCCTCGAGCACGGACATCACGGCGTCATGGCCGTGCACTCGTTGTCGAAACGGTCGAACCTGGCAGGTACCCGCGTCGGGTTCTACGCCGGCGATCCGGAACTGGTCGAGTATCTCCAGGAGGTCCGCAAACACGTCGGCATGATGGTGCCCGGCCCCGCCCAAGCGGCCGGAGCAGTCGCGCTCGACGACGACGAACATGTGGCGGTGCAACGGGACCGCTACTCGGCACGGTTGCGCCGGATGGCCGAGATCCTGCAGCGTTGGTCGGGTCTCGATGTCCCGCTGCCCGCCGGAGGGTTCTATCTGTGGTTCCGAGTCGGCGACGCCTGGGAGTTCACCGAGCGCCTCGCCCGCGAGGCCGGAACGTTGGTCAGCCCCGGCGAGTTCTATGGGGCGGCAGGTTCGGAGTATGTGCGCGTCGCCGTGGTACAACCTGATGAACGCATCGAACTCGTGGCCGATCGGCTCGGGGTCGGCGCCTGAGCAACGGGAGCGATCATGGCGAGACAGTCGAGGGGCCGCGGAACGGCTGCAGCGTTCGGCATGCTGCTCCTGCTCACGGGTCTGGTCGGCGGTGCGCTCCTGTTCGTCCTTGCGCAGCGACGGCCCACGCAAGCGGTGGAGGACTTCGCGAGGGCTCCGATCGGATGCACGACCACGCTGCGGTTCACCGAGCGGGGAACGTTCTTCGTCTTCAAGGAACTCGGTGGCGTCGAGCCCGTTCCAGACGGTGGCTGTGAACCACTGGCCGACCCCGATCAAACGTTCGCCTTCGAGCTGACCGGCCCGGACGGTCCGGTGGTTCCGCGTGCCGACGACTCGTTGACGTACGACACCGACCGGGCGCTGGGCTCATCGGTGGCGCGCATCGAGATCACGACAACGGGCCAGTACGAAATCGTCGTGGTCGGTGACGACCCCGCGGTGGCCGCAGCGATCGGTCGGGACCCCGACGACGGGGTGCAAGATCTCCGTCGGCGGGCGGTGCTCGTGGCCGTGCTCGGGGTCGTGTTGGGCGCGCTGCTGCTGTGGCTGGCCGGTCGGAGATCGAAGCAGGCGGCGAAGTTCGCACCTCCCGACGGTGCCGTGCGAGCAACGCCACTCGATAGCCAGAGCTCGGCCTGGTCGGCGCAAGCCGGTGCGCCGCGGCAGGAGCCGGTGAACCCGCACGATCCTCCTGCGCCGGTGAATGTCGCCCCACCGCTCGCCGAGGTCGACGAGATGCTGGCGGCGCGGCGTGCGGCCTGGGGCCCGCCCGTGGTCGGCGAGGCAGTCGACAGTACCCCCCTGCCGATTCGCCCGCAGCCCAATTCGCCGGGGCCGGATGCGACGGTTCCCGAGCGGCCCGCCGACCCACCAACGACTGTCGAACCCGAGCGGGCTGTCGAACCTGAGCCTGCTGTCGGGTCAGAGGCCACCGGCGAGCCACAGGGTGCCGTCGAACCCGAGCCGGCTGTCGAACCGGAGCCTGCTGTCGGGTCAGAGGCCACCGGCGAGCCACAGGATGCCGTCGAACCGGAGCCGGCTGTCGAACCGGAGCCCACTGTCGGGTCAGAGGCCACCGGCGAGCCAAGGGGCGCCGTCGAACCCGAGCCGGCTGTCGAACCGGAGCCCGCTGTCGAGTCAAAGGCCACCGGCGAGCCAAGGGATGCTGCCGGCGACTAGCGGATTTCGATCACAGCCGTCGCATGACGGTGACGACCCGGCCGTAGATCGTGACGTCCTCGGCCGGGAACTCGAGCGGCTCCATGTCGGGGTTGGCGGGGACCAGGATCACTCGGTCACCGTTGGTGCGGAAGGTCTTGACGGTCGCTTCTTCGCCAGGGATACCGGCGACCACGACGTCACCGTGTTTGGCCGTCTTCTGTTGCACCGCGATCACGAAGTCGCCGTCGAGGATGCCGACCCCGATCATCGACTCGCCCCGTACTCGCAACATGAACAAATCGCCCTCGCCCGTGAAATCGCTCGGGACCGGGAACAACTCTTCGACGTTCTCCTGTGCCAGCACGTCGGTGCCGGCTGCGACGTCGCCGACGAGCGGCACGTGGCGCACCGGGCGGCGTTCCATGACGACCCCCGAGTTGGGATCCCATCTGACCTCGATGGCGCGTGGCTTGGTGGGATCGCGTCGCAGGTACCCCAGCCGCGTGAGCGTGTTGAGATGACTGTGCACGGTCGAGGGTGACGTGAGACCGACCGCCTCGCCGATCTCGCGCACCGACGGCGGATAACCCCGATCCCGCATCTCGGACTCGATGAAGTCGAGGATGCCCCGCTGTCGCTTGCTGATCTGCTTGTCGGCCATGCCTACATCGTACGGGCGTTCGCTCTGCGAGTCAAACATCTGTTCGCCATACACCTGTTCGGCGGACATTTGTTCGATTGTCGGTTGACATCGAACGATTGTTCGGGTACAAATGTTCTCCCGTACATCCGTTCGATGCTTATCCGCCTCGATGTCCAGTTGGGAGAACGTCGACATGAGTGCAACCATCAGCCTTTCGCCTTCGTCCCGTCGCCAGGTCCGACCGGTATCCGCCCGTGTCGCTCCCGCTCACTCCGTGAGCGAGACCACCTACCGGCGTCGGCGAGCGGTCGTCGGCATCATGCTGGCGGTATCGGTCGCGGTCGGCGTCGTGCTGACCCATGATGTGCTGGCCGGCTCGAGTGGCGCACCTGCCTCCGCCGCTGCGAGCCAGCCGGCACACGTTCCTCGGTCCGTCACCGTGCAACCCGGCGATACCTTGTGGTCGATCGCGCAGGCGAACCACGGGTCCGTGTCGATCACGAGGTACGTCGACAAACTCGTCGACCTCAACGGCGGGCCGTCGATCCAGGCAGGACAGGCAGTTCGCCTGCCCTGAACATCCGACGCCGGGGGGTGACTATCCTGGCGGGGTGATCTGCCCGAGCTGCCGCGCTCGACGACACCAAAGTCGTCGACTCGCGCCTCGCCGAGGAGGGCGTGTCGGTTCGTCGGCGCCGCCAGTGCCTCACGTGCTCGTTTCGATTCACGACATTCGAGCGGGTCGAGGAAGTTCCGCTGGTCGTGGTGAAGTCCGACGGCACGCACCAATCCTTCGATCGCGACAGGATCGTGCGCGGCGTGCTCGCCGCCACCAAGGGCCGGTCGGTCGACACCGCCGAGGTCGAGCAGCTCGCAACGCTGGTCGAGGACGAGATGCGCTTGCACGGCGGTGAGGTGACGACCAGCCAGATCGGTCTCAGCGTCCTCGATCGCCTGCGGTTGATCGACGAGGTGGCCTACCTGCGATTTGCGTCCGTGTACAAGAACTTCGATGCGGCCGCCGACTTCCAGAGTGAACTCGAACTGCTCAGTAAGTTGGCCGAACCCAGCGGGTGAAGACGAAGCCCTCGTCGTCGACCAGCAGGTGGGCGAGCTCGAACCGTCGGTCGCGTTCGGAGATCCCCGACGCCAGACGCTGGCCGCTTCCCCCGACGAGGCGTGGTGACAGCGACAGGTCGAGCTCGTCGATCAGGTCGGCGGCCAACAACGCCCCGTTGAGCGTTGGGCCACCCTCCGCCTGCACGTAGCGCACGGCCGGCATCACCTCGTGCAAGCGGGCGACGGCGCCGCCGAGGTCGACGCTGGTCTCGCCGGAGCGAAGCACACGGGCACGCGATTCGTCGATCGAGGCTGACTCGGGAGCGATGAGGAATCCACTCCCCGACGTGAAGAGCTCGGTGTCGAGGTCGACGTGACCGCTGTTGGTGACAACGCCGATCCGCTTGCCGGATTGGCGAGGTGGGCCGTAGCCCTCGCCCCGTGCCGTGCCCGCTCCGACGATCACCATGTCGGCCAGGTCGCGCAAGGTGAGCAGTACCTCGAGGTCGTTCGGGTTGCCCAGCCCGCCCGACGTGCCATCGATCGTGACCGAGCCGTCGAGGCTCGTGACCATGCACAGTCCGACCCAGGGCCGGCTGGCGGGCGTTCGGCGCTCGACGTCGTAGGCGTCACGAATGGTGACCGGTCCCGGGGTCCCGGGGTGGAGACGACGAACGGGAGAGCTCATGACGCACAGATCTTGCCATCTGTCCGCCTGCTTGTGGGAAACTATGTCTTGTCCACAGCGTCGCCCACAGGAAACTTCTGCAATTCACATGGTTGTCCCCTTCCGTTCCACAAGGCCTCCTCCGTATGGTGGGGCACCGTGCCGGAGGTGGCGCGACACACGGACGAATACGTGGAAGGAAATCGGGAGTTGGCAGCGTTGGGGGCTTGCCGGTAACGGACCACCTGGGGCAAGTTGTGCCCTGAACCTGTGTGTCGCGCCGCCCGCCGGCGGGTGGATCCGCCGGCGGCGGGCCCGCGTCGTCGCTGGTCAGAGGATTGTTTGCAGACAGAGGCAGGCAACCGTTGACACAGCTGTAACTACAGTGATGTAATACGTCGCCCCCCTCGTCGCGACACAACTTGTTGTGGCTCGACGCAGGGGACGGGGGAAAACCCAACCACATCTTGTGTCGATGCCCGCTCGGGACGCTGACGCTGAACTGAATGACCACTGGAAGGAACTCATATGTCTCTGGCGCCTGAACGACTGACCGCCACAGGTCGCATCGGACTCCGTCGGCTTTTCACGTCTCCTGGCGTCGACCCGTTCGACGAGGTCGTGTGGGAGCGTCGGGATGCTCGAATCACGAACTGGAAAGACGGATCGGTCGCTTTCGAGCAGCTCGACGTCGAGTTCCCCGTCGATTGGTCGGTGAACGCCACGAACATCGTCACCCAGAAGTACTTCCGCGGCACGCTCGGAACCCCGGAACGTGAGAACTCGTTGCGCCAGGTCGTCGACCGAGTCGTCGACACCGTGACCCGCTGGGGTCGCGAAGGTGGTTACTTCGCCGACGAGTCGGAGGCGAGCGCGTTCAGCGACGAGCTGAAGTACATCCTGATCACGCAGCGGGCGGCATTCAACAGCCCGGTGTGGTTCAACATCGGCGTCAAGGACGTCCCGCAGCAGGCGAGTGCGTGTTTCATCCTGTCGGTCGACGACAAGATGAGCTCGATCCTCAACTGGTATCGCGAAGAGGGGACCATCTTCAAGGGCGGCTCGGGTTCGGGTGTCAATCTCTCGAAGATCCGCTCCAGCGTCGAGCCCCTCGAGGGTGGCGGAACGGCCTCTGGCCCGGTCAGCTTCATGCGCGGTGCCGATGCGTCGGCGGGCACGATCAAGTCGGGTGGCAAGACGCGGCGAGCCGCGAAGATGGTCATCCTCGACGTCGACCATCCCGACATCGAAGAGTTCATCTGGTGCAAGGTCAAAGAAGAGCGCAAGGCACGCGTGCTGCGCGATGCCGGCTTCGACATGGACCTCGACGGAGCGGACTCGTTCTCGATCCAGTACCAGAACGCCAACAACTCGGTGCGGGTCACCGACGAGTTCATGCAGGCTGTCGTGGAAGACGCCGATTGGGGTCTCAAGGCGGTGACCACCGGCGAGGTCGTGAAGACCATCCGGGCTCGTGATCTGTGGAGCCAGATCGCGCAGGCCTCGTGGGAATGCGCCGACCCCGGTCTCCAGTTCGACACGACGATCAACAAGTGGCACACGGCCCACAACACGGGTCGTATCAACGGCTCGAACCCGTGCTCGGAGTACATGCACCTCGACAACTCCGCCTGCAACCTTGCGTCGATCAACCTGCTCAAGTACCTCGACCTCAACACCGACAACGGCGACGACACGTTCGACGTCGACGCCTACCAGCACACGATCGAGATGATCTTCACGGCGCAGGAGATCCTGGTCGGCCGTGCCGACTATCCGACCGAGCCGATCGGCGACACGAGCCGCAAGTTCCGCCAGCTCGGAATCGGCTATGCCAACCTCGGTGCGCTGTTGATGGCGCTCGGCTACGCCTACGATTCGCCACAAGGTCGTGCATGGGCCGCCAGCCTGACGTCGCTCATGACGGGCCACGCCTACGCAGTCAGCGCACGCACGGCCGCTCGGCTCGGACCGTTCGAGGGCTTCGCCCAGAACGAGGAGCACATGCTGAGGGTGCTGGCGATGCATCGCGATGCGAGCTACCGGATCGACGACGACGGCGTGGTGCCCGACGAGCTGCTCTCGGCCGGCCAGCGTGCTTGGGAAGACGCCGTTCGCGACGGCCAGGAGCATGGGGTTCGCAACAGCCAGGCGTCGGTCCTCGCCCCCACGGGAACGATCGGCCTCATGATGGACTGCGACACGACCGGCATCGAGCCCGACCTCGGCCTGGTCAAGATGAAGAAGCTCGTCGGCGGCGGCACGATGCAGATCGTCAACCAGACGATTCCGCGTGCGCTTCGTCGACTGGGCTACTCCGCCCAGCAGGTCGACGACATCATCGCGTACATCGACGAGAACAAGTCGATCCTCGGCGCACCGCACCTGGCTGCAGATCACGTGCCGGTGTTCGCCTGCTCGATGGGCGACAACACGATCCACTACGAGGGTCACGTGCGGATGATGGGGGCGGTGCAGCCGTTCCTGTCAGGTGCGATCTCCAAGACGGTCAACATGCCCGAGGAGGCAACGGTCGACGAGGTCGAGGCCCTGCACCAGCTCAGCTGGGAGCTGGGTCTGAAAGCAGTCGCCATCTACCGCGACAACTGCAAGGTCGGACAACCGCTCTCGACGGCAAAGAAGGGCGATGCCAAACACGGCGAGGGCGCGAACACGGCCGATCCGGCCGCTGTGGCGACCGAGACGATCGAGAAGATCGTCGAGAAGATCGTCCACAAGCCGATTCGTCAGAAGTTGCCTCGGTCGCGCTCGGCCCGCACGTTCGAGTTCCGCGTCGCTGACTGCAAGGGCTTCGCCACGATCGGTGAGTACGAGAACGGCCAGCCCGGTGAGATCTTCCTCACCGTGTCCAAGCAGGGTTCCACGATGGCCGGCATCATGGATGCGTTCGCCAAGTCGATCAGCTACGGACTGCAGTACGGGGTTCCGATCCGCGCCTATGTCGAGGCGTTCGTCAACATGAAGTTCGAGCCCGCCGGCATGACCGACGACCCGGACGTGCGCTTCGCCGGTTCGATCATGGACTACTTGTTCCGGCGCCTGGCGCTCGAGTACTTGACCTACGAGGAGCGCGCCGAGCTGGGCATCTTCACGATCGCCGAACGCACCCAGCCGACACTGCCCGGTGTCGAAGAGTACGTGATCGAGACCAATCAGGGTTCGGAGCTCGCTCCCGATCCCAAGAGCGTTCCGTCAGCTGATGAGCTCGCTGCTGCCCTCGAGAGCGGTGCGCTCGCGCCGACCGTCGAGGACAACACGCCGGCGCGTGGGGTCACCGGTTCGGCGCCGGCGGTAGCACGTCCCATCGACGCCCCGATGTGTATGCAGTGCGGCGTCCACATGGTGCGTGCGGGTAGCTGCCACGCCTGCCCCAGCTGTGGCAGCACCAGCGGCTGCAGCTGACGTCACAGGGTGGCCGCAACGACCCCGGGCTTCGGGCCCGGGGTCGTTGCGCGTCCCGAGCGGGATGTTCTCGCGCCGCCGGCTGTGCGCCGGTCGAACGAGCGCACCAACCCGGGCCGCCACGCCATGTGCCCAGCCCGGAGGGGCCACGTCCGTCCAGGTCCGGTCCGGGGAAGGC
Organism: uncultured Acidimicrobiaceae bacterium; assembly: GCA_963701575.1. GTDB lineage: Bacteria > Actinomycetota > Acidimicrobiia > Acidimicrobiales > Ilumatobacteraceae > Ilumatobacter. Next base: position 66,137 of record CAVPAQ010000015.1, read on the forward strand.
TGGTGGCACGCCCGCTCAGGTGAGTGGTCGGGTCGGACTCGTGGCTCGCCCGCTCAGGTGAGTGGTCGGGTCGGACTCGTGGCACGCCCGCTCAGGTGAGTGGTCGGGTCGGACTCGTGGCTCGCCCGCTCAGGTGAGTGGTCGGGTCGGACTCGTGGCACGCCCGCTCAGGTGAGTGGTCGGGTCGGTCGCGCACGTGCTCAGGCGAGCGCGTGGGACGGACCTCCAGGAGCGTGTTGAGGTGCCAGCTCGTCGACCGACTGGTGACGTCGCTGCGGCACCAGGGAGCGTGTCAGCCGTCGAGGCGGCGTCGTGTCGCTGTGACCGATGCAATGCCGATGCCGATCAGCACAGCGCCGAGCATGAGCGTGCGGGTTGTTCCGTCGCTGCCGGTCTCGGGCAGCTGCGGACTGACCGTCGTCGGGCCACTCTGGCCGGACTCCGTGGTGGTCGGTGCGCCCTGGCCGTATTGGGTCGTGGTCGTGGCGCCCTGGCCGGATTCGGTGGTGGTCGGCGCGAGCGTCGTCGAAGTGGTCGTGGCGCCCTGCTCGGATTCGGTGGTGGTCGGTGCGAGCGTCGTCGAGGTGGTCGTCGGCGCGGTGCTGGACGTGGTCGAGGTGGACGTCGGCGAGGTGGTCGTCGGCGAGGTGCTGGTCGTGGTCGGGACGACCGTGGTGGTCGTGGTCGTCGAACCGTACTCGCCGGATTCGGTGGTGGTCGGTGCGACCACGGTGGTCGTCGGCGACGGCGCGCAGCCGTAGTCGTAGAGTGGATCGCACGGAACTTCGATGGTTCCTTCCAAGACGGGGGAGTTCGCCGAACCGGTCTGTGGCAACACCAAGAACGTCACCACCAAGATCGTCGTTGCAGTCGCGATTTGCTTGAGTCTCATGTTTCCGATTCCTCCGTGCACAACCCTCTGCAGGCTAGCCCGCCGGACAGCATGTTTGGGGGCAGAACGTGACGCCACCTCCGTGGCTTACACATACCGTAGCGCCACGGAGCCGGTGTCTCAAGGATCCATCAGAACCTTCACACAACCCAGAGTCGATGCACGACGAGCTTGACGACCAGCAGCCGCACCGAGCGCGGCTGTCCGCGGATCTTTCAGGGCGACGTCGGTTGCTGCCCCGGTCGCACCAATCCCGACTCGTAGGCCTTGATGACGGCCTGGACGCGGTCGCGCACGTCAAGTTTCATCAAGACCCGACTGACATGCGTCTTGACGGTGGTTTCGCCGAGATACAGCTCGTCGGCGATCTCCTGATTCGACAGGCCGCGCGCCATCATCTTGAGTACTTCGGTCTCGCGTTCGGTCAGCTCGGCAAGGCCGGGCGCGGCCGAGAAGCCGGTCGAAGCCGCGACGAACTGCTCGATGAGGCGTCGGGTCACCGAAGGGGCCAACAGCGCCTCGCCGGCCGCCAGCACCCGCACGGCGGCGATCAGATCGTCCGCCGGGGTGTCTTTGAGCAGGAACCCGCTGGCACCGGCACGAATCGCCTCGTAGACGTATTCGTCGATGTCGAAGGTCGTGAGCATCAGCACCTTCGTCTGGTTGTCCGCGTCGGCGGTGATCAGACGTGTCGCCTCGATGCCGCCGAGTTCGGGCATGCGGATGTCCATCAGCACCACATCGGGTCGGTACCGACGACACAACTCGACGGCCTCGCGCCCGTTGGTTGCTTCGCACACGACGTCGAGATCCGGTTCGGTACCGAGAATCATCGAAAACCCGGTGCGCACGAGCGCCTGATCGTCGACCACGCCGATCCGCAGCATCAGCGAGAGCCGTTCGTTCGATCGAGCGGGATCGTGGCCGAGACCCGAAACCCGCCGCCCGGCCGTGGGCCTGCGTGGAGCGCTCCGTGGAACAAGTCGACGCGTTCGCGCATACCGATCAGCCCGTGGCCCACGCTGGTTCGCAGTATGTCGTCGGTCGCTCCCGCGCCGTCGTCGGTGATCTCGACACGGATCTGCTCCGGGGCGTAGGTGACCTTGACGGCCGCCCGGGCTGGGCGACCGGCGTGGCGGATCACATTGGTCAGCGCCTCCTGCACGATGCGGTAGCTGGTGACCTCGGCTGCGACGGCACGTGCCGGTCGGATCCCCTCGATCTTCAACTCGGTCGGTATCCCCGAGTCGACGCAGTGTCGAACGACCCGGTCGAGGTCGTTCATCGTCGGCTGCGGCATCAGTTCCATCTCATCCGTTTCGCCCCGCAACACACCGAGCATGCGCCTCATCTCGGTCAGCGCCTCGCGGCCGGCGAGCTGGATCTGTTCGAGGGCCTCTGTGGCCCGATCGGGCTCGGAGGTGACGAGACGTTCGGCCGCTCCCGCCTGAACCACCATCACGCTCATTCCGTGGGCCACCACGTCGTGGAGGTCGCGGGCGATGCGAGACCGCTCGTCGAGCACGGCTTGGCGTGTGACGAGTTCGTGCTCGGTCTCGGCTCGGATGGCGCGCTCCTCGAGCTCCAGGAGCCGTCTGCGGCGGTCGTACACGAACTCGCCGGCGACGGCCGCCGTCAGGTGGATCGTGGCGATGCCGAGGACGGCAGCGGCGGGGAGTTCTTCGGAGGGTACGAGCACGCCCACGATCGCGATCGTGGTGAGCAACGCGACCACGCTGCCAACGGTGCGCCACACGATCCGCCGGTCGACACTGGCATGGGCGGTCGCCGAGTAGACCGCGAAGAGCGACAACGCATCGAAGTTGCTGGGATAGTCGGCCACCCAGAACACGACGGTGAACGCGACGACCACGATCATGCTGCGCAAGGGGGCTCGTCGGCGGCCCGTGAACGCAATCGTCTGGCCGATGATCAGGGTCAGCCCGAAGACATCCTGAGGTCGTTGGTTGCCCGTCGCCTCCGCAGTGACGAATCCGATGATCGACGCGGCGCCGACCAGCGCGGCGAACAACGCATCGGCCGTGTACGGGTGCGCGTTCGCCCACCTCACAATCCTGGCCAGCGATTCTCTGGTCGACCGCATCGAGGACCACGGTACCCACCCCGCCCGCCCTGGCGCATCGATCGCGTGGACGATCGACGATCATCCGAGCGAACGATCGCCCGACATTCTCCCCGCACAGTTGGTATCCGTCCTTGCTGGCTGCGACGCTGGTGGTATGACTCTTCGCGACGCGAACATCGATCGCCTCCGAAACGGTCTGTTCGATGTGCTCGTCATCGGGGCGGGCATCAATGGCGCCGTCTCGTCGGCCGCACTGGCCGGTCGCGGCGCGTCCGTCGCGATGATCGACCGCGGAGATTTCGGGAGCTTCACCAGCCAGGAGTCGTCCAACCTCGTCTGGGGAGGCTTCAAGTACCTCGAGCACTTCGAGCTGCCGCTCGTGTTCGGGCTGTGTCGATCACGCAACCGATTGATGAAGGCCTACCCCGACAACATCAAGGAGATCGGCTTTCTGGCGGCGCTCGATCGCAAGGCGCCGTACCGGCCGTGGTTCGCGGCTCTCGGCGCCTTGGGGTACTGGATGATCGGGTTGTTCGGCACCAAACCACCGAAGCTGTTCGACGTCGAGCGGGTGAAGCTCGAAGAGCCGGCGATCGATACGACCAACCTCAGGGGTGGCATCCAGTACCAGGACGCCTATTTGATCGACAACGATTCGCGGTTCGTCTTCTCGTTCGTCCGATCGGCGATCGAGGCCGGCGCCTGCGTCGCCAACTACGTCGAGTTGTTGAGCGCCGAGCACCTGGGCGACCGATGGACGGCACGCCTTCGCGACGTCGACAGCGGTGAGGAGTTCACCACGTCGGCGCGGGTCATCGTGAACGCCGGCGGACCCTTCGTCGACCGGATCAACGGCCAGTGGGGGCTCGAGACCGAACACCGCATCGTGTACTCGAAGGGCATTCACCTCGTGGTGCCGCGCCTCACCACGAAGCGGCACGATCGGGTGCTCGCCTTCTTCGACGACACGCAACGCCTGTTCTATGTGATTCCGATGGGTCGACGATCGGTGATCGGCACCACCGATACCCGTATCGACACGCCGTTCACCGAGGTCGATCAAGATGATCGCGAGTTCCTCCTCGCCCAGATCAATGCCCGCCTCGATCTCGACGAGCCGCTCACCGTCGACGACATCATCGCCGAGCGATCAGGCGTGCGCCCCCTCGTGGTCAAGCGCAAAGACGGCGACAAGCGTGATGTCGAGTGGACATCGCTGAGCCGAAAGCACGAGATCGAACGCGACGACGACCTCGGCGTGGTGACCGTGTTCGGCGGCAAGCTGACCGATTGTCTCAACGTCGGCGAGGAGGTCGCTCACGAGATCGAACAGCTCGGTGTTCCGCTCGAGAAAGACCTCGCCAACTGGTACGGCGAACCGGCGAAGGCGACCCGTTCCGAATTCTTCCGGCAGGCAAAGCTGATGAAACTCGATCAGCTTCGATCGAAGCCGGACACCGAGCCGTTGAGTGATCGCCTCTGGCGTCGATACGGCCGCAGAGCCTTCGACCTGCTCGAGGCGATTCGAGCGGATCCGTCGATGGGCGAGGACATCATGGGGTCTGCCGACTATCTGCGGGCCGAGCTCCACAACGCTGCCGAGCACGAGATGATCGTGAAGCTCGACGATTTCATGCGCCGCCGCTCGAAGATCGACCTCGTCGTGCCGGACGAGGCGATCCGAACCTCACCCGGCCTGAGCGAGGTCGCCGAGATCCTGTTCGGCCCCGATGCCGAACGTCGGCTCACCGAGTACTTCGACGAGAAAACTCCGATCGGCTGATCAACCCGTATCGGCTGATCGATCGGTGTGCACGCGACTGTCGTGGGCGCGTTCGGGGGTGATCGGCACGAGGCCGACCGCCTGTTCGCTGACCAGCTCTGCTTGGACGTCGATGATCACGTGGGCCGATGCCTTGGTGAAGATGCACATCTCGCCCTCGTCGAGCTCGACGAGCGCCAGGTTGGTGGTCGTCTGGCCGGCTCCGTGGTTGAGATTGGATGTGGCCGCACGGTCGACGCCTTCCAGAAGGTCGCATCGGCCGACCGAGACGTAGCCGGGGGCCTGCGTGTCCGTGACGGTGATCGCCACCGCTGCTGCGGGTCCATCGACCTCGAGGTCGATCGGGATCACCGCGCCCGCCCCGGGGCGCGAGTCGCACCACGTCGGCGTGCACTCACGGGTGTCGAGCATCCTGTGTGGCGCCCCCAGCTGCCAGCCGTACCCGGATTCCGTCGTGAGCGTGCCGAGTTCGTCGACGATGACGTGGGTCTGGGTGAGCGTGAAGACGCATGCGCCTGTGTCGCCGCCGGCGATCACTGCGAGGTTCGATCGGGCGGCCTCGTCGGCGTAGTTGATGTTCGAGAACTTGCGTGCGGTGCCGACCGAGTCGCACTGCCCGGCCTGTGCGTAACCCGGGCCGCTGCCATCTACGACGGCGATGTTCGCAATCCGTGCCGCGTCGTCGGACGTCGGAACGAGGTGCAGTGCTCCGTCTTGCACCGGGCCCTCGTGGCACTCGAGCAGAGGTGTGCACGAGCCCTCCTGGCGGGTGTCGGTGAGGCGCGTGGGCGTCGAGGGTTCGAACCACAGCCGCTCGCCGTCGTCGGCGAGATAGGCGACGACATCGACGATGCTGTGGACGTCGGTCGAGCGGTAGATGCAGAACCGTCCATCGTCAGCGATCGGCACGACGGCCATCGTCGCGATCGTCTCGCCGTCGGCAAAGGTGATCGCCGACGTGTCTCGCTTGCTGCGGTGCGCACCACAGTTCTCGAGTGTGAGATAGCCCGGACCGATCGGTTCGGTGACGGTCAGATTGATCATGGCTGCGACGGTGCCGGGGGGAGGGTCGAGCTGGACCGGGAGTCGCCAACCTGCTTCGGGCCGGCCGGTGAGGTTGCATGCCTCGCCCGACTTGCCGCGGTTGTCGACGATCGAGAAACACACCCGGTCGGGGTCGTTGCGCAGATTGAAGTCGGCGATCGCGGCCGCCTGGTCAGGCGTCCCGCGGAACTCGAAGTGCGGGGGGTCGCGATAGACCGAGCTGCGCTGGGTGCTCGGGCTCTCACACCCGCTGTTCCACCCGTACCCGCCCCAGTAGAGGCCCCACTTCTCAGCGGTTCGGATCACCCACCGCGGCAGGTCGGTGATGATCGGGGTCGAGCACGCTGTCTGCCCGTCCACTGCCGAATAGCTCCTGATCGGGTTCGTGCCGGAATTCATGTCGATCGCCAGGCCCCACGCATGGTTGGACAGGTCGCCGGGGTCGCCCGACGGGCAGCTCCAACCGCCATTGCCACTGGTGCAACGGAACGAGTAACCGCTCGCGTCGCTGACGCGGTATCCGTTTGTGGCGATCTCGGCCAGGAAGCCCTCGAACAGCGCCTGAGCCGCGGCGTGGGTCTCGAGCTCACCTGAGCGGATCCCGGCGACAGCCACGGCGTTCGCAGCGATGTAGGTGCGCTCCCATTCGGCCAATGCCGGCGAACCACCATAGGTGTAGCCGTTCCAGCTCCAGCCGGCACCGACGCCGGGAGCCGGCGGAGCGCCCCAGCCGGTTTCGGACGGATCGATGTAGAAGGCCAGCAGGCAGCCGCTGACGTCGCCCGAGTCAGCTTGTTCGACGGTGCAGCGGGGTGGGGTCGACGGTAACCGCCACGGCGTGTTGTCGAGCGCCAGCGCCGCCGGTGCGGGCGCGATGATGCCGATCGTCGTGGTGGCGACCAGAGCCCCGGCCAGCAGCATCGTTCGGATCATGCAGCGTGTTCTCCTTGGACGAGCCATCCGCCATTTCGTCATGAAACCGTAACACGGACATCTCCAAGAGTGCTGTCGGCCGATTTGCGCCGCTTCTTGAGGAGACCGGCGTCAAGATCGCGACAGGGTTGGCGGCCGGGGACCGGATGGGCCGCGGACACCCCCTCGCTAGGGTCAACCGGGTGATCTCGTGCGTGTACTGCGGTGGGGCCCACGACCGGCCGGTCGATGTTCGGCGATGCTGGGCCGAACATGCGGGTGGTGAACAGCCTGATGCGCGATTCGATTCGACGTCCGATTCGACGTCCGACGACGATGGCCCACCACGCAGCGCCGCGTCGGGCACCGACCAACGCTCAGCGTCGGCCCCTCTGTCGCTGCCCTCGCGGGTCGATCACCGGCCGCGCGCCGTCGCTTCGCTGCAGCGCGGCCCGCACGCCCTGGGTCGCAACGTCATCGTCGCGGGTGGCCAGCCCGCTCCCGACGAGTGGGTCGGCGCCCCTCGGGTCGTGCTCGATCGGGCGACGGTCGCCGACCCCTCCGCAGCGGTGACGGCCCTTCGCGATTCGGCACACGCCGCCGAGTCGGTCGTGATCGAGATGGTCGAGGCATTCGAGGCCGCGCCTGAGTCCGTTGAATCGCGACAGCCGCACGAAGTTGGCGTCGGTCACTCGTTTCCGCTCGACGACCTCCATCATCTGGTCTGGGCGAACTCGATCGACGCCCGCCGGCCTGACGCGCCGCGCTGGGGCGCCATCGATCGGGCGGTCGCCCATGGCGCCGATGTTCGACAACCCGGCGAAGTCGGTGACATCGTCGACCCTGACGGCAACGTGATGTGGATCGACGCCGGCCCACTGCGCCACAGCGGTCCGTTCGACGGGGTCGCGGTGGTGCACGCGATTCAGCTCGAGCACGGCAGCTTCCGATCCCCGCGACCGAATCTGTCCGAGGCAGCGCTCGCACCCGACCAATTGGCGGCGGTCACGCATGCCGGCGGAGCGGCGCGGATCATCGCACCCGCAGGCTCGGGCAAGACGAGGGTGCTCACCGAACGAGCCCGGCACCTGCTCGAGGTCTGGCAGCTCCCGGCCGGCGCCGTCAGTCTGGTCGCGTTCAACAAGCGGGCCCAGGAGGAGATGCTCGAGCGTACGGCCGATCTGCGCGGCCTCCAGGTGCGAACGCTCAATGCGATTGCGTTGGCGATCGTGAACGGCAGACCACCGTTCGCCCCGCAACCGCAATCGTGGCGCACCATCGACGAGCCGGACGTGCGGCGCATCCTGCAACGGTTCGTCACGGTTCCGCGCCGGCGCAACACCGACCCGCTCGCACCCTGGATCGATGCGCTCGGCTTGGTCCGCCTCGGTCTGGTCGACCCGCTCGAGGTCGAAGCGCGCTACGGCGGCGATGTCGACGGGTTGGCCGACGTCTACCCGCACTACACGGCCGCCCTCGAGCGCGATCGGCTGGTCGACTTCGACGGTCAGATCTCGCGGGCCATCGAGGTGTTGCTGACGCAGCCCGACGCACGTCGCGCCGCCCAGCGCGCCAGCCGCGTGCTGCTCGTCGACGAGTTCCAGGATCTCACGCCCGCCCACTTGTTACTCGTTCGCCTGCTGGCGGGGACGGGAGGATCCGTGTTCGGCGTCGGCGACGACGATCAGACGATCTATGGCTACAACGGCGCCGATCCGGGATGGTTGATCGATTTCGCACGGTGGTTCCCGGGTGCCGGCGACCACCCGCTCGAGGTCAACTATCGCTGCCCGGCCGGCATCGTCGACATCGCAGACCGGTTGCTGCGTCACAATCGGCGGCGCGTCCCCAAGGTGATCCGTGCCGCGTCGATCGATCCGGGCGGATGGACATCGTCGTCGTCCGATGATCCGGTGGCCGACACGGCCTTGGCTGTTCGCCGCGCGCTCGATGGTGGCGCCTCGCCCGCCGATGTCGCGGTGCTCACTCGTGTCAACGCAACGGTTGCGCCGGTCCAGGTCGCGCTGGCCGTGGCCGGTGTTCCCATCTCGGGTGGCGTCGGCACCGAGTTTCTCGACCGAACGGCTGTCCGGTCGGCGCTCGCCTGGGTCCGCCTGGCACGGGGTGCGTCGTTCTCGGCGGACGATCTCGGCGAAGCATTGCGGCGGCCCTCGCGGCCGTTGCACCCGCGAATCTCCGAATGGGTGGGTGAGCAACGCGATCTCGAGGCCCTGTTGCGGTTGGCCGACCGTCTCACCAACGAGCGCGACGCGACCAGAGTCGTCGAGTTCGCCGACGACATCGCACGGCTGCAGGCGATGGTGTCGTCCGGGTCGTCGACGTCCCAGCTGTTCGATGCCCTCGTCGACGACATCGGCCTCGGCGGTGCGGTGGCGACGCTCGATCGCAGCCGCCGAGGGATGAATCGTTCCGCTCAGGGAGACGACCTCACGGCGCTGCGCCAACTTGCCCACCAGCATCCCGAGGTGGCCACCTTCGAACGGTGGCTTCGTGAGCACCTGGCCGTGCGGCGCGATCCGGCCGGCGTCGCGCTGGCAACGGTGCATCGCGTGAAGGGTCAGGAATGGCTGCACGTGGTGGTTCACCTCGCCGACGCCGATCAGTTCCCGCACCGCCTCGCGGACGACGTCGAGGAGGAGCGTCGCCTGTTCCACGTAGCGATCACCCGCGCGGCCACACACGTCACCATCGTCAGTGGTCTGGTGCCGAGCCCGTACGTGGCCGAACTCACCGCCGAGCCGCCCGAGCACCTCCCCGAGATGCCGCCTACTCCGCGGGCGGCCGCGGTCGCGGGGTCGACGCGTGAGCGATCCGGTCCAGCAGATCATCCGCTGCTCGACCGGGGCAGGGTGTTGGCCGTCGTCGGCCTCGTGCTGGTCGATCAAGGGCACGAATGGGTCATCACAGAACTCGAACCGGAGGCGGCCGTCGCCGAACGTAACGGCGTGGTCCGACGCTTCGGGATCGGGGCCAAGGTCGAGACCCTCGGTCGCCAGCGCGGTCGGCTCGAGGCGCGCCCCGGCGATGTCGATGCAGCGAGCGCCCGTCTGTTCGACGGCCTTCGGAGCTTCCGCGATCGTGTGCGCAACGGCAAGCCTGCCTACACAGTGTTCGACGACAAGACGCTCGCGGCGATCGCCTCGGCACTGCCCGCGGACCTCGATCAGCTTGCTCGGGTCAAGGGCGTCGGGCCGTCGAAGCTCGAGCAGTACGGCGATGACGTGCTGGCGATGGTGGTGGACGCGATCGACACGTGACGGTGGTGCCGGTGAATGTCACCGGGCGCTGGCCGCATCATCGCAGTGGCAGATACCGTCAATGGCGTGAACCATGACGTGCTCACCGCCGAGCGACCTGCTTGGCGTGGCGTGCTGCACACTTGGGCGTTCTTCCTGGCGATTCCTGCCGGTGTGCTCTTGATCGTCGTCGCTGACGGCGCGGCCGCTCGTACCGCGGCGTCGATCTACACCGGGACGTTGCTGATCGTGTTCGGAACGTCTGCGTCGTATCACCGCCTCGCCCAGTCGTATCGGGCCCGCCGGATCATGCAACGCCTCGATCACGGCATGATCTACCTGCTGATTGCGGGCACCTACGCACCGATCTGCCTGGTGGCACTTCCGCCGAAGTGGGGGATTCCGCTGTTCGCCTCGATCGGTGCGATCGGGCTGCTCGGCATGGTGATCAAGCTCGCCGCGATCCAGCGCCTGCAATGGCTCGCCTACGCGCTGTACCCGATCATGGGATGGGCGGCAGTGATCGCCACTCCAGCCTTGCGATCGTCGATGACCCCGCTGCAGATCGGACTGGTCATCGGTGGTGGCTTGGCGTACACGGTGGGGTTCCCGGTACTGCTTCTGAAGCGGCCTGACCCGTGGCCGCGCGTCTTCGGATACCACGAGGTGTGGCACGGTTTCACTGTGCTCGCCGCCGTGTTGCACTTCGGCGCCGTCGCCCTTGTCGTCTCGTAAGCACTCCGGCCGGGATCAGCCGGCTGACGGATCGCTGTTCGACCGGTACGTCGTCGTCGATTGGAGCGCCCGCAACTCGCCTTCGACCGGCGCCGATTCGATCTGGATCGCCGAACTCGGATCGCACGACGTGGTGCTGTCGAACCCGTCGACTCGCTGGGCCGCCGTCGAACGGCTGAACACGGTCCTCGACCGCTTCAGTGATCGACGGGTGCTGCTCGGCGTGGACGTCTCGCTCGGGTATCCGGACGGTACCGCTCAGCTGCTCGGGCTGACGGGTGCACCGTGGGAGGCGATGTGGGGTCTGATCGCCGACCTCATCGAGGACGACGAGCGCAATCGCAACAACCGGTTCGAGGTCGCAGCCGAGCTGAACCGGCGGATCGGCGACGAGTCCGGCCCGTTCTGGGGATGCCCGGCGGCGCGGGCGGGCCGGTACTTGCGTCCGACCAAACCGGCGACGTTCGCAGTCGGCGAGTTCCGTGCGACCGAGCGAAGACTGCAGGAGGTCGGACTGCACCCGGCATCGAACTGGCAGTTGCTCGGTGTCGGCAGCGTCGGCAGCCAGACGCTGACGTTGCTGCCGGCGTTGGCCCAGTTGCGGACCCATCGGCACGGGCGATTCGAGGTGTGGCCGTTCACGACCGGGCTGGACTCGCCGGACGTCGACGGGGGAGGGGTCGTCGTGGCCGAGGTCTGGCCGACGATGTTCCCGGTCGACGTCGACGCAGGTGCCGTGAAGGACGAGGCCCAGGTGCGAGACACGGCGCGCGCATTGCAGGCGGCGGACCTGCGCGGCGAGCTGGCGAGTTGGTTCGCACCCGGACTCCCCGCCCCGGAGGCCGCTCATGTCGTCGCCGAGGAAGGCTGGGTCCTGGGAGCACCCGAGGGCGCTCCCCTACGATGACCGAATGGCCGACACGTTCGATGCCCGTGAGTTCGAGCGTGCTGCCGTCGACGCCGTGGCAGCGGCTGTTCCCGACGCCGACCTCGACGCGCTGCGCGCCAGCTTCGACCTGATCCGGGCCTCGACGCGGCTCGTGCAACGTCTCGAGGCCGAGGTGCACCGTGAGGCCGGTTGGAGCATGGCGGGCTTTCGTGTGATGTTCTGCGTGTGGGTGAGCGGTGAACTCGAACCGCGCGACATCGCTCGGTTGTCCGGCTTGTCGCGTGCGGCCGTATCGAGCGTGCTCAACACGCTCGAGCGTGACGGCCTGGTCGACCGCAGCCGCGAGTCGCACGATCGCCGCCTGGTCACCGTGCGCCTCACCGACGACGGCTCACGCCGGCTGGTCGCTGCCTACGAGCGACAGAACGTGGTCGAGCGGGACTTCTTCTCGGGGTTGGCGCACGTCGAACAGCGCCGTCTGGCGCGGGAACTCGCCGAGTTGATCTCGAGCGGAGGCGATACCGAATAAGATCATTCCAGTCTTGACGATCTTATTCGGAACGACTACGGTGGTTCGGAGCGATGCGGGACGGCCGCGTCGAACAACTACCGAGGGGGTTGCCCGAATGGCAAAGAGAACGACGCTGGCGCAGGAGATGGAGTTTCCTCCCGCAACGGAGCAACCCAACGTGTTCCCGTTGAGTTGGCGCAAGGGCACCGACAAGATGGAGGAAGTCTGGGCCTCGAGCCGGCGTGAGGTGTGGGACCCGGCCCAGCTGTCATGGGACACCTTCGACGTCGAGTCGTACACCTGGGAGGAACGCGAGGCGATCGCCTACTGGTGGACATTGCTGTCGGTGTTCGACGCCTCGGCGCCCCCCGTGTTCGCCAGCGCACTGATCAAGACCTACGAGGTCCACGAGGAAGACGCCGTGCGGCGCTGCTTCTTCTCGGTCACCCAGGACGAGCAGAACCACGAGCAGATGTGTGGCATGGCGATCACCAAGCTGCTCGGTTACCACGATCCGGTCACCTATGAGCCCAAGACCGAGCTCGGCGAGCTTGCCCAACGCAACGTGAAGTGGCTGTACTTCAACGGTGGGCGCTACTGGGACGGCTACAAGCAGGCCGTGCCGAAGTATCCGCTGGCGGTCCTGTTCTCGTCGTTCCTGATGGGCGAGATCGCCGCCGCGACGATCTTTCACCAGATGGCCGAAGGCGCCCGCGAGCCCGTGTTCGAGGAGGCGTTCCGCAACATCGGACGCGACGAGGGCCGCCACATGGCGATCTGCATGGCCCTGATGGAGCGCGACTACCCCAAGCTCGACGTGTCGGATCGGGAGCTGATCACCAAGCAGATCCGCGCCGGCTACCTCTTCTTGTCGGCCGTGCTGTTCGAGCCACCGGAAGACTTCTGGGACCTGCCGTCCGACTTCATCGAGGTCCAGCGCCGCTGCGAAGCGGTCGCCCGTGACGCCGGGTTCCACATTCCCGAATACGACGCCAAGAAGGAGAACTGGCGCCAGGCGATCCTCAACCTCAAGGCGGTGCTCGACAAGTACGACATCCCGTTCCCGGCGATCCCAGAGGTCGGCATCAGCGGTGAAGAGGTCAACGACGTCGACCTCGAAGACATCATCCCGGTCTTCTGATTCGATGGTCGGGACTGGCCTCCGCTCCGCTTCGGCCGCTCCCTCCGTCCGACTCGTCGCCGGCGCTTCCCTCGTCGGCCACACGAAGGTCCAGTAGGAGGTTTCATGGGGGAGGCAACCATCCGGCTCGCACCGTCCGGCAAGGACGTGCGGTGCGAGCCGGGTGACACCGTGCTGGGTGCGCTCGAGCGCTCCGGCTACGCACTACCGAACAACTGCCGCGCCGGCGCCTGCGGCGAATGCAAGACCAAGGTGCTCGACGGCGAGGTCGACCAGGGCATCGTGCTCGACATGGCGCTGTCGCCCGACGAGCGCGCCGACGGCTACCGACTGATGTGCATGGCGAAGCCGATCAGCGACGTCGTCGAGATCGAGTTCGGCACGCTCGACGCGATGCCGAAGCTGTTCCCTCCACGCGACCGGATTCTGAGCGTCGTGACCGAGCTGATCCCGCGCACGCCCAAGATCATCGAGGTCCGACTGCGCCCGATCGGAGACCCGATCAGGTACTGGCCCGGCCAGTACCTGATGGTCGGCGACGAGCGGGCCGGCGCACCACAGCGGCCGTATTCGATCGCGAACGCTCCACGCGCCGACGGCGAGATCGTGCTGCTCGTCGCCCGAGTCGACGACGGTCAGACGAGCGGCTGGATCCACGAGCGGCTGCAGGTCGGCGATCGCATCACCGTCGCCGGTCCGTACGGCACCTTCATCGGCGACCCGGGCACCGACACGCCGGTGCTGTGCCTCGCCTCCGGCTCGGGCCTGGCTCCGATCCTGGCCCTCACCGATGCCGCGCTGCGGCGCGGGTTCAAGCACCCGGTGACGCTGCTCTACTCGGCGCGCACCGCCGCCGACGTGTTCGACGAGGGCCTCATGGCGTGGTGGACGGCGAAACACCGCCGTTTCAACTTCCGGGTCACGTACACCGGTGACGATCCGCCGGCGGACGCCAAGTTCACCGGGCGGGTACCCGACATGCTGGGCGAAGTGGCCAGTGATCTCAGCGGCCACAGCGTGTACATCGCCGGCAACCCCGACTTCGTGGACGCCTGCGTCGATGCCGCCAGGGCGCTCGGCGCCGCCGACGAGCGGATCTTCGTCGAGCGGTACACCCCTCAGTCACCACCGGTCACGGCCTCGCCCGACCGCCTCACCTCGACCTGAGGTCGCAGTTCGGTCGGGTCCGCGGCCCGAGTGGACGATGCGGGCGTGCACCAGCGACGCCGGAGCCGGGACCCGGCGGTCGGCGCCGCTGATGGACGATGGATGCAGGTTGACGACTACGGGATGATCACCGCGGGATCCGTGCCGTAGAAGAGCCGCCAGTCGACGCTTGCGAACACCGCTGGGTCGATCACACCGTGGTCTGCACCCAGTCGATGATTCCCTCGCGGATGTCGGCCAGCGGGTTGAACAGGATCGGCGCAGCCGCCATATGCGGGAACCCGCCAGTCGCGGATCAGTCGACGTGCCAGGTGCCGAGGCTGCGCAGCAGGGTCGAAAGATCGCCAGGACCCTTGCTCTCGCTTGCGGCCGCGAGTTGGTTGGCAACACCGGAGGCGTACTCGGGTCGGTCGACCTCACGGAAGATCCCGAACGGTGTGGGGGAGTGGTCGTCCGTGTTGAGGCGAGCCAGGGCGAACGCCAGGGACGGGAAGGTGTGATACCGATCGTGGATGAGGATGTTGTCGAGTCCGACGTCGGCGACCTCGACGATCCGCAGGAAGCCGTCGCTGCCCATCATCACGCCACGCTGGCGCTCGGCGCCGAACAGGATCGGCTCGCCGTGCACGAGGTCGATCATCATCTCGTCGCGCACCGAACGCTTCGTGATGTCGTTGAACTGGCCGTCGTTGAAGACGTTGCAGTTCTGGTAGATCTCGACGAAGGCCGTGCCGTGGTGATCGTGGGCGGCCCTGAACGTCTCGATCATGTGTTTGCGGTCGAGATCGTGGGTGCGGGCCACGAAGCTGGCTTCCGCTCCCAGCGCCACCGACAGCGGATTGAACGGCCAGTCGATCGAACCGAACGGCGACGACTTGGTGACCTTGCCGACCGGAGAGGTCGGCGAGTACTGCCCCTTGGTGAGTCCGTAGATCCGGTTGTTGAACAGCAGGATCTTCAAGTTGACGTTGCGGCGCAGCGCGTGGATCAGATGGTTGCCGCCGATCGACAGGCCGTCGCCGTCGCCGGTGATCACCCACACGTCGAGATCGGGACGGGCGACGGCGAGACCGGTGGCGATCGCCGGCGCACGGCCGTGGATCGAGTGCATGCCATAGGTGTTCATGTAGTACGGGAAGCGGCTCGAACAGCCGATTCCCGAGATGAATACGGTGTTCTCCGGGGCGATCCCGAGCTCGGGCATCAACTGCTGGACGGCGGTGAGGATGCCGTAGTCACCGCAGCCGGGGCACCAGCGAACTTCCTGATCGCTGGTCCAGTCCTTCTTGGTGGTGAGGTTGACGGCAGTGTCGCTCATGGTGCGCTCCTCGCTGCATCGATCGCGGCTTCGATTTCTTTGGTGCGGAACGGCAGTCCTGCGACCTTGCTGATCGACTGTGCGTCGACGAGGTACTTGCCGCGGACGAGGTGGCACAGCTGACCCTTGTTGAGTTCGGGTACGAGCACCTTGTCGAAGCGCTTGAGCTTCTCACCGAGATCGTTCGGCAGCGGATTGAGGTGCTCGAGATGGATCCACGCCAGCTTCTTGCCGTTGCGGCGTTGACGCTGGACGGCGGAGTGAATGGCTGCCCAGGTCGAGCCCCACCCGAGCATGCAGATCTCTGCATCCTCGTCGCCGACGATCTCGGTCTCGGGATAGTCGGCGGCGATTCGCTCGAGCTTTGCCTGACGCAGGTCGCCCATCAACTGGTGATTCTCCGGCGTGTAGTTGACGTTGCCGGTCTTGTCTTCCTTTTCGAGGCCGCCGACGCGGTGCATCAAACCGGGGGTGCCGGGGATCGCCCACGGGCGAGCCAAGGTGTCGGGATCGCGGAGGTACGGCAGGTAGATCGGGTTGCCGTCGGCATCGGTGCCGTTGAACTCGGTCGTGAACGGCACCGAGATGTCGGGCAGCGTCGACACATCGGGGATCTGCCACGGCTCGGAGCCGTTGGCCAGGTAGCCGTCGGACAGCAGGATGACCGGTGTTCGGTACTTGAGCGCGATCCGGGCCGCCTCGATCGCCGCATGGAAGCACTGGGCCGGGCTGTAACTGGCGACGACGGGTAGCGGCGCCTCGCCGTGACGGCCGTACAGCGCCAGATTGAGGTCGGAGGCCTCGGTCTTGGTGGGCAAACCGGTCGAGGGGCCACCGCGCTGGATGTCGATGATCACCATCGGCAACTCGATCGAGATCGCCAGCGAAATCGTTTCGCTCTTCGAGCGCGACGCCCGGCCCGCTGGTGGTCGTGATGCCGAGGTGGCCGGCGAACGAGGCGCCGAGCGCCATGCCGACCGCAGCGATCTCGTCTTCGGCCTGGACCGTGCGGATGCCGAAGTGCTTGTTCTTCGACAATTCGTGCAGGATGTCGCTGGCAGGCGTGATGGGATAGGAGCCGAGCATGATCGGCAATTTGGCGAGTTGACCGGCGGCGACCAGACCCCAGGCGAGTGCGGTGTTGCCGGTGATGCTGGTGTATTCGCCGGCCGGCAATTTGGCGGGGCGCACCTCGTAGCGGTGCCCGACGGCTTCGGTGGTCTCACCGAAGTGGAAGCCCGCCTTGAACGCTGCCGTGTTGGCGGCCGCGACGAGCTCGTTCGAACCGAAGCGTGCCTCGATCCACTCGACCGTCGGCTCGATCGGACGGGTGTACATGAACGACACCAGGCCCAGCGCGAAGAAGTTCTTGGACCGCTCGGCATCGCGGGGCTTGACGCCGAGTGGCTCGCAGGCGTCCTTCGTCATCGACGTCATCGGCACCTTGATCACGCGATAGCCGTTGATCGTGCCGTCCTCGAGTGGGTTCGAGGTGTAGTGCGCCTTTTCGAGGTTGCGTTCGTCGAAGGCGTCCTCGTTGATGATGAGAGTGCCGCCGGTCTCGAGGCGGTGCAGATCGGCCTTGAGTGCGGCAGGGTTCATGGCGATCAGCACGTTGGGCTCGTCGCCGGGCGTGGTGATCTCGTGATCGGAAATGTGGACCTGGAAGCTCGACACTCCGTTGACGGTGCCGGCCGGCGCACGGATCTCCGCCGGGAAGTCGGGCAGTGTCGAGAGGTCGTTCCCGAACGTCGCGCTGACCGAGGTGAACCGATCACCCGTCAGCTGCATCCCGTCACCGGAATCGCCGGAGAATCGCACCACAAGCCGGTCGAGAACAGAGGTGTCCTCCGACTGGTCGATCGTGTCGGTCATGATCGTGTCTCCTCGCGCGGCGTGCTCGCCGAGTTGGCCGCTGCACAGATCAGCCTAGCGAGCAGGCTTGCTGACACTCAGCTCAATCCAGCGCTCGACTCAGCCCTTTGCGTCCGACCAACGACGAATCGTGCTGACGTCGGCGATGTAGCGGACCCCTGGCGTCGGCGACCAGTGATGCGCCGCCTCCTGGAGTGCCTCGTGCAGCGCCTCGGCTGCCGTGTCGGCGTGTTCCTCGGGGACGTGAACCAGCAGCTCGTCGTGGAGGCACAGCACGATTCGTGCCCCGAATGCTGCGGTTCGGGCGCGCACGATGACAGCCCACACCTTGAAGAACTCGGCCGCCGCGCCCTGGATCATGGCGTTGCGGGCGAAGCGGCCGCGCGCCGCTGCCACGCGTCTGGCCCGGTCGATGTCGCCATCGATCGAGTCGTCGAACCACATCCTGATCCGCCGACCGCCGACGGTGAACACGTCGTCGCCGGCTCGGCCGGCGGCCGCAGCGTGCTCGAGGTGAGCCATCGCGATCGGGTAGTTGCGTTCCAGCCCGCGCAATGCGTTGGCGGACTCACCCGTGGTCGCTCCGTACATCGCCCCGAGTACTGCGACCTTGGCGATCGCACGTTCGACCCCGAGTGTGGTGGCGATCGGTTGATAGAGGTCGTCGTCTTGGGTGGCGGCGATCAGCGCCTGATCGCCGGACACTGCAGCGAGCACCCTCGGCTCGATCTGGCCGAGGTCGGCGCGGACGAACAGGTGGCCGGGTTCGGCGGCGACAGCAGGACGCATTTCAGCCGGCAGATTGTGGAGCCCGGCCGAGGCGGTCATTCGTCCCGCTGCGCCATCGCTACTGCTCCACTCGCCACGCAACCGCCCACCATGCACGTGTTCGTCGAGCCACCGGTACCCGTAGGTGGTCGCGATCCGCTCGGCCTTGCGCCATTGCAGCAATGCCTCGACCACCGGGTGGGCGTTTCGGTGTTGCTCCAGTCGCCATGCCCTGGTGTCGGGCACGTCGACCGCGACGCGCCGCAGCATCGCCTTGACGTCTGAGGGGTTGCGAAGGTCGACGGCCGGGCCGGGGTCGAGATGGCGCAGCACCTCCGCGTCGCGCGCTCGGCGTTGGGTCTCCGCCTCGAGATCATTCGCCGGACGTGGGCCGACCGCCTCGGCGATGATGCGGTGCACCTCGGTGTCGTCGATCGGGAGGCCTTCCAGCGTGAGTTCTGCGCAGAGGTACTCGGCCGCCGACTCCGCGTGGGCGGTCGACATCGCGCGATCCGGCATCGGCCGTTCGCCCAACAGATCGCTCTGACGGCGCATGCTGTCGAGCGCCAATTCGGCCCATCGTGTCAGGCGCGCAGGCGTGAGCTCCCAACCGCCGGCCAGCCACTCAGGTCGCAGGTGGCCGTCCGGGCGAACCGGATCCTCGAGGTCTCCGCCCTCGTCGCCGTGTCCGCCCAGCAGGTCGAGCTGGCCCATCTTGGGCAGCGAATCCAACGACAAATCCTGCAACCAGGCCCATGCCAGCCCGATCGATGTCCTCCAGCCGCCATGGAGCAGGCGATGCACGGTCAACACATCCCAGCACCGTGCGATCGTGACGTCGCGCGCGGCCAGCTGATCAGCCACCGGGCGGTCCCACCACACCCAACGGGGCCCGATGTCGCGCTCCAGCGCTTCGACCAAATCGATCGGTTCCGCGCACGCGAAGGCCGTGCTCGCCGTGCTGCACGCCAGGCCGACACCCACGCCTGCTCGGAAGGCGATGGCGACGGGTTGGCCGCGACCGACGTCGTGGCGACGCAGCCACTCCGATGCAGCCTCCCGGGTGGGCTCGTTGCTCATGTTCCGTCGAGTCTGTCACGCCACACGCTCGCCCGGGACGGTGCAGACTGGAGGGGTGTTGTTCGTCGATCTCGCGCTGATGTCGCGTCTCGTGGCCCAAACCTCGAAGCGATCCGAGAAGGTCGCGGCGATCGCCGCGACCCTGGCCGCGGCATCGCCGGCGGAGATCGAGGCGGCCGTCGCGTTCGGGGTCGGGGAGACGCGAATCGGCCGAATCGGCATCGGCTGGGCCACTCTCGACGATGTGCGCCCCCAACCGGCGGCAGAGGCCTCGCTCACGATCGACGACGTCGACCGCGCCATCACCGAGTTGGCCTCGATGACCGGGAGCGGGTCGGTCGAGCGACGGCGCACGGTGCTGCGCGGGTTGCTCGAGCGAGCCACCGAGCCCGAACAGTCGCTGATCCGCTCGATCGTCGGGGGTGAGCTCCGTCAAGGGGCGCTCGACGGCGTGATGTCGGCCGCAGTGGCCAAGGCGGCCGGCGTGTCCGTCGCCGAGGTGCAGCGGGCTGCGATGTTCGCCGGTTCGCTGCCCATCGCCGCCGGTGCAGCGCTGCGAAGCGGGAGCGCGGGCCTCGAGTCGATCCGTCTCACTCCCTCCCGTCCTGTGCTGCCGATGCTCGCGTCACCCGCAGCCGACGTTGCCGAAGCTCTCGCTTCGACGGGGTTGGCGTCGGTCGAGGTGAAGCTCGACGGAGCACGGATCCAAGCGCATCGCACGAACGGCCAGGTGCGCCTGTTCACACGCAACCTCAACGAAGTGACCGACCGCCTGGGAGGCGTGGTCGAGGTGGTGCGCGCACTCCCCGGCGGCGACCTGGTGCTCGACGGCGAGGTGCTCGGCGTGGACGACGCCGGTGCTCCGCGCCGCTTCCAGGACACCATGGGCGACTTCGGGGCCGAGGGCGGGACAGCGGCTCGCGGGAGCGCCTTGCGAGCCTTCTTTTTCGACATCTTGCATGCCGGCTCGTCGATCATCGACGAACCGCTCTCGGTTCGACGTGCCGTACTCGCCGATGTGGTTCCCGCCGACAGCCGACTGCCGTCGATCGTCACGGTCGACGCGGTCGAGGCCCAGGAATTCTTCGACTCGGCCGTACGAGCCGGCCACGAGGGGGTGATGGTCAAGGATCTTGCTGCGAACTACGACGCCGGTCGCCGGGGAGGCGCCTGGCGAAAGGTGAAGCCCGTGTACACGTTCGACCTGGTCGTGCTCGCTGCGGAGTGGGGCCATGGCCGCCGACAAGGTTGGTTGTCGAACCTGCATCTCGGCGCTCGTGGCGAGAAGGGAGAGTTCGTGATGGTCGGGAAGACCTTCAAGGGCCTCACGGACGAACTGCTGCGGTGGCAGACGGATCGGTTCCTGGCGCTGCGGATCGGCGACGGCACGGGTCGGGACCGTCATGTCGTGTACGTCCGCCCTGAGCAGGTGGTGGAGGTTGCCGTCGACGGCGTGCAGGTGTCCTCCCGCTACCCGGGCGGGGTGGCTCTTCGGTTCGCGCGCGTTCGTGGTTATCGCAGCGACAAGTCCGCCGACCAGGCCGATTCGATCGATCAGGTTCGGGAACTCGTACGATGATTGGCGTGGTATGCGCTCGATCCCGTTGTCGTCGGCGTGGTCACCTTGACTGCACGGTCTGCCGTGCGACGGGTGGACATGGCTGAAAACGACGACGACCTGCCGCGGCTTCCGACGCTTCCGGAGCCGATGCAGCTCCCGTTCGAGCCGCCCAAGGTCGCACCGGCCGAGATGGTCCTGAAGTCGGACTGGGTCCCGTTTACCGAGCCTGAACTGCTGAACGTCGTCTGGGCCCGCCGGTGGTTCATCTTCGCGCGGCTCTTGTTGTGCGGCTGGGTGGCGACGCTGGTGATCGCGGCCATAGCCGCCCGTTCGAACGCGGTGGACGGCCTCGACCGCGGAGGGACCGTCAGGGCGATCGGCTGGATCGGGCTCGCGCTCGTGGGCATGACGAGCGTGTTGGGTTGGCGGTGGTCCGACCGTCACACGCGGAACATCCATCGACTCGAGGCGCGGCTCCCGACGCGATTCTGGTGTGTCCGAGCATGGGTAGCGCCGCTCCTCTGGGGTGCCCTGCTCGCGGTCACAGTGCTCCAATTGCGCCCCGGTGAGCTGCTCGACGTGCGTCCACCGATCGTCGTTCCGATCTTCGCCGCGGCGCTGTGGCGTCCGTATGCGCTCGTGCGCCGGATGTTGGCGTCGCTCATCCGCGTGCGCTCCGACGCGCTCATCGGCACGGCGTTCGTGCTGGATCTTGCGGCGTTCGGTCTGCTGTGGTGGCAGTTGTGGACCTGGCCCGATCTGCTGACATCGGTGAACCTCGGGAATGCCGATGTCTTCATCGGGGTGAGCGCAGCTGCAGGCATTGCGATGGTTGCGAACTTGCTGGTCTGGGCTTCGTTGACGGGCGCCGTCGGGCGCGCCCAGGGCCATCGTCTGACCGCAATCAGGACCCGTCACGATCATCGACAGCTGCGCCTGCGCGGTATCGACCCCATGGACCGCCAGGTCCGTTGGGCACTGCTACGGATCAGGCAGCAGGCACATGAGGAGAGCCAGGCGTCAGAGTCGGTCGGGAGGCCGGCCACCACCACCACCACCACCATGGCAGCGTCGCCCACCCCGGAAACGGTCGAGCGCGCGGCTCGCGAGCGAGTTGGCAGCATGGAGGGCGTCGAGGAGCCGACCAGCGACGCATCCGAACCCGAAGCCCCCTCCGATGACGGCGCCAAGCCACCGATCACGCTCGTGCCCTCCGCCGATGACGACGCCAAGCCACCGATCACGCTCGTTCGTCACCCGGCTGACGGCGCCAAGCCACCGATCACGCTCGTGCCCTCCGCCGATGACGACGCCAAGCCACCGATCACGCTCGTGCGCCGCCCGGCTGACGACGAACCGATCCTGCCAGCCGACGAACCATCGCTTCCGACGTCGGACGGACCCGCCGACGGCGATCGCCTGACCGAGCGCCTTCGGGAGCTGGCGAGCAGGGCATCGGCCGCCTCGGACGCCCAGAACTCAGCAGGCCCGGTGCAGATCTCGCGTGCCGAACAGCTACGAGAGCAGCTCCGCCAGGTGCCCGACAACGTCATACTGCACCCGCGTGCGGCCGAACGGTTCGGTCTGCTCGGTGCAAGGTTCGAGGGTGACGCGGACATCGGCGTTTCCGGGGAGTCGCTGTTGCAGCGACTTGGTGAGTTCGGCATCACGCCCGGTCCTGTCGCCAACGAGCCGGTCGGTGGCTGGCACCACGACGAGCCGAACAGTGCGCTCGCGGGCTGGAGCCCTCCCAAGCTCTACGGCTTGGAAGTGGTGCGCTACATCCTGATTCTCGCGATCGTCGCCGTCGTGACGACCTCTGTCTGGATCACCTACCGGTCGGTCACTGTCGGCAACGAGCTGGTCGATGGGATCATCGGGGCTGACGACGTGCGCCAACTCGACCTCGCTCGGCGGGCGACGGTCGTGACACTGGGGATCGCGACCGCAATGGTCTCGCTGTGGGCCGCGGTGCTCATCACCTATGCCCGCCGTGCCGGAGGCACCAGGACGGGTGCGCGGCGCTTGTATGCGTTGTTCGGACTGGCGATCGCGCTGAACGTGCTCGCCTACCTGCTCGACGGATCGACCCGGGGCACCGTCAGTCTGCTGTTCCTGCTCGGGTCACTCGCCACGGCGGTGGTCGCAGCGTTGTTGCTGGCACCGGCGCAGCGGTGGCTCGACCCGCGGATGATGGCGCCCATCGTCTGGACGTTCGGCCTCGTGCTGCTGGTGATCACGTCGTGGCTCGGTGGGCTGCAGACCCCGTTCGAACCTGATGCGGCGCTCGACACGCTGACGTTCATCGCGGCGTTCCAAACCATCTTCGCGGGGGTCATCGCCGTGGTCGTGACGCTGAGCACGTCTGACCTCGTCGACGAGATGCAGCTGGCGCTTGCTCGGGTCGACTCGGTCGACCTCGACGAGGACTCGGAGACGCCCGAGGACGAAGCCCGATGACCCGACCGTCGATCTGACGTGTCGCGAGTTGGCGAGCGATAGGGTCGCGCACCGACATGGCGACTCTGCGTTTCAGCTTCGGCACGATGGGTTCGGGCAAGAGCACGCTTGCGCTCCAGATCCATCACAATCTGTCGTCGCGCCATCTGTACGGCCTCCTGTTGACGCGGCTCGACCGCGACGGGATGCAGGTCACGAGTCGGCTCGGGGTCGCTGCTCCGGCGATCCAGGTCGAACCTGAGCTCGACATCCATGCGCTCGCGATCAGACACTGGCCGTTGCACTACATCGTGTGTGACGAGGTGCAGTTCTACACGGTCGAGCAGTGCGACCAGTTGGCGAGGATCGTCGACGACATGGAGGTGGACGTCTACGCATTCGGGCTGATCACTGACTTCCGGGGGCTGCTGTTCGACGGCACCAAGCGGATGCTCGAGATCGCTGACGAGCGCGTCGCGTTGCAGGTGGAGGCGCGCTGTTGGTGCGGCTCGCATGCCACCCACAATGCCCGTGTGGTCAATGACATGGTGGTGTACGAGGGCGAAACGGTGGTCGTCGGCGACACGATCGAACCCGGTGCCCAGAAGATGTTCGGCGACGTCGTTCGCTACGAACTGTTGTGTCGACGCCACTACAACCTCGGCGAACTGGGCATGTGAGCCGCTCGCCGACGCTCAGCGCCGCAGAGCTGGATTCAGGCTGAGCGTTCGGCCTCGAGGCAGACGCGGATCATCGCAATCGCCATGAGTCCGCCCCCGATTCGCCCGAGCACGTCGCCGAGATCGCCGATGCTGTCGGGTGACCGGAAGAAGATGTCGATGATGCCGAGCAGCGCGACGCCGACGACGACGTAGCACAGGCCCGCGACGATGCGGACGAGCTGCGCCAGGAACATCTCGGTCCGGTCGACGACTCGGGCGGCCAGCATCGTCGCGGCGACCGCCGCTGCGGCTGCGGGCACCAGCATGACCACATTCTGCTGCAGGCTGACGAACGACAGGATCTCGACGCGCTGGCCCCAGACACCGTCCTCGAAGCTGCTCGAGGTGACGGCCGATGCCCGCCTGACGGTGGCCGTGACGAAGGCCAGGTACGCCGTCACGAACAGCCACCCGGCGGTCGTCAGCGCGCGAACCCAGCGAATCCGGTCGTGGTCGGTCATCGGCCGCTACCGGCAACCTCGCGTCACCGCGCGCACGGAGCGTGCTCGATGAAGTCGATGAAGTTGCCCGGCAGGTAGTCGGATCGGAAATCTGTGGCGTCGGCCATCGCGGCAGCGTACGGGTGATCTAGCCTGGGGCGCGTGCTGAAGCCCGAAGAGATCGAACATGCCCTGGTGATCACCGCCCATCCCGACGATGTCGACTTCGGAGCGGCGGGCACGGTGGCCAATCTCACCGATGCCGGTGTGATCGTCACCTATTGCCTCGTCACCGACGGCGAGGCGGGCGGCTTCGATCAGTCGATCGAGCGCACCCGCATGGCGGCGATCCGCCGTGAGGAGCAGACGAAGGCCGCCGCAGAGGTCGGCGTCACCGACCTCTGCTTCCTCGGGTACGCCGACGGTGGCGTCGAGTTCAATCTCGAGCTCCGGCACGGATTGTCGAGGGTGATTCGCCAATGTCGCCCACAGGTGGTGATCACTCAGTCGCCACACATCAACCTGGCCAGCGTGTACGGCAGTCACGCCGATCACGTCGCGACCGGCCAGGGCGTCTGGGCGGCTGTTTACCCCGATGCCAGGAACCCGTTCGCGTTCCCCGAGCTGCTCACGAGCGGGTTCGAGCCGTGGTCGGTCGACGAGATCTGGGTGATGAACCACCACGAGGCGAACGATGCCGTCGACATCACGCGCCAGATCGAACGCAAGATTCGGGCGTTGCGTTGTCACGTCAGCCAGCACCGCGACCCCGAAGCGCTCGAGACGCGGGTGCGCGAATGGTTCCGCTCGAATGCCGAGCAGGCAGGTCTGCCGGAGGGCTCGTCGGCCGAACGCTTCTACGTGGTCGACGCCCGCTGACCGGCCGACCGCTGCGTCGCTGCGCTACCGCGGCATCGTGGGTCAGAGACTGGGAGTCACGTTGTAGTTGGCGGCGCCGGTGCGCACGAACTCCTCACTCCATGACGTGCCGTACACGTCGTGTACCTCCTGGGCCTTGTCGGAGTCGGCACCGTCGGGCGTCGATGCGAGTGTCCAGGCCTGACGCTTGTACGTCCAGTTCTCGGGGAAGAGGGCATGCGCCTGCTTCCACCACCCGATGGCGGCCTGCTCGTGGCCCTGCTCGTGGAGATGCCGGCCGATCTCGAAGCAGGCGGCGGCGCGGCTGTGCTCGGCAGAGCGGGGCTGCGAGGCGCTGATGACGGCGTCGGGGCTGAGCGCGAACTGGCTGTCGGCACCGCGTTCGGCCCAGTCGACGATCGCTGCCCGGTACGCCTCGCCGTGATTCGGGAGTTGGCGCATCTCGGACAGCAGGACCCGGACGTGCTCGGGCATGTCGTCGGTGATCTCGATTCCCGCGTACTTGCTCGCCTCGATCTGCGCCGCCTCGGCGGGCCGGACCAGGGTGCCGGTCTCGTCGATCCACACGGCCATCGGGACGTTGGTGATGCCGAACAGCTCGTCGATGCGGTGCTCGCTGTCGATCAGAGCCGGATGGGTCGGGGCCGCCGCCTCGATCCAGGGCCGCGCCTTGTCGGGGTCGAGGTCGAGGGCGACGGTCACGACGGTGACGCCCGCCGGCTCGAGTTGTGCCTGGAGTGCCTGCCACACGGGCAGGTCGTCACGGCAGCCTCACCACGAGGCCCAGGCCACCAGCAGCACCTTGCGGCCGTGCAGCGCCGAGAGCTTGAACGGATTGCCATCGACGTCGGGCAGCTCGAGATCGGGGGCCACTGCCGTGGTGAGTGCCCGTCCGCCGCTCTCGGGGCCGAGCGCCCAGATCGCGTGTTCGGGGTCCGCCACCAAGGCCATACCGAGTCGGTCGGCGATTGCCTCGACGTCGACGTCACCGTCGGTGGTGATGGCCTCGGGCACCGGCACGCACGTGTCGCCCTTGCACATGCCCTCGGGTTTCGCCGCCCATCCGGTGGCTGCTTCGAACTCGTCGGTGGACAGGCGCAGGCTGGTGAGCAGCATCCGGCGATCCTGCCACGTTCGGCCTGCCGGCGAACGAGCGGGTGCGGCCGCCTGCAGCGCCGGCCGGCACAACTGACCCGCTGAGCAGTGGCAGGTCAGCGCTGTGCGATCGCGGCGAGCACGTCGTCGAGGGCGTCGAGCGAGTGGCCGCTGGTGAATATGTCGACGTGGGGCAGCGCCGCGGCCATCCCGCCGACCAATGGCGCGTACCGGTCGCTCTTCGACCTCGGGTTCACCCAGACGATGCGATGCGCGAGTCGACTCAAACGCGCCATCTGCTCGCCGAGCAGCGCCGGGTCTTCGCTCTCCCACCCGTCGGAGACGATCACCACCACAGCACCCCTGGCCAAGCCGCGTCGGCCGTATCGATCGTTGAACTCACCGATCGCACGACCGATGCGGGTTCCTCCGGACCAGTCCCCGACGTGATCGACGGCATCACGGAGTGCTCGCTCGGGATCGTTGGTGCGCAGGGACCGGGTGAGCTGGGTCAGCTGTGTGGAGAACACGAATGTCTCGGCACGCAAGGCCTTGGCGGCTCCGTGCAACAAGTACAGGTAGGCCCGCGAATAGGACTCCATCGATCCTGACACGTCGGCGATCAACACCACGCGGCGACGTCGTTCGGTGGTGCGCTTGCGGCTCAGCACCACGGGGTGGCCCCCGGTGCGACGGGCTCGTCGCATCGTGGAGCGATGATCGATGGCGTCGCCGGAGCGATGGCGGCGACGCCGTCGGCTGGGGCGTTGCGGGGCGATCACCTCGAGCCGGGCGACGATCCGGCGTAGCTCGGCGAGCTCCTCGAAGGTGCAGTCGGCGAAGTCGCGCCTCCTCAGCAGCTCCTCGGCGCTGGCGGGCGCCCCGGTGGGGGTTTCGCTCAGCTCGTCGCCGTCGATCTCGGGTGAGTCGCCGCCGTCGGCGGTCGGTGAGGGGCGAGGCACGCCGCCCGTCCCAGGCGTGCCCGACTCGTCCGGATCGGGTCGGCTGCGGCCGCGGTCGAAGGAGTCGAGATCGGGCTGGTTCGGGTCGCCACGCCCATCGGCGATGTCGCTCACGCCTCGGAAGACGTCGGCGAACACCCGGTCGTAGGTGGCGATCTCGGCGGGCGTGGCGGCGAGCGTGACCCGACCCAGCCAGTACAGCTCCTCGGTGGTGACCGGTCGGACGAGTTGCAGCCCGGCGGCGAACCGACCGGCGCGGTCTGGGCCGACCCCGACACCGAGCGAGTGGAGGCGGTGGGCGAGACGCGCCGAGATCGCGGCGAGATCAGGCATCCGTGCCGACGAGCCAGGACAGCGAACGGTCGCTGACCAGTTCGGCGTCCTCGCGGTACTTCAGCACCGAGCCGATCGTGATCGCCGCTGCCTCCTCGCTGAGCACCTCGAATCCGAGCAGTCCGAGCGCCTCCACCCAGCCGATCGCCTCGGCGATCCCGGGTGCCTTCTGCACATCGAGCGTGCGGATGCGAGCGACGGCGTCGGCGACATGCTCGGCCAGGGACTGTCGTGCCTCGGGTACCCGGGTGCGGATGATCTCGGTGGCGCGGGCGGTCGACGGATAGTCGATCCAGTGATAGAGGCACCGCCGTTTGAGCGCGTCGTGGAGGTCGCGCGTGCGGTTCGACGTGAGGATCGCGATCGGAGGATGGACGGCGACCTGCGTGCCGAGTTCGGGGATGGTGACCGCTGAGTCGGCGAGCACCTCCAACAAGAACGCCTCGAACTCGTCGTCGGCGCGGTCGATCTCGTCGACCAGCAAGATCGCGGGTCGGGGCCCCGGATGTCGGAGCGCGGCGAGGATCGGCCGCTCCACGAGGAAGTCCTGGGTGAACATGTCGGTGTCCGCGAGATGGTCGCCGCGGGCCTCGGCGAGTCTGATTGCGAGAAGCTGGCGGGTGTAGTTCCACTCGTACAGCGCCTCGCCGGCGTCGATGCCCTCGTAGCACTGGAGGCGGATCAGCGGAGTGTCGAGCGCCGTCGCCAACGACTTGGCCGCCTCGGTCTTGCCGACCCCGGCCTCGCCTTCGAGCAGGATCGGCTGGGGGAGCCTGGCCGCACAGAACAACGCCGTGGCCAGGCCGGTGTCGGCCAGATAGCCGACATCAGCGAGCGCGCGGCCGAGCGTGTCGACGTCAGGGAGCAACTCGGCGAGTGAGGTCACTGCGTCGGCTCGTAGGCCTCGGGATTGGACGCGTAGGCGCGCAGGCAACCACTTCCGCAGAACCAGTGGCGCTCGCCGTCGCGGTCGAGATGGAGCGACGCGTCGACCATCACGACCGGCATGCCACACACCGGATCGGTCGCGGTCTCGGTGGCCGACGAAGTTTCGGTGACCGACCGACCGCTCGGCCGTGGGCGCAAGGAAACGATCTCGCTCAAGATCGACAGCGCGATCTCGTCGGGCGTGCGGGCTCCGATGTCGAGGCCGGCGGGGGAGTGGATGCGGGATGTGTGCGACGAACACATGTCGAGCGAGCCGATCACCGCCTGGCCTCGCTTCGTGCTCGCGACCAGCCCGATGTAGGGCACGTTTGCCTCCAATGCCGCGACCAGCGCCGTTTCCTCGTCACGCCCGTGACTGGCGACCACGACGGCAGCCGCGTCGGCGACGACGTCGGCGTCGACGTGCGGTGGTGCAACGGCGTGGTAGCCGAGGTGCCCGGCGACGGCGACGAGCGCTCGGGCGACCGGTGAGGTGCCGACCACGATCATCGTCGGTGCCGGCAGTACCGGCTCCATGAAGATCTCGAGTGTGCCGCCCGACAGGCACGGGTTGTGTACCACCAGCTTGCCCGACTGCTCCGGCTCGGGCTCGGGCGTGATGCGCAACAGCAGGGACTCGCCACTGTCGAGCAGAGCGAGGCCCTGGGCGCGCACGGTCGACTCGGCGCAGTTGCCCCCGACGAAGCCTTCGATCGTGCCGTCGGGCAGGATCAGTGCCTCGGCGCCGGGTTTGGCGCTGGTCGGTGCCTCGGCGAGCACCACGCGGGCGTGTACGTACGGCACCCTCGCATCGCGCAACTCTCGGGCGCGTTCGTCCATCGACTAGTCCTCGAAGGCGAGATCGGTGCGCAGCGTCTTGCCCTGCATCGTCATCCAGACCTGAGCCGGGGTGAGCGGCATGTCGGCGTGGCGGATGTTGTAGGGCTTGAGCGCGTCGACCACCGCGTTGACCACCGCGGCCGGCGATCCGACCGTTGCCGACTCACCGACACCCTTGACGCCGAGCGGGTGGTGCGGCGACGGTGTGACCGTCTCGCCGAGCTCGAAGCTGGGAACCTCCATCGGCGTCGGCAACAGGTAGTCCATGTACGAGCCGCCCAGGTTCGTGCCGTCCTTGTCGAACGCGATCACCTCCATCAGCGCCATGCCGATCCCGTCGACGAGACCGCCGTGGACCTGACCCTC
Organism: uncultured Acidimicrobiaceae bacterium; assembly: GCA_963701575.1. Classification (GTDB taxonomy): domain Bacteria; phylum Actinomycetota; class Acidimicrobiia; order Acidimicrobiales; family Ilumatobacteraceae; genus Ilumatobacter. The sequence goes on from CAVPAQ010000015.1 coordinate 96,159, forward strand.
GACGATCATCGGGTTGATGCGCGGGCCGCAGTCGTCGACGGCGATGAACCGGCGGACTTGCACGTGCCCGGTCCCCGGATCGACGTCGACGACGCAGATGTACGCACCGAACGGGTACGTCAGGTTGGGCGGGTCGTAGACCGCCTGGGCGTCGAGGTGGCCCTCGACGCCCTCCGGCAGCTCGAGGCTGGAGTGGGCCAGCAGGGCGAGCTCCTGGATCGTCTTGCCCTGATCGGGGTCGCCCTTCACCTGCCAGCGACCGAGCTCCCATTCGAGGTCGTCGACCGAGCACTCGAGCGCTGTGGCAGCGATGATCTTGGCCTTCTCCCGGACGCGTTGGGACACGACGGCGGCGGCGGCGCCCGAGACGGGCGTCGAACGCGATCCATACGTGCCGAGGCCGAACGGCGTGTTGTCGGTGTCACCGTTGATGACCTGAATGTCCTCGGGCGGGATGCCGAGCTCGTGGGCGACGATCTGGGCGAACGTCGTCTCGTGGCCCTGGCCCTGGGACTGAACCGACAGGCGGATCTGGGCCTTGCCGGTGGGATGGATCCGCAGGTCGCAGCCGTCGGCCATGCCGAGCCCGAGGATGTCCATGTGTTTGCGCGGACCGGCGCCGACACCCTCGGTGAAGAACGAGATGCCGATGCCCATCAGCTCGCCGCGCTCGCGCTTGTCGGCCTGCTCCTTGCGGAGCTCGTCGTAGCCGGCCATGTCGAGCGCCAGCTGGAGCGCCCTCGGATAGTCGCCCGAGTCGTACTCCCAGCCGGTCGGCGTGGTGTACGGGAACTGCTCGGGACGCAGCAGGTTCTTCATGCGCAGTTCGGCTGGGTCCATGCCGAGTTCGTCGGCGAGACAGTCGACGATCCGCTCGACGAGGTAGACGGCCTCGGTCACCCGGAACGAGCAGGCGTAGGCGACGCCGCCCGGGGCCTTGTTGGTGTACACGCCGCTGACCTTGCAGTGCGCCGCGCCGTAGTCGTACGACCCCGTGAAGATGTGGAAGAAACCGGCCGGGTACTTGGTCGGTTGGGCCGTCGCGTTGAATGCTCCGTGGTCGGCGAGCACGTCGACCTTGAGGCCGAGGATCTTGCCGTCCTTGGTGGCGGCGATCTCGCCCTTCATGTGGTAGTCGCGGGCGAAGCCGGTCGACATCAGGTTCTCGGAGCGGTCCTCGACCCACTTGACGGGACGCTTGGTGACGATCGAGCCGACGATCGAGCACACGTAGCCCGGGTAGATCGGCACCTTGTTGCCGAACCCGCCGCCGATGTCGGGGCAGATCACCTGGATCAGGTGCTCGGGCAGGCCGGCGACCATGGCGTACACGGTGCGGTGGGCGTGCGGCGCCTGCGTGTTGGAGTAGAGCGTGAGCTTGCCCGACAGCGGGTTCATGTCGGCGACGGTGCCGCACGTCTCCATCGGGGCCGGGTGCGAGCGCGGGTACAGCATCTCCTGCTTGACGACGACCTCGGCGTTCGCGAAGACCTCGTCGGTGGCCGCGGCGTCGCCGGCCTCCCAGTCGAAGATGTGGTTGTCGGTCTGGCCCTCCTTGTCGTCGCGGATGATTGGCGCGCCGTCGTCGAGGGCCCGTTTGGCGTCCATCACCGGGTCGAGCACCTCGTACTCGACGTCGATCAGCTCGAGCGCATCTCGAGCCGCATACCGATCGTCGGCGATGACGAATGCCACCTCCTGACCGTGGAACCGCACCTTGTCGGTGGCGAGCACTGCTTGGGTGTCGTACGACATCGTGGGCATCCATGCCAGGCCGAGCGTCTCGAGCACGGCGCCGGTGATGACGGCGTGCACGTTCGGGTGGGCCTCGGCCGCCGACGTGTCGATCGACACGATCCGGGCGTGGGCGTGGGGACTGCGCAGGATCGCGGCGTGCAGCATGCCGGGCAGGTTGACGTCATCGATGTAACGGCCCTTGCCGCGCACGAACCGCACGTCCTCCTTGCGGAGCATGCGACCGAACCCGATCGGATTGCCGGCGGCACTGGTGGGAACTGCGGTGTCGGTCATGCCGAGGCTCCTTCCGCGCTGGCGTTGAGTTTGTCGGCCGCGTACTGCACGGCTTTCACGATGTTGTGGTAGCCGGTGCAGCGACACAGTTGGCCAGAGAGGCCGTCGCGGATCTCGTGCTCGGTCGGGTTGGGATTGTGCTCGAGCAGCGACTTGGCGGCGATCATCATGCCGGGGGTGCAGAAGCCGCATTGGAGGCCGTGGCACTCCATGAAGCCCTCCTGGATCGGGTGCAGGCCATCGGCAGTTTCCATTCCCTCGACGGTCATGATGTCGGCACCGTCGGCCATGGCGGCGAGCATCGTGCAACTCTTGACGGGCTCGCCGTTCACGCTGACGACGCACACGCCGCAGTTGGACGTGTCGCATCCCCAGTGGGTGCCGGTGAGACCGAGCTTCTCGCGGATGAAGTGCACCAGGAGCATGCGCGCCTCGCACTCCTCGGTCCGGGCATCGCCGTTGACGGTGACGCTCACGCTCACCATGTTGTGATGGTCGTGCGACATGTCAGTTGCCTCCCGTGGTCGTCGTGGCGCGGGCGATGGCTCGCCGCAGGGCTCGTGCCGTGAGTTCACCGGCGAGGTGACGTTTGTACTCGGCCGGGCCTCGCTGATCGGTCGAGGGCTGGCATTCGGCTGCGGCCGCGGCAGCGGCGGCGACGATGACGTCCTCGGTCGCCTGCTGGCCGCGCAGCACAGCCTCGGCGGCGGGGGAGACGAAGTGCGCGGCGCCCACCGCAGCGAGACCGATGCCGGCGTCGGTGATCGTGCTGCCGTCCATCCATACGACGGCTGCCGCCGAGGCGATCGCCCAGTCGCCGACGCGACGCTCGACCTTCTCGTAGGCGCTACCACACCCGTTGCGGATCGGCACGCGGATCTCGGTGAGGATCTCGGCGTCGCCGACGACGGTCTCGTAGGGGCCGATGTGCAGCTCGCGGACAGGGACGGTGCGGCTACCGTCCGAGCTGCGAATGGTGGCGGTGGCATGCAGGGCCGACAGTGCGGCCGACAGGTCCTCGGCAGGGTCTGCCTGGCACAGCGAGCCGCCGATGGTTCCTCTGTTGCGCACGATCGGATCGGCGATCACCCGTTCGGCGTCCTGCAGGATCGGGAAGTGCTCGCCGACCAGTGCCGAGGCGAGTAGGTCGTTGTGGCGGGCCATTGCGCCGATCACGAGGCTGTCACCGTCGATCGAGATCGCCCCGAGTTCGGCCGCCAGCGGATTGATGTCGATGAGGTGTTCCGGCTGTGCGAGCCGGATCTTCATCATCGGCAGCAGGCTGTGACCGCCTGCCACGAGTCGGGCGTCGGGACCGAGCTGCTCCAACAGTTGGATCGCGTGGTCGACGCTGGTTGCCCGTTCGTATCCGAACGGTGCCGGTGTTTGCATGAGTGCCCCCTCGGCTCTCGCGTGTAATCCCCAGTAGGCGGGTCCGGTTCGAGTGAACCACGACCTCGCAGAAGTCCAGTCTCCTCGCCCCGCCGACGGCCGTCAAATTCGGAGCCGAAGGGTGGGTCGCCTTTCCGTTCCTACCGCGCGGTAACTACGCTGTCCGTCATGACCGAAGCTGTGATCGTTGCCACCACCCGTAGCCCCATCGGGCGCGCCATGAAGGGTTCGTTGGTCGATCTGCGTCCCGACGACATGGCGGCGCAGATCGTGACGGCCCTGATGGCCAAGGTGCCCCAGGTCGGCGCCGACGATGTCGAAGACCTGATCATGGGGTGCGGCCAGCCCGCAGGAGAGGCCGGTTTCAACGTCGGACGGGCCGTTGCAGTACTGGCGGGCCTCGACAACGTCCCGGGTGTCACCGTCAATCGCTACTGCTCGTCGAGTCTGCAGACGATCCGGATGGCGGCCCACGCCATCAAGTCGGGTGAGGGTGACTGCTTCATCGCCGCAGGCGTCGAGGCCGTCAGCCGATACGGCAACGGCGCCTCCGACACGGCACCCAACCCGATCTTCGCCGAGGCGGGCGCACGCACGGCCGATCGCTCCCAAGGCGGCGCCCCTGCCTGGACGCCCCCGTCTGGTCTGCCCGATCTCTACATCGCGATGGGCCAGACGGCCGAGAACGTGGCGCAGTACGAGGGCGTCAGCCGCGAGGAGATGGACGAGTTCGCTGCCCGCAGCCAACAGCTCGCCGTGGCCAACCAGGAGAACGGCTTCTGGGAGCACGAGATCACTCCGCTCACCTTGCCCGACGGCACGGTCGTGTCGAAGGACGATGGTCCGCGCGCCGGCACCACGGTTGAGGGCCTCGCCGGACTCAAGCCCGTGTTCCGTCCCGACGGGTCGGTCACGGCCGGCAATGCGTGCCCGCTCAATGACGGCGCGGCCGCCGTGATGGTGATGAGCGACACCAAGGCCCGCGAGCTGGGCATCACGCCGCTTGCCCGCATCGTGGCATCGGGTGTCACGGGCCTCAACCCCGAGATCATGGGCCTCGGACCGATCGAGGCCGTACGTCAGGCGCTGGGCCGGGCCGGCATGACGATGGACGATATCGACCTCGTCGAAATCAACGAGGCCTTCGCGGCGCAGGTGATCCCGTCCGCCAAACATCTGGGCATTCCGTGGGAAAAGCTCAACGCCAACGGCGGTTCGATCGCTCTCGGTCATCCGTTCGGCATGACGGGCGCCCGCATCATGACCACGTTGATCCATGGCCTCCAGGCAGCCGACAAGCAGTACGGCATCGAGACGATGTGCGTCGGTGGCGGGCAAGGCATGGCCATGATCATCGAACGCTTGAGTTGAGCCGGATCCGCCCCTGACGGCGTTGCGGATCGTCCTCGTTGCCAACCAGGCAACAACGGACTCCCGCGCCTTGTCAGGAACGAATCCGATCTCAACTCAAGAGACAGATGGTCGGGGGCGAGCGCGCTGGTGCCCATCCTTGTCGCCGCTCAGGGCAATGGAGACCTATCAGAAGATCCGTGGCTGGGAGGTGTGCTCGGCACGTCTCCCGACTTGGCGTTACGGACTCAGCGTTCCCAGCGTTTGGGGTGGTCGGCTTTGACGCAGACCATTTCGTCGCCGGCGACTTCGTAGGTCGCGCGCAGGACGTACTGCCGACCGCCCGACATCAGTTCGGCCAAGGCGAAGCCGTCGCCGACGGTGTCGCGCACTCCGGTGCCGAGCAGCTGGATCGAGCGCACTTCCAGGCCGGCCTGGTCGGCTTCGGCTGACCACAGGCTGACGAGGCCCTGGCGCAGCGACGGATCGTCGAGGAGGTCGGCGCCGTGGAGGCGGAGCTCGACGTTGGTGATGGTGACGGGGGCGAGCTGGTCGAGGTCGACCACGGTGTCGCCTTTGAGTTGCCCGTCGAACATCACGGCCACGCGTTTGCCGAACCCGTTGCACCCGCCGACGAATCCGTATCGGACGAGCGGGAGCCCGTCGTCACCGGTGGTCTCCCACCGCACGCGATCTCCCGGCTGGAACATCAGTGACCGGCTCCCGGCTGGAACATGCCGGCAGCTCGCACCTCGGCCAGCGCGGCGTCAGAGAACTCGGGCCACAGCCGAAGCGCCTCGTCTCGCCAGTGGTCGAACGGGCGGTCGGTGAGGGCGACCACGCCGACGTCGGCCAGCGGGTCGACCCACATCATCGTGCCCGCACCGCCGAAGTGCCCGAAGCTCGCTGGCGAGTTGGCGCGTCCCATCCAGTGAGGTGCCTTGGCACCACGGATCTCCACCCCCAACCCCCAGGGGCACGGGTCGAATCGGCCCACGTCGGGAACGATACCAACGAGCGAGGGGAACTGGGGACGAATGACATCGGCGTGGGTCTCGGGCGCGAGCAGCGTCGGTTCGAGCATCTCGCTGACGAATCGGATGGTGTCGTCGAGCGTGCTGAAGATCGCGTGCGCAGGCGAGCCGCAGAGTTCGGTCGCGTTCATGCCGAGCGGGATCAGCACGGCCTCTGTCAGGTAGCGCTCGAAGGGCATGTCGGCGGCTGCTGCCAGCTCCTCGCTCGCCCGTTCGATGCCGGTGTTCGAGTAGATCCGTCGCCGTTCGATGCCGGTGACGGGTTCGGCGCCGTCGAACCCGAATCCGGCGGCATGGCTCAGCAGATGGCGCAATGTGGCGCCTTCGGGCGCAGCGACGTGACGCAATGGTGAATCGAGGGCGACGATGCCTTCCTCCACGCCGATCATCACCGCCCACGAAGTGATCGGCTTGCTCAACGATGCGAGCCGATAGCGATGAGCGCCTGCCCCGATCGGTTGTACGTCGCGACGTGTCACGATCGCCGCGGCCACATTGTCCACCGGCCAGGCTGTGACCAGGTGGAGCGCAGACATCGCCAACCGCTCAGGCGGACTGCGACCGAATCAACTCGGCGGTGCGGAACGCCAACTCGAGCGACTGCCGCCCATTGAGGCGGGGATCGCAGACGGTTTCGTACCGGTAGTCGAGGTCGGAGTCGATCAGCTGGTCGGCGCCGCCGATGCACTCGGTGACGTCCTCGCCGGTGAGCTCGATGTGGATGCCGCCGGGCCAGGTGCCCTCGCAGTGGTGGGCCCGCACGAAACCCTCGATCTCACCGACGATCGACTCGAAATCGCGGGTCTTGCGCCCGCCGGCGCTGGTGTAGGTGTTGCCGTGCATCGGGTCGCAGGCCCACACGACGGGGTGGCCGCTGTCTTTCACCGCCCGCAGCAGTGGTCGCAAGCGTTCCTCGATCAGGTCTGCGCCCATCCGTGAGATCAGCGTCAGCCGGCCGGGAATCCGATTCGGGTTGATCGCCTCGCACAACGCGATGACATGTTCACCGGTCATCCCAGGACCGACCTTGCATCCGATCGGATTGCCGACACCGCGCAGGAACTCGATGTGGGCGCCGTCGAGGTCGCGGGTGCGTTCGCCGATCCAGAGCATGTGTGCCGAGCAGTCGTACCAGTGGCCGGTCGTCGAGTCGCGGCGGGTGAGCGCCTCCTCATATGACAACAGCAGCGCCTCGTGGCTGGTCCACACGTCGACTTGTTGCAGAGTGGCGTTGCTCTCGGTGTCCATGCCGGTGGCCCTCATGAAGTGCAGCGCCCGGTCGATCTCCTCTGCCAGTTGCTCGTAGCGCTGGCCGGCCGGGCTGGACGCGACGAACTCCTGGTTCCAGGCGTGCACCCGATCGAGCGCTGCGAAACCGCCCTTGGTGAACGCACGCACCAGGTTCAATGTGGCGGCCGACTGGTGATACGCCTGCACCAGCCGCTCCGGGGCGGGCATCCGTGCAGCGGCAGTCGGCCCCTCGGCATTGACGATGTGCCCGCGGAACGAGGGGATCTCGGCGCCCTCCACCGTTTCGAAATCGGAGGAGCGAGGTTTGGCGAACTGGCCGGCCAGACGACCTACCTTCATGACCGGCACGCCCATCGAGTAGGTGAGCACGACGGCCATCTGCAAGATGACCCGAAGCTTCTCGCGAATGCTGTCGGCGGAGAAGTCTTCGAAGCTCTCCGCGCAGTCGCCGGCCTGGAGCAGAAACGCGTTGCCGGCCGCGACCTGGGCCAACCCTGCTTGGAGCGAACGCGCCTCGCCGGCGAAGACCAGGGGCGGAAAGCTGGAGATCTGCTTGAGCGCCCGATCGAGCTCGGCGTCGTCCGGCCACAGCGGCTGCTGCTTGATCGGAAACGAACGCCAGGAGGTGGGCGACCAGTCCTTCGGCATGGGAACCAAGGTTATCGGCCTTGAAAACCGGAACGGCGGCCGGTTTCCCGGCCGCCGTTCCTCAGTTCGGTTCGCTCGGCGTCTGGATCAGACGGCGAGGATGCGCTCGGCATCGTCGCGCAGCCCGGCGACCGCGCGGCTCACCAGTCGGCGAGCTGCCTCGGCCGTGACGCCCAGGCTCTCGCCGACCTCGCGGAAGCTCTTGCGCTCGCCGTCGAGCAGGCCGAAGCGAGCCTCGACCGCGTAGCGGGCCCGAGCGTCGAGGGTGCCGAGCAGTTCGTCGAGCAGATCGCTGTCGACCAACGTCATGACGTGATCTTCGGGCGTGCCGTCGCCGTTGGCCATCAGGTCGCCGAGTGTGGCATCGCCGTCGTCGCCGACGGTCTTGTCGAGCGACACCGGGGTGGTGAGGCGGTGCAGTTCGGCGTTCTGCTGGTCGAGCGTCTCGCCATCGCCGGAAGCCTGCCGCAGAGCCGCACGGAGGCTGGCCGAGCGGTCGCCCGGGATGCGAATCAGGCTTGCCTTCTGATCGAGCGCCCGGCCGATGGCCTGGCGGATCCAGAACGTGGCGTAGGTGGAGAACTTGAAGCCGCGGCGCCAGTCGAACTTGTCGACGGCATGCTCGAGGCCCAGGTTGCCCTCCTGGATGAGATCGAGCAGGTCCATGCCCTGGGGGAGCGGATAGCGCCGAGCGATCGACACCACGAGCCGCAGGTTGGCCCGGATGAAGCGGTCCTTGGCCTCGGCGGCCTTGGCCACCTTGGCCTTCAGGTCGGCGCTGCGCTTGCCGTTTTCGAGCAACTCGGCGGCCTCGCGGCCTGCCTCGATGATGCGCGACAGCTCACGCTCGTCCTCTGCGGTGAGGAGCGGCACCTTTCCGATGTCGTTGAGGTAGAGACCGATGGAGTCATTCATGATGTTTCGTTATCAACCGTTCGTTGTGTTGTTGCTGCCCGACGTGCGCGGCACCATGAGGCGCCGGTTGCGGAGGAATGTGGGGGATGAGAGTGAGATGGGATTCGGCCTGATCACGTCTGTACAACGCTTCGTCCGAACAATATGTTCCGCGCATGGGTGGAAATCCACAGGATTTCGGATACGCGCGGATTGACCAGCTGTCCACTGTAACAAAGCTGTCAAGTACTCGCCAGGTCGGGCTGCACGAGAACCCGAGCCGAGGTCGTAGACTGTCCAGTCGTGTTGTCCGCCGATGCAAATACCCTGCGTATCGGGGTGTTCGGTGGCACGTTCGATCCGCCACACGTGGGGCACCTGGTGGCAGCCGTCAATGTTCGCTACGCGCTCGATCTCGATCTGCTGATCCTGATGGTCGCCAATGTCCCGTGGCAGAAGGTGGGCACCCGTTCGATCACACCTGCTGTCGATCGGCTCGCCATGGTCGAGGCGGCCGTCGAATCGGTGCCGCAGCTGATGGCGGGCGATCACGAAGTCAGGGCGGGTGGGCACTCGTACACGGCCGACACGTTGGCGATCCTGGCCGTCGAGTACCCCGGGGCCGAGCTGTACACCGTGGTGGGCGATGACGCAGCCGCCGGCATCCGCAGTTGGGAACGAGCAGCCGAGGTGATCGACGGCTCGCGGTTGGTGGTCGTCGATCGGCCGGGTGAGCCGGTTCGGCTCGATCCGGACATCGACTGGATCAGGGTCGAGGTGCCACGCCTCGAGGTGTCCAGCACCGATCTGCGAGAGCGTTGTCGCGACGGTCGGCCGCTCGACTACCTCGTGACCGATGATGTGATGGAGGTCATCGCAGCTCGGGGCCTCTACGGAGTCGGGGTGGGCACGTGACGGCCGTTCGCCACCGCCGGAATCGCAACACGGTGGTCTCGCTCGTTGCCGCACTGGTCTCGCTCGTCGCGGTCGGAGTGTTCGGTGTGTTCGGCATGCGAACGCTGGCGGATTCGACCGTGGGCCGCCTGGCCGAGGGGCAGACGGTCACGGTTCCGACCGAACGGTTGCCCTACACGGCGACGGCGCTGATCGGAATCGTGGACGAGGACGGGTACCTCACCTCTGTCGCGGTCGGGGTTCTGGAGCCGGACGGCGTCGGCGGCTCGCTGGTGTCGTTCTCACCGTCGGCCGACGCAGGGTCGGGGAGCACCGACACTCTGGCGCCGCTCAACGCAGTGCTGCAGGTAAGAGGGCCGACCGCGTTTCGTGAGGAGGCCGAGCGGCTGACCGGATTGTCGTTCGACGTGATCGAGATCCTCGACCAGCGACGCTTCGTGCAACTCGTCACGCCGTTGGGTGACCTGCCGGCGACACTGCCGATCGCGCTCTACGACGAGTCGACGGGTGAGCAGTGGCCGGCCGGTGAGAGCACGCTGAGTTCGGCATCGGCGGCGCGGGCACTGACAGCGCGCGACAGCACGATCGCCGACTGGTACCTGGACCCCGGTCGGGCCGCGGTGTGGCGGGCCGTCACTGACCGAGTCGGTGCGGGAGTCGGTTCGGTCGCTCCGGTCGCATCCGATCAGGACCTGCCCAGGATCGCCACCCTCGACGAGTTCCTCAAGCGGTTGTTCGCTGCGTCGGTACAGTTCCGGTCGATCGGCTTCATCGTGCTCGACGACGGGCGGATCGCCGAGCAACTGTCCGCTGAACTCGTCGGCGCCTTCGGCCCGGCCGCGGTCGAGTCGGTAGTGGTACACGAACGGTCCGAGACCCTGTTGGTGCTCGGATCGATTGCGCCCAGCCGGTTGGGCGCCCCGCTCGACGCGCCGACGGTTCGCCTCGTCGGTGGGTATGACGGGGCCGAGCTCGATGGTTTGGACCTGAATCGCTCCGACCTGTTGCAGATCTGCCTCGATCGCCTGTTGTTCGCACAGGCCAACGTGGTGTCCGTGTCGGACCATCCCGGCGCCGGTGCTCCAGAGATCACCCAGATCCGGGTGGCGGACCCATCGATCGTCGAGGCGGTTGTCGAGCTGTTCGGCGACGTGTGCGGCACCACCGAGGCGAGCGTCGCCGACGTGGTGGTCGATGGCGTCGACATCGAGGTCGAGTTGGGCCGCGTGTTCCTCAACGAGTTCCGTGGTGATTGATCGATGTGCTGGCAGGCTTGACGGGCGATGTGCACGACGATGACGACAGCGACGATTTCTTCGATGGCCGACAGCGGGATGACCGCTTGATGTTCGATGAGGAGGCTCACGACCTGGCGGTGACCGCGGCACGGGTCGCGGATGCGCATCACGCGAAAGACGTGCTGGTGCTGCATGTCGGCGACGTGTTGGCGCTCACGGAGTATTTCGTGATCGCCGAGGCGTCGAACAAGCGACTGGTGAACGCCGTGGTGGAAGAGGTGGAAGCGCAGCTGAAGGTGCTCGCCGATCGGGCACCGATCCGGGTCGAGGGTGTGCGCGAGAACCAGTGGGTGCTGATCGACTACGGCGACGTGATCGTGCACGTGTTCCTCAGCGAGATTCGTGACTTCTACGAGATCGAGCGCCTCTACACCGACGTGCCCAAGGTCGACTGGAGCGACGCCCCGACCGGCACCTGACCGCTGTTGTGAATCGGCAGCGCCCGTCGGTATCGTTCGTGATCCTTCGGGGCTATAGCTCAGTTGGTAGAGCGCTTCCATGGCATGGAAGAGGTCAAGGGTTCGATTCCCTTTAGCTCCACCCCGAAACCCCAGGTAGATCGCCTGGGGTTTCTTCGCGTCCAGGGCCGGCCGGGTCGAGTGAGTAACGGGGTGAGTAACGGTTGTGGTGGATCGCTGGGGTCGAGGAATTGGAGGTCGTCGTTGCGTTGTCGAGGAGCGCCCGAGCTTGTTCGGTGAAGAGTCAAGTGCGTTGCCGTGAAACAGCCTGTCGCTGGGAGGGTGATGGGGCGGGGACGCGACGAGTGTTGTGGCAACCTGTGTAGGTGTTGAAGCGACGGAAGCGGGGGACCGGCCGGGCCGGTGAACTCGTGGTGGTGCCGTCGAACTCGGGGTTGGCGGTGTTCGGGGAGCCGGGCGCGGTCGAGCGTTTCGTTCAGGAGATCACTCAGGTGGCGCCGCGCCCGGGCTCGTTGCGTCGAGCGGTGATCGATGCCGCCCAGATCGGTGCGACGATCGGCGGGCTGGCGAGTACGACGGGCGAGTACGTCCAGCTCTCAGAGAAGACCATGCAGCAGCTTGCCGAGCACCACCCCAAGCGGGCGTCGTCCGGGTACTTCCCTGGCGTGGTGCGCGCCCCTGATGGTTCGATCCTCTCCCACATCGAGTGGACGCCGGTCGACTTTGCTCCACAGCAGATGCTGATGTTGCAGCAGGCCGCAACGATGGTGGCGTTGCGGATGGCCATTCACGAGGTCACCGAGGCGACTGGTCGCGTCGAAGGCAAGCTCGACGTGGTCAACGATTTGGTCCGGTCGCAACGCGTCGGGAACGCGATCGGCGACTACCGGTTCTTGGCGGCGCTCGGCGAACGGGTCGATGCTGGCGAACCGTTGGACGAGACGGACTGGTCGACGGTAGAGCATCTGGGAGCTGAGATCACCCGAGACATCGAGAGCTTGCGGGCGTTCGTGCGGATGCGGCTGGCTGACGAGCAGGAACGGGGATCGACGTGGTCGCGGGCGCAACGCCTGGCGGTGCTGTCGGCTTCGCACTTCGACGAGATCCTCGGGGCTTTGCTGTTGTGTGAGCACAACTTGATGACGTGGCAGCGGTTGAAGATCGCACGTCATGTACACGCTGAACTCGACCGCGTCGAATCGGCAGTGCATGCAGCGCAGCGAGCCTTGGAGGCCAATCGACATGAGGATCAGCGCCTGGTGTCCGACCTGGAACGTGAGATCGACGAGCTGACAGAGGCCCGAGGCTTGGAGGGCTTGGTTCCCATGAAACGCAAGCAGATCATTGAGGAGGCAGCCACTCTGAACGGAACCGTCGACTGGTTCGCCGAGCAACGAACGCTCGATGTCACCGACACGACCGTTCGACTCCCTGGGATCCGCGAATCGATGAACGCACTCAAGGACCGCGCAGTTGATACATCGAGATCAGCGAAGTCAGCCGTGACGAGTCGCGTTCGTCGAGCCACACCGGATGGAGTGCCCGAGCTGGGAGCCGGCGAACAGACGAGCACAGACGGGTGACAGTGGAACCATCGCGCATCGATCTCGAAGGTTCATCGACGCCGGAGCTACTCAGGTTGTAACGCCGGCATCCTCAACGAGCTGGTGCACAGAGAGGTCGTACGAACGCGCAACGCTCCAGCCGGGATTATGCGGAGTGGCTGTGTCACCAAGCGTTCGGTGGAGCGCTCGAACCGAATTCGAGGAAGTCGCATGACATCACCCTCGACGATGGCACCCGGTTGGAGGTGAGGTGCCGGGTGGTGTCGAATCCGATCCTGGCGGGTGAGCGGCAGCTCTCGGTAATCCGCTCATGGGAATTCGACCAGCTGCTGATCGTGTTACTCGATCGCGTGGATTATTCAGTTCGGCGGGCGGTGATAGTCCCCGTCGAGGTCGCTCGCAGCGGTGCCCGCTGGATGAAGCACGTGAACGGAGATGGAGTTCATGCGAGGCTGGAATTGCTCACTCACGCACGAGTGCGCGACGTAACCGCCGAGTTGCGTGCTGTCGCCGAACTCGAGCTTTGACGCCTCGGAGGTCACCTACTTCTCTGGTATGGCCGGCGCCGACCTCGGCCACGAGCTCTCCAAAGCCATCGCCCCGGTCCGAGCGTCGTTCGGCATTACGTAGGCGGCGACGGCCGATAGGCACGGACATGGTGGCCAGTGTCGAAAGTCCGGCCTGCCAATCGCCGCGTCGCGATGTCCCCGGTTCTCGTTCTCAGAGTCATCTATAGGTGTGAGCGCCTTGTGCAGCTTCTGTCGATGAGTAGACGAGGGGCGTGAGGCTCGCCGTGCTCCGGTGGGGTCCGAGGGGCGTTGGCCGATCCGGCAGGTGAGCCAGTGGGGTGGTGTTGTACCTCGGCGGCAAGCCGTCTTGCTTCATCGAGTAGCTCATCGATCGGTGAGGTTCCAATTCGGTCCGTAGCCGCCGCGTTTCAGCGAGCCCGTGATTCGCAGTCTATCCCAAATCCATATCGCTATAATATGGCAAATATTCGATCGTTGATGACTGTCTCTGAGCGGGCCAGATCGTCGACTAATGCCGCTCAAGGTCTCAAAATATTGAGAAAGTCTTGTTGGACCAGGCCCGGTCACGAAACTAGTCTGGCCTCGATTCCGGTCGCTGAATGTTCTGCATTCGGTCGAACTCGCCACAACTAGTTCTCAATTAGTTGGCTGTTCATAATGGCAACGATGCATCCCCAAGGAGACACAGCAAATGGATAGTGATTTCCACTACTATGGCACCGGATCTGCGGCAATCGAAGCCGGATTTGCTGATGCCGATTCTACACTAATTGCCAACGTTGCTCAATATGTGGACTGGTTTGGTAGTGACTATTGGAGCAACTGGAGGATCGTCAAGGGCGACGGTAGCCCAATAATCGGGCCAGGAAGACAGGCGTTTCGATATAAGTATCCGCAACTGTCGGTGCAGAAAATCGACTGGAAAATGGCTGTCGACTACGACCCGAACATCTGGAACACCTTCCACTTCCCGCCGGGAAATGTTACGTACGACGTGGCGCAGAACGGCTGGCAGAAGACGTTCCGTGATCGACATGAGGTTCGGACGACTCGGCTCGGCCCCGCCGATGTGAACAAGCTCTGCAGGCCCTACAGCAAGTTCGCGCTCGACATGATTCTGGACACTCTCCACAATTTCGAGCAACTCTCGAACAGGGGCGGTTCCGATCTGTCTTCGCTGATCGAACATCTCGTTGCGCCGCGGGTCCGTTGCCCAGCCACTGACGGTCGAACGCTTGCGCTGTACTTGCTCGGCCTGCGGATCCACGTGCTGTCGGACACGTGGGCTCATCAGGACTTCACGGGAGAACCGAAGTACGCCATCAACGGCGCCGGACAGCTCAACGATGTCTATGCCCAAGACGCAAACGGTACGTATCAGAAGTCGACGTGGACGGGCACGGTATGGGCGCTGAGGGACGATACCGACTGCGCGGCGGCGCCATTTCCTGGAACCGACCGGACAGCGGCCGGCCACGGACAGTTGGGTCACTACCCCGACTATTCGTGGCTCAAGTTCAGATATCCCGCCCCGTGGTTGCCGACCGGATCGACGACTCATGAACGAGACAACCCGAAGGAGTACGACGAAGCCTGGAGTTGGATCAGCTTCGTCATGGGCTTGTGCAACGGCACCAAGCGTGAGGCTGACAAACCGTCAGAAGTGCCGGGCGATATCCGCCAGGTCATGAGGGTGTGGCATCCGCTCAGCACCGGCGCCCTCACCGCCGTGCCGGCCAGCGAGGCGTGCTGGCGCACGACGGTGCATGGAAGTCGAATTCCAACTCGTTGGGTACCCGAACACCGAGAGGAGTTGGGCTTGCGGGGCGGTCTCGCGGCCACTCGTTTCGGCCAGATCGATGTGGTTCAGGACAGCCCCCTGCACTACATGGAGCTGGCGGCAGCTATTCACTACCAGTTCTGCGTTGATTGGTTGGCACGCAACCGCGAGCACACCTGGAGGCCATGGGCCCCGAGGACATGACATGCGAGATGTCGGCGAGTCGGGTCACGATGTAATCGTTGCGGATGGGGGCAGGTTCGCCGAGATCGCTTCGTGGGCGAGGCTGCATCGGTTCACCCAACCGGTTCGTGCGCGTCGTCAGCCTCCTGACCATTGCGCGGGTTCGGTCGAGTCATGAACCAGCTAGGCGAGTCGATCAGGCGCGCCGTGGCGCGGCCGAGATTCGGATTCGTCGCCTCGGCCGCAGTCCTGTCGCTCCTGTGCCTCGTCTACTCGGGGTTCACCTTCGATCAGTATCGGGCGCAGCGGTCCGAAGGCTGGGCTGACGCGCGCTCGCGAGCCGAGGACGAAGCAACCGAACTGGCGAGTGAGATCGACCGACTACTCGGTCACTTCGCGGACAGAGTCGAACGGCTGATCAGCGAGTTGGAAGACGGCTCCCTTGATGACCAACTGCTAGTGTCCTGTCAGGCTGATCCGTAGAGAAATATTGGTTGATCGGGAATTTCTCTGATTCGGTCGCGTTGTCCGGTGTTGTACGCCAACATCGGAGGGACGCCATGGCCAAGCGAGGACGACCGACCGTCGAGATCATCTTGACTGGGACCGAGCGACGACAGCTCGAGAGTTGGGCGCGCCGGCACTCGAGTGCGCAGGCGTTGGCGATGCGCTGCAAGATCATCTTGGCGTGTGCGGACCCGGGCCTGTCGCGTCAGCAGGTCGCGGATCGGGTCGGCTGCAACCCGGCGACGGTGACGAAGTGGCGGAAGCGGTTCGCCGAGCAGCGACTCGACGGACTGATCGACGAGCCAAGGCCCGGGGCGCAGCGGACGATCTCCGATGAGACCGTCGAGCAGGTCGTGATCGACACCTTGGAGTCGACGCCCAAGGACGCCACGCATTGGTCGACGCGGTCGATGGCCGAACGCCATGGGATCTCGCATCAGACGGTGGCCGAGATCTGGCGGGCGTTCGGATTGAAGCCGTGGGAGATCGATGAGTTCAAGATCTCCCCCGACCCGCAACTCGTGGCCAAGATCCGTGACATCGTCGGGTTGTACATGAACCCGCCCGTCAACGCGGCGGTGTTCGCCGTCGACGAGAAGCCCCAGATCCAGGCGCTGAACCGGACCGCACCGATGCTGCCGATGATGCCCACCACCGCACAACGACGCAGTCATGACTACAAACGCAACGGCACCATCGATCTGTTCGCGGCGCTCGACATCGCGTCGGGCAAGGTCATCCACGACCTCCGCCCGAACCACACGTCGGCCCAGTTCATCAAGTTCCTCAACAAGATCAACCGCGAAGTGCCCGACCACCTCGACGTGCACGTCATCTTGGACAACCTGTCGACCCATAAGACCCCGGCCGTCCACAAGTGGCTGCTGCGGCACCGCCGGTTCCACTTCCACTTCACCCCGACCTACGGATCGTGGATGAACCTCGTCGAACGCTGGTTCTCCGCACTCACCACCAAGAAGCTGCAACGCTCCGCCCACGACTCCGTCAACGCACTCGCCGCCGACATCATCGAATGGGTCGAACACTGGAACGAGAACCCGACCCCGTTCGTCTGGCACAAGACCGCCGACGAGATCCTCGAACGACTCGGCCGCTACTGCGCCGACCTCACCAACACCACATTCGTTGACGGATCAGCCTGACAGGACACTAGATCGCCTCGCCCGGCCGGGCACCGAACTGGACGGGACTGCACCATGTTGGGCTTCCAACGATGACATCACCACTCTCGAACAGGAGCTCTGCGCGGCAGCGGACGAGCTCAAGTTGAACGGTGTGGGCATCGTGTTCGATCCCCGTTTCGATCCGGGGACCAGTTACCGCCCGTACGCCCGCTGGATCAACGGAGAACTGCTCCTGAGCACGTTCGAGCCGCGTTCGGCTGACTTTTTCGCGGCGTCGAGTGAGGACTGGTACCGCGAGGCCCTGAACAACGGCGGCGGTTGGCGCGAGCCCAAGTACGGCAGCACGAGCGATACGCCCCTCGCCAACTACTCGTCACCGTTTCGAGCGACCGATGGTTCGATACGAGGCGTCGTGCTGGCGTCGTACACGCTCGAGCAGCTGGCCGACGACCTCAACTGGCTCCATATCGGATCCATCGGCTACCCGGTGATCGTCAGTCGGGAGGGACAACTTCTCAATCATCCGAACGAAGACCTGGTCGAGAACGTGTTCAACGACAAAGATTCGCTTGTCCCCGGAATGGCAGAAGTGCTGAGAAGCGCCGGCGACGAAGGTCTGATCACAGGCCTGACCGATGAAGTAAGCCAATCTCCGGCACGGCTGGGCTATGACCATGTTGAATCGACAGGTTGGGCGGTCGGCGCGGTGTTGATCAAGGCCGAACTCGTCGCTCGCACTCCAGATCAGCAGCGCCGGCTCATCCAGATGGGTCTCGGCATCATCCTGGGAACCTGGCTGGCCCTCGTCGCACTTGCCGGGATACGGGGAGCGCATCTTCCGCCTGACGCCGACCAGCCGAACGGATCGTGCGGCGCGGGCTCCCCGGATGCGACCTGCCCAGGACGAACGACGTGGCTTTGGGTCGTGTCGCTCGGAGGCGGCCTCTTGGCCGCTGTCGGAATCGGGCTGGTTTGGCTGCTCTCGCTTTCCGGGCCGATTGACATCTCTCCGAACGAGCGAGACGTCACAGCGTGTGTCCTTTCGTGCGGCAGTCCTCGAATCGAGGTCCTTGCGGATGACGGGCTTCCGTGCCCCGACGATCAGGACGGCGGACAGCTGTTCGCTGGTGTGTTCATACAGTCGATCGAGTTCACCGGCGCGAACGACGTGAGCATTTCCGGGATCGCGTGGCAGGAGCAAGCCCAGACATTCGTCGAAGGCGCGGGACCATGCTCGAGTTCAACTGATGTCGACCTGCCTGTCGCGGAGCAACCTGAAGCCCTCGCGCTTGGCCCGCCCGGCTTCGTCGTGCCAGAAGCGCAAAGCATCAGGTTCGATGAGCAGTATTGCGTGGTCACCGGCAATCGCACGGGGAAAGGGTGGTCGTTCACCTCCAACCTGCGGCAATCCTTCGAGTACTCGAGGTACCCCTTGGACCGCGAGAAGGTTTCTCTGCGGCTGTGGGCTGCCGACTACGAACTACACGAAGATTCCCAGTCGCCTGACCTGCTTCCCGACTTGTCGTCCTACGAAACACTCGCGGCTTCGACGACGCCGGACCTCGAGGATGGCCTGAACGTCGACGGTTGGGATGTCGAGGGCAGCTCGTTCACGTATGCGAGGCAGAACTACAACACGCAGTTCAATCCAAATGGGTTCATCGACGGCCGCGACGAGTTCTATTTCAATGTGTACTCGAAGCGTAGCTTTCTGGATGCGATGGTTTCGCACCTGATACCTCTGAGCGTGGTAGCGATCTTGCTCTTCTTCGTGTTGATCATCACGAAGGTGTACGAGGCGGGTGACAACGCTGCTGGATTCTCTACTCTAACCGTGCCGAGGTACTGCGCCGCCCTGTTCTTTGTGACCATCATTGCCCACAACGATCTGCGCTCGACCTTGCGTACTCGGGAGATCGTATACCTCAAGTTCTTCTTCTTTGCCACCTACATAGCGATCCTGCTTGTCTCTGCGAACGCGATCCGTGTTTGGTTCCAAAAAAAGGATCCGAGTTCTCGAGATGGGTAACAACATCATTCCATCGCTGTTGTTTTGGCCACTGCTGAACGGGAGTTTGTTTGCGATAACTCTCGCAGCCTTCTACTAACGAATAGTTGTCACTGACTTGTGAACAAAGGGGATCTGTGATGCAGAGAAACGCGCTCGTGCTAACGCTAGTTGGGATAGCAGTGGTGCTGCTGGTCAGCGATCCTTCGTTGGCCGTCGCACAGGAAACGGCGTTCGGCGAAGTCGATCGGGTGGAGAACTACGCCGGGATTGAAGGAGGGCGATTCGGTCTGAACGATGGCGTTGTCGTCCACGTGAAAGGTGCCACCGATCTGCAGCCTGGGAGGTTGAGGGACATATCGCCTGTGCTATTCATCGATGGCCAGGCTCTCGAAGGCGTGTTGCCCACGTCGAATCACGTCGACTCTCTTGGGAACGGCGAGATCAGGTTCTTCCTCGGGCGACGACCCGAAGCCATCGAGCTTTGGGGAGACTTGATGGCCGCCCACCGAGGGTTCGAGTCGGAGTTGGAAGTCAGCGTCGGGATCGATGCCCCTTTGCCGGCAGCTGAGGGAGCGGACAACAGGATGACCGTGGTGTTGGCACGTCGGCAATGGGCACTGGGCGCGTCACTGATCGTGGCCGTCGTTCTGATCGCATTCACGGCTCTGGCGCTCAGAACGGATCTTCTCAGAGATGCGGGTGGAGCGAATCTCGAGCCCGGGGTTCGAGGGACGTGGAGTCTCGCTCGCGTCGCAATGTCGGTCTGGACGCTTTCGATCCTTGCCAGCTGGTTGGGCCTGTACGTCTTCCGACACACGATGGACACGGTGACTGATTCGTTGGTCGGCCTGATGGGGCTGAGTGCGGGCACCACAGCCGGCGCTGCCCTCATCGAAAGTCGGAGTGCCTCCGAATTCGCTGGGTCGCAAGGAATCGTGCAAGACCTGTTGTGCGACGACGAGGGATGGTCGTTTCAACGATTTCAGTTTCTTGCCTGGACGCTGGTCACGGTGGTCATCTTCTGGCGTCAGGTCTACTTCTATTTGAAGATGCCTGAGTTCCCGAACTCGGTGTTGCTCCTGATCACAATCAGCTCCGCGTCCTACCTCGGTGGAAAGGGCATCAAGACAGCGCCATTGCCGGGAGAGGATCCTCAGGTCGACCAGGTCGCTGCGTCGTGAAGAGTTCGAGAAGTCCGTGGTGACCGAGGTGACACGCACTTCGGACCAGTCAGAGAACGTCGAAGTGGCCGTTTCCGCTGTTGCGCAGGTTTCCGAGCTCGAATCGTTGCAGGATCTCCCCCGCCCACATTTGGGCTATCAACCGATACACAGCCTCCGTCGGATGGGCTTCGTCGCTAGTCGCTGTGAATTGCAGCCCGGCTGGCCCTTGCTCGCCCCCGTATCTGACTCTGACGCCGTGGGGTTGTGCGCCCTTGGTCAGTCCGTACGCGGCGAGATTGTCATTGATGTGCTCAACGGGTGTGTAGAGGTCGATCAGCGTCGCTCGCTGCGCTGGGAAGATCGCGACCTGTCGCGCGAGTTCGAAACCGAACTCGAACGAACCCGCTTGGTAATCGCACACCATCTCCGTCAGCTCGCGGCCCATGAATCGCACCGCACCTTGCGGATTCGGAATGTTGGCGATGATGAAGTACGAATTGGCCGACCTATGGAACAGCTCTTCACACAGTGTGCAGATCTCGACCGCCACCGCCTTCATCTTCGTCTTGTCCCGACCGTTGGTAACGAGATCGTTCAGGCCGAACCAGATCAGATAGAGCGTAGGCTCGAGCGACGGGTGAGCAGCGCTCTCCTTCAGATAGCGCTGATGTTGCTGTGCGAAGGTTCCCAGGCCGAGGCCCGACCGATCGGCCGCCCCCATTGCGCCACCTTCCGCATAGTTCGCGTACGCGAATCCGCCAAGGGCCGGTGAGCCGTTGTTCGACGTGCCATTCAACGAGCGGTGGTGGGCAGTCAACGCCCGCGACGTCGCTGCATCGGTGCGGATCATCGTCGCTCCACCGGCCCATTCCCAGATGAAGTCCGTCCAGTTCCGGTTGTCGCTGAACCGCCCGACCTCATTCGTGCGCATCGCGCCGATCAGGCGAGCGAGTTTTCCCGTTCCCGTCTCCCGCTTGTTGCCGATATCCGACATACTATCCCCGAACACCACAAGGCGATCGATCTTTACAGTCATGATGTAGCCCCCAGGCTTATGGTCCGTGTGAAGATCCAAGAGTAAGTAACTTCCACCAGGCTGCCTAGATGTGTGACGAAAAATTTGGGCAATATTAGCGACGATGAGAAGCTCATTCGAGCGAATTGCATCGCGCCGATAGCGCCATCTGGTCGTTTGTCGTCTGGTTCCTCCGACAAGAATGACGTTTCGAGGCCATCACGACAGGAACGGCCAACTCGGACTCGCCCCGTGTGGCGTACCTCAGGTTGCCGTTGGCATCCATCTGCCCTCGAAATCGCGTTCAGCCGGCCTTGCGCGCCAAGAGCGCTGGTTTGAGTCGGAAACGGCGATTGTGAGTGGTGAACAGGTTGTCTGATGTATGCAAATAGTCAAGAAGATGAGGCAAACAATGCTATATCTATCGTTCAAAGGCCTTCGTATTGACGGCAAGTGAGGATCGCGATATGGTCGGTTCTGGGGAAAAATAGATAACCGCATTGGCGACGATTGTGTCTACGCGTCTCGCTAACTAACCGACCGTAGAGATGCAACTAACCGGAGCCCAGTAGCGGAACTAGCACTTAAAGGGAGAAGATTATGGCCAGAGATCTGACAGAAGTAATGTGGGGGAAGTGGGTTCAGGCGTTGTGTTCCTCGTCGGCCGGCAAGGGGCTCGATCCGGCGACCGTCATGCCGACATCCGGCCTGACGTACGCCGATTGGGAAGTCATGGACATCACCGGGCTGCCGCCGGATAGCGCGGCCGGAGCAAAGGGAACCGTCAAGGTCCCCTCGCTCATGCAGTGGGCCAACGTCATGCCACAGTGGAGCCCGAACTATGCTCCGTCGTCGAACAACTTCTACGACAACTACGTCGCGTTTCTGAACTCCATCGCGCTCAAGGGCGGCAACGCTGGGCTCCAGCAGATTGCCGATGGCTACGGAGCAAACCTCGCGGCGGCAACCAAGAAGCTCAGCGACGCACGAGCCGCGAGCAATGCGGCCTGGGCGGAATTCAACACCTCCCAGGCGAGCCTCCCGCCGAACGCACAGACACCATACGCGCAGTGGTACCAGGACAACTCCGCCGCAACCATCAACTCGCTCGAGAACGGCGTGGCTGCTCAAGCAACGAAATACAACCAAGCCATGGCACAGGTGGGCGGCCCGGACTACAAAACCATCAGCGGCGCTCAACAGAAGGCCAACCTTCAGGCCGGTAGCAGCGGACTCGTCTATCCCGCCGGCGTTGGTGGCCAGGTGTACCCCGCATACAGCGCGTCGCCAGATCTGAACGACTGGTACGTCCAAGCGTTGCAGTCGTTGGCTTCCTCAGCCCCCCCGCAGATCGACTTCACGCTGACCTTGGCGGACGACGACAAGAATTGGACTGGGCAGAGCAGCTACTTCAATGCAGCCGCTCAGGTGAGCTACAGCGCGTTCTTCTGGGGTGGCTCGGCTGCGGCGTCTTACGGTCAGTCGAAGGGCGCACAGACCTACGACAGCCTCGTCCAGAACATGACGATGCACTACACGGCTCAGTCGGCTGGGTTGTTCAACTTCGGGCTCGGGTCATGGTACGACTCCTCCATGATCAAACTGTTTGCGGACCAAATCTCACCAACATCTGCGCTCGCTGGCAAGCCGATGGGCGGCGAGGATGGCTATTTGAACCTTCGCGTCGCACAGGTACTTGTCGTGATGGGTGCCAGCGTGACGATCACTGGTGACTCGCAGACGATCAGTCAGATGGCGAACCAGTTCAGCCAAAACAGTTCTGCGAGTGTCTCTGCAGGTGGATTCGGCTGGAGTGCCTCCGCGAGCATGAATCAAGGTGCGAGCAATTTTGACAACGACATCAAGGTCAGCACAGACGGCACAAGCATCACGATGAAGGACAACACAAACGCACCGAAGGTGATCCTCGTTGTTCCGGACAAGCCGGCCTGATTCGGATTGCAAAGGTGTTTGCGATCGACATCAATGCTGATGACATTCTGAGTCTCGAATCGGTCAGCCTCGAGTCGTTCTGCCGGAGCGGCTCGAGGCTGAGCAAGCCAACTACGACTTCCAGGGGCGAGACATGACGAGTGCTTCCTACAGGCTGTGGGAGAATTATGCGAACCAACTCAGCACCGCAGTAGGCACAACGCGAGATCAGTTCAAGCTGTGCCCGAACTTGACCCCTGCTTCGTGGGAAGCCCTGAATATCACTGGCATTCCCTCATCGCAGTCAATGCCCGTGGGAACCCCATATGTGGAACGCATTTACGCCTGGGCAGATTGGATGCCGCTTTGGGCGCCGGCGAACTACGAGATCGGCAGCACCGGGTTCTACGATGCCTACGTAACTTTTCTGTACTCCTTGAAGGAGTCACCCGGACCGGTCACAGCGGCGCTCGCCACGGTAGATCAGGACAAGATGGTGGATTCGGATGGGGCCAACTACGCCGCTTATACGATCACGCCAAGCCTGTCGGGCCAGTACCAAGCCGCGCTGCAAAGCATGGCGAGTGCCGCGTCACCACAACTGGACTTCACGGTCACATCCCAAATGCCGCGGTCTTCACCAATGCCGAGGTCTTCACCGATTGCATCGCAATCTAGGTCGACGCGTACGACTGCAGTAATCCCGGCGCCCGTGTCGTCTCCCGGCGAGTCTGGTGTGGACAAGTCCTTCTTCAGCGACGTGGATGCGGAATCGCTCGACTCCGCACAAGCGGCACAGTCCGTCGGAGCGGCCGCAAGACGTGGCTCAAGTCTGTCGCTTCGGTACACGGCACAATCAATTATGTCTTTCAATATCAACCCGGGAGCCTGGTACAACAGTTCCATGCTGGCGATGTACAGCTCCCAAATCAACCCCGATTCTGTGCTCGCCGGACAGCCTCTTTTCGGCCCAAATGGTCTCATCAGCCTGAGAAGTGCACGGCTTGTCGTTGCCGTTGGGCGGTCGGTGACGGTTACTGCCTCCTCTTCTGACATCGCCAAGATCGCCTCTACAGCGGATACTTCTCAGTCCGTCAGGATCGGGGGCTTCGAGTTTCGCCCCAACTCCTCAGTCGCTGCGCACGACGAGACCTTTGAGATGAAGGACAACACGAATACGCCGTACGTCATCGGGGTAGCTGTCAGCACACTTGGCCCTCCCGCGTCTTGAAGCGCCGGATGGTGCTGCCAAGTGACCCTGACCGACGAACCGCGCAATGTTCCCAGGTGGAACGAACCTCTGATTCTGCCGTGCCAGTAGCGACTACTACTGGCGAAGCGCGTTGCCCATCATGGCCGCTTCGTCAACTGTTGGCGACACGGCATGACGGTACACGAGCGCTGTCATGCGGGTGCCGTCGTGACCGAGCACGTCGGCGATTCGCTCGAGTGCGATTACGTTGCGCTGCAGTGCGGCCTGATTGATACTCGAGGGGCGTTGCGGCGGTTGTCGTAGCGTTCGGAGCGCCGGTCGGCAGCCTCTTCTTAGGGCCTGTCACCTTCGTGGTTGACCTGATCGCGAACTGTCTGTCGGCCGGTGTTCTGACCCGGGGTGTGGCTCGAAAGAGGCGCGAGCTCAACGAACCCAAATCAGGAGTGCCCACCTCGGTTCCCCACCACCGAGACAAGGAGACATTCCCGATAAAGTGATGATTGGTATTGATCCGCACAAGGCGACACACACCGCTGTGGCGATCGACGACAACGAGATGATGCTCGACGAACTGCGAGTTCGGGCATGCGCCTCGCAGGTGAAGCGACTGACGCAGTGGGCGGTCCCGTTCGAGGATCGGGTGTGGGCAATCGAGTCCGCACGCGGGCTCGGCTACCTGTTGGCTCAGCAGCTCGTCGCCGCTGGGGAGACGGTGATCGACGTCCCGGCGGCGTTGTCGACACGCACTCGATTGTTGGGTTCGGGTCGAGCGCAGAAGAACGACCCGAACGACGCCCGCTCGGTGGCGATCACCGCGATGCGCGTCGACAGCCTTCAGCGAGTGACGGCTGATGAGCACGCCCAGGTGTTGAGGTTGTTGGCGAAGCGGCACCGTGATCTGGGCCAGTTGAAGAGCAAGGCGGCATGTCGGCTGCATGCGTTGCTGATGGAGCTCTTGCCGGGCGGGATGGCCAAGGAAATGACCGTGAACAGGGCAAACGGACTGTTGGACCAGGTCGTCGACTCCGGTCAGATCACCCAGCATCGCGTCGAGGTCGCCCGCGAGTTCGTCGCTGACGTCGCCCACTACGAAGCCCAGATGAAGGCATCGATGAGGCGGCTGCGTGCTGCGGTCGCAGCGTCGGGGACGTCGCTGACCGACATTCGCGGCGTCGGCGTCGTGACCGCAGCCATCATCATCGGTCACACCGGCAACGTCTCCAGGTTCGCCTCGGCAGGGCACTTCGCGAGCTACAACGCGACCGCTCCGATCGAAGCATCATCGGGCGAGCATCGCCGGCATCGACTGAACCCTCGAGGGAACCGGCAACTCAACTACGCGATCCACATCGCGGCGATCACCCAGCTCCGCTACCCGTGTGCCGGCCGTGAGTACTACGACCGCCGCTGCGCCGAGGGCAAGAACTCCAAAGAAGCCATCCGGGCGCTGAAGCGGCACATCTCCAACTCGGTCTACCGAGCCCTCGTCGCCGACGCCCGACGCGTCACCGACTGAAAGTGGGCCCGGGAGGACACTCAGGCACGACTCGAAATCCAGCGTGATCGGCTCAACATCCTGAACGGCCGGCTCTTCGGATCAGTCACATCCCGGACCCAACAACCAACCCTACGACCCCAACCTCGGCCACGCCAGAGGCACGATACGCGCGCCCGCAAGCACACCAAGAATCAGGGGTTGACACAGAGAGGCATCGTGATGCAGCGGTCGCTCACTGGAGAAGGCCGGGCTACGGAGCGCATGTTCTGTGCGGTCGGCGCTGAGCAGTCTGCCGGTTCTCGGGCGGCTCGAAGCGTTGTCGATCAAGCGTCGGTTTGGGCGCCCTCGAACCGACGGTCGGGCACAATGGCGAAGCACTCCGCTCGGAGTCCGTGGTTGTGATGCGGCGACCATGGCCTCTTGGCAAAGGTGGTGTTCCTGGCTCACGGTGAGGGTGGAGGTGAGCGGATGATCGCCTGACGCCTGGTTCTCCACGCGCTGTCCACGCGCCCGGCGGCAACGATGAG
The DNA here is from genome assembly GCA_963701575.1 of uncultured Acidimicrobiaceae bacterium. GTDB lineage: Bacteria > Actinomycetota > Acidimicrobiia > Acidimicrobiales > Ilumatobacteraceae > Ilumatobacter. The sequence continues at coordinate 122,460 of CAVPAQ010000015.1, forward strand.
GCTGTGAGGAGCGGCTGGTTGTGGGCCGATATCCGCAACCGTTCGAGTTCGGAGCACAAGTGGAGATGTGGTCGAGAGGAGGCTCGGGATGATGACACTGCACGTGGATGAACGACCTCCGACGGTGGGAGACGTCGGACGGGGTGACCGTCGTGTGTCTCGGTTCTGGGTGGCTGCGACGGCGGTGTTGGCACTGGCCGCAGGGGGTCTCGGCATCTGGGCTGTGGTGGAAAGTGGCCGTGCCGAGGACGCCTCGTATGGTGTGTTGCCCGACTACGTCAAGCAGCAGGATTGGCACATCGGCACGTATGCGTCGATCGGCTACTCATGTGAAGGCACCAGCGAACCCGACGTCGAGTGCGATGCCCCGCACCCGGCCAACTACACCCATGTGGTGTTCGGCAATCTGGACGGTGCCCGGAACACTTCGGACTTCGTGTGGCTCTTCGCGGACTTCGAGGCCGGGGCCGCTCGGATGCTGGGCGAGCTCGCTGGCGAAAGCGATGGACGTGGCGGAGATGACCCCAGCATTGTTGGTTCGGGTCATGGAATCCGGGTGGAGCAGCTCGACCGTGCCCCGGCGGGTCTCGTCATCGGTGGAGAGGCATGGATCCGGCTCACGGTCAGCTCGCTGCCGGCCATGGACTATGCCGGAGCTAACGGAAAGTTGGCACCGACCGAGATTGGGTACACGATCGAGGAGGGGACCGAGGGGGATGCGCCCACGCCGATTCCGAGCGAGCGTGGTGGATTCTCGGAGGAGCTGTGGATCGAGAGCATGGCCCTGGTGGCAACGAACGACACCATGAGCGAGTGGATCATCGCCATGAATCAGCCAGGCATCTATGCCTTCTCCGCCTACTACTACCAAGCGGACAATCACCCCGAGGCCTACAGTCTCGTCGTCAGGTTCGTGCGCCTCTGACGACTACCACGCACGCGCACCTATCGGCATTTCCGATCGGTCAGTCGGTGGCCGCACCCACTCGATAATCACTGGCCGAGACGCTGATGAAATTCGACCCGGTCTGGCGGGACACCGAACTCGGTGAAGCTGCCAGGGACGTGTGGTCCACCATGCCCGGTGAGGACTACGTGGACAACACGACGCCAGCGAACATCACGAACGTCGAGGCCACGCGTGGCATGGAAGAGGTCAAGGGTTCGATTCCCTGTAGCTCCACCCCGAAAACCCAGGTAGATCGCGTGGGGCTTCTTTGCACGTTGGGTCTGGTTTGGGACGGGGAGTTCGCTGACACCTTCCCGTTCTACGTTCCGCACGCCGTCGCCAGCTGCGCGAGAATGTCGCATGTGGTCGCGGCGTGAGAAGGTCGAGGCGCTGGTCCTCGTTGCGCCTGCAGCGTTGCTGGCGATCATGTTCTGGCGGCAGGATTCGATTGATCCCCTGACAGCCCCAGCCCTCCTCATCGATCGTTCGCTGCAGTTCCTCAGCATCTTCGCAGTGGGGCTGATTCTCGTCATCATCTTGCGTGCAGGCGCATCTGCTCGACATGCTTCAACTGCCACGGCTGCGATCGGTGTCATCTTCGGCACAACGGTATTGCTCAGCGGTATCGTCCGTCCACCCACAGTCTGGGGTGTCATGAGCCTGGCGGCCGCCTCAATCGTTGCTGGACTCGTCACACTCATTCGCAACCGGGCAAGCATCCTCGACCTTGGACGAAACGTCAATGGCGCCATCGCTGTAGCTGTCGCAGTCGGCATCCCGCTGCTGCAGTTCTGGAATGGCAGCGCGTTCCTGCCCGCCCGGACGGAGGCCGCAGTCAATCAAGACGTGAAGGTTTCGGTCGACGACGTAGTGGACGATCAGTTTCGCGTTCGTATCCAATTCGACGCCTTGAACGACGGCGACGCCCGAGTCCAGGTCATCATCACGGCAATGACGATCTGCTGGTGGACCCCCGTGGAAGAGGTCAGCTGGGATCTCGAGGAACTCCGGGACCGAGACAACTGCAGAGTCGAGCGCCCCCTCAGCTCGCTCGCGTGGATCCCCCCGAAGAGCAATGTCGACTGGTCCCGCTCGCTTACCGTACCGGCCGCAAATCCTCGTCTTACCGTTGTTTCACGCATCGCGTACGCCCGCGGTGACCGGCTCCGCGTCACGCAAGACCGCACGACGCATCGTGAGTTGGGTGAGTGCCAAGCCGTCGAGATCATCCGGCTCGAGGATGAATCGAAGGTGAGAGCACTCACCCAACCTGACAGGTTTCTTGTGTTTGCAGACTTCGACCGCGACGGTGGGATCAACTACTACTTCGACGCCGACTCTGTCGACGGTTGTCCGCCTGCCGACACCACAAGGTTGGGTGAATACTTCGGAGCGACCGACCTTCGCGAAACCGGTGACTTCTGGCTCGTCGCACCGACCTCGAAATCCATCGAGTCCGACTGAGGGACCTGTCCTATCGAGTTCCTCCGGAGCAGGGCACTACTGGATCACATCCGAGTCGGTTTCCGAGGCCTCGCGTCACAAATTCGCGATTTCAGAGGCATGTGTATGTGCGAGGGGTTATCGGCTCGTGCTGGCTCGGCGTTCCAACCGAGGGGCCTGCCGTCGCGCCTCAGCCCCGTCCGTTCGCGACGGGTTGTTTCAGAGCTGTTCGATTCGGTACGAGTACCGGGAGATGCGACTCGCGGCCGTCTGCCAGGTGGTCACGTCGCGCTCGGCCCAGACCTCGTTCGCACGCAGCCACACGTCGAGTGCAGTCCACTGGCGTTGCGCCGTACGGTCGTCGCGCTTCGTCGTGGCCGGCTCACCGGCGCGTGCGACGAGCTGGGCGAGGGTCGTCCCCTCCGTCGATCCGGTCGACGCGAGCATCCGGAAGACCGGTCGCGAGATCGCGGGCATGCCGGTGACAATCGCCAGCAGCAACATCGTGACCTCGGGTTCCGTACTGGCCTGGCTCCTCGCTGCACCTTCGTGCTGCTCGACGGCCTTGACCAGCCGATAGACGTTCACGAACCGGGTGAGTGACCGGGGTGATCGCCCCAGTAGCGGAGCGATGACCGTCATGAAGTCGCGCTCGGACTGCGTGATGCTGATCGGGGTGATTCGCAAGTCCGACGCATCATCGACGACTTCCTCGGCAGACGCTTCCTCGGCCGGCGCTTCCTCGGTCTGTCGACCTGCGCCCCCGCCTTCGTCTTCGGGGTCGGGTTCGCCGTCATCGTCGCGGTCGCTGCCATCGGAGCCGAGCGCGTCGTCGCGATCGTCCTCGTGTCCCACATCCGTTTCTTCCTCCGTTGGTGCACCTCCGTCGACGCCCCGCGCGCGGCTCGCGCCCGCGCCATCATCGAGCGGTGCCGTCAGCACGTCGAGGAGCCGGCCCTTGGCCGGGTCCGACATCGGCCGCAGCCAGAACGGGATCTGGAAGATCTTCTCCAGGTAGTCGTGCGGTGTCGCCGACGCCCCCTGATCGGCCTCGTCGGGGTCGTCGACCTCGCCGAGTAGCCCCTCGTAGTGGCGTTGGAGTGAGCGCGACAGCCATCTCGCGTCCACGCCGACGACGACGACGAAGAGCGGGAAGGCGAGTAGCAGGTGCACGGCCTGGAGGACGTCGATGACCCGTGCTGGGGGGCAGCGATCGAGATCGTCGATGTAGAGGATGATCCGATTGATCTGGTGTTCGGGCGCGAGCGTGGGCAGTTCCCGTGCGCCATCGTCGTCAGCGACCGCCGTCGGCTCCGGCGGAGCTTCGTTCTCCGCGAGCTGGGCCCGATTGAACTGCCCGATGAGCGAAGCGAGCTCGTCGAAGTCGCGTCGAATCACCGAGGCGAGGCCGAGATGCTTGCGGTAGTCGTCGCTGTCGCGGCGGCTGACGATGAAGTCCGCCAACTGGCGCTCGGGACTGAGCTCGTCGAGGTCGCGGTTGAGGTCGGCGAGTTCCTGGCGCAGGTCGCGCTCGCGCGTCTGGGCGGAGTCGAGCTCGTCCTCGAGTTCGTCGACCGGCTCCTTCGCCTGTCTCACGGTGCCGTCGGCCTCGATCTGCTCGTTGAGCTCGCGAGAGAGATCCTCGATCGAGTCGAGGGTCGATCGCGCCGCGCCGGTCGCGAATCTGAGGATTCCGACGACGCTTCCAACGGCGGTCACCACAGCGCTGGTGACGCTCGCCATCGTAGACATGTCGACCAGGCTCATCACGGCGAGCACCGCCGGTGTGAGCAGCAGGATCAGCACGCCGACCAACGATCTGGCGACCCCGAACCGCCCGGCGAGCACCTGGGCGGTCGCGTTGCCGCGCTTCGCCACCGCTCGCGCCTCGTCGAGGGCCGAGACGAGATCTTCCGCCCCGTCACCGACCTCCCTCACGCCCAACCGCGACAGGAGCTCGTCGGCCGCGTCTTTGGTCGCTTTGTCGGCAGTGACGCCGGCGCGAGCGAGGTCGAGGGCAGACAGCTCGGCCGCGCGCTGTGCCCGAACCCTGTCGAGCTCGTCGCGCGCCGCTGCGAGTCGATCCTCCAGCTGGCGACGCTCCGTCTCGGCCTGGCGGAGCGCGGCGCCCTTCGTCCGCAGAACCTTGACGAGCTCCTCCCGTCGGCGCTGCACGGTTGCTGCGTCGTCGCCGGCGATCCTGAGGTTGGCGAAGATGAAGTCGCCGAGGCTCGCCCACAGATCGGCGTCGACGTAGTGCCAGGCGTTGAACTCGATCTGGACGATGTTGCGGAACACCTTGAGTTCGTGCTGCGGAACCTCTGAGCCGCGTGCACGTGTCGTCAGGTTGTCGATCTCCTGGCGTAATGCGCGCATGAAGTACGTCTTGCCCGCACCCCAGTCGCCGAACAGACCGACCGCCAGCGGCGGTCGGAGTTCCGTCGACGACATGAGCAGCGACAGCGCCCGGACGTGCGATTCGATGCCGAGCTGATCCTCGGCGAGTAGGTCGCGGCGCCGACCGTCGGGCGATTCGAAGCGGATCTCGTCGTTGTGGATGTCGGCGAAGGGCCGACTGGTCGCACGCTGGTCCAGGACCGCAACGATCTCTTGCGGCTGCTCGCCGAAACGCTCCTCGTGCGCAGCCGCCCAACTGTCGCCCTCGTCCGGGTGGTTCTGTCGCAACCAGGCGAGATGGCGCAGCGACCATGCCTGCGGTTCGATCCGGTACTTCTCGAAATCACCCCGGTGGATTGGGTCGTCGTCGGTGATGTAGGCCCCGGCGACGTGGCGGACATCGAGCGGCTGCGTACCCGAGAACTGGGAGCGGAGGCGCTCGGCCTCGGACATGACCCTGGTGGCGGAGACACTCAGCCGCAGATGGGAGAGCGTCTTGGCGTCGACCTCGTCGATCGGCGCGCTGACAAGGTCGCCGAGCTCTGCTGGTTTCCCCGAGAAACGCTTGGAGCGGAGTGCCTCCTGGTCGGCTCCGTTCTCGTCGAGGAACCGCCGAATACTCTGCGAATAGTCGTTGGGCGCGAGCGACAGCGCGAGCAGCAGCGATGAGAAGCTGGCGTCGACGTCCCCCTCCGCCATGCGGTTGATGCGCGACGCGATGACGAGGACCGCGCGCAGATCGCTCGTCACCTGGATCTCGCTCTCGTGCTGGTCGGTCCGCCCGGGATTGATGATGAGGCCGACTCGGTGCCGCCCGCGCGGCTCGACGAATCGCTCGTTTTGGATCGCAGTCGCCACGTTGACGACCGCTTCAACCAATTGTCGCGGGGTCTTGTAGTCCCGCGCAGCGTATTGCGTGCGCAGCTCCTGGTTGATTTCACGCTGCCGCTCCGAGATCTCTGGATTGACGGCGAGGCCCGGGAGCTCATCAGCGTTCGCTGCGTCATCGGGAACCATGATCAATACTCGAACCCTCGACTCCGCACACACAGCGGCCACGTCCAGCAGTTGGGAGTTGTCCGTTCCGAAGCCGCCGACGCCGACAACGAGGTCGACCTCGGCAAGATCGTCCGCAGCGATGCGGTCCAGAGAGGGCGGCTCAGACAAGACCTCGAGCGAGCCCCCGGATTGCGACTCCATCCCTCGGAGAAGGTCTCTTGGAAGCTCGCCGAGTTCTCGGACGATTGCCGGGAGCACCTTGATGGTTCGCGCCGAGGACTCCATCAGGCTCTAGCCGACCCTGTTTGGGTGAGCGGTCGACGGTGTCGTTGCCCGCATCTCGTCCATCCGGCCACGGGATCGGTACGCAGTCCCGTCGCAGTAGTCCAGGTCAACGGACCCCGAGTCGGTTGCGGCACGGCTGTCGCTGATCGGCTCGGTTCATGACGGCGCCACTGGCGATACCGGCCGTGTCCCGCAGCTTCAACCACAGTCGCAACCTGCTCGCCTTCTCGTCCAGTCGACACCGTCGAAACTGAACAGGTTCTTGTCCCAGCATGGGCGCCTTCGTCCCCTGTTGGTCTTGAGCACCAGCCGTTGGCCGCCGGTGGGGCGGCCCTCGTCGTCGAGTTCCATCACGTCGAGTTCGAAGACACGCGCGCCGAGGGGACGTCGTCCGTGAGGGACGAACCGCACGTGGATCGTGCCGAACGCGGCCCCTTCGAGCGCCGGGCCCCGGAGCAGCGTCGCGCCAGGCTTGGCGATGACCAGCGATCCGTCGTCGAGCCTCTGGAAACCCGTTCCCTCGATGTCGCCCTTTTGCCACTGTGCGAGCGCGTCACCCCGGGCTTCGACCAGAATGTGTCCCCAATCGAAAAGGGACGGACCACGCCCTTCCGGAACCGAGAAGAGGAGATTCAACTCGCGCGGGCGGCGCCCGAAGTTGCCGACCACGAAGTCTCCGAAGAGACTTCCGTCGAAGCCTGAGTCCACGAGCGAGATGTTCTTCCAGACGATGTTGTTGTTGTTCTTGACGTTGGCGTACAGGTCTCCCGTCTCGGGCGTCGTCATGCCGAACGGGGCGGCGGTGGAAGTCTCAATGCGCGCGAGCAGGCAGAAATGAGCTTGGTCCGCGCCGAAAACGGCATAGTCAGACGGGTTGGGTACGGTCCAAGGGAATTCGAGGATCTGCTGAGCACCTCCCGTCACGGTTACCGACTGGCTGCCGATCAGGCCGCCCATCAGCGCGGGTGACGTCACGGTTCCGTCCCAGGGAGCGGGCCACCCCAGCGAACTCGACGCCTTGGCCCAGTACAGCCGCACGGTGCCGGTCTGGGAGCCGGCGCCAGGGCAGCCCCGGTTCCGGACGCGCACGTAGACGTGGCTCACGGATCCACCGAGAGGATTCTCGTGGTCCTGGTAGCTCAGCCCGTCGGTGCCATTGCGAACCCAAATGTCGTTGCTGACCCACATGGGGCCCGTGCTGGGGTCGGGCTCGACGCCAACGTCGTCGCCATTGTCCTGCATCCAGAGGTCGGGCAGCGTCTCGCCCGTCGAGGGGACGAGGCCGTCCGAGGCCGCGATGCCCACCCGGGCGACAGCCAACGTCGCTGCCATCCGCATCGCTTGGTCCTGAGTGAACATGATCCGTACGGCATCGTCGGTGTAGTCCATATGGTTCATGAACATGTCGCCATTGGGACCGTTACTACAGGAAACGTGCGGAAAGGCCGGCGTTCCGCTGTTCGAGACAGCCTGATTCGGCGTGTCAGCGCATTCGTCTGAGAAGCTGCATTGATTGGTCTCTGCTTGATCATCAGCCCAGATATGGAGCAGGTTGAGCCAGTGGCCGAGCTCGTGGGCAGCGATGCGGCCCAAGTCGAAGGGCGCCACCGTGTTGCCTCCGACTCCGAAACAGTCGTAATCGACCACGAATCCATCGAGCGCCGCAGGTCCGCCGGGGAAGGTGGCTCTTCCTTTGAGGCTGCCCGAGATATTGCAGACCCAGATGTTCAGGTAGCGGTCCGACGGCCAGGGATCAGCGCCCCCGGTCGCCGCCGACTTGACGCCCTCCAGAGTGGCCGCGCTGAACGAGACCGTCGCCGTGTTCGTCCGGGTGATCCCATTGGTCGGGCCGCAATCGGGATCCCTGACTGCCAGCGCGAATTCGATGCGTGTGTCAGCGGCAACGCCGGCAAAGCCCGTCGGGATATTCGCAGCGTCGGCGTTCGTCAGGCGAAAGACCTCATTCAGCGCCGTGATCTGCGAGTTGATCTGAGCGTCGGAGACATTCTGGACGGCGGTATTCCATACGACATGAACGACGACGGGAATGCGCACGACCGCGGTGAACAGATCTTCCTCGGCGTATTGCGCGATGTACTCGCGCGTCTCGAGTTCGATCTCGCGGCGACGACGGCGGTATTCGGGATCGACACCGGCAAGACGCCGATGCGCGGTCATCGTGTCGCAGACAAACCCCGTCTTCGATCCGGCTGGGCGTTGCTTCTTCGCCATGGGTCGCCTCCCGCTGGGAACTCCGATGCGTGAATCATGAGCCCGTGGCTTCGAGGCGAAAAGGGCGAAGGTCTCATTTTCACGGTTGGTCAGTGATCCTTTGCGATATGCGCGTGTATACGAGTGTGATCACTACTGAAAGCGCACGTTCTTCACCGCTCAGATGGAGCGTCGCTCGCCTGATGGCCGTTCGATTTCGATGCGACCACAGAGACATGGGATCCCTTCGCAGATCACGTTGCCTGCCACCTCTGGATGTCGTTGTCCACCGTTCCGAGGTTCCGCCGAAGCGCCGGCGATGCCGATCGCCGGCCGGGACGGGATCGACGCTGCCGCACGGGGTCGGGTCTATGGGTCGGCTCTCGACACCACCGCGATGAACCTCGTCTGATCCACGGCGCCGACCGAATATCGTGGGCGCGGTCGGTCGGCGATCGCCATTGACGGTGTGCTTCACTGGGCGGATGGGATGGGAGTTCGGCGGGTTCGAACTGATCGAAAGCAAGCTCGAGCTGCGACGCGGAACCGTCGTCGTGCCCGTGGAACCGCAGGTCTTCGACGTGTTGCGATACCTGGTGACACACAATGATCGGGTCGTCAGCAAAGAGGAACTCCTCGACAACATCTGGGGATCACGATTCGTGTCGGAATCGGCACTGACCTCGCGGATCAAAGATGCACGACGCGCCCTCGGTGACGACGGGCGCAGCCAGCGATTCATCAAGACGTTCCACGGTCGCGGCTATCGCTTCGTCCATCTCGTCACCCAACGGTCCGAGCGTCCGTCCCCGCCCGCCGGCGCGCCGCCCACGGCAGCGGCCCCCGGCTCGGACGGATCCTCCCGAGTTGCCGAACTGTCGCTCGCGGTCGATCGGGAATTCCCCTTCGTCGGAAGGTTCGACACGATCGATCGGGCACTGGGTCTCGGTGCCGCTGCCATCACAGCTCCACATGCTCTGCTACTGGGCGGAGAGCCCGGCATCGGCAAGTCCCGGGTGGCTTTGGAGATCGCCGGCCGATTGGCGGACGAGCACGGTCTCGCAGCCCTCGGTGGGCGATGCGAACATCATCTCGCGTCATCGCTCCAGCCCTGGCTCGAGGCGCTCACCCCGTACGTCCTGCGGGAGGCGGACGAACAGCTCCGCAGCGACACCGCCGGACTCCTCGACCACCTCCGCCCGTTCCTTCCAGGCCTCGACTCGCGACTCGAACTCGGGGACGGGCTCGCCACGTCGCGCAATGACGAGTACGCCGTCATCGATGCGCTCGCGACGCTGATCGAACGGATCTCGACCCGCCAACCGCTCGTAGTGGTGCTCGACGACGTCCAATGGGCGGGAGGGGCCACGCGCTCCCTCGTCTCTCTGGTACTGCGTCGAGGCGTGGCTCGTGTGCTGCTCGTGCTCACGTTCCGGACCACCGTCGAGGACCTCGACATCACGGTGCGAGACTGGCTCGACGCACTCCAACGAGCGGGCGCTCATCGCGATGACATCGTCGGGCTCAGTTCGCAAGATGTCGACGAACTCGTCGACGAGGTCTTCGGTGACGGCGTCGACCGGGACCTCGCCCGCAGCATCTGGGACCGCTCGGAAGGGCACTCGTTGTTCGCCGTCGAGCTGATCCGCGATCTTCGCAGCGGACGACGATCCGGCGCGCTGCCGCCTTCGGTGTCCTCGCTGGTGCAGAGCCGGCTCGCCAAGCTGCCTGCACCGGTCGCCAAACTCGTCGTCGCCGGGGCCGCCCTCGGCCAGGAGTTCGATCTGGCGATCGCCGCCGCGGTGGCCGAACTCGATGACGACGAGGTGCTCGATGCCGTCGACGGAGCGATCGGAGCCCAACTGCTCCACGAGGACGTCGCTCGCGTCGACTGGTACCGGTTCTCGCACCAGCTGGTACCTGCCGCTGCTCTCGACTCGATATCGAACTCGCGCCGGGTACGACTCCACGCGAAGGTGGCAGACGAGCTCGAGCGACGCGAAGCATCGCGATTCGAGATCGCACACCATCTGCTCGAGGCGAGTCCACTGCTCGATATCACAGACGTCGTCGCGCGCGTCCGCGCGACGAGCGATGCCGCTCTACTGCTGCACCAGTACGACCGAGCGGTCGAGCTGCTCCAGCGCACTTCTCAGTTGGATCTGGACCCCCGCATCAAAGCCGAAGTACTCACCCAGTACGGCGCCGCCTGCAATCTCGCCGGCCAACAGCCGAGGGCCCTGGAGGCCCTGACGAGTGCTGCGAACCTGGCCAGGAAGAACGGATGGGACGACATCCTCGCCGACGCCGCCCTCGGAATGTGGGGCCAGAGCCCGTTTCGCGCCAGCCGCGACGAGACCGTGATCCCACTCCTCGACGAGGCGATCGGCCGCTCGCAGCGTCTCGACGATCAGACTCGCGCGCGACTGATCGCGAAACGCGCCGCGTTCAACTTGTTCAGTGGTCCACTCGAGGAACGCGATCGACTCAGCGCTGCCGCGCTCGACCTGGTGGGCGACGACGTGTCACCGGCACGGCTGGAGGTGCTGGAGGCACGTTGGATGGCGATCGCGTCACCGGCGATGCTGGCGCCGATCCTCGAGCTGGATGTCGAGCTCGAGGTGCTCCGCAAGGAACTCGGTGCTCTCACCACCGATGCGTGCGCGCCCGAGATCAGCATCTACTGGCGTGCGATGGGCGCCGAGCTGGCCAGGTTGGCGAACGAGCTGCGCGATGACCCGCGCCAGCGTCGTGACGTCGATCAATGGCGCGCCGCCGCGCTCGGTAGTGCATTCGCCGTGTTCGAGGGTGACTTCGATCTCGCCCGGCAACTCGCCGATCGTGCCCTGCCGCTCGGCGAGGAACCGTGGGGAGAGGCTGGTCAGGTCGTTCACGCGCTCGTCCATCTGCTCGTCGACGTACTCGAAGGCGGCACCACGACAGCGGTCGAGCGATGGACCCGGATCGGTCGGCTCGTTCCCAGCGACTCGATGCGGGCGACACAGGCCTGGGCCGAAGCACGGTGGGGCGACCGTGACCTCGCCAATGCGCTCATCGATCGCGTGTCGCCGCGGATCGGACTGCTCGCCGCCAACTACATGGGTGGGTTCGGCCTCGTCGGGCTCGCCGAGGCGAGCATCCTGCTGGAACGCCACGACGTCGTACCGTCACTGATCGAGATACTGACCCCACTGTCCGGACAGATGCTCGGACATCCCTGGGCACCGAGCCTCGCCGCGGCCGATCCGCTCGCCCGTCTCCACCGGCTGACCGATGACGACGATTCGGCCGAGCTCGCCGCGGATCGCGCCCGGTCTCTCTACGAGCGTCTCGGGGCGATCTCGTTCCGCCAGAGGTTCGACGACGAATTCTCCTGAGCCATCGACCGATCACCGGTGACAGCCAGTGGCCGGTCTCACGGGTCAGGCCAGTCTGCCCCCGCTGACTCCTGCGCCCGCCAACACCGGCCCGCCGGAGTCGTACAGGTCGTTGATCAGAAGCTGTTCGTCCCGCATCGCCCGGCTCATGTCGCGAAACGCGGCCTCGACGATGTCCATGTCCGAACCCAGCGATGCCACCGTCGCAACCGGTGGCATCATCGCTGCCGCCATCTCGTCGCGCAGGATCTGATACCGGCCGAGAGCATCGGCGGTCTCCACACCGTGGCGAATGATGCAGGCGAGTGCGCCGGCGACCAGCTCGGCACCGATGAAGGCGTCGGTGATGCCGTGTGCGCTCACGGGATCCTTGAAGTACGCCGCGTCACCGACGAGTGCCCACCCTGGGCCCCACGGCCGGCGCGTGAAGCCATTCGCGCCGTGGAAGGCTCGATAGCGACTCGTTCGCCGTGACCCGCGCAAGCGATCGGCGATATGAGCGACGCTCGCCACATCGTGAGCGTGGGCTCGCCCGGGATTGCCACGGGCGACTCGATCGAATCGCTCGGGTGTCATCCCGACCCACACGCACGCGTGGCCGCCACTGGTCGGGATGATGCCGACGGCGCGCCCGGGTTCGTAGTGGTTCACGATCGTGTCGTCCCGCAGCCCGTCGAAATATGCGTAGACGTTGGTGCCCGTCACCTCTTCGACCTGGAGCAATTCTGCTCCGACCTGCCGCGCAACCCTGGACCGGATGCCATCGGCACCAACGACGAAGCGTGCCTGCACCGACCGGCGGACGCCTCCACACTCGAGTTCCACACCGCTCACGGCTCCATCGGCGTCACGCGTGACCGAGATCATTGTCACGCCGTGGCGGACGTCGGCGCCCGCCTCGACGGCGGCGTCGACGAGAATCCGGTCGAGCAGCGTGCGGCGCGGGTTGTACAGACCGTCCACGTCGCCACGTTCGGGGACATCTACCTCGACGATCCGCGGTCCGTAATGAAACGTCAGGTGTTTCGTGGCCGGAGTGCCCTCGGATCTGACCCTGTCGAGCAGGTTCCAGCGGCTGAGCAGCGAGACCCCGGGTAGCGCCACCGAGTGGGTGGAGAGGGTGTCGGAGCCGTACTGCGAGCGATCGATCACGAGCACGGAGAGACCGCTGCGAGCGAGCAGCATCGCAGTGGATGCCCCGGCGGCGCGGGCGCCGACGACGATCACGTCGTACCGGTTGTCGAAGTTGTCCGTTCCGAAGGGGTTGCGGCGGGCGAGTGGGGATGTTGTCGTGAACATGCTTTCCATCGTGCGCAAGGTCGCTCGTCGACGCTTGGAGGAGGCATGGTGAACTCGTGGAGACCTTCAGTCAGAATCCAATCTCTCTCCATCTCGTCTCCAAGACTCGAAGTCGCTCGATCTCGATGATGGACGCATGGCGAATCACACCGTTTCCACCACCACGACCTCCGCAACGACCTCCGCAACGACCTCCGCAACGACCAGCGCCGGTCCGGGCGGGCCCGTTCTGGCCACGGCGACCGAGTACGCCACGGTCGGCAATGTGCTGATGCCACTGGCGCGGCCGCTCCCCGAGCGGCTGCTCGGGGTCTGGGCTCATCCCGACGACGAGTGCTACCTGTCGGCCGGGCTCATGGCTCGCGTCGTCGAAAGCGGTGGCGAGGTCACCGTATTGACAGCGACTCGAGGCGAGAAGGGCACCGACGATCCCACCGCGTACGACAGCGACGAGTTCGCTGCCGAACGCGAGCGGGAACTGATCGCAAGCCTGGGCGAACTCGGTGTGACCGACCTGCGGTTCCTCGGACTCCGCGATGGTGAGTGTGACACTTCGCACGCCGAGGCCGCGATCGTCGGGATCGTCGACGTCATGCTCGAGTTCCGGCCCGACACGGTGATCACCTTCGGGCCCGATGGGATCACCGGCCACGCCGATCACCTCACGATTTCGCGCTGGACGACCGAGGCGTGGCGTCGGGTCGTTCCGATCGGCCCCAGCACCGAGCTGCTCTATGCAACGATCACACACGACTATGTCGCCCGATATCGCGCGCTGCATGACGAGATCGGTCTGTTCGCCGACCGCGGAGCGGCCGGCCCGGCCTCGATCTCACGCCGCGATGTGAAGCTCGAATGCTCGCTCTCGCAGTTCGAGCTCGACCGCAAGCGCCGGGCACTCGCCGCCCACGGCAGCCAGACGGCGGGACTGGCCGATCTGATGGGCGAGGCGACCTACCGGGGCTGGTGGAGCGACGAGCGGTTCCGGGCCCCCTCGCGTTCCGAGATTGCGGCCTGCCCTCTGCCGTTCTGGATGCGGGACGGATCGAGGTCAGAAGGTCGACTGGCGGTCGTGTCATGACGGCCATCTTGGACAGCGCCTCGCCCGCAGCGGTCGCCGGCGACACACGCCGGTTCATGCGCGAAGGCGCTCGCGACATCACCCCGATGGTGATCGGGGTGATCCCCTTCGGGCTCGCCATCGGCGCCGCGGTAACGACCTCTTCGTTGTCGACCGCCCAGGGCGTCGCAAGTGCGCCGGTCATCCTGGCCGGAGCGGCCCAGCTCTCGACCGTGCAGATGATCGATGCCGGGGTGGCCCCGGCGATGATCGTGCTGTCGGCACTGCTGATCAACGCTCGAATCCTGCTCTACAGCGCCTCGATCGCTCCATGGTTTCGCGGCGAATCGATGCGTCGTCGGTTGCTCTTGGCGGTCCCTGTGATCGACCAGATGCATTTCACCTGCGTGCCACGATTCGAGCGCGGCGACCTCGACGCCAGACAGCGGCGTGCCTATTACGCGGGTGCCGCGACATGGTTGCTCGCCGCCTGGATCGGCTCGCAGGCCGTCGCGATCACGGTCGGTGCCACGTTGCCCGACTCAGTCGGGCTGCACGTCGCTGCACCACTGGCGCTCGCGGGCCTGCTCGCCAAGTCGATCGCGACCCCTGCGGCCGCGACCGCCGCAGGGTGCGCCGTGCTGGTCGTGACCATCGGCACCGGTCTGCCGTTCCACAGCGCGGTGCTCGCGGCCACCCTCGCCGGCATCACCGTCGGGACGTTGCTCGCCAGGACCCGGTCATGAGCGCCTGGATCGTGATCATCGCCGTCGGCGCCGGCACGTATCTGCTCCGGATCAGCATGTTCATGGTCATCGCCCGGCGATCGCTCCCGGCTTGGACTCTGACGCCGATGGGATTCGTCGCCCCGGCAGCGGTTGCGGCACTGGTCGGGTCGATGCTGCTCACCCACGGCGGAAGGATCGCCGTCGTTCCATTGCCCGAGCTCGTTGCCGTGGCGGTGGGGTTCGTCACCGTCCGCCGGACCGGCAACGTCATGCACGCGATAGCCGCTGGGATGCCCGCGTTCTGGTTCGTCACCGTGGTCATGGGTTTCTGAGATACCGGGTGATCCGAGACGTGGCACGCGGGTCATCCGTCAGCATCGGCCGCCGCAGCCCGAGCCTGCGCTGAGTGACGCCGGTGGCCCTCGTTCTTGCGGGTGACCGCACCGGCGATTGCCCGTTCGAGGTTGAGGCGGGCGACCTCGCCGCGGTCGACCTGATGGGGCCTCCCGTGGTGTCGCAGACGCCTCGCACGTCGGCTGCGATCGAGCTCGCAGCGTTCTCGAACGATCCCAACGCCGTTGTCGCTCACGCCGGATTCGCACTTGCCGACATGATCGATGCCAGGGAGCCGCCGGCGCCGATGTCCAATGGTCGAAATGATCCACTGATTCCACTTGCGCCGGCCGAGCAGACGTGCGTTGCCGCGCCGGCAGTCGACATCGTCTCAGAGATCGTCGCCCGCGACGAGGGACACGCGTTCGCCGTGGACGATCAGGAAGCCGTCGACCTCGTAACTGCATGTCTCGAACGCGAGATGGTCGGCCCGGCAGGCCTCTCGCTCGAGGACTGACGCAGCACACCTGAGCCAACGGGGTACGGGTACGCGACGTTCACCTCCGGCACCGCCACGAGGCGGACCGATCAGCGGGTCGCCCGCGTCGAGCAACGGTGATCTGACGAGCTGTTGACGCCGCGACGGCGACGTGACGATGGCGCGACGGACCCTCCGTAAGGTGCCGACAGGAGGTCGCACGGTGGTCATGCAGATCCAGCTCGTCGGGCGGTACGAGTTCGTCGGTCAAGATGACGTTGTCGGCGCCCAGCGGCCCGGTCGTGGTTACGGCGAGGCCCCCTCCGCCCAGGGCCGCTCACCGGCTTGCGCGTCGCCCGGGGATTCGACCGTCCGGTACGCGGCGCGATGGCATCACCGCCCACGTGGCTGCACACCACTCATCACGTCCCACAGCAAGGAGCCGTCAAGATGACCGTCACACCCACATATCCGGGCGTCTACGTGGAGGAGATCCCGAGCGGGGTCCGCACTATCGTCGGCGTCGCAACTTCGATCACGGCGTTCCTCGGCCGTGCGCGACGCGGCCCCGTCGACGTGGCGACGCGCGTCCAGAGCTTCGCGGACTTCGATCGAGCGTTCGGTGGCCTCTGGCGGGAGAGTCCGATGAGTTACGCCGTGCAGCACTTCTTCCTGCACGGGGGACGTGACGCGATCATCGTGCGAGTTGCCAACGGTGCGACGCCGGCGACGATCAGTTTGACTGCCGGCGGTGGCGCGCTGACACTCCGGTCGGCATCGAGCGGGGACTGGTCGAACGCGCTTCGAGTGGCCGTCGACCATGTCACCGCTGACAGCTCTGACTCGTCGTCGTTCAACCTCACGGTGCAGCTTGTTGCGGATCCAGCTGACATCGCCTCGGACACGGCCGTGGTCACCACCACCGAGCAGTTCCGCAACGTGTCGGTCGATCCGGCGTCGCCGCGCGAGATCGGCAGCGTCCTCGAGCAATCGTCGGCGCTCGTCCGCGTCAGCGGCACCGTGCCCACTGACCGGCCCGATTCGACGACGGCGTGGGCGGTCAATGACGGTGCCGGGGGCGACGGCACTGCGATCACCGATGGTCAGATCTCCGACGCCAGTCTGGCTGCCCAACGGCGGGGTCTGTGGGCGCTGGATCGGGTGGATCTGTTCAATCTGATGTGCATTCCCCCGCTCTCACCGACGACCGAGGTCGGCACGACTTCCACGCTGGCGACGGCCGCCACCTACTGCAGGGCGAGACGTGCGTTCCTGATCGTCGATCCGAGGAACGGCTGGACGTCGACGGCATCGGCGGAGACCGGAGTCGACACCCTGCGCGGCGACATCGGTGACCCGAAGGACCACGCCGCCGCCTATTTCCCGAAGCTCAAGATGCCCGACCCGCTCCAGGAGAACCGGACGGCCGAGTTTGCGCCGTGTGGAGCCATCGCCGGGATCATGGCCCGAACCGATGCCACGCGAGGCGTCTGGAAGGCGCCCGCCGGTATCGAGGCGACGTTCTCCGGTGTCCGCGAGTTGAGCTTCGAGCTCGATGATCCGGCGAACGGCATCCTGAACCCGAAGGGCCTCAACTGCCTACGAAGTTTCCGAACGTACGGCAAGGTCGTCTGGGGGAGCCGCACGCTCGATGGTGATGACCGACTGGCATCGGAGTGGAAGTACATCCCGATCCGGCGGTTGGCCCTGTTCCTGGAGGAGTCCCTGTACCGGGGCACGCAGTGGGCGGTGTTCGAACCGAACGATGAGCCGCTGTGGGCCGAGCTCCGGCTGAACATCGGAGCGTTCATGCAGAACCTGTTCCGACAGGGTGCATTCCAGGGACAGTCCGCCAAGGACGCCTACTTCGTCAAGGTCGACAAGGAGACCACCACCCAGAACGACATCAATCTGGGCATTGTCAACATCGTGGTCGGATTCGCACCGCTGAAGCCGGCTGAGTTCGTGATCCTCAAGTTCCAGCAGATGGCTGGCCAGCTCGACGTGTAAGGAGACCCGGCCATGGCACAGTTCACCGTCAACACCAATCGCTTCGACCCGTACAAGAACTACAAATTCCGGGTGAAGTGGAACGGCAAGTATGTCGCCGGCATCAGCAAGGTCGGCGCCTTGAAGCGGACGACCGAGGTCGTCGAGCACCGTGTCGGCGGCGACCCCAGTACGGTTCGCAAGTCGCCCGGGCAATCGAAGTACGACGCGATCATGTTGGAACGAGGCGTCACCCACGACCCCGAGTTCGAGCAGTGGGCCAACAAGGTCTGGAACTTCGGATCCGGGCTCGGCGCGGAGGTCTCGCTGGCGGACTTCCGCAAGGACATCATCATCGAGACCTACAACGAGGCGGGCCAGCTGGTCTTGGCATACCGCGTGTTCCGATGCTGGGTGTCGGAGTTCCAGGCGATGCCCGAGCTCGATGCGAGTGCCAACGCCGTCGCGATCCAGACCATCAAGCTCGAGAACGAGGGGTGGGAACGGGACTACGACGTCGCCGAACCCACCGAACCGTCGTTCACCGAACCGGAGAACTGAGCCGAAGATGTCGTCGACCCGCCGGCTACTCGACGCGTGGGAGTCGCTGCGCTCGGTCACGCCCGCGCAGCGCGCGATCGAGCTCGCCGCCATCGCACGGCCGGACGTTGCGACGAACCAGATCGGCGAGTGGTCGGTCGGGGCTCGCGACGGTGCGTTGATGGGACTGCGGTCGGTGCTGTTCGGCCCCGGGGCCGACGCCGTCGGCATGTGTCCGGAGTGCTCCGAACGGATCGAGTTCGACATCGACATCGACGAACTTCGCTCGGTCTCGGTGGGAACCGAGCACGACGAGGTCGTCCTCGCCACCGACGGGTGGGTCGTGAACAGCCGGGTGCCGAGGGCATCCGATCTGGTCGCCATCGAATCGGCCACGAGTGCTGAAGATGCAGCGGAGATGCTGTGGCGGCGGTGTGTGGTGTCCGTCCGCCACGAGTCTCGGCCGAGCGCAGTCGACGAGCTGCCGGCGGCGGTCCGTTCGTCGGTGGTCGAGCGTTGGGAGCAGCTCGATCCGCTCGCTGATGTGCGGCTCGACCTGGTGTGCCCCGCCTGCGGGGCAGTGTCGCAACAGGCGTTCGACGTCGCCTCGTACGTCTGGGTCGAGGTGGACGGGTGGGCCCGCCGACTCCTCGCCGACGTCCACGTCCTCGCCCGCGCCTACGGCTGGAGCGAGGACGAGATCGTCTCGCTCAGCCCGCTGCGTCGGCGCTGTTACCTCGAGATGGTCGCCGCATGACAGACCTCGTGAGCCGGCTCGTGGATCGGACGATTCGCCCGGTCCCGACGACGCCGACGGTCGAGCCGCGCACCCGGAGCCGGTACGAGTCGTTCGGTGGTGGCAGCGCACGCGTCGTTCAGCCCGGCGGCATCATCGAGCAGCACAGCGAGGTACCGGCGCGGCAACCTCGGACAGGACCATCGCCGTCGCAACCGTCGCCTCGCCGACTCGATCCTTCGCCATCGGATGCGGGTCGGCGACCGGTTCCACCGTCGATCGTCCAAGCTTCCGACCAGTCGACTGCACCGGCCATGGCCGGCGCACCGAGCGAGCCACTGGCGACCACGGCAGCCGCATCACCGATCGTCGTGATCGACCCCGTCGTGACATCGGCGGAACCCATCCGAAACGTCCCATTGCTGGAGCCGAGTCGCGAGCAACACCCGAATCGCGAGCAAGTTGCGGTCGAATCGTCCGATCCCACCGTGGTGAGGATCGTCGAGCGTGAGATCGTGCGCGAACCGCCGCTCGAGCCGATCGTGGAGGTGCAGCTGGTGCCGGGACCGGTGATGGTGGTCGAACGACCGGTTCACGCCGACCGATCGAGGTCGCGACCCCGACCGGCCGAACGCTCAGTCCGTTCGGCGCCGGACGGCCCGCGCGTTCGGCGCGTCCTGTTCGACGGCGGTGAGCCGCTGGAACGGCGTGGCGTCGATCGCCTCGAGGACCGCGAGGTGACGGAGCACCCGGCGATCCAGGGCGCGCTCGCCGGCGATCAGGTGGACAGCACGATCCACGTGCACATCGGACGGCTCGAGGTGCAGCGTCCCGCTCCTCCGACGGCGCCGCCGCGCCCACCCCGACCTCGTGCGCCGGTGCTCGGCCTGGCCGACTACCTCGCGGATCGACCGACGATCCGGAGCGGGCGATGAGTAACTCGCTCGCGATCGCCGCGGTGACGTCGACACTGCGGAACGTCCTGTCCAACGGCTTCGCCGACATGCCGGGCGTGACGGTGACGACCGTCCCGCTCGACCAGGCACGCATCGACGGCGGCCGCGCGAGCCAGCTCAACCTGTTCCTCTACCAGACCGAGCCGAACGCCGCGTTCGTGAACGCCGACCCGCCTGGGCGCGCACGCTCGGGTGAGGTCGCCCGTTCTCCGCTCGCGCTGAATCTGAACTACCTGATCACCGCCTACGGCGTGGACGACGACGACATCGACGGGCATCGCATCCTCGGCCGCGCCGCGAGCGTGTTGCACGATCATCCGATCCTGGGTGGCGCCGAGATCGAATCGGCCCTGCCGGAGAGCGACCTTGGCGAACAGGTGGAGCGAGTTCGAGTCACGCCATTGCCGCTGTCGGTCGACGAGATGTCGAAACTCTGGAATGCGTTCCAGACGCAGTATCGCCTGTCGTCCGCCTACCACGCGTCGGTGGTGCTGATCGACAGCTCGGCACCGATCCGGGCGGCCCTCCCCGTCCTGACCCGCGGCCCCGGCGACAGTGGGATCATCGCCCAGCCCGACCTCACGCCGCCCTTCCCGACCCTGGCGGTCGTCGTCGTCCCCGACCATCGAACGAGCGCTCACATCGGCGACACGCTCACGCTCACCGGTCATCATCTCGACGGGGACTCGGCCACCCCGATCCTGCGCCACCGCCGACTCCCCGACACCGTCGAACTCCCGGCGATCGTGCCGTCCTCATCGACGTCGCTGACCGTCGATCTCCCCGACGACCCGGTGAACCTGCTCGTCGGCGTGTGGGGGATGGCATTGCGCATCTCGCGTGCCGGGGAGCCGGATCGGTTGACGAACGAACTGCCGTTTGCACTCGCGCCTCGGATCGACGCGATCACACCCGATCCCGCGGCCCGCGTCGGCGGGGACGTCGCACTGACCGTCACGGTCGCGCCGGAGATCCGACCCGGTCAGGCGACCACCATGCTGCTGTCCGATCGGGAGATCGTCGCGGCCGAGTTCCTCGCCCCCGTCGCAGCTCTCGATTTCCAGGTCGTCGACGCCGCGGTGGGCGATCATTTCGTCCGTCTTCGTATCGACGGCGTCGACAGCGAGCTCATCGATCGGACGACGGTGCCCCCGACGTTCGATCCCGCGCAGCGGGTGACGATCACATGAGCGACCACGACGCGATGACCGACGCGGCCGAGAATGCCACGGCCGATGACGCGTGGGAGCAGGCGAACGCTGGCCACCTTGCGGCCGCACTTGAGTGGCTCCGGCTGCGTCTCGCCCAGCTGGCCCCGGCAACCAGACCGTCGCCACACCCGATCACCAAACCCGAAGCGGAGCCGGCCGTCGCCGCCCAGCCGCCAAGCAGGCGCTTCCGCCGCCGTCCTCGCGGCCGTGATCCGGTCACGCCGATCGCCGCGCTCCCCGCCGGTGCACCGGTTGATCGGCGCCCGACGGACGAGGAGATCGGCGCCGCGCGCGAGGCCATGGTGCGGGCCGGGCAGGGTGAGCATCGCCCGGCGCTCCATATCCTCGGCGAGCGCCTTGGCCTGTCGGCCTTCGAGGAAGATCTGCTGCTGCTCTGCGTCGGCATGGAACTCGATCCTGCGCTCGCAGGGGCCTGTGCGCTCGCCAGCGGCGATCCGGGTCGCCCGTACCCGACGTTTGCGCTGGCGATGACCATGTTCGAAGAAGCAGCCTGGTCGGCCCTTTCACCTGAGCGTCCGTTGCGGCTCTGGCGACTCGTCGAGATCAGCCAACCGGGCGGTACGCCGTTGACCACCAGTGCAATCCGCGCCGACGAGCGGATCGTCAGCTTCGTCAAGGGGTTGAACTACCTCGACGATCGACTCACGCCGCTGCTGGTGCCGCTCGACTCCGCGGTGCGCTCGGGAGCCTCGTTGCCGCCGTCGCAGCACGAGGTGGCCGAGACGGTCGCCGGTCATCTCGCTGACCAGTCCACGTCCGGCACAGCGATCGTGCAACTCGTGGGTGCGGATGCCATCAGCCGGCAGCTCGTCGCTCGTCACGTTGCCGAGGCCGGTGGTCTGCACCTGTTCCGGTTGCCGATCGAGTTGTTACCGAAGGATCCGACCGATCTGGTCGCCTTTGCCCGACTCTGGGAGCGTGAGAGCCGGCTGCTCCCGATCTCGCTCTACCTCGATGCCGACGCCGCCGATCGAACCTCCGGCGAGCAGACCGATCGTGACGCACGTGTCGCCCTCCAACAGTTCCTCGGCCGTTCCGGTGGGGTCTTCCTGGTCGGCACCGCGAGGGAATGCCCCAGCTCGGATCGTCGACGTTGGCCGTCGACGTGACCAAGCCACACCCTTTCGAGCAGCGCGCCGCCTGGGAGCAGGGACCGGCCAGCGTGCCGCCGTCGGCTGCCGACGTGCTCGCGGGCCAGTTCAACCTCGACGTGGCGACGATTGCCGCCGTCTCGCGACTGGTTCCGCCCGACTCCGAACCCGGGCAGGGCGGCGGAAATGGCGATGACCGCGTCCAGCCCGTTGCCCAGCCCGGCCTCGATCGCATCTGGCGGGCGTGCCTCGACGCCACCCGGCCGCGGCTCGACCTGCTTGCGCAGCGCATCGAACCGAAGTCGACGTGGAACGACATCGTGCTCGACGGCGATGCGCTCCAGTTGCTCCACGACATCGTCGACCAGGTACGGGCGCGTGGTTGCGTGTACGACGACTGGGGTTTCCGTAACCGAATGAGCCGCGGCCTCGGCATCTCCGCACTGTTCGCCGGCGAGAGCGGCACCGGCAAGACGATGGCCGCCGAGGTGCTGGCGGCCGAACTCCGTCTCAACCTGTATCGGATCGACCTCTCCGCCGTCGTCAGCAAGTACATCGGCGAGACGGAGAAGAACCTCCGACGACTCTTTGACGCGGCCGAGGACGGTGGGGCGATCTTGTTCTTCGATGAGGCCGACGCCCTCTTCGGCAAGCGCAGTGAGGTGAAGGACAGCCACGACCGCTACGCCAACATCGAGGTCAACTACCTGCTCCAGCGGATGGAGGCGTTCGAGGGTCTGGCGATCCTGGCAACCAACCAGCGGCGGGCGCTCGACCGTGCGTTCCTCCGGCGGCTCCGGTTCGTGGTGACGTTCCCGGTGCCTGGAGCGGAGCAACGAGCGGACATCTGGCGACGCGTGTTCCCGGTTGAGACCCCGGTCGTCGATCTCGACTTCGAACGTCTCGGCCGGCTTGCGCTCACCGGCGGCAACATCCATAACGTCGCGCTCAACGCCTCCTTTGCAGCCGCTCGGAACGGCGGCGAGGTGACGATGCCGATCGTGCTCGATGCCGCCCGAGCCGAGTTCAAGAAGATCGACAAACCCGTCAACGAAGCCGACTTCCGCTGGCAGTCGGCCGAGACGACGTCCGTGACGACGGACAAGACACCTCGGGAGGTGGCATGAAAGCCCAGTTCTCAGTGCTCGAGCCCGCATCCACGTGCGCCCACCGTGGATGTCGGTGCGGATCCGCCTGCGAAGTGCGCTCCCGCGCCGGCGCTGAGGGTACGTCGGCGCGTGCTGGCCAGCCCGATCGAGCGGCAATCTGGCCGCTTGTTCACGACGGCGCGACCTCCTCAGGCCGTGCGACGCCTGACCTGGCCGGCGCTGAACGGATCGTGCCCCGGCACGACGACCTCAGCGGAGTGCGGAGTCATTCGGGGGAGCAGAAGCGGCCGCTTGCAGGAGGGCTCTCCACACGCGCAGGCACCGGCGGATGGCACTCCACCCAGTTCCAGGCGCCGAGCGGTGGCGGCACAGTTCCAGCGCCAGCGAGTACCGGTCTCGGGGCGGGCTCGGTGAGCGCGACCGTCAGCGGCCTGAACTTCACGGCGACCGGAACGTTCAGCCCATGCACGGACTGCAGTGACGGGCTCGAGGTTATTCAGGTGGCTTGGGCCACAGGGGGAACCAAGGTCGGTACCGCCGAGACAGTCTTCCCGCCACTCGCAGCCACCTATTACACATTCGTTGATGGAGGAAGTCGGTCACCGGGAGGGGCGGTCTACTCCGGCAATCATCCGTACTATATCGGACGACCCGGACTTCCAAGATCGTACGGTTACATCGGAGGACAAGGAAGCGCTGGATCGGTGTCGGGGTGCATTGCTCGTCCATCCGATACTCCGACCGCAGTGACGGCTTACAAGGAAGCCTACTTCGAGACGGTCTTCGTGTGCCTCAACTACAACGGCAGCGGTAAGGACAAGCTGATGAACTCGGTTCAATGGGGGTTCGAAAACCTTGGCGCCAAACAGAAGGCCAATCCAAGAACGAATGCAACAGGACCGCTTGTTCAGCCTGCAGCGTCGAGTGACTTCGAAGCGACGTTGAAGGCGGACTATCCCTCGTATTCCCATTCCTAGGCACAAATGGCGACACCTAGAAGGAGCGAATAGTGGAGATGAGCCTTGCCAACATTCTTTCGAGTCTCACACGGGAAGTCTCAGAGATTCAGCGCAATCCAGCACCATCGTCCGTGACCTTGCTCGAATGGAGTCGGCTCTGGAACACGGTGTCGTACTACGCCGACCTCTACGACACCACCGAAGGTTCCCGCTTCGACCGCCAGTTCGTCGATCTTGTGCTGCCAGGTCTTTCCGAGAAGCTCGACATGCAGATCTCGCGAGGCATGTCGCTCCACTCCGCCGAGCTCGATTTCACGGTTGGTGGTCTCCTTGACGAGAAGTACCGGTTTCGCGTTCCGGAACTCGAGGACCGGTCGACCGACGGAACGGACGTCGTGGCTCCGTCATGACGACGTTTCCTGGTTCGCCTCGGTTGCTGAAGGGCGGGATCGTGCTCATCGATCCCGACTCGGGGGCGGTCGTGCGCGTCATCGCACTGCAGTACAACCCGGAGTCGTTGACGCGGACGTTGCAGGTGCAGTCGGTCTCCGAGAGTGGCGAGCGGTCGCAGGCGCTCCGGCTCACGGCCGCACCGGTGGAGACGTTCAAGCTCGACGCGACGATCGATGCCACCGACCAGCTGGAGTTTCCCGACCAGAACCGGACCACGACCGAGAACGGGATCGCACCAGAGCTCGCCGCGCTCGAATCACTGCTCTACCCGGCGAGTTCGTCGGTCGATGCGAACAACCTGTTGGCGAGCCTCGGCACGCTCGAGATCTTCCCGATGGAATCGCCACTGTCGCTCTTCGTCTGGAGCGATCAGCGCGTGCTTCCCGTACGGGTGACCGACTTCAGCATCACCGAGGAGGCGTTCGACCCGTCGCTGCACCCGATTCGCGCCAAGGTCAGTTTGGGTCTGCGGGTGCTCGGCGTGGCCGATCTCGGCTTCGACCATCGCGGTGGCGTGCTGTCGATGATCCACCACCGAGGCGTGGAACGCCTGTCGCTGATCCCCACCAGCGTCGGACTCTCCGCGCTCGGACTCACCGGGATCCCGTCATGAACCCCCTGTTCCCGACCAACAGCCGCTATCAGCGGATCGAGACGGCCATCTTCGTGCTGCCCGACGGCGAGGAGATCGCCTACCTCCGTCGCCGTTTCGTGCCGCCGTCCAGCGACTTCGCGTTGCTCGGGGAACACGAGGTGGTCGGGGGTGATCGGCTCGACAATCTGGCGGCCGGCCATCTCGGCGATCCACTCCTGTACTGGCGCATCTGCGATGCGAACGACGCGATGCGCCCACGGGACCTCCTCGCAGAGATCGGGCGGCGGCTCCGTATCACCCTGCCCGAAGGCATTCCGGGAGGAACCGATGCTGTCGGGTAGCGTCCACCTCTCGCTGCTCATGGGACCGGTCGTTCCCGTACCGGTGCCGAAGCCCGTCACCGAAGCGCTCGAGTCGGTCGAGATCCGTACCTCCGCGAGCGAGAAGGGTGGCTTCTCGCTCACCTTCGGATTCGGCAGCAACTCGCCTTTGACCACGCTCTCGTTGTTGGTCGGCGAGCTCGGCCCGGTGATCCGTACGGTGTTGTTCGCCACGGTGAAGGGCCTGCCCATCCCGCTGGCCGACGGAGTGATCACGCACCAGCAGGTGTCGGGTGTCCAGGCGGGGAAGACCACGATCGTGCTGATCGGCGAGGACCTCACCGCGATCATGAATCAGCAGGACATGACCGGCTTCCCGTTCCCCGCGTTGCCACCGTTCGCGCGGGTCAACGCAATCCTCGCGAAGTACGCGATGTTCGGGATCGTGCCGCTCGTGATCCCGAGTGTCGTGGTCGACGTCCCGATCCCGACCAACCGGATACCGGTGCAGGAGGGAACCGACCTCGAGTACATCGAGAAGCTCGCCGCCGACGTCGGCTACGTCTTCTACGTCGCTGCCGGGCCGGTGCCGGGGGCGAGCATCGCCTACTGGGGGCCGGAGATCAAGATCGGGTTGCCGCAGGCGGCGCTCAATGCCGACATGGATGCCCACAGCAACGTCGACTCGATCAACCTGCGCTTCGACAGCCAATCGGCGACGTTGCCGGTCGTCTTCATCCAGAACGAGCAGACGAAGTTCCCGATCCCCATCCCGATCCCACCTGGCGCGAATCCGCTCAATCCACCGCTCGGGCTCATTCCGCCGATCCCGAAGAAGGTCGATCTGATGAACGACACGGCCAACAAGACCCCGGCCCAGGCGCTGATGCTCGGCCTGGCACGGGCATCGAAGGCGTCCGAGGCCGTCACCGCGAGCGGATCGCTCGACGTACTGCGATACGGCCGTCCGCTCATGGCGCGGAGCCTCGTCGGGCTGCGCGGCACCGGCCTCGCGTTCGACGGGCTCTACTTCGTGAAGTCGGTCACCCACAAACTCGAACGCGGCTCGTACCAGCAGGATTTCACCCTGACCCGCAACGGTCTGGTCTCGACGCTTCCGGTGGTGCCGGCATGAGCCGCCACTACGGCAAGCACCGCGGCGTCGTGCTCAACAACATCGACCCGGAGCAGCGGGGGCGGCTGCTCGTTCAGGTGCCCGACGTGTTGGGTTTGGGCACCTCCAGTTGGGCGATGCCGAACGTGCCGTTCGCCGGCCCACAGGTCGGCGCCTACATGATCCCGGTCATCGGGGCCGGCGTCTGGGTCGAGTTCGAGGGCGGCGACCCGGACTATCCGATCTGGACTGGGTGCTTCTGGGGATCGGTTGCGGAGGTGCCGTCCCTGGCCCTCGCCGGGTTGCCCGCGTCGCCGAGCGTCGTGCTCCAGACGCAGGCCCAGAACTCGCTGGTGTTGAGCGATCTGCCCGGAGCCGGCGGGATCATGTTGAAGAGCATGACCGGCGCGATGATCCTCATCAACGATGCCGGAATCACGATCTCCAACGGCAAGGGAGCCACGATCGTCATGAGTGGCCCGACCGTCACCGTCAATGCCGGGGCACTGGTGGTCACGTGATGGACGTGGACATGTGCTCCGATGCTCGCCGAGACCGGGGGGTGGCGTGATGCCCGGACCGGTCGTGCACGTCGGCGCCAGCATCATTTGTCCACACGCCGGTTCGGTCTCGGTCGTCACGTCCAACATCCGCGTGATGGTCGGGGGACAACCGGCCGCCACGCTCGCCGACACGTATCCGATCGCCGGCTGCCCGTTCCAGGTGCCGGTCGGCGCCGGCACCAAGCCGCAACCGTGCGTCACCGCTCGCTGGTTCACACCCGCCACGCGTGTGCTCGTCAACGGGCAGCCGGCGATCATCCAAACCAGCACGGGCATCTGCCAGAGCATCGAGCAGATCCCGCAGGGCCCGCCCACCGTCGTGGCGGCACAACCGAGGGTGGTGGCCGCATGAGCCAGATCCACATCGATCACCCGTATCACTTCGACCATCGCGGGCGGACGGCGACGACCGACCTCGCCGATCACATTCGCGACATGATCGAACAACTGCTCTTCACCAACCCCGGAGAGCGAGTCAACCGGCCCGACTTCGGAAGCGGCCTGATGCAGCTCGTGTTCGAACCGAACAGTCCCGAGCTCGCGGCAGCGCTGCAGGTGACGGCCCGCGCCGCCCTCGAACGATGGCTGGGGGACGTGATCGAGGTGGTCGCACTCGCCGCGGTGAGCGAGGACGCGTCGCTGCGGGTCGAGCTGACGTACGTCATCCGGCGCACCGGTGAGACGGTTGAGTCGACGATCGAGCGGCAGGTGTAGCGACATGACGACCGCCACCGGACACGATGATCGACACCGGGATCTCTCCTGCCTCGAGGATCACCGCCGTCCGACGCTGCGTGAGCGCGGCTGGAACGGCATCGACTACGTCGAGGTGAGTGACGACCAGCGCCGCCTCGACGTGACGCTGATCGGTCGCGCCCCCGTGGGCTTCGGCATGGGCAATGTGAGGATCGAGGGCGGCCGTCGAATCCGGGATCTACGCATCGTCGACGTGCGAACCGAGCGCCACGACGATCCGTACATCGACGATCGAGTGGTGGTCGTGGTCGATCGTCCAGGTGACTTCTCGACCTACCGACTGTGCTTCGTCGAATCGGACGAACGCGGGCGGCCGACCGATACGCCGCTCGCCGGCTTCGACCCGCGCTACGCGTGTGTCGACGTCGACTTCAAGGCGGGGTGCCCGAGCGACCTCGACTGCGCCACGGTGGAGGCGTGCCCGACGGTGGAGCGGATGATCCCACCGATCGATTACCTCGCCCGGGACTGGGACCGTCTGCGCCAG
This sequence comes from uncultured Acidimicrobiaceae bacterium, assembly GCA_963701575.1. Taxonomy (GTDB): domain Bacteria; phylum Actinomycetota; class Acidimicrobiia; order Acidimicrobiales; family Ilumatobacteraceae; genus Ilumatobacter. The sequence continues at coordinate 150,919 of CAVPAQ010000015.1, forward strand.
GTGATCTTCGATCGGCTCTCACTCCTGGTGCCCGATTGGCGCGAGCGTCATGTTCCCGACATCGGAGTTACGCTCGTCGAGCTGCTCGCCTACGTGGGCGACAGGTTGTCGTACTACCAGGACGCCGTCGGGACCGAGGCGTACCTCGGGACGGCTCGCAAACGGGTGTCCGTGCGCCGTCACGTGCGGCTCGTCGACTATCAGCTCCACGAGGGCTGCAACGCCCGCGCGTGGGTCTGCCTGGTGGTGTCGGAGATCGTGGAGCTCGAGCTCCGCAACGTCGCCGTGGCGGCGATCGAGCGCACCGCGACCGGTGCGCCGATGGCGTGGGACGACCTGATGTCGCTGCCGAGCGGTGCCCGCCAGGTCTACGAGCCGATGCTGAGCGGGACCTTCGTGGCGCGACCGGCCCACAACCGGATCAGGTTCTACACGTGGGGCGGGGAGGAGTGCTGCCTCCTCGTCGGTGCCACCAGGGCGACCCTCATCGATGATTGGGCCGACGGATCCGCCGAGCCACCGGACGAGGACGAGCCGTGCGAGGAGCCGGGCGACGATCGGCCGGACCATCCGGCTGATCGAGCTGACCAGTACGGGGCCCGACCGGCGGGCACGGTCTCGCACCCGCATCGCTCGAAGATGCACGACGACGAGAACCATGGTTCCGACCCGACACAACACGAACGACTGCTCGATCTCCGACCCGGCGACGTGCTCGTGTTCGAGGAGGTCATCGGCCCGGACACCGGGCTGCCCGCCGACGCCGATCCGAGCCATCGCCAGGCGGTCTGCCTCGTCGAGGTCGAACCCTCGATCGACCCGGTGACGAAGCAGCCGATCGTCGAGATCGCGTGGGCTGACGCGGACGCCTTGACCTTCCCGCTGTGCCTGTCGACACGAGAACCACCGCCCGACTGCGAACCGCTCGTCGACGTCAGCGTGGCCTGCGGCAATGTCGTGCTGGTCGACCACGGGATCAGCGTGGACGACGACCTCGGTGACGTCCCCGTCGAATCGACCGACGAGACGTGCGGGGACGAGTGCCGGGCTCCGAGGGCCACCCACCGGCCGGGACGCTACCGGCCAACGCTCGACGAGGGGTCGGTCACCTGGAGTGCCGACGTCCGACCGTGCCCGGCGAGCAGCGCGTTGCTGCAGGATCCGCGAGCTGCCCGCCCGCACCTCGTGGCGCACCAGGTGCTGTTCGCCGACCAGATCGAACCCGGTCCCGGGGTCGGAGTCGAGTGGGTCGCCGTGCGAGACCTGCTGGCCTCAGGGCCCGACGACCGCCACTTCGTGGTCGAGATCGACGAGCGCGAGCGAGCCACGTTGCGCTTCGGAGACGGTCTGAACGGTCGGCGACCCGAGGCGGCGTCGCACTTCGTCGTCCGCTACCGGGCCGGCAACGGACCGGGTGGGAACGTCGGACATGACTCGATCAGACAGTTCGTCGTCAAGCACGGACGGATCGAGGGCATCACGATCCATGTCCGCAACCCGCTCCCGGCGGTCGGCGGAACCGCCCCCGAGGACGTCGCACGCGCCCGGTTGCTCGCTCCCGACGCCTTCCGCTCCGAGTTGGCACGCGCGATCACGCCGGGCGATTACGCGTCGATCGTCGAGCGTGACTTCCCCCAGGTTCAAGCCGCGAGCGCATCCTTCCGGTTCACCGGCAGCCACACCGATGTGCTCGTCGCAGTCGATCAGGCCGGTGCAGCCGAGTCGGACCGGGCGCTGCTCGACCAGATCGCCGAGCACCTCGATCGATATCGCCGGATCGGCCATGACATCGTCGTGCGTGGCGCGGTCCAGGTCGCGCTCCACCTGTCGCTGAGCGTGTGTGTCGACCCGACCTACCTGCGGGCACCGGTTCAGGCCGCGGTGCGGGCGGCGCTCGGCGCGCGACGCAACATCGACGGGTCGCTCGGATTCTTCCATCCCGATCGGCTGTCGTTCGGAGGTTCGGTGGCTCTCAGCGACATCATCGCTGCCGTCCAGGCGATCGATGGCGTCGACGGAGTGGTCGTCCGCGAATTCCACCGGTTGTTCGAGCCGTCGATGGGCGAGATCGACACAGGCGTGCTCACGCTCGGCCCGCTCGAGATCGCCCGGCTCGACGCGAACCAGTTCGTGCCCGAGTTCGGCCGGCTGGACATCGAGATGCGAGGTGGGAGATGAGCTGCCGTTGCGGATGCTGCGAAGGAACGTCGGTCAGTGTGCCCGCCGTGGTCGCTCGGCGGCCGGGGTTGTCGACGCTGACACACCGGATCGGCGATCACGCGACCTTCCTCGAGACGATGCTGGCGTCGCTCGGGCGATGGCCGCTGGTCCGCGACGCCGACGAGATCGGGTCGTGGCTGATCACCGCCGACCAGCTACCAGACCCCGACCGCCTCGTGCACCAGCTCTCGACGTCCCGCGACCCGGCCATCGCCGACCTGTGGTCGCGGTTCCCGGAGAACGAACGATCCGCGCTCCTCGACGGTGGCGACGTGTCGCGCCGGCTGGTCGATGGGCTCAATTCGATCATCCGTGGTGTCTCGATCTTCGCGCCCGACCGTTTCGCCGGCAGGGTGCTCGAACCGTTCATCCGCGAGCTGCTCGCCGCCGACGACCTGACGGCGGTCGAAGGGCAGCAACTCAACCGGCTGTTGATCGAAGTGGTGCTCGGTCGCCGCATCACACCGGTTCGCGTCGTTCGTCCACTCGATCGGCTCACCACCCGTGACACCACCGACTTCTCGATCGCACTTCTGGACGCCTGGGCCGTGGTCGGCGACATCGTCACCTTCTACCAGGAACGCTTCGTCGACGAGGCATACCTGCGCACGGCGACCGAGCGGCGATCGATCCTCGAGCTCGCCCGCCTGATCGGCTACGAGCTGCGACCCGGCGTCGCGTCCGGCGCCTTTCTGGCCTTCACGCTCCAGGACGGACACGACGTCGAGATCCCGGCCGGCACCCTCACCAAGAGCACGCCGGAGCCCGGCGAGCCACCGCAACCGTTCGAGACGTCCGAACCGCTCAAGGCGAGCGCCAGGTGGAACTTGCTGCGCGCGCGTCAGCAACGCCCGCAGGTGATCGAGCTGTCGAACGCGTCGACGATCGACCGCATCCTCGTCCAGGGCACGAACACCAAGCTGGCCGCCAACGACGTGCTCCTGCTCGCCTTCGGCTCCGGCACCGATCGACAGGTGCTGCGGACGGTGCTCGACGTCCGACCCGACGAGGCGGCCGACCGAACGGAGGTCCGGCTCCAGGGGATTGGTGTCCTCATCGTCGACCGCGCCCGGCTCCGGCAGGTGCTGGCGAGGTTCCGGGTCCTCCCTGACTTCCACGTCGACCCCGGTGTGATGGCGAACGAGATGATCGATGTACTCGACGAGTTCGAGGCATCGATCGCCGGCGCCGACGATGCGACCCTGCTCGCCGATACGGAAGCGCTGATCGCTCGCGTGGAGAAGTTGCACAACGGTGCAGCGGCGAACGAGTTCAACCGACTCGAGGTCTGGCTCCGCCTCCTCGCTCGCGGTCTCGCGTCGGCGGTCTCGCGTCGTGCCGACGTTGCCACTGATGCTGGGATCGCCAGCGATGATGCCGCACGGTCGGGCGACGTGACCGCGCTCGACGCGCTGCTCCAGAGCGGAGTGCTGACCGACCTGCGGCAACGAGCCACGGTGCAACCCGCCAATCGACAGCGACTCGCCGTCGACCTGGCGACCCAGTTCGATGAGGCCGGGGACCTGCGACCGCGGCTCCTCTCGGCGCTTCGGCCGGCATACCGCGCCGGTCTCTACCAGGCGCTCGCCGGCGCAACGGTCGCCGCTGCGTCGCCGGTGGAGGTGTACGCCTTCCGGGTTCGGTCACCGCTGTACGGCCACAACGCACCCGAGCGGCCATATGTGATCAACCCCGAGTCGGGCGCGGTCGAGCGGCTGGGAGATCCGCAGATCCGCGAATCGACCGACGTCGTCGATCTCGCGGCTCCCCATGACGGGATCGTGGCGAACAGCTGGGTCGTGGTGCGTCCTCGCGATGCAGCCGGGCGGGCGCCGGATCCGGGACTGAACGACAACGGTGAGTCCGAGCTGCGCATCGCCGAGGCCGTGGCGCTCGCGGCGGCGTCGCCGTCTCCGCCGGTCTTCGCCCGCGTCGCCGAGGTGGACGCGTCACTCTCGCGGGCCGACTACGGCATCTCATCGCCGATCACCCGCATCCGGCTGGCGGATCCGGCCGATCCGTCGGGAACGGTCGCCTGGTTCCCCGCGGAGTCGGATTCCTTCGGCTGGGTCCGGGGGTCGTCGGTCCTCGCCCAGGCTGAGCTGCTCGACCTGGCGGACGAGCCGATCGAGACCGTTGTCGACGGCGACGAGATCGAGCTCGATCGTCTCCACGAGGGTCTGGAACCGGGTCGGTGGGTGATCGTCAGCGGCGAACGGGTGATCGAGGGCGTCGACGGGGTCGAGGCCGCCGAGCTCGCGATGCTCGCCGGCGTCGAACATCGTGCCGACCCGACCCGACCCGGCGAGCAGATCCACACGTTCGTCCAGCTCGCGGGCTCCGGAGCGACCGGCCACCCCGGTCTGTCGTACGTGTATCGGCGCTCCAGCGTCCGCATCTACGGCAACGTGGTGCGAGGAACGAACGGAGAGACGAATCGCCAGGTGCTCGGCAGCGGTGACGGCCGGGTCGCCCACCAGTCGTTCACCCTGCGGGGAACACCACTCACGCATGTCTCGGCACCGACGCCGTGCGGCTCGACGCCCGAGCTCGACATCCGGGTCAACGGCGTCCGCTGGCATCGAACCGCTCGCATCGGGGATCTCGACCCGGGCGACCGCGGCTACGTGATTCGAACCGACGACGGCCAAGTGGCGTCGGTGGTGTTCGGGGACGGGGTGCACGGTGCGCGCCTGCCGACCGGTGCGGAGAACGTGGAAGCCAGCTACCGGATCGGTCTCGGGCTCAGTGGGAACGTTCGTGCGCGGACGATCGACACGCTGATCGACCGGCCGCTCGGTGTCCGCGAAGTGATCAACCCGATCGAGGCAGCCGGTGGTGCCGATCGCGAGCGGATGGAACAGGCGCGCCGCAACGCGCCGGCCGCCGTGATGGCGCTCGATCGACTGGTGGCCGTTCGCGACTACGCGGATTTCGCTCGCACGTTCGCCGGCGTCGACAAGGCCGACGCCCGACTGCTGCCGTACGGGGGCCGGCGCGTGGTTCACCTCACCGTCGGCCTCGCCGGGGCAGCACCGTTCGACCCCAACACCGACCTCTACCGAAATCTCCGTCAGGCGCTCGCCGACTATGGCGACCCGAGGCTGACGATCCGCATCGACGATCATCGCGCCAAGTTGGTCGTGGTCAGCGCCGGCGTCCGCATTCATCCCGATCACACCTGGGAGTTGGTCGAACCCCGGATACGCGATGCCATCGCATCGGCGCTCGGCTATGACAACCGCGACCTGGGTCGTGGGCTCGCGTCGAGCGAGGTCATCTCGGTGATCGACGGCGTGCGCGGGGTCGAACACGTCGATCTCGACGCCTTCGACTGGGTCGACGAGCAGCGCCTCCTCGCCGTCGACGACGGTGATGGTGAGGACGGATTCGAGAACGGCGGCGATCCACTGGCGACGGCGTTGCGCACTCGCATCGACGGTGAGGTGGCCTCCGCGATCGGAGGCGAGATCGTTCCGGGAGCGCTCGTGTACGCCGACCCCGGCATCCGGAGCACCGTCGTTCTGCAGGAGGTGCAATCGTGAGCGAGCCCGACGACCGACTGTTCGAACTGCTCCCGGCGGTCCATCGCCGCCTCGACTTCGCCGAGGGTCACCCGCTCCGGGCGCTCCTGCAGGTGATCGAGGCCCAGGCGGATCTCCTCGAAGCCGACATCGCCCAGACCTACGAGAACCTGTTCGTCGAGACCGCCGAGGACTGGATCGTTCCGTACATAGCGGACCTCATCGGCTATACGCCGATCCACCACGGTGGCGAGATCGGCGATCCGGCGACGGCGTCTGGCCAGTCGCTGAATCGCGTCCTGATCCCCCGGCGCGACGTGGCGAACACCATTCGGAACCGCCGCCGAAAGGGCACGCTCGCGCTCCTCGAGGATCTCGCACTCGACGTCTCCGGGTGGCCGGCGCGGGCGGTGGAGTTCTACCGACTGCTCGTCGAGAGCGTCGCGCTCGACTACGTGCACCCCGGCCGGGGGCATTCGATCGACGTCCGTGACAGTGAGTCGCTCGACCACCTCGGGACACCGTTCGACCGCTCCGCTCACAGCGTCGACGTCCGCGCGCCGTATCCGCCGTCGCCCAGCGGCCGGTTCAATCTGCCCAACGTCGGCGTGTTCGTATGGCGACTGCGGACGTACCCGGTGACGGCGACCAGCGCCTACTGCGTCGAGGAGGCCGGATCGCACAACTTCACCTTCAGCATCCTCGGCAACGACGCGCCGCTGTTCGGAGCGGCGGCGCCTGACTCCGGCGCCACTATCGCCGAGCCGCACGACCTCCCGGTGCGTATCGAGCGGCGCTCGCTCGAACGCGACCTTGCCACCGACGACCCGCACTGGTACGGCCCGGAGGGCAGCTTCTCGATCACGGTCGGGCCCGAACGCACGCCCGTGCCCACGGATCGCATCGTCGCCGCCGATCTGAGCGGGTGGAGCCATCTCGCCCAGCGAGGCACGGTCGCTGTCGACCCAGTACTCGGCCGGATCTCGTTTCCACCGTCCGAGGAACCCGACGACGGCGTGTGGGTGAGTTACCGCTACGGCGCTCCGATGGACCTCGGCGGCGGCGAGTACACCCGAACGCTCGGGGAACCGATCGGCGCGGTGGTGATCGCCGTCGGCGGTCCCGATGACGGCCCGGAGCCACCGGCCGAAACGCTCGGCGAGGCGCTCGACCGCTGGCGAGATCGACGTCCACAGGACAGCGTGATCGAGATTCGCACGAGTGGGTACTACATCGACCCCGTCGACATCACCCTCGATGAGGGGCAGACGCTGCAGATCCGTGCAGCATCGGGCGTGCGACCCGTGATCCGCTTGCTCGATCGCCAACCCGGTCGGGCCGACAGCCTGCGCGTCCGTGGGCGAGTGGGAAGCCGGTTCACACTCGACGGCATCACGGTGGTCGGCCGGCCGGTGCGGGCCGAGGGCTCCCTCCGCTCGCTCGAGATCCGCCACTCAACGCTGGTCCCCGGGTGGGACCTCGCGCCCAATTGCGACCCGAGGCGGCCGGCCGAGCCGAGCATCGAGCTCGACGATACGTGCGCCTGCCTGATCGTCGACCACAGCATCGTCGGATCGATCCAGGTCGTGCGCGAGGCGGCCGAGGACGAACCGAACCGCATCGAAATCGTCGACAGCATCGTGGATGCGACCTCGCAACACCGCGAGGCGATCGGCGGCGTGGGATGGCCGCTTGCGCACGCGAGGCTGACGATGGAGCGTTCGACCGTCATCGGGGAGATCCAGATCCATGCGATCGAACTGGTGGAGAACTCGATTCTGTTCGGCCACGTCTGTACGGGCAGGAGTCAGACCGGGTGCATCCGGTTCTCGTACGTCCCGGCGGGGTCTCGGACTCCTCGTCGCCACGCGTGCCAGCCCGACCTCGCGGTCGCCGCGGTGAGCGGTACGGATGCCGCCAGTGATCGTCGGCGTGAACGCGAACGGCGGCGTGTTCGTCCCCAGTTCGAGTCCGTGCGTTTCGGGACGCCGACGTATTGTCGGCTCTGTCTCGACTCGGCGGAGGAGATCCTGATCGGAGCCGACGACCGCTCCGAGATGGGCGTCTTCCACGACCTCTTCGATCCACAGCGACGTACGAACCTCGACGTTCGACTTGCCGAGTACGTGCCGGCGTCAACCGTCGTCGGCGTCTTTTTCGCGACCTAGCCAACAGGAGGATGAGAGATGAAAGGCGACTTCTCGAGGAACACATTCGACCGACGGCGACACGTCAGCCGGGTGTTGATGCAGCAAGGTCGCGTGCTCGTCGACGCGGACTGGAACGAGCAGACCAGCGTCCTGCTCCATTACCTGCGCACGGTGATCGCTGACTTCTCCGGTCCGATCGCCGCCATCGGCGATGCGTTCTTGATCGCCGGGCTTCGCGACAGCGCGGGTAACCCGATTGACGACGATTTCGCGATCGTCGGTGATCACCTCTACCTCGACGGCATCCTCGTCGAGAACGATGGCGGGACGACCTTCCTGGGTCAACCGGTGCCGCCCCTGGACGATCCGTTTCCGCTCGCTGGGACCGTGCTCGCCTATATCGACGTCTGGGAACGGCACGTGACCCATGTGCAGCTTCCGCACATTCGCGAGGTAGCACTCGGGGGTCCGGACACGTGCAGCCGTGCGGTCGTCGCCTGGCAGATTCGGATCGCCGATCGCGAGGAGACCGGAATCGGTGGTCTGGCCGACTGGTCGGACGAGCGATGGGACACCCTGGTTGCCAGATGGCAGCCACGCCATCGCGGATGGCTCAAGGCCTGGGCGGCCGAACCGGGCGTGGAGCCCGACGACGCCTGCGTGACACCGCCCGAACACCGCTACCGGGGAACGGGGAACCGGCTGTACCGGGTGGAGGTCCACCGGGGCGGCACGGCGGACGAGGCGACCTTCGTCTGGTCGCGCGAGAACGGGTCGGTCGTTGCCCAGCTGACCGACTTGTCCGGCACGACGGCGACCGTCGACTCGCTCGGCGCCGACGAGCCGCACTCGTTCGCGCCCGGGGACTGGGTCGAGTTCATGGACGATCGAACGGAGTTGGCCGGAACTCCCGGCGTCCTGGCCGAGGTCGTGGCGGTCGATTCGATCGACCTGACCTTGGAACTCGACCCGGCAGGCACCGTCCTCCCCGACTTCGACGCCGTCGCCGATTATCACCCGATCCTGCGGCGGTGGGACCACCGCCATGGGGTCGACGGGGCCGGTCACAGCGCCGACGACGGTGCACTGGTCATCGACGAGGGAACACCGATCGCACTCGAGGATGGGATCGTCGTACAGTTTGCCGCGGTCGACAACGCCAACGAACCCCCACACAGGTACCGGACGGGCGATTACTGGCTGATCCCGGCCCGTACCGAAACAGGTGACGTCGAATGGCCGACGGACGGCGTCGATCCGGCCGCGCTGCCCCCGATGGGCGTCGAACACCACTACGCACCGATCGCGCTGCTCGCCACCGGAGCGGCTCCGATCGATCTGCTCGCCGACTATCGCACGACGCCGGGGTCGTGATCGCGGCGCAGCCGGCTCCAGCTGTCGGGGCCACGCGTTCGCGACCGTCGACTTGACGATCGGTCGACTCGTCAATGCCTACCGCGATCCGGAGATCGGCACGTCCGTTCGTCAGTTGCGATGACCGGCGATCACTCTCGACCGCGTCGCCGACGCCGAGCTATCGCCGCACGGGGCATCGGAACCCACCTCGTCGAGGAGAGCCGCCAGGCTGATGGTGGGCTCGAGACCGAACTCGTCTCGCAGCGCTCGGCGGTAGCGATCGAACTGGCGGCGCGCCTGGCCGAGGCTGCCCTCGGAGCAGTACGTCCACAGGAGGACGCGTTGGCTGCCCTCGCGTAGCGGATCGGCGGCAACCAGACGGATCGCGACGTCGAGCGCTTCGGGTATGTTGCCTTCACGCACGAGCGTGTAGGCGAGCGCCTCCATGAAATGCAGTTGCAGCTGAGTCAGACGCTCGCGTTCGGCGATCACCCAATCGGCATACCAGCCGGGGAGGAGGTCGGCGGCGAAGACGCCGCGGTCGAGATCGGCGGCGATCATGGACTGCGAATCGCGATGCACCAGGTCCCAGCCAGTCTGCTGCAGCTGGCGGACGTCGACCGAGACCGACGGGTCGAGCTCGATGCAGCTGCGATGTACGCTCATCAACTCGAGGTCGGACACCGCAGACAGTCGCCAGATCGACGAGCGCAGGTTGGCCGCCGCCCGCTGTTCGGTTTTCTCTGGCCACAGGATCGCTGCAACCAGAGCTCGTTCCTGCGGGCCATCACTGATTGCGAGATAGGCGATCAGTTGGCGAGTCGAATCCGGTAGGTCGATCGGCCTCCCGTCGTGAAAGACACCGAAACCGCCCATCAGCTGCACATGCGCACGCGTCACGTTCTCTGATCTCGAAAGCACCTGCCCACTCGCGATGTGCGACATGAGGACCCCTCCCACGAGTTCCTGTGCGCGTTCAGAACTGGCTGAGCGCCGCCACGCTGCCGTCATTGTGACAACCGCGGTGCGGGTTGAGTAGTGGGTTTTCGTACTGTCAACGTGATATCGACGTCACCTCACTCGCGACGCGCAAGGGTGCGTCTCGACGACTCCGCCGTGACGGGCAGCGAGCAAGATGAGCACGTGACGATCGCACCGAGCGAACGGGCGGCGCTGTTGGTAACGGTGAGGAGAGCCGGGTCGACGCCGTTGATCTCGATCACAGTCGCAGTCGAGGCACCGACCCAGCAGCGTCTCAACACCACGAGCACAGCCGAAGCCCTGGCCTACGTCGGCCGGTGGCTCGCCGAGCAGACATCGAGCGGCGGTTCGGGCGGTGGCGGCGCGGGGTGATCGCTGGTCTGAGTCCACCGAGACGGTTCGGCGCGTCTCGACGACGATGTCCGACGAGACGATCGAGCAGCTGCGAGCCGTCGCGTGAACATCAGACCAGGGCAATGGTACGACTCATCGATCACCGAGATGGTGAAGATGCTCGGTGGGCCGTTTGGCGACGATCAGATCAAGGTGACCTCCTGGTTCGGGCCGGGCTGGTTGTCCTGAGGGTCGTCATCGACGAGAACGAGCCGCTCGGCCGTGCAAGCGAACCCTCGGCCAAGGGACGGATGACGTGTATGCGACCCCTTTCCGCCGCCGTGGCGGCCTTCAGACGTGCCGAGGTGTTCCGGCCTTCTGCTGCGCCGGCAGGGCCGTACTCGGCCTCCCTGGGATCGGTGCAGAGTCGTCGAAGGGTGTCGGGCCGTCGCGACTCTGGGTGCCCTCTGTGGTCCCAAGGGCATCGAAGAGAAGTCCAGGGTTTCGAGAACCCGGCGAGGCGGGAACCTGCAATCCGCTCGCTCGTCAGACGCCGGCGGCGGAGCGGAGGTCGTTGAACGACTCCTGGAGCATCGTGCACAGGTCCCAGACGTCGGGGACCAGCTCGGGGCAGGCGTTGAGGCCGAACTCGATCTGCCCGGCATACGAGAAGAGGCTGATGTTGAGACCGAGGCCGTCGACGACCGGGGCGAACGGGTAGTAGTGGAGCATCTCCGCCCCACTGGCGAACAGCGCGATGCGTGGCCCCGGCACGTTGGAGACCACGACGTTGAACGGCCGGACGTGCCCGACCACCCGAACCGCGGACTCGACGATCATGGCCGGAACCAGGCCCTCGAGCTCGCCCAGCACGTCGCCGGGGATCGCGGTGGCGGTCTGCTTGGCGACCACCATGCTCTCGGCGATCAGCCGGAGCCGATCGACCGGGTCGTCCGCGTCGGTGTGGAGCGACGTGATCGTCGCCGACACCTGGTTGCCGTACACGTCGGGCTCGTCATCGGTGCGGACACTCACCGGAACCATCGCACGCAGCGGCCCCTCGGGGAGGCAATCCATTCGCAGGAGGTAGGCCCGCAGGGCGCCGGCGCAGGTGCCGAGCACCACGTCGTTCACCGTCACCCCGACAGCGTCCTTCACGGCGCGCATCTCATCGAGCGGGATCGACGTGAACGCGACGGCACGGCGCGGTCCGATCTTGTGATTGAACGGCGTCGGCGGGGCCTCCCGAAGCGACGCGTGCGGTAGGACGCCGGCCAACCGGGGGAGCGATGGAAGTAGCTTCACGGCGGCGCGCCCCTGTCGGAGGGGTTGGGTGGCGATCGTCGTGAGGGCATGCCCGAGCATCTGCATCGTGGACGGGGCGACGTCCGTGCTCGCCTCCGGAATCGGTTCGTGGCCGCCGTCGGCATCGTGATCGAGCAGGTTCATCAGCATCCGTACGAACGCGAGCCCATCCGCGGTGGCGTGATGGCACAGGGTGAGATGGGCGATCCGACCGTCTGGCAGCCCGTCGATCACGAACAGCTTCCAGAGTGGGCGGCTCCGGTCGAGCGGGCCGGCGGTGAGCTCGGCCACGAGTTCGCCGAGTTGTTCGTCGTCGGCGGGCGGTGGCAGCGAGATGTGCTGGATGTGTTCGTCGAGATCGAGGTCGGGGTCGTCTGCCCAGTACGGGTAGTCGAGGTGGAGTGGCACGCTGACCAGCTTGCGGCGCATCGGGGCGAGGAGCGGGAGCCGCTCCCGGTAGCGCTCCTTCATCCGCTCGGGCGTCGCGCCGTCGGAGGTGGAGCCGTCGAAGACGACCAGTGTGGCGACGTGCCAATACGAGGTCGAGGTCTCCATGTAGAGGTTGGCTGCGTCGAGGGTGGTGAGTTGCTGCATGTCCGGAGGATCCTCACGTGGCCGAGGGTTTCGACCACCACGTAGGCACACGAACCGGCTTGCGGTCCAGGGTCGAAGGTCGGTGGCGCTCGGCACGCTCGAGCGTCGACGAGATCAACACGAACGACCCGGATCGGCTCATTGGGCACCTCGAGCATCGGTCGCGCGTGACCGCTCGAGGCCGTGGTGGGGCTCGAGCCGCTGCAGCAGGATCTGGGTCGTCAGGTAACCGCCGGCTCCGAGCACGATGCCGGCGAAGCCTCCGATCAAGATGTCTGCCGGCCAGTGCACGCGCAGGATCGGGCGCGAGAGGGACACGCACACCGCCCATGGCACGAGGAGGTAGAACGGCCACCGCCGCCACCCGGACAGCGAGGCCGGCGCGATCGACAGGTAGAACGTGGCGAGCGTCATCGACGCCAGTGCGTGGCCGGAGGGCCGGGAGAATGCGGTCTCCTGCACCCAGTGATCACGTACCTCGGGACGCATGGTGAGCTCGCCGAAACCGTCGTCGCTCTTGATGCTGTCCAGGTGCGCAGAGCGCGCCTGCTGCGGCAGTTCGTAGAAACTGTCGACGTCCATGCCCAGCACCCCCAGCTCGGCCATCTGCACGATGTCGGGCCGAGGGACGCCGATCACCGGCTTGACGACGTGCTCGTTGAGCAGATTGCCGCCCAGCAAGACGAGCACGGATACGGCGATCATGACGGTGATCTTGACGAGCCGACCCCGCGGCGAGGGACCGGGTTGACTGGCCACGACGACGAGGAGGACGGCAGCGATGCCCACGATCCCGAGGGGTCCACCGGACTCGGCGAACCCCACAGCGACCAGTGCGATGGTGCCGGTGAGATCGATCCAGGGCTCGGTCGCGGGGTCGAGGCGATCGACGAAGATCGGCACGAGCAACAGCGCGTAAGCGGGCACGATCCACCGGGCGGTGCGGGTCAGGACGGCGTCAGCCCGAGGCTGCTCGAGCTCCCGGTCGTCGCTCGGAGCGCACCTCGTCACATCTGTTCCTCTGACGTCATCGAACCCACGGTCTACACGTTGGGACACGACGCAGCGCGTCCAGGGAATTCGTCAGGTCGAGCGGGAGAGCGGGGAAGTGACGGATCACAGGTCGTTCGCGAGAGAGCAGGGAACTCGCTGTGGATCGTCGACCGACGTACGGGTGACGACTGTATTGCCCACGGTGACGGCGACCGAACCGGGATTCCGCGGGAGCGGCAATCGAATCAATGCGCCGGCTCAGCTAGTTTCGGGTAGATGCACGTACTGATCGCCACCGACGGAAGCCTCGACCCGACTCGCACGGCGGCGGCAGCGGCGCGACTGGCCGGCGACGACGGGACCATCACGGTCCTCAGCGTGGTCGAGGTGCCACGGTCCTTGCTCGACGAGTTGCGCCGTGACGCCACCGAGGGAGACAGCGCCGCCAGGGACCCCGAATATCGTCTGGAGCAGGCAACCGATGTCCCGCGCACGCACTGGGTCGGCGACGATGTGTTCGTCGACCGCTACGTCAGCAACCAAGTGCGGTTGCGCACCGCCGATCTCATTGCCGCCCTCGATGCCGCCGGCGCCAAACACGAGGTCGCCGGGGTCGAGGGCGAGAACGCCGCCAGGTCGGTGCTCGAGTGGATCGACGGCAATGCCGTTGATTTCCTGCTGATCGGTACGCACGGCCTCGGCCGATTCGAGGGTGTGCTCGGATCGACGTCGACCAAGCTCGCGCGACTTGCCCCGTGCTCGGTCCTGCTCGTCCGCTGACGAGCGCTCATGGGGCACCAGCCCTGCCGACCGCCTCGACGCCGGGGACACGCGATCCGGCGATCGACCCTTGACGGTCGAGGTGTCGTGGGAGGGCGTTGCGGTCGGTGTCCGACCGCGGCTGGTCGTTACCGCGCCGGGGTGCAAACTCGGGCACAGTGGCCGGCGGTCAGGGTTTGCAGTCGCCCTTGAGCTCGCCGAGGACCGTCGCCTCAGGTGAAATGGTGCAGGTTCCACTGCCGTTGGAATCGGCGTTCCGGTCGACGACGACGTCGGCGCCCGCAACGAGATCACCGTCGTCGGACTCGACGATGTCGCGCCCGATCGACGACGGCCCGAACAGGTCGAGGTTGCCGGCCCCCGACTCCCTCACGTCGCGGCCGATGACGGCGCCCGCGGTGACGGTGAGGTCCCCGTTGTCCTGCTCCTCTGCATCGCGACCGATGGTTCCGGAGATGACCACCGACCCATCGCCGGACTCCTTCACGTCGCGGCCTACGACCGCCGTCGCGCCGACCGTCAGGTCCCCGTTGTCCTTTTCTTCGACGCTGGTTCCGACCGAACCATCGACGACGACCGACCCGTTGCCGGACTCCGTGACCTTGCCGGCCACCGTGGAGCCCGGAGCGAGGACGACGTCACCGTCGCCCTTCTGGTCGACGTGCTTGCCGACCGTTGCACCGGTGCCAACCGTGACGGTGCCACCCTGGGCCTTGACGTGGCCGGTCACCTCTCCGAGCACGAGCACGTCGCCATCGACGTTCAGGTTGCCGGGATGGACGGTCCCAGCCGGGACCACACAGCCTGCGTCCGGCGCCTGCGCGCCGCAGGTGTCCAGCGCATAGTCGACGAAGACCGCTGCCGTGCGGGCGGGGATCGAGAACGTCCCCGTTGAGTCGTCGAACGATGCGGTCGACGCGACCGCATCGACCGAACCGACGAGCACCGGGTGGAGGTACATCGCGGTCCCGGCCAAACTGGGGGCCGTGAACTCGATCGGCTCGTCGGTCGGATTGAACAGCGAGACGAGCCCGTCGACGACGTGATCGAGGTCGACGGCGCCATCGCTCGGGTCGGTGATCTGCATCGCGATCACGCCCGGGAGCTGCGACGGACCGGTGTTGAGGAACGACACGCGGTCCTGCACCTCGGCGGCCGTCTCGAGTCGGAACAGCGACGTGCTCTCCCGGATCGAGAGCCACTCCCTGGCCACCGAAGCGGAGAACTCGATATCGGACTGCTCGGGGGCCAGCGCCGGGTCGGCGAGCCGTGGCCCGATGAGTGGCCAGTCGGCGGCGTTGTCGGCCGCCGGCGGGAGGCCGACGCCGAAGTTGTTCGACTCGTACGTGAAGTCGAGACGGTTGAACCAGTCGCCCGAGTCGTACGAGTTCCGGTCCATCGACTTCGAACGCAGCATGTCCTGCCCGGCATGGAAGAACGGCACGCCCTGAGCGAATGCCACGATCGCGTTGGCGACGTTCTGGGCGCGGACGCGGTCGGCCATCGAGGTGCCGATCGGGTGGTGGTATTGGCCGATGTCGAACAGCGTCTGGTTGTCGTGGGCTTCGATGTAGACGATGTTCTCCTGCGGGTCGGCGGTGTACCCGGTCGGAGCGCCGTTGTAGTCGACCTCGGCTCCGCTGACGATGGTGCCGTTGCGGTCGACGAACTGGTAGCTCGCCAGGTTGCCGGCGAGACCGACCCGGATCTGATCGGCCGACAGCAGCAGTTCGCTCAGTGCCGCCGAGTCCGAGAGGCCGCCATTGCTGTCGTACCAGAGGCCGTTGACGAAACCCTGGTTGTCGACGATCGCTTGGCCGCCGTCGAAGGGACCGCCGCCGCGTACGGCGTCGCGCAGTCGATCGGAGAACGTACCGATGCCGGTGCCGGCCATGTTGAGCTGGGTGGCCTGGACGAAGCGGGCGTTGTCGGCCACCTCGCCGAAGTTCCAACCCTCGCCGTAGAGGTAGATCGACGAGCCGTCGACACCGTCGTCGGCGAGCGTGAGTTCGTCGAGCGCGGCTCTCAGATCGAGCATGTTCTGCTTGCTGTGGTGGCCCATCAGATCGAAACGGAAACCGTCGACTTTGTACTGCTTGGCCCACGTGACGACCGAGTCGATCATCAGTTTGGCCATCATCTCGTGTTCGGTCGCCGTGTTGGCGCAGCACGTCGAGGTCTCGACGTGGCCCTGGTCGTCGAGGCGTTGGTAGTAGCCGGGCACGATCCGGTCGAGGACCGACGTGCTCGCCTGACCGGAGGCGTTGGTGTGGTTGTACACGACGTCCATGATCACGCGCAGGCCGGTGTCGTTGAGCGACTGCATCATCTCACGGAATTCGACGATGCGGGTCGCCCCGTTCGGATCGGTGGAGTACGAACCCTCGGGGGTGGTGTAGTGGTAGGGGTCGTAGCCCCAGTTGAAGCCGTCGAGCTCGGCGGTCGCCGAGACGGCGGCCTGCTGCTGGTCGGAGTCGGGTGCGTATGTCGCCAGGACGGCCGGATCGGGCTCCTGGCGCAGCGAAGCGTCCTCGTTGATCGTCGCGATGTCGAACACCGGCAGCAGGTGGACGTGGCTGAGCCCGGCGTCGGCCAGTTCGGCGAGGTGCTCCATACCATCGGACGTCACGTCGGTGAACGCCGCAAACGTCCCTCGGTCGGCTGCCGGCACGGTCTCGTCGGAGATCGAGAAGTCGCGGACGTGGAGCTCGTAGATCGAGATGTCCTCCGGGCGGGTGAGTTCGGGCTTCACCACCGAATCCCAGCCCGCCGGGACGAGCGTCGGATCCGACAGATCGACGATCTGGCTGCGCGTCGAGTTCATCGAGAGTGACACGGAGTACGGATCGGTCACCAGGTTCGTCTCGACCGTCCCGGTCGATGGCACGTAGACCTGGACCTCGAACACGTAGTACTTGCCCTCCCACGAGGCGTCGCCGCCGGCCGACCAGACGCCGTCAGCGGGGGTCATCGCGTACGTCGTCGAGGTGGTCGCCGGATCGGCGTCGTCGAAGACGTGCAGGACCACGTTCTTCGCGGTCGGCGCCCACAGCCTGATCCTGGGAATGCCGCCGTCCCACACGACGCCCAACTCGGTGTCGGTGGCGTACAGGTCGTCCAGCACACCGGGAATCTGGAGTCCGGTGGCATCGAGGCGCGTGCCGCCCTTGACCGCTTGCACTGCGACCTGACCGCTCAGGATTGCCGGTACGTCGCCGAGCGAGTCGGCGGGAATTCTCAGTGTCGGCAGGCCGGCCAGATGCCGAAAACCCTCGACGTCTGCCGGGTACGGGGCGCCGGGGGAGAGGCCGATGCAGGTGCCGCCATCGATCCCAGTGCCACTGAGGGTCATGCCTCCGGTCGGCGCATGGCACAGCGAGTAGGTAACAGTCGGGTCGCCACCTGCCGTCCAGACGATCGTGTCCTCCGACACCCAGTGCGCCCGCTGTTGCCCGATATCGCCAGGCGCCGCGCCCGAACCGGTGATCGGCAGCACGTAGTGGGGGTCCTCGGGCTTGGACGGATTGGGGCCCTCGAGCTGCCAGACCTCGTACCCCCATGGGTCGAACGACAGGAACTGATCGGGCCCCGGGTCCTTCGTGTCGCCGCGATGGACGATGTGCGCCAACCCGGCTGCCCCGTCCTCGATCTCGACCTCGAACACCGGGCCGAACACGTCGACTTCGGTCCAGCGCACGGGCTCGGTCCAGGACGGATTGGGGTTGAGCGCCCCGGCCCAGACATGCAGGCCCCAGAAGTCGTTGAAGTCGGGGCTGGTGGAGTCGCCGTAGTCGCCGTCGTCACGGTGGTAGTGGATCGTGGCGACGTTCTCGGCCGCGCCCCGGGAGGGGTAGATCTCGACGTCGCCGGACTGCATCCAAGCGCTCGGTGTGTCGTCCGGCAGGAAGCTGCCGTCGGGCCCGGGGTCTTTGGCGTCACCGCGGTGGATGAGGAAGTTCACCGGCTGGGTCGGGTCGGCGAGCAGCACGTTCCAGAACGCGCCGTAGGCGTCGACGCCGTCCGGCGGCTTGGGCGCCGTCCAGTCGGTCGCCTCCGTCGGGTCGATCGCACCGCCCCACAGGTGCAGGCCCCAGAAGTCGTTGAAGTCGGGGCTCGTGGCGTCGCCGTAGTCGCCGTCGTCGCGGTGATAGTGGATCGTGGCGAAGCCCTGGGCCGCGGCCTGGGAGAAGTAGATCGTCGGATCGCCCTGGTTGATCCAGATCTCTGGATGGGCGTCGGCGTCGAACGCGCGGTCGGCATCCGTGTCTTTCGTGTCGCCCTGGTGGACGATGAAGTTGATCTGGCTGTCGCTTCCGCCGCGACGGATCCAGGCGAAACGGCCGAACTCGTCCTCGCCCTCGAATGCCTTGGGTGCGGTCCACTCGGTGACCTCGGATGGGCCGATTGCATCGCCCCACAGGTGCAGGCCCCAGAAGTCGTTGAAGTCGCCGGTGGTGTGGTCGCCGTAGTCGCCGGCCGGCCGGTTGTAGTGGACGACCGCGTAGTTGTAGCCCGAAATCGACGGCGGCTCCTCCGCGCCGACGACGGCCGACACCTTGCCGGAGGAGATCGCACCCGACAGGTTGTCGGCGATCGCCTTGAACACGAGCGGCGTCCCCGCCGCCAGGCCGGACACGTCGAAGAACACACGGTACGGAGCGTTGTCGTCCGTGCCGATCGGCTCGAACGGGCCGCCGTCGACCGACACGGCGAACGTCACCTCGGTGTAGCCGGGCAGCGAGACGTCGGCGCCGACCTCGATCCGGCCGAGCAGCTCCGCACCCGAGGCAGGTGCGGTCATCGTGACGACCGGCGCGATCGCGGGCACGCTGATCGGTGCATCGGCCCGGTAGAGCCTGAAGCCGAGCGCCGGGACGTCGACCGTCAGATCTCCGGCGGCGTCGGCCGACAACGCCGGACCGCCGCCGGGCCACAGCTCGGTGAACGTCGTCGAGGGCGAGTCGGTGCGGAACGTCGCCGAGTCGGCCGCCTCGCTGTTGTTGAGCACGACCACGTACTCCACCTGCTCCGTCCGCTCGATACGGCTGAAGGCGTAGATGCCCGCCGAACCCTCGCTGTAACGGTGGAGCTGGGCGCCCCGGGTGAGCGCCGGGTGGGCCGCGAGCAGCGCACTGAAATCCGACAGCGTCTGGTACAGCGGGTGGGTCTCGTCGAAGTTGGAGTCGGCAGTCGTGGCCGGTGTGCCGATCAGGTCGTCGTCGTTGTAGCTGGGCACGACGCTCGGCATCATGTCCTGGCGGGCGTCCTTGTCGCCGCCGTCGCCGGTGAAGCCCTGCTCGTCGCCGTAGTACACCACCGGCATCCCGCGCCCGAAGTACATCAAGGCGTGGGCGAGCTCGTCGCGGGCCAACAGCTCGGCGTCGGAGGCGCCGGCATTGTCCTGGTTCAGGAACAACCCGACCCGGCCCATGTCGTGGTTGCCGAGGAACGTCGGCAGTGAGTAGGCGTTGCTGTCGGCGTCGGTGTAGAGGTCGTCCGACGCGTAGAAGTCGCGGAGATTGTTCGTGGCGCCACCGCGGGAGGCGAAGCCGAGGGCGCTGCTTTGGAAGCCGAAGTCGAGCACGGCGTCGAGCGGGAGCTCGGTGGTGAAGCGCGACGTGAACGCCGGGTTGCTGTCGAACACCTCGCCGAACACGAAGAAGTCGGGCTTGCCGAGCGACGCGGCGTGGGCCTGGATCGCCGGGCCGAACGCGTCCCAGAACTCGTCGTTGACGTGCTTGACGGTGTCGATCCGGAACCCGTCGATGTCGAAATCGGTGATCATGTCCTCGAACACCTGGATCAAGCCGTCCTGGACCTCGGGCTTCTCGGTGAACAGGTCGTCGAGCCCGAAGAAGTCGCCGTACAAGCTGTTCTCACCCGTGAAGGTGGAGTTGCCACGGTTGTGGTAGTTGGTGGGGTCGTTGAGGAAGTTCGGAGACTTCGCCGTCTCGTCGGCCGCCGTGGCGAAGGTCGGGGTGTACGGGAAGCTGACCGCCGGATCGAGCGGCGGGAACGTGCCGGTGCCGGCGAAGTCACGGTCGTCGAACGGTGCGCCGATGGCATCGAGATACGGCTGATCGGCCTTGGAGACGTACGGGAGATTGGTGCCCTCGACGTAGGTGATCACGTCGCCGGTGTGGTTTGCGACGATGTCGAAGTACACGTCGATACCGAGCGCGTGGGCGGCCGCGACGAACGACTGCATCTCGGCGTTGGTGCCGAAGTGCGGATCGATCGACGAGTAGTCGGTCTGCCAGTAGCCGTGGTAGCCGGCGCTCACCCCGCCCGGGGTGCCGTCGTCCTGGACCCACTTGTTCGTGAACTGCGGCGTCATCCAGATCGCGGTGACGCCGAGGTCGTCGAGGTAGGGCAACCTGGCGGTCAGGCCGGCCAGGTCACCGCCGTGGTAGAAGCCCTTGTCGGCCGGGTCGAACCCGTCCACCAACGGGTCGGGCGACGGATTGCCGGCCGCGTCGTTACTCGGATCGCCGTTGTCGAAGCGGTCGGGCATCACGAAGTAGAACACGTCGTCCTGCGCGGTCTCGCGTGCCGGTGCCCGCACGAGCAGCTCGTCGCCCGGCTCGGCAGTGCCGGCGCCCTCGTCGACCGACACGTCATTGGTGCCAGCGTCGTAGCTGAACGTGATGGTCGCGCCATCGTTCGCGGTGAACGCGACGTTGGCGGCCGGGTAGCTGGTGGTCCAGCCCTCGTCGAGGGCGACCTTGAACTCGTAGCTGCCGGCGGGGATGGCGTCGGTCGAGAACGTGTAGATGCCGTCGGCGTCGGGATCCTGCAGCCATGAGCGCAGGCAGTCGGGCTGCCAGTCGCCGGGGCAGCCGAGCTCGCTCTGGAAGCTGCCGGCGGCCGTGGCGATGACCGAGTTCGCGTTGTCGGTGACCCAATGCGTCTTGTGGTCGTAATAGAACTTGACGTCGGTCGCGCCGGCGAGCGACAGCGCGATGTTGGCGCCGTTCGGTTGGGCGTTGGCGCCGTAGTTCTCGTCCCAGCTGTCGTTCAGGGCAGCCTTGTACTCGTAGCTGCCGGCGGGCAGGCTGAACGTGCCCTGATAGACGTCGTCGGCGGCTTCGTAGGGGAGATGGGTGGTCGCACAGTCGGGCAGCCAGTCTCCAGGGCATCCGACCTCGTCCTGGAGGCTGCCGGCGATGGTGACCGTGGGGATCGCCGGGTCGACGGTGACCGCCACGTCGTCGGTGGCGGTGTCGTAGACGAACTTGACCAGATCGTTCGCCGCCGACGTGAACGGCACGTTGGCGACCGGGTGGGCGACGGCCCAGCCCTCGTCGAGGGCGACCTTGAACTCGTAGTTGCCGGCCGGGATCGTGTCGGTCGAGAACGTGTAGACGCCGTCGCCGTCGGGGTCCTGCATCCACGAGCGGAGGCAGTCGGGCTGCCAGTCGCCGGGGCATCCGAGCTCGGACTGGAAGCTGCCGGCGGCCGTGGCAATGGTCGAGTTGACGTTGTCGGTGACCCAGTGCGTCCCGTGGTCGTAGTAGAACTTGACGTCGGTCGCACCGGCGAGGCTCAGTGCGATGTTGGCGCCGTTGGACTGGGCGTTGGCGCCGTAGTTCTCGTCCCAGCTGTCGGCGAGCGCCGCCTTGTACTCCCAGTTGCCCGCCGGCACGGCGAAGGTGCCCTGCCAGACGGCGTCGTTCGCGTCGAAGGAGAGCTCGGTCGCGGCGCAGTCGGGTTGCCAGTCGCCGGGACACCCGAGTTCGCTCTGCAAGGACCCGGCGATCGCCACCGAGGCAGGTGTCGGCGTGTGATCGGCAACGGCGACCGACGCCGGGAGCACCGATGACAACAGCATGCCGGCGGTCATCGCTGATGCGACGAAATGACGAGCGATCATGGCGATCCCCTCAATGTCTCGACCAATCTGACTGCACTGATCTGCGCCCACCAACGGGTGACGCCGGAGAACGCTCGATCAATTTGCCCGCCACACCGATCTTGACTGAAATCCGGTCGCGACGGAAGTGGTTCTGTGTGGTGGACCCGACACAGCGGCATCGTCGTCGCGATATGGTCGCTGCAATTGGGTGGACCGGAGCCCTGGTTGATGCACATCGCGCGAGTTCGACCGCGAAGATGACGAAACGTAACCATTTCGTCACAATCTGTTCAATTGTGTCAAAATGATGACGAATGCGTTGTCGGGCGGTGCTGTTCGCGCGATGATCTCGTCTCGGCGGGCGCCGACCCGTGACCACCTCATGCCAGCTCCGCAACCCCTCAGTCGACGTTCGCAACGAACTCTGCGCCAGGCCGTCCTGTTCGCGGCTCCCCTGCTGATGCTCGCGACGATTGCCACGACGGCCAGGGCCGGAAGCACCGACACCATCGATCGTCTCTACGAGGGGGGCGGCCTGCGCCCGGCGGGCAGCGTGTTGGAACTGGATGTGGCCGGCCGCGGTGGGACGGCGTCGGATGCGGCAGCGGTGTCGTTGAACCTGATCGCGACACAGACCGGCGGTGAGGGCTACGCGACCGTGTACCCGTGCGGGTCGACTCGACCGAGCGCGTCGACGATCAACTACGGGCCCGGCGCGACGATCGCCAACGGAATCATCGCCAAGGTCGGCTCCAACGGCAAGGTGTGCATCTACACCCACGCGGCCGCCCACCTGATCGTCGACGTCAACGGTTTCTTCCCGTCCGGAACCGACTACCGCGCGCTGGCGCCTGCCAGGCTGCTCGACACCAGACGGGGCCAGGGCACGACCGACGGACGGTACGCGGGCAACGGCATCCGGGGTTCCGGTACCGTGCTCCAGCTCGATGTGGCCGGTCGGGGCGGCGCCGCGGCCAACGCCGCCGCTGTCACGGTCAATCTCACGACCACACAGTCGAACGCCGCCGGATTCGCGACGCTCTATCCATGCGGCTCGAAGCGACCCGAGGCCTCGACGATCAACTATGGCCGATCGCAGACGATCGCCAACTCGGTGATCGCCAAGGTCGGCAAGAACGGTCGTGTGTGCATCTACACCAACGCACGAGTGCACGTGATCGCCGACGTGACCGGCTTCTTCCCGGCCGGTAGCCGGTTCCGGCCGCTGGCCCCGGCCCGATTGCTCGACACCCGCCCGGGGCAGCGGACCACCGATGGTCGCGGCGCCGGAACGGGCCGTGTCGGCGCCGGCCGTGTGGTGGAGTTGGATGTGACCGGTCGCGGCGGGACATCGTCGAACTCGGTGGCGGTGTCGTTGAACCTGACGGCCACCCAGACCAGCGGCGAGGGCTACGCCACGGTCTACCCGTGCGGGTCGTCTCGTCCGGACGCGTCGACGATCAACTACGGGCCCGGTGCGACGATCGCCAACGAGATCCTTGCCAAGGTCGGCGCAAACGGCAAGGTGTGCATCTACACCCACGCGGCTGCCCACCTGGTGGTCGACGTCGACGGTTTCTTCCCGGCCGGCAGTGGTTACCGCCCGCTCACACCTGCTCGCCTGCTCGACTCGCGTCCGAAGCAACAGCCGTCCATCCCCGAGGCGGCTGCCCGAACTCTTGCCTTGGTCAACCAACTCCGGGCGGCGCACGGCGTGGGCCCAGTGAGCTACGACGCCGGGATGTCGGCACAGGCATTGGGGTGGTCGAAGGAGATGTCTCGCAGCGGGTTCCGCCACAGCAGTCTCGGCTACGCGGAGAACATCGCATGGCACAGCCTGTCGTCGATGAGCCCGGCCGAGGCGGCGGCGACGTTGTACGACATGTGGGTCAACAGCCCCCCTCACTTCCAGAACATGCTCGACACGCGTTGGACGAAGGTCGGCATCGGCTTCCATCTCGACGGTTCGGGTTGGTGGGGCACCCAGGAGTTCGCTGCCTGAACCACCTGCCGGTCGGGCTCGCTGCCGGCGATGATCCGTCGGCGAAGTGCGACATCGGCCCGTTCGCAGCTCCGGCACGGAATGCGAGGACACGGGCGGCTGGTGATCGCGCGTCCGGTTCGTTCAGGGATGTGCTGCGGTGCGGTCGTCGCTGGATCCGGCGGGAAACGCGATCGCGATGACGAGCGCTGCCGCCAGGTAGCAGCCGCCGATGAACAGCCAGGCAATGCGGAAGCGCCCGATGTCGGGGTCGACCGACACGTCGGCGAGGAGGGCCACGATGACCGAGATGCCGAGCGCATAGAAGACCTGCTGCGTCGTGCGGACCGTCGCGTTCGCCGTTCCGAACTGTGCCGACCCGACGTCGGCCAGACCTGCGCTCGCCCACGTGGCGATCGTGGCGCCCACGCCGAAACCGATGAGCAGGGAGATCGGCACGTACAACGTCCAGATCGCGGACGTCTCGTCGAGCAGCAGTGCGTAGGCGAAATAGCCGAAACCGCACGCTGCGCTGCCGATGGTGAGGATCCACCGGTGACCCACCTTGTCGGCGAACCGGCCGGCCACCGGCGAGATGACCGCCGCCAGCAGCGGCGACGGCACGAGCGCCAGCCCGGTCGTGCGCAGCGATGTGCCCCAGAGTTCCTGGAGCAGCAGCGAGTTCGCCAGGAACCCCGATGTGAACGCCATCGAGTAGAACGCAAGGCCGGCGTTCGTACTAGAGAATGAGCGAAGTTGGAACAGGTCCAGTTCCAGCAACGGTTCGGGGTGGGTGCGGGAACGGCGGATGAGCAATGGGAACATCGCCATCCCGACCACGAACGTGGCCAGCACCCGCGGGTCGGTGAGCCCCCATGACTCGGCGCGCACGATCGCGAACATGACGAGCCCGACCCCGATCGTGCCGATCGGTACGCCGACGAGATCGACCTTGCCGGTCGCGTTCGGGTTCTTCGACTCTCGCAGGAGTCGCGGTGCGAGCGCGAGCACCAGGATGCAGATCGGCACATTGATCCAGAAGATGGCGCGCCACGACCACAGGTCCGTGAGGAACGCGCCGAGTGCGGGCCCGACGACGGCACCGAGGGCTCCGGTTGCGCCCGTCAGGCCGATCACCGTCGACCGCTTGTTCGGCGGGAAGTCGGCCAGCACGACCGCGATCGCGGTGGGCGCGATGATCGCCCCACCGACACCCTGCAGCACCCGCGCCCCGATCAAGAATTCGGCGCTCGGCGCCAGCGCGCTGCACATCGAACCGATCGCGAAGATTGCAACGCCCGGGATGAAGAGACGCTTTCGGCCGAAGCTGTCGGCGTAGCGGCCGGCCACCAACAACAGCGCGGCGACCGCGATGTTGTAGCCGGAGATGATCCAGCCGAGCGTCGACTCGGGTACGCCGAAGTCGTCGCGGATCGATGGGAACGCGACGTTGACAGCCGACACGTCGATGACCACGAGGAAGAACACGAGTGTCGTGACGATGACCGCCAACCAGGGGTTGCGAACCTTGTCGGTCGGCGTGTCGACGGTTGTCATGGTGCGTCGACTCTACGCGGGCCCTGTGTCACCGACCCGACCGCAGGGTGAATCCGGCATCAGTCCTCGACAGCGATGATCGCAGCACGCTCATCGGCTGTGAGCGACGACGGGCGAGGGCGAGCAGCCCGCCAGAGGTCAGTTGCCCCGGGTCGCTTCGCCCGGGTTCCCGCCCGGTCGCGCCGTGCGTTCCAGTCCGTCGAGGATCAGGTCGAGGACGAATGCGAACTCGTCGTGGGTGCGTTCGGCTTCGCGGTGGTAGCGCACATGGTCGATGACGAGGGGGAACTCGTCGGCACTCACCTCGGCTGAGAGCCGGGTGTACATCTCGCCGTCGGATCGTTCGGCGCTCGCATAGCTGACCTGTTGCTGGGTGAACCCTTGGATGTGCATCGTGATCGCGTGGAAGCCGATGTCGGCCAAGTCGTCGGGCAGGCCGGCTCTGGCGAGCACGCTCAGCAACTCCTCCATGTGGCGCCACCGATTCCGGCCCGGCCACCGGGTCGACCAATGTGGGGTCACCCAGCGGTGGCGCAGGAGCACCTCGTGGGCCGACAGCGCCATCGCTCGGGCGGCATGCTTCCAGTCGGTCTCGGCGGGCGGCGCAGTGATCTCTCCGGCGACGAGGTCGACCATGCCGTCGAGGAGATCGTCTTTGTTGGCGACGTGGTTGTACAGCGACATCACTTCGTAGCCCAGCTCCGCGGCGAGCTTGCGCATGCTGAGCGCTTCGATGCCCTGAGCGTCTGCGAGCTCGACGGCGGCAACGACGATGCGTTCGCGAGAGAGGGGAGATCGCTCGGATGCCGGGGGTCGGGGCGGGGTCATGTGATGCTCGGTGTCTTCTGGTGATGCTCGGTGTCTTCTGAGATGATCTCGACGATGAGGTTGCCGTACGTACAGTGTACGTCTACGGTGTCAACCGTACCGGACGTACACCGTACGTCGGCTGTCGGAAGCCGTTCACACCGAAGCGGCCACATCAACTCACGAGGAAGCAACGACCCATGAGAGCCATCATCAACCGCTCCTACGGAACGCCCGACGTGCTCGAGCTCGCGGATCTCGACCCGCCGACGATCGGCGACGACGACGTGCTCGTCGCAGTCCACGCAGCGTCCGCCAACCCGCTCGACTGGCACTTCATCACCGGCCTGCCCTACGTCCTGCGGCTGGTCGCGGGTCTCCGCCGTCCGAAGCAGGCCGTGCGCGGCGCCGACCTGGCCGGTGTCGTCGAACGTGTCGGCGCCTCGGTGACGGCCTGCTCGCCGGGGGACCGGGTGTTCGGCGGCGCGCAGGGCACGTTCGCCGACCGCGTCGCGGCCCGCGTCGCCAACATCGTCGCGATCCCCGATGGTCTCAGTTTCGAGCACGCGGCGGCGCTGCCCGTCGCCGCGGTCACGGCACTCCAAGGTCTGCGCGACCACGGAAAGCTCCAATCCGGCCAGCACGTGCTGATCAACGGCGCGGCGGGTGGCGTCGGCACCTACGCCGTACAGATCGCGAAGGCGATGGGCGCCGACGTGACCGGCGTGTGCAGCGGGCGCAACGTCGAGATGGTCCGCTCACTCGGCGCCGATCACGTGATCGACTACAGCGATGAAGACTTCGCGGCCGGCGATCGTCGCTACGACGTGATACTCGACAATGTCGGCAACCGTTCGCTCGCCGACTGCAAGAGGGTGCTCACAGCCGATGGCGTGTACGTGATGGTGAGCGGTCCCAAGCAGGGCAAACTGCTCGGTCCCGTCAAGCGAATCGTGCTGGCCAAGCTCGCGTTCCTGTTCTCGAAACGGCGCGCGGCCAGTTTCACGGCGACCGTGACGGCCGACGAACTACGGGAGCTCACAGATCTGATCCGCGACGGCAAGCTCCGATCCGTCATCGATCGCCGATATCCCCTCGCCGACACGGCGGAGGCGATCCGCTACCTGGCCACCGGCCACGCCCGCGCCAAGGTGATCATCACCGTGATCGGCGACACCGACCAGCCCTGACCGACCAGGCCTGACCGACCAGCCCTGACCGACCAGCGCTCACCGATGTGCCCGTCGTAAGGTGCATCGCGTGCCGGTCTTGTGGACGTCCCCGCGGTACCGCAGGTCACAGCGGTGAGGCGGTCGGGCAGGTTCGAGCGCCGGCGTGTCGCGATCTGTGCCGTGGCCGGCGTGGATCAGCCCGGTGGATCAGCCCGGTGGATCAGCCCGGTGGATCAGCCCGGTATCGCGTCGGCGCGGTGCTCGGCGATCCAGTGATCGACGGCCTCCCATTGATCGAACAACCAGCGGCTGATGTCGGCCGGATTGGTGGGTACCTCGTGGGGCGGGATCGTCCAGTAGGTACCGGCCACGTGGCGGCGCAGCGGGATCTTCTGCCAGATCTCGCGCACCGAGATGAGGTCCTCGAGCCCGACGTGGGCGACGAACACGACCGACACGTCGTTGCGTGCCCGCAGCGCGGCAATCGCGCCCGCTGAACGAGGTGCCAGCACGTGCTTCATCGCGGTCGCGCGCTCGGCCCGGTCGTGCATGCCCCGGGCCTCGAGCCGCTCGATCGATTGCGTCCACCGGCCGGGGGTCCAGTTGCCGCCTTCGGGGAAGATGATCAGCACGCTGTCGTCCTGCATGGATGCGCACATCTCGGTGATCGACTCGAGGTGGGCGGTCGGGTCGGTCGGGTTCTGCTCACAGAAGTAGTACGGCATGCGGCGCAGCATGTGGTCGATGAACGGGTCCCACAGCAACTTCGTCGTGCCGAGCATGCGCAGCTGGCGGTGGTAATCGCGGATGACGAGCCGAGCGAGCAGGAACGAGTCGCCCGGGCCCGCATGGCGAGCAAACGTCACCACCGGACCGTCGACGCGTTCGTTGACCGGGATCACGAAGTCGAAGCCGAGGTAGAACCGCAGGGCGCGCGTCATCAGCTCGAGCCACCACCCGAAGGCCCGATTGTGGGCGCGCAGGAACGGGGGAGTCTTGATGAACAGGCCGAACCCCGATGTCACCCAGAGCAGAAGCGCCATCAGCAATCCGACGAACTCGGTGACGCACAACGCGATACCCAGTCCGCCGAGGCGAGTGAACCGCCACCCCCGACGGTCGAACACGTCGAGCACGAGCAGGATCAGGTGCAGCAGCGGAGAGAGCAAGGTGACGACGCCACTGCACACGAACACGACGGGCGTCACGACCAATAGACGGAACCACCGAGGTGGCACCTTGCTCGCGAGCTTCACCGTGCCTCCGATCGGTTGGTGGGTGCGGGGCTCGCGTCACTGTAGGCGGCGGCCGCCGATGGTGTTGACGGCGGGCGGCGATGGCCGAAGCAGCGGGTCACCGCAATAGCCTGAAGGCGTGGCAGATCCATCGAGCGTCGGCCCAGAGGTTGCGACACGCGTTCCTCGGCCGGCAGGTTCGAAGGGGTGGACGGCGTTCGTGCTCGGCGGGGGTGGCCTGCGCGGGGCGGCCGAGGCCGGAATGGCCAAAGCGCTGGCCGAGACCGACATCCGGCCCGACATGGTGTTCGGCACGTCGATCGGCGCCGTCAACGGGGCGGTGCTGTGTTCTGGTGATTTCCGCGAGATGGTGAGCCGGCTCGAGGACGGCTGGCGAGGTCTGGCATCGACCGGCGTGCTGCGTGAGCGGGTCTCGGGGCGAGTTGCGAACATGGTTCGGCATCGCACGCATCTGCACAGCAGCGACGGCCTCCGCGACCTGCTGCTCGAATGGCTGCCTCACCGGTCGTTCGAGGACATGAACGTGCCCTTCGAGTGCTCCGCGGCCTGCATCGAGACGTCGTCGGAGGCGTGGTTCGATTCGGGGCCGTTGATCGAACCCGTGCTGGCCTCGTGCGCCGTGCCGACCTTGTTGCCGCCGGTGGAGGTCGAGGGCCTGCATTACATCGACGGTGGCGTCGTCAACTCGATCCCGATCTCGCGGGCGATCGAGCGCGGAGCCACCACCGTCTACGTGCTCCACGTCGGCAACATCGACACCCCGCTGAAGGTGCCGCGCCAGCCGTGGGACATCGCGTTCGTCTCGTTCGAGATCGCTCGGCGGCATCGTTTCCACCGCGACATGGCCACGCTGCCGCCCGATGTGACCGTGCACGTGCTGCCGACCGGCGGCAATGTCAACGCCAAGTACAACGACATCGCCAAGCTGCGCTACAACCACCGCGACTCGATCGCGACACGGCTCGACGCCGCCTATCGCGCGTCGGCCGAGTATCTCGCCGCCTGCTGATCCGTCGGTCTCGTCGCAGCGATCATCGCGACGAGCGTGACCAACCCGATGCCGGCCGCCGCAGCAAATGTCCACGACGGACTGATCGCGAAGATCGGTACCCAGATCAGTGGGCCGATCGCATGGCCCATGAACCGGAATGCGAACACCGACGACAGTGCTCCACCTCGGTTCTCCGGCACCGCGACCGCCGCGAGGTGCTGCAGGTTGACCACCACGAAGCCCATGATGCCGGCGACCACCATCCACGCGAACGCGAACGCGATCGGCTCGACGATCAGACCCAGCGGGGCAGCGAGCGAGATCGTCGCGGTCAGCGAGGTGACGACCGCTCGCCTCGGCCCCCACGCATCCAGGAGCCGGCCCCAGGTCGGGCCCATCACCGCAGCCCCGGCACCTCCGATCAACAACACGAGGCCGGCGGTGCTCGAGGCGACGGCGAGCTCGTCGCGCAGGTACAGGCCGACGACGACCGCCAATCCCACCGGGCCGGCAGCGGCCGTGAATGCGGCCGTCCACAGTGTTGCCATCCGCTGCGTGAGCAATGGGCGGATCGGTGGCGCCGACGTGGCCGGACGCGGTTCGCCGGCGGGTGGACGAGTCGCGAGGAGCAATGACACGACGCCCACGGCGACGAACGCGAGCCGCCAATCGATCGTGGCGGCGAGCCCACCGGCGAACGGCGCGAGCGCTCCTCCGGCTGCCTGGAAGCTGGAGTAGACACCGATTGCCCTGCCGAGGCGAGCCGGTGCGGTCACCTCGGTCAGGCCGGCGATCAGCAGCGGTGTGATGAATGCGTTGGCGGCCCCTTGCAGCACCCGTGCGGCCAGGAACAGGCCGAGGTTGGGCGCGATGACGCACAGGAACGAAGCGATCGCGTAGATGACGAACGTCCATTGCGTCACCCGACGACGTCCCAGCCGTTCGCCGATCGTGCCCGACACCGTGAGCAGGACGGCCAACGGGATCATGTATCCGCTGAACGCCCAGTTGACGGCCTGGGTCGAGGCGCCGAAGGTTTCGCGCAGCTCGGGATAGATCGAGATGACGACCATCGTGCCGAACGGGCCCAGGAACCCACCGAGATAGAGCGGCAAGGTGGCCGCCGAGAGCACCTTGCCCGGCGCGCCCGCGGTGTGCCGCTCGGTGTCGTCCATTCGTGGCAGAGTCATGATCGTGTCAGACCGCACTCATGGAGTCCCGATCGTGGAACGACCAGCGGCCGACCTTGCATCGGAGCCGACATGACACGTTGGATCGCATTGCTGCGGGGGATCAACGTCGGCGGCAGGAACGTGCTGGCGATGGCAGACCTTCGCGCCGCGATGCGCGAGCTCGGATTCGACAATGTCGCGACGTACATTCAGAGCGGCAACGTGGTGTTCGACGTCGCGGGCGCGGCAGCCCAGGACGAGTCGGCCCTCGCCGACCGCATCGCGGCGGCGATCGCGGAGCGCGACGGGCTGTCGGTTCGGGTGGTGCTTCGCACGGTGGCAGAGCTCACCCAGGCGGCCGCCGGTCATCCCGATGCCGATTCGGGAATCGACTCCAAGCTGTTGCATGTCGCGTTCCTCGATGCGGCCCCGTCGGCGGCGGCAATGGCCGCGCTCGACCCCCGTCCGTACGAGCCGGATGGATGGACCGTCGTGGGGCGCGATGTGTACGTGCGATACCCCAACGGATCCGCTCGTTCGAGGCTGACGCTCGACGTCTTCGAGCGAGCCTTCGGCGTGACGGCGACGGCGCGCAACGTGAACACGGTGCGCAAGCTCGTGGAACTCGCAGCGAAACCGTGACGTCAGAACCGGCCGTGGCGGCCGGCGCCCTGGGCGAAGCGGGTGGCGCCCTCGCGGGTCTCGCCCGACTCGATCACCGCGAGGCCGAGGCGGGTCTCGTTTCGCATCGCCTCGGCCATCGATAGGTCCCACTGTTCGTAGCTCGAGCGGCGGTCGGACCGCATGCACCGTTGCGGGAATCCCGCAAGTTGCCCGGCCAGCGTCATCGCGCCCTCGAGTGCGGCTCCGGGCGCTGTCAGCCGATTCGCCAGCCCCATCGCGCGCGCCTCGTCGCCGCTGACGCCACGGCCACTCAGTATCAGGTCGAGCGCATGGCTGTGGCCGAGCATGCGCGACAGACGAACCGTGCCCCCGTCGATCAGCGGTACGCCCCATCTGCGGCAGTAGACACCGAAGACGGCATCGTCGGCTGCAACTCGCAGATCGCACATCATCGCCAGCTCGAGGCCCCCGGCTACGGCGAATCCTTCCACCGCGGCGATCGTCGGTTTGGTGAACGTCATCCGGCTGGGACCCATCGGACCGTCCTGGGTCATGTCGGCCACGACTCGGTTCCCGCGACCGTCGGATACTCCCTTCAGATCGGCGCCCGCACAGAAGGTGCCGGCGGCACCGGTCAGCACGGCGACCGACAGCGTGTCGTCGGCCTCGAAGCGCCGGAACGCGTCGGCGAGCAGCTGTGCGGTCGGCCGATCGACGGCATTGCGGACATCTGGCCGATCGATCTTGATGATGCAGATGGGGCCGTCGGACTGGAAGTGGACCGTCTCGCTCATGCGGCGACGGTACCGCTGACACGGCTGCGGCTGAGACACGTACGATCCGGCCATGCCCGAAGGTGACACGCTGCGCCGCCTCGCGAACCAGATCGATCAGAGATTCGCCGGTGGTGTCGTCGAGCGATCCGCGATGCGAGACCCACGGATCGCCAACGTCGACTTGGCCAGGCGGACGCTGGTGGGGGCGGATGCGTACGGCAAGCACCTGTTCGTTCGGTTCGACGACGGGCGGACGCTGCACGCGCACTTGTTGATGACGGGCAGCTTCTGCGTCGGCCGCCCCTCGCGCGAGCCGGAATGGAAGCGCCGCGTCGAGCTGTGGATCGGCGACGGTCGCCTGACCGGAGAATCGGTGCCGTTGTTGGACATGGTGCCGACCGCCGACGAGCACGCGATCACCGATCGACTCGGCCCCGATCTGTGCGCGACGTCCGGGGCGCCCGACCCGCAGGCCATCGCCGAGCGCATGCGCAACGTGGCACCGTCCGAGCCGCTCGCCGGGGTGCTGCTCGATCAACAGCATGTCGCCGGGTTCGGGAACATCTACGTCAACGACGTGCCGTTCATCGTCGGTGTCAGCCCCCATCAGTCGATCGCCACGATCGACGGACTCGACGACCTGATTGCGATCGGCACTGCGCTGATCCGCACGAATGCCGAACGCGGGCCGCAGAACACCACCGGTCGCCGTTTGGCGCTCGATCCCCGCTGGGTGCACGGCGCCGGTCGCGGGCGACGCCCGGTGTGTGGAACGCGGTTGATGCACGAGTCCGGCGACCGGAGCCTCTGGGGTCGCTCGATCACGTGGTGTGCGGAGTGTCAACCGCTCGATGCACGACGCACCGTCGACCTCGTGCGAACGAGACGGTTGATTGCGCTGCATCCCGCGGTGAAGCAACCGGTCTTTCCGTCGCGACGGTGAGCGTCGGGGGTTGAGGACACAAACCCGGTGATCTGGGGGCCGACGATTCAGATCCGTCGGTCGAGGTCGAACCAGTACGGGTCCCGGAGCAGCCGTTTGATCAGTTTGCCGGTATCCGTGCGAGGGAACTCGGCGGGGAAATCGAACGAGCGGGGCGTCTTGTAGCCGGCCAGCCCCTCGCGGCAGAAGCGTGTCAGGTCGTCGATCAGCTCCGGGCTCGGCTCGACGTCGTCGACGAGCAGAACGGCTGCCTTGAGTTGTTCGCCGAACTCGTCGTCGGGGATGCCGAACACGGCGGCATCGAGCACAGCGGGGTGGCCCATCAACCGGGTTTCGACCTCGACCGGATAGATGTTGACGCCACCCGAGATGATCATGTCGATCTTGCGGTCGACGAGATACAGGTAGCCGTCGTCGTCGAGGTAGCCCACGTCACCGACCGTGACGACGCCGGGAGCCAGATGAGCTGCCTCGGTCTTGTCGGGATCGTTGTGGTAGGCGACGTCGCCTCCCAGCCGGTTGACGATGTAGACGGAACCGACCTCGTTGCGTTCCACGGCCTGCCCGTCCTCGTCGAGCACGATGATCTCCGACAGCGGCGATGCTCGACCCACGCTGCCCGGCTTGCGCAGCCACTCCTCGCTGGAGATCACCGTGCCGGTTCCGGCGTCCGTCGCCGCGTACACCTCGAACAGTACGGGGCCCCACCAGTCGATCATCGCGCGCTTGAGGTCGGGTGGGCAGGGGGCAGCGGTGTGCCACACGGTTCGCAGCGAGCTGCCGTCGAAGGCGGCCTTCACGTCATCGGGCAAACTGAGCAGCCGCTTGAAGTGGGTCGGTACGAAATAGGTGTTGCCGATCTCGAACTCGTCGATGTCGCGCAGCACCGCTGCCGGGTCGAACCGGCGTCGCAGCACGATCGGGCAGCCGGCAGCGAACGGCACGGCACCGAAGACGTACGGGCCGCCGTGATAGAGCGGGGCGGTGATCAGGCTCCGCGCCTCCGGATCGATCCCGAACACCGACATGTAGCCGCGCGCGGCCAGCTCGGCGAGCTCGATGTCGCCCCCCAGCGGCATGCTGGTGGATCGCACACCCTTCGGGCGTCCCGTGGTGCCCGACGTGTACATCATCACCGCGCCCAGCGTTTGGTGCGGCGGCTCGGAGGTCGACGCGCCGGCGAGCATCGCCTCGTACGAGGCCGCTCGCGAGGGCTTCTGCTCGCCGAGCACGATCACATCGATTGTTCGCTCGCTCAGATCGGCGGCCGCCAGGGCGAGATCGAGGTGAGCGTCGTCGACCATCAGCGCCTTGGCGCCACTGTCATCGAGGATGTGCGCTGCCTCGGGCGGCGTGAAGTGCCAATCGATCGGTGGGAACAGGTAGCCACCCTGCACGAGGGCTGCCGTAATCTCGAGGAACTCGCGACGATTGCCGCACAGCACCGCGATCGTCTCGCCTGCCTCGTGGCCGCGAGCACGGATTCCGTTCAGGCAGCGGTTGACCCGTTCGTCGAATGCCCGCCAGGTCACCGACCCGTCGTCGTCGATGATCGCCGTGACATCGCCCTTGGTGGCGGCGAGCGCTGCGCTGAGCCGGGCCATGCGAGCCTCGAGCGCTCAGCCCTGATCGCGGAGCATGCGGCGCAGGATCTTGCCGCTCGCCGACTTCGGGATCTCATCGACGAATTCGACGAGACGGATCTTCTTGTAGCTCGCAACATGCTCGGCCACGTAGTCCTGCACCTCCTGCGCCGTCAGTTCGCTGCCGGGCTTCGGCACGACGAAGGCCTTGGGCAGCTCGCCCGCCTCTTCGTCGGCAATACCGATCACCGCGACATCGGCAACCTTGGGATGAGCGATCAGAAGCGCCTCGAGTTCGGCGGGCGGCACCTGGAAACCCTTGTACTTGATCAGCTCTTTCAAGCGGTCGACGATCGACACGTGATGGAACTCGTCGATCACCGCGATGTCGCCGGTGTGCAGCCAGCCGTCCTCGTCGATGGTGTTGCGGGTCGCCTCGTCGTTGTTGAGGTAGCCCTTCATGACCTGTGGGCCGCGCACCCACAGTTCGCCCTCCTCGCCGACGCCTTTGTCCGCGCCGGTTTCGGGGTCGACGAGACGGCATTGCGTGTTCGGCACCGTGACGCCCGACGTGCCCGGACGGAAGTCGCCGACCACCGTGCAATGGCTGACCGGACTGAGCTCGGTCATGCCGTAACCCTGCACGACTTCGCACCCGACGCGGGCGGCAGCTTCGGCCGCGAGGTCGGCGCCGAGTGGGGCAGCACCGGAGAAGATCTGCTTCACCGAACCGTGATCGAACTGATCGACGAGCGGGTGCTTGGCGAGCGCCAGCACGATCGGCGGCACGGCGTAGAACCGGGTGACCTGGTGCGTCTGCACGATCGTCAACGCCTGCTCGAGGTCGAAGCGCGCCATCGTGACCACCGTGGCGCCGCACGCCAGCGACGCATTCATCAGCACTTGCATGCCGTAGATGTGGAAGAACGGCAAGAACGCCAGCACCACTTCGCCCGCGTCTTCGAACTCCATGCACGGTTCCGTCTGGGCGATGTTGGCGACGAGGTTGCGATGCGTGAGCATCACGCCCTTGGGCAGCCCGGTGGTGCCCGACGAGTACGGCAGCACGACGACGTCGTTCATGGGATCGACGGGCACCTGATCGATCGGGTCGCCCAGCAGCTCGAGCGCATTGCCGGTGCCTTCGGCGCCGTCGAGCGTCAGCACCTCGGTGATGCCGGTGCCCTCGATCGCCTCCAGCGCGGTCTGGGCGAACATGCCGATCGTCACCAACATCGACGCGCCGGCGTCCTCGAGCTGGAACCGCACCTCCTCTGCGCCGTAGGTGGGGTTGATCGTGGTGACCGTGCCGCCGGCCACGGCGACACCGTGGAAGACGATCGCATACTCGGGGATGTTGGGGGCCATGAGACCGAGCGTGTCGCCCTTCCGGAAACCGCGGGCCGCAAGACCACCGGCAAACCGGTGGATCAGCAACTTCAACTCGGCGAACGTGATCACCCGGCCGCTGGCACCGTCGATGAGCGCAGCCCGGTCGGGGCATCGTTCTGCGTGGCGCAGCACGTACTCGGTGACCGGAACGTTCGGGATCTCGACGTCGGCCATCGGGCTGGTGTGGATGATCATCCGCCCGAGACTAGGTCGTATCGATCCGTTGGAGGAATCGAGCGGCACCCTGGGCCGACTCGTGGCGCCACAGTGCGACCGCATCGGCGGGCTGCCCGTCGGTGAGGGCCGCGATCGCAGGTGCCAGCTGGTCGCGTTGCGACGCGATCAGTGCGCCCGTGTCGATTCCCGAACGTCTGCAGAGCTCGAGTTTCAGCAGGAACTCGGTTCGGAGATCGCGGAGGTGCTCGACGGGTTGTCCGAGCCACGTGCGTCGGCGGCGCCGACCGGATGCCGTGATGCGCAACTCGGCGCGCCTGCCGGCTTCGCTGCGGTCGACGAGCCCGAGTTCGACGAGACGATCGATCGACCGGTACGTCAGTGGTCGACTCAACGACCAGATTCGTCCGATCTCGCCGTCGGGGGCGAGCAGCTTGACCACCGCCCAGCCGTGCGTTCGGCGTTCAGCAATGACAGTGAGACAGACATGATCGGCGAGCGACAGCGACGGGACGGCCACGTCGCCAGAGTACCCGTGATTCGCGTAATAGTCAGGAACTGACTAACCTGCGCCCGGTGTGGGGAAGATCGCTGTCGGTGTCTCTCGCAGTGCTGTCGCTGTCGGGTTGCGGTGGTTCGAGCGGTGACCAGGTCATCGTGTTCGCCGCATCGTCGCTGACCGATGTTTTCGACCAGCTCGAACAACGGTTCGAGGCTGCTCACCCCGACATCGACGTGATCGTGAACTACGGCGGTTCGTCGTCGCTCGCCGGCCAGATCGAGCAAGGGGCTCCGGCCGATGTCTTCGCCGCCGCCGACCTGGGCACGATGGAGCGCGTTCGCACTGAGGCCGACCGCGATCCGGTGCTGTTCGCCCGCAACCGGCTGGCGATCGCCGTCGAACTCGGCAATCCACTGAGGATCTCCGGTCTGGCTTCTCTCTCGGACGATGGCGTGGTCGTGGTCGTCGCCGACCGCGAGGTGCCGGCCGGCGCGTATGCAGCAGAGGCATTGCGGCTCGCCGGCGTCACGGTCGCGCCGGCCTCGTACGAGTCGAGTGTGCGGGCGGTGGCCGCGAAGGTGGCGCTGGGGGAAGCGGATGCCGGCCTCGTGTATCGAACCGACATCCGCGCTGACGACCGCCTCGACGAGGTCGTGATTCCCGATGCACAGAACGTGATCGCCGACTACCCGATCGTGGTCGTGCGTCGAACTGACGCGGCGCAGTCGTTCGTCGAGTTCGTCCTCGGCGACACCGGGCGTCTCGCGCTCTCGGATGCAGGATTCGAACTGCCGTGAGCAGGCAGACCCCGCGCGCTCGCCGCGGCACCGCAGAAAGCCCGGCCATCCTGATCGGCCTCGGGGTCGCCGGTGCGCTCGTGTTTCTGTTGCCCTTGCTGGCGCTCGTGGTCAGGGCTCCGTGGCGATCGATCGGCGACGTGGTGACGTCCGGACCGATCCGCTCGGCACTGTGGCTGTCGCTGGTGACATCGACCCTCGCTGCGCTCATCGCGATCGTGCTCGGGGTGCCCCTCGCCTGGGTGCTCGCCCGCAGTCGGCTTCCCGGTCGGCGACTGCTGCGGGCGGTGTGCACCCTGTCGATGGTGCTGCCACCGGTGGTCGGCGGTGTGGCCTTGTTCCAGGCGGTCGGCCGGCGGGGGCTGATCGGCGGGCCGCTCGACCGTTGGTTCGGGGTGACCTTGCCGTTCAGCACCCCCGCCGTCGTGGTGGCGCAGGTCTTCGTGGCGATGCCGTTCCTCGTGCTCACGGTCGACGCCGCGCTCGAGCAACTCGACCGACGGTACGAGGACGCGGCGCGCACGCTGGGCGGCTCGGAGTGGTTCGTGTTCCGGCGGGTCACGTTGCCGGCCATCGGCCCAGCGGTCGTGACCGGTGCGGTGCTGACCTGGGCGCGAGCGCTCGGCGAGTTCGGCGCCACGATCACGTTCGCGGGCAGCCTGCCGGGCGTGACGCGAACGATGCCGCTGGAGGCGTATCTGGCGCTGGAGACCGATCCCGATCGGGCCGTGCTGGTGAGCCTGTTGCTGGTCGCCATCTCGTTCGCCGTGCTGTACGCACTGCGCGGGCGGTGGGTCGGTACGGCACTGCGCGGAGCCAGGTCATGAGCCTCGTCCTGCACGCGGTGGTGCACCTGGAAGAGTTCGCCATCGCGATCGATCTGGAGGTCGACCGCGGTGAGACCGTCGGCCTGGTCGGACCGAACGGTGCCGGCAAGTCGACGGTCTTGCGGGCGATCGCCGGACTGCAGCCGATCTCGGAGGGTCGCCTGGCGTTCGATGATGTGGTGTGGGACGATCCATCCGACGAGGTGTTCGTCGCACCCCGTCATCGTCAGATCGGGGCGGTGTTCCAGAGCTACCTCTTGTTCCGACACCAGTCGGCGCTCGAGAACGTGGCGTTCGGCTTGCGGGCCCGCGGTGTCGCCAAGCGCGTCGCGCTGGCCCGAGCCAGGGCGGCGCTCGATCGATTGGGGGTCGGCTCGATCGCTCATCGGCACCCGACCGCGCTGTCGGGTGGTCAGGCGCAGCGGGTCGCGCTCGCTCGGGCACTCGTCCTCGAGCCGTCGGTGGTGCTGCTCGACGAGCCCCTGGCGGCACTTGACGCCACCTCGCGCGGCGCGGTCAGACACGACCTCCCTCGGTGGCTCGACGAGAGTCGCGCCGCCGATGGGCGGTCGTCGGCGCGAATCATCGTGACGCACGATCCCGTCGATGCCCACGCGCTGGCGGACCGGGTCGTGGTCCTGGAGGCGGGACGCGTCACGCAGGCCGGCACCCTCGCCGAACTGGCGGCTCGACCACGGTCCGCGTACGTCGCGGATCTGATGGGTACGAACGTGCTGCACGGCGTGCTGCGTGGTTCGGTCTTCGAGATCGGGAAGGGACTCGAGCTCATCGTCGGTGCCCACACCGCGGCTGACGGTGACGCGGTGGCGGCCGTTCGACCGGCGGCGATCTCGCTGCACCGAACGCGACCCGAGGGCAGCCCTCGCAACGTCTGGGCGACCACGATCACGAGCATCGACCGTTCCAGCGACCGCGTCCGGGTTCGCCTCGGTGCGCCGTTCGCGCTGGTCGTGGAGGTGACCGAGGCGGGGTTGGCATCGTTGGGCGCGGTTGGCGACGACTCGATCTGGGCATCGGTGAAGGCGTCGGAGATCTCGGTCGTCGCCGACGGTTGAACACCGGGGCGACCGGACGAGCCGACCACGGCAGGCCAACCACCGACCGCACGAAGCCGCCGCCCACACGAAGTAGATCCACGAGGTGGTTCCGATCGCCCGGAACGGTTTCGGGACCAGGAGCCACATTCGCCGCTAGCGGTGTCGTGGATCTGCGTCCCCGGGTATCACCTCGTGGATCTGTATGAAGTATCGCGCAGCCGTCCGCTGCGGTAAAGGGTCCTAGGCCTCTGGCGCAGCGTTGATTCAGACGACGATATTGACCATCCGGCCGGGCACCACGATCACTTTCTTCGGCGTCGCCCCAGCGGTGGTCGCGAGTACCTTCTCGTCGGCCAGCGCGGCCGCCTCGACCGTGGCGTTGTCGGCGTCGGTGGCGACCACGATGTGACCGCGAACCTTGCCGTTGACCTGGACGGGGTACTCGATCGTGTCGTCGATGAGATACTGCGGGTCGGCGGCCGGAAAGTCGACGTAGGTCATCGTGTCGGTGTGGCCGAGCTTGCGCCACAGCTCCTCGGCCATGTGAGGCACGAGGGGAGCGGCCATGAGCACCATCGGCTCGGCGATCGAGCGCGGCGTCGCATCGAGCTTGGTGACCGCGTTGTTGAGCTCGATCAGCTTGGCGATCGCGGTGTTGAAGCGGAGCGCATCCATCTCGGTGCGCACGACATCGATCGTGCGGTGCAGCAGCTTCACGATGTCGTCGCCCGGCACGCTCTCGACGACGGTGCACGCGCCGGTTTCCTCGTCGACCATGTTTCGCCAGAGACGCTGGAGGAAGCGGTACATGCCGACCACGTCACGGGTCTCCCACGGCCGCGAGGCGTCCATCGGACCGGTCGCCATCTCGTACAGGCGCAGCGTGTCCGCCCCGTACTCGTCGTACATCTCGTCGGGCGACACGGCGTTCTTCAGGCTCTTGCCCATCTTGCCGTACTCGCGCGTGACGGGGCGGCCCTCGTAGAAGTACTCGCCGTCGCGCTGCTCGACCGAGAAGGCGTCGACATAGACCTCGCGGTCGTCCTTGTAGGCGGCCGCCAGGATGTAGCCCTGGTTGAACAGGCGGGCGTACGGCTCTTTCGACGACAGGTGACCCAGGTCGAACAGCACTTTGTGCCAGAACCGGGCGTACAGCAGGTGCAGCACGGCGTGCTCGACGCCGCCCACGTACAGGTCGACACCGCCCGGATGGTCGGGCCGCACCTCGGGACGCGGGCCGGTCCAGTAGGCCTCGACCGCCGGGTCGACGAACGCCAGCTCGTTGGTGGGGTCGAGGTAGCGCAGCTGATACCAACACGATCCGGCCCACTGCGGCATCACGTTGGTGTCGCGACGGTACATCTGCGGGCCGTCGCCGAGATCGAGTTCGATCTCGACCCAATCGCCGAGACGATCGAGCGGGCTCTCGGGGTTCGACATCGCGTCGTCGGGCTCGAACGTGCGGGGCGAGAAACTGTCGGTCTCCGGCAGCTCGACGGGCAACATGGCGTCGGGCAGGGCATGTGGGAAGCCGTCGGCGTCGTACACGATCGGGAACGGCTCGCCCCAGTAGCGCTGGCGACTGAACAGCCAGTCGCGCAGCTTGTAGGTGATGGTGGCCTCGCCCCTGCCGTGCGCCTCGAGCCAGGCGTTGGTCGCGGCGATGCCGTCGGCCTTGTTGTCGATGCCGTTGAGATCGAGGCCGTCGTTGGCGGAGTTGACGTACGGGGCATCGCCCACGAATGCGACGGGCCACGTGGAGGTGTCGAGGCTGGGCTCGATGCCCTTGTCCTCGAACCAGGCATGAGGCGGCTGCTGGATGGCCGGGATGGCGAGGCCGAACTTGTTGGCGAACTCGAAGTCGCGCTGATCGCCGCACGGCACGGCCATGATCGCGCCGGTGCCGTAGCCCATCAGCACGTAGTCGGCGATCCAGACCGGGATCTCGTCGCCGGTCAGCGGGTTGACGGCGTACGAACCGGTGAAGACGCCCGTCTTCTCGCGGGTGTCGTCGGTGCGATCGATCTCGTTCTTCGAGGCGGCCTGGCGGCGGTAGGCGGCGACCGCTTCCGCTTGCCCGGCAGCGGTGAGCGTGTCGACGAAGGGATGCTCGGGCGCGAGCACCATGAACGTTGCCCCGAACAAGGTGTCGGGCCGGGTGGTGAACACGGTGATGTCACCGGCCGCCGACTCGAAGTGCACATTGGCGCCGGTCGATCGGCCGATCCAGTTGCGCTGCATCGTCTTGATCGCGTCGGTCCAGTCGAGCAGTTCCAGATCGTCGATCAGCCGGTCGGCGTAGGCGGTGATGCGCATCATCCATTGGCGCATGTTGCGCTTGAACACCGGGAAGTTGCCGCGATCCGACCGGCCGTCGGCCGTGACCTCCTCGTTGGCGACCACGGTCCCGAGGCCGGGGCACCAGTTGACGGGCGCGTCGCTGACATACGCGAGGCGGTGGTCGTCGATGATCTGCTTCTGCTCCGGCACCGTCAACTCGTGCCACGGGCGACCGTCGGGGGTGGGGCGCGAGCCGATCTCGTACTCGGCCACCAGCTCGCTGATCGGGCGTGCCTTGTCGAGTTCGGGGTCGAGCCAGGCGTTGAAGACCTGGCTGAAGATCCACTGCGTCCAGCGGTAGTACTGCGGATCGGTGGTGGAGATACTGCGGCGCGGGTCGTGGGCCAGGCCCAGCCGGCGCAGCTGGCGGCGGTAGGTCGCCACGTTCTGCTCGGTCGTGATGCGCGGGTGCTGGCCGGTCTCGACGGCGAACTGCTCGGCGGGCAGCCCGAACGCATCGAACCCCATCGCGTGCAGCACGTTGTGGCCGGTCATCCGCTTGAATCGGGCATAGACATCG
Source organism: uncultured Acidimicrobiaceae bacterium (assembly GCA_963701575.1). Classification (GTDB taxonomy): domain Bacteria; phylum Actinomycetota; class Acidimicrobiia; order Acidimicrobiales; family Ilumatobacteraceae; genus Ilumatobacter. Next base: position 193,482 of record CAVPAQ010000015.1, read on the forward strand.
GTGCCGATGAAGCCCAGGGGGTGGCCCACGTGCAACCCGGTACCCGACGGATAGGGGAACATGTCGAGCACGAACAGCTTCTCGCCGCGCTCGGCAGCCAGCTCGGCGTCACCCAGTGGGCCCGACGGATTGGGCGTCTCGAACGTGCCGTGCTCGGCCCACCAGTCCTGCCAGCGCAGCTCGATGTCCTGGGCGAGCGCGGCCGTGTACCGGAACGGCGGAGTGTCGGCGGTGGTGGGTTCAGTGTTTGCGCTCATACCGGCCGCTCAGCCTACGCGCCGCTCAGCTGACCGCCCCAGGTGGTTTGCCTTCCTAGCCGGCCTGGAGCGGATGAGAACTCAAGACGAGTTGGTGCAGAGGATGAGCCGGCGGTCCTCGAGTCAGAGCCGACCCACCGAGGTCGAGCACACCTCAGCGCCGACATCCGGACGGTTCGAGCCGAGGGTGTTGCGACTTCACCTGGAAACACTCGGGCTGTCGCTCGAGGGGTTTTCGTGTCCGGTCAGGGAATCCCGAAACTCGTCTCGCAGCCGGATGCGGTATCGACGCCGTTGTTGCCGCGGCACACGTCGATGCCGGGACCGCCGGCGAGGCTGTCGTTGTTGCCGCCGCCGCTGAGCTTGTCGTTGCCGACGTTGCCGAACACGGCGTCCACACCACCGCCACCACGGATGACGTCATTGCCACCGAACCCGTACAGTCTGTCGGCGCCGAGTTCGCCGCCGATCGTATCGTTGCCGACGTCGCCGTAAATCGTGTCGGCGCCGCCGTTGCCGTGCAGTTCATCGTCGCCGTTGTTGCCGTGGATGATGTCGTTGCCGGCGAGCCCGTAGATCAGGTCGTCCTTGAAGCCGCCCCAAATCGTGTCGTTGCCGTTGTTGCCCCGGATCGTGTCGGTGCCGTTGTCACCGTAGATCGTGTCGCTACCGCCGCCGCCGAAGATGGTGTCGGCGCCGATGCCACCGTGAATGGTGTCGTTGCCATTGTTGCCCTGGATCGTGTCGGTGCCGTTGTTGCCGAAGATGGTGTCGGCGCCGCCGCCACCGTCCACTGTGTCGTGCCCACCTCCGGCGCAGATCGTGTCGTTCCCGTCGAGCCCGTTGATCGTGTCGTTTCCCTGGTGACCGTAGATGACATCATCGACTCCGGCGACGCCATTGAGTAGGTCCGCTCCTCGATCACCCACCAACGTCACTGTCTTGCCACCGCACGTCGGTTGCCACAGCCTGACTGCAAGACCATTGTCGACGACAGCGGAATTCACGCTGTATTGCAGATAGGCGCTTCCGGGACCACCAGCACGGATCCCGACGGTGGCGCCGGCTCCGAAGTCGATCGTGGGATTGCCCCAGACGAGATCGGAATAGTGGAACTCGATGACGTTGGTGGTCTCGAACAATCGGATCTGGAACGTACCCCCGGAGGTCTCGGGCCCGAATCGATAGACGTCATCGAACTCCACGACGAACACCCGGCTCCCGGCCGGCCCGAACGTGCCGTATCGGACCTCGCCAGTGCCGGTTGGGTCTGCGGGGTAGAGGTCGTCGAAGAACGCGAAGATTCCCGGATCTGTGACGTTCGCTTCTGTCGCGAGGTCACCGTTGGTTGCGATATTGCTGCCGTTGTTGAAGGTGAGGTAGCCGTTCGAGCTGATGAACACGCTCGCATGCGCGCCGCCGTAGAACTCGAACGCAAAGCCGAGATTTGCCTGTTCGAAGTTGTCGTCGGTGAGCGTCGCAGCGACCGTTGCCGGTGCATAGACCGGGCTGTCGAATGTCGGCCCGCCGCCGTCGGTCGAGTCGAGCAGCACATAGGTGTTCCCGAAGCCGTGGGTTTCCACACCCGGAATCACGTCGCCGAACGCAGTGCCGGCCGGCACGACGAACCACATCGCCAACGCTGCAATTGCGATCAGATTCCGTCTGACGCTCACGCCTGCTCCCATCGGCGCCGCTCAGTGGTACCGCCGCTCGATACCTGATCAGGTGCCCTGGACGACCGTACCCGACCGCGCCGGTGGCAACAAGAGGGTCGGAGATCCCGTCGAGGTTTCGGTACTCCCTCGGGTCTGGCACGAGGTCGCAACGTGTCGGCCACTGCGCCGACACTGGATTGGCATCGTCGTTCTCGACAGGGCATCTGCGCCCTGGCGAACTGCGACGACCCGTCCGTCGCCGAGGTTCTGGCCAAGTCGAGGCCGAGCTCGTACGCTCGCGCCGCTTGTCGAGGTGTCGGCCCGAGGAAGTTCTGCGAGAGCCCGCGCGTTGCGCTCCTCGAGGGTGCGGTCTGCCCGGAGCTCGACAACGCGGCCGCCGCCGACGTTCGCCCCTACGTCGTCTCGGATTCGACCGTCTCGGATTCGGCCGTCTCGGATTCGGCCGTCTCGGATTCGACCGTCTCGGATTCGACCGTCTCGGATTCGACCGTCTCGGATTCGACCGTCTCGGATTCGACCGTCTCGGATTCGACCGTCTCGGATTCGACCGTCTCGGATTCGACCGTCTCAGATTCGACGGTAGCTCTGCGACGCCAGGACCTTGCGCTTCTCGAGGACGAACTCCTCGTGAGACAGCATCCCCCGATCTCGCAGGCCTTCCAATCGTTCAAGCTGTTTGACCGGATCGGGAGCGGAGGGGGGTTGTTCGGTCGAGCTGGGGGGCTGCGGATTCGGATCGACAGGGGTCGTCACGGCAGGTCGATCTTGCACCCGATTCTTCTTGTTGAACAGTCCCATGCTCCGACAGTAGCCGTGAGATCGAATACGGCCCGGCACCTCGCCGAACGCTCTCGGCCAGATCGCCACACCCGTCGGTCATCCGCGAACGTCCGACCGGAGCCGACGAACTCGCAGTGATTCGGTGGGGAGCATCGCCGACTTCGCCGACGAGGCCAGGCGTTCGCAGCGCCTGCGCGTGGACTGCTGCTACCGTGCCGACATGCCAGACCGCCCTGGTGCACTCGCGGCGATCGGCAACACGCCGATCGTCCGACTCTCGAGCTTTCCCGGCCCCGGCGCCGCAGAGGTGTGGGTCAAGCTCGAGGCCGCCAATCCGACCGGCTCCTACAAGGACCGCATGGCCTTGGCCATGATCGAGGGCGCCGAGGCGCGTGGCGAGCTGCAGCCCGGCCAGACCGTCGTCGAATACACCGGCGGCTCGACGGGTAGCTCGCTGGCGTTCGTGTGCAGCATCAAGGGATATCCACTCAAGATCGTCAGCTCGAACGTGTTCGCGGCCGAGAAGCTGCGGACCATGCAGGCGTTCGGCGCCGACCTCGAACTGGTCCACAGCGACGACGGGATTCATCCCGACTTGATTCCCCAGATGCGGGCGAGGGTGGAAGAGATCGTCGAGCGGGAGGGGGCCTTTCCGACCGATCAGTTCAACAATCTCGACACGCTCGACGGCTATCTCGAGATCGGGCGCGAGGCCGTCGCCCAGATCGACGGCGAGATCCACGGCGGCGTCGCCTACGTCGGCGTCGGTGGCGCGTTCACGGGCTTGACGCGGCCGATCCGCGAGCGCTGGCCGAACGTCATCCGCACCGTGGTCGAGCCGGCCGAATCGGCGGTGATCGCCGGCCGGCCGGCGGGCAGCCACATGATCGAAGGCGGTGGGGTCGGCTTCGTGCCGTCGCTGATCACCCCCGACAGCTATGACCGGCTCGACGCGGTCAGCACCGAAGAAGCGTTCGATGCCGCTCGTCAGCTGGCATCGACCGAGGGGGTCTGGACCGGACCGAGCGGTGGGGCGAGCATCCTCGCCGCGACCCGCCTGGCACGCCGGCTCGGCCCCGGGCATCTGGTCGTCACCCTGCAACCGGACACGGGGCTCAAGTACCAGGCCGGCGATCTCTACGCCTAGTGCCGCAAACGCTTGCCGTGTTCCACGGGCCAGCTTCGCCGGTCGTCACGATGGTGCTCGTCATATGGGGCCACGGCCAGCGCGTCATCGCTCGGCCCTGCGAACAGCAAACCCGACTCGGCACGCAGACCGCAAGACGGTCACGGCACTTCTTGCGGCGTTATGCGCCCGCCGGCCGTGCCGGTGCTGCGACTCGCGTCCCGAGCTCGTTGTCGACCATCAACAGGCCGTAGCCGTCGTCCTTGACCAGCCGCAGCTTGGCAATGATGCCGCTGAGCGTCGCCTCCTCCTCGACCTGCTCGTTGACGAACCACTGCAGCAGGTTGTAGGTGGCGTGGTCCTTTTCGGCCAACGCAAGATCGCTCAGCTCATTGAGACGCGAGGTCATCGCCTGCTCGTGGTGCAGCGACGCCTGGTACACCTCCAACAGCGTGCCGAACTCGAACGGCGGTTCGCCGATCGCGGCCAGCTTGACCGGTACGGCCTGCTCGATCAGGTACCGGTAGATCTTCGTGGCGTGCAGGATCTCCTCTTCGTACTGCAATTCGAGCCACTTCGCCGAGCCGTTGAAGTCGGCGTTGCTGCAATACGCCGACATCGCCAGGTACAGGTACGCCGAGTAGAACTCGCGGTTGAGCTGTACGGAGAGGGCCTCTTGGATGCGTGGTGAGATCATGATGCGGTCGTGCTACCTCGAGTCGGGATTGTCCCGACCATAGCCCGACAGCCGCGCCGCGCGCCCGCTCGCCGCCGATCGCGTCGCACGTCACCGGCCGCCAGGTGCCGAGCGGACGCGGCGACCAAAGCTCTCCGTGGTGAACACCTCGGCGCGCATGTCGCTCGGCCAGCTGTTGGTGGGCAGTCCGGCCTTACGGAGGAGATGGTCGATGAAGTCGTCGGGCAGTGGCAACTGCCCCCAGACCGATGGGAGGAACACGGCGCGTCGAGAGTCGCTCGAGATGATCAATCCCGTCTCATGGGCGACGAGGTGCTCGATCAATTCGGCCCGGCTGGTCGCCGGCACCATGGTGGGCGGCGACAGCAGCGACACCTCGATCTGCAAGCCGTCGAGATCCTCCCGTCGCAGTCGGGGCAGGCGTGGGTCGTCGAAGGCGGCCTCGATCGCCAGCTTCGAGATGCAGGCGCCGATCGGTTCGTCGGTGCGGATATTGCCGATGCAGCCGTTGAGACGACCGTCGACGTGCAGGGTCACGAACGCGCCGCACGGCCGACGCAGTCGCTCGGGAAGCAACGTCACATCGGGCCCTGGATAGCGCGTGCCCTCGAGACAGGCCCGGATCGACACCTCTGCGATGTCGAGCAGCAGCTCCGCCTGGTCGGGGGTCAACGGGGCCTCAGGCGATGGCGAAAGCCCCATACCCCACCACGCGATCTCGGTCCCCGGCCGTATCGCCCGAGTTTCGAAGGTCGATCGTCTCGACCCCCATGCCACGTTGCGCTGCCACCTGCAACATGCCGCGCAGCGGCCGAGCCCCACAAGCGTCGAGATCGTCGATCGCCCCGGCATTCCTGGCCACGATCTCCGCAGCAGTGCGCGCATCGAGCCGGCGCGCTTCGTCATAACGGTGATAGTGCGACAGGTCGGTGCTGATCACCACGATCGTCTCCGGGCCACCCCACACCGCCTCGAGCACGGTGGTCACCTGCTCGGTGGTCGTGTCGCCGACCGACAACGGCAGCAAGGTGAACTCGTCGAGCACCGTCTGCAGGAACGGCAGCTGTACCTCCAGGCTGTGTTCGTGCAGGTGTGGCAGGTCGTCGATGATCACACCGGGCAGGTGGCGAATCGCGGCGCGCAGATCGACGTCGATGAGCACCATGCCCAGCGGCGTGTCGAACAGGTTGTCGACCGGGGCCGCCAGGCCGTACAGATGCACCCGGTGGCTCGGGCCGAGCAGGACGACCTTGTGGATCGTGTCGCGTGCCGGAAGAAGTCGCAGATAGGCGCTCGCTGCCACCGCCCCCGAGTACGGGTAGCCGGCGTGGGGAACGATCAGTGCCTTCGGTGCGGGCGCATCGTCGGGTGAAGGCACCGCGTCCGCGAACGCCTGGCGCACCGCTCGCGTCAGTTCGTCGGGGTCGGCCGGGTAGAACATGCCGGCCACGGCTGGATGGCGCACACTCATCGGGTACCTCCTCCTGGGCGTCGGGCATGCAGCACGACCGGTTGGCGCCTGGCGCCCCACGTACCCGGCGGACCGGCGAACAGTCCGGGAATCGTGGTGCCGCACGTCATGCACCGCCCGGTGTCGTCGAGGCGGTACTCGCCCAACTCGTACCAGTCGCGCTGGATCACCCGTGTGCCACACGAGTGGCAGAACGTGCTGCCACCTGCCCCGTCGTGCACATTGCCGGTGTAGGCGTAGTGCACACCGTTGTCGATGGCGATCTGGCGTGCGCGGGTCAGGGTGGCCGCAGGGGTCGGCGGCACGTCGAGCATCTTGTAATCGGGATGGAACGCCGTGAAATGCATGGGCACGTCGGGTCCGAGGTGTTCCACGACCCACTGCGTCATCTCGTGGAGCTCGGCGTCGCTGTCGTTGTGCCCGGGGATCAGCAACGTCGTCAGTTCGAACCAGACATCGGTCTCGTGCAGATATTCGAGCGTCTCCAACACCGCGCCGAGCTCGGCAGCGGCAAGGTGCTTGTAGAAGTGCTCGGTGAAGCCTTTGAGGTCGACGTTGGCGGCGTCGAGATGGGCGTAGAACTCGCTCCGCGGTTCGGGGCACATGTAGCCGGCGGTAACGGCGACGGTCTTAATGTCCAGCTCGTGGCAGGCGGCGGCGACATCGATCGCGTACTCGAAGAAGATGGTCGGGTCGTTGTAGGTGAACGCCACGCTGCGGCACCCGAGCTGGTGGGCGGTGCGGGCGATCGTCTCGGGCGATGCCTCGTCGGCGAGCGTGTCGATCGCCTTCGACTTCGAGATGTCCCAGTTCTGGCAGAACCGGCACGCCAGATTGCAGCCGGCCGTGCCGAACGAGAACACCGACGAGCCGGGCAGGAAGTGGTTGAGCGGCTTCTTCTCGATCGGGTCGACGCAGAATCCGCTGGACCGTCCGTAGGTCGTGAGTACCACGCCATCCACGTCGTCGATCGTTTGGCGGGCGCGCACGAAGCACACGCCGCGTTGGCCGTCGCGCAGCTTGCAGGCGCGCGGACACACGTCGCACTGGACGCGGCCGTCATCGAGCAGATGCCAGTACTTGGTGGGGATCGTGTAGCGGTCCATCGAACCTTCTCCTCCACCTTCCAGGATGACAGCCTTCCCGGTATCCGTCGAGGGTCTTCCGGCCGTTCCCGCTCGCCTCGATCCATGGTTGCGTGTGATGATCTCGACGTGAGTCAGTGCGGCTGCCGCCGTCGAACGCGAGGTGTTGAGAGATGTCGACGACGACCGAACTCGAAGCGACCGAAGCCGTTCGGTCCGACCGATCGGCACCGGAGCTCGATGTGGTCGTGGTCGGGGCGGGAATGGCGGGGCTGTACCTGCTGTACCGCTTGCGTGGGTTGGGGTTCTCGGCGATCGCGCTGGAATCCGCTGACGACGTGGGTGGCACGTGGTACTGGAACAGGTATCCAGGTGCGCGCTGTGACGTGCAGAGCGTCGACTACTCATACAGCTTCGATCCGGAACTGCAGGACGAGTGGGAGTGGTCGGAGAAGTACGCCACCCAACCCGAGATCCTGCGCTACCTGGAGCACGTCGCCGACAAGCACGACCTGCGCCGCGACATCAGGTTCTCGACACGGGTCGACGCAGCGCGGTGGGACGAAGGCGCTGCACTCTGGCGGGTGCGGACCGACCAGGGTGACGAGGTCGCGTGCCGGCACTTCGTGATGGCGACCGGTTGCCTGTCGGTGCCCAAGAGCCCTGAGTTCGAGGGCACCGACCGGTTCGCCGGCGCGGTGTACTTCACCAGCCGTTGGCCGCACGAGGGTGTCGATTTCACCGGTATGCGCGTCGGCGTGATCGGTACCGGGTCGTCGGGCATCCAGTCGATCCCGATCATCGCATCGCAGGCGTCGCAGCTGACCGTGTTCCAGCGCACCCCGAATTTCTCGATGCCTGCCGGCAACGGCCCGATCCCGGAGGGCAAGCTGGCGGCGCTCCGCAAGGATCCCGACGAGTACCGCGCTGCGGCCCGGGTGTCGATGGCCGGCGTGCCGCTCGAACCGGCGACCGAGAGCGCGCTGGCGGTGTCCGACGAGGAGCGGCGGACGCGTTACGAACGAGCCTGGCGGGCAGGCGAGCTGTTCGCCCCCGGCCGCGAGTTCAACGATCTCGCCATCAACAGGGCCGCCAACGAAACGTTCTGCGAGTTCGTTCGCGACAAGATCCGTTCGATCGTCGACGACCCCGAAACCGCCGAGACACTGTGCCCTCGCGACCATCCGTTCGGCACCAAGCGGCCGTGCCTCGACAGCAACTACTACCAAACATTCAATCTGGCTCACGTGCGGCTGGTCGACCTGCGCAAGCATCCGATCTCGACGATCACCGAGACCGGGATCGAGACCGCCGACGAGTCGTTCGTGTTCGACGCGATCGTGTATGCCACCGGCTTCGATGCGATGACCGGCGCACTGGTGGCCGTCGACATCGAGGGCCGTGATGGTGTCGCGCTCGAGGACAAGTGGGCCGCGGGTCCGATGACATATCTCGGGTTGACGACGGTCGGGTTCCCCAACATGTTCATGGTCACCGGCCCCGGTAGTCCGTCGGTGCTGTCGAACATGGTCGTGTCGATCGAACAGCACGTCGACTGGATCGTCGACTGCCTCGCCGACATGCGCGATCGGGGTTACGCCACGATCGAACCCACCGAGACCGCGGAGGCCGGCTGGGTGCAGCACGTCAACGATTGCGCGGACATCACCCTGTACCCCAGTGCCAATTCGTGGTACATGGGCGCCAACGTGCCCGGCAAGCCACGGGTGTTCCTGCCATACGTCGGCGGTGTCGGCCCGTACCGCGCCACGTGCGACTCGGTGAAGGAGCAGGGGTATCTCGGATTCGAGTTGACCGGCCCGGCCGGCACGCTCTGCAATGACGGCGTCATCAACCGACTTCAACCCGATGTCGGCATGATGCTCCGGATGATGGCCGAGCTCGATCTGCCACCGCTCGAGTCGCTGCCGGTTCCCGAGGCGCGGGCCTTCAGCGAAGCGGTGGCAGCCCAACGACCGCCCGGGCCCGAGATCGGCGAGATGATCGACGGCATGCTGCCGGGCGCCGACGGCGACCTGGGGTACCGGATCTATCGGCCGGCGTCACCCGGCCCGCAACACATCGTCGTCTATTTCCACGGTGGCGGTTGGGTGCTCGGCGGCCGCGACTCCGACGACCCGTTCTGCCGCGACCTGTGCGATCGAACCGGAGCGGTGATCGTGTCGGTCGACTATCGGCATGGGCCCGAAGCGCGCTTCCCGGCGGCCGCCGACGACGCGTTCGCCGCGGTCGAATGGATCGCCGCCAACGCCGAGTCGCTCGGGGGAGTGCCCGGCCGGCTGGCCGTCGCCGGCTGGAGCGCCGGCGCCAACCTCGCCACGGTCGTCTGTCAGGCGGCTCGCGACGCGGGTGGTCCGGAGATCGTCGGCCAACTGTTGGTGACTCCCGTGACCGACGGCGCCACCGAATGGGGGTCGCTCACCGAGAATGCCGAGGGATTCGTCCTGACGGCGTCATTGATGAACTGGTTCTGGGACCACTACGCCGACCCCGACGATCGTACCGAACCGAGGGCTTCACCGCTGCGGGCGCATGACTTGACCGGCTTGCCGCCGGCAGCGATCTTCACCAGCGAGTTCGACCCGCTCCGCGACGAGGGCGACGCCTATGCCGCTGCGCTCGCAGCGGCCGGCGTCGACGTCACGCACGTGCAATGTCGGGGCCACATCCACACGTCGCTCACCGCTGTCGACATGATCATCTCCAGTGCGCCGATCCGAGCCCGGATGGCCGATGCGATCTCCGCGTTCTTCGCACCGATCCGGGCCGGCAAGGCCGACCGACAACCGCAGACCGACACATCACAACCGAGGGGAACGAGATGACAGTCCGGACGATCCCGGAGCTCGTCGATGCCGTCGATGATGTCTTGCTCACGACGTTGTCGTTGGCGCGAGATCTCACCGAAGCCGACGCCGACCTACCGACCGAATGCCCGGGCTGGTCGGTTCGCGACCAGCTGGCCCACATGGTCGGCCTCGAACAGGTGCTGGGCGGCGCTCCCCAGCCCGATATCGAATTGCCGGCACTCACCCACGTCTCGAACGACATCGATGTCTTCATGGAGCAGCAGGTGCACGTGCGGCGCCAACTCCCGTTGTGCGCCATCGCCGACGAGCTCGCAGGGCTGCGCCCGCGCCGCATCGCCGAGCTGCACCGGTTGGCTGCGGAAGGTGACCCGATGGTGAAGGGTCCGTTCGGCGAACGACTCTTGTCGGCGTCGCTTCCGATCAGGGCGTTCGACCTGTGGGCGCACGAGCAGGACATCAGGCGCGCGGTCGGCCTGCCGGTTCGCACCGACTGCACGGCGGCAGAGTTGGCCCTCGAGCGCAGTCTGCTGGGATGGTCGGGCGCGCTGGCGGAGCAGCTCGACGCCGATGTCGAGGTCGTGATCGCCATCGCCGGATCGACCGTGTCCGAGACCCGGATCACCATCGGGGCGGGCGGCCCGGTGGTCACGCTCACCGGCGATCTCGCTCAGATCACGCGCTGGTTCTGCGGCCGTGCCCGGCCGGGCCCTGGCGATGTCGACGGCGACCCCGAGCTGATCGCGGCACTGAGCCCGCGCTGGGGCCTGACTCCGTAGTCGTCGCCCGCAAGCGCGTCAGAGTCGGCCGCTCAGAGGTCGAAGACGGCGTGAGCGATCAGCACGATGCTGCCGCCGACGGCAACAGCCGCCAACAGGCGACCGGCCCAGATCTGTACCAACTGCACCGCCTCGTTCTCGACGGCGACGATCAGGGTCAGTGCGGCCGCGGCGACGGCGACGATCAGAGCCCCTGCGTAGAGGGCGAGCCCGTGATCTGCCACCACGCTCAGGCCGGCGACGACCAGGGCCGAGCGAGCGAACAACGGCACCGCGACCGGCACGAGCGCGCCACGGACGCCAGGGAGCGACGGCAGGTCGGAGCGCGGCTTCCTGACCAGATCGATACCTGCCGACAACAACAGCAGCCCGCCTGCAGCCAGACGCATCGCCGGTCGGCTCACGTCCGCGACTCCGAGCAGCCAGCCGCTGGTGGCACCGACCGCCAGCAGCGCCGCGGTCGCGAGCAGGCCGCCGAGCGAGCCGATCGTGACGCGATCGCGCACGGACTGCCGCCGCGGCACGCCGTACGCGGCGCGGATCGGATTGAGCGCGGCGACCACCACGATCAACCACAACCACGCCGACGGAGCGGTGTGACCGCCGCCGGTGGGTGCGGCCTCGAGGATGGGAATCGTCATCAAGATCGCGCTGAGCGCGTGCTGTTGGTCGTCCATACGGGTCAGGTCGTCGATGAACCAGGCTCCTTCCACCTTGCCGGGGTCAGCGTATTCGTTCGCCTCGTCGGCGGTGACCTGGGCCTCGATGGCGAGTCCGGTGATGCACACTGCTCGTTCGCCGATCGTGTCGCGGGCGTCGGCCAACCGGTCGTCGAGGTTGGCGGCTCGCCAGAGACCGGCCAGGCCCTCGCCGAACACGCCGTAGCCGCCGCCGCGCGGAGTGAACGTGCCGCGCACGAACACACCCCACGGTCCGAATCGCTGGCTGATCGAGCGCACCCGCTGTCCGATCAACCCGCCGAGTCGCCGGACGTACTCGACTTCGGTCTCGGTGAGCGGGCGGCCCACCGACCGTTCGGGGAAGGCCGCCGTCTCGGCCAACCCATACCCCGACCAGTGATCGGCGAGCGGGGGCCAGATGTCCTCGGCGTCGTCGCGGACAGTGCCCATGTACTGGCCCATGCGGTCGGCGACTGCGCCCCAGCCGGCGGACGGGTCGAGGCGATGCAGGCGGCCGAGTGCCCAGTACACCTCGCCCGTGTAGTAGATCGAGTACGTGTCGGCGCGCGGCTGGTCCGGCACGAGGTCGTAGTAGGCGAGCAGCGACCCGTTGGACTGCACTTGGCTGGTGAGGAAGCGTCCCAGCTTCGCCATCAAATCGTCGTAGCTGTCGTCGCCCGTGAACAGGCGACGCTCGACCAGTGCGGTGATCACGAGCGCGTTCGTGCCGGTCTGCAGGGTGTCGCTGGTGGTGACACCGGCCCAGTCGGCACGTTCGACGAGATGGTCGACCGCGTACGCGAGACCGCGGTCGGCACTGTCGAACGCACCGTCGTATCCGCGTGCGGCGGCCTGGTACAGCGCCGACATCAGCCCGGCGTGACGGACGACGTTGTAGTCGTCTGCCTCGCTGTCGGCGACCCGGTCGTACTCGTACAGCCATCGTCCGTCGGCTTGCTGGTTGTCGACGATCCATCCGACGGCCGAGGTCGCCGCGCCTCGGGCGTCGGCGACGGTGATGTCGGGGCACCGCTCCGGCGGCGCGCCGACGCCGAATGCGACCACGCCGGCTCCCAGCGTGAGGCCGATGCTGATCGCGATCGTGCGCGAGACCGGGCTCATGTGCCGGCCCCTGCGATCTCGCGATGCCGCGGTACCCATCGACGTGACACCCGCTCGAACCACGGCAGCGACGGGTCGGCCCATGCGAACAACACCGCCAAGCCGAGCAAGGAGAACACCTGGACCTCGGCACTGAACTCGATCGTCACGTGGAAACAGATCGCAGCTGCGATGGCGAGCCGTCGGGTTCGGGGCCACCACAGCCCTGACGCGATGAACAGCTCGGTGAGCACGATCATCTTGGCGGCGAACGTGTGGAAGGAGCGATCGAGCAGCATGTCGGCGATGGCGGACGGTAGCAGTGAGTCGCGCACCATGGCCTCCTGGACCGTGACCCGTCCCCAGGTGACGCGGCCGCCGAACCAATCCGGATCGAACAACTTGCTGAGACCCGACGCACCGTAGGTGACCGAGCTCACGAATCGGAGCAGCCAGAGTGTCCAGCCGGGCGTCGTTCGATCGAAGCCGGGCTCGCGCCTGGTGCGCACGAGCGCATCGACCGACAGCGATCGCCCGCTCGGTGCGAGCGCGAGGATCAGCAAGACCGTCACCAGGTAGGCGCGATTGTTGTGGAGATTCGTCGTCGACAGGGACAGGTGGTAGGCGACGACCGAGAACGTCGTCCAAGCCGCCACACGCGTGACGACACCGAGGGTCAGTGCAAGAGCTGCGACCAGGCCCACCCACAAGATCACGATGTAGGCCTGCTTCGAGGGGTCGGGCAGGGCGCTCAGGTACGGATGATGGAACCGGTCCCGGTAGAAGTCGCCGCGCCGCACCTCCGACAGGAACGGCCACAGGTGCAACAGCGTGATCGCGCCGACCAGTATCCGCACCAGGCCGAGCGAACGTGTGGACACCGGCCGCTCGAGCAAGGCGTCGAGTTGGGCGAGCGCCCTCATGGCAGATCCCGAACAGGGCTGCGCATCACGATCGTGGTCGGGGACCGCAGGTTGTACCAGCTGGTGACCGTCGCCTCGAGATACTGCGTCTCGGTGTCGGCGGGGGTGTTCTCGGCGACCCATTCGAGCGCCTCGTCGAGGAACGCCAGCTGGTTGTCGAGCCCGGCATCGGCGTGATGCCGTCGCCAAGGCGATGCCAGCCCGCGATCTCGCACCAGCTGGTTCCACTCGTATCCGGCCCACGACTGCTCGACGGGGATCGATTCACCGTGTGCCGTGATCCGCACGATGTCCGCGCGCCATTCGGTCGCCTCCGGAAACATCTGGTAGCCGAACTCGTGGTGGGGCGCCCAGTAAGCCCGCACGACCAGTGCGAGCTGCACGACCACGAACGCGAGGAACACGGCGCGTCGCGCGGGTCGTCGCAACGAGTTGCGGGTCAAGCCCTCGACGCGTCCCTCGTGCCGGTGTCGCCGCAGCGCGCCATGCGTGCGATCGTAGACGTCGCGACGACGAAGCGTCGCTCCTGGCGGCTCGGCGTCAGGCCGCTTCGGGTTGCAGCGCTGCGACCGCGAGCACGCCGTTGATGTGCGGAGCCGACATGCCGAGTGCGACGCCCAGATCGATCAGGGCCATCCGTTCGCGGGCGCTCATCTCGCCGTCCGCCAACGCGATCGCCGCCATCCGATTGAGGTAGCACTGCTTGCCGTGCGGCGTGAGTTCGGCGCTCAACCGCCGCAGGTTCGCCCGCGTCTGATCGTCGTCGATGTGGGCTACGTCGTGACGCAGCTGCGTCATGTCGTACTCGTGCCCGCCCGCCGTCATGACGGCGACAGCTGCGAGCCCGACGGGCTCTCCGATGCTGAAGTCGAGCGCACTCGTGCGGCCGGAGCGCACCACGAAGGCGATCGAGCTACGCATCGCCAATGTCAGGTACTCGGTCAACTGGTCGGCAGTAGGGATGTCGAGCACCCCGGGATCGCTGCGATGATCGCAGGTGCCACAGACGACCTCGCGCGGTAGCGTCGCGAGCGGGATGATCGGAGCACGTCCGATCGTGAACCACCGCTGCGGCTCCACCTCGGATCCCATCCGGTCGACGCCACAGCGCGGGCATACGAACGATGCTTGTGCGATGACCCGCCGCCGGACCTTCACGCCCCACATCCTTCTCATGATCTTCCCTTTCGTTCACCGCGACACTCGCGTTGGTGTGCCACGACATCGACCTACTGGCGAGATCACTTGATCGACCATGATGGACTCTTGAGAACACGCGTCAAACTGGAGTCAACTAGCTGTGGTCGACCTGACGGAGGCGTTGTTATTTGCCGGAAGCGCTGAAACAGGGCACTTGCGAGCCAGATCGCGCCAATTCCGGCAAGCATTGTTATTTGCGTGTCCGCCCGAGGGGCTTCGGATCAGTTCGTGTGAACGATCAGTACCGAGCAAGGGGAGTGGTGCGCGACCGAGTTCGGAATGCTCCCGAGGAAACGGCGCGCCCCGGTCATGCCTCGGTTGCCCACCACGATCAGATCGGCCCCGAGCGATTCGGCGGTGTCGCACAGGGCGGCGTGCCCTGAAGCAGCGACGACGTGGACCTGGACATCGATGCCCGTCGCACGAAGTCGCGAGGCCAATGGCTCCAGTTCCGCCTTGCAGGCGTCGATGACCTGATGGACGTCGATGGCGGGCACCTCGCCGTACATCGGGGCCGAGAGCATCGGGCTGCCACAGCCTTGGACGAGATGCAGCGTGCTGCCGGTCAAGCGAGCGAGACCTGCGGCGTGTTCGACAGCGAGCGTGCCGCCGTCCGACCCGTCGGTACCGACGACGATGCTCTGATACATGGTGCCCCCTTGGTCAGCGACGCCCTTCGCGGCCGTCACGCACCCGCACCGTATGGAAAACCGACCGTCGGCACAAATTCGATCCGGGTGACGTCATCCGATCCGGTACGGAAGGAGCCGTTCGTACAACGGAACGGCCTCGGCGTACGTGGCCGCGACCGCTGGCAGCAGTCGTGCCGGCTTGTGGGCATAGGGCTGCCAGCCGGTCGAGCGATGAACGCTGTCGTACCAGTGCGGCGCCCAGACACCGTCCTCCGGTTTCGGGCCGGAGGGCCAGTTCAGCATCGCATCGTCGAATTCGAGCCCGAGTCGGCGACATAGTTCGTCCAGTACTCCACGGGGATCCTGCAGCAACAGCCCCGAGTCGATCACGATCGGTTCCTCGCCTGCCGCCAACAGCGTGTCGAGCATCTCGACCATCTCGGGAAAGCCGGTGTCATCGATCGTGGCGTCGGGCATCTGCACCTGGAACGACGTCAGCATGTCGTGTGGATCGCGGGTGAGCAGGACGTTCCGGCACTCGAGCAGGAAGCTCCGGTCGAGCTCGATCAGATGTTTCGCCATCTGTTTGAAGAACACGACGGGCGTGTCGTACGCGCCGAACAGAACCTCGCGCACCACGGATCTGCCATCGGGATCCTGTGCGGCCAGAACCTCGGCGGCGCCCGGGTGCTCGCGGCCCGACACACGCAGGTAGTGGGCATAGAGAGGCTCATCGACGACGGTGGTGTCGGCACGCTGACGCCAGGAGTACATCATGGCCGTCGAGAGGTTGCGCGGGCTCGACCACATGTTGATCCGGATCGTCATGTCGTGTCCTTCACGAGCGGGCGGTCCGACGCGCCACCACATCCGACTCGATCGCGGCGCGATACAACTCGGCGAGCCGACGACCGATCGGTCCGAGCCCGCCGCTGCCGATCGAACGTCCATCGACCGCGCGTACCGGCGTGAGCCCGCCGAACGTTCCGGTGACGAAGGCCTCGTCGGCGGCGTACACGTCGGTGAGCGAGAACGGTGCCTCGAATGTGGCAATGCCGTCGGCCCGGGCCCGTTCCAGCACGACCGCACGCGTGATGCCGGCGAGGTTGTAGTGCCCGGTCGAGGTCCACACGGCACCGGCGCGCACCACGAAGAAGTTGGTCGCGTTGCAGGTCGCGACGGCCCCGGTCGGGTCGAGCATCAGTGCCTCGTCAGCGCCGGCCTTCGTGGCCTGGATGAGGGCGATCACCTCGTGCAGTTTCGAGTGGCAGTTGAGTCGTTGATCGAGCGTGTCCGGCGGGGGGCGTCGCACCGTGGCCGTGAACAGCGAGATGCCCTCGCTCGCGACCTGCGGATCGGCTCGCTTGTGCTCGGCGATGATCACCGTGTTCGGCGAACCGATCACGTTGGACGGGTGCTGGGACGGCGTCTTCTTGTTGCCGCGCGTGATCATCAGCCGAACGTGGACGTCATCGTGCATGTCGTTGCGTTCGACGGTGGAGCGCAGCGCGGCTTCGATGCTCGCGCGCGTCCCGATCTCGAGGTCGATCGCGCGTGACGCGGCGAACAGTCGGTCGAGATGACGATCGAGGAATGCGAACTCGCCGTGATGCAGCCGGATGCCCTCCCAGATGCCGTCGCCGACCAGAAAGCCGCTGTCGAACACGGAGATCTTCGCCTCGCCACGCGGGAAGAACTCGCCATTGATGTAGATCGCGATGTCGGCGTTCCGATCGTCGGCGACGGCGGCGTGTGTGCTCCTGGTCATGCGCGCACGCTAGCCATCGATGGGTCGTGCCCGTCACCTCGCATGCAGCTCGCGTCGTGTGGCATGGTGACCAGTGATCGAGCCGGACGCGCCTGCGTCCCGGCCATTGGAACGACGAGGTGACGACATGAAGTGCAAGGCAGCAGTTCTGCATGGGATCGATCAGGACTGGAAGGTCGAGGAGATCGAGGTCGACCCGCCCAAGGCGGGCGAGGTGTTGGTCCAATGGACCCACGCCGGCCTCTGCCATACCGACGAACACATCGTCACCGGCGACATGGTGCCGTCTGACGAGATGCTCGCGCTGATCGGGTTACCCGGCTTGTTCCCGGTCGTCGGCGGGCACGAGGGGAGCGGCATCATCGTCGAGGTCGGCGCCGGCGTCACGAGTGTGCAGGTCGGGGATCACGTGTCGGCATCGTTCGTTCCCTCCTGCGGCACGTGTCGATACTGTGCGACCGGCCGCCAGAACCTGTGCGATCTAGGTGCCGGCGCAATGCTGCCCGGAATGGTCACCGACGGCACGAGCCGTCACCGCCTCGGCGATCAGGATCTGATGTTGTTGGCCAAGCTGGGCACGTTCTCCGAGTACGCGACCGTCGCCGAGTCACAGGTGATCAAGGTCGACGCGGACCTTCCGATGGATGTGGTCGCCCTGGTGTCATGCGGTGTCGCGACGGGTTGGGGTTCGGCGACCAAGCGAGCCGACGTCCGCCCCGGTGAGACGGTGGTCGTCGTGGGCATCGGCGGCATCGGGATCAACGCCGTGCAGGGCGCTGCCATGGCCGGCGCCAAGCGTGTCATCGCCGTCGACCCGATCGAGTTCAAGCGCGAGAAGGCGATGGAGTTCGGCGCGACCCACACATTCGCCTCGATGGAAGAAGCCATGCTTCCCGTGATGGAGCTGACCCAGGGTCAGATGGCCGACAAGGTGATCCTGGCGCCCGGCGTGCTGCACGGCGAGATGATGGCGTTCGGCACACAGCTGTGCGGCAAGGGCGGAACGGTGGTCGTCACCGGGCTCGCGCCGATGACGCAGACCGAGTCATCGATCAACCTGTTCGAGCTGGCGATGTGGCAGAAGGAGATCAAGGGCACGATCTTCGGGTCGCTGAACCCGCGCGCCGACATCCCGAACCTGCTGTCGATGTACCAGGCGGGCACGCTCAAGCTCGACGAGCTGATCACCAAGAGGTATCCGCTCGCCGAGATCAACGACGGCTACGCAGCGATGCGCGCCGGCGAGAACATCCGGGGTGTCATCGTCCACGGGTGACCGCAGCGGACAACCGTCAGCGATCGGCGTGCAGCGTCAGATCGACCATCAACTCGTTGGCGAGTGCCTCCAGCGAAACCTGGAGCGCGGTCAGGTCGACCGACGGCGTGATCTCGAGTTGGGCGGCGGCCTCGAACAGCACACCGCCCGCCATCGGCGCATGGCGGGTGCTGGTGATCAGCGATTCGATGTTGACGCCGTGCTGCGAGAGCACGCGGGTGATGTCGCTGACGATGCCCGGACGGTCCGACCCCATCAACTCCAGGGAGACGACGGTGGTCGCCTCGTCGGACGCCTGCCCGACGGCGACGTGAGCGGTGACGTCGAGCAGACCCTTCAGGGGCTCGAGCGCCGCAACCAGCTCGTCGGACCGGTCGTCCGGAACGGTGACGAGCACGATGCCGGCGAACTGCCCCGCGAGTTCTGCCACCTGGCTGCGTTCCCAGTTGCCTCCGTGGGCGGTGATCGCCTCGGCGACGGCGTTGACCAAACCGGCCCGATCGTCGCCGACCAACGTGAGCACCAGGGTTGCCATATCCGCAGCGTACGTCACCGGGCGATGCGGGTCGACGGGCAAGTCGAGGGGCGGGTCGACGGGCGGTTCGACGGGCGACGCGCAGCCGGCTCGCCGGCGATGCCGGCAGCCGGGCGAATCTGCGATACTGCACGACATGACCAGCGAGGACGCACCTCGGACCGAGCCGATCTCGGTCGTCGAACGCTGGCAGGAGCGAGCCTGGGGTGAGTGTGATCTCGGCGCCGTCGACGAGTTGGTCGCCGACCCGTTCGTACGGCACGGACCGACGGGCACGGCGACGCGTACCCACACCGAGCTCAAGCAGGATCTGCGGCAGTACCAACGGGCATTGGGCAAGCCGACGATCACCGTGCACGGGCGGGTCGCCGACGGCGATCGGGTGTGGAGCCATGTCACGCTGCGGGGGGCCAGCCTCGACAGCGGCGAGCTGCGCACGGTCGAGCGGCTGCAGATCCACCGGGTGGTCGACGGTCGGATCGTCGAGGTGTGGTCGCTCTACGCCACCGATGTCGACTGGAGCTGACGGGGCGTCTCAGTGCGGTCCGGCGAGGCGGATCTGCTCGAGGATCGATGGGTCGGTGATCTTGGCGTCGGCGCTGAGCAGCAGGATCTTCGAGATCACCAGGCTGATGCGGCTGTCGGCATCGTCGACGAAGGGCAGGAACACGGCCTGCTTGGCGCCCCAACCGTCGGGAACCACGCACAGGTGGCGCCCGTGCCCGATGAAGATGTCGCCGGTACCGAGATGCACGCGATACGACGCGAGTCGGCCGGTGACGAGCGCATACGTCTCGTCGAAGTCGACACCCGGGACCTTGAGGTCGCGCACGAGCGTCGCGATCAGGTTTCGCCGCGAGTCGAGCGACTCGGGGGAGAAGCGCTCGACGGTGCCGCGCAACCGACCCTGGCCAATAGGGTCCCCCTGGGCGACCGACACGACGAGGTCGGCGTCGCGCATGACTTCCGAGAAGACGGTGGCGGGAACCTGATCGAGCGACAAACGATCGTCGCGGTACCAGTTCGTCCCGGTGATGAAGAAGATTCCACCGGTTCCGACACTCGTGGTCTCCGTGAGGTGGTGCCCGACGCCGGTCAGTTCCCAGACCGCCGTCACACCGAGACTCGGGAACCCCTTCGAGACCTCGCCACCCTCCTCTTTGGGCAACAGCCACTCACGATTCGTGAACAGCGCCGTCGCCTTGCCCGTGTCGATGATGCGGTCGGCGAACCGGGCCGACACGAAGCCGTTCTCGAGTTCGACCGGGGTCAGCGGATAGTAGGAGCGAAAGACCTGCTGAAACGGTTGCACGATGCGATCTGCGACGAGCTGTTCCTGCCACGTGATCAGATCGCCGCGAGCGGCGAGGTCGAGCGGGTGGGCGACGGTGATCGCGCCGTCGAGCTGCATCGGTGCTCCCGCGGCGTCGACGAATGCTCTGCCGCTGTAGCGGGCGGACGTACCGATCGAATCGACGACGACCAACCCTGCCAGCGTGGCAGCGGCGACAGGGATGCCCAGCAGTGACGTCACCTCGTCCGCGGAGAACGGCTCGCCGAGCATCATCGTTCGCTCGAGCATCCGCGAGAAGCGTGTGAGCTCTGCCTGCATGCTCTTGCGGGCCGCCTTGATCTCGTCGTACCGGTCCGACTGCTTGACCGCTCGGGGAGCGGTCTTGAGGGCCTTGTCGCCCAAACGGAAGACGGTCGAGGCGTGCCCACCCGTCAGCGAGATCGTGACGTGGTGGTCGCCGATGCTCCAGCTCGGGACCGGCGCAGGATCGTGGGCCGCGACGGCGACCTCCAGCCGTGTCACGTCGCGGTAGCCGCTGTTGGTGGCGAGATTGTGGAGTGCCGCGTCGGCGGCACCCCGTTCCGAACTCTGTCGCTGGCTTCCGAACTGGTTCGCCTCGGCGCGATACCGCTGGATCCATTCGTAGCGGGCACGAATCTCGTCGAACCCGCCTTCGAGCGGCGCGGCAGCCATCGCCCGGACCGCGAGTTGGTTGCGCTTGGGGAGCGAGGAGCGGATCCAGTCGGCGTGTTCGCCGGTCGCGGCCTGGATCAGTTTCACCAGATTGGGCCGGAACTTGGCTTGCTCGAAGGTGCGCCAGATCTTGGTGGTGAGCTCGGGCCCGGCGACGGCGACCGCGTCCCGCACGGCCGCGACGTCGATGGCGCCGTTGCGCGTGTCGGCGCTCGCCTCGACCTCGCTGCCGGCGTGCAGGAGCGCGATCAGGTCGTCCGCCGGCTCCCAGCCGAGCGCAGCGGTCAGCGCCGAGATCGAGGTCGGTGCCACGGGCAGCAGCGCTCGGAGTGAGTCGGAGGGATACTGGCGAAGCTGGTCGACGAGATCGGGTGCGTCGGCGTTGCCGGTCCTGGCCAGCACCTCGACGGCTGCCTGGTGCGGCGTCTGGCGGTAGCCGCGTTGCGTGTCGAAGGCACCGAGACCGTGGGCGGCGTGGAGTCGGACGGCGTCGACGAGATGGCCGGGCCCGGGTTCGGCACCGGCCAGCAGTCTCGCCTCGGTGTCCGACAATTCCGGCTGGGTGATCAGCCTGGCGGTGAGCGTGTGGGCGTGTTCGACGGGCCAGTCGTCGGCCCCCAACCAGCGTGCTGGTCGGGACGGGGCGAGGAGAGAGCCGCGGGCCGGGTTGGCGTAGGCGATCTGTTCGAACAGCTCGGGCGACAGCACGCCGGCGCGATGGAGGAACAGGACGTAGCGGGCGACGAACCTGTCGGACCGGGACATCCGGGTGTGGTCGTGCAGGGCGAGACCGGTGATCAGATCGATTGCCGTCGCGTCGTTCGGGGTCGCCTGTTCGAGCAGCGTGACCAGCTGATCGAGGGTCGGTGGCAGATCCTCGATCGGGAGCTGGATCGGTGGGTACTCCGGCAGATGATGCGGCACCTGCACTTTCAGGTCCGGATGATCACGCACGAACTGCAGGCGATCACGGACCCGGATCGCCAGATCGGGCGGCGGGTCGGTCGCCAGTATTCGGAGGGCCATGTGAGCGGTGGCGTGTCTGATCGGGTCGTGGGCGTTGTACCGGACGACCCACGCCTCGGATCGGAAGACCAGCTCGGCTGCTCCGGCGCAGAGCTCGTCGTCGGTGAGTGTGAGGCGGAGCCGGCGCAGGCCCTCCGCTGCTTCCTCGTCGTGGTCGTGACCGATGAAGAAACGCCCGGGCCAGACCTGCGGCCCCCAGTCGCGCAGTTCGGCTTCGATCCGTTCCGCCGCGCTCGGCGTGTTCCCGAACAGGCGTCGCAGTATCGCCACTGCTCAGCCGCCCTTGAGCGGCGTCAGCCGGAGGAACGTGACCGACGTGCCCGACGGGACCTCGACGACCTGGTCGAGATCGTCGATCTGGTCGCCGTCGATCAGCACGACGAAGCGATTCGATTCGAATGCTCGCAACGCGTCGCCGATCGCGGTCTCGGTGCTGGGCGCCCGTTCGGGCGTCGGCGCGGGGAGCGAGCCCGAGAGCAGGTAGTGGCGACTGGCAGCGGCCGCGGCAGCTGCGCGTTGGGAGGCGGCACCGTCGGCCGCGGCATGCTCGGCCGCGAGGCGAAACGCGAGTTCGTTGATCTGTTCGGTGACCGTGAGCGAGATCAGCTCGCTGAGCCGCATCGACTGTTGCTCGAAGTCGAGCAACACCGGCGGGATCTGGCTGGTGGTGTGCTTGGACAGATTGCGTGTGACCACTTGGACGCTCATGTTGTGCCCCTCCGTTGACGGAGAGTAGCTACGCCGTCGGCGGGCCGGCACTCATGCCAGGGACACGGCTTCGCCGAAGCGCTGCCGGGCGCGGCGGCTGAGCGCCAGATACACGAACATCGCCGCGATGACCGACGCGCCCATGCCGATCATGGTCTCCTCGAGCCCGATGCGGTCGGCGAGCGCGCCCAGTGGCAGGGCGGCCATGCCGAAACCGCTGAACGACAGCATCATCAGGCTCTGCACGCGTCCGTGGTACTCGAGCTCGGACAGGGTCAGCACGAGTGAGTTGTTCATCGCCTGGAAGCCGGCCGATGCGGCGCCGACACCGGCGACCATCAAGACGGCGAGGGGGTAGGACGGCGCGACCGCGAGCGCGATCAGCATCACGCCGAACAGCACACCCGAGACGGCCTGGATCCGCCAGGCTGCGCGACCGGTGCTGCGCCCGGCGATGTAGAGCGATACGAACACCGCGCCGACCGCTGAGGAGGCGGCCAGGAAGCCGTAGCCGGCCGAGCCCACGCCGAGGGTCTCGGTGGCCAGGCGGGGGAGGAAGGCGACGAACGGGAACCCGATCATCACCACCACGAACGACACGATGATCAGATGGCCGACGTGGCGATGCTTCCAGACATATCGCAAGCTGTCGGCGAACTCCGATCTCGCGGTCGTCAGGTGTTGGTCGGAGCGCGGTCGGCCCGGAGGCAGCACGATGCACCCCAGTGCAGCGACGAGGCTCAGCAGCGCCGAGAAGTAGTACACCCCGGCGGTGCCGATCCAGGCCACGCCGATGAACACGCCGGCGATCGCCGGCCCGATGATCCGGGCCGAGTTGATGCTCATCTGTCCGAGGACGATGGCGTTGGCGAGCAGTTCGCGTCCGGTCACCTCACTGGTGAGCGCCATCCTGGCCGGCACCAGGAACGAGAACGCCGTCGCCTGGATCGCCGAGGTGGCCAGCAGCATCCAGTACTCGACGAAGCCGAAGCTGACGGCGAGCGCGATCCACAGCGCGCTCAGCGTCAGCATCAGGTTGGTGATGATCAGGATCTGCCGTTTCGCGTAGCGGTCGGCTGCTACACCGCCCATCGGTGTCGCGAACAGCATCGGGATGCCAAAGGCCATGAACACCCCTCCGAGGCCGGTGTTCGAGTCGCTCAGTTCGTTCGCCAACCAACCGCGAGCGATCGCTTGGGACTGGGTTGCGACGAAACCGAACGCGCCGATCGTGAACAGCACCCGATACTGCGGTATCCGCAGTGAGGCATAGGTGGCGTTCGATCCGTCGCCGCCTCGTGCTCGACGCCGGCGGCGCGAGTCGAGGGCCGATGACATCGGGTCAGTCTGCCCGGAGATGGTTCGAGCGGTGCTGTCGGATCGTTCGGCTGCGCGCAGGTGTGGATCTCGGCAGCGTGGACAGGGATTCGATTGGATACGATGAGTGCATGTCCGAACAGGTGTCGATCACTGGCTCGTTCCCCGTGAAGCGCGGCCTTGCCGAGATGCTCAAGGGTGGCGTCATCATGGACGTCGTCAATGCCGAACAGGCCAAGATCGCAGAGGACGCCGGTGCCGTCGCAGTGATGGCCCTCGAACGCGTGCCGGCCGACATCCGCCGCGACGGTGGCGTCGCCCGCATGAGTGATCCGGAGATGATCGAGGGCATCCAGGCCGCGGTGTCGATTCCGGTGATGGCCAAGGCCCGCATCGGCCACTTCGTCGAGGCCCAGATCCTCGAAGCGCTCGGTGTCGATTTCATCGACGAGTCCGAGGTGCTGACACCGGCCGACGAGGCCCATCACATCGACAAGTACAAGTTCGCCGTGCCCGTCGTCTGTGGCGCCACCAACCTGGGTGAGGCGCTGAGGCGCATCAGCGAAGGTGCGGCATTGATCCGGTCGAAGGGCGAGGCAGGCACCGGCAACGTGGTCGAGGCGGTTCGCCATCTGCGCAGCATCCTCGGCGACGTCCGCAAGGTCGGCCAGGCCGACTCGGCCGAGCTGTTCGAGTGGGCCAAGCGCCTCCAGGCCCCGTTGCCGCTCGTGCAGGAGATCGCCGAGACCGGCAAGCTCCCCGTGCCGTTGTTCTGTGCCGGCGGGCTCGCCACTCCGGCCGATGCAGCGCTTGCGATGCAGCTCGGCGCCGAGTCCGTCTTCGTCGGTTCGGGCATCTTCAAGAGCGATGCGCCCGGCCCGCGTGCTGCCGCGATCGTCGAGGCGACGACCCACTTCAACGATCCGTCGATCCTGGCCAAGGTCAGCCGTGGGCTCGGAGCCCCGATGACCGGCATCGGCATGGACGAGATCAACGAGCACTACGCCGAGCGCGGTTGGTGACGATGCCGTCAGCTGCCGCTCAGGAGCCCCCAGGTGCCGGTGCCCACGATCGGTGTGCTCGCGCTGCAGGGTGCGTTCGCATCACATCAACAAAGACTCGCTGAGCTCGGAGCCTCTACCCGTCAGGTCCGCACACCCGGTGATCTCGCGCTCGTCGATGCGCTGGTGATGCCGGGCGGTGAATCGACCACGATGTCGAAGCTGCTCGTCACGAGCGGGTTGTTCGATCCGATCGCGGACCGGATCGACGGTGGTATGCCCGTCTTCGGCACGTGTGCCGGCATGATCCTGCTGGCCGCCGAGGTGCTCGACGGCAGATCCGACCAGCTCTCGTTCGGGGCGATCGACATCACCGTGCAGCGCAATGGCTACGGCCGCCAGCTCGACAGCTTCGAGTCGGAGGTCGCGGTGCCTGCGTTCGGTGCAGATGCGGCGCTCTTCCACGGTGTGTTCATCCGGGCGCCCAAGGTCGTCCGGGTCGGTCCGGGCGTCGAGGTGTTGGCCGCCCACGAGGGCGTACCTGTGATCCTTCGTCAGGCAGCGATTACCGTTGCCTCGTTCCACCCGGAGCTGACGGGCGATCATCGATTGCACGCCGAGTTCCTGAACAGTCTTACCCGTATCCCATCGCACGCGGAGAGTTGCTGATGTCAGGTCATTCCAAATGGGCAACCATCAAGCACAAGAAGGGCGCTGCCGACGCAAAGCGCGGCAAGCTCTTCAACAAACTGGCGCGCCAGATCGAGGTGTCGGCTCGAAGTGGCGGTGGTGACATCGAGTCCAATCCGACGTTGCGTACCGCCGTGCAGAAGGCCAAGGCCTCGCAGATGACCAACGACGCGATCGACCGTGCGATCAAGCGCGGCACCGGTGAGGGCGATGGGGGTGTCTACGACAACATCACGTACGAGGGGTACGCACCAGGGGGAGTGGCGTTGCTGATCGACGTGCTCACCGACAATCGCAACCGCACCAGCGCCGATATCCGCAACATCCTCAGCAAGATGGGTGGGTCGATGGCCGAGCCGGGCGCTGTCGGCTGGCAGTTCACCCGGCGCGGTGTGGTGCTGCTCGAGGGTGCTGTCGACGAGGACGAGTTGATGCTGGCCGCCATCGAGGCAGGGGCCGACGACGTCGCCGACGACGGTGGTACCTGGCGGGTCACCTGCAACCCCAGCGACACGTTCGAGGTCAAGGACGCGCTCGAAAATGCCGGCTACACGGTGATGTCGGCGGACATGCCGATGGTCAGCGACAACCTCGTGCCCGTCACCAGTGTCGACGACGCGAAGAAGCTGCTGCGTATCATGGACGCCATCGAGGACAACGACGACGTGCAAGACGTCTACTCCAACTTCGACATCTCCGACGAGATCATGGAAGCGGCGGCCGAATGAGCGTCGGTGTGGGGGATCGCGCCCCCGAGTTCACGTTGCCCGGCACCGGTGGCGTCGAGTACTCGCTGTCCGACTTCCTCGGTCGTCCGATCGTGCTGGTGTTCTACCCGGGTGACGACTCGGTGGTGTGCACCAAACAGCTCAACGCCTACAACGACGGGTTGAGCGAGTTCGCCGATGTCGACGCGCAGATCGTCGGCGTCTCGCCGCAGGGCGTCGACAGTCACGACGCCTTCTCGGCCAAACACGGTTTCGAATTCCCGTTGCTCGCCGACACCGACAAGCAGGTCGCGGCGGCCTACGGCACCCTCGGCCCGATCGGGTTCCCAAGGCGCAGCGTGTTCATCATCGATCGGGACGGCGTGATCCGCTACGCCCATCGTGCGATTGCCGGCCTCACATACCGGCCCGTGAGCGAGCTGGTCGAACAGCTGCAAGCGCTCGGCTGACGTGGGCAACGACGAGGTCGACGAACAGTCCATCACGGCACGGCTGGACGTGATCGACCATCCAGCCGCCGATCGGCCGGCGTCCCCGGCCTCCACGGTGGTGTTGGTGCGCGACGGCGACGGCGAACTCGAAGTGCTGATGATCCACCGCGGTGCCGACACGGCGTTCGGAGGCATGTGGGCGTTCCCTGGTGGCGTGATCGAGAATGACGACGTTCCGCCAGGGACGGAACCCGACCCGCTCCCTGCCGCTCGGATGGCCGCCGTGCGCGAGACGCACGAGGAGGTCGGTCTGCGCGTCGACGAGGCGTCGCTCGTGTACTGGAGCCATTGGCTGCCGCCCGCCGACACTCCCCGCCGCTTCTCTACCTGGTTCTTCCTGGCGCCGGCGGGCGATGCCCACGCCGACGAACATGTCGGCATCGACGGCGACGAGGTCCACGCCCACCGCTGGATCGCTCCGGCCAACGCGCTGGCGATGCAGGCGACCGGTGAGATGCTGATCGCACCGCCCACCTACGTCACGCTCGAGCAGCTCCACCGGTACGGCGACGTAGCGTCCGCGCTGGCTGCTGCCGACCCGGCGTCGTTCGTCACCGAGATCGCCTGGGCGCCCGACGGTGCACGTATCTGTCTCTGGGAGGGCGACGCCGGGTACGGACTGGGCGACCCGATGGTGCAGGGCCCGAGGCGCCGCCTGGTGATGGATGAGATGGCCGGCTGGCGCTACCTCGACACCGCCCGGTGAGCGTCGCCCGAAGCGTACGATGACCTTGATCATGTCGTACCTGTCGCATCGCTCGGCCACGTCGGCGGTATCGGTCCATTCGGTGTCGTCGGTCGCCTCGGTCGCCTCGATCGCCTCGATCGGTTCCGCCGGCTCGATCGCCTCGATCGGTTCCGCCGGTTCGATCCTGTCGATCGGTTCCGCCGGTTCGATCCTGTCATTGGGGTCGGCCGGTTCGCTGCTGTCGGTCGGGTCGGCCGGTTCGATCCTCAGCTTCAACAGCAGCCAGTCGATCCTGTACTGGAACGGCGAGCGGATGAACATCACCAAGGTGATCGTGCAGTCCGGTCTGGTCGCCGCGATCGGCGTCCTGGCCGGTCTCGTGACCGGCGTCGTCGGACGCCGGCTGCGCTGAGTCCGCGTTCGGCGGCCACTCGCCCGACGTTCCGGGAAGGCCGACCCGACGCCCGATGCGGTCCGCGCCGGCTGCGCTCGGTGCCCGGCCGGGATCAGATCTGTGAACGCAACGCGCCGACCACCTCGTCGACGGCGATGTCGGTGCGGATGCCCGACTTGCGTTCCTTGACCTCGACCAAGCCTTCGGCGATGCCGCGGCCGACCACCACGATGACCGGCACGCCGATCAATTCGGCGTCCTTGAACCGCACGCCGGGGGAGACTCCTTCGCGATCGTCGAACAGCACGCGCAAGCCGGCGCGTTCGAGCTCGGCTGCCAGGATCTCCGCGGCAGGACGCTGCGGCCCGCCCTCCTTGCCGGCGATCACCAGGTGTACGTCGGCGGGTGCCACCTCGCGTGGCCAGCAGAGCCCGTATTCGTCGTGGTTCGACTCCGCCAACGCGGCCACCGCACGCGACACGCCGATGCCGTACGAACCCATCGTCGGCGTCACCTGCTTGCCGGCTTCGTCCTGCACGGAGAGGCCCAACGACTCGGCGTACTTGCGGCCGAGCTTGAAGATGTGGCCCATCTCGATGCCCCGTGCGATCTCGAGAGGGGACCCACAGTTCGGGCACTCGTCACCGGCGAGTACTTCGGCTGCTTCGATCACTCCGTCGGCGGTGAAGTCGCGGCCGTAGGTGAGATCGACCACGTGTTTGCCGGGCTCGTTGGCGCCGGTGACCCAACGTGTGCCGTCGACGATGCGCGGATCGACCAGGAATCTGATACCGGAGCTGCCGTTCGTGCCGAGCGCGCCGGGTCCGATGTAGCCCTTGACGAGCGCCGGATTGGCGGCGAAGTCGGTTTCGTCGAAGGGCTCGAGCACGGCCGGTTCGACGTGCGCTCCGAGCCGCTTCTCGTCGACGTCGCGATCTCCAGGCACACCCACTGCCAGCGCCTCGGCACTGCCGTCGGGGTGGCGAAGCTTGACGATCACGTTCTTCATCGTGTCGGCAGCGGTCCATGGGCCCTCCGGGCGGGTGAACTCGGAGTGAGCGTTGAGGTGATCGACGAGGGTCTGGATCGTGGGGGTGTCGGGGGTATCGGCGACCCGTGCGGCGAGAAGGCCGTCGAGTGGGATCGGATCGGGAGCGGGCACGTTGACGGCCTCGGTGTTGGCGGCGTAGTCGCACGCGCTGCATCGCACGAACGTGTCCTCGCCGACGTCGATCGGTGCGAGGAACTCCTCGGAGGCCGACCCGCCCATCGCCCCGGACATCGCCGAGACGATCACCGTCGGAAGTCCGAGTCGTTCGAAGGTCTTGATGTAGGCATCGCGGTGGAGGTGGTACGACCGGTCGAGGCCCTCGTCGTCGATGTCGAAGCTGTACGAGTCCTTCATCACGAACTCACGGCCGCGCAGCAGGCCGGCTCGCGGACGTGCTTCGTCGCGGTACTTGGTCTGGATCTGGTAGATGTGCAGCGGCAGGTCCTTGTACGAGCCGTACATGCCCTTCACCAGCAGGGTGAACATCTCCTCGTGGGTCGGCGCCAGCAGGAAGTCGTTGCCGTGGCGGTCACGCAGGCGAAACAGGTTGTCGCCGTACTCGACCCATCGATTCGTGGCCTCATAGGGCTCCTTGGGCAGCAACGCAGGGAAGTGCACCTCCTGGAAGCCGGCGGCATCCATCTCCTCGCGGATGATGCGCTCGACATTGCGGTAGACGATCCATCCGAGTGGTAGCCAGGTGAACCCTCCCGGGGCCGCACGCCGGATGTAGCCGGCGCGAACGAGTAGTCGGTGGGAGGCAACTTCGGCGTCGGACGGGTCGTCGCGAAGCGTGCGGAGGAAGAGGTTCGACATGCGGAGCACCCCGGCAAGATACCCCTGACTCCGGCTATACTCTGGTGTCCCTATTTGGTTTGGTGACCGAAAAGGCGTGGGCTCGTCCCACGCCTTGTTTTGTGAAAGGAGGCAGATTCAGATGAGCGACACCCCCGTCATCCAGCGCGTTCGTGGCATCGTCGAGTCGATCGCCTCCGATCTCGAACTCGATCTGTACGACCTCGAGCAGCGCGGGAACGTCCTGCGCGTCACCATCGACACCCCGCCGGGTTCCGAGGCGGGTGTCGACATGAACCAGATCGCTCTGGCGACCCGCCTCATCTCGCGCGAGATGGATCATCAGGATCCGATTCCGGGCAAGTACACGCTCGAGGTCACCAGCCCGGGTGTCGAGCGTACGTTGCGATTGCCGTGGCACTTCCAACGCGAGATCGGCAAGACCATCAACGTTCGCCTCGCCGACACCTCCGCCGAGCAGCGACGCTTCGAGGGCGTGTTGGTGGCGGCCGACGAGACCACGGCGACGGTCCAGGTCGTCGACGGCACCGAACTCGTCGAGCGTGTGATCGAGATCGCTGCGATCGACCGGGCTCGCACCGTGTTCGTGTGGGGGCCGACCCCCAAGCCGGGCGGCAAGCGATCAGCCAAGAAGAGCAGCGCCTCCAAGGCGTCCAAGCAGCCAACGACATCAGCGACCTCGTCGGAGACGGCGCGGAGCGCGAAGCCGAAGCAGCGCGCAACGAAGGAGTCATCGTGAGCAATCTCGACATGAGCGAAGCAATTCGCCTCCTCGCCCAGGAGAAGGGCATGTCGGAGGACGACCTCCTCCACGTTCTCGTCGACGCCCTTGCCAGCGCCTACAAGCGCCGTCCCGGTGCTGCCGACGAAGTCGTCGTCGAGGTCAATCCGATCTCCATGGACTTCACGTTCACGGCCTACGACCTCGACGAGGACGGCAACTGGGTCAACGAACGCGACGACACCCCCAAGAAGGAAGAACTCGGCCGGATTGCCGCCCAGACGTTCCGTCAGGTGATGGGCCAGCGCATCCGCGAGGTCGAGCGCGATCGCAAGTTCGAGGAATACGCGAATCGCGAGGGCGACATCGTCACCGGCATCATTCAACAGACCGATACGCGCTACACGCTGCTCGATCTCGGGCGCGTCGAGGCGCTGCTGCCCCAAGCCGAGCAGGTGCCCTACGAGCGTCCCAACCCCGGTGATCGGTCGAAGGCCTACATCGTCGAGGTCCGCAAGACGGCCAAGGGTCCGCAGATCGTCGTGTCGCGCACCCACCCCGGCTTGATCAAGCGGCTCTTCGAGCTCGAGGTGCCCGAGATCGCCGACGGCATCGTCGAGATCAAGGCCTGCGCCCGCGAGCCAGGTCACCGCACCAAGATCGCGGTCTGGTCGAACGACCACAACGTCGACCCGGTGGGCGCCTGCGTCGGCGCTCGTGGCGCTCGTGTTCGCATGGTCGTCAACGAACTGCGCGGCGAGAAGATCGACATCGTTCCGTTCAGCGAGGACCTCGCCGACTTCGTCGCCAAGGCACTGTCACCGGCGAAGGTCAACCAGGTCAACATTTCCGAGGACGGCACCGCCGCCGACGTCATCGTTCCCGATCACCAGCTCAGCTTGGCGATCGGTCGCGAGGGTCAGAACGCGCGGTTGTCGGCTCGTTTGACCGGCGTTCGGGTCGACATCCGTTCCGAATCGCAGGTCGCCG
Organism: uncultured Acidimicrobiaceae bacterium; assembly: GCA_963701575.1. Classification (GTDB taxonomy): domain Bacteria; phylum Actinomycetota; class Acidimicrobiia; order Acidimicrobiales; family Ilumatobacteraceae; genus Ilumatobacter. The sequence goes on from CAVPAQ010000015.1 coordinate 224,907, forward strand.
AGGGCATTCCTGCCGGCGGCTACCTCGACGCGCACGTCGAGTACGCCGAAGGTGAGTGGCGCGAGAACGCCGAGACCGGCGACATGGAGTGGCACGCGGCCGACGGTTCGGTCCTCAGCCAGGCCGAGTGGGTCGCCCAGACCGAAGGCACCCCCATCGAAGCGGCGAGTGATGCGACGACGGAGGCGGGCACCGACGAAGCCGCCGCCGACACCGCCAACCAAGACGCAGCCGGCGAGGACACCGTCAGCGACGAGACCGTCGGCGATGAGACCGCGAGCGACGACACCGTCACCGAGCAAGCCGCCGGCGAGGTGGCTGAGGAGGTCGCCGCGGAGGTGGCCGAGGAGACGGTTGCCGAAGATGCCGATGCTCCGGCCGAACTTGCCGCGGAGACCGGCGACAACGGGACGGGTGACGACGGGGATGTCGAGGCCCAGTGACGTTCACGTTCCCATCCGCACCTGCGTCGGCTGCCGCCAACGGCGACCGCAGGACGAGCTGCTCCGGTGTGTCATCGATGCCGGAGGGGTGGCTCGCATCGACCGTCATGCGCCCGGGCGGGGCGCATGGTTGTGCGGGTCGGGATGCATCGAACCGGCTCGACGCCACAAAGCGTTCGATCGGGCGTGGCGCACCTCAGTGCCTGCGTCGTCCATCGATCGACTCATCGACGAATTGACCAGAAACATGAACTGAACAACGACCGGGTGGGGAACGACCCCTCCCATGCGAGACTGCAGAACAACGAAAGGTTGACACCCAGCGTGGCCAAGAACATTCGGGTACATGAATTAGCGAAGGAACTCGGCATGACCAATGCCGAGACTGTCGACCTGTGCGGCAAGCTCGGCGTGCCCGTCAAGAGTCACTCGTCGTCGCTCCAAGAGGCCTACGCCGACATGCTCCGCCGCCGCGCCCAGCGCGACGGGCTGACACGCCCCGAGCAGCCCGAAGAGCCGGCGACCGCGAAGCCGGCCAAGAAGGCAGCTGCCAAGAAGACCGCTGCCAAGAAGACCGCTGCCAAGAAGGCGCCCGCCAAGAAGGCGCCCGCCAAGGAGGCGCCCGCCAAGGAGGCGCCCGCCAAGGAGGCGCCCGCCAAGGAGGCCGCTGCCGAGCCTGCTGTTGAGGTCGCTCAGCCCGAGCCGGAAGCATCCGCCCCGGCGGCAGAGCCCGTCGACGAGGCTCCGTCGCCCGAGCCAGTGGTCGAGGCGCCGGTTGCCGAGGCCCCCGCCGACAGCCCGGTCGAGGTTTCGGCTCCCGAAATCGCAGCCCCGGCCGAGCCCAGCGCTCTGCCGGCCGAGCCGGTGGCCGAGGCGCCCGCTGCCGAATCTCCGGCTCCGGCCGAAGCTCCTGTGGCCGAGGCGCCGCACATGATCTCGAGCGCCGGTCCTGAATCGGTCGACCACGGCGACACCGGCCGCATCATCTCGAGCGGACGCCCGGACCCCAGCGCCCCACGCCCGGCGGATGCTCCGCCGCGCACTGAAGCGCCTGCGGCGCGTACCGCTCCGACCAAGGCGCCCGACCACCCGGCGCCCCCGGTTCCGCCGCGGTCGATCGCCGGCAAGCCGATCCCGCCGCCTCCCGGCCGCCCTGTCTCTTCATCCGGCAAGCCGATTCCGCCGCCCCCCGGCAGCGCCCGGCCGGCCGGATCGCGCCCGGCGGGTGGCCCTGGCGGTCGTACCGGTGGCTACGCGGGACGCCCTGGCGGTGGCCCCGGTGGCGGTGGCTATGCAGGTCGCCCTGGTGGCGGTCCCGGCGGGCCCGGCGGTGGCCCCGGTGGCCCCGGTGGCGGTCCCGGTCGCCCTGGCGGCGGCCGGCCGAGCGGTCAACGGCGACCACCACGACGTAGCAAGCGGCGTCGTCGTCGCGATCGCGACGAGCTGCAGCCCCAAGAGCAGTCGTACACCGCTCACGATGCGCCCGTGCCTGAAGGCACGATCGTCGTCGAGCGCGGCGTCTCGGCTCAGGAGTTCGGCCCCAAGCTCAACCGCACTGCGGGCGACGTCATCAAGTTCTTGTTGCAGCACGGTGAAATGCTCACCGTCACGATGGGTTTGTCCGACGAGCACATGGAGCTCTACGCACTCGATCTCGGCGCCGACCTGCTGTTGGTCGATCCGGGCCAGCAAGAAGAGGTCCAGCTGCAGGCCCTGTTCGACGACAGCGATGACGACGACGAGGAACTGCTCGAGGTCCGCCCACCGGTGATCACCGTGATGGGTCACGTCGACCATGGCAAGACCACGGTGCTCGATCGCATCCGTCATGCCAACGTGGTCGCCGGCGAGGCGGGTGGCATCACCCAGCACATCGGCGCGTACACGGTGGAACGTGACGGTCACAAGTTGACCTTCATCGACACCCCTGGTCATGCCGCCTTCACACAGATGCGTGCGCGCGGTGCGGACGCGACCGACATCGTCGTGCTCGTCGTCGCCGCCGACGACGGCATCATGCCCCAGACGATCGAAGCGATCAATCATGCGCGCGCCGCCGACGTTCCGATCGTCGTCGCCGTCAACAAGATCGACAAGGACAATGCCGATCCGCAGCGCGTGCTGACCCAGCTCGCCGAACACGAACTCGTCCCCGAGTCGTGGGGCGGCGACACGATCGTCGTCGAGATGTCGGCACTGCAGGATCTCGGTATCGATGATCTGCTCGATCAGCTGAACGCCGTCGCCGAGCTCGAAGACCTCCGCGCCAACCCGACCGGTCGCGCCAAAGGCATCGTGCTCGAAGCCAACCTCGACAAGGGCCGCGGTCCGGTGGCCACGATCCTCGTCGACAAGGGCGAGCTCAAGGTCGGCGATCCGATCGTCGCCGGCCCCGCCTGGGGCAAGGTGCGGGCGATGATCAACGACAAGGGCGAACAGGTCAAGGTCGCCGGTCCATCGATGCCCGTCGAGGTGCTCGGTCTCGGTTCGGTGCCGGAGGCGGGCGACGAATTCCGCGCCGCGCCCGACGAGAAGACGGCTCGTACCGTCGGTGAGGCTCGCGAGTTCCATCGTCGGGTGCGTGACCAGCGTGGCGACGCCCGCGTCAAGAGCGGTGTCAAGCTCGAGGACATCTTCGATCAGATCCAGGCCGGCGAGTCGGCCACTCTGAACCTGATCCTCAAGGCCGACGTGCAGGGTTCGCTCGAGGCGGTCACCGAGAGCCTTCGCAAGCTCGGTCGTGACGAAGTTGATCTGACCTTCGTGCACCGTGCCGTCGGCGGCATCACCGAGAACGACATCTCGCTGGCTGCCACCACCAACTCGACGATCATCGGTTTCAACGTGCGCCCCGACCGCAAGGCCCGGGAAGCGGCCGAGGTCGAGCAGGTCGAGATCCGCACCTACGAGATCATCTACAAGCTGCTCGAAGACATCGAGCAGGCGATGGTCGGCATGCTCGCCCCCGAGTACGAAGAGGTCGTCACGGGCGACGCAGAGGTGCGCGAGATCTTCCGGGTGCCGAGGGTCGGTGCGATCGCCGGTTGCCTGGTGCAGAACGGGGTCATCACCCGTGGCTCGAAGGTGCGATTCCTGCGTGACGGCACGATCATCTGGAAGGGTGCGGTCCAATCGCTGCGCCGGTTCAAGGACGATGCGCAAGAGGTCCGTGCGGGCTTCGAGTGCGGTATCGGCCTGTCCGACTTCCAGGACCTCAAGCCGGGCGACATCATCGAGACCTACGACGAGCGCGAGATCGCTCGCACGTTGAGCTGACGCCATCATGGCGGGGCGCGGACGGAAGTCGTCGGGTGGCGGCGGCAGTGGTCGTAGCGGTGGCCACCGCTACCCGCGCTCGGCGCGCGTCGGCGAGACGTTGCGCGAGATCATCGCGGACGAGTTGGTGCGGATCGACGACGAGCGCCTTGCGTTCGTCACCGTGACCGGCATCGAGGTCGACAACGAGCTCAACCGGGCTCACGTCTACTTCGACTCGTTGGCCGGCGAGGATGCCGACGAGGAGATCACCGAGGCCCTGACGGCACACCGCAGCCGATTGCAGTCGTCGATCGCCAAGCAGATCCGTACCAAGAAGACACCGATCCTCGACTTCCGGCCCGACATCGCGCTGCGGTCTGCCGAGCGGATCGACGACATCCTCCGCGAGGATCGTCAGCGCCGTGGCCAGGCGTAAGCCGGCCACCACGCACGGCCTCTGCGTCGTCGACAAGCCGGCCGGGGTCACCAGCCACGATGTCGTCGGCATGTTGCGCAAGCGATTCCACGAACGCCAGGTCGGCCACGCCGGCACCCTCGACCCGGATGCCACCGGCGTGCTCGTGGTCGCCGTCGGTATGAGCACCAAGCTGCTGCGGTTCGTCGAGAAGACCACCAAGCGCTACACGGGAGAGGTCGTTCTCGGCACCGAGACCTCGACGCTCGATGCCGCCGGAGAGCTGACGGCGACCTACGACATGACCGGGGTCACGGTCGAGCAGGCTCGGCAGGCCGTCGCCGAACATCTGGTGGGTGCGATCGAGCAGATCCCGCCGATGGTGTCCGCAATCCGTGTCGACGGTCGACGCCTGCACGAACTGGCTCGCGAAGGGATCGAGATCGAGCGCCGGCCCCGACCGGTCACGATCCATTCGTTCACCGTCGACGAGGGGCCCGGCCCGGGCGTGCTCGCGATCGAGGTCGAGTGCTCGGCCGGCACCTACATCCGCACGCTGGCGGCGGACCTGGGCGCGTTGCTGGGCGGTGGCGCCCATCTGCGAAACCTGCGCCGCACAGCGGTCGGCGAGTTCACCCTCGACGAGGCCGGTCCGCCCGATACATGCGACCTGCTGCCGGTCGACACCACGGTGCGCGGACTCGAGCGGGTCGACATCGATGCCGAGACGGCGGCGCTGGTCGCCAACGGCCGCGTACTTCCCCGCTTCGAGGGCGTCAGTGGTGACGGACCGTGGGCACTGTTCGGCCCCGACGGCACACTGTTGGCCGTCTACGAGGCGTTCCGTGTCGACGACGTGAAGCCTTCGGTCGTGCTGCCGACGGCGATCGGCGGGTAGCGTCACGGCCGTGCTGGTCGTCACCGATGCAAGCTCTCCGCCGTTTCCGAACGAGCACAGCGTGATCACGATCGGCGCCTACGACGGCCTCCATCACGGGCACCAATCGGTGATCGCACAGGTCCGCGAGATCGCGAAGGCGCGAGGTGCTCGATCAGCGGTCGTCACGTTCGATCGGCACCCTGCCACGATCGTGCGTCCCGAGTCGGCGCCGAAGTTGTTGACCGATCACGACCAGCGCATGGAGCTGCTCGAGCTCACGGGGATCGATGCAGCCGTGGTGCTGCCGTTCGACGAGAGGCAGTCGCAGGAGTCGCCGCTCGCATTCATCGAGCGCGTGCTGGTGAAGTGCTTGCGCACCGAGTGCGTCGTGGTCGGTGAGGACTTCCACTTCGGGCGCAACCGCGAGGGCAACGTGGCACTGCTGCGCGAGATCGGCCAGACCTACGGATTCGACGTCGAACCGATCCGCTTGGTCTGTCGCGATGACGGCGTCGACGAGCCCGTCAGCAGCACCGCCATCCGGCGCGCGCTGGCGGGCGGCAACGTGGCGTTGGCCGCACAGATGCTCGGTCGGCCGTTCGAGGCGCGCGGCAAGGTCGTGACGGGCGACGAGCGGGGCCGCCTGCTCGGTTTTCCGACCGCCAACGTCGAGGTGCCGAACCGTGTGTGTGTGCCGGCCGACGGCGTGTACGCCGGGTGGTACGAGCGGCCCGACGGCATCGTGCACCCGTGTGCGATCAACCTCGGACGACGGCCGACGTTCTACGAGCACGCCGACCATTCGCTGCTCGAGGCGCACCTGCTCGACTTCGACGGCGACCTGTACGGCGAACTGGCCAAGGTGCGGTTCGTCGATTTCCTGCGATCCGAGCGCAAGTTCGATGGCATCGAGGCGCTGATCGAGCAGCTGCAACTCGACATCGCCCACGCCCGCCGGATCCTGAGCTGATCCCCCGCTCGCAGGTATTCGTGGCGATCCAGTCTCTCTCTCTCTCTCTCTCTCTCTCTCTCTCTTTCTCTCTCGGGTCCTGGTCGCAGGTCGGTCCGTTGCAGACTTCGAAGAACGCGGCAGAGCGAGAACCGTCGCGAACAGAGCCCTGGCGCCCGCCGAATCCTGAGCGACTTCGAACCGCTCGGCACCTACCATGACCACATGAGTCTCGTCGCAGACGACTTCGTCGTGCCCCTCGCCTTCGATGGTCCCGGATTCCGTCTGGAACCCTTGGGACCCCAACACAACGAACGAGACCACGACGCATGGATGTCGAGTATCGACCACATCCGGGAAACACCTGATTTTCCGGACGGCGCCTGGCCCACACCGATGACTCTCGAGTCCAACCTCGCCGACCTGGTGCGACATGCCGAGGACTTCGAGAATCGCTCTGGGTTCACGTACGCAATTCTCGATGGTGACGACGTGATCGGATGTGTCTACATCTACCCGTCGCGGACAGCAGACGCTGCGGTGAGTTCATGGGTGCGAGCGAGCCGCGCCGAGATGGACGTCGTCACCTGGCAAGCCATCTCAGCGTGGCTCGAGACCGACTGGCCGTTCACCGCCATCGAATACGGGGCTCGCTAGATCGCTACCTTGGCGCGTGCGGCGGAACACCAGGCGCCACTCCGTCGTCGCAGCCGCCGCAGTAGAACGGTGGTGTGAGCGGAACCGAAGATTCCGTGTCTGCGCATCTCGCGGTACTTCCGTGGCCTCAACGCAACGCGCAGAGCGCGCCGCGGAGAACCCTGCGCGATCTACTGCCCGGCGCAAGTGATCGGTTGAGATTGCCGGCCGCGATTCCGAGTGGGTGCGAGTGGTCTCGACCTGCTGTTCAGCGAATCGCGTTGATCGGCCGAAATGCCCTTGCACGCATGGCCGGGATCCGCTGCGATGTAGTTGAGGAGTGCACGTCATGGAAACGCGAGCCGAGACCGAGGTTTGCGTACCGTCGGGGACGCCGTTTGTCACGAGGGAGGCGGTCTACTCCGTCATCGCGGGTCTTGCCGCTGTCACGAGCGTCGGCATGTGGCTACTGCTGGTTGTCGACGAAGGCCGGGACATCGGTGCGGCAACCGTTGACCTGGCGGTGAAGTTCACCAATGTGACCGTCCTGCTCGTCACCCTGGTCGCGGCCTGGATCGCTTCTGGTCTGTCGCCCGGCCAGGCCAGAGCGGTCGCACACCTGACGGTGATGCTGATGGCCGTGGTCACCGCTGTCGTGAACGCGACGCTTCTTGACCCGGCCCTTCCGGGGGGATGGTGGGGCATCGTTGATCTCTCCCAGCACTACCTCATCCCCTTGGCGGTGGTGGCATCGTGGGCGACGCTCGGCCCTCCGGTCGATGTCCCGAGGTCGCGCCTTGGGTTGATTCTCGTTGTTCCGCTCACCTGGTTCGTGTTCGTGCTCGTCCGGGGTTTGGTGACCGACACCTATCCCTACGATTTCGTCGACGTCGCCGAGAACGGCTGGCCGAAAGTCCTGGCTGCCGTGGCGGTGATCGTTGTGTTCATGTTCGCGCTCGGTGCCGGGGCAGCGGCGATCGACAGTCGCCGGCACGGAGTTCGAGCTCGACATCATTGACCACCAGCGTTGACCAGCGACCGAACTCCTGCGGGTCGCCGCCACCGGGGCTCCGTCCGCGCTCGGCGTCCACCGGCGGACTCCTGCCCGCTGATCCCCATGATTCTTGACGATCACGGGACCCGGTCCGTGGATCGCGGACAGCAGCAGCGGTTCGCGCCCGGGCCCTACGCTTCGCCCGCGGCGACCTTGGCGCGCACGATGTTGAGCGCCGAGCCGGCCTCGAACCACTCGACCTGTTCGTCGCTGAACGTGTGCTTGCACTCGAAGTCGATGATCGAGCCATCGGGCTTCACGATCTGACAGCGAACGTTCTGACCCGGTACCGGTGGCAGGCCGAGCACATTGATGCGGTCGTCCTCGTCGATCAGGTCATACGTGGCCGGATCGCTGAAGGTGAGCGGCACCATGCCCTGCTTCTTGAGGTTGGTCTCGTGGATGCGGGCGAAGCTGCGAGCGATCGCCACCAGGCCGAGCCGGAAGCGGGGCTCCATCGCGGCGTGCTCGCGGCTGGAGCCCTCACCCATGTTCTCGTCGCCGATCACGACCCACGGCTGGCCGGCCTCGTGGTACGCCTTGGCGACGTCGGGGAAGCTCTGCATCTCGCCCGTGAGCTGGTTCTTGCCCTGGCCGACGATGCCATCGTGATAGGCGCTGACGGCGCCGAGGTACAGATTGCCCGAGATGTTCTCGAGGTGGCCGCGGTATTTCAGCCAGGGACCCGCCATCGAGATGTGGTCGGTGGTGAACTTGCCCTGGGCCTTCACCAGCACTGGCAGGCCGTGGTAGTCGTTGCCGTCCCAGGCCGGGAAGGGAGTCAGCAGCTGCAGCCGATCGCTGGTGGGGCTGACGGCGACCTCGACGCCGGTCGGGTCTGCCGGTGGCGGAGTGAACGTGTCCTCGCCGGGGTCGTAGCCGGCATCGGGGAGCACTTGACCGACCGGGGCATCGAGGGCGACCTCGCTGCCGTCCGGGGCGGTGATCGTGTCGGTGGTGGGGTCGAAGTCGAGCCGACCCGACAGGGCGATCGCCATCACGGTGTCGGGCGACGTGACGAAGGCGAGCGTGTTGGCCGAGCCGTCGTTTCGCTTGGGGAAGTTGCGGTTGAACGAGGTGACGATCGAGTTGACCTCGCTGGTGATCGACTCAGGGCGGCTCCACTGGCCGATGCATGGCCCGCAGGCGTTGGCCAGCACGGTGGCGCCGATCGCCTCGAGGTCGGCCAGCAGCCCGTCGCGCTCGATCGTGGCTCGGGTTTGCTCCGACCCCGGTGTGATCAGGAGCGGCACTTGGGCGGTGAGGCCCCTGGCAGCTGCCTGGCGGGCGATCGAGGCGGCGCGGGTGATGTCTTCGTACGACGAGTTGGTGCACGATCCGATCAGGGCAGCCGATGGGGTCAGCGGCCAGCCGTGCTCACGCGCTTGGGCGCCGACACCGGCGGCGCCGACCTTGTGGGCACGGTCGGGGGAGTGCGGGCCATTGATGAGTGGTTTGAGCTGGTCGAGGTCGATCTCGATCAGCTGGTCGTACAGGGCGCCGTCGTCGGGCCGCAACTCGTCGGCGACGTGGTCGGCGGCGTCGGCGATCGCCTCGCGGCCGGTGGCCTTGAGGTACTGCGCCATGTTGTGGTCGTATCCGAACAGCGATGTGGTGGCTCCGATCTCGGCCCCCATGTTGCAGATGGTGGCCTTGCCGGTGGCCGAGATGCTGTCGGCGCCGGGCCCGTGATACTCGACGATCGCGCCGGTGCCACCCTCGACCGTGAGTTGCCGGGCGACTTCGAGGATCACGTCCTTGGGCGAACTCCACCCCGACAGGGTGCCGGTGAGCTTGACGCCGATCACCTTGGGCCACCGGACGTTCCACGCAAAGCCGGTCATGACGTCGACGGCGTCGGCCCCACCGACCCCGATCGCCACCATGCCGAGCCCGCCGGCGTTGGGAGTGTGGCTGTCGGTGCCGATCATCATCCCGCCGGGGAAGGCGTAGTTCTCGAGCACGACCTGGTGGATGATGCCCGAACCCGGACCCCAGAAACCGATTTGGTACTTGGCGGACACGCTCTTGAGGAAGTCGTAGACCTCGCGGTTGGTGTCGATCGCCACGCCGAGGTCGATCTGGGCGCCGACCTTGGCCTGGATCAGGTGATCGCAGTGCACCGTCGAGGGCACGAGGGCCTCCGGCAGCCCAGCGGTCATGAACTGCAGCAGCGCCATCTGTGCCGTGGCGTCCTGCATCGCGACGCGGTCGGGGTGGAAGTCGGCGTAGCTGGCGCCCCGCTCGAGCTCTTGTCCCTGAGGGTCGGCAAGGTGGTTGATCAGGATCTTCTCTGCCAGCGTGAGTGGCCGGCCGAGTCGTTCACGGCCGAGCTGGGCGTTGGCCGGCAACTTGGCGTACACGGCCTCGACGAGTTCGATAGGGGTGGTGGCACTCACGGTCATGTAGACAACTATAATACAAGTGCCGTTCGTTCGGCAAAGAGAGGCAGTTCGATGAACAATCGGTCGTCGTGGCGGGGAATCGACCACGTGCAACTCGCCGTACCCGTGGGTGGCGAGCAGGTGGCGCGTGAGTTCTACGTCGGTGTGCTCGGTCTGACGGAGGTCCCCAAGCCGGCGGCGCTGGCGGTGCGCGGCGGGGCCTGGTTCGAGGCCGGTGCAACCCGGATCCACGTCGGTGTCGAGCTCGACTTCACGCCGGCGAAGAAGGCGCACCCGGCGTTGGTGATCGAGGGCCTGCGAGTCTTCATCGACGAGTCCGGCCTGGCAGCGACGTGGAGCGATGAGATTCCGGGTACCACCCGGTGTCACATCGACGATCCCTTCGGCAACCGCATCGAATTGATCGAGTGCGCGCAGGGCGACCGGCCGTGAGGAGCGTTCGATGAGGAGCATTCGGTATCAGGAGATCGCCGACGAGCTGCGCGAGCGTGTGCGGTCAGCCAGCGCCGGCAGCGTGCTGCCGAGCGAGTCCGAGTTGTCAGCCGAGTTCGAGGCGAGCCGGGTCACGGTCCGACGGGCGCTCGAGCTGGTGCGCGACGACGGGTTGATCGCCGCCCGTCAGGGATTCGGTTGGTTCGTGGCGACCGAGCCGGTCCGCCAGCGGCTCGAGCGGCTGGGCACGATCGACGAACAACTCGAGTCGAGCGGCAAGGCGGCCGGCCGTCATGTCATCGAGTTCGCGTTCGTCGCGCCACCCGTCCACGTCGCGGCGGTCCTGGCGACCGATCGCGTGTTGCGCGTGAAACGCGTGAGCCTCGCCGACGGGGCCCCGTTCGCCGTCGTGACCGTGTGGTGTCCGGCGGCGCTGGCCCAGAAGCTGTCGATGGAAGACGTCGAACGCACACCGTTCTACGAGCTGCTCGATGTCGAGCTGCGCGGTGCGACCCAGACGATCGGTGCCGAGTCGGCCGAACCCGACGACGCCGATCTGCTGGCGGTGCCTGTCGGTGCGCCGCTGCTGAAGTGCCGTCGGATCACCACGGACCTGACCGGGCGTCCGGTACTCGTGAGCGAGCACGTGTTCCCTGCCCACCGCACCGAATTCGTGGTCGACCTGCCGTTCGACGAACCCAGCATCACCCCCGCCGGCCTGCGCCTCGTCGACTGAACGGACGCGTGGGCGTCCGTCCGTCACACCGCGATGTAGGCGTCTTCGACGAGCTGCGCCGCGACGTTGCCGGCGTCGAGCTGCGCCGCGCACTCGACATCGTCGGCGAAACCGATTCGCGTCAGCTCGCGTCCCGAGGCACACGAGTGGAGCGCGCCGGCGAGGCGGGTTCTGGCATCGACGAACGCTGCGCGCGCAGCGGCGGCCTCGGGCGAGCAACCCGGGTGCGAGACCGACCCGGACGGGTCGAGCGCCGCCAGCACCGCACCTGCTCCGAGCAGGTCCTCGACCGACGGTCGCAGCGGTGCGCTCGAGCCGGGCCACCGCTCACCGGCGGCGATCACGGCGATCGCTCCGTCGTTGGCGAGCGAGCGGGCGCGATGAGCGGTGGCCGTGGCGTTGCGGAGCGAGCCGGCCAGGACGAACGGCGCCCCGAGCTCGCGAGCCCGGAACGACAATGTCGAACCGTTCGGCGAAGGCAGCACGATTCGACTGCCCCGTGGAAGCGTCGACAAGTCGGTGGGCGACAACGACACCGGGCCCTCCTCGCGCCGGCCGGCCAGGACAGCGCCGCGTTCGGCGGCATACGAAGCTGCTGCGTCGTCCTGCCAGGGATACGGAAAGACTGTCGAACCACCAGTGACGGCCACGCTGACAGCGGTCGTGAAGCGCAGCACGTCGACCACCACGATCACATCGCAGACCGGAGCGAGCACGGCCAGGCCCTCGGCGCCCCAAGCGAAACGAAAGGCGAATCCGCGCTGGTCGGCGTCGGCAGGGGCGAGGCCGCCGTGCGTCACCTGATGCGCCTCACCACGTATCCCAGTGGGAGACCTCGGCCGCGGGCAGCCGGCTCGCCAACTTGAAGTCGGTTCCCAAGGTGTACGCGATCGGGAACAGGCCGGCCTGGGTGAATCGGTCGTGCGGGATGCCCAGGATCTCTGCAGCGGCACGCTCGCCGTCGCCGACCAGGTGCAACGTGGTCCAGGCCGACCCGATCCCGCGCTCGCGCAAGGCGAGCATGAAGCTCCACACCGCCGGCAACAACGATCCCCACAGCCCGGCGCTCGTCGCCGAATCGCCGGCGGCTCCGTCGAGGCGGCCCTCGATGCACGGCACCAACAGCACCGGAGCGCGTTGGAAGTTCTCGGAGAGGTAGCTCGCCGAGTCGAGGACGGCTCCCATTCGCTGGCCGCGCGGGTCCTCGTCGGCGTAGGTGGCGCGAGGCGTCTGGCGGTACAGCTCGAACGATGTGCGGTAGATCTCGGCCAGCGCGTCCTTCTTGGCCTGATCCTCGACGAATACCCACTGCCATCCCTGCCGGTTCGAGCCGGTCGGCGCCTGGAGCGCGAGGTCGAGACACTCCATCAGGATCTCGCGCTCGACCGGTCGGTCGAAGTCGAGTCGCTTGCGAACCGAGCGGGTCGTGGCGAGCACTTCGTCAGCGGAGAGGTTCAAATGCATCGGCGCATTCTGCCAGCTCCACCAATGGCGGTTGGGACCGGAGTGACGGCGAATCGTGCATCCGCGAAGGGCACCCCCGGAATGCGCTCGGCGACGCGATGGAACACGTCGGGGGTGGCGAGTACCGCCTCGTCGAACGGCCTGAGCGGCTCCCCGCCTGGTACACGCTGCGAGCGCGCAAGCGCTGATCTGTGAAACTGGCACCATGTCAGATCGAGTCCTCATGACCATCGCCGACGGCATCGCCGACGTGCGATTCAACCGCGCCGACAAGCGAAACGCCCTGGACGGTGCCCAGTTCGCCGCGATCGAGGAGGTCGGCGAACAGCTCAAGACCGCCGAAGGGGTGCGCGCCGTCGTGCTTTCGGGAGAGGGTGAGTCGTTCTGCGCCGGGCTCGACTTCTCGATGTTCTCGGGCATGGCCGGAGACACCGAGCGGCCGGCCCAGCAGGGCGGTAACCCTGGTCATCTCCCGGAGGGACGGATCACCCACCTCGGTCAGCAGATCTGCTGGGTGTGGCAGGAGCTCCCGATGCCGGTGATCGCGGCGGTGCACGGCCATGCGCTCGGTGGCGGCCTCCAGATCGCGTTGGGCGCCGACATCCGTATCGCCCACCCCGACACGAAGTGGTCGGTGCGCGAGGTGCACTGGGGGCTCGTTCCCGACATGACCGGCACGTTCATGCTCAGCCGGCTCGTGCGTTCCGACGTGGCACGCGAGCTCACCTATACGGCGCGCATGATCGACGGCCGCGAGGCTTACGAGCTCGGCCTGGTCACGCGCCTCAGCGACAATCCCTACGAGGACGCGATGGCGCTCGCCAGGGAGATCGCCGGTCGCAGCCCCGGTGCCGTGCGGGGCTCGAAAGAGCTCTTCAACCGCATGTTCACCGACGGCGCCGCCGAGCAGTTCGCCGCCGAGCGCCGGATCATCGGCGACCAGATCGGTTCACCGAATCAGATCGAGGCGATCAGATCGAACATGGAGCGGCGTCCGGCGAACTTCGCCGATTGACCGAGCCTGCCGTCGCAGTTACACGCACAGGTCGGGTCCGGCGATGCCTCGCGCGCAGGTCACCCACGCGAACGCCCGCTGCACCGGCGTAGCTGCTCCGGTGTCGATCCAGATCGCCCAGGTGGTGGATCGGATCGAGTCATCCATGGCCGGCACTTCGACCACCAGCAGGTCGAGGCCGTCCCCGACGCCCGCGGCACGGCGCACGTCGGCGGGCGCTTCCGCGTCCGGAGTCGTGACCTGCTCGATGACGATCGCCTCGATCGCCGCCGGGTCGGTCTCGGAGCCGATCCAGGTGCGCACCGTCGCCGTCTCGTCGTTCATCCCTGGGAAGTCGGTGCCGGTCGTCAACAGGTCGCCAGGTGGAATCGGCAACAACGCTTCGAACAACTCGGACTCGACACCGAACAGCGCACATCGGTCGACGCCGTCGGGCCATCCGCCACAGTCGATCGACGTGCCGAAGCCGCCGATGGTGGTCCAGCCTTCGTCGCCTGAGCCGACGAGGACGCCTCCGCCGTCCGGCGCACCCTGATCGCCGAACAGCAGGGTGCCGGCTCCGACGAAGGCCTCCGAGCCGGCGCAGACCAGGCCGGTCACCGGGAGTGGGCCCAGGTTCGCGGCGGCGATGATCGACACCGCGGGTTCGGTGCAGCCGTTGCTCGGCAGTCGCCACTGTGGGTCGAGCTCGACCAGCTCGACCTCTCCGGTGGTCGCACCGTACTCGACCAACCAGGGGGTGATGCCTTGGATGGTGACGAAACGACCGGCCGTGAGGTCGGGCAGGAACCCGCACCAGCCGCCGTATTCGTCTCCGGAGCCGACGATTCCGATGCAGCGCTGCTGGCCGACCTCGCCGTCATAGGCGCTGACGCCGCCGTTCGTGGTGACGAGGTTCATCGTGAGCGCTGCTGCGTCGGGGACGCGGAAGATGTCGACGGTCCAGGTCGGATCACCCGTCGCCGGCAGTGCGAACGCCGGCGGAGCGACCGTCGTGGTGGTCGTGCTGGTGGTCGATGTCGTGGTGGTCGTGCTGGTGGTCGATGTCGTCGTACTCGTCGAGGTGCTCGTGGAGGTCTCGCTCGGCACGCTCGTCGAGCTGGAGACGACCGGCAACGAGCTGGAGACGACAGAACTCGTGGTCACTCCGTCGTCGCGGGTGCCGATCCAGACGGCGAACCCGACGATCAGGACGAGCGCGGCGAAACCACCCATTGCGGTCAGGATCCATGGGGCGCCCGCCCGCTCAGGGGGCGGAGTAGTGCCGGGCAAACCGCTGTTCGGTTGGGTCATGTCGTCCTCCTGGGCGCGGCACACCCGCTGGTATCAGCGTGGCATCCACGAGGTCGTCGGTCAACGCATTTCGGTTCCGGCGCCCGATCCCGTATCATGGTGCGTTCTTCGGGCCAACGTCGTCCCGGACTCCCACAAGCCAACCCCCGACTTTCGTGGAAGTGCACATGTTGACGACCCCTGGGCCCACGGGCCTGTACGACCCGCGTTTCGAACACGACTCCTGTGGCGTCTCGTTCGTCGCGCACCTCAAGGGCCACCGCTCGCACGAGTTGGTGCAAACCGGCCTGCTGGCGCTCACGAACCTCGAACACCGCGGTGCGACCGGCGCCGAGCCGGACACCGGTGACGGTGCAGGAATCCTGCTGCAGGTGCCCGATCGATTGCTGCGCGGATCGGTCGATTTCGAGCTGCCGGCGCCGGGGGCGTACGCGGTCGGTGTCGTGTTCCTGCCCGAGCCCGATTCGGCTCGTGACAAGGCGCAGTCGCAGATCGAGGCGATCATGGTCGAAGAGGGGCTGTCGGTGCTCGGTTGGCGTGATGTGCCGGTGGACCCGGAGTGCCTCGGCAAGACGTCTCGCGCCGCAATGCCCGTGTTCCGGCAGTTGTTCGTTTCGTCACCGGGAGGCGAGTCCGGCCTCGACCTCGATCGTCGCACCTACGTCGCACGCAAGCGCACCGAGCACGAGCTGAGCGGCGAGCTCGAGTCGTACTTCTCGTCGTTGTCATCGCGCACGATCGTCTACAAGGGCATGCTCACCACACCCCAGTTGAGCCAGTTCTTCCTCGATCTCACCGACGAGCGGATCGAGAGCGCCCTGCTGCTCGTGCACTCGCGGTTCTCGACCAACACGTTCCCGTCCTGGCCGCTCGCTCATCCCTACCGGTACGTGGCCCACAACGGCGAGATCAACACCGTGCAGGGCAACCAGAACTGGATGCGCACCCGCGAGGCGATGGCCGCCAGCGAACACCTGCCCGAACTGCACAAGGCCTTCCCGATCTGTACGTCTGGTGCGTCCGACACCGCTCGGTTCGACGAGGTGCTCGAGCTGCTGCACCTGGGTGGTCGCCCGCTGCACCACGCGGTGTTGATGATGATTCCCGAGGCGTGGGAGAACAGCACCGAGATGGACCCCGATCGTCGGGCGTTCTACCGGTTCCACGCCAGCGTGATGGAGCCGTGGGACGGCCCGGCCAGCGTCACGTTCACCGATGGCGACGTGATCGGCGCCGTGCTCGACCGCAACGGGTTGCGCCCCAGCCGTTACTGGGTGACCGATGACGATCTCGTGATCATGGCATCCGAGGTCGGTGTGCTCGAGATCGATCCGGCCAAGATCGTCAACAAGGGTCGGCTGCAGCCGGGCCGGATGTTCCTGATCGACACCCGCGAGGGCCGCATCGTCGACGACGAGGAGATCAAGAAGCAGCTCGCGGCCGAGCGCCCCTATGGTGAGTGGCTGGCGAACGGCATGGTGCAGCTCGAAGATCTGCCTGCCCGCCAGCACACCGTCTTCAGCCACGACAGTGTCCTGCGCCGCCAGCAGATGTTCGGCTACACCCACGAGGAGCTCAAGATCCTCGTCGCCCCGATGGCGCGCGACGGCAAGGAACCGATCGGTTCGATGGGCACCGACACCCCGCTCGCCGTGCTCTCCGACCGGCCGCGTCTGTTGTTCGACTACTTCGCCCAGTTGTTCGCCCAGGTCACCAACCCGCCGCTGGATGCGATTCGCGAGGAGGTCGTCACCGCCGTCTCGTCATCGATCGGTCCCGAGGCGAACCTGCTCAAGCCCGGACCGGAGAGCTGCCGCCAGCTGGCACTGCCGTTCCCGATCCTCGACAACGACGAGTTGGCCAAGATCATCCACGCCAACGACGACGGACAGTTCCCCGGCCTCGCCGCACACGTCGTGAAAGGCCTCTACCGCGTGGCCGGTGGTGGCAACTCGCTGCGCACCTCACTCGACGCGATCTTCGAGGAGGTGTCGTCGGCGATCGAGCGCGGCGCCCGCGTCGTCGTGCTGAGCGACCGAAATGCCGACTCCGTCGACGCACCGATTCCATCGCTGCTGCTGACGTCCGCCGTGCACCATCACCTCGTGCGCACCAAGCAGCGCACGAAGGTCGGTCTGGTCGTCGAATGCGGCGACGCCCGCGAGGTGCACCACATGGCGCTGCTGATCGGATACGGCGCAGGGGCGATCAACCCGTATCTCGCGTTCGAGTCGATCGAGGACCTGATCGCAGAGGGTCTGCACGGTATGGCCGACATGGATCCCCACAAGGCCGTCAAGAACTACATCAAGGCGAGCGGCAAAGGCGTGCTGAAGGTGATGTCGAAGATGGGCGTCTCGACCGTGGCGTCGTACACCGGCGCACAGATCTTCGAGGCGATCGGACTGGGCGGCGAACTCGTCGACCGGTATTTCACAGGCACGGTCAGCCGGCTGGGTGGGATCGGTCTCGACGAGATCGCCGAGGCGATCAGGATGCGTCACACCGTTGCGAACCCGCGGCGGCCCGAGGAGCGGGCACATCGCAAGCTCGAGCTCGGTGGCGAGTACCAGTGGCGCCGGGAGGGCGAGTATCACCTCTTCAACCCCGACACGGTCTTCAAGCTGCAGCACGCCACGCGTGCGAAGCGCTACGACATCTTCAAGCAGTACACCGGCCTGGTCGACGACCAGTCGAGGCATCTCGCGACGCTGCGTGGACTGTTCAAGTTCGCCGACGGTCGCCAATCGATCCCCATCGACGAGGTCGAGCCCGTGAGCGAGATCGTCAAACGATTCTCGACGGGTGCGATGTCGTACGGCTCGATCTCCGCCGAGGCCCACGAGACGCTGGCGATCGCGATGAATCAGATCGGCGCCAAATCGAACACCGGCGAAGGTGGCGAGGATGCAGACCGGCTCTACGACCCTGCTCGACGATCGTCGATCAAGCAGGTCGCGTCCGGGCGATTCGGTGTGACGTCGGAGTACCTCACCAACTCCGATGACATCCAGATCAAGATGGCCCAGGGTGCCAAGCCGGGGGAGGGCGGCCAGCTGCCCGGCCACAAGGTGTACCCATGGATCGCGAAGACGCGCCACTCGACTCCGGGTGTCGGGTTGATCAGCCCGCCGCCGCACCACGACATCTATTCGATCGAGGACCTCAAGCAGCTGATCCACGATCTCAAGAACGCCAACCCCCAGGCTCGCATCCACGTCAAGCTCGTCGCCGAGATGGGCGTCGGCACTGTCGCCGCGGGAGTGTCGAAGGCGAAGGCCGACGTCGTGTTGATCTCCGGTCACGACGGTGGCACCGGTGCGTCGCCGCTCACGTCGCTCAAGCACGCCGGCGGGCCGTGGGAACTGGGCCTCGCCGAGACTCAGCAGACGCTGCTGCTCAACGGCCTGCGCGATCGCATCGTCGTGCAGGCCGATGGCCAGCTCAAGACCGGTCGTGACGTCGTGATCGCAGCGTTGCTCGGCGCCGAGGAGTACGGCTTCGCGACCGCCCCGCTCGTGGTGTCGGGCTGTGTGATGATGCGGGTCTGCCACCTCGACACCTGCCCGGTCGGGGTCGCCACGCAGAACCCCGAACTCCGCAAACGGTTCAGTGGTAAGCCGGAGTTCGTCGTGAACTTCTTCGAGTACATCGCCGAGGAGATCCGCGAGTACATGGCCGAGCTCGGGTTCCGCACGATGGCCGAGATGATCGGGCACGTCGAGGCACTCGACGTGCGCCCCGCGGTCGACCATTGGAAGGCGCACAATCTCGACATCAGCCCGATCCTGCAGGTGGTCGACAACCCGTACGACCAGGCATTCCTGTGTACCGGGGAGCAGGATCACGGTCTCGGCGAGGCACTCGACCAGGAACTGATCCGCCTCGCCCAGCCGGCGATCACCCACGCCGAACCGGTCGCGATCGAGTTGCCGATCCGCAACGTGAACCGCACCGTCGGCACGCTGCTCGGCCACGAGGTCACGAAGGTGTGGAAGGGTGCCGGCTTGCCGGACGGCACGATCGACATCCGGTTCACGGGCTCGGCCGGCCAGAGCTTCGGGGCCTTTCTGCCCGCCGGCATCACGATGACGTTGAGTGGCGATGCCAACGACTATCTCGGCAAGGGCTTGTCGGGCGGCCGGCTGATCGTTCGCCCGCCGCAGGCGTCGCCGTTCGCGGCCGAGGATCAGGTCATCGCCGGCAACGTGATCGCCTATGGCGCGACGGCCGGCGAGATCTTTCTGCGCGGCAATGTCGGTGAGCGGTTCTGTGTTCGAAACTCTGGCGCCACCGCGGTGGTCGAGGGCGTCGGCGACCACGGCTGTGAGTACATGACAGGCGGACGGGTCGTCGTGCTCGGCCCGACCGGCCGCAACTTCGGTGCCGGCATGTCGGGCGGTATCGCCTATGTGTACGACCGCACCAGTGATTTCGACCGCAAGGTGAACTATGAGATGGTCGAGATCGAACAGCTCGACGAATCCGATCGTGACTTCTTGCGGACCGTGATCGAGGCGCACCTCGTGTACACCGACTCGGCGGTCGCGGGGCGAATACTCGACGCGTGGAGTGTCGAGGTCAGTCGTTTCCGAAAGGTGATGCCGGTCGACTACAGGCGTGTGCTCAGCGTGATGGCACAAGCGGAGTCCGACGGCCTTGACGAATCCGAAACCGTGAACCGAGTGATGGAGGCAGCCCGCGGATGATGGGGATCGAAGACATCGTGCGGTCGCGCAGCGAGGGAAGCGCCCGCGACGAACTGCAGTCCGACCGGGGAGAACCGAGGGGCCGACGAGGGGGACACCGAAATGGGTGAAGCAACCGGGTTCTTGAAGTGGGAGCGTGAACTGCCCCAGTACCGGCCGGTGCCGGTGAGGCTGCGCGACTGGAAGGAGGTCTACGAGGACTTCCCCGACGACAAGCTGCGGACTCAGGCCGGCCGTTGCATGGACTGTGGTATCCCGTTCTGCAACAACGGGTGCCCACTCGGCAACCTGATTCCGGACTGGAACGACTTCGTATATCGCGATCACTGGCGCGACGCCATCGATCGCTTGCACGCCACCAACAACTTTCCCGAGTTCACCGGTCGGCTGTGTCCCGCCCCGTGCGAGTCGGCGTGCGTGCTCGGCATCAATCAGCCGCCGGTGGCGATCAAGCAGGTCGAGGTCGAGATCATCGACAAGGCCTTCGACGAGGGATGGGTGGTTCCCCAGGTGCCCACGGTTCGCACCGGTAAGCGAGTCGCCGTGATCGGGTCGGGGCCGGCCGGCCTGGCGGCCGCACAGCAGTTGACGAGAGCAGGGCACGACGTCGTGGTACTCGAGCGCTCGGATCGCATCGGCGGTCTGCTGCGTTACGGCATCCCCGAGTTCAAGATGGAGAAGCGGCACATCGATCGGCGACTCGAACAGATGTCGGCCGAAGGCACCGAGTTCCGTACCGGTGCCGTCGTGGGCGACAACGTCGACATCACCGTGCTGTACGCGTCCTATGACGCCATCGTGCTCGCCTGCGGCGCCACCCAATGGCGGGATCTGCCGGTTCCAGGTCGCGAGTTGCGGAACATCCATCAGGCGATGGAGTACCTGCCGCCCGCCAACCGCGTGCAGATGGGCGATTTCGAGCGATCACCGATCGACGTAAACGGCAAGCACGTCGTCATCATCGGTGGTGGTGACACGGGTGCCGACTGTCTCGGCACAGCGCACCGGCAGGGCGCCGCGTCGATCACACAACTCGAGATCATGCCGCGTCCACCCGACGAGCGCGCCGACAGCAACCCGTGGCCGCAGTACGCATTCGTCTACAAGGTGACGTCCGCCCACGCCGAAGGTGGCGAGCGGATCTACTCGGTCAACACCGAGCGGTTCATCGGCGACGCCGACGGGAACGTGAAGGCGCTGGCGATCCACGAAGTCGAGATGATCGACGGCAAGTTCGTCAAGGTGGAGGGCACCGATCGCGAGCTGGCAGCTGACTTCGTCTTCCTGGCGCTCGGCTTCACCGGACCCGAGCGGGGCTCGTGGCTCGACACGTTGGGCATCGAATTCGACCAACGCGGCAATGCCGTTCGCGATCGCAACTACATGAGCAACGTGCACGGCGTGTTCGTGGCCGGAGACATGGGCCGCGGGCAGAGCCTGATCGTCTGGGCGATCGCCGAGGGCCGGTCGGCGGCGGCCGGAACGGATCGCTTCTTGATGGGCGAGACGAAGCTTCCCGAACCGATCGAGCCGACGGCGCGGCCGCTGATGTGAGGCGAGCTCGGCGCGTCGAGGTGGGATGACGCCACCTGCCTCGTTCCAGGCCGTACGCTAGGGCGCATGGAGATCAAGTCGAGAGCGGTCATCTTCGCGGCCTTTTGCGTCGCACCGCTGATGCTCGCCGCCGGATGCGGTGATTCGACCGGTTCCGGTTCAGGCGGGCTCCTGTCGCCGATCCAGCCATCCAGCTATGTCACCATCGAGCCCGCTACCACGACCACGACCACGACGATCTTCGTCGATCCCGGTCAGCCGGGCGGCCCCACGATTTCGCCGGATCCGCAGACCTACGTCGTGGTCGCCGGTGACTCGCTGTCGAAGATCGCATCGCTCTTCGACATGTCCGTCGACGAGCTGATCGCCTACAACAGCTGGACCGATGGCACCGATCACCTGCTGTTGGCGGGCGACGAGATCCTGATCCCGCCGAACAAGCCGATCCCAGGTTCGGGAACGCCCGGCACCCCCGGCACCCCCGGCGTCACCACCACGACGTCGGCCGGTCAGCCGGGCACCGGATGTAGTCACACGGTCGTCGCGGGTGACAACCCGACTCGGGTGGCGAAGAAGTACGGCATCACCGTCGATCAACTGTCGAACGCAAATCTCGACAACCCCGCCTACAACACGTTCCTGATCGGTTCTCAGCTCACGATCCCACCTGAGGGTAACTGCTGACGTAACGGGCGGTGCCCAGGAACGGCGCCCGGGAACGCTCGAGGCGCCTCTGCGGTGCGTCAGCCGAGGTCGGGCCAGCGGCGCTGTTGGCGGCGGCGAAGGCCCGCTGCGCCCAGCTTGCGATGTTCGCCGAGCTCCCATTGGCGTCGCCACCCGTTGTACTCGGGGCCGGTGAGCTTCGGGCTCAGACCGTCGGCGGCTCGTTTCGTCGCCGTCCAATAGTCGGTGAGCGCCTCGTCGCCGAGTCGGCTGACCGCGGCTTCGATGCGGGAGTTGAAGCGGCGGGTGTTCTCGCCGTCGGTGGGTCGTAACGGAGCGCCGAACACGACCTTGGTGCGGCCCGGCTTGGGGCGCTTCATCCCTTTGCCGTAGATCGCGCCCGAGCCGTCGATGAAGACCGGAACGACCGGCGCGCCCGTTCGCGACGACAGATACGCAGCGCCACCTTTGAACTCCTGGCCCCAGCCGTCGGGCGAGCGGCCACCCTCGGGATAGATCAACAGGCTGTGGCCGTCGGCCATGAGATCTCGGAACTGGTCGCTCGACTTGCGTCCCGTGACCTCCCGATCGATCGGGATCGCATTGAGTGCCAGGGCGGACAACACCGCCTTCCACTGTTGGTCGAAGAAGTAATCGGCGGCGGCGGCTACCACTAGCTCCCGGCGCCAGCAGGCCGGGATCGCCCGGATCATCAGCGCCGTGTCGACGTGGCTGTGGTGGTTCGGGGCGAAGATCACGGGTGGCGGATCGTCGAGCCGGCTGAGGTCTTGGAGCCGGTCGAGCCCGACGACGTCGGGATTCGCGACACCCTTCACGAGCAGCCGCAACGGACCCTCGGCGATGAGTCCGCGAGCAACTCGGGCGGCCGGGCGGCGGGCCCACTCGGTGTCGTAGTTGGCGCCCAGCCTCGATGGCTCTCTCGGTACCTCGACACCCTTGGGCACGCTGGGTGCGCGGTACGGGAATCCGTAGGAGCGCAGTGGCCTGGCGACCGAACGCACGATGCGCTCGGCCGTGCCGGCGGCTCGTCGTGCCGAACGGAGGTAGGGATTCGCCATGACGTCAGCGGCTCACACGACGTCGGCCACGAGCACACCGGGCACGTGGAGATGGGAGATGGTTGGTGAGCGGCCGACGACGTCGCTGGCGATCTCGAATGCGTCGTCCATCGTGCTGGCAGGTGTGAACCCGAGCCGCCGCACCGCCGTCGGGTCGCCACCGACGATGATCACCTTGCCGGCCCACTGCTGTCCGTGGGCGCCCCAGTACCAGGCGTAGAACGGGTGCACGCCGTGGTAGGCGTTGCCCGTGCGGTACAGGTGCCGGTACCACTCGTCCTCGGCGTACTTCTTCTCCCACTTCTCCGACATCACGACGGGGTCGGTCGTGTCGGCCAGTACCTCGTCGAAAAAGTCGATGTAGCTCGGGTGGTGCACCGGGTTGAACTCGCGGTACGTCGGGTGGGTCATGATCACGACGCCGCCCTCGCGTACGAGCGGCTTGTTGCGGTACATGTTGAACAGGTACCCGAGCCCCATGCACATCACGAGGATCGGGTTCATGATGCCCTCGGGGTTGTACGGGCTGATGAACGGAATCCCCATCGTCAGGATGTCGGTCTGGCCCTCGACCGGCACGATGTGCTGGTCGTAGACGTGCTGGAGCGTGATCTCGTGCACCGATGGTGTGAATCCGGCCTGCACGCTGGTGGTGGCGTAGGGCGACTCGATGCCGTGGAAGATCTTGCGGGCCAGTCGGTTGGGCGTGCGCTTGAGCGACTTCTGGGTGGCCAGGTAGAGCGCGCGGTCCTTGGCGTTCCACTCCCATTCGCGTTTGGAGAGGAAGTCGAACGGCGACGGGAAGGCATCGGTGTTGATCGTGGTCTCGACCGTGAAGATCTTCGGGCCGTGATCCTGCAGCACCTTGCCGAGCCGCCACACGCTCTTGTGGAGGTCGCTCTTGTGGCGGTCCATCAGGCTGCGCGTGTTCTGCAGCGTGACCGGGTTG
This sequence comes from uncultured Acidimicrobiaceae bacterium, assembly GCA_963701575.1. GTDB lineage: Bacteria > Actinomycetota > Acidimicrobiia > Acidimicrobiales > Ilumatobacteraceae > Ilumatobacter. The sequence continues at coordinate 248,841 of CAVPAQ010000015.1, forward strand.
TGGTGGTAGCTGAGACAGCGGTACGAGGCGACGCCGGTGGTGATCGACTTCCAGCCGCCGTCCATTGCGACCTGGTTGACGTTGGCGTAGACCACGAGGTCGCTCTCGGCGACGCGTGTGTTGATCTCGAGCACCTCGCCGTGGTCGGTCTCGCCGATCACGGTCAGATTCTCGTAGTCCTCGGCGTCGTGCTGGTACAGCATGCCGCGTGGGTGGAAGGCGTCGAAGATCCGGTCTCCGAGCACGTGGCGCAGTTCGTACTCGTGCATCCGGCGATGCAGGCCCAGCGCCGCGATGAGGTGGATGTCGTCGACCCCGGCCGCGGCCGCCAGGTCGAGCACGGCTTCGATGATCCGCTGGCGGGTATCGGGCTTGCGCATCTTCGGCAGCGACAGGCTGGCGTCATCGAAGCAGATCGTGAGCTTCATGTCCGGGTGCAGCAACGTCGGCAGCGGATCCATGTCGACCGGATTCAGCAGGGCGTCGCGGATGTGGCCGTCGACGTCGTCGAGCCCGGCCAGTGGCTCGGCCGGGTAGATCACCCGGCTGCGATCGGCGGGCAGCTTCTCGAGGCTGAATCCCTCTCCGCGCCAGAACAGGATGGGAGGCGTCGACTTGTCGACTTCGAGGACGAATCCAGGACGTGGCATGGCTCAGCGGCCTGACCTTTCGAGAAGCTCGGTCGTGAATCGACGCAAAGTCTGTTCACGACCGACGGTGGTTCCGGGTCGACGTTGCGTCGGCTGGGAACCGCGGGCATGGCGGGCATGGCGGGCATGGCGGAATGTGGTCGTGAATCGACGCAAAGTCTGTTCACGACCGACGGTGGTTCCGGGTCGACGTTGCGTCGATTGGGAACCGGGTCGGGGGAGCTGGTGGCGTGCAGTGGTCATCGGTCTGCTCGCAGATCGAAGGCGATCTTCACGGCGCCACGGCGACCTGCAGCGGCGGCGTGGGCGATGGCGTCGACGTGATCGTCGATCGGGTAGGTGGCCGACAGCATTCGCTCGGCCTCGAAGTGGTTGGCGGTGTCGATCGCCAGGTCGAACGTGCGTGCGGTGGCGCCGTCCGGCATCGTTTCGGTGCCGTAGGTGTAGGCGCCCTTGAGTTCGGTCTCGCGATGCCACAGGCCCGTGAGGTCGAGCTTGACCTCGGCAGGCATTCCCATCAGTACGACGCGTCCCCTGGGGCGGGTGATGCGCAACGAGTCGGTGATCGAGTCGCTCGTGCCGACGGCGTCGATGGTGGCGTGGGCGCCCGAGCTCAGCGTGTCGCCGATCAGATGACAGCCGGCCTCGCGTCGCACGGCGCGGTCGAGCTTTGTGGCGGGCACCACCAGGTCGGCACCGATCGCGGTGGCGAGCGTCATCTGGTGTGGGTAGCGGGCACCGACGATGATCCGAACACCTGGCACGTATCGCTTGAGGCCGGCCACGGCCGCCAGCCCCATCGTGCCGGCCCCGAGCACCGCGACGATCGGGTCCTTCGCCTCGGCGACGGCGGGCCAGGTGAGCAGCGCGGCGTGGATGCCGCCCGCCAGCGGCTCGACCAGCACGGCGCGCTCGTCGGACATGTCGTCGTCGATGCGGTGGAGCTGCGATTCGTGGGCCCAGAACCACGGTGCCCAACCACCACCGGTCGAGCAGCAGAAGCCGGTCTGGATGCCGGGCTCGACTGCGCCGTCGGCGGTCGTGATGGCGAGGTGGGCGTAGTCGTCGCCGTCGCCGGGAGCGGCGCCGGGAAAGGGTGGGACGACGCCACGGGCCGCGTGACCGAGCACGGGTTCGAGCACCACGCGCGTGCCGTCTTCGAGCTCGCCGACCACCTCGTGGCCGGGCACGAAGGGAAAGCTGACGAAATCGTCGAAGTAGGTAGAGGCGTGCCCCTCGACCAATGACAGGTCGGATCCGCAGATGCCCGACAGCCGGGTATGGACCCGCTGCCAACCGGCACCCGGGCACGCCGGGTCGTCGATCGTGCGCAGTTCGAGCGGTCCGAGCTTCGTCGCGGTCGCAGGGGCAACCGCCGAGGCGATGCGCGCCATCCCGAACTTGGCGACGCTCCGGCGGATCTCGAGGGCTCTCATGAGAACACCCTGCGCCGCTCTCGTTCCACCATCATCTTGCCGATCGGCAGCAGAGGTCTGGGCGCGCCCTGCGCCTTCGACCAGTGCTCGACCAGCCATCCCCGCTTGCGGGCGATCGCAGCCAACCGGGTCTCCGGGTTGACAGCGACCGGAAACCCGACAGCCTCGAACAACGGGAGATCGCTCGACGAGTCGGCGTAGGCGACGCATTCGTCGAGCCGGAACCCTTCGGCATCGCAATAGTCGGACAGGATCTGCGCGCGAGCCTCGCCCGTGGGAGGAACGGTCTTCATCTCCCCGGAATAGGTGCCGTCGGGTCGCACGCTCATCTCGGCGGCGACGATCTCGTCGAACAGCGGCTTCAACCCCGCTACCGCGAATTCGAGCGCACCGGTGATCAGGATCGTTCGATGGCCGAGCGCCCGGTGCTCGCGCACGCGGCGCAGGCCCTCGGGGAAGCTCTTGGCCATGATCAGTTGCTGCATCATCTCGAGCGCGTCTTCTTGGATCTGCTCGACCGGAGCATCGGCGTAGCGCCGGTAGAAGTGCCGCAGGAAGTCGGTGCGGTCGCGCTTGTCCATCTTCAGCAGGCCGGGTGCCTCCGTGAGCGTTCGCATCACGTAGCGGGCCCGTTCGGGGCCGTTGAGCCGACGCGTCGCGAGGAACGAGTAGCTCTCGACCACGTTCGACGAGATGAGGGTGTTCTCGAGGTCGAATGCCACGACCTGACGCTTGGGGTCGAGCACCTGCTTGCGCAGGCGGGTCATTCGGTCGGTGCTGCGCGACTTGCCAGGAGTCGACTTGACGCGGGCGTGCTGCACGATCGAGGGCAGGTGGATCTGGGTGACGTAGTGCTCCCAGTCGACGACGCGCGGATCGAAGTTGAACGCTGCCTGATCGACGGCATCGAGCGTGTCCCACAAGGCGATCAGATTGTCGACCTGGTAGATCGCCTCGCACTCGGTGTAGAGGCCGTACAGCTCGACGTACTGGAGCGCCGTTTCGACCTCGTTTCGGCGCATCTCGAGGGTTGCCGTGAACTCGGCCTGCCGGCCGCGAAGCGGGAGTGCCTGCAGTGTTCGTTCCGTACGAGACAAGATGTTCATGGCCCGGTTGAGCTGGCCTTCGACCTTGCCGCGGCCCGGGAAGTTCCATTCGGGAACCAGGATCGGCTGACCCTCCGGGTCGTAGAGCGGGTGCTCGGTGAACCAGCCGCTGATGTAGTCGATCATCGCCCGGTACTTGAGCGGGTTGACACCGCCCGAGGCGACCTGCGTGATCGGCGGAGCCTTGTCGGGCCCGGCGGCGGCCACGCCGATCAGCGCTGCCACCACGATGTCCACCGGGATCACGTCGACGGTGCCTTCGGGGACCCCGGGGAACTCCTTGAGCAGTCCGCGGGCGTAGGAGATGATGACCGGCTCGGCCATCCGGAATCCGCGGATCCAGCCCGGCTTGGGTTCGGCCCACGCCGACTCGATGATCGACGGACGCACGATCGACACGGGGATGTTGCCCTTCGTGTCGGTGAGCGCCTGCTCGCCGAGCGCTTTGGTGTACGCGTAGGCATCGGGCCAGCCCACGCTCGCCGCCCGTGCGCGCCCGGCCTCGATCAACTGGTCGCGCACCCATCGCTCGCGCAGTTGTTCGGTCTTGCCGGCCAGCGCAGGGGCTCCGGCGGCACCGAGCTCGCCACGCGCCTGCTTGCGGAACTGGACCAGCCGCTCGGGCTGACGGCTGAGCGCCTCGGTGTCGCCCTTCAGGCGGCGGGCGGCGGCCACCTCGGCTTGCCACGAGAGTCCGATGTCGAACGGTCCGGCGCTGACGAGCTCCTCCGGAGCGTTGCCGCGGCGGTTACCGGCGACGTAGCAGGTGCTCACGGCGACGAGGTGGGGGGTCACCCCGAGCTCTTGGCACAGGCCGGCGATCCGGGTGGGGCCGAGCAGGTTGATCTCGACGGCGCGGTCGAGCGGGGAATCGAACGAGACGGTCGCTGCCGAGTGGATGATGACGTCGGCCGTGCTCCAGATTGCACGATCGTCGTCTGCCAGGCCCAGGCCGTCGCTGCTCACGTCGCCGGCGACGGTGGTGATGCGCCGGGCCGTCATCTGTTTGAAGGTCTCGGTACCGTCGGGCGAGTCGAGCTGTTCACGAAGCCGATCGAAGGCGTCGTTCTTCAGTAACTCGCGTTCGACTCGCGCCGATGCCGGGGTGCGTTGCCCGTTGCGCACGAGCAGGATCAGCTCACAATCGGGCACGCTGCGCAGCAACCGCTCGACGAGTGCAGTGCCGACGAACCCGGTCGAGCCGGTGATGGCAATCCGCTTGCCAGCGAGCGATTCAGCGATCACAATGGATATGTCTACCAAATGGTAGACAGATGCGCCACCTCAACCGTTCCGGCGGTTCGTGGATGAGCGCCACCGTCATGACCACCCGCGAGATCCCCACCCGTCAGCGCATCCTCGATGCGGCGCTCGACCTGTTCGGCGCGCGCGGTGTCGATGCGGTGTCACTCGACGAGATCGCCCGGGAGGTCGGTGTGCGCAAGCAGACCGTCCTGTACTGGTTCGCATCAAAGGACGAGCTCGTCGATGCCGTGCTCGAGACCGTTGCCGCCGAGCTGGTCGTCGTCATCGATGCGGCGGTGCGCTCGGCCAGCGATGATCCGCTCGAACGAATCGATGCCGTGGTGCGCGCCGTGTTCCGACCGGCCGTCAGGCGCCCGGCGATGTTGGGTCTCGTCCGCGAGATGAACCGCCTGCCCGAGGCGCAGCGCGATCGAATTCGCCACCACGTGCAGCCGCTGGTCGATCGATGCGTCACCTACTTCCGGCTCGAGATGGACAAGGGTCGATTGCGGCGCGCCGACCCCGGCCTGATTGCCGCGCTGGCGTACGCGACGGTCACCGGGATCGCCACCGAGCCGGAGGCGTTGCGGGCGGTGGGCTGGCAGCCGACGGCCGTGGGATTGCGGCGTCTACGCGACGAGCTCCGCAGCTTCCTGCGGTCCTCGCTGTCACCCGATTGACCTGTGGTGGTCAGGTCGTCGCCACGAGCAACACTGAGCATGGGGCATGGTGGACGACGGCGTTGGGCACGCTGCCGAGGAAACGCCGTGCGCCTCGCATGCCCCGGTTCCCGACGACGATGAGATCGGCCTCGACCTGTTCGGCGACGTCGCACAGCGCGGCATGTCCACTCTCGGCCAACACGTGCACTGCGACTTCGAGACCGGTGGCGCGGATGGCCTCCGCGAGGGGCGCCAACTGCTCGGTGCACGCCTCGACCACCTGGGCCGGACCGATGGCGACGGCAGTGTCGTCGGTCGGCGACATCATGACGGGTGCGTCGCAACCCTGGACGAGGTGGAGTTCGGCTCCGGTCAGGCGGGCGAGTGCTGTCGCCGCCTCGATCGCGATCGTCGCACCTGCCGATCCGTCGGTCCCCACCACGATTCGTTGATACATACCCACTCCATTCCGGACGGTGTCGAGTGACCGCTTGTGTTCACGGACCGTACGGCCTCCGACGACGGGTCACAAAGGATCGCGCGCGACGCTTCGGCGACCGGGTCTCGAGGCTGCCACCCGATCGCCGGCGTTGGCTCTGGTCGGTTCGATGCGAATCCAGAGCGGTGACGTCGGGCCGAACGTCGAGGTCGACGACGCTCCGCCGATCCTCCTGCTGCACGGCGTTCTCGGCAGCTCGCAGACCTGGGACCGGATGGTGCCGCGTCTGACCGACAGCGACCGCGTGTTGCGACTCGACTTCCGCGGTCGCGGTCGGTCCGATCGGGCGCCCGGCACCTAGCAGCTCGCCGACTTCCTCTCCGATGCCGCCGCGGTGTGTGAGCAGGTCGCAGCCACGCGTGTGTCGCCGTCGGGCACTCGCCGGGTGGGGCCGCAGCTGCCGGACCTGCCCAGACCCGCCCCGATCTGGTTCGGGGCGTCGTGCTCGAGGATGCGCCGTTCACCATGCCCGACTCGAACGCCAAGGGGCCAGCGCAATTCGTTGCTCGACACGTTCGCTCTGCTTCGAGGACTGAGTCCGCAGGTCCAGGCCGCAGGTATGTCGGTCGCCGACGTGAGCGCGATCATGGCAGCGTCGCCGAGTACCGGCGGGGGACTGCTCGGCGAGATTCTTCACGACGACGGAGTCAGCACGATGGCCGCCAGCGTGCTCGAGGTCGACGCCTCGGTGCTCGATGTCGTGCTCGACGGCTCGATGGCACCGGTCTTCGAGACCGATCGGCCGCTTGCGGTGCCGGCGGCGGTCGTCGCCGGCGACCCGGAATTGCCCGACGCGGTCACGCAGCCGGCCGATCTTGCTCAGATCGCGTTGGCAAGTCCGCACGTCGCGACGCGCACGCCAGCGGGGGCGAACCACCTCATTCGCGACACGATCGGGCAGCGTGAACCGTTCTGGTCGATCGTGAGCGAGTTCCTCGATGCACTCGAGTAGTCACGACGTAACGGGGCGCGCCAGATGTCGTTCCGTCGCGTCCGCCTGCCGGGTCAGCGGGTGATGCCGACGGGCGTATCGCGCACAGCGAAACGGAAGTCGCAGTGGGTGGCGCCGCCCATGATCGTCTGGGTGCGGGTGAACTCGATGTTCGGGTTGAAGCCCTCGATCAGCGAGCCGTCGCGATTGCACGACAGCATTGCTCCCAGCTCCTCCATGCCGAGCGCCCCGTACATCTCGGCATAGCGGCACCGCGACACGTCGAACGCAAAGGTGGTCTCGGTGAGCTCGACGACTTCGGACTCGAGGGCGCCATCGGCCGACCACGCGGCGAGACCGCGGGCGAAGGCCGGCAAGCTCTGGTCGCCCACCTGCTGCGCGAGCGCAGCCCCTTGAGCGCGAGCGACGTCGACGATGACATCGCGGGCCACGTCGTAGACACCGTCGCCGTACTCGGCGGCGAGCCGGGCGAGCAACGGCGCAACGATGCGGGCTTCGATCTCGCGCCGCTTCAAGAGGCCGACGTCGTTGAGTTCGTCTCGATCGGGCATGTCCCGACGGTAGCTCGTCAGTCGACCGTGAGCTGGTCGATGCAGTCGACGCTGGCGTCCGCCTCGTGCGCCGCGGCCGAACGATGGCCGACGGCGACGAACCAGCTGCCGGCTGCCCTCGCCGCCTGTCGATCGAACACCGAGTCGCCGATCATCAAGATGCGGTCGGTCGACGTCGCCAGTTGGCGTGCGATTCGTCGAAGACCATCGGGGTGCGGCTTGGGGTGCTCGATGTCGGTGGCGGTGACCACCGCATCCAGCAGGTGGCGAGCGCCCAGCCAGTCGAGGAACTCGAGGGTGGGGTCGCGGTCGTCGCTCGTCAACAGCGCCAGCCGCAATCCATTCTGGAGCAGATGCTCGAACAACATCGGAACATCGGCCAACATCGTCGGCTCGGCCGAGCCGAGAGCGCGGTCGACCGCGGCGGCGGCGCGCACCAGAGCGGCGTCGATCTGATCGTCGCTCCAGCCGTGTGCGACGAGTTCGGCGACGGTCTCGGCGCCGATGTGTTCGAAGGTGCTCGCAGCAGCGATGCTGTCCGGCACCAGTCGGCGCCCGGCGAGATCGATCCCGAGCCGTTCGGCGAGGGCGGCCGCCAGCTCGCGGTGGTCGGATGCAACGGCATCGATCCATCCTTGCGCCGGAGGAAACCAGACTGCATCGAGGTCGACGAGGGTGCCGTCCTTGTCGAACACGACGACGTCGACATCGAACGAGCGGCTGGGAGTCGAGACGATCGGCACGAAACTCTGCCCTCAGTGCTTGGTGTTCCGGCGACGCCGGCTGTGGCGTTCGAGCGCCAACTCGACGAGGCGATCGATGATGTCGCCGTAGGGCATGCCGCTCGCGATCAGCATCTTCGGGAACATCGAGATCGGCGTGAAGCCGGGCATCGTGTTGACTTCGTTGCACAGGAACCCGCGGGCCGGCCCGTGTTCCTCGAGGAAGAAGTCGCACCGCGCCAAACCTTCGCAGCGAAGTGCTCGGTATACGGCGAGCGCTTTCGCCTGGACATCGGCGGTCTGCTCGGGAGTCAGCGGGGCCGGGATCACTCCGGTGCTGGCATCGTTCACGTACTTGTCGTCGTAGCTGTAGAACTCGTCACCCGGCACGATCTCTCCGGGCACCGACACGAACGGATCGATGTTGCCGATCACGGCCACCTCGATCTCCCGGCCGGTGATGCCTTCCTCGACGACGACCCATTCGTCGTAGGTGAGGGCGTACTGGATCGCGTCGCGCAACTCGTCCACGGTGTGAGCTTTGGTGACCCCGACGGACGACCCCATGTTGGCGGGCTTGACGAAGCACGGCAGCCCGAGCTCTGCAGCGAGGTCGCCCGGCATGCCAGGGGTGATCTGATGTTCGGCGAAGGACCGGAAACGCGCCTGGGCGATGCCCGCCGCCGTGAGCACCTGTTTGGCCATCGCTTTGTCCATTGCGACCGCCGAGCCGAGGACCCCGGAGCCGACATAGGCGACATTGGCGAGCTCGAGCAGGCCCTGCACGGTGCCGTCCTCGCCCATCGGGCCGTGCAGGAGGGGCAGCACGACCGTGCGCTCGGGGTGGTCGACCGCCTCGCCCAGCATCACCGAGGGTGAGAGACGTTCGCCGGCGGGGTCGAGGCGGGCCGGGAGCGCCACTCCGCCTCGTTCGAGCGCGCGGACGGCCTCGGTGGCGAGCGCCCACTCTCCGTCGGTCGAGATGCCGATCGGGGTGATGCGGTATCGGTCTGGGTCGGCCGCTGCGAGCACGTGGGCAGCAGTGGTGCAGCTGACTTCGTGTTCGGCGGACTGGCCGCCGAACAACACCACGAGTTGGATGCGGTCGCTGCTCACTTGCCTGACGGTACCGTTCGACAGCATGAGGTTGTGGGCATCCCAGGTGGCCGAGGCGACCGGCGGCACGTTGGTCGGACCGGACGTCGAGATCGAAGGTGCGTCGTTCGACTCGCGATCGACAGCGGCCGGCGAGCTGTTCGTGCCGCTGGTCGCCGACCGCGACGGGCACGAGTTCATCGAGGGAGCTCTGTCGAGAGGAGCCGGCGCCTACTTCACCGGCGGCACGCTGGTCGGCGGATCGGCGATCATGGTGGCTGACACCGGGGTGGCGCTGATGGCGCTCGCGGCGTGGGCGCGCCGCCGACTGGACATCCCGGTGGTTGGCGTGACGGGCAGTGTCGGCAAGACCAGCACCAAGGACCTGATCGCCGCTGCGCTCGGCGCGACACGACACGTCACCGCGAACATACGCAGTTTCAACAACGAACAGGGCCTGCCGGTGACGATCCTCGGAGCGCCCGACGACGTCGAAATGCTGGTCCTCGAGATGGGTATGCGCGGCTTCGGCGAGATCGCCCGCCTGTGCGAGGTCGCAGCGCCCACGATCGGCGTGGTGACGGCTGTCGCCTCGTCGCACACCGAGCACGTAGGAGGCATCGACGGCGTCGCGATCGCCAAACGTGAGCTGGTCGAGGCGATCGCCGGATCAGGGGTGGCGATCCTCAACGCCGACGATGCGCGCGTCGCGGCCATGGCGCATCACGCGAGGTCGTCGGTGATCACGTACGGACGCGGAGGTGAAGTCCGGATCAGTGACGTCGATCTCGACGACCTGGCCCGTGCGTCATTCCACGTCGAAACACCTTGGGGGAGCGGGAACGTACGCCTCATGGTCAGCGGCGAGCACATGGCGTCGAACGCCGCGGCGGCGATCGCCGTCGCCGGCGTCGTCGAGGGCAGGATCGATGCCGCGCTCGACGCACTGTCGAGCGCCAGGGTGTCGGGGATGCGGATGGAGGTCACCCGCACGGCGGGCGGCGTGATCGTGGTGAACGACGCCTACAACGCCAATCCCGATTCGATGCGGGCCGCGCTCGAGGCGCTCAGCCGGATGGATGCGACCCGACGGATCGCGGTGCTGGGCCTCATGGCCGAGCTCGACGAGCCTGCGGTGGGGCACCAGCGGGTGATGGATGATGCGATCGAGCGTGGGATCGAGGTGATCGCCGTCGGCACCGACCTCTACGGCATTCGGCCGGTCGACGATCCGATCGCGGCGCTGGGCGACCTGGGTCCGGGCGATGCGGTGCTCGTCAAGGCGAGCCGGGTGGGTGGCCTCGAACAGGTGGCCCAGGCCCTGCTCGAACGGTGAGCATTCGGAGTGTGCCCGAGACACCCGAGCGGTGAGCGTCAGAACAGACGGTTGGCATTGACGGGTTGGAACGGTTCGCCACCATGCTCGATCGGCAGGAAATCGTCCGCGTCGAGCCGACTCAGATCGGCCCACCACGCCAGGAACACGGCGAACAGGGCGCCGAAGCAGAGCACCCATCTCGCGCCGACGGCGTCCATGATCGGGCCGGCGATCAGGTTGCCGATCGGGATCGTGCCGCCGAACGCCATGAACCACAGCGGCATCGCCGACGCGCGCTCGTTGTCCGCCAGGTTCTGCTGCATCACCGATGCCAACGCCGTGGCGGACATGAAGTACACGAAGCCGAGCGCGGCGGCGATCGGAAGTGCGAGCATGACCGAGGACATGAGCGCGAAGAGGCCGAGGAAGACGGCGAACGACAGCATCCCGATCGGGATCAGTCGGCGCTTGTCGAAGCTCGCCAGCCAGGTGCCGACGGCGAGCGCACCGAGGAAGGCACCCAGGCCCCACACGATGTACAGCAGCTTGTAACTGCCGCCGGTCGCTTCGATCCCGAAGTTGAGGCGGGCCACCGAAGGGAACAGGCCGATGTAGGGGAGGCACACCAGCGAGAACATGAACATCGTCAGCAACGATCGACTCAGCACCCGCCGCCGACGGACGACGTTGATGCCGCTCATCAATTTGCGCCAGCCGCGCTCGGGCAGTCCGCCGCTCGCCTGTGGCAACGCGACGAAGAACAGCGGAACGATCAAGAACAGATACGTCGCGGAGTTGACGAAGAACAGCTGGGCGATCGAGAACCCGATCGCGGCCAGCATCGCTGCGATCGCCGGGCCGAGGATCCGGGTCGCATTGATCATCGCCGAGTTGAGGCTGATCGCGCCCGGAAGGTCTTGACGATCGACGAGCATCGGGATGCTGGCGCTGAAGGCGGGGGCGTTGACCGTGTTGGCGATGCCGAGCGCGAGCTGAGCGCCGAACAGGGTCCACAGCGGCGCGTCGCGCCACACGAGCACGGCGAGCACGATCGACAACACCATCATGGTCGTCTGCATGGCGATCACGAGCCGGGTGCGGTTCAGCCGGTCGGCCAACATGCCGGCAGGGATCGACAGCAACAACAGCGGCCCGAGCTGTACGAACACCAGCAGTCCGACGAGCGTGGCCGAGCCGGTGCGGCTGTCGATGTAGGCGGGCAGCGTGAAGTTCTGCATCCAGGTGCCGATGCTCGACAGCGCAGTGCCGACGAACAGGATCCGAAAATTGCGGTACGACAGAGCTGCCCGGGCGGTGCCGGGCTGGTGGCGGTGCAGAAGTGGGGCGTCGGCGGAGGTGGTCGTCGTCATGTCGTCAGGGATTGACCCGCCGGTCAAGATACCGGCGAGGGTCCGCGCCCGCGTCGACCGGATCGCGCGAAACTCGCGGTCCCATGTCACACCACGATCGTCCCGCGACCGTCTCGCCATCCGTTCAGAACTCTCGATCGCCGATGGGTACGTATCCGGAGTGCCCGCTGTGCGGGAGCGATCTGTTCCCCGAGCACGCCCACTTCAAATGCTCGGGCTGCGGGTGGCGCGACAGCTGCTGTGACTGATGTACTGAGCCGATGCAGTACACCTCCGTCACCGCCGACGAGTTCGCCACGCTAGAGGGCCTCGCCGATTGGCGGTATGTGCTCGGTGCGATCCGAGCCGACTTCGTTGCACCATCGTTCCCGGCGGCTGCAGAGTTGGTGGTCGCGATCACCGACGCGGCAGAGCGACTCGTCCATCATCCCGACATCGACGTTCGATATCCGGGTCGGGTTCGGGTGCTGCTCACGACGCACACAACAGGCGGTCTGACGACGCTCGACGTCGAACTGGCTCGCGACATCTCGCTGCTCGCAGCGGCCGGCGCCGCCCGCTCGGAGCCCGCCGACGTGCAAGCGATCGAGTTGGCGATCGACACGATGAACGCCGATCGCATCCGCCCGTTCTGGGCAGCGGTGCTCGGGTACGGAGTACACCGCGGTGCGCTCGTCGACCCGTTTCGCAGCGGTCCCTCGATCTGGTTCCAGCAGATGGACGAGCCGCGCACCCAGCGCAACCGGTTCCACCTCGACGTGTCGGTGCCACATGACGTGGCCGAGCAGCGGATCGCGGCGGCGCTGGCGGTTGGCGGCACCATGGTCAGCGATCGTCGCGCTCGTGCGTTCTGGATCCTCGCCGACGCCGACGGCAACGAAGCCTGCATCTGCACCTGGCAGGACCGCAGCTGACTGCGGTCGACCCGATCAGCCGTTGACCAGGTCTGCCAGCATCTCCAGTTGGTCGGCCCTGCCGCTCAGCAGCACCGTGGTCAGGCAGGTTTCCTTCCAGCGCGCCAGGTCGTCGCGGATCTTGTCGACCGGGCCGACGAGAGCGATGTCTTCGACCATCGCCGTCGGGATCGCCGCAGCTGCCTCGTGCTTCTTGCCCGCCAGGTAGAGGGCCTGGACCTCGAGGGCGACCTCTTCCCAACCCATGCGGGCAAACACGTCGAAGTGGAAGTTGGCGTCCTTGGCGCCCATCCCGCCGGCGTACAGGGCGACCATCGGACGCATCATGTCGGCACACGTCTCGACGTCGTTGCCGGGGATGACCGTGAGCATCGACGCGACCTCGAAACGGTCGGCCTTGCCGGCCTCGCCGCTCGCCTCGAACCCGATCCGTAGCCGCTCGCGGTACCAGTTGTCGTCCTTGGGGGAGAAGAACAACGGCAGCCATCCGTCGCAGATCTCGGCGGCCAGGGAGACGTTCTTGGGGCCCTCGGCGCCGAGGTAGATCGGGATCTCGGTGCGCAGCGGGTGCACGGTGGCCTTGAGTGCCTTGCCGAGCCCCATCCCGTCGGATCCGGTGTACGGCATGTCGTAGTGCTTGCCGTGGAACTCGGTCGGTCCGTCGCGACGGATGATGTCGCGAACTATCTGCACGTACTCGCGCGTCCGCTCGAGCGGACGCGGGTAGGGCTGGCCGTACCAGCCCTCGACGACCTGCGGGCCCGACGCGCCGAGCCCGAGGATGAAGCGACCGCCCGACAGATGGTCCATCGTGAGTGCCGACATCGCCGTCGTGGCCGGCGTGCGCGCCGACATCTGCACGATCGATGTGCCGAGCTTGATGTTCTGGGTGTGGCTGCCCCACCAGGCGAGCGGGGTCAGGCTGTCGCTGCCGTATGCCTCTGCGGTCCAGAACGAGTCGAAGCCGAGCCGATCGGCCTCCTTGATTGCGTCGAGCGCTCCGGCGGGTGGTCCCGATGACCAGTAGCCGGTCGAGTAACCGAGTTTGAAGTCTGACATGCACTTGATCGTGGCAGGCTGGCTCCATGCACGACGATCTGATCGTCACCCGTTCGGTGAGCATCCCGCGCCATGAGCTGCAGGTGTCGTTCAGCGCGTCCGGTGGGCCGGGCGGTCAGCACGCCAACAAGGCGGCCACCAGGGTCGAGCTCCGGTTCGACGTAGCCGGCTCGTCGGCGCTCTCGGAAGCGCAGCGGGCGCGGGTGATCGAGCGGCTCGGCGACGAGGTGCGGGTCGTCGTCGACGACGCGCGCAGCCAACTCCGCAACCGTGCGCTGGCCGAGGAACGGTTGGTCGCCCGCCTGCGGTCGGCGCTCCACGTCGAACGCCCGCGACGCCCCACGAGACCGACCAAGGGCTCGAAGAACCGCCGCCTCAAGGCGAAACAGCAGCGCGGTCAGACCAAGCAACAACGCCGTCGTCCCACCGCCGACGACTGACCTGCGCATCTGCCGCGCCGGCAGATCGATGAACGGCCATCCGCCCCCCGCCCACAATCCCTGACTCGCGATGGCGGGCCCCAGTTGTGAAGCTCACCACTGATTGCAGACTTGCACCAGGGCGCCGATCTCCCGCAGAACTGCGATTCGGCGTGGCCAGGATCCATGTGGCTAGGGCCTGTGCAGCAGAGCGCTCGCACAGTCGCGAGCGAACAGCCAGAACCTACGCGACAACCCTGCGCCGGCGCGACGGGTGATCTGCCGATCAACCGATTCCGTCGACACGCCGGCCTGGCCCTTGGCGTTGTGGACCGGGGCGAGCTGGCCGCCCGTGATCAACACGCCGACGCGGTACATGCCGATCTTGAGCGACTTCGCGGCATCGAACTGACTCTCCCACTCCGCATCGGCAACGGTGGGCACTCGAAACGCGTACCCCTTGTCCTGGCGCCGGACCGCGGCGTCGTGACGACGGTCGGACGAAGAGAACACATGGTCAGGATTGCTCATGTCGTTGGTCACTGTCCAGCACGCCGGTCGCCGATATGGCGTGTCCCCCGCCGGCCCTGCTGCGGGTCGGTGGCTCAGGTCGGGGTGAAGCGGATCGGGAGCTTGTCGGGGCCGAAGATGCCGACCGAGGAGGGCTTCCAGATGATCTCACCGGCTAGCTCGAGATCGGGCATGCGTTGTGCCATGATCACCAACGCTTCCTGCTGTTCGGCGCGGGCCAGTGCCGCTCCGAGGCAGTAGTGGATGCCCGAGCCGAACGTGAGCTGCGGCTTGTCGGGCGGATCGCGGGTGATGTCGAATGTGCCGGGGTCGGTGAACACCTCCGGATCACGGTTGGCGAGTGCCAGCGACGGCCCGATGAAGGTGCCGGCCGGAAACAGCATGTCGCGGTACTCGATGTCCACACTGGCGAACCGGGCCGTGCCTCGCACGGCCCCGAAGTAACGCATCGTCTCCTCGACCGCGCGCGGTGCCAGCTCCGGCTGTTCGGCGAGCAATCGCCACTGATCCGGATGGTTGGCGAACAGCGAGACCGAGCATCCGAGCTGATTGCGGGTGGTATCGGTGCCGGCCATCAGCACCGCCTCGCAGAGCATCACGAGCTCTTCGTGGTCCAGTCGATCACCGTCGGATTCGGCCGCGATCAGCGACGAGATCAGATCATCGGTCGGGGTCGAGCGGCGTTGCTCGATGATGTCACTCACGTAGGCATCGAGCTCGTCCTGAGCGCGGATGATGGTGGGCATGTCCTCGAGCAGATTGCCGTTGAAGATCCGGAAGATGTCGGTCGCCCAGCTCGAGAACAGCTGCCAGTCTTCCTTCGGGGCGCCGAACAGCTCGCAGATGATCGGGATCGGATAATGCTCGCAGAAATCGACGGCGAGGTCGGCTTCACCGTTCGACGTGAACGTGTCGAGCAGGTCGTTCACCACCGTACGCATGTACGGTCGCAGCGCATCGGCGTGGCGCGGAGAGAACGCCGGGCCCACGAGGCGCCGCAGCCTTGTGTGCTCGTCGCCTTCCGCTGCCAGGATCGACGGTCGACGGCGGCGCTCCAACCACTCGGGATTGTCGATGCCCGACATCTCCAGGATCTTTCCGGAGGCGCTGTGCCAACGTTTGTCGCGCAGCATCGCGACGACGTCGTCGTAGTGCAGGATCGAGAAGCCGAACATGTTGCGGGCGATCCACGACTGCTCGGCAGCCGCAGCAGCTTGCCGGCGCTGCTCGTCGACGGTCATCGTGATCCGGTCGAGCGAGCTGAGATCCGGCATGTCGACGTCGGACGCGAGGGTGGCCATGTTGCGACCCTAGAAGACGTCTCTCGCCGATGGCGATACGACGATGGTGATACGACGATGGCGATACGACGTGGGGATCGAGCGTCAGTCGCGGCGTCGCCGACGGCGCGGGCCGGGTTCGGCATCCGGGTCGGCATCGACGCTGACGGCATTCATGAGCGGGCCGGTAGTAGCCAGGATCTGCTCGACACTGGGCAGGTCGCCCGGCTGATACGCGTCGAGTTGGCGGCGCATTTCGGCCAGATGCTCCGGGGAGGTTCCGCAGCATCCACCCACGATGGTGGCGCCGGAGTCGACTGCCATGGTGGCGTACTTGCCCATCAGCTGGGGATTGCCGGTGTACTCGATTTCGGTTCCCTTGAACTGTGGCACACCACAGTTGCTCTTGGCGATGATCACCGTGTCGACGTGGCGCATCTGTTGGATGGCGAGCAAGAGGTCGGATGCGCCGACACCGCAGTTGGCCCCGATCGCCAGTGGTGGCACCGGGAGTTCGGCGAACACGTCGATCAACTCGGTCGGGCGCAGACCCATCATGGTGCGGCCCGCTGTGTCGAACGAAGCCGTCACGGTGTACGGCAGCCCGACTTCGATCGCAGCCATGGCCGCGGCCCGCATCTCCTCGGCAGCCGACTTGGTCTCGATCCACGCCACATCGGCGCCACCGGCACGAAGGCCCTCGATCTCCTCGATGAACGCCGCGACAGCACCGTCCACCGTCATGGTCCCGAGCGGCTCGAGCAGTTCGCCGGTGGGACCGACCGAGCCCGCGACCACGACGGGGCGGGGTGCAGCGGCGGCAACCTCCGATGCGATCATGGCGGCGCGCTCGGCGATCTCGCGAGCTCGATCCTGTGCACCGTGGAGCTTCAGGCGGAACCGGTTGCAGCCAAATGTGTTGGTCAGGATGATGTCGGCGCCGGCGTCGACGAACTCCTGATGGAGTTGCCGCACCTTCTCGGGTTGATCGACGTTCCACATCTCCGGCGGTTCGCCGGGGCCCAGGCCCATGCCGAAGTAGTTGGTGCCCGTCGCACCGTCGGCGAGCAGCGGCCGGTCGAGTGCCAGGAGAGCTTCGAGCGATGAGCGCATGATGCCGATAACGCTACCGAATCACGCCGGTGCGTGGGTAGGAGCCGGTCAACTCGCCGCAACCCGAGGGTTGGCTGTCCGGCCCTCAGTCGTTCAGGCCGCGGCCATCGGTGCCCCGCGTCGGGCCATCAGCCGAACGCAGCGACCGGGTCGGTCGCCTCGACGTCGAGGAAGTCGGCAACAGGACCGTTCGTGACATGACCGGCGACCGTGTTGACGCCCAGCGCCAGCACCGGATCGCGGCGGGCGGCGCCCGCCGCCCCGTGTACGGCGACCTCGAGGATGTAGGGGAGCGTGGCGTTCGTGAGGGCGTAGGTCGAGGTGTGCGGAACTGCGCCCGGCATGTTGCCGACGGCGTAGTGCAGCACGCCGTGCAACTCGTAGGTGGGATCATCGTGCGTGGTCTCGCGGATGGTTTCGATGCAGCCGCCCTGGTCGACGGCGACGTCGACGATGACTGATCGCGGCTTCATCGCTCGCACCATGTCGTCGCTGACCACGACCGGTGCTCGGCCACCTGCGACGAGCACGGCGCCGATCACGAGGTCGGCCTCGAGCACGGAGCGCTCGATCGCGCCGCGGTTCGAGGCGAGCGTCATGATCCGGCCCTGGTGGATCTGGTCGACCCAGCGCAGGCGATCGAGGTTCTTGTCGATCAGCACGACCTCGGCTTCCATGCCGGCCGCGATCCATGCTGCGTTCCAGCCCACGTTGCCGGCGCCGAGCACGACCACCTTGGCGGGTCGCACGCCCGGTGCGCCGCCCATCAACACACCGCGGCCGCCGTTGTGGCGTTCGAGGCAGTGGGCGCCCATCTGGGGTGCCAGGCGCCCCGCAACCTCGCTCATCGGGGCCAGCAGCGGCAGAGCTCCGTCGGCAGTCTGCACGGTCTCGTAGGCGATGCCGGTGGCGCCGGTGTCGATCAGAGCCTGAGCCACGGCCGGGTACGCCGCAAGGTGCAAGTAGGTGAACAGGGTCAGATCGGATCGCAGGAACCCGAACTCCTCCTGCTTGGGCTCCTTGACCTTGATCACCATGTGCTGGGCCCATGCGTCGGCCGCGGTCGCGACGACCTCGGCGCCCGCCGCGCGATAGTCGTCATCGCTGATCGAGGCCCCCTCGCCGGCTCCGGTCTCGACGTAGACGTTGACGCCGTGGCGCTCGAGCTCGCGAACGCCGTCGGGCGTGATGGCGACCCGATGTTCGGCGGTCTTGATTTCCTTGGGGACCCCGACGGTGCTGATCACAGGTGCGGACATGTAGTCATCTTGTGCTTTCACGGACCCCGTATCTCGGGAACATACGTGGAAGAATGCGCCGATGGCCTCGGATTCGAGCATGTTGGACAAGATCGACCGCCGAATTCTCGGAATACTTCGACACGACGCACGAATCAGCTGGCGCGAGCTCGGCGAACAGGTTCACCTGTCGCCGACGTCTGCGGCCGATCGTGTTCGGCGCATGGAACGCGATGGCGTGATCGAGGGGTACGGCGTTCGTGTCGATCCGTCGGCACTGGGTCGCACCGTGCGCGCCGTGGTCGATGCCAGCCTCGGACCCGGCGACCAGGTCGATCGTTTCGAGGAACGCCTGGCGCAGCGTGACGAGGTGACCTTCGCGGCCTACGTCACCGGAACCGCCGACTACTCGATCATCGTCGAGTGCGAGGGTGCCGAGGGCCTGGATGCGTTCGTGCGGTGGCTGCGAGCCGATGCCGGCGTCGCACGCACCGAGACCAAGATGCTGCTCCGGGTGGTGGCAGGCTGATCTTCGCCTGTCGTGTCCAGCTGCGTGTCCAGCTGTAGGTGTCCGGGGTGTTCATGTCCGGCTGGCGATCGGTGGGTGTACTCGGTCACGGCGGCGCAGCAACCATCGATCGATCGCGATGACCGTTCCGGCGCCTGCGACGGTGATGCCGACCGTCAGCGCGATCAACTGGACGTAGGTGTCGTCGTCGAGGTTCGACGGCGGCGTGAAGTCGCCCAACCAGAGGTAGTAGGCCGCCTGGCTGACGGGCAGCATGAGTATCAACGCGACTGCGTACTGGACGAAGAACTCGTCGAGCACCACCGATCCGACCCGCCGCCAACGCAGCCAGACGGCTGTGGCCATCCAGGCGATCACCGCAGGACCGAGGAACCACTTCTCGCCCTCGATGATGCCGAGGCCGCGCTCTACCCCGTGGGCGACGCCGAAGCAGAGCGCGAGGTACCGCCTGCCGGTCCGTCCTCGCCGATCGAAGATCACGAACCAGCCGAGCAGGAAGAACAGCGAGACGAACTGGACGTAGTGGGAGAGCCCTTCGTCGAGGAAGTACGCAAGTTCGTAGACGGTTCCGGCGGTGATGCCCTCGCGCTCGCGGGAGATCACCTCGATCAAGTCGGCGGCGTGGATCCCGACGCCGTACAGGAACACTGCTGTGGCGGCCGCCCCGACCAGTTGGCGTCGCCGGTGTTGCCGCAGACGGGGCGGGTCGGCCGGCAGGTCGCCGAAGACGTCGGTGTTGAGCTGGTACAGGGCGAACCAGATCACGGGCCCGTAGAACAGGATCTCGACCCACAGGTAGCTGGGGATGTCGTGGGTCCATGTGTGGCAGATCCGGTCCACCCCGAAGACGTGCACCGGGAGGTCACACATGAGCACCGTGTAGAGCCGGCCGAACACGACCACACCGAGCCAGAGTTCGGCGCGGGTCCGTTGCCGGTCGAGCACCTCGTCGCCGCTCATCGACCCTGCTCGACGTTCACACCGTGATGCTCGCCCAGATCGGGAGATGGTCCGAGAGGTCACCCCAGATCGATCGCGTACCGACTCCTGCCCCGGTGAATCGAAGCCCGCGCCCGACGATCAGATCGATCGAGAGGCCGGAATCGGCGGTCGTCCGTTCGCTGCGCGGCAGGGAGGCGTGAGCGTCCTCGAACCCGGCCTCGGACAAGGCCATGGTCGTGGGTTCCTCGCCGGCATCCACTGCCAAGTGGCGAACCACGTTCATGTCCCCACCGATCACGACGCCTCGCTGCAGGCCCGAAGCATCAGCGACCAGCTCGCGTGCCTGGGCGCAGCGGTAGGCGTCCCGGTTCGTGGGCCCGACCCGGACATGGCCCGACTCGAAGTGAACGGCGTAGGTGCGCAACAGGTGCTCGCCGACACGGACGTCGGCCGCGATCGCAACCCGCCCGCCCAGGCGTGGCTGCCCGACGCGAGCGAGGCGCTGGACGCGGCTGTTCCAGCTGCGAGATCGGCGGTGACGGATCAGCCGGACGTTGCCGATCGGGTAGCGCGAGATGATTGCGTTGCCGTGTTCGCAGCGATCGCGGATCCGCCCGCCCGGGCCCCAGAACCTCGGCAACTCGATGAACTCGACGCCGAAGACGTAGTACATGCCGAGCTCTCTGGCGTACTCCCTGGCGATGTTCCGATCGCCGGTGCGGGTGCAGCCTCGGTCGGCTTCGCTGATGAGCAGGACATCCGGGTCCGGCATGCCGGAATCGCCGCTGATGGCTTGCAGCTGGTCGTCGATCCGCAGGCCACGCTCGATGTTGTAGGCCCAGATCACCAACTCGTTCTTGGGGGCCGTCGGCCCGGTCGTGAAATCGGCTCCTTCGATGCGGCATTCGGGTCGATCACGGAAGTGGCCGGGGGCGCAGAGACGATCGGATCTCGCGTCCGGCGCCTCTGGTCGCCAGGGGAACTCTCGCCACGAACACATGTGAAGCACGCTCGCTCTCACTCGTCGGCCGGAGCGATGCCGGCTGCACCCGATCCTAGTTGGCGCGGCGAACGGCCTCCTCGAACCGGGGAGACCGCTCGCCGACCCTGGGCGTGCCACCGATGATCGACTTCGCTGATTCCCTGGTGCCGCTCGATCTGCTACACCTTCGGCTATGAAGGCCTTCAAGAACTTCGTCAATGGTGAGTGGGTCGACGCGAAAAGCGGCCGGACCACCCCGATCATCAACCCCAGCACCGGCGAGCAGTACGCCGAAGCGGCACTCTCGGGGCCGGCCGATGTCGACGCCGCGATGTCGGCGGCCGCCGCCGCGTTCGAGGGATGGCGTGATTCGACGCCCTCCGAGCGATCGCTCGCTCTGATCAGGATCGCCGATGCGATCGAGGCGCGAGGCGACGAGCTGATGCACCTCGAATGTGAGAACACCGGTAAGCCGTACGCCGTGCACCGTGGTGAGGAGATCGGGCCGATGGTCGACCAGATCCGCTTCTTCGCCGGTGCTGCCCGCAATCTGGAGGGCAAAGCCGCTGCGGAGTACATGGCCAACATGACGTCCTTCGTCCGTCGCGAGCCGGTCGGAGTGTGTGCGCAGGTCGCGCCGTGGAACTACCCGATGATGATGGCTGTCTGGAAGTTCGCCCCTGCCATCGCGGCGGGCAACTCCGTCGTCTTGAAGCCCAGCGACACCACCCCGGCCACGTCGGGGCTGCTGGCCGAGATCGCCGCCGAGTTCCTGCCGCCGGGCGTGCTCAACGTGATCTGCGGCGATCGCGACACCGGTCGCGCGATGGTCGAACACGACACACCGGCGATGGTGTCGGTCACCGGGTCCGTGCGGGCGGGGATGCAGGTGGCGGAGGCCGCCTCGAAGAGCCTCAAGCGGGTCCACCTCGAACTCGGGGGCAAGGCCCCGGTCGTCGTGTTCGACGATGCCGACATCGAGGCAGCCGCCGAAGGCATTGCGATCGCCGGCTATTTCAACGCGGGACAGGACTGCACGGCGGCCACCCGCGTGATCGCCGGCCCGAACGTCTACCGGGATTTCGTCGATGCCCTCACCGAGCAGGCCAAGGGATCGGGCGTCGGCGGACCCGACGCCGAAGACGTGCTGTTCGGCCCGGTCAACAACGCCAACCAACTCGCTCATGTACAGGGCTTCCTCGAGCGGACACCGGATCATGCCGCGATCACCACGGGCGGCCACCGGATCGGCACCTCGGGGTACTTCCTCGAGCCGACCGTCGTCGCCGACCTCCACCAGGACGACGAGATGATCCAGCGCGAGATCTTCGGCCCGGTGATCACGGTCCAGCAGTTCGACGACGAGGACCAGGCGGTCGCCTGGGCGAACGGCGTCGACTACGGCCTGGCGTCCAGCGTCTGGACCACGAACTTCGGACGCGCGATGCGGATGGCCAAGCGGCTCGACTTCGGGTGTGTGTGGATCAACACCCACATCCCGTTGGTCGCCGAGATGCCCCACGGTGGCTACAAGAAGTCCGGCTACGGCAAGGACCTGTCCGCCTATGCCCTCGACGACTACACCCGCATCAAGCACGTGATGGCGAACCTCGACAGCTGACGCTGCGACCACGAGCCGATCGGCTCGGGATCGAGGCGATAACCTCGCCGCACGATGCCGACACCCGATGCACCGAAGATTGCGCTCGCGCCGGCGCCCGGACCCGACTGGTTGGCCGCCGCCATCGTCGACGGCGGCGGCCAACTCGTTTCGCTCGCCCAGTGCGAAGCGATCATCTGGGCCGACGCGGGCAACCCTGAAGGGATTGTGGCGGCGCTCGCCGAGGCCCCCGACGCCTCGTGGGTTCAGCTGCCCTTCGCCGGTATCGAGAACTTCGTTCCATACCTCGATCGTCAGCGTCGCTGGACCTGTGGCAAGGGCGTGTACGCCGACCCGGTGGCCGAACTCGCGTTGTCGCTCGGGCTCGCCGGCCTACGCGGGCTCGCTACCTATGCTCGTTCGTCGTCGTGGTCGGCCCCGCTCGGGCGCAGCCTGATCGGTGGTCGCGTCACGATTCTCGGCGGAGGCGGAATCGCCGAGTCCCTGGTGCGGCTGCTGCAACCGTTCGACTGCGACATCACCGTCGTGCGGTCCAATGTGCAACACATGGACGGCGTCGATCTCGTCGTGGAAGCGGATCGCTACGCCGACACGCTGCCTGGCGCGGATCTGGTCGTCCTCGCGCTGCCGCTCACCCCGGACACCGAAGGTCTGATCGGGCGCGACGAGCTCGAGCTCATGGAGTCCCACGCCTGGTTGATCAACGTCGCCCGCGGCGGGCACGTGGTCACCGATGAGCTGGTCGATGCGCTACGCAGTGGCATCATCGGCGGTGCGGGTCTGGAGGTCACGGATCCCGAGCCGCTGCCGGACGGGCATCCGTTGTGGCAGCTGGACAACTGCATCATCACGCCGCACACCGGTACGACGCCGGAGATGTCACAGCCGCTGCTCGCCCAGCGCGTGGAGGCCAATGTCCGGCGCTACGCCGCCGGTCAGGAGTTGCTCGGCCCGGTCGACCTCGATGCCGGGTACTGAACTGCCGCTGACCCCGAGTTGCCCGCTGGAACGACGATTTCGCGTCGGTTGACCACGTGTGGACGAGCGATTGCCGCTCGGTCGAGCGGGAATCTCGTGAGACGCCCCGTGATCGGATGACGTCCCGACCGGCGGCGTTCTCCGATCACGATGGTGCACCGGGACCGCGTCCGCAAGATCGCCGCGCGCCGGTCCATCGTTCGGCGATGAGCTCTACGCTGGAATGCATCGCCACGCACTATGACGTGCTCGGAGTACCGAGCGACGCCCCCTCATCAGCCATCCGGGCCGCCTATCGCGACCGGGCGCGCTTGCATCACCCTGACCGCTCCGGTGCAGACGCCAAGGGCTCCGATGAGATGGCAGCGATCAACGAGGCCTACCGAGTGCTCGGCGAACCGGGCCGACGGGCACTGTACGACCGATCGCTCGCCTCGCCGACGTCGGAATCGGCCGTACCGCCGGCCGACGGATTCAGCTCCGATCGATCCGGCGGCGAGCAGTTCGGCGACCGTGTTCGATCGTCGCGCCTGTCGCCCGCTGGACCGGCACGGGTTCCATGGAAGCTGATGCTGGTGACAGCGCTGCTCGGGTCGGCGGTGGTCCTGGTTTCGGCGGCGTTCGACGACCCGCCCTCGATCGAGCCGCCCGACGGCATCATCCGAGCCGGATCCTGTGTGCAGATCGAGCCGAACGGTGATGCCAGGGAGATCGCGTGCACGAATACACCTGCCGATGTCGTCGTCGACTTGTTGGTGCCGACGCTGGCCTCGTGCCCGGCGGGCATGGCCGCCCACCGTGATCGACTCGGGCTCGGCACCGCCTGCATCCGGTTCGACTGATGCGGTGGACGCTCGGGGTGTCCGCAACCGTGATCGCGATCGTGGTCGTCGCCGCGCTCGCGTTGGTGGTCGTCACCCGCTCACCGGGAACAGCACTCGTCGATCTCGAACTCGGCGATTGTTTCGAACTGTCGATCGATGCCGCTCCCGACGAGCGTGCGACGATCCAGATCGTCGAACGCGTCGATGTCGTCGAATGTTCGGTGGCGCACGATGCCGAGGTCGTGCTCGTCGGTGAGCTCAACGCAGATGGCGATCGTGAGTACCCGACCGATGCGTCGATGTTCGAGGAGATCGATCGACGGTGCGCCGAAGCGGCGGACACGGTCGGCGACCGGTTCGGCATCTTGCCATTCGCGCCTTCGGAGGCAGCTTGGGATCGACGCAACGGACGTTTCCACTGTGTCGCCGTTCCATTCGGCGGCGGCACGACCAGGGGTTCGTTGGTCGTGGGATGACCGAGCGGTTCGTTCGGTCCGCTGCTAGTCTGCGGTCCCCGCAGGGGCGATTAGCTCAGTTGGTTAGAGCACTGCCTTCACACGGCAGGGGTCGTTGGTTCGAGTCCAATATCGCCCACCGATTCGGCCGCCGTCGGCGGCCGGGCACACGTCTCGGCCGTTGCGTGCTCCGCTCATGCCGAGCCCCGGGGACCTTTTGCCCTTGCGCTGGGCCGCGATCCGCGCGAAAGCTTTGGTATGAGCAGCGCCGATCTTCCGCAATCCCCGCAATGGCTCCCCGACGGCATGGAGGACCTGGGTGTCGCCGAGTGCTGGGGCCTGCTCCGTCGCGAGGAGGTCGGCCGGCTCGCCGTGTCGATCGCCGATCATCCCGACATCTTCCCGATCAACTTTCTCGTCGACGGGGAGAGCATCGTCTTCCGCACCGCAGCCGGTACCAAGCTTGCTGCGTCGGTGCTCGGCAGGGGCGTCGCCTTCGAGATCGACGGCTACGACCCGATCGCCGGAGATGCGTGGAGCGTCGTCGTCAAGGGATACGCCAGGGAGATCGAGCACATGCTCGAGTATTTCGATGCCGATGACCTGCCGCTGTTTCCGTGGCACACGTCGGTCAAGCCGAACATCGTCAGGATCACACCCGACATCATCACCGGTCGTCGATTCCATGTCTCCGAACGCGAGGCCATCGACGCGTCGGCGCCCGAGCACGACAAGCCGTATATGCCCCCCGACTGATTCGGGCGGCCGTGGGAGCGATGTGCATACCAGCCCTCGTCTCGGCGTGCGAGGTAGATTCGTGGCATGGCGAGGCTGTGTGGTCGACCGGGGTGTTCGGAGGTCGGTGCCGCTGCGTATGGCATGGTGCCCGAGGATCTGCTGTTCTGGATCTCGCCGATCAACGAGGCGCCCTCGGTCGATCCGAGCGTGCTCTGTCGGCGCCACGCCGATGCGATGGTCGTGCCGCGCGGGTGGACGCTCGACGACCGACGCGAGCCGACGCCGCGCCTGTTCAGCACGCGGGCACTGGCTTCGGCCCCGGTACCGGAGCGGGCCCCTCGGCGCCAGCGATCGCAGGTCGCCGCCGGGCCGCACCCCCAGCAGATGCAGATCGACGGTACCGGAGAGATCGGACGCCCTGAGCTACCGATCGCCCTCGACTCGATCGACGCGATCGACTCGATCGATGCAGCAAGTGACGTGACGAGCGACGTGACGAGCGAGGCTCCGAATGGTGACGCGCCGGAATCATGGCAACCTGAGTTCGATGTCGACGACGACCTCGACGGTTTGCTGCAGGTGAGTAGTCCACTGCTCGCCCGCGCCTTTCGCGGCACCGATCGTCCGAAACGCTGAAGGCCGTGCGAACTTCGGAATCGGTCGTGGTCCCGGTCGCGCCGGCAGCGGTGTTTCCGTACGTGGTCGACCTCGCGGCCTATCCGTCTTGGTTGCGCCTCGTGCACGCCGCTGAGCCCGTCGTCGATTCGCCGGCGCCGGCGTGGTCGGTCGAGCTGCGCGCCCGCGTCGGCCCATTGGCTCGTTCGAAGCAGCTGCGCATGGAACGAACGATGATGGTGCATGACGAGGTCGTCGTGTTCGAGCGTGCCGAGGTCGACGGGCGACAACACGCCCGGTGGGCGTTGCGGGCCGAGCTCGAGCCGAACGGTGAGCACGGCACCGTGCTCACGATGCACCTCGCCTACGACGGCGCCCTCTGGACCGGGGGACTGATGGAACGCGTGCTCGACGAAGAGATCCGGCGCGCCCGCGCCGGCCTGTTGCAGCTGGTCAGCGGCGAGCCCACGCGCTGAGGCGGCCGTCGGGCCGTCGCTCGAGTGCGAGTTGCAGGTCGAAGCATTCGCTGAGGGTGGCCTCCGACAAGGCTTCGGCGAGCAGGCCCTGAGCCACGGCTCGGCCGTCTCGCAGCAGCAGCGCGTGCGTCACCCCGTGGGGTATCTCGTCGACGTGGTGGGTGACGAGCACGAACGGGGGGCCCTCCGGATCGGCTGCGAGGTCATCGAGCGCCCCGACGAGCTGTTCGCGACCACCGAGATCGAGTCGGGCCGACGGCTCGTCGAGCAGCACGATGCCCGGGTCGTTCATCAGCGTGCGGGCCAGGAACACCCGCTGCTGTTCTCCCGAGGACAGTGTGCCCAGCGAGCGGTCGGCGAGGTCTGCCACGCCGAGCCGCCCCAAGCAGTCGCGAGCCCTGCTGCGGTCGGCGTCCGAGTACTGATGCCACCACGGCTCGAGCGCGGCGTGCTTGGCGGTCATGACGACCTCGGTGGCCGTCAGGCTCAGCCGGAAGTCGGCCCCGAGAGCAGCCGACGCATAGCCGATGCGCTGCCGGAGCCGGCGTACGTCGGTGCGTCCCAACTGCTCGCCGAGCACCCGAACGAGGCCAGAGGACGGGTGCTCGTACATGGCGGCGATCCGCAGCAGGGTGGTCTTCCCGCTGCCGTTCGCCCCCAGGACCGCCCAGAATTGTCCAGGCCGGACCTGCAGCGAGATGTCGTCGAGAATCCGGCGGCCGGAACGTTCGAAGACGATGTGGTCCAGCTCGAGCGAGGCGACGTGCTCGCTGTCAGTCGGGTCGGGCGTCGCCGGCGTCGTCACGTCCGACTGTGTACTCCCTGCGTCAACCGGCTGGCATGCTCGTAACCCAACTGCAATGCACGGTACGCTCCGCGAGCATGAGGTCGGCGATCCGGAGGACGGGAGTGGTGCTGATCAGCCTGGCACTGCTCGTGTCGGCTGCTGCACCGGCGCGCGCCCAGACCGATGACGATGCGGCACAGCAGGCCGCGCGCGAGATCGCTGCCGCCCGCGATCGTGCCAATCAGGCTGCCGAAGACTATTTCGCCGCCGAATCACGCCTGGAATTGCTCCTGCTCGAACAGGAACGCCTGCAGATCGAGCTGAGCGACCTCGCCGACGAAGTCGACGAGTTGAAGCGAGCGGTCGAACTGGTCGCCATCAACCGGTTCGTGGCGAGCGGTGCATCCGGTATTCCGATTCTCACCGATCTCCGCGGCCCGACCGAGCAGCTCCAGGCCGACGTGCTCGCCACCGTCGTCGCCGAGTCGGGGGCGACGTCGCTCGACGACTACGACGAGGCGCGCGCTCGTCTGCGCGACAAGGAGGCCGAGCTCGAGGACACCGAGCTGGCGCTCGAAACGCAGAAGGTCGAACTGGTTCGCCTCCAAGCCGATGCCGAGGCAGAGGTCGAACGCTTGCGAGAGGTGGAGAGCCAGCGTTTGCAGGACGAAGCAGTGGCAGCCGCCGTCGCCGCACAACAGCGCGAGCAGGCACGGCAGCTGGCCGAGATCGAACGTCGCCAGGCCGAAGCTGCGCGCGTTGCGGCGGCTGGGGCAGGCGGAGCGACGGCTCCGTTGTCCGCCGGATCATCGGACGGCAACACGACCGGCCGGATCGGACTCAGCGGTGGATTGGCAGGCGGCCGCACCGGTGGTGGCGGAAACGGCACGAACCCGCGAGCGGCGGGCGCCGGTTACGTCGACGGCACGATCCTGTGTCCCGTGTTCGGCACGTCGGCCTATGGCGACACCTGGGGTGCACCTCGCAGCGGCGGTCGGCGGCATCAAGGTGTCGACATGCTGGCGCCGACCGGAACACCGTTGCAGGCGGTGATCGGTGGGTTCGCCTCCCAGCGTGACAACGCGTTGGGTGGGATCACGATCTCGCTCCAGGGCGACAACGGCAATCGCTACTACTACGCCCACCTCAGCGGCTACGAGGGGGTCGAGGGGCGCGTCGAGCAGGGTCAGGTCATCGGATACGTCGGCGACACCGGCAACGCGACCGGCGTGCCCCACCTCCATTTCGAGATTCGCCCCGGTGGTGGGGTCCCCGTGAACCCATATCCCTCGGTGCGAGGCGCGGGCTGCTGACCCGCGAACGTGTGGGGATGGTCGCCACCCACGGTTCAGCAGGGGAGATCGAGGAGATCGTGCTCGAAGCGCTGGGGGCGGCTTCGGTCAGCGGTGTCGAACGGCTCACCGGCGGGGCATCACGGGAGACCTGGACCTGCATCGCGGACGGCGAGCCCGTGGTCGTGCAATGTCAGCGTCCGGGCGCCGACAAGGACATGTCGATCGAGGCGGGAGTCCTGCGTGCGGCGCGCGCTGCGGGCGTGCCCGTTCCGGAGGTGCTGGCGTTCACAGGCCACGGAGACCGCGCCGCCACGCTGATCACCCGTCGCGTGTCCGGTGAGACGATCGCACGCAAGATCCTTCGCGACGATGCGTTCGCAACGGCGCGCGCAACGCTCGCTGCGGCACTCGGTCGTGCGCTCGCCAACGTGCATCGCATCGAGGTTGCAGCGGCGAACGGCCTGGTTCGGATCGACGGGCTGCAGCTCGCGCGGGATCGCCTCGACGAGATCGGTGAGCCGCATCCGGCATTCGAGCTCGCGTTCCGGTGGCTCGACGAGCATCGGCCCTCGGTGTCGTCGCCCGTCTCGGTCGTGCACGGTGACTTCCGGCTCGGCAACGTGATCGTCGACACGAGCGGGCTGCAAGCCGTGATCGATTGGGAGCTCGCCCATCTCGGCGACCCGATGGAAGACCTCGGCTGGTTGTGCACACCCGCATGGCGGTTCGGATCGCGCCTACCGGCAGCCGGCGTCGGCACGCGTGAGCAGTTGTTCACCGCGTACAGCGAGGAGGCAGGCGTCGAGGTCGATCCCGACGTCGTTCGCTGGTGGGAGGTCAACGGCATTCTGCGCTGGGGTATCATCTGCGTCACGCAGGCGCACGTTCACACGTCGGGTGTCGTGCGCAGCCATGAGCTCGCAGCGATCGGTCGGCGAGTCTGCGAGACCGAGCACGACTTGTTCCTGGCGCTCGAAGGGCGGTGGACCACGTGACGGCTCCGCACGATTCGCCGACGGCGGCCGAGCTCGTCGAGGCCGTTCGGGAATGGCTCGAAAGCAGCGTCATGGTCGGCACACAGCCCCCGAACCATTTCCACGCGCGGGTTGCCGCCAATGTCCTCGCGATCGTCGAACGCGAGATCGTGCTCGGACCGGATCAGGCCGAGCGACATCGCCAACGTCTCGCTCGACTGGGCCAACCCAGCGATCGAGCGCTCGCCGACGCGATCCGCGCCGGATCGCTCGACCAGCGACTCGACGAGGTGCGTGAGTTCGTCTGGGACAGCGTCCGTGACAAGCTGAGCGTCGCCAACCCGCGCTATCTCGAGCGGGTCGAGGACTGATCAGTCCTCGGCGTCGGGCCCATTGGTGCCGCGCGACCTGCGACCCAACGTGACGGGCTGACCGGCGGCGAGTTGGCCGCAGGCGGCATCGATCTCGGTCCCTCGGTTCTGTCGAACCGTGGCGTTCGCCCCCAGAGATTCGAGCCGGTCGCGGAACTCGTGGACGCGCTTCAACGACGTACCTTTCGTCGGGTAGCCCGGCGTCGGGTTGAGGGGAATCAGGTTCACGTGTGCTCGTGGCCGCAGCCGGCGACACAGCGCTGCCAGCTCGACCGCATCGGTCTCACGGTCGTTGACGCCGTCGATCATCGCCCACTCGAAGCTGATCCTGCGGTTGCGCGCGGCGAGGTAATCGGCGCACGCATCGATCAGGTCGTCGATGGGGTACCGCCGGTTGATCGGTACGAGTTCGTCGCGCAAGGCGTCGTTGGCCGCATGCAAGGACACGGCCAGGTTGACGGGCAGTGGTCGCTCGGCGAGCTGCCGAATGCCGGGGATCAGTCCGACGGTGCTGATCGTGATGTGGCGCGCCGACAACCCGATGTCGCCGTGGATCCGTTCGACCGATTCCCAGACGCGGGCTTCGTTGGCCATCGGCTCTCCCATGCCCATGTACACGACGTTCGAGACCCGGCGGCCCGATTGGCGGGCGCGGTGGCCCGCCCTCGCCACCTGCTCGACGATCTCGCCGGTCGTGAGGTGCCTGGTGAAACCGGCCTGCCCGGTGGCGCAGAATCCGCACGCCATCGCGCACCCGGCCTGGCTGGAGATGCACACCGTGGCGCGATCGCGGTACAGCATCAGCACGGTCTCGACACGGCTGCCACCGTCGAGTTCCCACAGGAACTTGACGGTGTCGCCGCTCGTGTTGACCGACTCGGTCACCGGAGTCAGAGCACTGGGCAACCGTTGGTCGAGATCGGCGCGCAGCGACTTGGGCAGGTTCGTCCAATCGGCCGGCTCGGTGAAGTGTTCGTACAGTCCGCTCCACACCTGGTCGACGCGGTACCGAGGCGTTCCTTCGAGCACCTCGGCAAGTTGTCCACGGGTGACGTCGTATCGGGTGAGAGCCGTCACACGGCACCCGGGGGAGTCGGGGCGTATCGAGCCGCGAGCTGCTCGTACTGGGCGATGCGGCTGCGGCACACGTCGAGGCTCGATCTCCAGAATGCGACGTCGGTGACGTCGATGCCGAACGCCGCGCCCAGCTGTTCGGCGGTGTCCATGCCGGCGCGCGACAACAGGTCGTCATATCCGAACCGGAAGCGTTCCGGATCGGCCTGATACTCCGCGTACAACCCGAGACCGAACAGCAGACCGTACGTGTAGGGCCAATTGTAGAAATGCGAGCCGTAGTAGTGAGGTTTGAGCAACCACATGTACGGATGCCGGGTGTCGAGATCGATGCCGTCGCCGTATGTCTCCCGCTGGGCCTCGGTCATGAGCTCGTTGAATTCGTTGATGCCGAGCGTTCCCTGGCGGCGGCGGTCGAACACCAGGGACTCGAACAGGAATCGTGAGCGGATGTCGACGATGACCTGATTCGAGCCGGCGAGGTCGATGTCGAGCAGTGCCAACCGCTCGGCGCCCTCGATCCGGCTCAGACCCGCCTCGACCGCCAATGTCTCGCAGAAGATGCTGGCGGTTTCGGCGAGCGCCATCGGTACCCGCTTCTGCAAGGCGGTTCGGCCACCCAGCATCGTGTTGTGATAGGCGTGCCCGAGTTCGTGCGCGGTGGTCTGCGCCGAACTCACCGATCCCGACCAGTTCAACAGCACCAGCGAACGATCGCCGGTGAACGACATGCAGAACGCTCCACCCGTCTTGCCATCGCGTGGTTCGGCGTCGATCCATCGTTCGTCCAGGGCCCGATCGACGAGCGCCGCGAGGTTGTCCCCGTAGGTGGCGAACGCCGATCGCACCCAGTCGATCCCTTGGCCCCACGAGATCGAGGAGGCGACGTGGGGAAGCGGTGCCTCGAGATCCCACCACGGCAGCCCGCCTGCGTGGCCGTGCAGTCGGGCCTTTGCGCGCATCCACCGTCGGAAGTCGGGCAGCGCGTCGGTGACCGCCTGCTGCATGGCGTCGAACGTGACGCGGCGCACGTTGTTCGCGAACAGCGATGCGTCGAGCGGACTCTCCCAGTGGCGGCGTCGATTGATGGTGTTGGATTCGCCCTTGATCGCATTCATCGCGGCTGCGACCGGTGTCGCGATGGTCGGCCAGGCGATCATCTCGGCTTCGTATCCGGCGCGCCGGACTTGCGGATCGATGGAAGTTGCGAGCCCTCGCACGGCAGGCATCGGCATCGTTTCGACAGTTCCGTCAGGGAGGTGGACGTCGGCGGTGAGTTGGGACGTCACGTCGCGTTGGAGCCGACTCCATGCAGCCGAGCCGGTGGTTGCGAGCTCGGCGTAGAGGCCCTCCTCCATCTCGGCCATCTGGTGCCCGGCCCGCTCGTCGAAGCGTTCGAGGGGTCCGCGATGCTCGGCGACCTCGCTGCTGACGGTGGCCAGCTGATCGACGCCGAGCGAATGGACCCAATCTGCGAGGCGAGCGAGGAGCGGCGCGACCTGGGCCCCGAGGGTATCGAGCCGGCTCGACAACGTCTGGGCGAGCTCGTTGCGCGAGTCGGTGGTGATGGTCGAGTGGACCACGGCTCCGACCTCGCGAAACTCGGCGCTGAACGAGTTGTACGCGGCGATCACCTCATCGGCCGCATGCCCGTCGGCTGCGGTGACGGCTCGCGGTTCGATCGCCCGGACGTCGTGCTGATCGAACAACGCGACCAGCCGCCCAGCGGTCGCGCCGATGCGTTCCATGGCATCGGTGAAACTGCGCGCATCGAGGCTCTCGTGGATGTCGGCCACACTCCAGCGAGGAAGCGGCTCGGCCTCGGTGGTACTCATGATGCTCCTCGTGATGTCGTTGCGGCGAAGTCTGCCGAGAACGCGCGCCGCCGCCGGTGGACGGCGAACCCGAGGCCCTCGTAGAGAGCCACCGCCGGGGTGTTGGCAGCGTCGACATACAGCATTGCATTCGAGACATCACGGCCCGTGATCGAGTCGAGTCCTGCGATGGTCAGTTGCCTGCCGAGGCCCTGGCCGTGGAAGTCGGGATCGACGGCGATCACATAGATCTCGCCGGCGACGGGGTCGCGGTCGGCGTGCAACTTGGTCCAGCAGAAGCCGGCGAGACGTCCGTCGCGCTCATGAAGGCGGAACCCGTCGGCATCGAACCACGGCTCGGCGAGTCGCAGCGCCAACATGTCGGGCGTCCACCCACCTTGCTCGCCATGTTCCGCGAAGGCGCGGTTGTTGACGGTGATCCATGCCGCATCGTCGTGCCCCGGAACGAACGACCGTGTCGCGATCGTCGCGTTCTGGTCGAGCGGGAGGGTGCGGCCCATCTCGTAGAGCTCGCGTTCGGGTACGAACCCGAGTCGATCGGCCAGCGCTTCGTCGTCGTCGCCCGGATCGTCGATCCACCAGGACAACCGGCCACCGAGCCCATGACGAAACGCATCGACGGCAGTCTCGACGAGATCGTCGTGCAGTTGCCTGCGATCCGGCAGTGTGGGGCGTAGCGCGAGCTCGAGCGACGAGGAGTCGTTGGCTGCGGAGATCTGGGCCATGCCGAGGATCCCATCCGGATCGGCGACCGTGACGGCGACGAACCCGTTGCCGGCACCGCCGGTGAGGTCGAGCCACAGGTGATCGCTCAGGGGTCGGGCACCCAGCTCGCCGGTCAGCTGGTCGACGAACTCGATCAGCTGCCGACGTTCGGTATCGCTCGGGTGGCGAATGATCTCGACGATCACCATCGAGCTGCAGGGTACCCGCCCGGCTCGGGGGCCGATGCGTGAGGGACGCATCGTGCGCTCGACGGATCTCTGCTCGTCGTTCCGACTCCGAGCGAATGCTCCGGACAACTTGTGTCGAATTGCTTGCCAACATCAGGCAAGGCTGTGACAATAGTCTCAATCCAGGTTCCCGCCACCTGGCTTGCAGCATGCGCTGGGATCCGCCGCCCGGCCTGCTCACGGGTTGGATGACCCTCCGGTTCGCCGGAGGGTCATCCCCGTTCTCGGGGTCGGCGCGGTCAGCGTTCGAGCGATGTGATCGCCCGCCGGATCGCTCGCGTGGCGATCAGCAGCTGGCGTTCCGCCTCGAACACCATGGCCGCGATGTCCTCGCGTTCGCTGCCGAGGAAGGGTGTGGCGACGGCTGCGACGCGCTCGCGTTGGCGCTCGACCGTGTCAGCGATCACGTGCAGTTCTGCGGCGGCGGTTGCTGGGCGGGAGTCCGGCGATCGATCTGGCATCGCCGCCCAACCTATTCCGATTCGCAACGAAGCGGTCGGTAGCCTCCCCTGGGTGATCCCGGTCCGCGACGACCTCCGCGCCCTCGAGGGCTATCACTCGCCACAGGTCGATGTGCGTGTGCGGCTGAACACGAACGAGTCTCCGCTCGCACCGCCTGATGCGTGGCGCGACGCGTTCGCGTCCGAGTTGAGCCGGGTCGAGTGGCATCGATATCCGGATCGCCAGGCGACCCAGTTGCGTGACGCGATTGCCGATCTGCACGGCGTATCGGCGGACATGGTCTTCGCCGCCAATGGCTCGAACGAGGTGCTCCAGACGATCTTGCTCACCTACGCCGGAGCGGGGCGTACGGTCGCCACGTTCGAACCGACCTATCAGATGCACGCGCAGATCGCTCGTGTCGTCGGGTCGACGGTGGTCGAGGGTGAACGTGACGCAGACTTCTCGCTCGACCCCGCCGAGATGCGACGGGTCGTCGAATCGGCGCAGCCCAGCGTGACCTTCCTGACCTCCCCGAACAACCCGACCGGTCTGGTCGAGCCAGCCGCACACGTCGAGTTTCTGCTCCAGCTGAATTTCAGGCCTGGTCGTTGCCGACGAGGCCTACGCCCAGTTCGCCGACTGGTCGGCGCTGTCGATGCTCGACGAGCAGCGTCCGCTCGTCGTCACCCGGACGTTCTCGAAGACGTGGAGCATGGCGGGTGTCCGGCTCGGCTACGTGATCGGCCCGACCTGGTTCGTCTCCGAACTCGACAAGGTGGTGTTGCCGTATCACCTCGACGCCGCCAAGCAGATCGCGGGGCGACTCGCCCTGCGGTTCGTCGACGAGATGGACGCCCGGGTACGCCTGATCGTGGCCGAACGCGAGCGACTGTCGGCCGCTCTGCGATCGATGGCCATCGACGTCACTCCCAGCGGTGCGAACTTCATCCTGTTCCGACCGCGAGACGTTGCGGGGCGCGAAGTGTGGCAGGGCCTGCTCGATCGAAGTGTGCTCGTGCGCGACTGCTCGGGGTGGCCGCGGCTGGCGAATTGCTTGCGGGTCACCGTGGGCACCGCCGACGAGAACGACGAGTTCCTGGCCGCGATCCGAGCGGTGCTCGCCGATCCGATCGTGCCCGCCGATCCGATCGTGCCCGTCGATCCGATCGTGCCCGTCGATCCGATCGTGCCCGCCGATCCGATCGTGCCCGCCGATCCAATCGTGCCCGTCGATCCAATCGTGGAGGGATCATCATGAGCCGTACGGCCACGCGAAGTCGTGCCACCAAGGAAACCTCGATCGAGGTGTTCATCGACCTGGACGGGTCGGGGCAGACCGACGTGTCGACCGGCATCCCGTTCTACGACCACATGCTCGATCAACTCGGCCGGCACGGTGGGTTCGATCTCACGGTCAAGGCCGACGGCGACCTGCACATCGACACCCACCACACGGTCGAGGACGTCGCGATCGCGGTCGGCGGGGCATTCCGCGAGGCTCTGGGCGACAAGGCCGGAATCCGGCGCTTCGCGAGCGGTCGCTTTCCGCTCGACGAGGCGTTGGTCGACATCGCCCTCGACCTCTCGGGTCGCGCCCACGTCGAATGGTACGTGCCGATGCCCGAGGTGCTGCCGCTCGGCGACCCGCCGTTCGACCCGCAGCTCGCCGAGCACGCCGTGTCGTCCTTCGCCAACGCGGCGGCCATGACGTTGCACGTCGAGTTGGTGCGCGGTCGCAACGTGCACCACATCATCGAGGCCACGTACAAAGGGCTGGCGAGATCGCTGCGCGATGCCGTGCGAGTCGACGGACCGGGCGGGGTGCCGTCGACCAAGGGCGTATTGTGATCGATCGGATTCCTGGGCGACCGTTGGTTGCCGTGCTCGACTACGGCATCGGCAACCTGCACTCGGCCCAGAAGGCGATCGAGAGGATGGGCGCCGATGCCCGGCTCACGACCGATGCGGGCTTGGTCGCCGATGCCGACGGCGTCGTGTTGCCCGGCGTCGGCGCGTTCGGGGCGTGCATGAACACCCTGCGATCGACCGGGCTCGAGCAACCGGCTCTCGACGCCGTCGCCTCGGGGCGACCGTTCCTGGGGATCTGCGTCGGCATGCAGATGCTGTTCGACGCCAGCGAGGAGGACGGCCGGGCGACCGGGCTGGGCGTGATCCCCGGCACGATCCGTTGGATTCCGCCAGGGGTGAAGCGCCCTCAGATGCAGTGGAACCGGCTCGACCTGCGGCTGCCCGACGATCCGATGCTGGCTGAACTCGGTGACGATCCGTGGGTCTACTTCGTGCACTCGTTGCACGGCGTTCCCGACGACCCGTCGGTCGTGGCGGCGACGTGCGAGTACGGCACCACGCTGAACGCGGCGTTCCGGCTGGGCACTGTGTTCGCCACTCAGTTCCACCCGGAGAAGTCGGGGCCGACCGGTCTGCGGCTGTTGCAGAACTTCGTCGGCGTGTGCGACGGCGCCGGCGCTGAGCGAGGCATCGGGCGAGGCGCTGGTTGATGGCAGCGCTGATCGATCTGTATCCGGCGATCGACCTGCGCGGCGGGCGTGTCGTGCGCTTGACGAAAGGCGACTACGACGTCGAAACGGTGTATGGCGACGATCCGGTCTCGGTGGCCGAGTCGTTCGCAGCTGCCGGCGCACCATGGGTGCACGTGGTCGACCTCGACGCCGCCCGTTCGGGCGATCCGGTCAACCGGCCCGTCGTGGAGGCGATCGCCGCCGCCCTACGCGGGCGTGCGTTGCTGCAGAACGGCGGCGGCGTGCGGACGCTCGCCGACGCACGTGCCCTGGCCGACGCAGGCGTCGACCGGGTCGTGATGGGTTCGGCGGCCGTGAACGACCCCGAGCTCGTCGAGCAGACGAGCGAGATCGTGGCGGTGGCGGTGGGGCTCGATCACCGAGATGGCGAGCTGGCCGTGCACGGGTGGACCGAAGCCAGCGGCGTACGCCTCGACGATGCCCTCGATCTGTTCCCGACTGCCGCAGCTTTCGTGATCACCGACATCAGCCGCGACGGCATGCTCACCGGGCCTGACGTCGTCGGGTTGTCGCGAGCGGTGGCGGCCACGACAGTGCCGGTGATCGCCAGCGGCGGCGTGTCGTCGATCGCCGACCTCGAGGCGCTGGCCGCGATTGCCGGTCTGGGCGGGATCATCACCGGCAAGGCGATCTACGAGGGGCGGTTCACCCTCGCTGAGGCGTTGGCCGCACTGGAAGAGCGGAACTGATGCGAGTCGCGCGCGTGATTCCGTGCCTCGATGTGACGGGCGGCCGCGTGGTGAAGGGCACCAACTTCGTCGACCTGCGCGATGCCGGCGACCCGGTGGAACTGGCGGCGCGCTACGACGCCGAGGGCGCCGACGAGCTGGTGTTCCTCGACATCACGGCCTCGTCCGACGATCGGGCCACCACGGTCGACATGGTGTTCCGGGTCGCCGAGCAGGTGTACATCCCGTTCACCGTCGGGGGAGGCATCCGCTCGCTCGAGGATGCGCGAACGATGCTCCGCGCCGGCGCCGACAAGGTCAGCGTCAACACCGCCGCCGTGCAGCGCCCCGAGTTGATCAGCGAGATCGCCGCCGAGTTCGGCTCACAATGCGTGGTCTGTGCGATCGACGCCAAGCGGCGCGGTGACTCGGGCGCTGACGGGTTCGAGGTCTATCTACACGGCGGTCGCACGCCGACCGGGATCGATGCCGAGACGTGGGCCGTGCGGGCGGCCGAGCTCGGCGCCGGTGAGATCCTGCTGACCTCGATGGACCGCGACGGCACGCGTCAGGGTTTCGATCACGTGTTGACGCGAACGATCGTCGACGCCGTGAACGTTCCCGTCATCGCGAGTGGAGGTGTCGGCACACTCGATCATCTCGTCGACGGCATCGTCGAAGGCGGAGCGGATGCTGTGCTGGCAGCCTCGATCTTCCATTTCCGTGAGCACACGATCGCCGACGCGAAGGCCGCCATGGCCGCCGCCGGCGTGACGGTCCGCCCACCCGGCTCCTGACGGTTCTGTTCGGCTACGTGTTCGCGATCGCCGTCATCGGAGGTTTGTCGGCGGCGGTCGTCGCCGGTTGAGTGCGCTCGGAGCGCTCCACCGACTCCCGACTACGGTGACATGACAGAGGGACCCATGACCGCTCCGTACCTGCTCACCGTCGATCTCGGCACCAGTGGGCCCAAGGCTGCGGTGGTCGGCATCGATGGGCGGGTCGTCGGGTCGGGTCAGGCGAAGGTCGCCACCCTGTTCCCTGCGGATGGGGCCGCCGAGCAGGATCCGGCGGAGATCTGGTCGGCCACACTCGCCACGTGCCACGCGGCGCTGGCCGAATCGCGCTCGACGGCCGAGGTCGAACCGGCCGACCTGGTCGCTGTCATCATCTCCAGCCAGTACTCGTCGATCGTTCCCGTCGACAGCGACGGGAACCACTTGGCCAACATGGTGATCTGGATGGACCAGCGCGGTTCGCCCAAGCGGATCAAGCACGTCCCCGGATACCCGACCCGTCCCGATACGCCTGTCGATCTCGCCCGCTGGCTGCGAGTTCATGGCCTGGCACCGATCGAAGGTGGGATCGCTCT
This sequence comes from uncultured Acidimicrobiaceae bacterium, assembly GCA_963701575.1. Taxonomy (GTDB): domain Bacteria; phylum Actinomycetota; class Acidimicrobiia; order Acidimicrobiales; family Ilumatobacteraceae; genus Ilumatobacter. Next base: position 287,495 of record CAVPAQ010000015.1, read on the forward strand.
CACCCACATGAGATGGATTCGCTACGGATGGCCTGATGTGTACGAACGTGCGGCAGCGTTGCTCGAGCCGATGGACTATCTGACGTTGAAGTTCAGCGGACGCGCCACAGCCAACCAGTGCACGGCGTTCATGTCGCTCACGATCGACAACCGCTCGCTCGGCGCCACCGAGTACGACCCGCAGCTCGTCGAGCAGTCGTTGATCGACCGCGACAAGCTCGCCGCTCTCGTGCCGGTCGGCGCCGACCTCGGACCCGTACTTCCGGCAGTCGCCGCCGAACTCGGGCTGAGCGAATCGACGGTGGTGTTGAGCGGCTGCAACGACACGCAGGCCGGGGCGATCGCCGCCGGCGCCTTCCAGGGAACGCACGCGGGGATCTCGCTCGGCACGACCGGCGTAGTCGTCACCCACCACGCGAAGCGCAAGACCGATCCGTTCACGTCGATCTTCACCGTGCCGAGCCCGATCGGCGGTTGCCACCTGGTTTCGGCCGAGAACGGCGTCGCCGGGGTGGGCGTCGACCACTTCCTCGGAAACCTCGTGTACGGAGATGACTCGTTCGGCACCAACGGGGCGCGCCAGGACGCTTACGCTGCGTTCAACGAGGCCGTCGCCGTGTCGCAGCCAGGGGCAAACGGCGTGATGTACCTGCCGTGGTTGCGCGGCTCGATCGCCCCCAAGGCCGACCCTCGCATGCGCGGGGGCTTCGTCAATGTCGGGCTCGACACCGACCGCAACGATCTCGCTCGCGCCGTGTGCGAGGGGATCGCCCTCAACTTCCGTTCGTTGTGGCGGCCGGTCGAGAAGTTCGTCAAGCGCGACTTCTCGCATGTCGTGTTCTATGGCGGCGGGGCCAAATCGGACGTGTGGTCGCAGATCATGGCCGATGTGCTGACGGTTCCGATCCATCAACTCGACCAGCCCCGTCATGCCAACACCGTCGGTACCGCGTTGCTGGGTTTCGAACGGCTGGGGATGATCGGCGTCGATGACGTGGTGCGGATCCCAACGGTCAGTGCCGTGTTCGAACCGGACCCTTCCAACACCGGTCGATACGACGAACTGTCCGAACGGTTCGCGCAGGCGTTCAAGGCGACCCGCCCGCTGTTCCGCGCTCTCAACCGACCGACCAAGACCTGACCCGAACGACGAGGAGTCCACCGTGGCCAATCCGCTGTTTCCGTATGTCGAGCAATGGGGCATCAACGATGGCATCCCCGACGAACCGATGAGCGACGAGGAGATCCTGACGCGCCTTCGCGACGTCGCAGCCCTCGAAGACCAGCGGTGGGAGAGCGGCAAGTGCTCGGGCACGATGTATTCGGGCGACCGCGAGCACTACACCGTGCTGAATCAGGCGTTCGGGTTGTTCTCGCACGTCAACACGCTGCAGCGCGATATCTGCCCGAGCATGAGCCACTTCGAGTACGAGATCATCCGAGCGACCGCCGACCTGCTGGGCGGCACGGCCGTGAGCGAGCTCGATCCCGCCCAGAAGGTGTGCGGTGTGATCGGCGCGGGCGGTACCGAGAGCATCCTCAACGCCGTGCTCGGCTATCGCGACGCGGCGCGGTCGAAGGGCATCGCGGAGCCCCAGATGATCCTGCCCGACACGGCTCATCCGGCGTTTCTCAAGGGCGCCCACCTGTTCTGCGTCGAACTCGTGATCGTGCCGACGGATCCCGTGACCACGCTCGTCGACCCGACGGACGTCCGGGCGGCGATCACCGACCGTACCGCGGTGATCGTCGGCTCGGCAGGTAACTACGCCTACGGCACGATCGACCCGATCGCAGAGTTGTCGGAGATCGCCGTCGAACACGGCGTCGGTCTGCACGTCGACGGCTGCTTGGGCGGCTGGATCCTGCCGTGGGGGCAGCGGCTCGGCTACGACATCCCGGTCTTCGACTTCAGGCTGCCCGGCGTCACCTCGATCTCGGCCGACACCCACAAGTACGGGTACGGCCCGAAGGGTCTCTCGGTGCTGCTGTGGCGCGACGCCAGCTACCGCCGCCACCACTACTACGTCGAGCCGGAATGGAACGGTGGTCTGTACGCCTCGGCGGCGCTGCTCGGTAGCCGGTCGGGTGGTGCCGTTGCGGGCACCTGGGCGGCGCTGCGCCGTCTTGGCAAGCCCGGCTACCTCCGCAAGGCGAAGGCGGTGTTCGAGACAGCGTTCGCGATGCAGGACGCCGTGAGGTCACACCCCGAACTGACGATCATGGGCGACCCGACATTCTGTTTCGCCTTCCGCTCCGACGAGTTCGACATCTATCACGTCAACGATCACATGAAGCGCAACGGTTGGCGCTTCAACGGCCTGCAGCGCCCGCATGCGCTGCACTTCTGCATCACCGGCCCCCAGACCCAACCGGGCGTGATCGAGGCGTTCGCGGCTGACCTGACGGAGGCCGTGGCCTACGCCAAGGAGCACGCCGACGAGTCGCCGCGCAGCGGCTCGATGTACGGGGGAGCAGGCGCCAACTTGACCGCCGAGGACCGCCAGCAGGCGATCGCCCAGATCTCCGGCTTCATGGACATGGTCACCGACGGCCCACCTCTGTGAACGGTCACCCTGCATCAGGTGGCCGCCTGACGACCACCTGATGCAGGGGTCGGGTCGGGCTGCGATTCCGTCTCCGCCCCGGTCTCCGCCGCAGTGGGGCGGGTTCGGGTGGGCGGGTGTCAGTGGTCGATCCGGATCGTGCCGACCAGTGCCGGCGCCGCGAACGCCACGGAGCCGTCGGCCGATACGAACGCAGCCAGCTCGCGTTCCGCCCGGGCCACCAGGGCGGCTTCGCCGGCGTCGTCGACCAGGTCGGCGAGCGTCCAGCCGCGCACGTCGGTGTGAACCCAGTCGGCGATCGACGCGAAACGGGCCGTGCCGGAGATCTCGTCCAGCCGCAGATCATTGCCGATCGGCATCAGGAGCCGCCTGACCTCTTCGACGTCGCCGAGCACGAATGGGGCTCGCAGCGCATCGGCCGCCTCGTCGCCGAGTTCGTCGGCGATCAGAGCCACCATTGCCTCGTACCCCGGAGTGCGGTCGAGACCGGCCCAGGTGGCGATCGTCACCGTGCCACCGTCGCGGGTGACGCGGGCCATCTCGCCCAACGCAACGGTCCGATCGGCGAAGAACATCGCTGCGAATTGGCTGATGGTGTGGTCGAACGAATCGTCGTCGAAGGGCAGTGACTCGGCGCCGCCCGAGTGCCAGCTGATCGACCGCTCGGATCGGCGGGCGACGGCGAGCATGCCCTCGTTCGGATCGACAGCGGCGACCTCGCCGTTCGCGCCGACGCGACGACGCGCAGCGCGGGCGACGATGCCCGTTCCGCAGCCGACGTCGAGGACTCGGTCGCCGGGGGAGACGGTGGCGTGGTCGAGGACCGGCTCGGGAAACTGGCCGAACAGGGCGGGCACGAAGAAGGCGTCGTAGATCTCGGCTGCAGCGGTGTTCACCTGGCCTCGTTCGGCGCCGGAGATGGTCGTGGTGGTGCGCTCTGTCATGGGGTCAGTGTCCGGTTGCTCGGCGAGCGCATCAAGTTCTGATTTCGAACTCGAGTGGTCGACCCGGTTGCGCGAGCATGGGGGCGTGGGTACCTACCGTCAGTACTGCCCGATCGCACGAGCGTCGGAGATCATGGCCGAGCGTTGGACACCGTTGGTCGTGCGGAACCTGATGCTCGGCGCGCACACGTTCAACGATCTGGCCCGCGGTGTTCCCGCGATGTCCCGGTCGATGTTGGCCAAGCGGCTCGCCGAGCTCGAACACGCGGGCGTGGTCCGTTCCGAGCCGAAAGAGGTCGGCCGCGGGTCGATCTACCGGCTCACGGACGCCGGCGCTGATCTGGCGGCTGTGATTCATGCACTCGGCGAGTGGGGAGAGCGTTGGGTCGAGGTGACGACCGCCCACGCCGACCCGGGCTTCGCCCTCTGGGCGTGGTGCCAGGCCCAGCTCGATCGATCGAAGCTCCCGGCGGATCGGGTCGTGGTCGCCTTCGTGTTCCCCGATCAACCTGCCGGCAATCGGTACTACTGGTTGCTCGTCGAACACGGCGATGCCGAAGTCTGCTACGCCGATCCGGGCGGCAATCCCGACCTCGTCGTCGAAGCCGAGTCGGTGGCATTCGTCGACTGGCACAGGGGAGCCATATCGTGGTCTGCGGCTCAGCGCCAAGGCCGGGTCACCGTCACCGGCCCCCGGCATCTCGCTCGGCAACTGGCGACCTGGAACCTCAACGCGCCGACCGCGCCCCGCGGCTGAGAACCTGCCCTGCACGAACGGAGGGCCACAGGTCCACCGCAGCGAGCATCCCACGCACGTGTCGAGCGGCCGGCCTACGCGCGCTCGACGGTGAGATCTACGTCGATTGCCGGCTCGGGCCGCCCGGAGGTTGCGGTACCGTTCATCAGCCACCACGAGCCGCGCGGAGCACGCGACATGAGTCCTTCTCACGAGAACATCGAGTTGCCCGTCGTCGTCGAACTCGACGATCGAACTCCGATCCGACTGCGGCTCGGTACATCCGACGACCGCGATGAGCTGGCGGCCGGGTTCGCCCGCCTGTCGCCCGAGTCCAGGGTCGCACGGTTCTTCACGGGTATGCCCCGCCTGTCCAGGCTCTTTCTCGATCGCCTCCTCGACGTCGACGATTCGCGTCACGTGGCGATCGTCGCCGAAGACATGTCGAGATTGTCCGACGTCGACGCGCAGACCATGGGTCTCGGCGTCGGCGTCGCCCGGTACATCAAGTCCAATACCGACGGCACACGGGCCGAGATGGCGGTCGCCGTCATCGACGAATACCACGGTCGAGGCATCGGGCACCTGTTGCTCGACGCGCTCATCGATCATGCGGTTCGCAACGGGATCACCACGGGCACTGCCACCGTGCTCAGCGACAACGCCAAGATCCTCCGACTTCTGACGTCGATGGGTGCCACGACTCGGCTGGTTCCCGACGACCGCACCGTGCTCGAGGTCGAGATTCCCTTCGGACCCGAGCTCGTGGCGCGCTCGCATCTCCATTCGATGCTGAGGCTGGTCGCCGGCACGACATTCGCGGAGATTCCTGACGGCGACTAGCGTCGCCGATGATGACCGACGCCCTGACGATCGAAACCCATGGACCAGTGATGGTGCTGCACCTCGATGACGGCAAGGCGAACGCGTTGTCGTTCGACCTGATCGCGGCGATCAAGGCAGCGGTCAAGGCGGCGGAGAGCGACGCGGCGGTCGGTGCCGTCGTGATTCACGGGCGCGAGGGCAGGTTCTCGGGTGGCTTCGACCTCGCCGTCATGTACGGCGATGACTTCGGGAGGATCATCGAGCTCGTGGCCGATGGTGGCGACCTGGTGCGAATGCTGTGGGGCAGCGGGGTACCGGTCGTAGCTGCCTGTACCGGATCCGCCGTCGCTGCGGGGGCGCTGATCTTGCTCGGGTGCGATGTCAGGGTCGGGGCCGACATCCCCGCCAAGATCGGGCTCAACGAGGTGGCGATCAAGATGGTGCTGCCCGACTGGGCACTCACGATCGCCCTCGATCGGCTCAGCAAGCGTCACGTCCATCGTGCCACGGCCAATGCCCGTCTCACGAAACCTCGCGATGCCGTCGACGTCGGCTTTCTCGACGAGGTCGTACCGGCCGAGCAGGTCCTCGACCGTGCCATCGAGATTGCCACCGAGCTGGCCGAAACACTCGATCCGCCGTCGTACGCCAGGACCGTCAACAAGGTCCGCGGCCCCGTTATCGGGCTGATGGGTGAACAGATCGCGGCTGATCGGGCCGCGATCGCAACTCTGTGAAACCGCCTCGATAGGGTCGCCGTCATGGCGATCCCCAACGACAAGATGGAATATCGACGGCTCGGTAACGCAGGCGTCAAGGTCAGCGTGCTGAGCTTCGGCAGCTGGGTCACTTTCGACAATCAGCTCGACACCGATCTGGCGCTCAACTGCATGCAGGCCGCCCACGATGCGGGCTGCAATTTCTTCGACAACGCCGAGGCGTATGCCGGTGGCAAGAGCGAGACGATCATGGGCGAGGCGCTCCGCGAGCTCGGTTGGCCGCGCTGGTCGTACGTGGTCACCACCAAGCTGTTCTGGGGGCTGCACGGCAACGACCCGAACATGCGCAACACGCTCAACCGCAAGTATCTGGCGCAGGCGATCGACGCCTCGCTCGAGCGGTTCGGGCTCGACTTCGTCGATGTCGTGTACTGCCACCGCGCCGATCCCGCCACCCCGATGGAGGAGACGGTGTGGGCGATGAGCGACATGGTCAGCCAGGGCAAGGCCCTCTACTGGGGCACCAGCGAGTGGTCGGCCGACGAGATCCGGCAAGCCATCGACATCGCCGATCGGCACCGTCTCCACAAGCCGGTCACCGAGCAGTCGCAGTACAACCTCCTCGAGCGCACCAAGGTCGAGGTCGAATATGCCCGGCTCTACGAGGACACGGGGTATGGCAACACGATCTGGAGCCCGCTGGCGTCCGGTCTGCTGACCGGCAAGTACCGCGACGGCATCCCCGAGGATTCCCGTGCTGCGCTGGCCGGCTACGGATGGTTGGCCGAGCGGATGACCGATGCCGAGGCGATCGCCAAGATCGAGAACCTGCGTCCGATCGCCGACCGGCTCGGCTGCACGATGGCGCAGTTGGCGCTGGCATGGTGCACCAAGCACCCGATGGTGTCGACCGTGATCACCGGCGCCAGCCGGGTCGAGCAGGTCGTGCAGAATTTCGAGGCGCTCGACGTGATCCCGCTGCTGACCGACGACGTGAAGGCCGAGATGGAGTCCGCCGTCAGCTGACTGTGGCGACCGTGCTCAGTGGTCCGCCCTGACCAGGTGTCGCATGAGCAGAACGGCACTCAGTTGTCGTCGAGGAGGGCTCGTCGCACCAGCTTGCCGGTGGTGTTGCGTGGCAACTCCTTCACGAAGCTGACGTCCCTGGGCACCTTGTGGCGGGCCAGGTTCTGCTTGACGTGGTCGCGCACCTGGGCCTTGGTGAGCTTGGTGCCCGGTTCGCGAACGATGTGGACCGAGAGCACCTGCCCGAACTCGTCGTCGGGGATCCCGACCACGGCGACATCGGCCACAGCCGGATGCTGATGCAGGAGGTCCTCGACTTCGCTGGGGAACACGTTCTCGCCGCCCGACACGATCATGTCGTCGTCGCGGCCCTCGATGAACAGCAGGCCGTCGCGGAAATGCCCCATGTCACCGGTCGACATCAGGCCCCGGATGCGTTCCTTGTCACCGCCGTTCGTGTAGCCGTCGAACTTCATCGAACCGCCGACGAAGACCCGGCCGACCTCGCCCTCCCGGACCGGTTCGCCGTGGTCGTCGACGATCTCCACGGCGACGCCGAGCGCTACGCGTCCGGCCGTGCTCGGCTCATGTCGGAGGTCGTCGGGATCGGCGATCGTGGCGATCGCCACCTCGGTCGACCCGTATAGGTTGTACAACACCGGACCGAAGTGATCGAGTACGTCGGTCACCAGCTTGGCTCCGATCGCCGATCCACTCGAGGCGATCACTTCGAGCGTCGGCGTCCGCCAGCGCTGCAGGGTGGCGTCGGGCAGCGCCAGTATCCGGGACATCATCACGGGCACGACAACGAGCACGCGGGCGTTCAGTTGTGACGTTGCCCGCAGTGTCATCTCCGGGTCGAACCTGCGGGCCAGTACATTCGTCGCGCAGCGTGACAGGCCGAGCAGCAGGTGGCTGAATCCCCAGGCGTGGAAGAGCGGGGCCGCGATGACCTGTGTGTCGCCGACCCGCATCGGAATCCGCTCGAGCAGGGCAGCGACGCTCTCGACGCCACTGGCGTCGCTGCGCCTGGCGGCACCCTTCGGGCGGCCGGTGGTGCCCGAGGTCAGGATCACCACCGAACCAGGATCGGCGCCGGGTCGGATGGCAGCATCCGACTGCGCCATCAGGTCGAGGTCGCCCTCGTCGAGCACGAGGCGGGCACCGCACCCCTCGGCGATCGGCGCGAAGTCTTCGTCGTGGATGACGACCTGAATGTGCTCGTGCTCGACGACATCGGCCAGCTGTGGGCCTGCGAAGCCGGTGTTGAGCAGCACGAGGTCGGCGCCGGTGGCGGCGATCGCCGTCATCGCCTCGATGAACCCACGGTGGTTGCGGGCCAGCAGCCCGACCCCGACGCCCGGACCGACATCGCGGGCCTGGAGTGCCGAGGCGATCGCCTGGGCGCGCTGCCACAACTCCTGGTAGGTGATGCTGCCTGTGTCGTCGTACACGGCCACACGCTCGGGGTAGCGGGCAGCGGCACCTGCCAGCAGGCCCGCGATCGACTGCCCCCACGGGGCCATCGCGATCAATGCCCGCGGCAGCCGGTCGGGACGCTCGAAGTGCTTGATCATCGAGCGCGCCACGACGCGCCCGGCGTACAGCTTCTGTCGGACCACCACGATCAGAGCGACCCGGCGAAGCCCACCAGGTCGCGCAGCGAGGCGGCGTACACCTCCGGGAGTCCGGTTCGAAAGATCACGTCAGCGGCATGAGACGTGCCGTTGACGGTGCGCCCGACGGCGCTGACTCCGGCATCGAGCAGCTTGCGGAAGTAGGCGAGGCCCTCGTCGCGCAGTGGATCGAGTTGGTTGACCGAGATCACGTGCGGGGGCAGGCCCTCGAGATCGGCGGTGGTGGCGTGGTACGGCCAGGCCAGCGGGTTCGTCGGGTCGCCGTCGGGGTCATACACCGCCGCCATCGCGCCCATCATGCGACAGGCCAGGAAGTACTCGTCGTTTTCGGTCATCGACGCCAGCTCGGGCGGCTGGGTGGCGTAGAGGCCGGAGATGTACGGGCACTGGGCGTAGACACCGTCGATCTGATCGAGACGGCCGTCGCGTTTGGCCTTCAGGGTGGTGGCGAGCGTCAGGTTGCCGCCCCCGCTCTCGCCGCTGACGACCAGCTTCGAGATCCCGAGCTCGTCGCGGTGGTCGTGCAACCACTGCAACGCCGAGGTGCAATCGTCGAGACCGGCCGGGAACGGATGCGGGCCCAACACGCCCGCGGCGTTGCGAAATTCGACACCGACCGCCACCACGCCCGCCGCGGCGAGCTCGTCGCGCCACACGACGTACAACGGGTCGGCAGCGGTGAGGATCGCCATGCCCCCACCGTGGATGTGCAGGATGCCGGGCACGTCGCCGTCGGTCTCCGACGGTCGGTGGACGTACAGCTTGACCTCGTTGCCGTCCACGCCAGTGATCGTCTCGGTCGTTCTGGTCACACCTTCGAGCGGAGCCACGTCGGCGTAGAGGGCGCCGAACAGCATCTGGAACCCCGGCTCGGCATCGTTGCAGAACGCCAGCTGCTCGTCGTATGGCGAACTGGCGTCGACAGGTGACGGCTCCCCATGACCATCGAGTCCGAACGCCGCCAGACCCGCGGCCAGCCGCGGGTCTGTGCGCGGGTCGGTGCCGAGCGTGAGCTCAGGATTCCCGAGTCGACCCGGCAGGTCGACGCTTCGTGTGTCGGTGCTCATCGCACTCCCCTCGTGTGATTCCCGAATCGCGGCGTGTCGCCGCGATTCGAAGCTACTCGCCCGACGGCCCCAGCCGGTTAGCGTGAGCGTATGGAGGCCCGCGACGCACTCTCCAAGTGGGAACGCGACGGCCTGATCTCGCCCGAACTGGCCGACCAACTCAGGGAGACGCTCGACGCCGGCGAGCAGCAGGCCCGCACCAACAACCTGATCCGGTTGCTGGTCGGGGTCGGAGCGGTCTTGATCGGCGGTGGGCTGTTGTTGTTCATCAGCAGCCACTGGGACAGCCAGTCGCCGATCAGACGGGTCGGGCTGCTGTTGCTGGTGTACGCCGTGGTCGTGGCTGCGGCAGCGCTCGCTGACCGCCAGCGGCTGGAGACCACCGGGCGTGGGCTGTGGTTCGTGTCTTCGATCACGGTCGGCGTCAACATCTTCCTGCTCGGCCAGATCTTCAACCTCCCGCTCAACTTCTGGCAGGGCACGTTGCTGTGGATGATCTCCGCTCTGGCGATGGGATGGGCGTCCCCGTCGGTGGCGCAAGGTTGGCTCGTCGTGGTCTTGGGGATCCTGACGCTCGGCTGGATCTCCGTACCCAGCTCACAGTTCTTCGACCAGGGTGCATTCCTGTGGGACGAAGGCGGGATCCTGCCGCTGCTGGCGTTGCTCGGCCTGGCGCTGGCAGCCGGCTCGCTGGTCGCGGCGGGAAGCGGGTTCGACTTCCTGCGACAGCCGAGCCTGGTGATCGGCGTGCTACTGATCGCTGTGCCGCTGACCGTGTCGACGTTCCACCCGACCGTGTTCGCGGCCCTGTGGCAGATGGATGCCAGGTGGTTCCATGCGATCGTCGCCACGGGCTGCATCATCGTCGTCGTCATCGCCTCGCTACGCACGCAGAACCCGATATTGATGTGGGCGTTGCCGATCCTGTGTGGGCTGCTCGTGGTCCTGTTGATCCAGGTCGATCTCGGCGATGATGCACCTTCGAGCATCAACGACTTCGATTCCTCGTCGTGGCTGGCCGAGCCGGTGGCCAACTCGGACCTGGTGTTGGCGCTGTACACGTTCGCGATCTTCGGCCTGGCGCTCGGCGCTGTCGAAGTCGGACAGCGGATGAGGGTTGCTGCGCTGGTCAATGTCGGGTTCGCCGTCGTGGCTGTCCTGATGATGTCGATCTACATCGGGCGGGTTGCGGGCGCGCTGCCGACGTCGATCGCGGTCCTGCTGGGGGGCGTGTTGTTGGTCAGCGGTGCCGTCTTGCTCGAACGCAAACGTCGGGATCTGGTCGCCGAGGTCGCGTCGTGACACGCCGCAAGGTGATCGCCGTGATCGTGGCGTTGCTGGCGATGCTGGCCGTGCTGCTGCCGCCGTTGTGGGTACGTGCGACCGGCGACGAGGTGACCCTGGCGATTCGGCCGGTCGATCCGCTCAGCCTGTTCCGGGGCAACTACGTCGATCTGCGCTATGACGTCGACATGCCCCGCGATGCACTCGATATCGACGGGTCCGTGTACGCCGTGTTCGGCGACGAACGCCCGGGTCGGCTGCTGCGGGTCACGGAGCGGCGCCCCGACCTCGATGACGGCGAGTTCTGTGTTCGCGGGGAAGTGGAATACGGATCACTCGCGTTCCCCCACCTCGAACAGTTCTTCGTCACTCCGGAACGGGGCCGGGAACTCGAGAGCCGGCTGGACGAGATGGTCGCCGTGCTGAAGGTCACTGGCAGCTGCCGTGCCGTCCTGGTCGATCTCGAGCTGCGGTGAGGTTTCCGAACCTGTCTGCCATCCAGGCGGTGACCCGCTCGGCGACGTCGGCCGTATGCCCCACCAGGAAGTGATCGGCAGAATCGATCGCCGCCAACTCGACGTCGTCCCAGTCCTCGATGATCGCCCGTGCAGCGCCCGGCTGACAGAACTGGTCGTGCTGCGGGGTCAGGACGAGCGTCGGAACCGTCGGCGCCGGCACCGACATCATCGACAACGGGGGAGCGATCGCTGCGACAGCGTTGATCCTGCCGTCATCGGTACCGAGTGCCACGGCTGCGCCGAACGAGTAGCCGACGAGCGCCAGGCCGGCGTCGACACGTTCACCCAGCGCGTCGAGGGCGGCGATCACGTCGAGTCGTTCGGCGACGCCGTCGCCTCCGCCGACTCGGAAGTCGAACCGCAGCGTCACGAATCCCGCGGCGGGCAGCGCACTGAACAGCGCATCGACCATGCCGTTGAATCGGTTGCCGCCATACGCCGGATGCGGGTGGCACGCCACGACCCCGGCACGCGGTGTCCCGGCCGGCGTCGCGAGGTCGGCGGAGAGCTGTCGCCCGTCCGATGTGGTGAGCTGTATCGACTCCACGGCCGTGACGGTACCCTCGCGTCCGTGGCCAGTGCCGACCAGAAGATCCCGATCAAGATGCTGAACGACCGCCTGTTGGTCAAGCTGAGCAAGGAGGACGGCGAACGCACCTCCACGGGCGGCATCCTGATCCCGGCAACGGCGCAGATGGCCAAGCGGCTGGTGTGGGCCGAGGTCGTGGCGCTCGGTCAGAACGTGCGCAGCGCCGAGGTGGGCGACAAGGTGTTGTTCAGCCCCGACGACCGCTACGAGGTCGAGGTGGGCGGCGAAGACCTGATCATGTTGCGTGAACGCGACCTGCACGCGGTCGCCGCGCAACGCATCGAATCCAGCACCGGGCTCTACCTCTAGCGCCCGTAGGCTGGCCGGCATGCCAAGCGGGATTCGTATCGACGCAACGCCTGAACAGCTCGCGCAGGTGGCGTTCAACCATGACGGGCTGGTGCCGGCGATCGCCCAGGACATGCGGAGTCGTGACGTGTTGATGATGGCGTGGATGAACGCTGATTCGCTGGCCCGCACGCTCGAAGAGGGCCGGATGGTGTACTGGTCGCGCAGCCGCCAGGAGTTGTGGCGCAAGGGCGACACCAGCGGCGATCGCCAGTTCGTGCGTGAGGCGTACTACGACTGCGACGGCGACACCTTGTTGTTCCTCGTCGAACAGGAAGGAGCCGGCGCCTGTCACACGGGCGCCCGCACCTGCTTCTACCGCTCATTCGGCTCGTGAAGATCCAACCGTCGCGCGACGAGTTCAAGGTGCTCGCCGCCGAACACAGCATCGTTCCCGTCTGGAGCGAGGTGTTGGGCGACCTCGAAACGCCGGTCGCCGCGTTCGTCAAGCTGGTCGGCGACGAGCCGGGATTCCTGCTCGAATCGGTCGAGCACGGCGAGCGTTGGAGCCGGTTCTCGTTCGTCGGGCGCAACCCGTCGGCCACCATGGTGTTGCGCGACGGACAGCTGACGGTGTCGGGCGAGCTGCCCGATTCGATCCCGACCGATCAGGGCATGCTGGCAGCGATCGAGGCGATGCTGCAGGTGTACACCAGCCCGGTATTCGACGAGTTGCCGCCGATGCACGGAGGCATCATGGGGTTCCTCGGCTACGACGTGATCCGCGAAGTCGAGCATCTACCCAACGCACCCACCGACGACCACGGTTTGCCCGATGCGATCATGAGCGTGATCGGATCCCTGGCGGCGTTCGACCACTGGCGTCAGCGGATCTACATGATCGAGAGCGTGCCCACCCACGGACGGTCCGAGCGGCAGCTCGACGACGCCTATGATGCCGCCTCGGCCCGGGTCCACATCGGCATCGACCGACTGTCGCAGCCGCTTCCGTACGTACCGGTCGAGCCGCCTACGAAAGACGACGAGTTGCCCGAGTTGCGGTCGTCGATGCCGAACGGCATGTACCAACGCGCTGTCGACGTGGCCAAGGAATACATCCTCGACGGCGACATCTTCCAGGTCGTGCTGGCGCAGCGCTACGACATCGAGCTCGAGGCCGAGCCGTTCGACGTGTACCGGGTGCTGCGTCAGGTCAACCCGAGCCCGTACATGTACTTTCTGCGGCATCCGGAGATCACGATCGTGGGGTCGTCGCCTGAACCGATGGTGCAGCTGCTCGATCGCAAGGTGATCAGCCGCCCGATCGCCGGCACCCGCAAGCGCGGTGCCACCGACGAGCACGACCGTCGCCTCGCCGCCGAATTGCTCGAACATCCCAAGGAGCGCGCCGAGCACGTGATGCTGGTCGACCTGGCACGCAACGACGTCGGTCGGGTCGCCAAGTTCGGAACTGTGCACCCCGACGAGTTGATGACGCTCGAGCGCTACAGCCATGTGATGCACCTGACCTCGCAGGTGTCGGGTGACCTGCGTGATGGCCTCGGCCCGATCGACGTGCTGCGGGCCACGCTGCCGGCGGGCACCGTCAGCGGTGCCCCCAAGGTACGGGCGATGGAGATCATCGACGAGCTCGAGCCGGTCAAGCGCGGTCCGTATGCAGGCGTCGTCGGCTATGTCGACTGGTCGGGCAACCTCGACACGGCGATCGCAATCCGCACGATGTTCATCCGCCCCGACGGTGTGATCGCCAGCCTCCAGGCCGGCGCCGGCATCGTCGCCGACAGCGTGCCGGACGACGAAGACCTCGAGTGTCGCAACAAGGCGGCCGGCCTGCTCGCTGCGATCCCAGCCGCACGCCGCATGACGGCCGCTCGCAAGGCGGCCGGCACCCCGGCCTGACGGCAGCGCTCTCAGGTGGGTGGTCGATCGAACGGCCCCGGCTGCTGAGCGAGTTCGAGGACTTGTTCATGGTTCATGTCGTAGCCGCGTTCGACTGCTCGCTGGAACGCCTGTTCATCGAGGTCCGCCCGGCAGCGCTCCTCGATCAGTTCGGTGACCGCTGGGTCGACCTCGAAGCCGTAAGCGTTGCGGCGGGAGGCGCCGAGCAACTGGGCCGCAAGCTCTGCGGCGCCGCACCGTGCCTGTACCTGCGCGAGCGAGTGGAGCGCACGACGGAACCACATCTCGACGCCGGCGTCCAGCGATCGAATCATCCCGCGCCGAGCCATCGGCTCGGCGCCGACGACATCCCCACGCGCCAGCAGCACCTCGGCGATGCCGACCAGCGCTGCGCCTTCCCATGCAGTACCAGACGCCACGGCGGCCGACTGGTGAGCGAACGACTCTGCGGCATCCAGATCGCCCTGCCGCATCAAGATCACCCCGAGCGGGCACATCACGACCTGGCCGGCGACGTCGCCCAGCTCATGGTAGAGCGACGCCGCTTGCTCGGCGCATCGGCGCGCCTCGTCGAGAGAACCCGCGACGAGGTGGACGAAACTGAGGATCGCCAGGGATCCCGCCCGGTTCCACCCGTCCCCGATGTCGTCGGAAACTGCAAGGGCCTCCTCGGCGAGGGCGCTCGCACGTTCGAGATCGCCCGTCATCAACGCGACGTTGCAGGATCCGAACAGCGCAGTTGCCAGACCCGAACGATCGTCGGACTCCCGGAAGAGGCGCAGCGCCGCGTCGACGTTGGTCTGGGCGACCTCGGGATCTCCGAGGATGTTGGCGCTGAACGCCGCCACGAAGTGCGCTCCCGCCCGCAGGTGGGCCGGCTCGCCCTCGGCGCCGTCCAGCATCCGGCGCCCCCAATAGCCGGCTTCCCGTCCGTCGCCTTTGCGGAACCACAGGTGGAACAACGTCAGAGCAAGGGCGAGCGTCCTTGCTCGCGGCTGGTGCGCGAGCGACCAGCCGAGGGCCTGTCGGAGATCTGGGTATTCGGCTCGCAGCCGCTCGGCCCATCTCGCGAAATCGGCTGTTCCGATCGCCGCCCGCGCCTGCTCGGCAAGCCCGAGGAAGTACTCGGCGTGTGCCTCGCGCGTCGCCTGTTCCGTCACGTCCGCTCCGAGTCGTCGTAACCCGTATTCGCGCAGTGTCTCGAGCAAGCGGTAGTGAACCGTTTCGGTCCGGGTGCCGACGGTGGTGACCATCGAGGCGTCGACGAGCGACGCGATCGCATTCACCGTGGGAAAGTGTCCGCGCCCGCTGACAGCCTCGGCAGCCTGCAGATCGAACGACCCGGCGAAGACGGAAAAGCACGCGAACAGGTGTTGGTCCTCGGGGTCGAGCAGGTCGTAGCTCCAGTCGAGGGCCGCCTGCAACGTCTCGTGTCGGGAATCGGCATCGGCCCGGGTCAGCAACGCGAATCGGTCGGACAACGCCTCGGCGATCTGGGCAGGTGACAGCACGCCCAAGCGGCCGGCCGCCATCTCGATCGCGAGCGGCAAGCCGTCGAGTCGACCGCAGACGTCCACGACCGCGTCGACGTTGCGGGCATCGAGCCGGAACGTTGCATCGATCGCGGCGCCACGCTCGACGAACAACCGGACGGCATCCGACAGCTGAACGCTGGCTGGATCGTTCGTCGTCTCCAGAGGCATCGAGAGCGGGGGTACCCTCCAGCGCACTTCCCCCGGGACGTGTAGCGGCGACCGGCTCGTGGCGAGCACTCGGGCGTGGCGTGTGCCGCGGAGCACCTCGCCGACGAGTTCGGCGACCGCGGCCGCAAGGTGCTCGCAGTTGTCGATCAGGATTAACGCCGCCCGGCGGACCAGTGCCCGAACGATCGAGTCGACGAGTGGCGTGTGGGGTTGTGTCGACACCCCCAGCGTCTCGGCCAACGCCGCCGGGACCAGCTCGGGGTCGCGGAGCAGGGCGAGATCGACCCACCAGATGCCATCCGGGAACCGGAGCGCGATGTCGTCCGCCACCTCGATCGCCAACCGGGTCTTGCCGATCCCTCCTGTCCCGGTGAGCGTGACGAGGCGAGACGTGTCGAGCAGCTTGGCGACCTCGGCGACCTCCCAGCGGCGACCGACGAACGAGGACAGCGGTGTCGGCAGGTTCGATGGAGGTGGGGGCGGTTCCCACTGGAGTTCGGGGTCGTGCAGGAGGATGCGGCGCTCCAGTTGCTCGGCATCGGGCCCGGGTTCGATCCCGAGATCGCTACCGAGCGCTCGGCGCAGGTCCTGGTAGGCCAGCAGAGCCTCGGCTTGGCGGTCGCAGCGGTAGAGGGCCAGCATCCGCAACTCCCAGAATCGCTCACGGTACGGATGCTCGGCGGTGAGCTGTTCGAGTCGACCGATCAGCTCGGCGTGCCGGCCGAGCTCCAGTTCGATTGCCGTGAGCTCCTCCGTGGCGCCGAGGTACAGCTCTTCGAGATGTTGCGCCGCCGAACCCAACATGGGGCATTCGTGGGCGAGCTCGCCGAACGGATGACCCCGCCAGAGCCCGGTCGCCGAGTGCAGGAGTCGAGCCGCGGAGGACGGGTTCTGAAGGCGTAGGTCGCGGGCCTGTTCGATGTCGGTCGAGAACTCGAGGGCATCGACCTCGTCCTGATCGACGCGGAGCACGTAACCGGACCCGGCGTGTGCGATTCGGTCCCGGTCGTCGAGCACGTCCCGCAACCTGGCGACGTACACGTGGATCAGGTGGCGGGCGCTGGGGGGAGGCTGATCGCGCCAGATCTCGTCGATCAGTCGCTCGGTCGAGACCGCTTGGTTCGGCGAAGCCAGCAGGAGCGCCAGCAGCTTCTGCTGTTGCGGCTCGCCCGGTGGGATCGCTTCGTCATCGCAGGACATGCGCAGCCCACCGATGACCTCGAATCGCATGACGCCCTCCCGCGGAATTCTACTCCTGCCGCTTCCGGCGGTGGGAGGGGTCCATAGACCTGCTCTAGAGCCGGTCGGCGCATCGTGAGGGTGCAGACCGAATGGTCTGCCCGACGAATCGGCACTCGATCGTCGGCGGAGAGAGGAGGTATGACCATGCGTCGATTGCTGAAGTTCACCGGTGTCGTCGCGCTGGCGCTCGTCAGTGTGGGTGCGACAGCGGCTGCCGGTTCGGCCGAGCGGCCGTTCAAGGGCACCCTGTACGGCCAGGTCGACATCGCGTTGGATGCCGGCTGCCCGCTCGGCGTCAAGACGGTGTCGGATGCCGTCGGCAGGCTCAACCACCTCGGTCGCACCGTCATGCACAGCGAGCACTGCACGCCGGCCGGTGCCGAGAACCCGTACGGTGAGATGACGCTCGTCGCCGCCAACGGCGACACGGTCGAGATCGTCTACAACGGCTTTGCGCCGTACCCGGCCCCGACCGACGAGGCCATCCACGTCGAAGGCGACCTGTCGATCGTGGGCGGGACGGGTCGCTTCGACGACGCGACCGGCGGCCAATTCGATGACGACTGGAGCACCTTCGATTACGTCGCCGACCTCGAGTTCCCTGGCTACCTGCCCGACGGCAACTTCCCGCCCGGCCCGTTCGCAACGGTCTGGGTGATCGGCCCGACGACGATCGGGTACTGACAACGCTCACCTCGCCAACGAACCCGCCGCCCCGGTGGCGGGTTCGTCGCGTGCGTGGCCGCGCTACGAGCGGCGGGCGAGGTAGTCGGAGGCGATCTGACGCAGGTGGTCTCGGCCGAAGCTCGGATCGTGGCCGGCGTGGACAACGCTGACCGGCAGCTCCATCAGGCGTTCCATCGTGGAGCAGTAGTCGCCGATGTCGGAGCGGTCGAACTCGTCCAGCAGTGGCCCGTCGTAGATCGCATCGCCCGAGAACAGCGTGCCGGTTCCGGCTTCCCACAGCCCGATCGAACCGGGGGAGTGGCCGGGCAGGTGGAGCACTTCGAACTGACGGTCGCCGATGTCGACGATGTCGCTCTCGTCGATCAGACGGGTGACACGCGGCGGTTGTTGCGTGAATCCCTCGAACGCCATGCCGGCCGGGAGGGCCGTCACGAACTGCGGATCGTCCCACACATAACCGGCTCTGCGGAGCCCCTCGATCGCCTCGATGCCCCAGGCCTCGACCGGGTCGAGCGAGGTGAGTCCCGGACGACTCATGTCGTCGGCCTCCGCTGGGTGCACGAGCACGTCGTCGAACTCGTGGTGGCCACCGACGTGGTCGCCGTGGCTGTGGGTGGCGACGGCGGTGACGGGTTTGTCGAAGACGTCCTGCAGCTCGTCGACGAGGCTGGCGATGCCCATCCCGGTGTCGATGATGAGATCCCTGGCGCGGCCCCGAACGTGCCAGATGTTGCAGCGCATCAACGGCACGACGTGCGGCTCCCAGAGCAGCGTGATGGCGTCGTCGACCTGGCGTCGTTCGAACCAGCGCTCTGCGATCGGTAGGGCGATGTCGGTCACAGCGCCAGGGCGATCAGGAAGATGAAGCCGAGGAAGCCGAACACCATGCTGATCAGGATCGCCACGAGCACGAGGGCCGGAAAGCTGGTGATGGCCGTGACGGCGGCGGTCAGTCGCGCCGAACTCTCCATACCGGAGCCGGTGATGCCCCTGAAGCCGTACATCCGCCGTGACAGCACCAGCGCCGAGCCGCCGTCCTCGAAGACATCTCGGGTGCCGTCGGCGTCGGCGTCGACCGCGAACGTCTCGATCACGGTGCGCGTCGAGTCCTTGCCTTCGCTCAGCAGCGAGCGAACCTCGTTCGCCAACTCGGGCACGTGACGTTTGACCGAACCCACTCGCCACCGCGCCACGAACGCCGATCCGATCGCGATCGAGCCGAACACGAGACCCAGTACGATCCAGACCTGTTGGATCCCTCCGGACAGTGCGGCGACGCCCAACAGGAAGCCGGCGACGCACAAGGCCACGACGCCGAGCAGCAACTTGGTGGCAAAGCGCGCCGTCTTCCTGGCGATCATCGTGACCATGTCGACCGTGCGCCGCACGAGTTCATCGAGCTCTGACATCTGTCTTCGAGTGTGCCACGCCAGACTGTGACGATGGAACTCCCAGCTGATCTGGATCGTCTGCTCGGCCCCCGTGATGTGGTGGTCGTCGAGGGTGCCGACGCACAGACGTATCTCCACTCACAGGTCTCACAGGCGATGCTGGACCAGGCCGTGGGCGAGCAGCGCTGGACATTCGTGCTCGAACCGACCGGTAAGATCGACGCGCTGGCGAGAATCACCCGCACCGCCGATGACCGATTCGAGCTCGACACCGACGCCGGTTTCGGCGAGGCGTTGTTGGCCCGTGTCAACAGGTTCAAGATCCGCGTCGCGGTCGACACCTCGCTGCGGTCGGCCGGCGACGCCACCACCGATCCGACCGTCGAGCGCGACCGGATCGTCGCCGGTTGGCCACGGATGGGGGCAGAGATCATTCCTGGCGAGACGATCCCCGGTGGCACCGGCCTCACCGGCATCGCTGTCAGCTACACCAAGGGCTGCTATCCGGGCCAGGAGCTGGTCGAACGCATGGACAGCCGGGCCGCGTCCGCCCCCAAGTCGCTGCGCCGCCTGACCGTTGCGACCGGGACGGCCGTCGGCGACCCGGTGCTCGATGGCGACGACGAAGTCGGAGTGTTCACCAGCGTGTCCGGCGAGGCAGCCCTCGCCTGGATCAAACGATCGAGCGAGGTCGGCACACCGGTCGAGTTCTAGGTCAACGCCGTCCGCATGCTCTGGAACTCAGGGTTGTCGCGCAGTATGGCGAAATCGGGCGACTGGTCCATCGTGCGGCTCAGCAGCGCCTCGTAGCCCTCGGGCTCGGATCGAGTGGCCTCGATCGCGGCGTGCAACCAGCGCAGGCTGTTGTCGACGTCGCCCATGCGCGCCGCCGAACGGGCGACCACGCTGGCGAGCGGTGACGTGCGGTGATGGGCGAATCCGGCCGCTGCGTACTCACCGGCCCGCTGCGCATCGCCGAGCGCCAGGATGATGTCGGCGAGCACTCGGGCGCTGTAGTCGTTGCCGGCAGGCAGCTCGCGTGGCAGCACGTCGACGATCGCTTGCAGCTGTTCCGCGGTGGCGGCTGTCGGAGGGATCCACCGTGGCGGTTTGGGTGAGCGCAGATCGGCGAGGATCACGCCCATCGCGCCGCCCGGGTCGTTCTGCGACAGCGCCATGTGTGCCTCGTACCACGGTGACAATCGCTGGCCCGGTTCGAGCATGCCGGGCTGTCCGGTTTGCCACGCATGCGCCTCGGCGTCGGCGTAGCGCGTCACGGGATGGGCCTTGCTGCCCGGCTTCGAGGTGGCCTGGAGCATCTGGAACTGGTTGATCAACAAGAACGCCACGAGGATGCCGAACTGACCGTGGCCGGTTGTGAACATCCACACGGCGCTGCCCCCCGTGAGCACCAGGCTGGCGATCACCATCGTCCTCAGTGCACGCTTTCCGAGGAACGTCTCGAGGCCCGTCATCGCGATGTGACCGCCGTCGAGCGGTAGCACGGGGATCAGGTTCAGGGCGCCGATCACCGGGCCCGCCCACCAGACGGCGTACGCGCCGTAGGACTGGCGGGCGCTGTCGATCGACAGCGGATCGACGCCCATCGCGGCGAGCACTACCAGGCTCGCGGCGATCTGGACACCCGGACCGGCAACGGAGATCGCCGCCCGGCGGGCGCGGCTGAGGGGCCGGCTCGGATCGGGCCGGAACGACGTGTAGCCGGCGAGGAAGTCGAGCGAGATGGACGCCTCGGCGCCCGCTGAGCGCGCCACGACGGCGTGGCCCAACTCGTGGAGCAACGTGAACACACTCAGGGCGCCGGCGAGCCAGATGCCGAACGTGCCCGGGTAGAGGAACACGATCAGGCCCAGGAAGATCAAAAACCCGGTCCGCACGTGCACGTCGAAGCCGAACAGGCGGAACATGACGCAAATCCTACGGTGGTTTCGGTCTTCTTCTGGGGGCACTCGACACCGACGCCCTAGACTCGAATCCCGTGCCTTACGTGTATTCCTTCGATCACAAACACCGCAAGCCCCCGATGAGCTACAAAGATCTGCTCGGAGGCAAGGGTGCCAACCTCGCCGAGATGACCTCCGTGTTGAAGTTGCCGGTTCCGCCGGGCTTCACCGTGTCGACCGACGCCTGTCGCGATTACATGCATGGCGGCTGGCCCGACAAGCTCGACGCAGAGATCGCGAAGCATGTCTTCCAGCTCGAGAAGGCGATGGGTCGCAAGCTCGGCGATCCGATCGATCCGCTGCTCGTCAGTGTCCGCTCGGGTGCCAAGTTCTCGATGCCCGGCATGATGGACACGGTCCTCAACCTCGGCCTCAACGACGCCAGCGTCGAGGGCCTCGCCAACGCCACGAGCAACCCCAGGTTCGCCTACGACTCGTACCGTCGCTTCATCGCCATGTACGGCCGCATCGTGCTCGGCGTCAGTGGCGACGTGTTCGAGCATCCGCTCGAGGCTGCCAAGGCGAAGGCCGGTACCACCAACGATGCCGACCTACCCGTCGAGACCCTGCAGGTTCTGTGCAAGCAGTATCTCGCCGCAGTGAAGAAGGCGACCGGCAAGCCGTTCCCGCAGAAGCCCCGCGATCAGCTGCGCGGTGCGATCGAGGCCGTGTTCGAGAGCTGGAACGGGGCCCGCGCGATCGCCTATCGCGTCCGCGAGAAGATCAGCCACGAACTCGGAACCGCCGTCAATGTGCAGACCATGGTGTTCGGAAACCGTGACGACACGTCGGGAACCGGCGTCGGGTTCACGCGCAACGCCGCGACCGGCGAGAACAAGTCGTACGGCGACTTCCTGGTCAACGCTCAGGGCGAGGACGTCGTGGCCGGTATCCGCAAGACCGAAGACCTCGACCGGATGGCTCACCACTTCCCGGAGATCCACGACGAACTGCTCGACATCTTCGTTCGGCTCGAGGCGCACTACACCGACATGTGCGACACCGAGTTCACGATCGAGCAAGGCAAGCTGTGGATGCTGCAGACCCGGATCGGCAAGCGCACCGGTCGCGCCGCGCTCAAGATGGCGGTCGACATGACCAAGGGCACCACGGACGGCCGGGGCGGCAAGTGGAAGATCAGCCGCGAAGAGGCCGTTACCCGGGTCAGCGAGGAACACCTCGATTCGGTGCTGCACCCGCAGTTCTCGTCCAAGGGCAAGGTGTTGGCATCGGGCCTGGGCGCCTCGCCCGGCGCCGCTGTCGGCAAGGTGTACTTCACCGCCGACAGCGCCGAAGCGGCATGGAAGAAGGGCGAGGACGTCATCCTCGTCCGCATGGAGACCAGCCCCGACGATGTGCACGGCATGATGGCCTCCAAGGGCATCCTGACCGCGCGCGGCGGGCTTGTCAGCCATGCTGCAGTCGTCGCCCGCGGCTGGGGCACGCCCGCAGTCGTCGGCGCCGAGGCGATCAAGATCGAGGGCAGCAAGTTCACCGTCGGATCCACGGTGGTCAACGAGGGTGACTGGCTGTCGCTCGACGGCACCACCGGCGACGTCGTCGTCGGCAAGCTCGAGATGATGGCTTCCAAGCCGCCGGCCGAGTTCGACATCCTGCTCAAGTGGGCCGACGCGATCCGCAAGGGCAAGCTCGCCGTGCGCGCCAACGCCGACACCGGCGAGGACGCCGCCAACGCTCGTGCGCTCGGCGCCGAAGGAATCGGCCTGTGCCGCACCGAGCACATGTTCCTCGCTCCGGACCGGCTGCCGATCGTGCGCGAGATGATCCTCGCGAGCACACCCAAGCAGGAGGAGAAAGCGCTCGAGAAGCTGTTCCACGCGCAGCAGGCCGACTTCGAGGAGATCCTCGAGGCGATGGACGGGCTACCCGTCACGGTGCGGCTGCTCGATCCGCCGTTGCACGAGTTCTTGCCATCGGTCGAAGAGCTGCGGGTCAAGCGAGCCGAGAAGGGCAAGCTCTCCGGTAAGGAGCAGAAGCTGCTCGCCGCCGCCGAGGCCTGGAGCGAGCACAACCCGATGATCGGTACCCGTGGCGTTCGCCTCGGCGTGATCAAGCCCGGCCTGTACGCGATGCAGGTGCGTGCTCTGATGGCTGCCGCGGCCAAACTGCGCGACGCCGGCAAGAAGCCGATCGTCGAGATCATGATCCCGCTCACGGTCACGCGCGAAGAGCTCGCGCTCGCTCGCGGCTGGGTGCAAGAAGAGGTCGACGCTGCCGTCAAGGGCATGAAGCGCAAGCCGCACATCACGATCGGCACGATGATCGAGACACCACGTGCGGCGATTCGGGCCGACGAGCTGGCGGAGGTCTCCGACTTCTTCAGCTTCGGCACCAACGACCTGACCCAGCTCGCGTTCGGCTTCAGCCGCGACGACGTGGAGAGCCGCATGATGCCGGCCTACCTCGAGCAGGGCCTGCTCAAGCGCAACCCGTTCGACACGATCGACCAGTCCGGCGTCGGCGATCTGGTGCGGATGGGTGTCGAGCGGGGTCGAGCCACCAAGCCCGGTCTCAAGATTGGCGTGTGCGGTGAACACGGTGGCGACCCCGAGTCGATCAACATGTTTTACCAGGCCGGTCTCGACTACGTCAGCTGCTCGCCGTTCCGCGTGCCGATCGCGCGTCTCGCTGCAGCACAGGCGATCGTCGGCGCAGGCGAGTCGACCAAGTAGCAACGGACTGACGTAACAACAGACCGAATTCAGTACAGGCCGACGTCGATCGAGTCGAGGTCCGGGCGTCAAAACGGGCCGGTGGCGAATTCGCTGCCGGCCCGTTTGACGTCTGGATGCCGCCCGTTCCGGTCGACTATAGCCAATCGTCGGTAGCGTGTCTGCATGTTTTCGACCTGTCTGCGACGGCGATGATCGCACCCTTGCTGACAGCTGAGAACGCCCGCGAGAACTTCGCAGTGATCGACGTCCACTGGTGGCACTGGGTCGTCCTGCTCGCCGTGATCATGACCCTGCTGCTGATCGACCTGCTCGTCATCCACAAGGAGGCGCACGAGGTCAAGACCAAGGAAGCCGCCATCGAATCGGCCGTTTGGATCGGCTTCGGGGTCGCGTTCACCGGCGTGATCTTCTGGTGGTTCGGGGGCGCCGCCAGCGGGGAATATGTCTCGGGCTACCTGATCGAGAAGAGCCTCAGCATCGACAACGTGTTCGTGTGGGCGCTGATCATGGGGTACTTCAGGGTGCCCTCCAAGTACCAGCACCGCGTGTTGTTCTGGGGCATCTTCGGGGCTCTCGTGATGCGGGCGATCTTCATCTTCGCCGGCATCGCCGTCATCGAACGTTTCGACTGGGTGCTGTACGTGTTCGGTGCGTTCCTGCTGTATACGGCCGGCAAGTTGGTGTTCACCGACAACGATCATGTCGATCCGAGCGAGAGTAGATTCCTGGGGCTGGTCAGCAGGTTCGTCAAGACCACCGATGAGCTCGACGGACAGAAGCTGTTCACCCGACGCAACGGCCATCGACTGGCCACGCCCTTGTTCTCGGTGCTGTTGCTGGTCGAAGCGACCGATGTGCTGTTCGCCGTCGACAGCGTGCCCGCCGTGTTGGCGGTCAGCCGCGAGCAGTTCATCGTGTTCGCGTCGAATGCATTCGCGATCCTCGGGTTGCGGGCGCTGTACTTCCTGCTCGCCGACATGCGGGACCGGTTCGTGTATCTCCAGGAGGGCTTGGCGATCATCTTGGCCTTCGTGGGCGTCAAGATGTTGATCCACACCTGGTATCACATACCCACGTGGCTGTCGCTGCTCGTGATCGCGATCGTCTTGGTCGCTGCGATCGGTATCTCGCTCAAGGTCGAGCGGAACCAGCGCGACGCCGTGCTGGCGCACGCTGCGTTCGAACATCACGAAGTGCCGCCGCCTCCGTCCGAGCGCTGACCCGGGTCACCCAGACGGGGTTAGATTCCACGCATGGCGATCGCAGACGACGACATCGAGCGGATTCGCTCGACCGTGTCGATCGTCGACATCGTCGGCCAGCACGTGCAGCTGAAGCGCACGGGGCGCAACTGGGTCGGGCTGTGCCCGTTCCACGCAGAACGCACGCCGTCGTTCAACGTGCGCGAGGAGACGGGGCGGTATCGCTGTTTCGGGTGCGACAAGTCGGGCGACGTGTTCACGTTCGTGCAGGAGGTCGAGCACACCGATTTCATCGGCTCGGTCGAGTTCCTGGCGAACCGTGCCGGCATCCAGTTGACGGAAGCATCACCGGGCCGATCGAAGGAGCGGGCACGACGTAAGCAGCTGGTCGAGGCGATGAACACCGCGGTCGAGTGGTACCACGAGCGGCTGCTCAAGGCACCCGACGCCCGCCAGGCGCGCGACTACCTGCGCGACCGAGGGCTGGCAGGCGACATCGCCCGGCAGTTCAAGCTCGGCTGGGCGCCCGACGATTGGGATGCGTTGGCGAGAGGATCGGGGATCGAGGAGAAGCTGCTCCGAGACAACGGACTGGTGTTCCGCAATAGCCGCAATCGGCTCCAGGATTCGTTCCGTGCCCGCGTGCTGTTCCCGATCTTCGCCGAGAACGGTGATGCCGTCGCGATCGGCGGCCGCGTCCTGCCGGGTTCCACCGACCCGGCCAAGTACAAGAACAGCTCCGAGACCCCGATCTACACCAAGTCGAAGACCCTCTACGGCCTCAACTGGGCGAAGGGCGACATCGTCAACGCCAATCAGGTGATCGTGTGCGAGGGCTACACCGACGTCATCGGATTCCACCGCGCCGGCCTGCCACGTGCCGTGGCGACGTGCGGCACCGCCTTCACCGAAGAACACGTGCGGCTGCTCAAGCGATACGCCAGCAGGGTGGTGCTGGCGTTCGATGCCGACGCTGCCGGACAGGGCGCCGCCGAGCGTTTCTACGAGTGGGAAGAGAAGTACCAGGTCGAGGTCAGCGTCGCGTCGTTCCCCGGAGGCAAGGACCCGGGCGAGATGGCACAGACCGATCCCGAGGGGCTCGCCAAGGCGGTCGACGAGGCGAAGCCGTTTCTCGGGTTCCGATTGGGGCGCGTAGTCGACGGCAAGGCGCCGCAGTCGCCCGAGGCGGTCGCCCGCCTGGCGGAGGCGGCGATGGTCGTGGTGAACGAACACCCCAACGTGAACATCCGCAAGCTCTACGCCGGACAGGTCGCCGCACAGGTCGGCATGCCGGTAGCCGATCTGGTGGCGATTGCCGAGCGACGGGTGCGTCGCCCGACCGTGAATGTCGCGCGCCCCAAGCAGCGTCGGGATCGGCGTGAGAACGCCGAGTTCGTCGCGATCGCACTGCTGGTCCAGAACTGGGACGCGATCGCTTCGTGGCTCGTCGAGGCGTTGTTCGACGACGAGGTGTATCGCCGTGCCTTCCTCGCGATCGCCGAGGCGAACGGGGTGTTGAACGTCGCGCTCGAGCTGGCGGATCCCGAGGCGCGCGACGTGTTGGAGCGGGCGGCAGTGGTGGATGTCGACGCCGACCCCGAGGCGGAGGCAAGGAATCTGATTGCCGCTGCGGTGCGCCGCGAGCTTTCGGGCACGATGGCGATCTCCGACTCGGCCCGGATCCGCGACGACGCGGAGGCGAGAGTCCGGATGGAATCTCTCAGCGCGGCCGAACAAGGCCTGGAAGCGGCCGGATGGTTGCTAGGTTGGCTGGAAGGACGCAGAGAGGGACGTGACGGTGGGGCTTGAGCCAGTCGACGTGCCGGCGGTACCTGCACCGCTCTTGGGTGTGGACCGATCGGAATGGGACGCTCTGGTTGCACGCGGCCGCGCCAATGGCGAGTTGCACGCCGAGGCGATCGCTCACGTGCTTCGCGATGTCGAGCTCACGGGTGAGGCGCTGCAAGCTGTGCACGAAGCGCTGTCGAGCGCAGGCATCGAGGTCGACGAGTCGGTCGTTCACGACGACATCGACCAGACGCCGACGGAGGGCACCGAACGTCTGTCGCACAACCAGGATGACGATGACGTCGAACGTCTGCTGACTCGCCGTCGACGACGGCGTGGCCAGAAGCGTCAACCTCGTGTCGAGGGCGGTACGTCCGACACCGTGCGGCTCTACCTCCGTGAGATCGGTCAGGTCGACCTGCTCACGACCGAGGACGAACGGCGTCTTGCGCAGCTGATCGAGGCCGGCCATCAAGCCGCCGAACAGATCGACGCCGGCGCACCCGCCGGCTCGGAACGTGAGCTGCTGCGGGCGGTGCAACGCGGCGAGCGGGCCAAGAGCGAGCTCACGCAGGCAAACCTGCGTCTCGTCGTCAGCATCGCCAAGCGGTACTCGGGCCGCGGGATGCAGCTGCTCGATCTCATCCAGGAGGGCAACCTCGGTTTGATGCGGGCCGTCGACAAGTTCGATCACACGAAGGGCTTCAAATTCTCCACCTATGCCACGTGGTGGATTCGCCAGGCCATCACACGGTCGATCGCCGATCAGGCGCGCACGATCCGAATTCCGGTCCACATGGTCGAGCACATGAACCGGCTCACCCGCATGCGCCGCCAGATGCATCAGGAGCTCGAACGTGAGCCGACGGTCGACGAGTTGGCGACCAAGTTGCAGATGGAGCCCGACAAGGTGCGCGACCTACTGCGGATCGCGCTCGACCCGTTGTCGCTCGATTCGCCGGTCGGCGAGGAGGACGAATCGAACCTCGGCGACTTCATCGAGGACTCCAACGTCGACACGCCCGCCGACGCCGCCACGAGAACGATGCTGCACGAGGCAGTCGAGCAGGTGCTCGGCGAGCTCTCCGAGCGCGAGCAGGAGATCGTGCGGATGCGGTTCGGTCTCGACGGTGCACAGGCCAAGACGCTCGAAGAGGTCGGCAAGGAGTTCGGCGTCACCCGCGAGCGAATCCGTCAGATCGAAGCGAAGACGTTGGCCAAGCTGCGCCACCCACAGCGCTCACAGAAATTGCGCGAGTTCCTCGAAACCGAGTAGCTACCACCGAGTGTGCAACTCGACCGAGCCCCCGATCGTGTCCGAGCACTTCGACGTGTTGATCGTCGGGGCCGGGATCTCAGGCATCGGCGGCGCCTACCACCTGCAGCAGTACTGCCCGACGAAGAGCTTCGCGATCTTCGAGACGAAGGACACGTTCGGTGGCACCTGGGCCCAGCACACGTATCCGGGTATCCGTTCTGACAGCGATCTCTACACGTTCGGCTACAGCTTCAAGCCCTGGACCGGCCCGCCGATCGCCTCTGCCGGCGAGATCCTCAGTTACCTGAACGAGGTGATCGACGAGAACGATCTGGGTCGACACATCCGCTACCGGCACACGATCGTACGGGCCGATTGGTCGACGGAGGCGAAGCGGTGGGTTCTCGATGTCGAGCGTGACGACACGGGCGAGATGGTGCGGTTCACGTGCGGGTTCCTGTGGATGTGCGCGGGCTATTACCGCCACTCCGAGGGGTACACCCCCGACTGGCCCGGCATGGACCGTTTCCAGGGTCGGATCGTGCATCCCCAAACCTGGCCCGGCGACCTCGACTACACGGGCAAGCGCGTGTTGGTGATCGGCTCGGGTGCGACCGCCGCCACGCTGATCCCGGCAATCGCCGACGACTGTGAGCACGTCACGATGCTGCAGCGCTCGCCGACCTACTTCTATCCGAGGCCCAACGTCGACGAACTCGCCGACACGTTGCGCGAGCTGCAGGTTCCCGACGAGTGGGTGCACGAGATCATCCGTCGCAGGAACCTGCGCGACGGGCAGATCGTCCACCAACTGTCGGCCGAGCATCCCGAGATGGTGATCGAGGAGTTGCTCGCTGCGGCGCGTGGCTATCTCGGCGACGATTTCGACATCGACACCCACTTCCGGCCGAAGTACCTGCCGTGGAAGCAACGGCTGGCGGTGATCCCCGACGGCGACCTGTTCGTGGGCATCGCGTCGGGCAAGGTCGACATCGTCACCGACCACATCGACATGTTCACCGAGCAGGGGATCAAGCTGGTTTCGGGTGCCGAGTTGGAGGCCGACATCATCGTGACCGCGACCGGTTTCAACCTGAACGCGTTGGGTGATGCAGAGATGCTGCTCGACGGAGCGCCGATCGACTACGCCGCGACGGTCACGTATCGCGGCATCATGTTCTCGGGTATCCCGAACATGGCCGTGGTCTTCGGGTATCTGCGCACCAGCTGGACGATGCGAGCTGACCTGATCTCGGGCTTCGTGTGCCGTCTGCTCAACCACATGGACGAACTCGGTGCGTCAGTGTGCACCCCGACGATCGCCGGCTCGGACCGGGAAATGGAGCTCGCTCCGTTCATCCCGCCAGACGAGTTCAATCCGGGATACATGATCAGAGGCCGCGATCTGATGCCCAAGCAGGGGTCGCATGCGCCGTGGACTGCGTCCAACGATTACTACCAGGAGAAGGATGAGATTCCGTTCGTGGATCTCGACGAACCCGAGCTGTCCTATCGATAAGGGCTGCCGACACGGTTGCTCGCCATGCGCGATCCGGTATCGTGTCCTCTCGCCAATCCGGGATAGCTCAGCTGGCAGAGCGGCTGACTGTTAATCAGCATGTCGCAGGTTCGAGCCCTGCTCCCGGAGCCACGCAACAGGGTCCCGAATGTGGGACCCTGTTGTAGTTTTCGGGGCGGTAGCTCAGTGGTCAGAGCAAGGGACTCATAATCCCCGGGTCGTGGGTTCGATCCCCACCCGCCCCACGCAATCTAGCTGGATGTTTGAGCGAAGGTCGGACCCAGGCGGCGGCCATCCGGTGTTGGACGATCCAACAAATATCCAACATCTTCGTCGGAATCGCGTAGGCTTCGTGCATGGCTGAGCTGCGAACGGCTCCGGGGATGCGAGAGCGTTCTCCCGGCGTGTGGGAGCTGATCGTCGAGGCCGGCCGAGATCCCTTGACCGGCAAACGCCGTCAGGTGAGCCGGATCTTCCGAGGGAATCTCCGAGACGCCAAGAAGGCACGCGCCGCTCTGCTTGTCGACGTCGGCAAGGGCCGCCACACCGGAGCGAGGGCCACGCTCGACGACCTGTTCGCGGAGTGGATCGTCGAGCTGCGGCGCAAGGGGCGGTCGCCGAACACGGTGCCGGGCTACGAGTTGGTCTACGAAGCGCAACATCAAGCCGACGCTCGGTGCGAGGCCGGTCACCAAGGTGACCACGAAGACGCTGACCGACCTGTACGGCGCCCACCAGACGCGAGGACTGGCGGCGCGGAGCGTCTACCAAGTGCACGCGTGCCTGTCGTCGATGTTCACCCAGGCCTGCCGATGGGGGTGGCGAGACTCGAACCCGGCCCAGTGGGCCGACCCGCCCTCGATCCCGAACACCGAGCCGACCGTGCCGACTCCCGGGAGGTGCGGCTGCTCATCGCCGAGGCCGAACGGGGCAAGCGCCCGGAGATGGCGACGGGCGATCCTGGTCGCCGCCACAACCGGGCTTCGACGAGCCGAGCTGTGTGCGCTGCGCCGGACGCGTGATCTCGATCTCGAGCGCGGCGTGACTTCGAGTGTCGGCGTCGGTCGTGAAGATGCCGGGCGAACCGACGCGGGAGATCCCGACCAAGAACCGCCGGACGCGAACGCTCGCCCTCGACGACCTGACGGTTGCGATCCTCGCGCGCCCAGACTGGCCGAGGTCGAGGTACGGAGTGCGCTCGTCCACGTCGACCTGGTCGACGACCCGTACGTGTTCACCGACTGCCGCCGACGGTTCGGTTCCGTGGAAGCCCGACACGGTCTCGCAGTACTTCGGCCGGATGCGTGAGCGGGTCGGGCTCGACCATCTCAACTTCCACGACCTGCGCAAGTTCATGGAGACCTACGGCCAGGAGATGGGCTACAGCGTGACGCAGGTCGCGATGCGCGCCGGCCACGATCCTTCGATCGCCGCGAAGCACTACAGCGGTCGAGTCGGTGAGACCGATCGCGCGCTCGCGAACGCGGTGGCTTCGCTGCTCGCCCCACCACACGAGTCGAACGAGGAGTAATGTGATGTCCGTGAGTGCGACGCCCGCCGCCCTGCGAGACGAGGCTCTCGCGCTGCCTGCCGAGCAGCGCGCCGAGCTCGTCGTGGAGCTGCTCGCCAGTCTTGACGACGACATCTCCGACGCCGATCCCGACGAGATCGATCGGGCCTGGGGTGAGGAGATGCAGCGCCGCTCGGCGCAGATCGCCGCCGGTGAGGTCAAGACGCTGACCTGGGACGAGGTCCTCGACCAGGTCGCCGCCAGTCGCCGGTCCCGTTGACGCTCAAGATCGGGTACCACCCTGCGGCCGCGGCTGAGGTCGTGCGCGCGGCGGCGTGGTACGAGAACGAGGTTGTGGGATTGGGTGACCGGTTCCTCGACGCGGTCGAGGCGTCCGTGCTTCGCTGCAGCCGATGGCCCAACGTCGGCAAGCCGCTGGTGATCACGCCCGATGGCGCCGTCCTCAACCGCAAGTTGCCGGTGGGAGGCTTCCCGTGGGCCATCGGCTACGAGGTCACCGACGAGCAGCTGCTCGTGCTCGCTGTCTTCCACCAGCATCGGGAGCCGGAGTACTGGATCGATCGCACCAGCGGTTGAACCCGGCGTGACGGCGCGGGTGGACTCGGGCCACGCCGGCGCCGCAATCGGCGGATGCTCATAAGCCGATGTCGAGCCCGGGTGGGTCCGGTCGGGGTTGTGGCTCGATGTGCTTCTGGGGTGTTGCGGACCCACGTGGGGCGAGGTCGTGTTGGTCGATCCAGGCTGCCAGTGGTCGGGCGAGGCGAGCGTGGTCGCCGCCGGTGCGTTCGAGTTGGTGGGCGGCGTCGACGAGCGCATCGGGTGAGGGGTTCTTGCCGGTGGCCCATTGTTGCCAGGTGTCGAGGGTGTCGAGTTGTTGGCGGGCGGTGCCGAGTCGATCGTGGTAGCTCTCGAGGCTGCGACCGAACTGTTGATCGCGTCGCTGTTCGCGGCGAAGGCAATCGTGTTCGTGGCGGAGCCGGTCTCGTTGGTCGAGGAGCGGTTGGGCGCGGCGGGTGAGCTCGTCGAGCGCGGTGCGGGCGGTGGCGACCTGGTCGCCGGTGTCGGCAACTGCCTGTCGGGCGGCGCGGCGGTGCAGGAGTCCGCTGTTGGCGAGTTCGTGTTCGGCTCGTCGGTGGCGCTGTTCTGCGTCGTGCAGGTCGCGGGCGGCGGCGGCGATGGCATGGTCGTCGGGCGCACAGTTGTGTTCGAGGTCGTCGAGTTGTCGACTGAGCTGGTTGATGCGTGCCTGCCGTTCGGCTTCTCGTCGCTGCTCGTGGTCGCGCTCGGCTTGTGCGGCGGCGTAGTTGTTGCGGGCGTCGCGGCGGAGGTGTTCGAACCAGTCGGGGATCTCACACCTCGGCGCCAACGTCGGGGTCGGTGGTTTGGTGGCTGCGAGTTCGCGTCGGGTTCGGGTGGCGGGGTGGTCGGCGCGGTCGCTGGCGAGGATCTGTTCGAGGACGTCGACGGCGTCGGTGATGTCGTGGGTGTCGGTGACGACGCAGACGAGGTTGACGCCTTGTCCGCGGGTGACGGCGACGTAGAGGCCGCGGCAGGTGGTGGCGGGTGTGGCGAGGGTGATCGATCCGCTGGCGGTGTCTGATTGGTTGCCGGGTTCAGTGGCGGCGTAGCCCAACTGGACGTGTTCGGTGACGTAGTCGTGGGGGAGGGTGATGGTGCCGTGTCCGTCGATGCGGGTCACGGTCACATCACCGGTTGGTTCGATGGCGTTGATGGTCCAGTAGTCGCGGTTGCGGACACTGTCGCCGCAGGTGGTGTGGAGGGAGCGTTGGTTGTGTCGGGTGACGATCACGTCGCCGACGAAGAGACGTTGATCGCCGTACCAGACCCCGTCGCCGAGTTGACCGGTATCGAGTCGGTCGGTCTGCACGGCTCGGTTGATGGCGTCGACGTGCTCGTTCGTGGTCGTGGTGACGGCGATGTGTTCACCGCGTTCGCTGGCAGCCGTCCAGTAGCTGGCGATGTTGACGGTGTGTTCGGCGAACGGTGCGGGCTGGATGCGTTGGTGGTCGAGGTAGGGCTGGAGTCCGGTCGGGTCGCCGCGTCGCAGCTTCAAGGACGCGGCGGCTTCCCACTCGTTGTCGAACCGGTGAATCTGGTCGAGTTCGATCGTGCGGCCGGTCGCGCAGAGCTCGCCGAACATCCCACCCCGTCCGACGGCTTGGAGCTGGTGTGGGTCGCCGACCAATGCGAGCCGCCAGTGGTGTTGATCGGCGAGTCGGGTGAGCCGGTGGACGTCGTGGGTGGCGAGCATGCCGGCTTCGTCGATCACCACCGCGGTGCCGGGTGGGAGGTCCCAGTCGGGTCGGGGTGGCCGGTCGGGGCGGGTGTGTTCATAGACGAGCTTTGCGACCGTGTCGCATCGCATCCCGGTCCCGGCTTCGAGGACACGGGCGGCCTTGGCGGTGGGGGCGAACCCGACCACCGGTCGGCCGTGTGCGGCGAGGTCGTCGGCGGCGGCGCGGAGCATGGTCGTCTTGCCGGCCCCGGCCGGGCCGACGACGAGCGCCAACCGCTCGGTGCCGGCCACGCACGCGGCGGCTTCGGCCTGCATCAGATCCAACCCGGCCGTGTCGACGGTCGTGGACGGGGGTGGGTCGACCTGTTGAGCGATTGCCCACGAGATGATGTGTTCCTCCTGGGCGAGAATCATCTCGCTGGTGTGGTGGCGGGCGGACGGTTCGATCCACACCGACCGCCCATCGCTACGCCGACAGCGGGTCTGACCAACCGGGTCGAGGTCGATGCAGTCATCGAGCACCCGATCGACGGCGCGTTCCAGCAGGGCGGCCCAGCGGCGACCGTCGATGCCGGGGCGGGGCCGGACGGTGTCGCACAGGGATTGGGTGACGTCGAGGCGATGCCACGCCGACCGCCCCTCGGCCAGTTCCGCGACGATCTCGCCGACGGTGACCCGCTGCGGTTCGACGGGCTGGGTCTGGGCGGCTTCGGCGATGCCAGCAGCCAACGTGTCGGCGGTGACACCGACCGTCGCCGCTTCGCTCCGCCACATCGAGCGCAGATCCTCCGCAGCGGCGCCGGACTTGCGGCAGCGGGTGTCGGCGGCCGCTTCGCGGCCGAGCGCCCCGCGTTCCTTCGGTGTCAGGTCGCGTCCTTCACGGGTCCAGAACTCGGTCAGCTTCGCCTCGAACGCGGCGTCGACCTGGGCGGCACGCTTCGAGAACACCTCCAACAGTTCCGTCGGCACGCCGGCGATGTCGGCTTGGCCTTTGTCGATATCGGTCCAGTTGACGCCGAAGCGGGCGGTGACCTCGGAGCGCAGCACCGACTGGTACAAGCCGCCGAGCGCACGTTGGTAGCCCTTGAGGGTCTTCGCGTCGAGCGCGTACCAGCGGTCGTCCTCGGTGCACACCTTGGCTGAGATCACGACATGGGTGTGCAGCTGCGGATCATCCAACCGTGACGTCGTCTGACGGAATACCGCGGCGGTGAGCCCGTTCGTGTCCGGGTGCAGCCGCCCGCCGTTGGAACGGATTCTGGTCGTGGACCCGTACCGCTCGAGATAGTCCACGACAGCGGTCACGGCGACGTCGTGGCATTCGGCGAGACGCTCGTCGCCGGTGAGCGCCCACCACACCGACAGCGACTTCGGCGCCGAGAACGTCGCATCGAAGCCCGCCACTGCCCGACGTACCTTGCCGGACTTCTCGACCCGATCCACGAGCGGAAATCCGAGCCGTGTCCCTGAGATCGGGTCACGGCCCTCCAACAACGCCTCCAACTGCTCGGTCGTTACCTCACCCGACAACCCGAGCAGCCCGGCCTGGTGGCCGGTCCACTGCCCGGGGAGCTCGCCGTCTGCCTGGGTCAGATAGCGGGTGTAGTACTGCGCCGTTGCGGTGGCCGACGATGCGTACAGGGTCGTCACCCGAAGCATCGAACACCCCTCCGGAGAGGGCGGGCACCTGTCTGTCTTTCACGAGTTGCGGATCGGGGAGAGGTGGTGATCATCGTGGGCGGTTCTGGTCAGGTCGCCAGGGTCAGCGCGAGCTGCGAGCCGATGGTGGGGTGGGTTGAGCGACGGGCGCGGTCGGCGAGTCGCCGATAGTCGAGAACGCTGACGATGTGGCACGGAACCGGCGTGATCGGGTTCGGAACCGCTATCGGTGAGCGGTGCGCCGGGCACAGGCTCGATGTCGTACGGTCGGGGACGAGCTCGATCGCACACGAACGAGTCCCCGACGCCGGTTCACACGGAGAGCCGGGCCCGGTCGCCCGGCCGAACATCACCTCGGCAAGTCCCCGAGCCGAGCCGTCGACGAGGCGTGTGCGGGGCTCAGCGTGCACCGCTCACCTCATCCGCAGCAGCCGGGGCGATCGCGTCGGAGACGTCCGCGTCGCACAGTCGGACCACACGGCCGGTCATTGCCAGCTCGAGCAGCGCCCACTTCGGGACCCGTAGACAGCCGGCGACACGAATCACCGGGAGACCGTCCACCCCGCCGGACGCCTCGTAGCGGGCGGCGAGCTCGTAGGCCAGCGACCGTCCAATCCGCAGGACTCGGCCGGCTTCCTCGACCGTCAGCACGACAACATCGGATATCCCGAGTTCAAACGGGGCGTTCATGAGCGTCGACGGTGCACGATCGACTTCCCGGATAGGGTCCCGAATCACCACCCGGCCAAGCAAAGACTTCGCGAAGTGTCGGACCGCTAAGGACCCGCGGGTAGGGAGGTGCATCCACCAGTCGTTGGGGTGTCTCGCGTTTGATGGCGAGTGCGCTCACCAACCAACGACCAGCGGAGGCACTCGCATCATGACACGCGCTCTGGACCCGGAAGTGGCCGACGCGATCTGGGCTGCGATCGAGCCGATCCTGCCAAGACCCATCGATGATCATCCCCTCGGCTGTCACAACCCGCGAGTCCCGGACCGGGTCTGTTTCCGTGGAATCTTGATCCGCCTCGTCACCGGCTCGTCATGGGTCGACATCGAAGCGATCATGAACTTCGAGGTCTCCGACACCACCCTTCGAGCCCGCCGCGACGAGTGGATCACCGCCGGTGTGTTCGACCAACTCGAGACCCAAGCGCGTGCCGGCTACGACCGGATCTTGGAACTCAACTTGGAGGTCGTGGCCATCGACGGCAGCCTGCACAAGGCACCCTGTGGCGGTGAGGGCACCGGCCCCAGCCCGGTTGACCGGGGTAAATGCGGCTGGAAGTGGTCCGTCGCGTCCGAACGTGCAGGCATCCCGATCGGCTGGGCGATCGACGGCGCCAACCGCAACGACGTCCGCATGCTCGACCCCACCCTGGACGCCGTCGAGGCCAACGGACTCCTCGGCGACATCGGGACCGTCAGCCTCGACCGCAGCTACGACTACCCGAAGATCCGCCGCCAGCTCCACGCCCGCGGACTGTGCGGGCTCGACATCCAACGCCGCGGCACCAAACCCGCGCCAGGCACCCCACAGAGACTCACCCTCGGGCTGCGTTGGGTCGTCGAGGCAACCAACACCTGGTGGTCGAACTACGGGCAGCTACGCCGCAGCACCGACCGAAGAATCCGTCACCGCCACGCCGCGCTTCAACTCGCCACCGTCGTGCTCATCGTCGGCCGGCTCATCGACTACCGCAACCGATGGAGCCCCAACTGAACGCCTACCCGCTCAAGTCCTAAGCCGGGGACTTCCCGGATCACCACCCGGGAGTACCCGACCGAAGCCGGGAGTTCCCGAAATCACCCCTCGGGAGTACCCGACCAGAGCTGGGGAGTTCCCGGATCACCATCCGGGAGTACCCGACCGGAGCCGGGGGTTCCCGGATCACCACCCGGGAGTACCCGACCGGAGCCGGGGGTTCCCGGATCACCACCCGGGAGTACCCGGATCACCGCCCGGATGCACCCGACCCTGAGACGAGCTGGAAGAGCTGGACCGCCGGAGTCGTAGTTCCCCCGGATTGCAGCGGGATTGCGTGATTACGAGCTACTGAATCGGCGTGTCAACGCGACCGACTTCGCCGGTTCCCGAGTGCTGTTGATCGTCAACCGCCCGGACATTTCCGGGCGGCTGGACTACTCTCAATGTATCACCGGTGATACATTGAGGACATGGCTGATGTATCGATTCGAGAGCTACGCAACCACGGCGGTGAGGTCGTTGATCGCGTGGCCCGTGGTGAACGCGTGACGGTGACGCGCCGCGGCAAGCAGGTAGCCGAACTCCGTCCCCTGCGCTCGAGCGCGGTGCCCATCGCAGAGCTGATGCGTCGGCGCGCCCACCTTCCCCTGGTTGACCCTGACGAGCTGCGCCGCGATCTCGATTCCGTGATCGACGCATCATTGTGAACAAGCCCGGCGTTCTCGACACGAGCACGCTGATCCTTCTCGGACGGATCACGGCCATCGATGCTCTGCCCGACGCCGCATTCATCACCGCAGTGACCCTGGCGGAGCTGTCCGTCGGCCCGCTCGTGGCAACGACCGACGAAGACCGCGTCGCACGCCAAGCCCATCTCCAGGCCGCCGAAGCAGACTTCGATCCGCTTCCTTTCGACGCTGCGGCCGCGAGAGCGTTCGGCGGTGTCGCGGCGTCGTTGAGGCGCAGCGGCCGCAAAGCAACAGCGCGGGCCTACGACGCGATGATCGCTGCAACCGCAGTGGCAGCCGAGCTACCGGTGTACACCTGCAATCCGAGCGACTTCATCGGAATCGATGGGCTCGAGGTCGTAGAAGTACCCCATCCCGATCACGGCTGACCGCTCGCGATTGTGGGCGAGCGATACCGAGTACTCGACACCTGCATATCGATGCTCCTATGTTTGTCAAGGGCCAGTTTTGTGGCGTCGGTGGCGGTGGTGTGACAGGACAGGGATGAGGCACTCGGCGGTGCGAGGCCAGGCTCTTATGAGGTCATCACGGCCGGTCGCCGACGCGGCGAAATTCGGTTGTTCAGGCGATGGGCTGACGGTTCGTTGGTGAGACAGCGTGGCGTCGGCCGGTTGATGGATGGGTCAAGCCCATCGCCCGATGACGGTGTCAGTTGCGGGGCAGGAGAGCGAAGACCTCGCGAGCGATGTAGCGCTTCAGGATTCGCATGATCTCGGCTTTCGATTTGCCGTCGGCGGTGCGCCGCTCGACGTAGACACGGGTACGCGGATCGCTGCTCATGCGCGTCAGCGCAATGCGCCAGAGGGCGTGGTTGGCTTGGCGGTCACCGCCCCGGTTCAGTCGGTGGCGGGTGACTTTGCCCGATGATGCTTGGATTGGTGACACGCCGCACAGGTGCGCCCATGAGGCTTCGCTGCGCAGGCGCTGGGGGTTGTCGCCGGCGGTCACGAGCAGCAGTGCTGCGGTGTGGATGCCGACGCCGTGCAGCTCGAGAAGCTGGGGCGCGGTCGCGGTGACGAGCTCGTTGAGCAGCTTGTCGAGCTCGATGAGTTCAGCATCGATCGCGAGGACCCGGCGGCCGAGAATACGCATCGAAGTCTTGGTCGCGAACGTCACCGCATCAGTGCCCGCCCGCGGGCGCATCGAGGCCGCCTCGACGGCCAGGCGAGCAGCAGTGAGCCCGCTGAGCCGTTCACGTAAAGGGTTCGGAGCAGTGAAGCCGAGATGTCGGATCTGATTGAGCG
The DNA here is from genome assembly GCA_963701575.1 of uncultured Acidimicrobiaceae bacterium. GTDB lineage: Bacteria > Actinomycetota > Acidimicrobiia > Acidimicrobiales > Ilumatobacteraceae > Ilumatobacter. Next base: position 326,213 of record CAVPAQ010000015.1, read on the forward strand.
CCTTGGTCTTGGTGGTTCGGGCGCTGCGTTTCGCGACGACCAACGCCCGGATTGCTTCGACGTTGCCGTCACGCGACTTCGCTCTGCCGACCGCTCGGCCGGACTGTGCAGCACGCGCCGCCTCGATGGCATCCAACGTGTCGGTCTTGCCCTCGCGTCGGCGCAGCTGCCGGTTCGGGCGATCCACCTCGACGACATCAACACCTGACGCTGCGAGGAGGCGAGCGAGACCGGCGCCGTAGGAGCCGGTGCCCTCGACACCCACACGGGCCAGCGGACCGAACGATCCCAGCCAGCCGACAAGTTGGTGTTCACCGCCCCGGTTCGCCTCGAACGACTCGGTTGCCAACAGGCCGCCGATCTCGTCGAGGACAGCCGCCACGTGAACGTCCAAGTGCGTGTCGACACCACCCGTCACAGCGCGAGTTGGTTCTACGATGATGGTCATCGCCATCCCTACCTTCCATTGGTCAAGGGGTGGCGCGCACTCACTCCAACGGTGCAACGTGCATTGTTCAACCTGCTGTAACAGGACGAACAGTCACACCATCGACGCGGGTGAGCGCCAGGAAATCTGGGTTCCGGCCGACGAATCGATATCAAGACAACCGCAGCGTCAGCCGGTGAGGTGAGTCAGACCGGAACCCAGAACCTGGACCGTACCGAAACAGTCACCGCCGAGCGGGGACCACCACGAAACGATCACTCCAACATCCTCCCTGCCGGAGGTGCGGCGCGGGCCATCGCGTTTCGACTCGCGATTACCGAGTGGGCTCGATGTACGGAACGCAAGCCGAGAACCCGATCGGGAAGTGCCCGTACATGGACGGATGCAACCCTGGCATCGCTCGGGTCCAGTGTGTCCCGCGGCGGATGGCGTTCGGGGTTGGTGCCCGGCGTTGAGCAACCTTTCGATGATCGTGGTGGTCTAATGCAACATGGACGGGTCGGCGATCACGGGTACCGAGGCGACATCGGTGCCGATGGCGGACGCCGAGTTCATGACCGTCGTGGCGGGAGAGTTGGGCAAGCTGCGCCGTATGGCGCGGGTGTTGGTTGGCGATGCTGAGGTGGCCGATGATCTCGTCGGCGAGGCGATCGCTCGCACGTTGCCACGGTGGCGCGCTGGGCGGGTCGATGATGTTGGGGCGTATGTGCGTCGTGTCGTGGTGAACCTCGCTGCGCGACGGTGGCGACGGCTGGCGGTGGGCCGCCGGCGCGATCATGCAGCGTTGGACTGGCTGGGTGTTGCGCCGGACGTGCCGGCGGTCGCGGTGGAGCGTGACCGCACGTTGCGGGCGGTGATGGGTTTGCCGGTTCGCCGGCGGGCGGTGGTGTTGCTGCGGTTCTACGAGGATTTGTCGCTGCGCCAGATCGCGTCGGTGCTCGGGGTGTCGGAGGGCACCGTGAAGTCACAGTTGTCGCGGGGGCTCGAGCAACTTCGCGCCGAACTCGAGGGTCAGAAGGAGTCATGAGCGACGATCTCGAACAGCGGCTGCGGCGAGCTCTCTCGATGTTGGATGCGGTCTCGATCGGTGATGGCGGCCGAGTGGAGACCGCGTCCCGTTCGGCGACCGAGCGTATGGTCCGACGCCGTCGTCGACTGGTTGTCGGCGCGTCCATGGTGCTCGTTGCAGCTGGTGCTGTCGGCGTCTGGTCAATCGGAAGAGGCCCCGACGATGTGGCGACGACCGATACTGATGTGCGCACGGAGACGTCGAGCATCGCGTCTACGGGTGCCCCGTCGACGACCGCGGCACCGGTCTCGTCCGAGGGGTGGCAGCCGATCGCCAGCGACCCTCGTGGCGCGGTGTTGTATCCCTCTGTCGTGTGGGCTGACGGTGAAGCGATCGTGGCCGACGGCCGGGACCTCGCCGGGAACGGGGTGGTCAGCGCCGCCAGGTATGCGCCGGCGACCAACAGCTGGGTGCTCGCCTCTGATCCACCGAGCGATGTTGGATCCGCCGGGCGAATCAACGTGTTGTCAGTCTGGACCGGGCGTGAGATGGTGGTGCTCGGTGGCGACTTGCCCGATGGCAGCCTGCTCAAGTCGTACGGTCTCGCGTACGACCCGGCCGCGGACGCCTGGCGCGTCACAGCGACACCACCCGGATTCGTCGACGCTCGATCACCGTGGGTGTGGACCGGGACCGAACTGCTGGTGTGGCCATGGGATGCGGGCGGCTCGACGGCCGACGTCACACCGCTCGCCTACGACCCCGAGGCCGACGCGTGGCGAGAACTGGCGGCGCCGCCGGTGACGCACCGCCAACAGGCAGCGTCAGTGTGGACAGGCACCGACTGGGTGATCTGGGGCGGCACCAACAACGGTGTCGAACTCGGCGACGGCGCCGCCTACAACCCTGCCCGCAAATCGTGGCGCGTTCTCGCTGAGTCGCCGCTGTCGAGCGCGACGCGTGCACGCCACGTGGACCGGCACGGAGATGATCGTCGCCGCCGGCGCGAGCGGCGGCGACCCCGTCACCGGAAACGGCGAGTTCGCCCACGCCGACGGTGCCGCCTACAACCCGTCGACCGACACGTGGCGACCGATCGCTCCCGGTCCGGCCCACCCTGGGTTCGAACCACTCTGGACCGGCAGCCAGATGTTGATGTTCGCCAAGGGAGGCGTCGCCACATACGACCCCGCATCAGATCAGTGGACCAGTGACTGCTGTGGCAACTCACCCACGACCGTCGCAGGTACGCCCGTGTGGACCGGCAACCAGGCCCTGCTCCTCGGCAGCACCGATCCCTCGTTCGGCGGAGCGACCTACACCCCACCGCTCGAAACGGCCCCGCGCGGCACCGAGGGGCCGACCGGCGAAACGACGACAACCGTTCCCGCTCAGCCCAACATCGACACACTCGGTGAGGCACTCACGGCGCTCGGCGTCGACACCACCGACGCGCCGCCAACAGCAACGCAACTCGGTGACGCCGCGCTCTGCGGGGTCGACCGCCAAAATCAGGGCGCCCCCGCCGACAGAGGCATCGACGAATCCGCTCGCAGATGCTTCCTCGACCACCACATCTCCGCTCAACCGGCGGTGTTCGTCGAGGAGTTCCCCACCACCGAAGGCGACCCAATCGTGACCGTGTGGCGAACACTTACCGATGGCACCATCGAGCAACACATCGACTCCACACGCGACACGTTCGGCTCGGGAACTTGGCAGTCGAACACCTGCGGCCGGCTCACGACGAGGTTCCCGCAGGCACCCGAACCACTGCCACCCACCTACTTCGCATGCGACACCGCGCCGATCGACGAGGTCGGCCGCCTTCAAACACCATCGGCACCGATGCCTACTTGGTTCGCACAACGCCAGCCGCTGCCGCTGTGCGGCTACGAGATCCGCATCAGCGACCGAGACGTCGCCCGCCGCCAGTGCTTCGCCGACGCGGTCCGCAACGGTGAGCCCACCGAGTACGCACACGTCTCAACCGGCGACGAGGGCGAACGCTCAACACGATGGTTCCGATCCCTCGGTGAGGGAACATTTGAGATCCTCGAATGGCAATCCGCCGACGCGTTCGGTTCGACCAGCCAATGGCTCCGCCACCGCTGCACCACGATCACGTTCGCCAACGACCCCGGCGGTGAGACCGACCAGGTCCCGCAGCTCGGCGCAAACGGCGGATGCTCCGAGATCCAACATGGCTCGATCGTGGGAGCACTCACCATGGACGGCGGCCCAGCGCCAGGAATCTCAACAGCGATTCCGGGCACCGTCACGATCAGCGACACGGACACCGGAGCCGTCACAACAGCCGCCGCCGACAACGACGGCCACTTCACCGCCGACGTCCCTGCTGGCACCTACACGCTCAGCGCTACCAGCCCCCGGTACAACGACAACCAATCGGACTGCAGCGCCATCGAGCCCGTCAACGTAACCCGACGTGGCACATCAACGGTCGACATCTCATGCACGATGAAATAGCAGACCGTCAGCCAGGCCGGCATCGAAACTGACGGCGCTAACGCAACGGCCGACAACGAGCGAAGCCGATCCACGACCGACCGGACCCAGCGCGCGATCGGCGCCAACCGAGGGTCTTTCAACCCCGAACAGAATGCACGCCCGATAATCCGGTCCGATGACGTCAACGACCCGCACGTATCGGCCCAAGCCGAGCGCCCGGTAATCCCGGTGTCGTCCTGAGGCTTTTGGCACCGTGGCGACGTCGATATGCGTGGCCTCCGGGGCCCGCACCGGTGATCGGGAGGTGCCGATACAGGGCGGTTCGTCGATGCGTCCTCAAGGCGTGATCATGAGAGAGACTCCGGGCCAGGCGCCAGACGGTCACTCGATCGCTCGGAACTCGTAGTCGTCGAACTCGACGTTGCCGCGCCAGAGGTAACAGCACAGCATTGGGTCGCGCCCGGTGTGGATGGCATGCCACGCCCGGCTCGGAATCTCGATGACGCCTCCCGGCCTGAGTGTCAGTTGTTCGTCATCGAGATCCCACGTCGCCGTTCCTGCCACGACGGCGTAGAACTCCGACGCGCTGTGGCGATGAGCCGGGAAGTCCGTGTCTGGTTCTATGACGAAGACGCCGAGACGATCACGGTCCGAGTGGCGCTCGCCGTCCGGTCCGACCAGCTCGGCGGCCGCCATGCGGTCAACGAGGTGGCGGGGAGCTGTTGTCGGGCCCGGATACCACCGCAACTGCTCTCGCCTTGACTGAATCGCTTCGAGCACGGCTTGAGCGCTCTCCGGTTGAGTCTGCAGCTCTGCGAGCGTTGTCAGGATCGATTCGGGCGCCCCGACACCTGTCGGCTCGGTCAGCGGGAACGCCTCGACGTCGGCAACTCGATCGACCGCAGATGCGAAGCTCGGATCGCAATCGGCGGAGAAGCGTCGGATCCGTTCGATGAGCTCCCAAAGGTGAATCATCGGCACAGGCTACGTATCGACATCCGCTCGGGAACCGGCAGGGAGGATGTTGGTGGGTGCACCGGAGGTGCGTGGGGCTCGATCACCGTTGAGCGTGCCGCGTAGGTTCGGCGTCGTTCCCGACCTGGTCTGACTCGAGAACCGGCTGACGCCTTGGCTGTCCTTCGAATGACCGGTCGGCCGTGTTCGGGAACGGCACCCACCGGTCGGGCGACGACTGTGACTCGAGAACTGCGCCAACAGTTCTCGCAGCGATGTCGCCGTCCCGGCAGGTGCGTGCCACCCCAATTCACAGCTACTGAAAGGGATGGCAATGACCATCGTAGAGAATCATTTGTTGACCGTCACGGGCGGTGTCGATACCCACCTCGAGTTCCATGTCGCAGCTGCGGTCGACGCGAACGGCGGCGTGCTCGGCGTCGAAACATTCGACACCACGACTGGCGGCTTCCGACGCCTCGTTGCCTGGCTGGCCGCCTTTGGTGACATTGAAGTGGTTGGCGTCGAAGGCACCGGGTCCTACGGCGCTGGGCTCAGTCGCCATCTGACCGGCAAAGGTATTCGTGTCGTCGAGGTCGACCGCCCGAACCGTCAGGCTCGTCACCGCGCCGGCAAGACCGACGCGGTCGACGCGATCGCTACTGCACGTGCTGCGTTGACGGGCACAGCGACGGGGATCCCGAAGACTCGGACGGGGAACATCGAAGCGATCCGGGTGCTCACCGTTGCTCGGCGTTCCGCAGCATCGGAGTGGATCGCGATTGTGTTCCAGATCCGCCATGTCGTGTTCACCGCTCCCGATGAGATCCGGGCCCGGTTCCTCGGTCTGTCGCCGATCACCCTGGTCAGAACCACCGCAGCGCTCAAACCACGCCGCTCGGATCCGGACATCGTGCGCTTCACGACCCTGTCGACGTTACGCGAGCTCGGCCGCCGCGCCTTGTTCATCCGTGACCAGAAGATGCGTCTCAACGCCCAGATGCGACCTTTGATCCGCGAGGTCGCACCGTCGCTGCTCGAGATCCGCGGTGTCGGCTTCGACGTCGCCGCGAAGCTGTTGATCGCAGCCGGCGACAACCCGCACCGCATCCGATCCGAAGCCGCCTGGGCACACCTCTGCGGCGTTGCGCCGATCCCGGCATCATCAGGCAAGATCCAACGCCACCGCCTCAACCGCGGCGGCAACCGACAAGCCAACTCGGCGCTCTACCGGATCGTGCTGACCCGCATGTCCAACGACGAACGCACCAAAACGTACGTCGCGAAACGCACCGCCGAAGGCAAGACGATCGGCGAGATCGCCCGCATCTTGAAGCGCTACGTCGCCCGCGAGATCTACCCGCACCTGCCGACCACGATGACCTGACCCGCCACCTCAACCGGGGTCGGGAACTGGCTCGTCCGAACCGGCTCACACCCTTCGAGGTTGTGCATCAATTGATCTGCCACCCGACCCGAGCGGGCGGACCCTGCGGTGATCGTGGCTTCCTACGAGCGTGACCGCGGCTACGCCGCGTGTCTCTTCCCTGTCGTGCCCGAAATCACCCACCCCCAGCACCGGCAACCGCTGCCCCGACGCGCTCCAGAACGCCTCAAGACCAACGAACCCCCCAGGTCACCGAACAACTGATCAGACCCCCTTGACATCCCTACGAGCGGCATTCTGCTCATCGGGGCCAGCGCATAATGCGCACTCGATAATCCGGGTATCGGTTCTTCGGCCGCGCCGCATCGCGGCCCCACTGCAGTGCTCGGTAATCCCCGGCCAAACAAACGTGAACGGAGCGTTCTGGTCCTCGATCTGAGCGCTCTGGATCGTCGAGCGCGCTGATCGCATGTGCCGTACCCGAGCGGGTCGCCCGTCAGGGGATCACCGCGTTTATCGTGTGGGTCGACGTGACGATTGAGCCGATTCACGAAGGCCAACCCTGGCCGCCCACGGACTTGGGGAACTGCGGCGTATCGTCGGGCGTCGAACACCTATGCGACGCTCACGCCTGCTGCTCGGCTGCCTGTGCGCGGCGACCCTCGGACTCGCTGCGTGCGGCGAGGGCGATGGGCAGGGCGGCGGCGACGGCACGCTCGGGGGCGCCGCCGCGGACTGTGTCGGCGGGCTCGTCGTCGACGGTGTGTGGTATCAGCCAGATTGGAATAGCCCTCCACCCGACGAAACCGAGCTCGGCGAGGTCGTCGGAACGGTCGAGGGGCCGTGGGACTGCTACATCAGTCCAGAGGAGCTCGGTGACGGAGTGTTCGCGACCGGCATCCCGAACGGGAGCGAAGTCCGCCTGATCGGCACGAGGACTTCCGACGAGGCAGTCGCAACGGTGTCGACCGAGGGGGTTGCGGTGTTCCGTTCCACGGACTCGATGTCGCTGGCCAGTGCGCTCGACGACGAGATCGTCGCGATCGGGATCAACAGCGAGTTCGACGGCACGACACGCTTCGCAACGATCGACGATCCCGACGTGATCGCCCGCCTCGTCGATGCAGCGCGCGCTGTCGAGCAAGAGTCGTCGTTGGACGGGTTGAACGAGGGCATGCGCTACTTCATCGAGTTCGTCCACCCTGACGGCTTGTCGACGTCGTTCCCGTATGGCGTCGAGCGCGCACAGCTGTCCGACCGGATCGTCGGCGAGGTCTGGGCGGAAGCGATCGCTACCGCGATGGCGCAATCCGGCGGAGCCCCGAACGTCGACGGGCTTCTCGTGACGGCGGGCGGTGTCGAAGCGCCGACGCACCCGCTGGGCGCGTGTCGGCTCGATCCGACCGACGTGACCGCCGCCCCCGGTGAGATCGTCACCCTCGCAGGCGAGGCGATGGCCGACGAGGCGATCGAGCCGTGGTGGTGGATCAACCCTCCCGGCGGCGCGGGCGATCTCGTGCCCGGGGCGTCGCAGATCGGACCGGGCCTGCTCGTGCCGAACGTGGACGGGGCGATGATCGTCGAGATCTACCTGCGCACGGATGCGACGTTCGACGTGCCGGTCGTGGAGGCGTGCTTCACGCTCGCCACGACCGGCGCGACCGCCGACACCGACGTGCCGGTCCCTACGGACTCGCTCGACTGCACGAGCCAGTCGAGTGAGCCAACCGTCGAGGAGTACGACGACACCGCTTCCAGCTCTCCCACAATCGCTGAAGCCGCCACGGAGTGGTTCACACGAGCCGCCGACGAACGCGCCGACATCGCCGGACTTCAGCTCGTCACCACCCCGTACGACTCGATCGTCAACCTCGTCGACGCCGATGGCCGCTCCCAAGCGGTGATCAAGCTCGCCGGCGATGGCGGCACGAGCTGGCGAGTCAGCGAAGCCGCCGTCTGCCCTGCACCCTGAACCCTGAGTTGCCCGAGCGACCTGCGTTGGCGCGCGTTTCCGAGCACGACGGCGAGCACCGACGTGCCGATAGCGGACGGCCCGATCATCCACCGCCCTGAGCGTTCAGCGTGCAGCCGACCGCCCCTTCCGGGAATCGGTATCGGTGTGTCGGCTCGCAAGACGCGTGGGTCGAGGCAACCGTTTGAGAAAGGCGTCGCTCACGACCGCGAGCGATGTCCGATCACAGCGACCTGTCCCCACCTCATTGGGTCATGGTCACCGGCGTCAGCGACGACCCACAGATCTCATTGACCACCGCCACCAACTGCGTCGTATCGAACGAACCGGAGCGAACCTGCGGGATCGCATCAATGACGACAGCACGGATCATCTCCCGGTGATGGTCGGACAGACCAGGGAATCGGGCCAGCTCGTTGTCGTCCACGTCGACGTCCATGCTCACCGAACCCTCTGTCGCGCGAACCGCCAGGTCACAGAACCCCGCCGGAACCATGTCAGGCACTGATGCGCTCACCACCGCCGTCGTCGAGGGCGATGTCAACGGAACCTTCGAGTCCGGGGTCGTCGGCTGATCGCCCATGCATCCACTCAGCACCACGATCGACACGACGACGGCACGCTGGAACCGATTCACCGCGCCAGTCTGACGCACGCCATCGGCGCGCGGTTCCCGATCTTGGCGGAGACGTCGTGCAAGTCGCGATTCGACGTCCCTGGCCGCTCGGAAATGGGTGGCCCTGTACCGATCGTGGCCCGTCCGGGAACCGGCACACCGAGCGATACGACCCCGTCGGCGTTGGCCACGGTCGGTGGGCGGGTGCTGGCGTGATGGTCCGTGCTGTCGCCATGTCCCGGCAGTTCGAACCTGGTCGTCTCGACGGCGTCGGCCGGTGCAGCATGGAGTGTGCACGACGTCCAGATCGACATCAGCTACGAGCAGGTGGTGGCACTCGTTGCTGACGAGCTCCCCGAGCTCGCTGAGTGCGAGGTCGTCCCGGTCAACGGTGCCGGCACCGTGCACGCGATCTACCGAGTCGGTGACGATGTAGCGGTCAGCTTTCCGCTCGAGCGTGCCGATCCAGTCGAGTTGCTCGAACAGCTCCGTCACGAGGCTGAGGCGGTCGCCGAGTTCCGCCACGCCAGCGCAGTGCCGGCGCCCGAGCCGCTCCACATCGGTCGCCCCGGTCACGGCTACCCACTGCCGTGGACCGTCCAGTCGTGGTTGCCGGGAACGACTGTCACGCCGGTCTCATGCGAGCACTCCGCACAGCTTGCGCGTGACCTGAGCGAACTGATCGGCACCCTTCGCAGCTGGGACACACGGGGTCGCCGCTTCCACGGCGACGGACAGCGGCGGCGAGCTGAGGGACCATGACGACTGGGTCGGCGAATGCATCGAGCGCAACGCCGATCTGTTCGACACCACGAAGCTGCAGAAGATGTGGGCCGAGCTGCGGCGGCTCCCGCGGGAAGACCCCGACATGATGTGCCATACCGATCTGATCCCGCCGAACCTTCTGGTCAACGACGAACATCTCGTCGGCGTGCTCGACACCGGGGGGTTCCAGCCCGCCGACCCCGCCCTCGACCTCGTCGCCGCCTGGCACCTCCTGTCCGACGAACCGCGTCAACAGCTTCGAGTTGCCCTGGGCTGCACCGATCTGCAGTGGGAACGCGGCAAGGCCTGGGCATTCCAGCAGGCACTCGGGCTGCCCTGGTACTACCGCGACACCAATCCGGTCATGGCGCACATCGGCACGACCACGCTCGGCCGCCTGCTCGACGCGCACTGACCGGCCATCAGACAATGTCCTGGCCAACCGGATGACGAGGAACACCGGCAAGCAGCGCATACCAGCATCCTCCGCAACCACCGGAGCGAGCGCGAGAACCGGCGAACGCGCGCTGGTGCTGCGCTTGCAGCGGCGCTCATATCGCCAGCGCCGTAACGCGGGTGAGACACTCGGCGGTCCATGTCGGCGTCTCGGCGCGTCTCCCGCCTCAGCACACGGCGCCTCGTTCGTAAGCTGATCGGGTGCCGCGCCTGAGCGAGTTCTACGGAATCGTGATCTACATGTACTTCCAAGATCACAACCCGCCGCACTTCCATGCGATCTACGCTGAGCACGAGGCGCTGATCCGGATCGACAACGGCGATGTCATCCGGGGTCGGTTGCCGAGAACTGCGGGCAACCTCGTCGAGGAGTGGCGGCGACTCCACGTCGACGATCTGGTCGCGAACTGGCAGCGGGCTCAGGAACCGGCTGCGCTGTCGAGCATCGAGCCGCTCCAGTAGCCTGAACTCGATGGATGCCGCACGCGTGACCGACGTTGAACACTTGGGGGGTCGTGTTCTTCGCGTCGTGTTTGCGGATGGGCTTGTTCGTGAGCTCGATTTCGAAGGTGCGCTGCCGGGTGTGCTGTCGGCCATCGATGATGATGACGTGTTCCCGACGGTGATCGTCGACCCGGTCGCTCGCACGATCTCGTGGTCCGTCGGCATCGACTTCGATCCCGACGTCCTGCATGGCGACCAGTCGCCGGCTACGGGTACCGGCCCGAAGGTGTTCGCGCAGTTCCACCGCGAACCGGCGCGTTGATCACTGCCGATCCGTGGGACAGCGGTGGGACGAAACCCGGCCACCCTCGACACACCGAGCGTGTCGAGAGTCGCCTGAGCTGGGGCTCCGTGTCTCGTGTTGCCCAGAATCGGCCCGATGTGGCTCTTTTCATGGTGTCCTCCTGCGGATCGGCCCACGACCAACTGGTGCGACGAGACGGGCCGCTGACGAGGGGCGATGGTCACACCCTCATCGTGAACCCGGCACCCTGACCGCCACCTGACAACGCCAATCGGAATCGGTCAGCGGGTGTCAGCTCCCTGTCAGGTCGTTCGGCGTCAACTTCCGACCTTTCAGCGACCACGCGCATCTCCGAAGTGCCGGTCGAGGGCACACGAAACACACACCCATAGCCACGTCGCTGGCGCCGGGCAGTCCACCCGGGTACGG
>CAVPAQ010000016.1:0-177287 GCA_963701575.1 uncultured Acidimicrobiaceae bacterium
GCCGCGACGGCCTCGCCCTGCATCACGCGCGCCGCCGTCTCGACGATGCGCTCGACGCTCGGCATCGCTGCGAGTTCGAGATGATGCGGGTAGGGGAGCGGGATCTCGGCCGTGCAGACTCGTGCGACGGGCGCGGTCGAGCTCGTAAAAGGCCTGTTCGACGACGCGGGCCGCGATCTCACCGGACAACCCGACCGACTTCCAGCCCTCGTCCACGACGATCGCACGGTGAGTTCGGGAGATCGAGTCGATGATCGTCTCGTCGTCGATCGGTCGCAGCGACCGGAGATCGACGACCTCTGCCTCGACACCCTGGGTGGCCAACTCGTCGGCCGCCTCCAGACAGGTCGGCAGCGTGCCGCCGAACGTGATCAATGACAGATCACGTCCGGCCCGCCGCACGCTGGCGCTCTGCTGAGCGGGAACCCCGGATCGGTCTCGGAGACCTCTCCGGTCGCCCCGTACAGCCCGCCGTTCTCGAAGATGATCACCGGGTCGGGATCGGCGAGCGCCGGCCCCAGCATCCAACGGAAGTCGTCGATCGTGCCGGGTGCCACGATCTTCAGACCTGGAATGTGGCCGTACCAGCCGTCGAGGCTGTGGCTGTGCTGTGCCGCCAGCTGCCGGCCACCGCCCGTGGTCATCCGAATGACGAGCGGGACGCCGACCTGCCCGCCGGACATATGCCGCAAGGTGGCCGCGTTGTTCATGATCTGGTCGAGCGCCAGCAGGCTGAAGTTGACCGTCATGATCTCGACGATCGGTCGCATCCCTCCCATCGCCGCGCCGATGCCGGCGCCGACGAAGGCCGACTCCGACAGGGGCGTCGCGCACGCGGCCGGGACCGAACTCGTCGAGCATGCCTGCCGACACAGCGAAGCAGCCGCCGTAGGCGCCGACGTCCTCGCCCATCAGGAACACGCGGTCGTCGGACAGCATCGCTTGACGATCGCCTCGCGGATCGCCTCGCGGCCGGTCATCTGCACGGTCTCGTTGTCAGTGCTCATCGTGCGACCTCCTCCAAGGTGGCTGCGAAGACGCGCTTGTTCGAGCGTCGCTGACGTCTCGATCGGCGAAGCATCGGCGAAGTCGACGGCGAGTTCGATTTCGGCGTCGACCTCGGCCTCGATGGCCGGTAGGCCGTCTGGCTCGATCTGGCCGTCGGCAACCATGCGATCGAACAAGGTGTGGATCGGATCATGCTCGTGCCAACTGGCCACTTCGGTCTTGTCCCGATACAGCTCGGGGTCGTACATCGAGTGGGCCCGGAAGCGATAGGTCTGGAACTCGAGGAACACCGGGCCGGAACCGGCGCGGATCGACGTCAGCGCACGGTCAGTGCTGTCGACGACCGCTTCGATGTCCATGCCGTCGACCGGCCACGCCGGCATGCCGTATCCGCTCGCGCAGCGCCAGGTCGGTTTGTGCCTCGGAGCGAGCGAGCGCGGTCCCCATCGCGTACCGGTTGTTCTCGCAGCAGAACAGCACCGGTAGATCCCACAATGCCGCGAGGTTCATGCTCTCGTGGAACTTCGCCCTCGGCCATCGCGCCTTCTCCGAAGAAGCAGGTCGTGACGCGGTCGCTCCCGGCGAGCTTCTCGGCGAGCGCGAGGCCCACGGCTACCGGCAGGCCACCGGCCACGATCGCGTCGCCACCGTAGAACCGGTGCTCGGCATCGAACAGGTGCATCGAACCGCCGTGGCCGCCCGAGCAGCCGTCGATCCGTCCGAACATCTCGGCCATGACGGACTGGGTGAGACGCCCTTCATCAATGCGTGACCGTGTTCGCGGTAGGTGGCCACCACTGCGTCGTCGGGTCGCAGCATCCGGCAGACACCCGTCGCGATCGCCTCCTCCCCGACGTAGAGATGGAGGAACCCGCGGATCTTCGTCTGCTGGTAGAGCTGTGCGCAGCGCTCCTCGAAGCGGCGCACGAAGACCATCTCGCGGAACATCGTGGAGCGTGTGTCGGCGTCGAGCGTGCTCATGAGTCGTTCCCTTCTTCGCCTTCGTTCGCGGCGGGACCTTCGAGCGTCGAGCAAGTCGCCCTCCGGGAGACCGAGCTCGCGGCGTGGAGCAGACGGCGCATGACCTTGCCGCTGCGGGTGACGGGCAGCCGATCGACGGCGACGATCTCGTGTGGTGCGACTGCTGCGCCGAGCCGGCGTCGGGCGTGCGCCATGATGCTCTTCATCGTTTCCTCGGTCGGGGCGGTGTCGCTGCGCAGCACCACCCGGGCGTGGATCACCTCGCCGGCGACCGGGTCGGGGATGCCGTAGACGCCGAGCCCGTGACGTCGGGATGTTCGTTGAGGACGCTCTCGACTTCGAAGGGGCCGATCAGGTGGCCGGCGGTCTTGATCACATCGTCGGCCCGGCCGACGAACCAGAACGCACCGTCGGCGTCGCGACGCGCCAAGTCGCCTGCCAGGTACCAGCCATCAGCGAAGCACTTGCGGTACCGCTCCTCGTTGTTGAGGTACTCGCGGAACATCGATGGCCAGGGTGCGCGGCAGACCGATCATGCCGATCCGGTCGGGGTCGTCGATCTCGGTGACGTGCCCGGCCTCGTCGAGGATGATCTCGCCGGCATCGGTGGTGGACAGCAGACCCGCCTCGATCCCGCACACCGGGCGCCCCATCGAGCCCGGACGAACCTCGTCGTCGGCCGTGTTCGCGATCATCATCGCGCCCGTCTCCGTCTGCCACCACGTGTCTCGGAACGTGATGCCCAGGTGCTCGATGCCCCAGTGGACGGCCTCGGCACTGAGCGGCTCGCCGACGCTGAACGCGCGACGGACCCCGACAGATCGGCGCCGGCCGCCGCTTCCGCACCGGCGTGCATCAGCATGCGGATCGCGGTCGGGGCGGTGTACCACACGTCGACGCGCTGGTCCTCGAGGATTCGGTACCACCGCTCGGCGTCGAACTCGGCCTCGTCGACCACGAGCGTTGCGCCGACGGTGAGCGGGCCGATGATGCCGTAACTGGTGCCGGTGACCCAGCCAGGATCGGCCGTGCACCAGTAGACGTCGCCGCGGCGCAGCCCGAACACGTCCTCGGTCGTCGCATGATGCATGGCGACGGCCTCATGAACGTGGAGTGCGCCCTTGGGCGTACCGGTCGTACCGGACGTGAAGTGCAACAAGGCCGGCGTCTCCGGTGCGGTCTCAGCGATCTGGAACACGCCGATCGCCCGATCGAACAGGTTGCCGTACGCCAAGGTGCCGGGGATGGCGTCGGCTTGCCCGTCGACGTCGAGCAGGATCACGTGGCGCACGGGCAGCTCGTCGCGAATCTGTGCGACCTTGCGTCGATACAGCGACGCGGTCGTGACGAGCACCGCCGCATCGCCGAGCACCATCCGTTGCTTGATGGGCTCGGGACCGAACGCCGAGAACAGCGGGCACACGATGTGTTGGCCCTTGAGCGCTCCGAGCGCAGCGACGTAGAGGCGCGGGGTGCGGCCCGCGAGCAGGAACACCGATTCGCCCGGCCAGACGCCCAGCCCGCGGAGCACGCGTGCGAACCGAGCAGTCTCGGTCGCCAGGCGCTGGTACGTGTAGCGATCGCCGTCGGCGTCGGGCGCTGCGTCCTTCGCAAGGAACCGCATCGCGATCGTCGAGCCGAAGCCCTCTGCCACGTGCCGGTCGACGGCTTCGTACGCGATGTTGACTCCGCCGCCTGGCAAGCCGACCAGACGGTCGCGTACCGATTGCCAGCGGTCGGTTGTGACTGCTGCGTTCACGGTGACTCCCTTCGCTGTACACGATCAGCCTCGCGAATGAGGCCTTGGTCGTCGGAGCGGTGGCGGTCGAACGCGATCGGTTGGACTGAGATCGACGCGGTGCGCCGGTCGGCACCGGTACCCCGGAGAGGCACCTCGACCGCGACCACGCCACGCTCCTTTCGTCATCCGGGCGACGTCACCGAGCGGGAGACATCGCCTCCACTTCGAACGTACGCGTGGGCGCAAGCTCGAAGTCAGGGGCGAAGGTCACTTCGCACGGAATGCCCGCTGGCTCGTTGATCGAGGGCGGCTCGGCCTCACGTCCCGCGTGGGACGGGCAGCGGTTGGAGGGCAACGTCGAGACGGATCAGCGGTGGGTCCGGATGCTCCAGGTCGAGATCGCTGCTCAGAACCGAACCCCCCATCCGTTGGGAACTACGCCGACAGGCCGGCGTCGATCACGAGTTCGGTGCCGGTGATGTACGACGAGTCGTCGCTGGCCAGGAACAGCACGCCGTTGGCGACGTCGAGCGGGGTTCCGAGCACGCCGGTCGGCACCGCGATCTCGGCCATCGCCGAGGCGTTCAGTTCGGCGCTCCCGGCTCGCAGGGCGCCGGGGAGCAGGGTGTCCCAGATCGGGGTGTCGATGATGCCGGGATGGACCGAGTTGACGCGTACGTGCCAACGCTCTCGGGCACACTCGAGGGCGACACCTTTGGTGAGCAATCGGACGCCGCCCTTGGTTGCGTTGTATCCGGCGAGCCGGGCGCTGCCCTTGAGGCCCGCCACGGAGGACATGTTGACGATCGAGCCACCGCCGCTGTCGCGTATCGCTGGAATGCAGTGCTTCATGCCCAGGAACACGCCGTCGAGGTTGATCGCTTGCTGGCGTCGCCAGTCGGCGAGCGACATCTCGATGATGCTGGCGCCGATCCCGATTCCCGCGTTGTTGACCAGTACGTCGAGGCCGCCGTGACGACCGGCGACGCCGGCGACGACATCGATCCAGGCGTCCTCGGAGGTGACGTCGTGGCCGATGAACTCGGCTGTTCCGCCTGCGGCGTTGACCTCGGCGGCGACGGCCTCGCCGGCCTCGGCATGGATGTCGGTGATCGCAACCACCGCGCCCTCCTCGGCGAGCCGGAGTGCGCACGCCCTGCCGATTCCGGAGGCGCCTCCCGTGATGATCGCGACCTTGCCTGCGACTCGACCCGTCATGTCGTCCTCCGTGAGCTCGAACGCCAGATCGTAACGATCCGGTGTGCGTCACGCCCGAGCGGAGGGCTCAGCCGTGGTCGTGGTCTTCGGGTTGCTCGATCGCATCGATGAAGAGGTCGACGTCTGCGTCTTCCCCACCGATCAGCCAGACGACCTCATCGGAGTCGTCGTCGCGCCAAGGCATCACACCGTCGATGTTGTACCGATCGACGGTGATGTCGTCGTCGCCCTCCTTGATCGGGGCGATGACCGAGAGTTCGACGATGGCATCACCGGGATGGTGGCTGAGCATGTCGATCAGCTCAGCGACCGTGAGGCCTTCTCGTTCTTCGAGTTCCATGGCGTCCCCTTGTCGAGCGGGTGGGTGTTGGTGAGAGCGTTGTTCAAAAGTCGTCGCCGAGCCAGTCGCCGGCATGTTTCAACAGATACAGGCTGACATGCTTGCACCGATCGAGGGCCTGAGCGACGGATGAGTCGTTGTTCATGTACACGTCGGCGAGATCGAGAGCGATGCGGGCGACGAGTGACAGGCTGCGTTCGGGTGCATCGGTGACGCTGGCGAACGAGTCGATGGCCGAAACCTCGACGGGCAGGTCGAGCCCGCCGACGCCGGCCACATCGGTCGCGAGCACCAGCAGATCGGGCGGATACAGCAGCGGTGGCAGGGTCCAGGTGAACAACAACGGGAACGTGAAACCGCGAGGCGGATCATCGTCGATGTCCTCCATCTTCATGACCTCGTCCTCGAAGCCGAGCAGCGCGCGCGGGTCGACGTCGAGTGAGAGATGAAGGTCGATCGGACCGTTGCAGGCCTCCTCGGGATGGAGGTCGACTTCCCACAGTTGACGGAGCGAATAGGTCTCGACGAAGTGCCGCTCGTCGTGGACGTGGAACCCGTAGTCGATTGCCTGGCTTTTCACGTCGGCGACGAATCCGGCTACGTCGATCACTGCCACGTCAAGGGACACTACCGTCAGGTGGCGTGATCGATCCCAAGCAGCTCCGAGCCGTCGACACCTTGATGGCCGCAGCCGACGCCGTGACAGCGGTGCTGGCCGCGAACACCGACTGGGGCGCGTCGGGTGAGCGTGTCGGTCAGTACGCCGTCGACCTCGATGCGGATGCTGCGTGTCTCGACGTGTTGTACGGCGCGGGGTTTCGCGTGCTGTCGGAGGAGAGCGGCATCACCGGCCCGCCGGGTTCGGGGTCGGCGCCGATCGTCGTGGTCGACCCGCTCGACGGCTCGACGAACGCCTCGCGCCATGTGCCGTGGTACGCCTCGGCGCTGTGCCTGGTCGACGATGACGGCCCGGCGGTCGGTGTGGTGGTGAATCAGGCCACCGGAGAGCGGTTCAGCGCCATTCGTGGCAGTGGGGCCGAGTGCGACGGAGCGTGGATCCGTACCTCCGACGCCACCGAACTGGGGTGTTCGATCCTCGGGATCTCGGGGCTGCCCAGCCACCATTACGGCTGGGCGCAGTTCCGGGCGATGGGTGCTTCGGCTCCCGACATCTGCAGTGTCGCCTGCGGTGTCACCGATGCCTGGTGCGACATGATCGACGATGGTCACGGTGTGTGGGACTACCTGGCTTCGGTGCTGATCCTCGAGGAGGCGGGCGGGGTGTCGGCCGAGGTGTTCGGTCGCGAGCTGTGTGTGCTCGATCATGCGGCTCGCCGCTCGCCGGTCGTCGCAGCGACGGCCGAGCTGCTCGCTGCCGTGTTGCGCGAGCGCCGCAGCTCGCGGTCGATGGGACGAACGTACGAACTTGCCGCTCCATCTGGCTCATCTGGTGCGGTGGTTGGATAGCGTCCCAGAACCCGACGGCAGCCAGTTCGTCCAAACGCCTCGTCAGGAGGTCCGCCATGTCCACCGACTCTGCCGATATCACACTTGCCGGCATCACCGGTCCGGTCGTGATGATCGGATTCGGTTCGGTCGGGCGCGGCACACTGCCGTTGCTGGATCGTCACATCGACTTCGATCGTTCGCGATGCACGATCGTCGACCCCAGTGACGTCGATCACCAGATCCTCGAGCAGTACGGGGTGCGGTACTTGAGCGAACGCATCACCCGGGACAACTACGCGACCCTCCTCGAGCCGCTGCTGACCGAGGGTCCAGGTCAGGGGTTCTGTATCAACTTGTCGGTCGACACCTCGTCGCTCGACATCATGCGGCTGTGCCGCGAGCTGGGCGTGCTGTATCTCGACACCGTGATCGAGCCATGGCCCGGCTTCTACTTCGACACCGAGACCGACAATGCGGCGCGCACCAATCAGGCGCTGCGCGAGACCGTCATGGAAGAGCGGCGCAGGTCGCCGGGCGGCACGACGGCCGTGTCGTGCTGCGGCGCCAACCCTGGCATGGTGTCGTGGTTCGTGAAATCGGCCCTCGTGCGACTCGCCGCCGATCTCGGACGTGACCTTCCCCAGCCCGCTGACGGCGACCGTGCCGGATGGGCCCGGTTCATGCGCGACATCGGTGTGCAGGGCGTGCACATCGCCGAGCGCGATACCCAGCGGGTCGTCGATCCCAAGCCGATCGACGCATTCTGGAACACGTGGTCGGTCGACGGATTCATCTCCGAGGGTCTCCAACCCGCCGAGCTCGGATGGGGCACGCACGAGCGTTGGATGCCTCCCAACGCACGAACGCACGATGATCCTGCGGCGCCGGGGATCTTCCTGGAGCAGCCGGGGGCCACGACACGGGTGCGGACCTGGTGTCCGTCGCACGGCGCCCAGCACGGCTTTCTGGTCACCCACAACGAGGCGCTGTCGATCTCCGACTTTTTCACCGTCTGGGACGACGACGGCTCAGTCGCATACCGGCCGACCTGCCACTACGCGTACCGCCCGTGCGACGCCAGCGTGATCGCGTTCGACGAGATGTTCGGTGCCGCTGGGCGACACCCCGTCGACACCCATGTGCTCGACGAGCACGAGATCGTCGACGGCAGCGACGAGCTCGGCGTGCTGTTGTACGGCCACGAACGCAACGCCTTGTGGTTCGGTTCGCAGCTCACCATCGAGGAGACGCGGGCCCTTGCTCCGTATCAGAACGCGACCGGCCTCCAGGTCACGTCAGCGGTTCTCGCGGGTGTCGTCTGGGCACTGGAGAACCCCCGGTCGGGCATCGTCGAGACCGACGACATGGACCATGAGCGCTGTCTCGCGATCCAGACCCCGTACCTCGGCACCGTCGCCGGGTTCTACTCCGACTGGACTCCGCTCACCGATCGGCCCGGACTGTTCCCCGAAGACCTCGACGTCGACGACCCCTGGCAGTTCCGCAACGTCCTGGTGCACTGACCGAGGCAGGGTGTGCCCGAAGCGTCAGCCGACCCTGGCCGACTGACCGCCGTCGACCGCGAGGCACACGCCCGTGATGAACGCTGCCTCGTCGCTGGCAAGGAACAAGGCGGCGTTGGCGACGTCCCACGCAGTGCCCTGATGCCCCATCGGCACCGCAGCGGCGCGGCGTTCGGCCAGCACATCGCGGTCGATACCCGTCGCCCTGGCGGCCGAGTCGACGCCCAATGGCGTGTCGATCAGGCCCGGCAGGATCGCGTTGACGCGGACGCCGTGCTTGGCGTTGGTGACCGCCAGGTTCTTCGTCAGAGCCTCGATCCCGGCCTTCGACATCCGGTAGGCAGCGATGTGATTCGCGGCGATCGACGCAATCGAGGAGATGTTGGTGATCACGCCCGACTGCTGATTCCGCAAGACCGGAATTGTCGCCCGGCAGGTGCGCCACAGCGCCCGCAGGTTGACGTCCATGATGCGGTCGTAGACGTCGTCGGTGAGCTTGTGGGGCGGTGCGTCGCCGGCTCCGATGCCGACGTTGTTGTGCAGGATGTCGATCCGACCGAACGCTTCGAGGGCTGCCGTCACAATGGCATCCGGTGCGTCATCGGCGGTGATGTCGACGATCAGATGACTCTCGACCCCACCCGCCTCGTGGACCTCGCGTTGTGTTTCGACGAGCGCGTCGGCGTCGCGGTCGACGAGCAACAGCCGAGCGCCTTCCTCTGCGAACCTGACCGCGGTCGCTCGCCCGTTGCCGATCGTCAGGCCCGGTTGTTGCCCGGCGCCCACGATCACGGCGACCTTCTCGTGCAGCCGCCCGTTCATGATCGCTCCCCGTAGTCGCCGAAGGGACGATCGCGCTCTCGCACCGCTTCCCGGAAACCGACGTCGGTCGACCGCGCCACGAAATCGAGGCCTTCCTGGGTGTGGCGGGCAACGCCGTCGAACAGCGTGCCGAGCCGTCGCGACGCCTTGGGGTCGTACATCTCGTCGGCGACGGCGTTGAGCGACCAGGTGATCATCTCGAGCTGGGTCGCGGGAACCTGGGCGATCCGTTGGGCGAGCGCCATGGTGTGGTCGTGGAGGGCATCATCCGGTACGACCTCCAGCACCGCGCCCATCTCCAAGGCCTGGCGGGCCGTGAACTCGTCGCCGGTCAGCATGTACCGGCGGGCGTTCTGCAGGCCCAGGCGGGCGACCCAGTTCCACGGAGCCTCCGGAACGCCCCAGACGCGCGACGGGGGATACCCGAAACGGGCCGACTCGGCGGCGACGATGAGGTGGGCATTGAACACCACGTTCGTGCCACCGGCGATGCACCAGCCCTGCACGGCGGCGATCGTCGGTTTCGAGCAATCGTGCAGCTTCGCCCAAACGTTCGCGAACGAACCGATCATGTGCTGGTCGCGCACCGAGTCCCATACTCGTTCGTCGCGGGCTTCCTCGGCCGCTTGCGCATCGGTCGACCAGTCGAGGTCGTAGCCGGCGCAGAACGCCTTTCCTTCTGCATCGAGCAGGATGACGCTCACGTTCGAGTCGCGCTCGGCAGTATCGATCGCAGCGGCGAGCTCGTCGCGGAGCTGCGGCGTGATCGTGTTGTACCGGTTCGGGCGGCACAGCGTCAACCGTCGAACGTGCCCGTGCTGCTCCTCGCGAACTGCTGCTCCCATGTGTTCATCCTCGCGGATTCCGCGGCCCTCGGTCTCGTCCCGTTCGGCCCTCGATGACGATGATCCGGATTTGGCTACGATCCGGCGATGAGTCACAACCTCCGTTTCCACGTGTTGACGCTGCCCAACGTGAGTTGGGCAGAGCTGCGGGACCGGGCGCTGCTGGTCGAGTCGCTCGGGTTCGACATCGTCGAGGTGGGTGATCATTTCTGCGACTGGGCCAATCCGCCGGCGTCCTGGTTCGAGGCATGGACCTCGCTCGCTGCACTGGCCGCCGCGACCGACACGGTCCGGCTGGCGACGTGCGTCGGACAGATTGCCCTTCGTCACCCGGGCGTGTTGGCGCACCAGGCGATCACGGTGGATCAGATCTCCGGCGGACGGCTCGAACTGGGTCTCGGCACGGGTATCACGATCGATCCGTCGACCACGATGATCGGGTTGCCGAACTGGTCGAACGCCGAGCGCGTCGATCGCTTTGGCGAATACGTCGAACTCGTCGGCTTGCTGCTCGCCCAGGAAACCACGACCTACGAGGGCCGCTACTACTCGGCGGACGGCGCGGTGATGAATCCGTCATCGTTGCAGTCGCCGCGTGTGCCCGTCATGGTGGCGGCACTCAGCCCCAAGATGATGGAGCACACGGCGCGCTGGGCCGACATCTGGAACACGATGAGTTTCGACGCCGATTTCGATGTGCAGCTCACCGAGATGACCGAGCGAGCGGCGGCGATGGACGCGATCTGCGATCGGATCGGTCGTGATCCCAGCACGCTGCGCCGCAGCGTGCTGTTGTTCGACGCGCTCGCGCGCAGCGGGGGTGGTCGGATCAGGTACTACGACGACCCCGAGCTGTTCGTGAAGCTGGTGCGCGACCTGTCGGCGGTCGGCTACACCGACATCGGCCTGTACTACCCCAGCGTTGCAGACCAGCTCCCGATGTTCGAGAGGCTCGGCACCGAACTGTTGCCGATGCTGCGCGCCGAATATGCGCCGTGAGTTGGTGTTGACGCGCCCGCGGTCGGTCAGCTGGAGGCCTGCTGTCGAGCGGCCTGCTCGAGGTCTTCGAGGAAGCCGTCGAAGCCCTTGCGGAGTTGGCGATCGAGGAGCGGTGCCGTCATCCGACCGATCAGACCTTTCGGTTGATAGGCGTAGTCGATCGAGGTGTGTCCATCGCCGAGGGTGAACGTCGCGGCAGCAGTCGAGATCGGGAGCTTGCTCGCCGAGCCGATGTAGACCACCAGCTTCTCATTGGGTTCCCACCCCGTGATCGTCTCCTCGAGACTGCCGATCGGAGCCAGGTCGCAGTGCCGCTGGGCACCCAAGCCCGTCACGCCTTCACCCGTGTCGTGACTTGCCTTGACGCCACTGTTCCAGGTCGAGATGTTCGGGAAGTCGGCAAGCACGGCCCACACGGCCGCCCTGGGTGCCGTGTGCTGACGGGTCACCTGAATGTTTCGCATGTCAGAGGCAACCCGACTGACAGCTCGCTATTCCGAGATCGTGCGTGCGCAGGCGGAGATCACCGCTGCAGCGCGTCGGGCGTCGTGTTCGGTGGTCTTCCACGACGACACGCTGATGCGCATCGCCGTCTCACCGCTCCATTGCGTCGGACCGCACCAGATCCGTCCGTCGCGTTGGATCTCGGCGATCAGGCGCTGCGTCGTGTCCGCGTCGCCATAGCGAACCAGTACCTGGTTGAGCACCACGTCGTTGAGGATCTCGAACCCGTCGACTCGCAGTTCGTCGGCGATGGCGGCTGCGCAGTCGCTGGCGCGCTGCACCAGCTCGGCGACGCCGACCCGGCCGAGCGTGCGCAACACCGCCCACACTTCGATCTGGCGGGCACGTTGGCTCGACTGTGGTGTGTGGTGCATCGCCTCGAAGCCGTCGTCGGGCGGTAGGTAGCCGGCGACGGCGGCGAACGTACGCCGCAGCGCCTCCGGTCGTGTCACGAACGCGATGCCGCAGTCGTAGGTGACGTTCAGCCACTTGTGGGCATCGGTGGCGAGCGAGTCGGCGCGGGTGAGCCCTCGCACCAGATCGGCGCGGGTCGGGTCGGCGAGTGCCCACAGGCCGAACGCAGCGTCGACGTGGAGCCATGCCGATCCGTGTTCGGCGACCCAGTCGGCGAGGGGTTCGAACGGGTCGAAGGCACCCGTGTTCACCTCGCCGGCCTGGGCACACACCAACGTCGGCCCCTCGACGGAATCAGGGTCGGGTAGCTGGTCGGCCTGCATTCGCCCTTGATCGTCGGCGGGGACGATCGTGACTCGCTCGCGTCCGAGACCGACGAGGCCGAGAGATTTGCGCAGTGTGCTGTGGGCCTTGTCGCCGATGATCACGGTGACCTGTGGTGCGCCGAACAATCCGTCGCGCTGCACGTCCCAGCCGTGATCTGACAACAGTGCGTCGCGAGCGGCGGCCAGGCAGCTGGCATTCGCGACCGTGGCGCCGGTGACGAAGGCGACGTCCGTGTGCGGCGCTAGGCCGAGCAGTTCGTTCAGCCATCTCCGGGTGATGTCGTGCACCTTCGCGGCGACCGGTGACATCACCGGCAGTGCCGCGTTCTGATCCCATGCGTTGACGATCATCGAGGTGCCGAGGGCGACGGGGTGGGTGGCGCCATTGACGAACCCGAAGTAGTTGGCACCGGTGCTGCCCATCGTGGCGGGCCCACCGATGGTGGCGAGCAGGTCGAGGGTCGCGCCGGAATCGCCCGGCTGGTCGGGGAGTGGCCCGTCCAGGTTCGCCAGGTCCGCGATCGCGTCGGGTGTCGGCGTGGCGTTGCGGTCGTCGATCGTCGCTGTGTAGCTGATCGCATGTTCGGCGGCGGCCCGCAGCAGATCGATGTCGGTCGTCATCCGTGCATCGTTGCGCGTTCGCAGTGCGCGCGCCAGGTGTTCGTGGTCTCGAGGACGAGGTCGTGAGGTATCCATTCGCGCGATCGACACCATGCGCCGCGGCCGGTGAGAACCTGGTCGGCGGGCGTCGCTACCGTCACACGGATGGCTGGGACTTCGACCACGTTGGATTGGTACGGCTGTGCCACCTTCGGAGTGCACACCGCCGGCCTGCACATCCTGCTCGACGCCTACATCGACCGGGCCGAGAACGCCGCCGGTCCCTCGCCGCCTGTGAGCGCTGCCGACATCGAGCACTGCGACTACATCGTGATCGGGCACGCCCACTTCGACCACCTGTACGGCGCCGAACGGGTGATGGCCAACACGAACGCCACATTGATCGGCAGCTACGAGGCGCTGCGGGTGATGGAAAACCTCGGCGTGCCGCTCGACCGCATGATACCGGTGGCGGGTGGGGAGACCGTCGAGCTCGAGGGTGCCACCGGTCGTGCGACCGTGTCGGTGTATCCCAGCCAGCACAGCTGCGTGTGGGCGCACGGGCAGATGGACCAGCCCGACGAGGTGTGTATCGGCGACCTCGGCGTCACCTACCAAGAGCAGCGTGAACGGTTCGCACAGCTGGTCGGGTTCATGGGCGCCACGCTCGACGCAGTGGCGATCGAGCACATGATGGCGTCGATGGTCGGCCACAGCGACCGAGGCGACGGGGGAGCGCTGCTGTACCTGTTCGACCTCCCCGACGGGCGCCTGCTGTACCAGGACACCTCGGGGCACTGGTCGGGCGTGCTGCGCGACCTGCGCGCAGACGTTGCGATCCTCGCCGCTGCGGGCAGAGGCAACATCGACGGCGAGCCGATCCAGGGCTCGCTGGCGCAGTTCGTGGCCCGCCAGGTCGATATGTTACGGCCGCGGACCGTGATCCTGAGCCATCACGACGACTGGCTGCCGGGCTTCTCGATCCCCACCGACACGACCACGATCCGTGAGGAGATGGCGCGGGTCACGCCTGGCGTCGAGCTGCGCGAGATCGGCTATCTCGACGGGAATCGCATCTTCGAGTGATGGCGCGGCCCGTGAGAGTCCGGGCGGGCGGCCGCTAACATTCCTGGCTTGTTCCGGGCGCATAGCTCAGTTGGCTAGAGCGCTGCCCTTACAAGGCAGATGTCGGGGGTTCGAGTCCCTCTGCGCCCACTCGTCGCTTTGCTCCTCGCGGGCGCCGCCGCCGCCGTGTTTGCTGCCTCCGGCGGCCGTTCAAGCGCCACGGAGGCTTGGAGGGTGTGAAAGCTGTCCTACAAGGTCCACGTGTCGTCGTCGACTCCGCGGCGATTGGCGGACGGCGCAACGCGCGTGTCGTGCGAGTTGACACGATTCTTCGACGGCCGGCGTTGCGGCGACCCAAAGGTTCCCAGGCGACTCACGTCGTAGACGCACAGCGTTGACAGGTGTCAAGTGTCAATAATCGACCCCGCCCGCATCGCCTTTCAACGCCCCCGCAGTTGATCGCGAAATCTGCGCTGCGTGCCATAGTGACGGGATGATCGAACTGGTGTTGACCATCATCGGGCGCGACCGGGCAGGTGTTGTTGCGTCACTGGCCGACGTGATTCGCTTTCACGAGGGCAACTGGAAGCGCAGCGAGTTGGCCGAGATCGCTGGAACGTTCGCCGGCGTCGTGGTGGTGGAGGTCGGCGACGACCGGGTCGACGAACTCCTCACCAACCTGTTGGTTCTGCGTGACCAGGGTCTGCACGTTACGGCTCAGCAGGTTGAGGAACCCATCGTTGCACCCGACGCCGATGAGGTGCGCCTGCGACTCACCGGTGATGACCGACCGGGCGTCGTCCATGAGATCTCCACAGCGATCAGCGAAGCCGGAATCAGCATCTCGCGCCTCGGCACGGTCACCGACTTGCCAGGCAAGGATGGTGGCAGGCGGTTCGAGATCACCGCCCAGTTGACGGTGCCGGTCGCGGCCGACCTCGATGCTGTGCTCGATTCGATCGGGGCGGTCGCCGTCAGCTTGGGCATCGCCCTGAACGTGGAAGACCTGACGGGCGACGACGCGGGCGAATAACCGGCGCCGGCAACACGCCGGAGCGCGCCGCCAGATGATGGCAACGCGTCGAGCCGGTCGGCAGCCCGTTGTTCCGGCCTGACTCGAGACAGGCCGGGGAGTACGATCGAGGCGTCGGAGTGGTTCGATCTCCGTTGGAGGTTGGCGATGAGCAACCGTACGGGTCTGGTGCTCGCAGGAGCCGCAGCACGGGGTGCATACGAGGCTGGTGCACTGTCGGTGCTGCTTCCGGTTCTCGAGGCGAGAAGGCAACGGCCGACCGTGCTCGTGGGCACCAGCGCCGGCGCTCTCAATGCGACGTTCCTGGCCAGCCGGGCGGACGTGCCGGCCGGTACGGCAACCGAGGAGTTGCTGGATCTGTGGTTGGGCATCGGCCGCAAGCAGGTGTTCGACTACGCGCCGTTGGCCGGCTTTGCGTTGGTCGGCCAGGAACTGGGTCTGCCCTTCAAACCGCGTGGAGTCGTCGACACGAGCCCGCTGCGCTCCACGCTGGACTCGGCGATGGGCGATTGGAACCGGATCCGCCGCAACATCGATCACGGCGACCTCGATGCACTCGCTGTCGTCACGACCTCGGCAGCGAGCGGGCGCACGGTGGTGTTCGTCGAGGGTGGCCGTGCCGGCCGCGGGCGGCGCCTGCCGGAGCAAGATCTCAAGAAGGGCATTCAATACCTGAGGCCCGTCGGTGGGATCAGGGCCGACCACGTGCTCGCCTCTGCTGCCATCCCGATCCTGTTTCCGCCGGTGGAGATCGCAACGGGCAAGGGCACGACCGATTGGTTCGTCGACGGCGGATTGCGATTGAACACTCCGATCAAGCCCGCCATCAAACTCGACGTCACACGCGTCGCGATCGTCGCCGCCGATCCGGCCGGCTACACCCCACCGAAGCCGTCGGCTCAGGGCACCACCCCCGACTTCGACGATCTGGTGCTGCACGTCCTGCAAGCGGCGCTGGCCGACCCGCTGATCGAGGACATGTGGCGGCTGGCGGGTGTCAACACGCTCCTCGGCGAGCATGCCGATACGGGTGGCAAGCGCCCGATCGAGTATCTCTTCGTCGGGCCGGATACCAGGGGAGAGTTGGGTGAGCGCGCGGGCAAAGTGGTCAAGCGGCTCGGTCTCAGCGAGTTCCGACTGTTCGACTGGATCCTCGGTCGTCAGGGCGGCCAGCACCAAGAGCTGCTCAGCTATCTGCTCTTCCACCCCGAGTTCTTCGAGGCAGCGGCCGACCTCGGCAAGGCTGATGCGCGGACGGAACTCGACCGGCTCGACAGTGCGGGAATCGACTGGAGAACCGAACCCATGGCGTTGTGAAGCGTCGGGAGATCGAGTGATCGGCTGCCGCCGACACCCTCGACACGTGGTGGGTAGATTGCTGGGCCATGAAAGGCCTCGTCGTTCCCGAGCAGACCGAGGACTACACCGCTGACCCGGTCGAGCTCTTCTTCGATCTCGCGTTCGTTTTCGCCTTCAGCCAGTTGGTCAGCCTGCTGATCCATCAGCCGGACTGGACCACAGCGGGCAAGGCAGCGCTGATCTTCCTGCTCCTCTGGCTGCCGTGGTCGCAGTTCACCTGGTCGGCGAACGCAGTGCCGGGCAACAACCGCGTCGTGCGGGTGATCTTCCTCGTGGCCACTGCTGCGAGCGTTCCGGTTGCGGCGGCGGTAACCACCGCGTTCGACGCCGGCGGCAAGGTGTTCGCGATCCCGCTCGGGCTGATCAGCTTGTTGGGGGTCGCCCTCTTGATCGTCGCAGCCGAGCGGGGAAGCGGAAACTACAGCACGGTCCTGCGCTACTCGGTGCCGACGATCATCGGTTTCGTGACGATCATCGTCGGCGGGTTCCTGCAGAACGAGGCCCGAGTCGTGGCGTGGGTCCTCGGCATCGTGATCTTCGTCGGGAGCACGATCGCCGCCGGCAGTGGGGTATGGGCCGTTCGAGCAGGCCACTTCGCCGAGCGGCACGGCCTGATCCTGATCGTTGCGCTCGGCGAGGTGATCGTCGCGATCGCCAAGCCGCTCGTCGACTCGTTGCAGGAAGGCGAGGGAGTGCCTTCGCGGTCGGTCCTGGCTCTCACCGCCTCGGGCGTGTTCGCCGGGCTCCTCTGGTGGGCGTATTTCGACCGGCCGCAACCGGCCCTCGAGCTCAGACTGGAGGAGACCCCGCTCGCCGACAAAGGCCGGTTCGCCCGCGATGTCTACACCTACGGTCATATGCCGATCGTCGCCGGCGTGATCACTGCAGCTGCGGCGCTGGAGGAGATCACGCTGCACCCCAAGGACCCATTGCCGTTCGAGTTCCGCGTGATGATGTTCGCCGGTCTCGCGCTGTTCTTCGTCGGTGTCGGCCTTGACGTCTACCGGGCTTTTCGCGTCATCGCCCGCGAGCGGGTGGCCGGCGGCGTGCTGACTCTCGTGCTGCTGCTCGCGGGGGCCGACCTCGACGGCGTGGTGCTGCTCCTGCTGCTCGACCTGCTGATCCTGCTCGTGCTGATCTTCGAGCATCAGCGCATCGAACGGCCGACCCAGCCACCGGCAACGGCCGAGGCCTGACCGCCAGGCCTCCGACGCGATGCTCGGGCAGCCGGGCCGTGGCGCCTCCGCCGTCAGAGCGGGCGTTCGAGGCGACCGATCAGCGGGTGAGCGCAGCAGTCAAGATCGCCCGCTCGCTATGCGGCTAGGGTCCGATCGTGCTCGTTCGAGCACGACGATGGCTTCCCGAGGCCGGAGAAGAGTCCGAAATGTTCGTCCAGCAGATCGATTTCGCAACCGCCGACACCGAAGGGGTCCTCGCGCTCGCGGCCGAATGGGCAGAGGACGCGATGGGGAAGGGGGCCGTCGCGCAGACCGGGATCGGAGCCGACGTGGACGACCCGGGCCACTTCGTGTGGATGGTCTACTTCGAGTCGGCAGAGGCCGCACGGCGGAACTCCGACCGACCGGAGACGGCTGCATTCGCAGAACGGTTTACCGCGATGTGCACCGAAGACCCGACCTTCCGCAACCTCGACGTCGTGCGACGCTGGCCCGCATAGCCGAGTTGTCCGAGCTCTCCAGCAGAGGGGTACAGGAGTGGCGGATCCGGCGGCCGAGTTGTGTGATCGGACGACGAACAGATGGTGTCGACGGTCGGATTGCCACCATCGACGCTGCCGGACCGCGTACTGTCCGAGCCGAAGCAACACCCCCTGAAGGAGTTCCCCATGATCAAGCGTTCGAACGGACCGGCCGACTCGGTCAAAGTGACCTTTGTCGTCAGCGCCGAGCAGTGTGATCAACCGGTGTCGGTCGTCGGCGATTTCAACGGATGGGATCCGCTCGCAACACCGCTCCGCAAGCGCAGCAACGGCACGCGCAGCGCGACGGTCGAGCTCCCCGCCGGTGGGACGTATCGATTCAAGTACCTGGCCGACGGTGGATCCTGGTTCTGCGATTCGGACATCGACCCGGCCGCGGACCACGAGATCGCCGCCGCGGATTCGCTGCTCGTCGTCTGACGACCCGCCCGCGAGCCGCGAGCTCAGGTCAGGTCGAGGCCGCCGACGATTGTGGTCCGACGACCATCCACAATGCCCCGGCCACGACGGCGCCGATCGCTGGGAAGACGATGAAGGCCCACACCTGGCCGAGCGCCCAGTCACCCTGGAACACCGCTGTGGCGAGCGAACGGGCCGGGTTGACCGACGTGTTCGAGATCGGGATCGAGATCATGTGTACCAACGCCAGCCCGAAGCCGGCAGCGATGGGGCCGAAGCCCTTCGGAACGCCGTTCTCGTCGGTGGTTGCGAGCACGATCAGCACGAAGACCGCCGTCACGATGATCTCGATGATGGCGACCGACATCAGATCGAAGCCTGACGGCGAGTGGTCGCCGTAACCGTTCGAGGCGAATCCGGCGTCCTGAGCCTTGCTCATGAACCCGTCGGTGCCGCTGAGCACGAGCGCGATCAGCGCCGCGCCGATCACGCCGCCGACGAACTGGCCGACGAAGTACGGCACCGACTTGGCTGCATCGAGCTTCTTCGTGGCGATCATCCCGATCGTGACCGCCGGGTTGATGTGGCAGCCCGAGATCCGACCGATCAAGTAGGCCATGCACATGAGGCTCAGCCCGAAGGCGAGCGACACCCCGAGGATGCCGACGCTGAGGCCCTCGTTGAATCCGCCGGTCGCAAAGATTGCCGTGCCGGGTCCGCCGATCACCAGGATCGCCGTTCCGATCGCCTCAGCGAGGCCTGTTCGAACATCGTCGTCCATCGCATGCTCCCGATTGTGTGTGGCTGATCCCCACGATCAGCGCGTACCACTCTAGAAACGAAGAGGACGTCGATCGGGGATTCGAGCGCCATCCGTGCGCACTTGGTGCACATCGGAGGAGGGCTCTCGTGGCATCATCGGCGCGTGGATCTGCACATCGATGTCGATGATCCTCGTCGAGACGACGTAGCGGCGCTTCTGGTGCGTCACCTCGAGTTCGCCCATGAGGTGACGCCGGCCGGTCATGTGCACGCGCTCGACGTCGACCGGCTCGTCGATCCAGCGGTCACGTTCTTCAGCGCACGGGCCGACGGCATGATCCTGGGCGTGGGTGCTCTCAGGCGTCTCGATCCGACCCACGCCGAGCTGAAGTCGATGCACACCACCGCGGAGGCCCGGGGCCGAGGCGTTGCGCGGGCGATCCTGGCACGGCTACTCGACGAGGCCACCGAACGGGGCTTCGAGCGCGTCAGCCTCGAAACGGGAACGGCCGACGAGTTTCTGCCGGCGCGCACGTTGTACGCCAGCGTGGGATTCGAGCACTGTCCAGCCTTCGGCGGCTACACAGACAACCCCCACAGCGTCTGCATGACGATGACGCTCCCCGCGGACTGAGTCGCAGCCGTCGTCGAACTCGACGGCGATCTCGCGAGCGCAAACCCGGTTCGGAGTCGACGAGCTTCGCCTCGGAAATCGGGACTTGCTCAGATCCCGACTGAGGGCATATGGTCGGGGTTGCGGTGACTTCGGGTGAGGGCGGGTAACGAAGTGGCGTGGGCGGTCGACCGTGGGTCTCCGCCGGGATATTTCCGTAGTCGGATGGAGGGTCAGATGTCTCGTAAACGATTGTCACTGCTGGGGGTTGCCGTACTGGCAGCCACAGCTCTGGTTCCGGCTATACCGGCTGGAGCACAACAAACCGACGAAGCGCCCGGCGGCGACAAGACCGTCGAGGTGAGTACGACGGGCAGCTACATCGTCGTGATGGACGCCGATCCGTTGGTCGTCGAGTACGAAGCGTCCGAGTTGGGGACGCCGGCAGCCCGGTCCGATGCGGCCGACATCGTCGACAGCCATGAAGCCGTGCTCGCAGACGTCGGCCTCGATGCGGGCGACAAGGTACAGGACTTCACGAACGCACTGAACGGCTTCTCGGCGATCATCAGCCACGACGAGGCCGTGCAACTCGCCGGCACGAAGGGTGTCAAGCTGGTCGTGCCCGACGAGCTGCGCCAGCTCCAGGCCGGCCCCACCGCCGGCAAGAACGGCAACAGGGCCCAGGATGCCGGCAGGTTCCTCGGATTGACCGGGCCCGGTGGCGCCTGGGCGAAGGGAATCACCGGCGAGGGTGTCGTGGTCGGCGTGATCGACAGCGGCATCTGGCCCGAGCATCCCAGCTTCGCCGACGACGGCAGCTACTCGCCCCCGACGATCCCGCCGGTCGAGTGCAACTTCGGGAACACGGCACACAACCCGAACGACGCTCCGTTCACCTGCAACAACAAGCTGATCGGCGCACGGCAGATGTTGAGCACATATCGCACCCTGATCGGTGCCGACGCCGACGAATTCGACTCGGCGCGCGACGACGACGGCCACGGCACGCACACGGCCTCGACCGCCGCCGGTAACGCCGGCGTGTCGGCCAATATGTACGGCATGCCGCTCGGCACCGTGTCGGGTATCGCCCCGCGGGCCCAGATCATCGCCTACAAGGGGCTCGGCAACCTGGGTGGCTTCGGCTCGGACCTCGCCGCCGCGATCGACCAGGCCGTCGCTGACGGCGTCGACGTCATCAACTACTCGGTCGGTGGTGGGGCAACCCTCACCGGCGAAGACGACATCGCTTACCTGTTCGCTGCCGACGCAGGTGTCTTCGTGGCGACTTCCGCCGGCAACAGCGGGCCGGGTGCAGCCACGATCGGTGGGCCGGCCTCGGTACCGTGGATCACGACGGTGGGCGCCAGCACGATGCCGCGCTTCTTCCGGGGCAAGGCCGTGCTCTTCAAAGGGGGCTCGATCGTGGGCGCCTCGATCACACCGGGTACGGGTGGCAGGTTGCCACTCGTCGACGCCGAGTTCGCCGGCGGCGACCTGTGCATCCCCGGCGACCTCGACCCCGCAGTGGTCACGGGCAAGATCGTGTTGTGCCGGCGCGGCGCAATCGGCCGCGCCGACAAGAGCCTCGCCGTGTACCTCGCCGGCGGCGCGGGGATGATCATGTACAACAACTCGGACGACGACAATCTGTTCACCGACACCCACTGGGTGCCGTCGGTCCATGTCGACCTCACCGAGGGCCTCAAGGCGAAGGCGTACATCGCTTCGAGGTCGAACCCGCGGGCCAACATCTGGACCGGCAAGGTCACCAAGTGGAAGAACGCTCCGACGATGACGATCTTCTCGTCGCGGGGGCCCGATCCGGTTGCCGAGGACATCATCAAGCCCGACGTCACGGCGCCGGGCCTGCAGATCCTGGCGGGTAACTCGCCGTTCCCCGACCCGGGCAGTTATCCGGGCGAGTTGTTCCAGGCGATCGCCGGCACGTCGATGTCGAGCCCGCAGGTGGCCGGCCTGTTCGCGCTCCTCAAGCAGGCTCACCCCGACTGGACCCCGGCGATGGCGAAGTCGGCGCTGATGACGACCGCGTATCAGGACGTGCTCGACAACGACCGGTCGACCGATGCAGATCCGTTCGACATGGGTGCCGGTCACGTCGACCCGGGCAAGCCGTGGAAGAAGGGCTCGGCGTTCAAGCCAGGTCTGGTGTACGACGCCGGTTTCTTGGAGTACCTCGGTTTCCTGTGTGACGCCGAACCGTCGGCGCTCACGCCGTCCACCTGCCCCGCCCTGGAGGGCCTCGGGATCCCGACCGATGCGAGCGATCTCAACCTGCCCTCGATCGGAATCGGGGAACTGGCAGGGTCGCAGACCTTGACCCGGACGGTGACGAGCGTTGCCAACCACACGGTGAAGTGGCGGGCCAAGGTGGACGCTCCGCCTGGTTACACCGTCACGGTCAGCCCCAGTGTCATGGAGCTCGCCCCGGGTGAGTCCGCCTCCTACGAGGTGACGATCAGCAACGACGGCACCGGCGTCGTCGGCGAGTGGAGCTTCGGTTCGCTGACCTGGAAGGCGTACCGGTACCAGGCCTACAGCCCGATCGCCGTGAAGGCTGCGCTGTTCGATGCTCCGGCATCGGTCGAGGGCACCGGAACGGATGGAACCGGGAGCTTCGACGTCAACTTCGGCTACACGGGCGATTACGCCGCCGCACCCCACGGCCTGTCCGCCGATGCTCCGGTGAGTGGTGACATCAGCCAGGATCCGGATCAGAACTATCCGAGCGGCGACGACGGTGCCGGCGTCGACAAGATCGACTTCCCGGTGAGCGGGTCGGCGTTCGTGCGCTGGTCGCTGTCGATCCCCGGCGACGATGACGTCGACTTGTACCTCGAGGACTCCGGTGGCAACATCATCGCCGCGAGCACCAATGGAGGAACCGACGAGCTGATCGAGCTCGTCCTACCGGGCGACGACACCTACACCTTGGTGGTCCACGGGTGGTCGGTGCCGAACGAACCGTTGCCGTACACGCTGCACTTCTGGGACGTGCCGGCGACGCCGGGCGGTGGGAGTCTGTCGGTCGACAGTGCGCCCGCCTCGGCGACGATCGGCACCACCGGAACCGTCGACTTCAGCTGGGCCGGTCTGACCGGTGGTGTCGACTACCTCGGCGCCGTGTCGCACAGCGATGCAGGTGGGATCATCGGGCTGACACTGGTGGAGGTCGCCGGCTGAACGCCGTCGACGACTGACGAGAACACGAAGAGGGGGCGCCTGCGTGGCGCCCCCTCTTCGCGTCCGGACTCGCGCTCGGTCGGGGATTGTGAACGAGTGACGGTGGCTTGCCGTCAGGTGTCGTCGCCGGTGTCGAGCGTGATGTCGCCGGTCGGGGGAGCCTTGGTGAGCGGTGTGTCGCACGTGAACGGGCCGCGATTGCCGCCGGTGTGATACCGGTAGATCTTCGCGTCGTGCTCGAGCTCGATGATCGAGCCGTCCGTCAGAACCTGCGAGTAGCGCATGTCGGGCAGCGGGCAGCCGAGGCTGGTGTCGGGCCAGACGACCAGCACGGCTGCGTGCGTCGAGATCGTCGCCGGGTCGACGTCGAGTCGCGTTGCCAAGTCGGTCGTCGCCCGATCGATGAAGGACTGCAGTCCGGTGTCGATGTCGCCGGCTTCGTACAACGGCGGGCCGGGAATGGGCGGTGTGCTCACGGTCGGTTGACTCCCTGGTTCGAACGGGTTGGTCGGCATGGTCTGCGGGATCGTCGACTCGGGTTGCGTCGCATCGGTGGTCGTGTCGGAGTCGTCGCCGCTCACGGCCGACGTGGGAGCTGGATCGGCAACTGTCGTCGCCACGGTGCCCGACTCGACGGACGCGGCCCCTTCGTTGCTGTCATTGGCGCATCCGGCCGCGACGACCAGCAACACCGCGAGCGAGTACCTGTGCTTGTGCATGAATTGCACCTCCGAGGATTGGACGTTAGCCAGCACCTCGTTGGTTCCGGCGTCGGCCCTGGTCGCGCTCTGCCCAGGGGAGCCGTCGTCGGGCGCCTGCGGCTACCAGGCGTATCCGCTGGCGCGCTTGCCGAGCACGAGGTCGTCGAACACGCGAGTGGCAAGGCCACCACCGGCTCCGTAGCAGATGTGGAGGGGGAGTAGATGCTCCTCGCGCGGGTGGCACCAGCGGGCGCCCGGTGCGTCGGCCCAGCCGATCAGTCGTTGCATGCGCTCGTCCTCGGTCAGATCGGGGCTGGTGCACGTGTCGACGAGCCAGTTCTCGAACGCCTCGTTCTGGGGGTCGCGGCCGGGTTCCGGGCTGCCTGGATCGAATGCGCTCATGTTGTGGAACGTGAAGCCCGAGCCGAGGATCAACACGCCGGCGCCGGCCAGTGAGGAGAGCGCCGCACCCATCGCGATGTGGGCGGCGGGGTCGAGACTGCTGAGCAGCGAGAGCTGGATCACGGGGATCGACGCGTCGGGGTACATCAACAGCAGTGGGATGAACACCCCGTGGTCGAACCCGCGATTCGGGTCGAGTCGGGGTTCGAATCCGGCCGTTGTGAGCAGCTCGGCGATGCGAGCGGCCAGCTCGGGAGTACCGGGCGCGGGGTACTGCAGTCGGTAGCTCTCCTCGGGGAAGCCGCCGTAGTCGTAGATCAAGCCGGGTGCTGCGCCGGACGTGATCGTGGGTCGGGCGGCCTCCCAATGGGCACTGACCACCACGATCGCCGAGGGTCGGCCGATCGAATGCCCGGTAGTGCGCAGGAACTCGACCATGCGGGCATGAGATGGTTCGCCCAACACCGGCAGCGGCCCTCCGCCGTGTGGGATACACAGAACTCGCGTGGCGCCGTCGTTCATGGGCACCACGATGCCACGCGAGTCGGACTTCGCTCGCCATCGTGGCCGGAGTGGAGGAGCGTGTGCCCTACTCGCGGCGGAATTCGCGTGCGCTCGTTCCGCTGCTGTCCATTTCGCGCGCGTACCGATGGCCCGAGTACACGGCGGTGGCGATGGTGCCAGGGGCGTCGCAGTCGCCGATCCGTTCGATCGTGATGCGGTCGCGGAGCGAGTGGAACAGAGCATCCTCACAAGTCCGGGAGGTGGTCATCACGACGCCGGCGGCTGCGATCTCGCGCTGGCGGGCGGTGTAGATGCATTCGAGGATCGCCGAATCCGCTGTCACTGCTGCCAGCGAGGTGCCCGTGGCGAGTACGACGCCCAGTTCGAGCAGGCGTCGCTGGATCCGGTACTGCTCATCGGTATTCGTCGCCCAGGTCGACACCTCGTTGGCCGGCGTCACCAACGTGACCTCGCACCCCGCCAGCCGCAGCGCCTCGGCGATCACACCTCCCATGTAGTAGTGATCGTCGTCGAACACCACCACCGGGCCGCTCGGTCGTGTTCCACCCAGGATGTCGTCAGGTGTCAGTACCGAGGGCCGCTGCCAGCCCGGCACCGGCTCGTCGTGGTGGCGCCCGATACCGTCGTGGCGCCATGTCGAACCGGTCGCGATGGCGACACGATCGGCGCCGAACTCGAGGATCTGTTGCTCGTCGACGGTGCTGTCGAGGAAGAATTCGACGTTGTCGAGCTTGGCGAGTTGCCCGAGACGCCAATCCCTGACGCGAGCCCACTCGGCCAACCCCGGCAATCCCGATTCGAGCGCGACGCGGCCACCGAGTTCGGTCCGCGCCTCGGCCAGCGTGACTCGATAACCACGCTTGCCCAGTGAGACCGCAGCCTCCAGCCCCGCTGGGCCGCCACCGACGATCAGGACAGAGGAATCCGAGCCTTTCAGCGGGAGCCGTTCCGGGTGCCAGCCCTTGCGCCACTCCTCGCCCATGGTCGGGTTCTGCGTGCACCGGATCGGCGAGCCGAGCTGATCGCCGGCATAGCAGATGTTGCAGCCGATGCACTCGCGGATCTCGTCGTCGCGGCCCTCGGCGATCTTGTTCGGCAGGAACGGATCGGCGATCGACGGACGAGCAGCACCGATCAGGTCGACGACGCCCTGGCGAATCGAGCGGAGCATCGTCTCGGGGGACGTGAAACGCCCGACGCTGACGACGGGCTTGTTCGTGACCTGCTTGACCCACGAGATCGTCGACTCGAGGGCTGCCTCCTCGACGAATCGTGAGGTGCCCATCTCGAGCGTGTAGTCGTGGACGGTGATGTCCCACAGGTCGGGCAGGTCGGCCAACAGCTCGATCATCGCCCGCGGCTCGTCGGTGTCATGATTGCCGTCACCACCACCGGAACTGGCCGAGAAGCGCACGGCCACGGCGCATGTGTCGCCGATCGCCTCCTTGGTCTCCTCGATCAACTCCTTCAGCAGACGTGCCCGGTTCTCGAGTGAACCCCCGTATTCGTCGTTGCGCCGGTTGGACGGCTGCAGGAACTGGTGGATCAGATACCAGTGGGCTGCGTAGACGTACACGATGTCGAACCCGGCACGCTGAGCTCGCTTCGCCGCGTCGACGTGCCACCGTTTCAGCTGCACGATGTCGGACTTGTCCATCGCCCGGGTCTGCCACGGATCATGGTCCCCGACGGGTAGCGAGGACGCTCCGAGTGGGGTCTCACGGGAGTAGTGGTTGGCGCTCGACGCGCCGCCGTGCCATAGCTCGACACCGGCGAGCGCACCGTGTGCATGGATGGCATCGACGCTCAACGCCATCGCCCGGACGTCACCGTCGTCCCACAGCGAGGTCGTCGGATAGGGCTCGTCGTCCGATGACGGGTGGATCGAGCAGTACTCGGTGTTCACGGTTCCCCAGCCGCCCTCGGCCTTGACCCCGCGCATCGTGGCCAGCGTCTGGGGACGGCGGTATCCCATGCCGGTGCAATGGGGCACCTGGTAGAAGCGGTTCGGGGCGGTGACAGGACCGATCCGAACGGGCTCGAACAGGATGTCGAACCGTGGGTCGCGTGGCATGGATCATCCCTCCGTCGTGGGCGCTCGGTCGGCGGCACACTCGAGTCTCCGTGGATGTGTGCCCAGGAGCGCTCGAAGCGTACCGTTCCTGGTGCGACCGATTCCTTCCGGCGACTTCCGACGCCGGGGGAACGTACGAGAGAGGAATGAGCGATGAGCAGCGACAGTCGCGCAATCGAGCTACCCTCCCGAGCTCAGGTGGTGATCGTCGGCGGCGGCGTGATCGGATCCAGCGTCGCATATCACCTCACCAAGCTGGGATGGACCGACGTGGTGCTGATCGAGCAGAGCAAGCTCACGTCGGGAACCACGTGGCATGCGGCAGGTCTGATCGTGTCGGGTGGCATGACCACCGAGACCTCGGCATGGATGGCGAAGTACACGCGTGAGTTGTATGAACGGCTGGAGGCCGAGACCGAACTGTCGACGGGGTTCGTGCCGGTCGGCTACATCCAGACGGGCGCCAATCCTGACCGGATCGACAAGCTGCGCCGTGAGGCCGACTTCCTGCGCGGCATCGGCATCGAACGTGAGGAGATCTCGCCGGCCGAAGTGCAGAACATGTGGCCGATGCTCGACACCAGC
This sequence comes from uncultured Acidimicrobiaceae bacterium, assembly GCA_963701575.1. Taxonomy (GTDB): domain Bacteria; phylum Actinomycetota; class Acidimicrobiia; order Acidimicrobiales; family Ilumatobacteraceae; genus Ilumatobacter. Next base: position 27,216 of record CAVPAQ010000016.1, read on the forward strand.
GGCATGATCGCCGGTTTCTACACCGCCAACGAGGGCCGTGCCGACCCTGCCAACTGCGCCATGTCACTCGCCAAGGGTGCCCGGATGGGCGGAGCACGAATCGTGCAGGACACGGGGGTCACAGGTTTCGTGATCGACAACGGTCGGGTCGTCAGCGTGCAGACCACGCGGGGCGAGATCGAATGTGAGCACGTCGTCAACTGCGCGGGTATGTGGGCCCGCCAGATCGGTGCGATGGCCGGCGTCGCCGTGCCGCTCCAGGCAGCCGAACACGCGTACATGATCACCGATCAGATCGCCGGCATGTCCCGGGACATGCCGATCGTGGAGGACCCCGACCGATTCGCCTACTACCGCGAGGAGACGGGCGGCTTGATGGTTGGTCTGTTCGAGCCGCTGGGGTCGGCGTGGAGCGTCGACCGGATTCCGACCGACTTCAGTTTCGGAGAGATCGAGACCGATTGGGAACGACTCGCGCCGTTCGTCGAGCTCGCCATGGAGACACTGCCGACGCTCCGCGACGTGGGTATCCGGAAGTTCTTCACCGGGCCCGAGAGCTTCACGGCCGACAACGGCTCGCTGATGGGACCGTCACCTGAAGTCGAGAACTTCTGGGTGGCTGCCGGCTTCAACTCGCTCGGCATCCTGCTCGGCGGTGGCGCCGGCAAGATCATGTCGAACTGGATGGTCGACGGCGACCCACAGGTCGACGTGACCGATGTCGACATCGCGCGTGTCCACCCGTTCCAGACCACTCGCCGTTTCCGTCAGACCCGCACGATCGAACTGCTGGGCCGCTTGCACTCGACCGGATCATGGCCACATTCCCAGCCGATGCGGGCGCGCAACGCCCGGCGCTCCGTGCTCCACGATCGGCTGGCTGCAGCGGGCGCCCACTTCGGCGAGTCGTCCGGTTGGGAGAGCACCGCCTGGTTCGGCCCACCAGGAATGGAGGTGCCGTTCGAGCCGACCTATCGGCGTCCGAGTTGGTGGGAGCATCACGTCGCTGAGCATCACGCCACCCGCAACGATGTGGTGTTGTACGACATGTCGACGATGTCGAACCTGATGGTCGAGGGCCCTGATGCGGAACGAATTCTGAACCGACTGAGCGGCAACAATGTGGCGGTCGAACCCGGCACGTGTGTGTATACGCAGTGGATGAGTCCCCGGGGCAAGGTGCTCGCCGACGTCACCGTCACCCGGTTGACGGAGTTGCGGTTCATGGTGGTGGTCGCCGAGGGATTCCATCGCCGCGTCCAGACGATGCTGCAACGCGCGATCGCACCGGACGATCGGGTGTGGGTCACCGATGTGACGTCGGGCCTCGCGATGATCAGTGTGCAAGGCCCCAAATCGCGTCAGCTCCTGGAGCGGATCTCTGACGCCGATCTCTCCAACGAGGCGTTTCCGTACTACACCGCCCAACAGATCGATCTCGAGTTCGCCCTCGGCTGGGCGTTCCGGATGAGCTTCGTCGGCGAGCTGGGATGGGAGTTGTACGTGCCGGCCGACTTCGCGCTCGGTGTGTACGACGCCCTGATCCGAGAGGGCGGTGATCTGGATCTGCGACATGCGGGCATGGTGACCCTGGAGAGCACGCGTACCGAAGCGGGGCGCAAAGACTACGGACTCGACATGGAGAACACGGACTCGCCGATCGAGGCCGGCCTCGGGTTCGCCGTCGACTTCGACAAGCCGGGCGGGTTCGTCGGGCGCGATGCACTCATGGCCGACCGGCAAGCCGGTCCGCCGCGCCGCAGGCTCGTGCAGTTCTTGCTCGATGACCCCGATCCGCTGCTGTTCGGTGAGGAACCGATCTTTCGGGACGGCGAGCGGGTCGGCTACCTCCGATCGGGCAACTATGGCCACACGCTCGGTGGGGCGATGGGATTCGGCTACATCGAGCATGAGGGCGGTGTCACAGCGGACTACGTGGGCGCAGGCGGTTACGAGATCCAGGTCGCCGGTCGGTTGGTGCTCGCTCGGGCCTCGCTGCGACCGTTGTACGATCCGAAGGGCGAGCGTGTCCGGATGTGATCGCCGGCGGCCGCTGACGGGGCCTTTGGCCTCTACGGGTTGCCGGGCGCTCGCCGTACGGTGAGCAGGAGGGCCACACGGCGCTCGAGGAGGTCACCGATGGCGGCGTCGCGTCATAGCTGGGCAGAGCCGTGGAAGATCAAGATGGTCGAGCCGATCCGTTTGCTCACCCAGGAGGAGCGCTCGGAGGCCATCCGCGAGGCCGGCTACAACACGTTCCTGCTCCGGAGCGATGACGTGTACATCGATCTGCTCACGGACTCGGGCACCTCTGCCATGTCGGACGACCAGTGGGCCGGCCTGATGATCGGTGACGAGGCCTACGCCGGATCGCGGTCGTTCTACCATCTGTGCGATGCGGTGGCCGAGGTGTACGGGTACCCCGAGCTGGTGCCCACCCACCAGGGGCGCGGTGCCGAGCACATCCTCAGCCAGATCCTCATCGAGCCGGGCGATGTGGTGCCGGGCAACATGTATTTCACGACCACCAAGTTCCATCAGGAATACGCAGGTGGCCGCTTCGTCGACGTGATCATCGAGGAAGCCCACGAGCCGCACAGCCTCCATCCGTTCAAGGGCAACGTCGACCTCGGCAAGCTGGCAGCGGTCGTCGACGAGGTCGGCGCCGACCGGATCCCGTACGTGTCGTTCGAGACCAACGTCAACATGGCGGGCGGTCAGCCTGCGTCGATGACGAACCTGCGGGAGGTCTACGAGTTCTGCAGCGAGCGCGGCATCCTCGTGATGCTCGATGCCACGCGAGCGCTGGAGAACGCCTATTTCATCCAACAGCGCGAAGCCGGCTACCACGATCGGACGGTCCGCGAGATCCTGCTGGAGATCTGCTCGTACTCCGACGGCGCGACGGTGTCGTCCAAGAAGGACAACCTCGTCAATATCGGGGGCTTCCTCGCGCTTCGCGATCCCGAACTCGCTCGCCGGGCGCGGGCCATGTTGGTCGCCTTCGAGGGCCTCCACACGTACGGCGGGATGGCCGGCCGCGACATGGAGGCGCTGGCCCGCGGGATCAGGGAGATGGTGCGTACCGACGACCACGTCCGCACCCGCGTCGGGCAGGTCGAGTACCTCGGCGAGCGCCTGCAGGCAGGTGGAGTGCCGATCGTCGAACCGGTGGGAGGGCACGGCGTGTTCCTCGACGCCTCGATGATCTGTGACCACCTGCGACCCGACCAGCTGCGGGCACAGGCGCTCACGGCAGCGATCTACGAGGACGCCGGCGTGCGAGCGATGGAACGCGGGGTCGTGTCGGCCGGTCGGGATCCGATGACCGGCGACCACCATTACCCCAAGCTGGAGCTGGTGCGGCTGACGATCCCGCGCCGCGTGTACACCCAGTCGCACATGGATGTGACTGCCGAATCCGTGATATCGGTATACGAGCAACGGGCTCAGATACCTGGCCTGCGTTTCACCTATGAGCCCGAATCACTCCGGTTCTTCCAGGCCAGATTCGAACCCATCGGTTGACCACGTCAATAGATACGCAGGTCAATACATACACAGGTGGACCCATATACAGGTCGACCCATTCACAGGTCGACACGCGAGCAGGAGGCAAGCAGATGGCCGAGGTCATGGAATGGACGTTCGACGGTGCGCAGGCACAGATCGCCGCGCGATCCTGGAGCGACCCGGCTGCGACCCCGCGATACGTAGCGGTGCTCGTACACGGCTACGGCGAGCACATCGGTCGGTACGGGCATGTCGCCGAGGCTCTGATCGACAACGGCGCCGTCGTGTACGGCCTCGATCACCTCGGCCACGGCCGGAGCGGCGGCGAGCGCGTGTTGGTGTCGAATTTCGAGGACGTGGTCGCCGACGTCGACCAGGTGGTCGATGCAGCGCGCGCAGCATGGCCCGACCTGCCGGTCGTGATGATCGGCCACTCGATGGGGGGCATGATCGCCGCACGATACGCACAGCTGCACCGCGACAAGTTGCGTGCGCTCGTGCTGTCGGGGGCAGCGGTCGGCAAGTTGGAGCTGCTCGGACAGCTGTTGACGCTCGACGAGATGCCGGATACGCCGCTCGACCCTGAGATCCTGTCGCGCGATCCAGCGGTCGGGGCCGCATACGCCGCCGACGAGCTGGTGTGGCACGGCCCGTTCAAGCGACCCACCGTTGCAGCGATGGTGGCGACGATGGCGGCGATCGACGAAGCCGGTTCGCTGGGTGATCTCCCGTTGTTGTGGGTGCACGGGGCCGCCGATCAGCTGGTGCCGATCGACGGCACCAGGGGTGGGATCGAGCGGCTGCGCGGCGCCACGTTCCGCAAGTACGAATATCCCGGCGCTCGCCATGAAGTGTTCAACGAGACGAACTCGGCAGAAGTGCTGGGCGACGTGACCGGCTTCATCGACGCCGTGCTGGGCGCTGCCGACCTGTGAGCGGTGGCGTCAGACCGGCTGCGGTGCGTGGCGCACCGAGGGCGACCACGCGAGCGATGTGCCGGTGCGGTTGAGGGTGAGGCGGAACCAGATCCACCCCGCCCCGATCGTGACCACCGCGGTCATCGGGCCGAGCACCGACTTCACGAGCACGAACGTGGTGACCGACTGCGTGAGCAGCAACCAGACCGTGATCGAGGCGTTGACCATGCTCGTGATCGCCCAGATCGCCGACAGGCGTACGAAGAATTGGCGCACCAGCGGGTGCGACTTGGTGGCGTCGTCGAACGGGAACACGTCGTAGGCGAGCTTCTGGGCGAGCGGATTGCCGAGCGGTACCGAGATCATGAACGCGAATCCGACGAGCACCGTCGAAATGGTCGGTTGCAGGAAGTAGATCACCATCGATCCGGTCGCGACGGCCGCGATCGTGCGGGCCGCCAGGGCAACGGTGCTCAACACGATCAGGCCCGGCACGCGACGGTTGGTGGCCTTGCGGTACGTGACCGTGGCAACCGACCAGGTCAAGGCAATCAAGAGCGCCCACATCGTTCCGGCGAACTCGAGGAATCCGATGAACAGCAACAGGGGGATGACCTTGCCCTCGATCACATTGGGCAAGGCGTGGCGCACCACGTCACGAAGGTTGGGGATGGTGATGGTCGTGTGCACGTGTGGTCCGGGGGCGAGTCGTTCGGCATTGGGACGCCGCCGACAGATCATCGGTTCGATCGGGTGCCGACTGGAGCTGAACTCAACCCGTGAACTGGCTCGACCACCAATCTGCACGAAATAGTACGGCCTTTTCGAATCGATGTGGTCGCGGCAGACAAAAAGTCAGATCGCGGGCGCTCGACGCGCGTCACGTCCGGCGCGAACCCGGAGTTCGGCGAGCACCCCAAGGTCGTCGACGATGACGCCCCTCACTCCCAGATCCCGCAGCGCCAGGGCGCGCCCGACGTCATCGATCGCCCAGACCACGATGTTCGGGGTGAGGCGGCGGAGGCTGGTGAGCACCTCGTTCGAAGCGAGCCGCTGGTGCATCACGATCCCGTCATCGGTGTCGGCGAAACGGACCCGCTGAACGAGCCAGAGTTGCCAGCGGTTCCCGACCGAGCGAAACGTGCGAACGCCGGTGAGATGGCGAACGGATCGCAGCGCCCACCAACTGCGGCACGACACCGTGATCGGCCGCCGCGGACCCACCTCGCGGATGAGCCGCCGTGGCACACGTTGCGTGAAGCCCTTCACGTCGAACCACAGATGGGTGCCGGCGGGTGTCGCTTCGAGAATCTCGCGAAGCGGTGGGCGAACGATGCCAGGTACCAGCTCCCATTTCTCCCAGAACACGGCGAACGGCCACAGCGCCTTGGCGTGGCGCACCTCGAGCCGTCCGCGGAACTGGTGGAGATCCAGCTCGATCGCATCGGCCACTGCCAGTGCCGGGCCGATCGATTGCGACTCGTTGCCGGCGCGGTGGGCGATCAGTTCCACGCCACCATCGTGACGCAATCCCGCCCCCGCCGCCACGTTCGGAGGCATACTCGAAGGATCAGTGTCGACCCGGCATCCTCAGATATCGACGCAACGACACCACCGGTGGTGGCGCACCGCGCCGCGCTGCGCGAGATCGCGATCTGCGCGGCGGCAGCATCGGTCTACTTCGGCGGTCGGCTTGTCATCGAGGGAGACGCCCTCGTCGCAACTCGCAACGCCCAGCGAATCCTCGACGTCGAGGAGGCACTCAATATCGACATCGAGCGCGGCGCCCAGGATCTCGTGTTGCGGAGTGAGGTGCTGCGAACGGTGGGCAACCTGAGTTACGTCTGGCTGCACTGGCCGCTGCTGATCGCCGTCTTGATCTGGCTGTTCCACCGCAGCAGAATCCGTTACGTACAGCTCCGGAACTCGATGTTCGCATCGGGTCTCGTCGGGTTGGTGTTGTTCTGGCTGTTCCCAGCCGCACCGCCACGCTTCATGCCCGGTTACGAGGGCACGGTCAGCGACGCAGCGCGCCGTCACTACCTCGACTACCCGCTGAGCTGGACGAACCCGGTCGCCTCGTTCCCGAGCTTTCACATCGGTTGGACGCTGCTCGCGTGTTTGGCGCTGGCGGCCACGTTCGACTCGTGGCGACGGCAGGCGTTGGCCCTCGTACCAGCCATCCTCGTCGGCCTCGCGGTGGTCACGACCGCCAACCACTACGTGCTCGACACCGTCGCCGGGGCCGCCATCGCGTTCTGGGCCTACGCCTTCTTCGGGCGACGACACGAATTGGCGACGATCGGCTTGCGCACTCCCGGCTGACGTCGTCGGTACATCGTTCGAAAATGGTTGCCGCCTGGCGTGACCGGTGTTCGTCCGAGTGATTATGGTGCGACGATGACCCTCCTCGACCGGTGTGATGGCTCGCCGACTCGACGATTGTCGCCCGGCGAGGTCGTGCTGACCGAAGGAGCGGCGAGCAGCCAGATGTACGTGCTCGCCAGCGGCCGACTCGACGTCGTGCGTGCGGGCCAGCTGGTCGCAACGATCGCCGAGCCCGGTTCAGCGCTCGGGGAGATCTCGGTGTTGCTCGACCAATCGCCGAGCGCAACTGTCATCGCTCGCGAGGATTCTACGGTTTACGTGATCGACGACCCGATCGCGTTCCTGTCGTCGGATCCCGAGGCCCTGTTCGAGGTTGCTCGCACCTTGGCCGGGCGGCTGGCGCGCCTGTCGGGGTATCTCGTCGACGTGAAACAGCAGTACGGCGACGCCGGTGGCCATCTCGGGCTGCTCGACGAGGTCATCTCCGAGCTCTCCTTCGGGCAGCAGTCGCCAGCCGACCCTGGCTCGGAACGCGATCCCGATCCGCTGTACTAGGCGCTAGGTGCTGACGTTGCCCGTCAGCGCCGGCCAGAGTTGTTCGTCGCCGCGACCGAACGGTGACCACCACTCGGCGGTTCCGGCTGTGGTGTCCACGATCGCATGGGCGGGGATCGGCCCGGGAGCGTGGCCCGGGTTGATCACCCACGTCCCATCGAGTTGCGCCACCCACGAACCGCCCACCTTGAACGGCGAGTCGTGGATATGGCCGGTCAGCACCAGATCGGGCTGATGGCGACCGATCCAGGCGTTCAGGTCGCGGTCGCCGATGTGGCGCTGGCCGATCCATGACACCGGGGCCTCGTCGGGTGGGAAGTGGTAGATCCAGATCTGGCGAAGGGAATCTGCGTCGCCGCGAGCGGCGGCGAGTTGGCGATCGACGTCCTGCTTCGTGAGCGGGCCGTCCCACCAGGGGCACACCGTGATGCGGCAGCCGCCGATGTCCAGGGAACCCCAATCGGTCACGACCCCGTCGACGTGCGCCTCGGTGACCCATGGTGCGTGCTTCTCGCCGTGCCCGTTTCGGGCGGTCAGGTCGTGGTTCCCCGAGCAGACGACTGTCGAGGCCCGTTCGGCGACCTTGCGCAGGTACGTGCGGATCACGACGATCTGCGATTCGAGCGCGACCGCCGACGCCAGGTCGAGTGAGTCGCCCGCGAACACGACCACATCGAAGTCGGCCGCCTGTTCGAAGACCCAGTCGAACTGGGGGAGTGTGTAATGGAGGTCGGAGACCAGCAACAGCCGCACGACGTTCGAACCTAGTGGGAGACGTGAGCGGAGTCGTGCCGGATGGCCACGTCGATGGGGAGGCTCAGAACGTGACCGGCACGCTGCGTGGGCCGCGGACCTGGCCGCCTGCCCACGTGACGTGAGCATCGTCGACGAGCCGGAACGACGGAATCCTCTTCAGCCACTCCTCGATCGCGACGCGCAGCTCCATGCGGGCCAGGTTCGAACCGGCGCAGCGATGAATACCGACGCCGAACGCGAGGTGGCGGTTCTCCTGGCGATCGAGGATCACCTCGTCGGCGCGCTCGAACACGTCGGGATCGCGGTTTGCGCCGGGGAAGTTCATCAGCACTTTGTCGCCGGCCTTCATCGGACACCCCTGGAACTCGATGTCCTCGGTAGTGACGCGGGCCATCGTGACGGGAGAGTAGGCCCGCAACAGTTCCTCGATCGCCGTGGGCATCAGCTCGGGCTCGTCGACCAGGCGCTGGGCGTCGGCGGGGTGGGTCGCCAGGTGGAGCATCGCCGACCCGATACCCGACCATGTGGTGTCGACCCCGGCGATCAACGTCAGCGCGGCGATGCCCATCACCTGGAGGTCGTCGATCGGTTCGCCATCGTGTTCGGCGTGCAACAGCGCGCTGATCAGGTCGTCGCCCGGGTTCGTGCGGCGGACCTCCAACAGACCGAGCAGGTAGGCGACCATGTTGTCGCGACCGGCCGAGCTGCGCGCTTCGTCGTGGGCGAACTCGAGCACGTCGCTGACCCAACCCGTGAACGTGTCGGACATCTCGTCGGGCACGCCGAGCACGAGGGCGATCACGCGAACCGGGATCTGTTGGGCGTAGTCACGGGCCGCATCGGCCGAGCCGGCCTCGATGAACCCGTCGATCAAGCGGTTGCAGATCTCCCTGGTGGTCGGCTCGTACTGGGCGACCCTCGCATGCGAGAACCACGGCAGCAACAAACGCCGGGTCCAGGTGTGGAGCGGCGGATCAGCGTCGATCGGTGGCAACGACAGGTCGATCGGCGGCGGCGGTCGCTCCTCCTCGGTGAACGTGAGCACGCCGACGTCGATCGAGCTGAAGTGCTCGATGTCGTGGGCGATCGCAGCGATGTCGGCGTACTTGACCGGCAGCCACGAACCACCCCACCGATCCGAGTGGGCGATCGGACACTGCTCTCGCAGATCGGCCCATACCGGGTACGGATCGGCTACATAGTCATCGTCCAAGATGTCGTAGTCGGTCGTCCAATCGGTGACAGGTCTGGTCGGCGCCATACCGAACGATACGGCAAGGCGTCGCACGACCACCGAGTCGGCGGATCTGCTACCGATGGATAGGGTGCTGAGGTCCAACCGATGGGAGAGCTGTGGGCGTGATCAAGAAGAGCGCCGGACGTCTCGTGCTTCGGATCGCGCGATGGCACCCCGAAGGATCGGCGCCGAACGAGCAGAAGTACGTGCTGATCGCCGCGCCGCACACGAGCAACTGGGATCTGTTATACCTGCTCGCCTTGTCGTTCCACCTCGGGGTGAAGGTGTCCTGGCTGGGCAAGGATTCCCTGTTCAAGGGTCCGATGGGATTCGCGCTGCGTCACTTCGGGGGCGTGCCGGTGCCGCGGGGGCAGCGATCGGGCATGGTCGAGTCGCTCGCCGAGCAGTTCGGCAAGGCCGAGTCGCTGGTGATCGTGATCCCCCCGGAAGCGACCCGCGGCTACACCGATCATTGGAAGTCGGGTTTCTACCGGATCGCTGTCGCCGGTCGGGTTCCGATCGTCTGCGGCTACCTCGACTACGAACGCCGCCGAGGTGGATTTGGCCAGGTCGTCCGGGCCAGCGGCGACCTCGACGCCGATATGGCGGTGTTCCGCTCGTTCTACGCCGACAAGCGGGGCAAGTTCCCCGATCAGGTCGGTGAGGTCCGCCTGCGATCGGAGGACGCCGCCGCGCCGATCGGCGTGTAGGCGAAGCCGATCCTCCGTCAGCGGTCCTCGGTGACCTTGGGCCCTGGCTTGTCACACCTGCGTCCGACAGATTGGCTCTCGTGATGTCTGCGCCTGCCCGGCACGGCAGCTCCCGACCATGATCCCCTTGTTCTTGAGCACCGCTGTTGCGGCCGTGATCGCCCTCGCAGGGAGCTATTGGCTGGCCCATGTGCTCCGTGCTCGGGGTCGGAGCCAGCCGATTCTGCAGCGCAACGCCGACAACCTGGTCGCCCCCGATCATCAGCACAAGGCCGGCACACCGACGATGGGTGGGATCGCCATTTTGGGGGCGGCGATGACGGGCTACCTCGTCAGTCACGTGCGGGCCGGGGTCGTGTTCTCGAACCAGACCTTGATCGCCTTCGGCGGCGTGTTGCTGATGGCCTCGATCGGCCTGATCGACGATGTCATGAAGGTCCGCGCCCGCCAGAATCGCGGGCTGTTCTGGAAACTCAAGGGTGTCATCACCTTGGTGGCATCCCTCGCGATCGCCGCCGCGCTGGTGATCCTCACCGACATCGACACGCGGGTGTCGTTGACGAGGGCCGACTTCCCGGGGTGGGAACTCGGCCCAGTCTGGTGGACCGTCTGGGCCGGCGTCATCATCTTCTGCACCGCCAACGCCGTGAATGTCACCGACGGCCTCGACGGCTTGGCGAGCGGCGCTGCGCTGTTCGGTTTCCTCGCCTTCACCGGTATCGCCTACGCGGGATTCCGAACGCCCGAGGTGTACGGCTCGATCGTCAATCCGTACGACCTGGCCGTGTTCTCTGCGGCGTTTGCCGGTGCGTGCATCGGGTTTCTGTGGATGAACGCCGCACCAGCGTTGATCTTCATGGGCGACGTCGGCGCACTGGCGATCGGTACTGCGCTGGCCGTGCTGGCGTTGACCACCAACACCCACCTCCTGTTGCCGCTGATCTGCGGGCTGAATGTGCTCGAGATCGGATCGGTGGCGCTGCAGATGGTGGTGTTCCGGGCGTCGGGACGGCGGCGGCGGCTGTTCCGCCTTTCCCCCGTGCACCACCATTTCGAGCAGGCGGGGTGGCCGGAGACTCGCGTCATCATCCGGTTCTGGCTGATCGCCGGGCTGTTCGTGGCAACGGCGCTCGGTATCTATGTCGCCGACTTCACCGAACAGGTCGGCAAGTGAGCGAGCCGCCGATCAGGCGAAGGCGTCGACGCCGGTCAGTTCGGCGGGTGACCGAGTGCGTCCCCCAAGGCGGTATGCCCTTTGCCTCTATGGGGGGCTGCCGCGCATCGGCGATGATGGTGGCATGGACCAGTTCGGGCTCAGACGCGTCGTCATCCACGGGCACGAGGTCAGGTATCGACGCGGCGGCGAGGGCGAAGCCGTCCTGTTGATCCATGGCCTCGCCGGAAGCTCGCGCACCTGGCGGGCGGCCCAGCCTGCTCTGGCCCAGTCTCACGACGTGATCGCCCCCGATCTGCTGGGCCACGGTGAATCCGCCAAGCCGATGGGTGACTACTCGCTGGGCGCGTTCGCCAGTGGGCTGCGTGATTTCCTGGCCGTGCTCGACGTGCCGAGCGCCACCATCGTGGGGCACTCGTTCGGCGGTGGCGTGGCGATGCAGCTCGCGTACCAGCATCCCGAACTGTGCGATCGCCTGGTGCTGGTTGGCAGCGGTGGGCTCGGGCGCGAGGTGAGTTGGTTGCTGCGGTTGGTGACCCTGCCAGGAATCGAGCACGTGATGCCGTTGATCTTCCCGCGGATGGTGGCCGACCGCGGCAACGACCTGAATCGGGCCCTGTCGCGTGTCGGCGTGAGGTCTCCGCGACTGACGGAGATGTGGCGCTCGTACGCTTCGCTCGCAGGCACGGAGGACCGCAAAGCGTTCGTGCGCACGATCCGCGGCGTGATCGAACCGGGTGGCCAGACCGTCGACGCCACCGACCGGTTGTACCTCGCCGCCCATCTACCGACGCTGATCGTGTGGGGTGATCGCGACGACATCATCCCGGTCGGCCATGCCTACGCCGCGCACGAAGCGATTCCCGGCAGCCGGCTCGAGATCCTCGAGGGGATCGGCCACTTTCCACATGCCGAGGCTCCAGATCGGTTCCTCGAGGTGCTCGTCGACTTCCTCGGATCGACTCCGCGGGGCCCGACGCAGCCAGGTCGGTTGCACGACCTGATCCACGCTCACTGACGATCTCCCCGTCGGCAACAATGTTCGGCAATGGTGCCATACTGCGGCGCGCAAGGTGACCTAAGGCCATGGAAGCCTGACACGAACTCTGCAAACCTTGCCATGAGAAGCAGCGACAAAGGGGATGCCAGCATGACCGATTCGACGACGATGACCACGGGGCACGTCGGAGGGGCCGGACTCGACACCGACACGTTGATGATGATGCTCGACGCGCTCGGCGAGTTCGTGGGCCACGCGCTCCCACCGAAACTCCAGCTCGATCTCGACCGCGACGACGTGTGCCCCGAGGACATCGTGCGCGCGATGAGCGATCCCAACCAACTGGGCGTGCAGTTGATCTTCGTGCCGGAGGCGTACGGGGGCATGGACGGCGGGGCGTTCGACTCGTACCGCGTGTGCGAGGTGATGGCCCGTCACGACATCGGCCTGGCGACGGCAGTCTTCGCCACCTTCCTCGGCAGCGACCCGATCCTGGTCGGTGCCACCGAGGAGCAGAAGCTGCGTTGGCTGGGGGCGATCGCCGAGCAGGGTCTCGTGTTCGCCTACGGTGCCACCGAACCCGAGGCCGGTAGCGATCTCGGGGCGATGAAGACGGTCGCCACACGGATCGAAGAAGACGGGGTGATCACGGGCTACCGCATCAACGGACGCAAGCAGTGGATCTCGAACGGCTCGATCGCCGATGTGGCCACGATCTTGGCCCGTACGCCAGACGGTGCATCATGGTTCACGGTTCCGAAGGACACGCCGGGCTTCACCACCGGGATTCCCGAGGACAAACACGGTCTGCGGTTGTCGAACACCGCCGCACTGTTCCTCGACGACGTCGAAGTACCCGCCGACCATTTGATCGGCGGTGTCGAGGGCAAGGGCCTCGTGCAGGCTCAGCAGGTGTTCGGCTACACCCGCCTGATGGTCGCCGCATTCGGCCTCGGTGGTGGCTGGGAGGCGCTCGATCGGGCGATCGCCTACTCGCTCGAGCGTGTGCAGGGTGGTTCGCCGCTGGCCGAGAAGCAGGGCTTCACCCACAAGCTGATCGTGCCCCATGCCGTGCGGCTCGAGGCCGCCCGCAGCTACATCGAGGACACTGCCGACAAGATCGACCGCGGCCTCGGCGAGAACGGCGCCATGAACTGCGAGGGCGCGATCGCCAAGTTGATGGCCACCGAGGCCGGCAATGCCGCCGCCGACGCCGCCATCCAGGCGCACGGCGGTTATGGCTACACCCGCGAGTACGTGGTCGAGAAGATCAAGCGGGATGTGCGGATCACCACGATCTACGAGGGCACCAGCGAGATCATGGAAATGACGATCGGCCGCGACCGCTGGCAGCAGCACCTCAAGTCGGGCGGCGCCTACTACAAGGATCGGGCGGCCGCCCTGAACAGCCTGCATCGCACGCATCCGACGGTCGGCGCCGACCACGCTGCCCTCGCCTCGCAGGCGCTCGCCGCGGTGCTCGAGTCGTGCCGAGTCGCCCGGCTGACCCGCAACCAGCACGTGCTGTTCCGGCTCGGTGAGCTGATCATGTATGCCGAATGCGCCGAGGTGTTCGCCCAGCGCGCCGCCGCCGCGCTCGACGGCAACCGTCACGAGAAGAGCCTCGATCGATTCGACGGTGACGCGCTCGCGGCGATGAGTCGCGTGTTCGGTCGTGAAGCGGCCCAGAAGGTCGGCCAGGAGGGTGTCCGTTGGGTCGCCGGCTCGGTGAACGCCGACAGCGCCGACGTGGGGCCGTTGCTGGCCACGATTCCGCACGACGCCATCCGCACTGCCCAGGCCGGGCTGATCGCCGACATGGACCTGGTCGCCGACGTGTTGTACGCCCGCTCGCCCCGATGAACCAACGCTCGCATTTCTTCGCAGGAGTCTCCAAAGATGTCTGACAATTTCGCCACGCCCAGTTCGCCGATCGCTGTCGTCGGTGTCTCGGCGATCATGCCGCAAGCGCCTGACGGCGATGCCTTCTGGGCCAACATCACCGGAGGCCGATACTCGATCACCGAGGTCCCGCATGAACGTTGGGACCCAGCGCTCTACTTCTCACCGGATCACAACGAACCCGACAAGACGTACTCCACGATCGGGGGATGGGTTTCCGACTATCACTGGGACCCGATCCGCTGGAAGCTGCCGATCCCGCCGAAGGTGGCCGATCAGATGGACGATGGTCAGCGATGGGCGATCAGCGCGGCTCGCGCTGCTCTGGTCGACGCGGGATGGCCCGACTGGAAGGTCGATCCCGACAACGTGGCAGTGATCATCGGCAACGCGATCGGGGGCGAGAAGCACTACCAGACCAACATGCGGATCGAGCTGCCAGAGGTGCTGCGCGAACTCGAGGAGGCGGAGTCGTTCGCAGCATTGCCCGCCGATCAACGCCAGCACATCCTCGACGAGACGCGCTCGCATTTTCTCGCCCACTACGGCGAGATCAACGAGGACACGATGCCCGGCGAACTCGCCAACGTGATGGCCGGCCGGATCGCCAACCTGTTCAATTTCCGTGGCCCCAATTTCACGACCGACGCCGCCTGTGCGTCCGGTCTGGCTGCGATGAGCGTCGCCGTCGAGGGTCTCGTCGATCACCGCTTCGACGCGGCCATCACCGGCGGGATCGACCACAACATGGGTGTCGCGGCATTCGTGAAGTTCTGCAAGATCGGTGCGCTCTCGGCAACCGGCACGCGCCCGTTCGACGCCGGAGCCGACGGGTTCGTGATGGGGGAGGGCGCCGCCCTGTTCGTGCTCAAGCGACTCGAGGACGCCGAGCGTGACGGCGACAAGGTCTACGCAGTCGTCTTGGGGATCGCTGGTTCGAGCGATGGCAAGGGCAAGGGCATCACGGCCCCCAACCCGATCGGTCAGAAGCTCGCCGTGCGGCGCGCCTGGGAGGTCGCCGGCGAAGATCCGGGCACCATCACGGCGGTCGAAGCCCACGGCACGTCGACCCGCGTCGGCGATGCCACCGAACTCGAAAGCCTGACCGAGGTGTTCGGCGCCGCCGGCGCCCCGGTGCGCGGGATCGCGCTCGGCTCGGTGAAGTCGAACATCGGTCACCTCAAGGCCGCCGCCGGCGCAGCCGGAATGTTCAAGATGGTGCGCAGCCTGCACGACAAGGTGCTCGCGCCCAGCTTGAACTTCAACGACCCGAACCCCAACGTCGACTGGGATCGTGTGCCGTTTGCGGTCAATACCCAACTTCGTGAGTGGCCCACCCCACCCAGCGGAGTCCGCCGTGCCGGTGTCAGCGCGTTCGGATTCGGCGGCACCAACTTCCATGTCGCGCTCGAAGAATACGTGCCCGGGCGTCACAAGCCGGCACCGCGTGTGTTCGCCTCTGCCGCCGTGCCGCAGCGTTCCGCCGATGTGACGACCGCTCCCGGCGACGGAGCGGCCGATCCGACCAAGCCCCCATTGCGGGGTGCGCTCGTGTTGGGCGGCCGCGATGACAGCGATCTGCTCGCTCAGGTCGCCGATGCGCTCTCCGAGGCGCAGGCCGGGAGAGCACCGGCGCCGGCGCGCCCCGATCCCTCGATCGGCACGGCCGCGGTGCGGCTCGCCGTCGATTTCGCCGACCCGGCCGATCTCGCCAAGAAGCTCGACAAGGCGAGCAAGGCGCTGAGCGGCAACAACCCGGCGGTGTTCCGCATGCTTCGTCAGCAGGGTGTGTTCGTCGGTCGTGGGCCGGCGCCGAAGGTCGCTTTCCTCTACACCGGTCAGGGTTCGCAGTACGTCAACATGCTCAAGGCCCTGAGTGCCGACGAACCGATCGTGGCCGACACCTTCCGCGAGGCCGACGCGGTGATGACGCCGCTGCTCGGTCGCCCACTCACGTCGTACATCTTCGTCGACGGTGATGACCCGGCGGCTGTCAAGCAGCTCGAAGGGGAGCTCCTGCAAACCGAGATCACCCAGCCGGCGGTGTTGGCGACCGACTCCGCGATCGGCCGCCTCTTGGCCGCCTACGGCATGCAGCCCGACATGGTGATGGGTCACAGCCTGGGGGAGTACGGCGCCCTGATCGCCGCCGGATCGCTGACGTTCGAGGCCGCACTCGAGGCGGTCAGTGCTCGCGGTCGCGAGATGGCCAGCCTCTCGGTCGAGGACAACGGAGCGATGGCGGCGGTATTCGGTCCGTTGGGCGAGATCGAACGAATCGTGGATGCCACACCCGGCTATGTAGTGATCGCCAACATCAACTCGAACAACCAGGCGGTCGTCGGCGGTGCGACGGCTGCGGTCGTCGCGGCGGTCGATGCCTTCTCCGCCGCAGGCATGCAGGCGATCCGGATCCCGGTCAGCCATGCGTTCCACACTTCGATCGTGGCGCCGGCTTCTGTGCCGCTGATCGCCAGCCTCGAGCGGCTCGATGTCCGGCCACCCCGGATCCCACTCGTCGCCAACGTCACCGGCGACTTCTATCCGTCGGATGCCACCAGCGAGACGATGCTCGACTACCTCGGCAAGCAGGTCGCCTCTCCGGTGCAGTTCGTGAAGGGGCTGCACACCCTGTACGAGGCCGGGGCGCGGGTGTTCGTCGAGGTCGGCCCCAAGCGCGCCCTGCACGGCTTCGTCGAAGACGTGCTCGGCGAGCACGACGACGTGTTGTCGCTGTTCACCAACCACCCCAAGGTGGGTGACGCCGCATCGATCAACCAGGCGCTGTGCGGTCTGTGGGCTGCCGGTGTCGGCTTCGGCCAGTCCGACCCGGTCCCAGCCGCAGCACCGACCGCGGCGGCGGTCCGACCGGTCGTTGCGGCAGCCCCCGTCCCGCCCGCTGCGGGCGCTCCCGACGATCGCATCATGCAACTCGGCCAGCTGTTCGCCGGTGTCATCGAGCAGGGTCTGCGGATCTACGGCGCCGAACCCGCCGCTGCGACACCTGCGCCCGTCACCACGGTGGAACCGTCCCAAGGCGGACAACGCCGGATCGAAGCTGAACCCGTGGTGATCACCGGGGCCGCGCTCGGACTGCCCGGCGTCGATCAGGTCTTCGATGATGCCAACATCGGCCGTATTCTGGCCGGTCAGCAACTGATCGGCTCGCTGACGCCGGAGGCTCGCGCCCGGATGGCCGACATGCACATCACGCGGCTCGTCAAGAGCGAGTCCGGCGGAGCCAGTTTCGAGACGATCGATGATCCGGCCGAGGTGATCAAGCTCGCCGGTCGGCACGCACCATTCGATGTGGTCGAGCAGTTCGCAGTCGAGAGCGCCCGCGACGAGGCGCTCGACTCCGCCACGAGGCTGGCGATCGGCGCTGGTTTCGACGCGTTGCGCGACGCCGGAATACCGCTGGTGATGCGTTACAAGACGACCACGTTGGGTACTCAGCTGCCCGATCGGTGGGGTCTGCCCGACGAGTTGCGCGACGACACCGGCGTGATCTTCGCCAGCGCGTTCCCCGGTTACAACCGATTCGCCGAAGACATCGAGGCCTACACCGCCGACCGCTCGCGGCGTGAGCATCTGCTCGCCCTGGAGGGGCTGCGGGCGCGCATGACCGACGCCGGTTCGAGCTCCCCCGAGGTCGATCGGCTGATCGCCGAGTTGCGGGCCGAGCTCGAGGCCAACCCCTACAACTTCGACCGGCGATTCCTGTTCCGCGTGTTGTCGATGGGGCATTCGCAGTTTGCCGAGATCATCGGCGCCCGCGGTCCGAACACCCAGGTCAACGCCGCCTGCGCGTCGACCACCCAGGCCGTGTCGCTGGCCGAGGACTGGATCAGGTCGGGTCGCTGCCGTCGTGTGATCGTCGTGTCGGCTGACGACGCGACGGGTGATTCGCTGATGCCGTGGATCGCCAGCGGCTTCCTGGCCAGCGGTGCTGCCGCGACCGACGAGCACGTCGAGGACGCGGCGACCCCGTTCGACCGGCGTCGCCACGGGATGATCGTCGGCATGGGCGCCGCCGCGCTCGTCGTCGAATCCGCTGACGCCGCCCGCCAGCGCGGACTCCAACCGATCTGTGAGGTGCTCGGGGCGATCGCGGCCAACTCGGCGTTCCATGGCACCCGCCTCGACGTCGAGCACATCGGTGCCGTGATGGAAGCTGTCGTGCAGCAAGCCGAGTCGTGGGGTGTCGACCGTGAGTCGATCGCCCAGGAGGCGATGTTCGTCTCCCACGAGACCTACACGCCGGCGCGCGGTGGGTCGGCTGCGGCCGAGATCAACGCCCTGCGTCGTGTCTTCGGTGCCGCCGCCGACCAGATCGTGATCACCAACACCAAGGGCTTCACCGGGCATGCGATGGGCGCCGGGATCGAAGATGTCGTTGCCGTGAAGGCACTCGAGACCGGGATCGTGCCGCCGGTGCCGAACTACCGCGAACCCGACCCGGACCTCGGCGACCTCAACCTCTCCCAGGGCGGGCAGCATCGGGTGCGGTACGCCCTGCGGTTGGCGGCCGGGTTCGGCTCGCAAGTGGCGATGGCACTGTTGCGGTGGACCCCGGTGGCCGACGGGCAGCACCGTGCCCCCGATCAACTCGGCCACGGCTATCGCATCGCCGATGCCGGCGTCTGGCAGCGTTGGCTGGACGGCCTCGCAGGTCACGCCGGCGCCCAGCTCGAGGTCGACCACCGGCGGCTCCGCGTCGTCGATATCGGCGCACCGACGAGTTCTCGCCACGATTCGGCCGTGCCCGTGCCGTACGCCGGCCAGCACACGGCCGCCGCCTCGGTTGCAGCAACCGTTGTGGCACGAGCTCCGGAGGGCACCGTTCCTCGGGTTCCGGCACCCGTTGCCGAAGTGGCCGCTCCCGCTCCTGCTCCTGAACCGGTGGTGGTGGCGCCGGCGGTCGTCGTCGATGATGTGTTGGATCAGGTGACGGCGGTCGTGGCGGAGATGACGGGGTATCCGTCCGATCTGTTGGATCCGGATCTGGATCTGGAGGCCGATCTGGGTGTCGATACGGTCAAGCAGGCCGAGGTGTTTGCTGCGGTTCGTGAGCGCTACGAGTTGGAGCGTGACGACAATCTGCAGTTGCGTGATTTTCCGACGTTGCGCCACGTCGCGAACTGGGTGCGCGAGCGGGGTGGGCTGGGTGCTGCCCCGGTGGCCGGTGAGACGAGCGCGGTGGTGGTGGCGGCGCCGGTCGTCGTCGATGATGTGTTGGATCAGGTGACGGCGGTCGTGGCGGAGATGACGGGGTATCCGTCCGATCTGTTGGATCCGGATCTGGATCTGGAGGCCGATCTGGGTGTCGATACGGTCAAGCAGGCCGAGGTGTTTGCTGCGGTTCGTGAGCGCTACGAGTTGGAGCGTGACGACAATCTGCAGTTGCGCGACTTCCCGACGCTGCGCCACGTCGCGAACTGGGTGCGCGAGCGGGGTGGGCTGGGTGCTGCCCCGGTGGCCGGTGAGACGAGCGCGGTGGTGGTGGCGGCGCCGGTCGTCGTCGATGATGTGTTGGATCAGGTGACGGCGGTCGTGGCGGAGATGACGGGGTATCCGTCCGATCTGTTGGATCCGGATCTGGATCTGGAGGCCGATCTGGGTGTCGATACGGTCAAGCAGGCCGAGGTGTTTGCTGCGGTTCGTGAGCGCTACGAGTTGGAGCGTGACGACAATCTGCAGTTGCGCGACTTCCCGACGCTGCGCCACGTCGCGAACTGGGTGCGCGAGCGTGCCGGCATGGGCGCCGCGCCCGCTGCACCGGCCGCGCTCGTCTCGGATGCGCCTGCGTCGGCCGCCGATGCCCCTGCTGTGGCCGATGACGTGATCGCCGCGGTCACTTCGATCGTGGCGGAGATGACGGGGTATCCGTCCGATCTGTTGGATCCGGATCTGGATCTGGAGGCCGATCTGGGTGTCGATACGGTCAAGCAGGCCGAGGTGTTTGCTGCGGTTCGTGAGCGCTACGAGTTGGAGCGTGACGACAATCTGCAGTTGCGCGACTTCCCGACGCTGCGCCACGTCGCGAACTGGGTGCGCGAGCGCGCCGGCATGGGCGCCGCGCCCGCTGCACCGGCCGCGCTCGTCTCGGATGCGCCTGCGTCGGCCGCCGATGCCCCTGCTGTGGCCGATGACGTGATCGCCGCGGTCACTTCGATCGTGGCGGAGATGACGGGGTATCCGTCCGATCTGTTGGATCCGGATCTGGATCTGGAGGCCGATCTGGGTGTCGATACGGTCAAGCAGGCCGAGGTGTTTGCTGCGGTTCGTGAGCGCTACGAGTTGGAGCGTGACGACAATCTGCAGTTGCGCGACTTCCCGACGCTGCGCCACGTCGCGAACTGGGTGCGCGAGCGCGCCGGCATGGGCGCGGCGCCGTTGGCCGGCACCGCAGATTCGCCGTCTGTGACCACTCCTCCCCAGAAAGCGCACGAGGCGCCCACCGTCGTGCACGGTGACTTCGACGCCGTCGATGCGCTGCCGCGCCGCGTTCCCGTGCCCTCCTTGCGCCCAGCACTCGAGCGCTGCCTGCCGACGGGAGTCGCCCTCGACGGTGCACGCGTCGTGGTGATGCTCGACGAGGGTGGGGTCGGCGAGGCACTCGTGAAGCAACTCGCCAAGGCCGGTGCCGATGTGTGCACGCTGACACCTGGCATCGCCACCGACGATCTGCTGACGCAGATCGGCGCCTGGCAGCAGGAGGCGCCGATCGCAGGTGTCTACTGGTTGCCTGCGCTCGACGACGACGGTGACCTGGCCGACTACGACCTGGCCACGTGGCGCGAGGCGCTGCGCCGTCGGGTCAAGGCGCTCTACGCCACGATGCGTGAGCTGTACGACGCGAGCCCGTTCCTGGTATCAGCCACCCGCCTGGGCGGCTATCACGGCTACGACGCGGCCGGGGCCACGAATCCGCTCGGTGGGCCCGTGGTGGGCTTCACGAAGTCGTACAAGAAGGAACGCCCCGAGGCATTGGTGAAAGCGGTCGACCTCGCCCCCAGCCGCAAGACCACTGCGATCGCCGCCCAACTCATCGAGGAGACGCTGTTCGATCCCGGCTGTGTCGAGATCGGGCGTGTCGACGATCGTCGCTTCGGCGTCGCGTTCATCGAAACGCCCTTCCCGTCGAGGGCCGACGACGGACAGGTGGTCGCCGGTGACGGGATGGTGCTCGACCACGACTCGGTGTTCCTGGTGACGGGCGCGGCCGGCAGCATCGTGTCAGCGATCACCGCCGACCTGGCAGCGGCATCGGGCGGCACGTTCCACCTGCTCGATCTCACGCCAGCCCCCGATCGCGACGATCCGGATCTCGACGCGTTCCGCAATGACAAGAACGGTCTGAAGGCCACGATCGCCGAGCGGATGAAAGCGGCCGGTGACCACCCCACTCCGGTCGTGATCGAACGCGAGCTCAGCCGATTCGAACGGCTGAACGCTGCGCTCACCGCGGTGCTGTCCGTCGAGGCGGCGGGCGGCACGGTGCACTACCACTCCGTGGATCTCACCGATGAGGACGCCGTTGCTGCGGTGATGGCCGACGTGCGTGAGCGCAGCGGTCGGATCGACGTGTTGCTGCATGCCGCCGGCCTCGAGATCAGCCGGAATCTGCCCGACAAGGAGCCTCGCGAGTACAACTTGGTGTTCGACGTCAAGAGCGATGGCTGGTTCAACGTGTTCCATGCCGCCCAGGACATGCCGATCGGCGCGACCGTGGTGTTCTCGTCGGTTGCGGGTCGATTCGGCAATCAAGGCCAGACCGACTACTCGGCGGCGAACGACCTGCTGTGCAAGATCACCAGCAACCTGCGCCGCAGCCGTCCCGAGACACGCGGCCTCGCGTTCGACTGGACGGCGTGGGGCGGGATCGGCATGGCGACGCGCGGGTCGATCCCCAAGATCATGGAGATGGCCGGCGTGCAGATGCTGCCACCCGAGGCGGGTGTGGCCTGGATCCGTCGGGAGTTGATCTCCAGCGATTTCCACGGCGAGGTGATCGTGGCCGGCGTGCTCGGCATGATGGCGGGGGAGTACGACGACCAGGGCGGCGTCGACCTGACCTCGCTGCCGGGCGGCGGCGCAGACCACGGCCCGATGACCGGCGCGGCGACGGTCAGCGTGCATGACGGCGTCGTCGTGACCACCACGCTCGACCCGATGCGACAGCCGTTCCTGAACGACCACCGCATCGACGGCACCCCGGTGCTGCCTGGTGTGATGGGTATGGAGGCCTTTGCCGAGGCCGCCCGCCTGCTGGCGCCCGACCACCACGTGCTCGCTGTGGAGGATGTCACGTTCTCGGCGCCGCTGAAGTTCTACCGCGACGAACCTCGCACCCTGACGGTGCGAGCCGTCGTGTGTCCGGACGGAGACCGGTTGGTGGCTCATTGCGAACTCAGCGCCGAGCGGATGTTGCCCGGGCAGGACAACCCACAACGCACGGTGCACTTCACCGGTCGGGTGTGCTTGGGCGCGGAGCCGCCGGCGGCCGAGCAGAGCGATCTACCCGGCGATCCGAGCGGAGCGACGCTGAACGCCGAGCAGGTGTACTCGTTCTACTTCCACGGGCCCGCCTACCAGGTCGTTTCGTCGGCGTGGAGGAGCGGTGACGTCTCGGTGGCCGAGTTGGTCGATCCGTTGCCCGCCAACCACATGCCGGCCGACCTGCCGCTGACCACCGCACCGAGGCTGATCGAACTGTGCTTCCAGACCGCCGGCCTGTGGCAGGCGGGCCTGGAGGACCGGTTGGCGCTGCCGATGCGGGTGGGTAGCGCCCGGTGGCTCACCGACCCCGGCGCGGCCGACGGCCGGTTGCTGGCGGTCGCCCGCGAGGTTTCGGCCGGCGTGTTCGACTGCGTCGTCGTGGACGCTTCCGGGGCAGTGGTGGCGCGGCTCGACGGCTACGAGACGATCCCGCTCCCGGCTCCGATCCCCGCTGCGGTCGCCGCCGATCTGCATGGGACGTTCCGGCCGTGATCCGGCCGGGGTGAGCGAGGTGAGCGAGGTGAGCGAGGTGAGTGAGATGACCGGTACGGCGTCGATCCAACGGCTCGGTGTGATCGACGCCGGTGAGACGGCGGTGCGCGTCCTCAACGCGGTCGGTGGGCTC
Organism: uncultured Acidimicrobiaceae bacterium; assembly: GCA_963701575.1. GTDB lineage: Bacteria > Actinomycetota > Acidimicrobiia > Acidimicrobiales > Ilumatobacteraceae > Ilumatobacter. Next base: position 50,435 of record CAVPAQ010000016.1, read on the forward strand.
AACGACGCCGGCGACGCACCTCCGATCACCACCGTGCTCTTCCACGACGACCCGGATCCTCAGCCCTGGTACGGCCGCGAAGCCGACGAAGTGCGTCCGCTCTGTGACGACATCGACCAACGCTCGATCGACGACATCGTCACGTGCCTGGCCGCGGCGGGAATCGACACCCTCTGGCTGGGTGGGTGGCCGACCCACGAGAGGGCCGATCTGATCGCAGCATGTGCCGCGGCGGGGATCGGAGTTGTCGGCCCGCGCGTGGACACCGTGCGTCAACTGTCCGATCCCGCACAGCTCCCGGCGATCGGCGACCTCGATGCGCTGATGGACGGACGACCGATCCGGCGCGTCGAGGTCGACATCCTGGTCGATGGCCAGGGAACCGTATGGACGCTCGGCGGGCGGGACGTGAGCGTACGACGCCATCATCACTCGTTGGTCGCCGAGGCCCCGTGCGCGGCGATCTCCGAGGAACTCGGCGCCGGGATCCGTGCCGCGGCATCCGATCTGGCACGGCAAGTCGGGTACCGCGGTGCGGGCATGGTGACGTTCGTGCACGATCGCACCGATTTCGCCCTGCTCGCGGTCGATTGCGTCGCGCCGCCCGATCACGCCACGACCGAGGAGCGCACCGGGGCCAGCATCATCGGCTGGCGGATACGGGTGCATCGCGGTGAATCACTGCCCGGGGAACCTCGCGGCGACGGCGTGGCGATGGAGGTCCGGCTGCTCGCAGAAGACCCCGACGCCGAATTCGCCGTCGCCTCGGGCCGGGTCGCGCTGCTGTCGTTCCCGGTCGGCACAGGGGTGCGCATCGATGCCAACCGGCGGGTCGGCGACCGGGTCGACGACACCGATCCGCTGCTCGCCATCGTCACGGCGTGGGGGCCCGACCGGTCGATCGCACTGGCCCGGATCCGTAGGGCCCTCGAGCGCACCGGCGTGGTGATCGACGGTGGCACGACCAACCTGTCGTTCCTGTTGAGCCTGCTCGACGACGACCAGTTCGTGCGCGGTGAGGTCGACCAGACGTGGCTCGATCGCATGATCGCCGAGCGCCCGCCGCCAGAACCCGACCCGATCGTGCTGCTGGCCGCAGCCGTCGAGGCGTACGAGAGCGATCGTCGCGACGCCCAGGACTCGTTCTATGCCTCGGCCGAGCGCGGCCGCCCCCGGCAGCCCGACGAGGTGGGCGCTGGCATCGAGCTGGGCTACTTCGGTGTGACGTATCGGCTCGATGTCGGCTGTGTCGGCCCGGGCAGCTACTCGGTGCGCACCGGCGGCACGGTCGCCGACGTGTCGGTCGACGAACTCGACGAGTACGAGCGACGCCTCACGTGCGCCGGACGGCGTCATCGGTTGGTCGTGTCGCCGACCGACTACGGCTACCGCCTACAGCTCGGCCATGCATCACACCTGGTCGACCGGGAAGACGGCGTGCTCGTGCGGGCCGGGTGGCCGGCCCTGGTCGTGAGCACGCTGGTGCAACCCGGCGACGCGGTCGCGGAGGGCCAGCCGATCGTCGTCCTCGAGTCGATGAAGATGGAGACGACCGTCGCAGCACCGTTCGCCGGTGTCGTGCTCGGCATCTCGGTCACACCCAACGCCCAGGTCGAGCGCGGCGCTGCGCTACTGCGGCTCCGCCCGCAGTCGCCCGCCGTGGCCCGTCTGGAGGGTCGACGCGTCGACCTCGACGGTCTCGAGCACACGATCGATTTCACCCGCAAGCCGTGCGACCGTGTCTACGAGCCGCTCGGCGACTACCTGCTCGGCTACGACCTCGCCGCCGCCGAGTTGCGCAAGCTGCTCACGCAGCAGCGTCGACTCGCCGAGATCGCCGATCCGGCCGATGCGGCGCTGCTGGCCTGTGAGGACGGGCTGCTCGACATCTTCGCCGAGTTGGGCGCGCTGTATCGCCCGCAGACCGAGACCGAATACGACGATCTGGCTCCGGGAAGCGAGAACACCCAGGAGTACCTGGTGTCGTTTCTGCAGTGGCTCGACGCTGATCGCGCCGGCCTGCCCGCGGGATACCGTTCCCGGCTGGAACGGGCGCTCGAGCGTTTCGGAGTGCGGGGGCTCCAGCGCACGCCAGAGCTCGAGGCGGCTGTCATGTGGCTGTTCCGGTCGTTCTCGCGGCTCGGCGAGCTGAGCCCCGTGGTGCTCGCGATCCTCGATCGCCGCCTCGCCTATCGCGACGCGCTGGCGGCATTGGCCGACAGCGACATGCGGACCCGGCTCGACCGACTCGCCGCCGCAACGCACGGGCGCCAACAGGCGATTGCCGATCTGGCGCGTGATGTGCGCTTCCACTATTTCGACGAGCCCCCGATGGAAGCCGCTGCCGCCGAGATGGACGCCGAGATGGCCGGCCACCTCGCATACCTCGCAGTTCACCCCGACAGTGCCGACCGTGCCGACCGCGTCGATCGGCTCGTGTGGTGCCCGCAGCCGATGCGGTCACTGCTGTTGACGTCGTGGGGTCCCGGCGACACCGGCGTGCCGACCGCGCTGCGCGAGCTGGTGCTCGAGATCTACATTCGTCGGTTTTACCGAATCCGTGAGATCGGCCAGATCACGTTCGCTCGGTGCGGCGACTTCGTCGTGGCCGGCGCCGACTACGGCGATGATGGCGATCTGGTGCACGTCGTGCTGAGCTTCCTGCCGCTCGAGGACCTCCCCGACTGGTCGGCGGCGATCGCCACCCAGCTGTCCGATGTGCGGGCCGACCGCGATGTCGTGATCGATCTCCTCACGTGGCGGGATGGCGACCGGCCCGAGATCGGCGAGCTCGCGGCGGAGGTTTCCGAGCTGCTCAGCGAGAGCAGGTTCGGTCGTTCGATCCATCGTGTCGACGTCACGGTCAGCAGCGCGGGCGGCCCCGCCGAGCCACGTTTCCGAACCCAGAGCGTCTCGTTCGTCGGAGCCACCGACGGTTCGTTCGCCGAGGAGGTGCTGTACCGCAACCTGCACCCGATGTTGGGCGAACGCCTCGAGATCTGGCGACTGTCGAACTTCCAGCTCGAGCGCCGACCGTCACCCGAGGACGTCTATCTGTTCGATGGTGTCGCTCGCGACAATCCCAAGGATCACCGGCTGTTCGCATTGGCCGAGATCCGCGACCTTGCCCCGGTGCACGATGACGAGACCGGTGAGACGAGGTACCCCCGGCTCGAACGGGTCGGTCTGCTGGCGATGGCCGCCATGCGGTCCGAGCTGACGCGCTACGCACCGCGCGATCGGCCGGTTGCCAACCGGCTGGTGCTGGACGTTCAGGCTCCGTGGACGCTGCCGCTCGACGAGGCCAACTCGCTGGCGCGGCGTTTCGGCCCGCTGGCCGCTCGGGTCGGACTCGAGAAGGTGGTGCTGAAGGTGCGCATTCCCGACACCAGCGTGACGAGTGGGCTCCGTGACGCCGTGCTGCACATCGAAGACGTGGGCCATAGCATCCTCGTGCGCGAGGATCGCGCCGGCGATCAGCCGGTTCGCCCTCTCGGCAGCTACCAGCAGAAGGTGCTCACGGCTGCCCGATTCGGCTCGCCGTATCCCTACGAGATCGTGCGGCTGTTCACCCAGCACAGGCCCCGGCCGGGCCTACCCGCCGACACGTTCGTCGAGTTCGACCTCGATGCGAACGACCAACTCGTTCCGGTGCAACGCGAACCCGGTGGCAACAGCGCCCACATCGTGGTCGGGTTGCTCACGAACCACAGTGAGGTCGTGCCGGAAGGGATGCGCCGAGTGGCGCTGCTGTCGGACCCCACTCAGGGGCTGGGCAATCTTGCCGAACCCGAGTGCCGCCGCGTCAACGCCGCGCTCGCGTATGCGCTCGAACATCGGTTGCCCGTCGAGTGGTTCGCGGTGTCCAGCGGTGCGTTGATCGCCATGGACTCGGGTACCGAGAACATGGACTGGATCGCGCTCACGCTTCGTCGGTTGATCGAGTTCACCCAGGCGGGTGGCGAGATCAACATCGTGGTCACGGGCATCAATGTCGGCGGCCAGCCCTACTGGAACGCGGAAGCCACGATGCTCACCCACACCAAGGGCATCCTCGTCATGACCCCGAGTTCGGCGATGGTGCTGACGGGCAAACAGGCGCTCGACTTCTCGGGGGCGGTGAGCGCCGAGGACAACTTCGGAATCGGTGGCTATCACCGGGTGATGGGTCCGAACGGTCAGGCGCAGTACTGGGCGCCCTCGTTCGCGGACGCGTGCGCGCTGTTGCTGCGCCACTACGAACTCTCCTACGTCGTGCCGGGCGAGCGCTTCCCGCGGCGGCGGCCGACCAGCGATCCGGTCGATCGAGACGTCCGCACGAGCGCTCACGCGACGTTGGCGAACTGCCCGTTCCGCACCGTGGGCGACGTGTTCTCGGCCGAGCTGAACCCCGAGCGCAAGCAACCGTTCGACATGCGTTCGATCATGCGCGCCGTCGCCGACACCGACGCCGAACCACTGGAACGTTGGAAGGACTTGCGCGACGGTGACACATCGATCGTGTGGGACACCACCGTCGGGGGCATCCCGGTGAGTTTGCTGGGGATCGAGTCGCACACGGTGGGTCGTCGGGGCTACGTGCCCGCGGACGGGCCACCGGCGTGGACCTCTGGCACGCTGTTCCCGCACGCTTCGCGCAAGACGGCCAGGGCCGTCAATGCCGCGAGCGGCAACCGCCCCTTGGTGGTACTCGCCAACCTGTCGGGCTTCGACGGGTCACCCGAATCGATGCGCCGCCGACAGCTCGAGTTCGGCGCCGAGATCGGCCGGGCGGTGACCAACTTCGACGGCCCGATCGTGTTCGTGGTGGTATCCCGCTACCACGGTGGCGCCTTCGTCGTGTTCTCGAAAGCCCTCAACGCCGAGATGGAGATCGCGGCGGTCGAGGGCTCGTACGCGTCGGTCATCGGCGGTGCACCGGCGGCGGCGACCGTGTTCGCCCGCGAGGTGAAGCAGCGCACCGAGAACGACCCGAGGGTGCGGGCGGCGCGGGAGGCGGCCTCAGCGGCCGGTGGCACGGATGCTGCCCGCCTGCGCAACTTCATGGTGAAGGTCACCGAACAGGTGCGTTCGGAGAAGTTGGGTGAGGTCGCCGACGAGTTTGACGGCATCCACACGATCGATCGGGCGCTGCGGGTCGGCTCGGTCGACCGGATCATCGCGGCAGCCGATCTGCGGCCCTACGTGGTCGACGCGCTCGAGCGAGGTATGGCCCGACACCGCTGAAGGATCAGCACGTCGGATGCTCGACCCAGGAATGCAGCGGCGTGGCCTGTGAGAGGTCCGAGCCGGTCGGCAGCAGTTGCGGAGGTTCGCGGTCGGCGGTGCAGACGATCGTCAACACGAACACGCCATCGCGACGCCACCAGCCCGGCATCGACCCGTCGCCACCCGTGACGGTCATCGGCGCCCAGCCGTCGAGCCGGGGTCGGCCGGTCATCTGCACCTCGACACTGCGGGTGTCGACACGGAGGCCCACTTGCTGCACCTTGAGTGCGGCCTCCTTGGCCGACCAGATGAGATTCGCAGCCTCGTGACGTTGCTCGCGATCCGGGAGGGCGTTCACGAAGTCGCGTTCGAGCGGCGTGAAGAAGTCGGCGACGAAGCCGTCGGTTCGTGGCTCGACGATTTCGAGGTCGATGCCGAGCGTACCCGACGCGGCGCTGCCCGGCGGCCCGACCAGGCACACCGCCCACCCGGCGCGATCGCTCAGCGACACGTCGACGTCGGCCATCTTGCCGTCGAGGTGCACGTACGGAGCTCCGCTGTCGCGATGGCGTATCTCGAGCCGGGTCAGCGAGGGGGCCGAGCGATCGAGATCGAGCACGGTGGCGATCGCCTGCTTCGCCGTCCAGCGTCGCGTCACGTACTCGTTGCGTCGCTTGGTGTAACGGATCGAGTCGAGATGGTTGCGCTCGTGGGTCGACAACCACTCGAAGCTGAGCGGAACGTCGTGCTCACCGTGTGCCAACCACCACATCTGCACAGTCTGCCCGGTGACCTTCCCGGATCTCGGGCAGACTACGACCCGTCATGTCAGCCCCACCCGACGAGTTGCCGCCGATCCTTCGCCATCTGCCGCCGACGCCCGACGACGGCGCGCTGCTCGACGGGTTCAGCGCCTACGTGGCCGAACAGGGGATCGACATGTATCCGGCGCAGGAGGAGGCTGCGCTCGAGCTGATCGCGGGCAATCACGTGATCCTCAACACGCCGACCGGATCGGGCAAGTCGCTGGTGGCGGTCGCCGCCCACTTCCTGGCGCTCGGCCGCGACCAGCGAAGCGTGTACACGGCTCCGATCAAGGCACTGGTGTCGGAGAAATTCTTCGAACTGTGCCGCACGTTCGGCTCCGATCTCGTCGGCATGATGACCGGTGACGGGAGCGTCAACCCGGATGCGCCGATCATCTGTTGCACCGCCGAGATCCTGGCCAACTGGGCGCTGCGTGACGGCGCCGATGCGCCCGTCGATGTGGTGATCGCCGACGAGTTCCACTTCTACGCAGATCCCCAGCGCGGCTGGGCGTGGCAACTGCCCCTGCTCGAACTCCCGCGCTGCCAATTCCTCCTGATGTCGGCGACCCTCGGTTCGACGTCGTTCTTCGAGCGCGACCTCACGAAGCGAACCGGTCGGGCGACGGCATTGGTCAGGTCGACCGACCGGCCGGTACCCCTCGACTTCGAATATCGCACGACGACCCTGCATCACTCGATCGAGGAGCTCCTCGCGTCGGGACGGGCCCCGATCTATCTCGTGCACTTCACCCAGCGCGAGGCCACCGAGGCCGCGCAGAGCCTGCTCAGTCTGAGCCCGCTCACCAAGGACGAGAAGCAGCAGGTGAAGGCACTGATCGGTGGCTTCCGGTTCGACTCGCCGTTCGGAAAGAGCTTCAGGAGCTTCCTCGTCGGAGGTATCGGCGTGCACCACGCCGGCCTGCTTCCGAAGTATCGGTTGCTCGTCGAGCGCCTGGCGCAGGCCGGGCTGCTCAAGATCATCTGCGGCACCGACACACTCGGCGTCGGTGTCAACGTGCCGATTCGGTCGGTCTTGTTCACGAAGCTGTGCAAGTACGACGGCAGCGGGGTCAGGGTGCTCAGTGTTCGCGAGTTCCAGCAGATCGCCGGCCGTGCCGGGCGGAAGGGTTTCGACGATCGCGGCGACGTGTGGGCGCAGGCTCCGGAACACGTCGTCGGCAATCAGCAGGCGGCGCAGCAGGCGGAGAACGACGTCAAGAAGCGCAAGAAGCTCGTGAAGAAGAAGCCGCCCGAACGTGGCTACGCGCACTGGAACGAGGAGACGTTCGACCGGCTCGTCAACGGCGACCCCGAGCCGCTCACCTCCAGCTTCGACGTGAACCACCAGATGGTGATGAGCCTCCTCGATCGACCGGGCGACGGATGTGCCGCGCTGCGCCGGTTGATGGTCGACAACCACGAGCCACGCCGCCGTCAACGACATCACATCCGTCGGACGATCGCGATCTACCGATCGCTCGTCGACGCCGGCCTGCTCGAGTTCCCCGAGACCCCGGACGAACTGGGCAGACGGGTGCGGGTCGACTTCGACCTCCAGGACGAGTTCGCCCTGCACCAGCCGCTCTCGCTCTGGGCGATCGACGCGATCGAGCACCTCGACCGCGAGATCGAGGTTCCGGTGCGCCGATCGACGCCGACGTACCACCACCGTCAGGCACTCGATCGCGGGGACACGGGCGATCGTGAGCCGGGCGCTCGCCCGCTGGTCGGTGGAGCCTTCGCTGGTCTGGCCGAGATGATGGGGGTCATCGAGGACCCCGACGTCGCGGACGCCACGACACCCGCACAGTGGATCGCACCCGACGTCGACGCGCCCGGCACCGGCACCGAGACCGGCACAGAAGCCGGCACTGACACCGAGGTGGTCGGGGTCGAGGCGATCGGCGACATCGACCGGGCACTGGCGATTCTGACGATCATCGAGGCCGTTCAGGAGACACCCGCAGTAGTCGTCGCGGCCCAGTTGCGACGCGCCAAGGACGAGCTGATGAGCGAGATGAAGTCGGCTCGCGTCGAGTACGAGGAGCGGATGGAGCGGTTGGCGAAGGTCGAGCCACCACGCCCGCTCAAGGACTGGATGTACGCGGACTTCAACGAGTTCCGCACCCGGCACCCGTGGGTCGGAGGCGACACGGTGAAGCCCAAGTCGATCGTGCGTGACCTGTTCGAACGGGCGATGACGTTCGGCCAGTACATCGACTTCTACGGCCTCAAGCAGTCGGAGGGCGCACTGCTGCGGTACCTGTCGGACGTCTACAAAGGGCTCGTCCAGAACGTACCGGTCGAGGCCAGCAGCGAGGAGTTGGCGGAGATCGTGCACTGGCTCGGCGCGCTGGTTCGGCAGGTCGACTCGAGCCTGCTCGACGAGTGGGAACGCCTCCAGAACCCGTCGGACGAGCCACTCGACGATCGCTCGTCGGGTGGGCCGAACCCGCCGACCGACATCACCACCGACACCCGGGCGTTCGCGACGATGGTGCGCAACGAGGCCTTCCGGTGGGTCGAGGACCTCGCGCGACATCGCCGGCCGGACGGCGCGATCGAAGACCTCGACGTTGAGGCGGCACTGGTCGGCTACTGGAGCGAGTACGACGCGATCGAGACGGACGGCGATGCTCGGCACGCCTCGCGATTCAGCTTCGATGCCGTCACGGGACGGGTCGTACAAACCTTGCACGACCCCGACGGGCACGACGAATGGCGCCTGGTCGGTCAGGTCGACGTCGACGCTTCGCGCGCGGCGGCCCGTCTCGTCGCGGCGCTCGTGCGAGTCGAAGCGCCGTGACCGGACCCCGGATGCGCTAGCTCAGCTAGTGCTCTGACCACATACGTTCGCGCGTTAGGCGGCGCGGCGGGGGTGGCCCCAGCGGCGTTGGTGTTCGCTGCGGATCTTGGCCCGGTGTCGTCGTTCGGCGGCGAGGATCTTGGGGTCGCGGGTGTGGGTGTTGCGCCAGCGAAGGTAGGAGCGGATCGCTCGAGCGAGGGCGGGATGATCTTGGTGGTCGCTGTTGGAGAGCACGAACTGACGCAGCGGTCCGAAGTGCGCCTCGATCGGGTTGGCCCATGACGCGTAGGTCGGGGTGAACACCAGCTCCACGTTGTTGGCCTCGCACCAGGCGCGTACGTCACGGTTCTTGTGGTGATTCAAGTTGTCCAAGATGACGTGGATCGGGCGGCCGTCGTCGAGCCGGGCACGGATCGACTGGATTGCCCGCAACGTTGCCGCTGAGCCTTTGCGAGGTTCGATTGCTCCCCACAGTTCGTCGTCGCCGATCGAGTAGCAGGCATACAGCTGCCGGGATCCGTGCGGCTTGTGGTAGTTCGCCCGCAACCGCACCGGCTTGCCTTTGGGCGCCCACGAGGTGCCACCGAAGGGTTGGATCGTGAGCGGTCCGAACTCGTCGAACGCGAACGTGCGACCACGCTCGTGTTCGAGCAGGTACTCGATGCGCGCCAGCTTCTGTTCCTTCAACGGATCGGGTGATTCTTTCCAGGTCTTGGTGCGTTGGAACGTGATCCCCTCCGCGATCAGGATCTGGCGCAGCCGCTCCCGACCAATCCGAACCTTGCGGCCACGCCTGGTCGCGAGGTAGTCGGCGAGCTTGCGGATCGACCAATGCGTGAACGGACGACCCAACTTGCGGGGTCGCGTGGTGGCCGTCTTGACGATCAACGCTCGGTCAGTCGTCGTGATCTGGCGGGGCCGGCCACCCGCCCACTGAGGGTCCAACGATCGCATCCCCAGATCGTTGAACCGGTGGATCATCTCACGCACCCGATCCGGCGACGTCTGCACCAGCCGAGCGATCGCCGCCACATCATTGCCACCAGCGGACGCCAGCACGACCATCGCCCGCCGCCACTTCACGATCGATCGGTCCGTCTTGCCGCCCCGACGGACGATCTGTTGGAGCTGACGGCCTTCCGCGTCGTTCAGGCGACGCACCTGCACACGTTTCGTCATCCCACCAGGAAAACAGACTCCGCCGCCCGAGTGGTGGACGCGACCCACCAACCAGTGTGGTCAGAGCACTAGCCGACGACCCAACTGTTGACGGCGTATCCGGCTCCGTCTTCGTTGATCTGCACGACGGCCGTCGATGTGACGCTCTTGGCGCGGGCCACGATGCGGATCTTGCGCTGCAGGACGATGTCGTTCTTGAACCCGATCGGGACCGAGCCGGCCAACCCCGGTACTGCACGAGAATCGTCGACGGCGAACGTCCCGGCCATCACGCCTCCGTTGATCGAGACGGCCTGACCCGACGTATTCGTCACGGCGATTCGTCCCATGGGCACCGACACATATCCGGCGACGGCGAACTCGACGGGGGCCGAACCACTGGCGTCGATGTCGATGATCGGTTCGGGAACCCAGGGCACCACGACGCGTTCTGCCGGTGGGGCGACGGCTGGGCCGCCACCCGCAAGACTCAACGGGAGGCCGGTGATCTCCGGCGGGTCGACCGAGTAGCCGGCGGGGGAGGCCCCCACCGAGTTCGTGGCCGTCACGGCGAAGCGATAGCCCTGGTTGCCGCTCGCAGCGTCGCCGGCAGGGAGGTCCGGCAGCAGCGGTACCACGCAGCTCGTGAGGAGTGGGAGGTTCGGATCGGTGACGACCGAGCACTCGGCGCCCACGACCGGTTCCTCCATGACGATCGGCGGATCGGCCGGGTCGGGCGGCGGGTCGGTGGTGATCGGTGCAGGATCGAGGTAGACGCGGTAGGCGGTCACCTGGTACCCCGTGATCGGGGCACCGCCGGTGCCGGGTGGGTCCCACGACACCACTGCTTCGGCCGGGTTCTCGGCGACGTCGACGAGCACATTGGTCGGAGCTTCCGGCGTGGTGATCGCAGCATCGCTCGACAAGGGCGAGACGGTGTCGCTCGCCACAGCGCCGTCGCCGGCTTCGTTCGTAGCGAGTACGTCGACGGTGTAGCTGGTGGTGTCGAGATCGAGGCCCCGCACGACACAGGAGATCTGATTGCCACCGGGAGGGTCCGGCAGTTGGGAGAACACCAGCTCGCTCGCCGGGCACACGGGGCCCGAGGCGGCATCGGGGGGAGGGTTGACCGTGACCGTGTAGCCGTCGATCAGTGCGCCACCTGCGTCCTGGCCCGCGACCTCGTTCCAGGTGACGAGCACGGCGCCCCGGTCGAGCGAGCCGTCGAAGTACGTGTGCGGTGTCAGGGTGAGAGCGGCCGGCTGTGCCGGAGGCCTGGCGTGATCGGTATAGGTGATCGACGAGGGGACATACGTGCTCCCGTCGATCGGCTGTTGGGCGTTCGACGAGTTGATGTAGAGCGAACGGGGGATGTCGTTGACGTTCGTGACGACGTGATCGTTGGCCGCCAGCGGATCGAGCGGGTCGTCGTATCCGTTGACGCTCACGATCGAGATCAGCCCGCCCTTGTTGGAGCTGGAATAGCGTTGATTGAAGCGCAGCTTGAGCGAGCTGGTGGTGTCGGTGTTGTCGACGACGAGGTGGCCGTCGGCGCCGAACACCCAGGTCGCCCCGCCGCCATCCCAGTCGATCGTGCTCGGACCGTTGATCACGTTCGTGCTGACCTGGATGTCGTCGGAGCACTCGGTCGGCAATTCCTCGAGGCCGTAACCGACCACGACGTCGGCGTCACCGTGGACCTTGACCTCGTTCTCGAAGTAGTACACACCACTGACGAAGTAGATGTTGCCCGTGAGGTCGAGCGCGTCGGCATAGGTTCCGGGGAAGTACACCTTGCAGTCGAAGACCGCCGGCATGTCGTAGGGCACCGCCGAGCGGACCGTCGACGGCGGCTGCGGCAGATCAGGCATCCAGATCTTGTCCGCGAGCAGGTCGGGGGCCCAGATGTCGCCGTCGGGAGGGCTGACGAAGTTCGGTACGGCGAGCTGTGACTGCCACCAGTCGGCGGTCGCCGGGTACGGAGGAACCGGGTCGGACTGAGCGGTCGAGCCGGCGAACGTGTCGGGAATGGTGGCGCCGAGCTGCGTTGCCACGACGTTCATCGGCACCTGGAGGCCGAGCGCCTCGAGCGGTCCGATCTCGTCGAGTTCGTCACACGTCACGCTGATCGTGGTGCCGTTGATGATCGGATCGGCCGGCGTGAGATTGCCGGAACCATCGCACGTCAGGAACACGTTGCGCGGGTCGCCGAGTGCCATCCGGATGCCGCCCTTGGCGGCTTCGATGTTCTTCGTCCTGTTGCTGACGACCGTGTTGGCCTTGAAGACGGCCACGTTGTAGCGCAGCAGCGGAATGACGATCAGGCCGGCGACGAGGATGAGCACCAGTACCAGCGGCAGCACCGAACCGCGGTCGCGGTCGCGGTCGAGACCATGATCGATGGGCATCATGGCGTCACCCGCAGTGTGCAGGAGACGGCCGCATTGGCAGCGACCCTCACATTGATGCCGGCGGCCGGGTCGAGCGAATCGATGAGACTGAAGTCGGTGCCCGCAACGAGATTCTGACCTCCCGCTCGGCAGTCCCAACTCTGAGCGGAGTAGCCCGTGCCGTCGAGTGATTGGGGGATGAGTTGGACGACGGCACTCGGGATACCGGCCAGCGGGATGTCGAACGTCGCCGCCTTCGCGATCCGTGACGTGGTGACCACCTCGGCCCCGACCTCGTAGGTGACCTCGGCGTCGGCGGGTTGGCCGGCCGGGTCACGGGTTTGGACGGTGAGGGTGCCACCGCAGTCGACCAGTGCGATCTCGACGAGTGCTCCGCCGAACTGGTTCCAATCGCTGGTGACCAGCAGGTCGGCCGACGAGATGTCGCCCCAGCCGTCGGTGGAGTTGTAGGTGCGGGTCACGAACTGTCCGGAGCTTCCGCTGCCGTCATCGTGCTTGCTCGGGTCGCCGCCGGCGATCAGGTCGCCCAGGAAGACGTTGTGCGGAATGGCTTTGGCATTGCTGCTCGCTCCGCTCACGGGCCAGCCCGGGTGCTCGACCTTCGTGGTGTTCGTGAAATCGTCGCCGACGCCGACGCCGATGAGGCGCGTGTCCTGTCGGATGCGCACCTGTTCGGCGACCTGATCGGCGCGGAACCAACCGCGTGGGGTGTAGACGCCGCCATAGCCCGAGTTGTTGGCCCGTGCGGTCAGGTGGTCGTACGGGTAGTCGATGGTCAGTGCCGTGCCGGCCGAGTCGGACTTGACCGCCTGGCGGTCGTAGGTCGGCACGCCGTCGGTGAAGAACACCACCAACTCCGGGGTCGGGATCGCTGGGTTGCCGAGCTGTTGGTAGCTCTGCCCGTTCGCCGTGTACCACGCACGATAGAAGGCGTCCTCCCAGTTCGTGCGGCCACCGCTGACGATCCCGCTCACGAGACCGCTGTTGCCGTTGGCGCCGATCAGCGTCTGGACGTCGGCCGGTTCGGCGAGATCGAAGAAGCGATTCCACTGGCCCGGCGCTGCGCCGAGCGTGGACGACACGCTGTTGAACGTGATGACCTGGAGCTGCGTCGGTGTGCCTTCGAACGCTTTGACGAAGCTGCGGATGCCCGCGCGGACGTTGCTGATCCTGCCGCCGATCGAGCCGGAGTTGTCGACGATCAGCGTGACCGGGCCGCCACACCCGCTGCGAGCGTTCAGGAACTTCGGACCCGAGAACTTCGGAATGTCGATGGTGCCGATGTCGGCACCTCCGGCCGTGAAGCTGACCCGGCTACTGCGGCTGATGCCATCGGCGCCGGGTGCACCGTTGACCGTGACCACGACGCGATGGGCGCTCGACGACGCGTCTTCGGTGTCGCTCGAGTCCGCTGCGAGCGGCGATGCGACGTCGATGATGCTGGAGGGAATCGGGTCGCCGGCGGTCCACGTCGGGTCGAGTGGAGCAGCGAGGTCGCGGAGGACCACCTGGGACTCGCACGATCCGCCGGTGCACACCACGCGGGTCAAGATGAACGACACACCGTCGTTGGAAGGTCCGTACCGGTACGACACCGTGGTGGTGCCGCCCGAGCCGTCCTCGCTGGTGAGCTGGAGCGCGTTGGTTCCGAAGTTGCAGTCGGCGGATCCGCACGGGGATGGTGCCGCCTCGTCGGCATCGACGGTTGCCGCCGACGCCAGATCGGCCGGCAACCAGAGCGCGAGCGCCTGCTCCCAGCGGGCGACGTCGAGGCGGCCTTGCGTGTCCCGTTGTTGGTTGAACGTCACCGTGACGGCGGTCGTCAGGACGATCGCAATCGTGCTGATCACGAACACGCTGACCAACAGCTCCACCAGCGTCATTCCACCGTCGTTGCGTTCGTGCCTATACATCGCCTCTCACCACTTCCAACGTTCGACTGACGGCTCCATCGGGACTGATGACGGTGATCGTGACCCGTTGCACCAGGCCCGCCTGGAACGATCCGCCCGGGCAAGCGGTACCGCTCGGGTCGGTCATCCAGACGCCTGCGTCCAGGTATTCGTGTCCGACGACGACGTTCGTGACCGGGTCCCAGCCGAATGCCTCGATAGATGCGGCAACCGGGCTGGTGACGTCGCATGCAGTGGCGCCGACGCGTTCGGCACGGGTGACACGATCGACGGCGTTCACGAGCGCTGTCTCGACTTCGGCGGCCGTGCGACTGGACACCGACGTCTGCACGCCGCTTCGTACCGCGGCCAGGATCGGGAGCAGGACGACGCCCATCAGCACGACGGTGACGACGATCTCGATGAACGAGAACCCGCCGTCACGTGGCACTTCGGACTGCTCGGGCTGGGACGCGTCGGCGTGTTCGACAGCCCGTGGTGGTTCGTCGTTCGGTCTGCGCATGCTCCGCCTCAGTGTGATGATCACATCGTTCTCCCGACCTGTCGGCCGGGCGAACAAGTCTTTCCGCCTTCTCATCAGCCTACCTGTCCCGAACCTTAACGTCAACTCTGTGTCAAATAAGTTAGATGAAGGTGTGCTGTGGGCACGAATTCGGTCAAGCATTAGATCCCAGCGGTCATTGCCGATGGGTACGGCGGAGCTGATCGATCTTGCGGCGGTCGCGCTTGGTCGGCCGACCCGAGCCGCGGTCGCGAACGGCGAACAGCGGACGCAGGTCGCGCTCGGGCGGGGCGGGGCTGTGATCGTCGAGACAATCGGCCGCGACCGCAGCGCCGACCCGCTTGGTAATCACCCTGCGTACGTCCACGATTCGTTCGCGCCGGTTGATACGCGCCTCGACGCGATCACCCACCTGCACCGGGGACGCCGGTTTGGCCGCCTTGCCATTGATCGTGACGTGCCCGCCCCGGCATGCCGCCGCCGCATCCGCCCGCGTCTTGCTGATCCGGACCGCAGCCAACCACTGATCGATGCGCACGGTGCCGTTGCCGGTGCGGTTGTCGGTGTTGTTGTCGGTGTCGATCGCAACAGTCTGACATGGGGCGCCCGCTACGGCGCTGCCTGTGGTGATCGTCGCCGTCACCCGCCGTCGATCGAGGAGTCCTGGTAGTCCTCCCAGGCCTTGGCAGCACCCGAGTGCCCGGCGTCGATGATGCTCACCATCGACGCGATGCCGGTGAGCGTCACCGCGATCATCAAGGTGGGACGTAGCCAGGGCCGTTCGACGGCGCCGCTTTCGGTGGTCGCCGGTCGCGAACGCGGCGCGGCGCTCGAGGAACCACGGCAGCAGCACGTACAGGGCGAGCACGACGAAGAACACGATCGCGAGCGTTCGGGCGAGATCCCCGGCCTCGGCGTGATCGTGAGCGGCGCGCGCCGCGGCCTGACCCTTCTTGAGGGCGATCTGCTTCTCGAGTCCTTCGCCGCTGGCCGCGGCGAGTACCGCGCCGAACGTGCCGATCGCGCCCACCGCGAGCACCGCCCACTTGTACCGCTCGTACCACGCCCGACGGATCAACATGACCACGACCCCGAGCATGGCGAGCGGCAGCATCGCCACCGGGATGTGCACGATGAGCGGGTGAGCGGGGAGTCCGAAGAGTCGATCCATGGTCGGGAAATCTAGGTGTGGGCCAGCCCGTAGTGCCGCGACACAGCACGATTCACAGGCGGCCCACAGCCGGCGCTCAGTTGGCGCTGCTGGTCGCCGTCGCTCACGACCACGACGACTTCGGGACGATCTGCGATCATGCGTGACGTCATGTAGCGGCAACGAGCAGGAGACTTCGTGGAACCACAACCTTCGGCAGCCGGCTTTGATGCGGCACGGCTCGACCGGATCGCGTCGCACCTCCAACGGAACTACCTCGAGCCCGGCAAGATCGCCGGTTGCCAGGTCGCGGTCGGACGCCGTGGCCATCTCGCATACCAACGATCCTTCGGCGAACACGATCGCGAGCGCGGCGTCCCGATCGGGGACGACACCATCTTTCGCATCTACTCGATGACCAAGCCGATCACATCGATCGCGCTGATGCAGCTGTTCGAGCAGGGCATGTTCCAACTCGACGATCCGGTCTCTCGCTTCTTCCCGTCGTGGCAGCAGCACGAGGTCTGGGTGTCGGGTGCCGGTGACGACATGATCACCGAGCCGGCCCATCGCCGGGTGTCGTTCCGCGACCTCCTCACGCACACCGGGGGGCTCACCTACGGCGGCGTGTTGCCGGGCATGGGTGATCAGCACCCGGTCGACGCTGTCTATCGGTCGATGCAGATCCGGAGTGCGGGCGTGACGACCAC
Source organism: uncultured Acidimicrobiaceae bacterium (assembly GCA_963701575.1). GTDB lineage: Bacteria > Actinomycetota > Acidimicrobiia > Acidimicrobiales > Ilumatobacteraceae > Ilumatobacter. Next base: position 67,102 of record CAVPAQ010000016.1, read on the forward strand.
GATGTCGGATTTCATGGACAAGCTCGGTCGGGTGCCGCTGCGCTTCCAGCCGGGCTCGGCCTACATGTACTCGCTCTCGACCGATGCGTGCGGTGCACTGGTCGAGCGCATCTCCGGAGTGCCGTTCGCCGACTACCTGCGCCAGAACATCCTCGATCCGCTCGGTATGGTCGACACCGCCTTTCAGGTGGCGCCCGACGACGTCGGCCGGTTCGCCGCCAACTATGCCCGCAACCCCGACAAGACCACCACGCTGTTGGATGACCCGACGACGAGTGCGTTCACTCGGCCACCGGCGTTCGCGTCGGGAGGCGGTGGGCTCACGGGCACGATGGCCGACTACGTGCGGTTCTGCGAGATGTTGCGGCGTGGTGGCGAACTCGACGGCCACCGGATCATCGGCCCGCGCACGCTCGACCTGATGCGTATGAACCACCTCCCGGGCGGCAAGGACCTGGCGTCGCTCGACGTCGACCTGCTGACGCTGTACGGCAACGTGGGGGTCGGCTTCGGTCTCGGGTTCGCTTCGACGATCGATCAGGTGGCGACAGGCGCACTGACCCGGGGCGACTTCTACTGGGGAGGCGCCGCGTCGACCGTGTTCTGGGTGGACGCGATCGAGGATCTCTGGGTGATCTTCATGACGCAGTTGATGCCGTCGATCTCGTTCGACTTCCGTGGTCAACTGCGCAGCCTGGTCTACAGCGCGATCGTCGACTGACCCGCCGTCCGTCATGCGATCCGCGATGCGATCCGTGATGCGTGCGCCTTCCGGCTCGGCCCGGGCCGCGCTCGGTGCAAGACTCGGGGGATGCGCATTCGTCTTCGACAGATCGTCATGGTGGCCGCCGACCTGGATGCGGCAGAGCGCCGCGTCGAGTCCGAACTCGGGGTGGAACTGTGCTTTCGTGATCCCGGGGTCGCCGCGTTCGGATTACGGAACGCCTTGTTCCCGATCGGTGACAAGCTGCTCGAGATCGTGTCGCCGACTCGGGAGCGCACTGCGGCCGGCCGGCTGCTCGACAAGCGAGGTGGCGACGGCGGCTACATGGTGATTCTCGAGGTCGAGGATCTCGGCCCGCTGCGCGAGCGCTTCGACTCTGTCGGGGTGCGGATGGTCTACGAGGCCGCCGCCGAGGGCATCGTCGGGCTCCACCTGCACCCCGCGGACGTCGGAGGCGCGATCCTCTCGGTCGACGAGACCGATACGTGGGGCGATTGGCCGTGGGCCGGCCCGGTGTGGCGCGATCACGTGCGAACTGACGTCGTCAGCGACGTGTTGGCCGTCGTGATCGAGGCGGGCGACCCTGACGAGATGTGCGAGCGGTGGGCAGAAGTGCTCGGTCGCGAAGCGGTCGACCGCACGATCAGTCTGGACGAGGGTCAGATCCGCTTCGTCGAGGCCGGCGCTCGGGGCGAAGGGGTGGCCGGCTTCGTGTTGCGTGCCAGCGATTCTGCCCACGCGGGTCGCACGACCATCTGCGGCTGCACCTTCGAACTGGTCGCCCCGTAGGGCGACGCGTCACTCGCCGCGGAACACGGGACTGCGCTTCTCGACGAACGCGGCCGCCGCCTCGCGGTGGTCGGCAGTCGACATCGCACGCACCATGTTGGCCGCCTCGGCGTCGAGCGCCGTCGCAAGATCGCAGGTGATCGCCCGGTTGAGGTTCTCTTTCATCAACCGCGTGGCGATCGGTGCTCGATCGGCCAACGATTGGCACCAGGCGAGCGCCGCCTCGTCGAACCCCTCGTCGGGAAGCACCTGGTTGACCATCCCGAGGTCACGGGCCTCCTGGGCGGTCAGGCGAGGCGACGTGAAGTAGAGCTCCTTCGCCTTGGCCGTTCCGACGAGCTGGGTGAGGAACCACGAGCCGCCGAAGTCGCCCGACGCGCCGACACCTGCGAACGCCGTGACGAGCACGGCCCGCTCGGCGGCGAGGCGGATGTCGGCGGCGAGCGCGATCGACAGGCCGGCCCCGGCTGCGGCGCCGGGGAGGGCCGCGACCACGGGCTTGGGGTATTGATGCAAGGCCAACGACACCGAGCGTTGGAACTTGCGGAGCTGGGCGACGCTGTCCTCGTGCGAGGACGCCCGTCCGGCGCGCGGTACCCCGGTGCGATGCGATTCGTTCATGCCCTTCACGTCGCCGCCGGCGCAGAAGGCTCCGCCGGCACCCGTGACCATCACGACCCTCACGTCGGGATCGAGCTCCATCGCCGGCAACGCGACCCCGAAGCCGCCGTACACCTCGCTGGACAGCGCGTTGCGACGCTCGGGGCGGTTGAAGGTGATCACGCCCACGTTGCCGTCGACGTGGGCGAGCAGATGGTCGGTTCCGGTATCGATCGTGCGCTTCATGCGCCGAGCTTGCCATCCGGCCGTCGGTGGTGACGATGCGGATCAGCGCCCCGATCGGGTGTCGGATCACCTCCCGCAGCGCCCGTGGCCGGGCGCGGGCTCTCGCCCAGGTCGAGGTTGTACGGTCCGCACGATCGCCGCGTCGGGACCATCATCGACTCGACGGCCGCGCAGTTCGTGGCGGTGACGGCCTCGAGCAGTCGATCTGCGAGGTCGTTCAGCCGTGAGTCGCCGTGAGACGGACAACGGGTGGGTTCAGGTCGATTTCCTCTGGTACCGGTCCCGCCACGAGCGAGCCTGTTCGAGCGTGGATCGCGGTTCCTGAACGACGCCGGCGCGTCGCGCGATCACGTCGTTGACCTCGGCTCCCATCACCAACACGAGGCTGAGCACGTAGATGAGGGTGAGCGACAGCAGGATCACTCCGACCCCGGACTGGACCTGGTTGGCGCTGCCTGCGAATCGAACGTAGAGGGCGAACAGCTGGCTGGCGACGACCCATCCGATCGCGGTGAACATCGCCCCTGGCAGGTCGTATCTCCACGGCGTGCGGTGATTGGGTCCGATGTGGAACAAGGTGGCGCACCACAGCGTGATCGCCGCGAACACCGCGGGAACGGAGAGCCACCTCGTGACGGTCGGGAGTGGCAGCGATGGCAGGATCGCGAGGATCGTCGCCGACCCGGCGGCGACGATGACCGTGCCGATCCCGAGCGCGATGGCGACCAGCCGCACCCGCCACCACGATCGGCTGTCCTCGACCTCGTAGGCGATGTCCATCGCACGGATCAGCCCGGCGAACGCCCGCGACAGCGTGAACAGGGCGAGCAGCGTGGCGAAGGTGGCGACACCTGCACGCGATCCGCCGAACAGCTCGGCGATTGCCGACGACAGCGTCTCGGAATCGACCAGCGTCTCGGCGACGAAGTCCTGGATCTGCTGTTCTACGTCGTTCGCCACCGATCGGCCGGCGAATGCCTCGAGCGAGCTGAGGGCGCTGACGAGAGCGAGCGCGGCTGCTGGGATCGACAGGATGGTCCAGAACGTGATCGACGCTGCGAGGTCGCCGGCGTTGTCCTCGCTGTACTCGGTCCAGACATCCTTGGCGAGTTGCCACAGCCAACGAACCAAGCCCGTCGGTGACAGGGGAGGAACCGGCGTACGGAGATCGTTCGGCATGAGGATCACCAGCGAGGGTACGAGCAAGCGCCACGCACGACGACTTGTCACAGGGGCAGGCCTCGCTCGGTTCCCCGATGGCATGCCACGATCAAGAGATGCTGATCGCTCGAGAGATGCTGACCGTCGGTCCACCGGCACCCCGCGACGTCCTCATCAACGGCGAACGCCGGGGCGACCTTCCGGCAACGAGCTGCGGTCGCTGTTCTCGCACGTGGCGCCTCGCACCGCATCGATCGAGCCGGCGGGTGGACCGAAGACGATGCAAGCCTCGTTCGTCGGTGGACACGAGTCGCACCCGATTCGCTACGAACTCACGAGTTGAAGGGCTGGATTGCGATGGATCGTCCATACACCGGTAAGTGGTACGAGGAACTCACGCCGGGGCGGGTGATCCAGCATGCGATCCGGCGCACGATCACCGAGAGCGACAACGTGATGTTCACGTCGATGACGATGAACCCCGCCTGGTTACACCTCGACTTCGACTACGCCGAGAACGAGACCGAATTCGGGCAACCACTGGTGAACTCGATGCTCACGATCGCGATGGTGATCGGCATCAGCGTGCACGAGACCACACTCGGCACCACGGTCGCCAATCTCGGATTCAGCGAGGTCGTGTTCCCGGCCCCGCTGTTCCACGGCGACACACTGCGCGTCGAGACCGAGGTGCGAGCAGCCCGTGAGTCGAGGTCCCGACCCACGCAAGGCATCGTCACCTTCGAACACCGTGCCTTCAACCAACACGGCAAGCTGGTGTGTCGAGCTGTCCGAGACGCCTTGATGCACAAGCGCCCGCCGGCCGATTGACGGGCTGTCGTCAGGATTGGGCGAGGGCGATGACGCGGCGGGCCTGGGTGGCGAGCGGTTCGTCGACCATCTGTCCCTCGAAGTCGATCGCGGCCACCCCGGCAGCTGTGGCTGCTCGATAGGCGGCCAGCAGGCGTTGGGCGCGGTCGACCTCGTCGGCGGAGGGGACGAACGCGGCGTTGGCGATCGCCACCTGGCCGGGGTGGATGCACAGCTTGCCGCTGTAGCCGAGCGCCCTCGCCTCGGCCGCTTCGCGCTCGAAGCGGTCATCGTTGCGGAAGTCGGTGACGACCTGGTCGAGGACCGGCACGCCGGCCAGGCGTCCGGCCAACGCCACTGCCGACCGGGCGTAGACCACCTCGTGGTTGTCGTCCGTGCGGACTCCGCCCATGTCGGCAATGAAATCCTCCGCCCCGAAGTACCCGGCGATGACACGTGGGTGGGTGAGCAGCAGTCGGGCGTCGGCGACTCCCAGCGCCGTCTCGAGGCCAGCAACCACTCCCAGCTCGCCGAACCCGGCCTCGTCGAGCGCGGCAGCGGCGGCTTCCAGTCCGGCCAGCGTTTCGACCTTCGGCACGACGACGGCCGCCAGGCCGGCGCTGAGACCATCTCTGATGTCGTCGCGGAACCACTCGGTGGGCTGGGCGTTGACCCGTACCGTCACCTGGCAGCCAGCCGCCACGAGCGTTGGGGCGAGTCGGCGAGCGTTGGCTCGTGCTTCCGCCTTGGCGTTGGCCGGCGTGGCGTCTTCACAGTCGATCACGACGGCATCGGCACCGCGCTCGGCCAGCTTGGCGACGAAGTCGGGCCGCACCGCGGGGGCGAACAGCAACGACCGCAGTCGTCCGATCTGCTTCACATCGCGCCGATCATCGAGCGCTTGGCGACCTCTTCCAGCATCACCTCGGTGGCCCCGCCGCCGATCGGCAGGATACGGGCGTCGCGGTACATGCGCTCGACGGGCGTCTCGCGCATGTAGCCCATCCCGCCGTGGAACTGGACGCAGTCGTACATGATCTGGTTGATCGCCTCGGCGCCGAACGCCTTGACGCCCGACATCTCCTTCACGTTGTCGAGGCCCTCGTCGCCGAGCCACGCGGCGTGATACATCGAGGCCCGTACGGCGTCGAGCTTGGCCTGGTTCATCGCCATCCGCTGCCGGATCGCACCGAGGTCGTACAGATGGCCGTCGAACGCCTTGCGCTCCTGGGTGTAGGCGAGGGTCTGGTCGATCGCTGCCTGCGCCGCCCCGCAGCCCATGCCGATCAGCACCATCCGCTCGTTCTGGAAGTTGCGCATCGTCTCGTAGAACCCGCGGTGCACCGTGCCGAGCACCTGGTCGTCGTGGATCCAGACGTCGTCGAGCACCAACTCGGCGGTGTCGCTGCAGCGCCAGCCGTGCTTGTCGAGCTTCTTCGCCACGTTGAACCCCTCGGTGTGGGCGGGCACGAGGAACATGGTGATGCCGTACCTGTTGCCGGGGTCGGTCTTGGCGGCGATGATCGTGAGGTCGCCGTAGACGGCGTTCGTGATGAAGGTCTTGGTGCCGTTGATCCGCCAACCGTCGCCATCTTTGACCGCGCTGGTGCGGATGCCTGCGACATCGCTGCCCGCATCGGGCTCGCTGACACCGATCGACAGGATCGTCTCGCCGCTCATCATGCCGGGCAGCCACCGTTCGAGCTGGGCCGGTGATCCGGAGTGGACCAGATGGGGGCCGGCCATGTCGGTGTGCACCAGCACCGTGACGTCGAACCCGGCGAACGTCGACGACCCGAGCGCCTCCGACAACGTGGCCGAGGCCAGCATGCCCATCCCGAGTCCACCGTGTTCTTCCGGTACTCGCAGGCTGAACATGCCGAGCTCACCCATCTGACGAAGCACATCACGCGGCACCTTGCCGTCCTCTTCCCATTGATCTCCGTGGGGCGTGACCTCCTTCGAGACGAACTCGACCGTCTGGTCGTAGATCGCCTGCAACTCGTCGGTCATGTAGATGTTGCGATGGGTCATGGTTCGGTGTCCTCCGTTAGGAACGTGACGAGTACTTGGTGGGAAGCGACCTGATCGCCCACGGCAACGGCGACCTCGGCGACGGTGCCTTCGATCGGCGAGGTGAGGGTGTGCAGCATCTTCATCGCCTCGATGACGATGCAGGTCTCACCGAACGCGATCGACTGGCCGGGTGCGACGGCGACCTCGGTGACCGCGCCGGGGAACGGCGCGATCACGGCGTCGCCGTGGGCCGCGCCGCTGATGGCATCGCCGGCCCAGACCTCGGAGCGGCGCGGAACGGTGAAGTGGTGCGGGAAGCCGTCGAGCACGACGGTCACCCTGCGCTCGTGAGCGTCGACGCGAGTCCGTGCCGCTCGAGCCGCTCCACCGCCCGAACTGTCGGGGTCGTACGATCCCGGGTAGGTCGACCAGCCCTCGGGTGTGCCGACGGCTGCGGGTGCCGCCCATTCGGATGGCTTGGCCTCGTGCAGCACGCCGTCGACCGAGCGCAGCACGAGAGGTACGTCGGGACGATGCGGTGTGAGCCGCAGGTCGACGAGGTGCTCGAACACCGACCCGCCTCCGGCCGACGATGATCGGCCCCAGGCCCGGGCTGCGTACGGTGCGGCGATCGTCGGGTCGGCGGGGATCTTGGTCTCGTCGAGGAAGCGGGTCGTGACGCGGCCGTCGACGATCGGCTGCTGGTCGACGAGCCATCGGTGGAACGGCCCGGTCGTGACGATGCCGTCGATACGGAGACCGTCGAGATAGCTCCGCAACGTCTCGAGCGCGGTCGGACGGTCGTCGTCCCAGACGATGAGTTTGGCGATCATCGAGTCGTAGAACGGCGTGACCTCGTCGCCCTCGCGAACGGCGGCGTCCCAGCGGAATCGACCGGTCGGGGGGCCGCCGAAAGGACGTTCGAAGCCGACGTGCAGCTGGTCGACCGCGCCGATCGCCGGGCTGAAGCCCTCGGCCGGGTTCTCGGCGTTGATGCGACACTCGAAGGCGTGACCGGCGAAGGTGACGTCGCCCTGGGTGATCGGGAGCGGTTCGTCCTGCGCCGATCGGATCATCAGTTCGACGATGTCGAGCCCGGTGACCTCCTCGGTGACCGGGTGCTCAACCTGCAGTCGGGTGTTCATCTCGAGGAAGAAGAAATCGCCGGTGGTGTCGTCGACGATGAACTCGACGGTACCGGCCGAGTCGTAGCGCATCTTCGCCGCGAGCTTGACCGCGGCAGTGTGCAGCCCCTGGCGCGTCGCTTCGGGGAGGTTCGGCGCCGGCGACTCCTCGAGGACTTTCTGGTAGCGGCGCTGCACCGAGCATTCGCGGGTGCCGAGGTGGATCACGTTGCCGTGGCGATCACCGACGACCTGCACCTCGACGTGGCGAGGGCGCTGGATGTAGCGCTCGACGATCATCGCCCCGTCGCCGAAGCTCCGCACGGCCTCGTTGGACGCCTCCGCGAGCGCGGTCACGAAATCCGACGACGTGTGGACGATCCGGATGCCCTTGCCTCCACCACCGGCGGCCGCCTTGACCAACACGGGGAAGCCGATCTGTGCCGCTGCTGCGGCGAGCTCCTCCGGATCCTGCGAGGCGTCGTAGCCCGGGATGATCGGCACGCCGGCGTCGGTGGCGATCCGGCGGGCCTCGATCTTCGAGCCCATCCGCTCGACGGCCTCCGGGTGCGGGCCGATCCAGCGGGCGCCGGCCTCGATCACGGCGCGGGCGAAGCCGGCGTTCTCGGCGAGGAAGCCGTAGCCGGGGTGGACCGCCTCGGAACCGGTCTCGCGGATGGCGGCGAGCAGCCGATCCTGCGACAGGTACGACTCGGCCAGCGCCGCCGGCCCGAGCCGGTACTGCACGTCGGCCTCCTGGACGTGGGCAGCGGTTCGGTCGGGGTCGCCGTACACGGCGACGGTCTCGTGGCCGAGCCGGCGGGCGGTGCGGATGATCCGGCGGGCGATCTCGCCCCGGTTGGCGATCAGAATCCTCATGGTCACATCCGGTAGACGAGGCCGCGGCCGGGGGCCGGTTCGTCCTGGCGGGCGGCGAGCGCCAGGCACAGGCCGAGCACGTCGCGGGTCTGTTCGGGTTCGATCAGGCCGTCGTCCCAGAGACGGCTCGTCGCGTAGTACGGGTTCGACTGCGTCTCGTACTGCTCGCGCACTTCGGCCCGGAGCGCGGCGATCTCGTCGTCGGTGGTCGTGTGGCCCTGCATGCCGGCGAGGCGGATGTCGACGAGCACCGTCTGGGCGGTCTCGGCCGACATGGTCGCGATCCGCGAGTTCGGCCAGGCGAAGAGCAAGCGCGGCTGGAAGCCGCGTCCGCACATGCCGTAGTTGCCGGCGCCGTACGCGCCGCCCGTCAGCACCGTGTAACGAGGCACCGTGGCGTTGGCGACCGCGGCGACCATCTTGGCGCCGTGCTTGGCGATGCCGGCAGCCTCCGAGTCGCGGCCCACCATGTAGCCCGACGTGTTCTGCAGGAACAGCAGCGGCACGCGGCGCTGCTCGCACAGTTCGATGAAGTGGGTTGCCTTCAGTGCGGCCTCACTGAAGATGATGCCATTGTTGGCGATGATGCCCACCAGATGCCCGTGGATGCGGGCGAAACCGGTGACGATCGACTCGCCCCAGTCGGGTTTGAACTCGTGGAAGCGTGAGCCGTCGACGAGCCGTGCGATGATCTCGATCGCCTCGAACGGGATGCGGTCGTCGGCGGAGATCACGCCGTACAGCTCGCCGATGTCGTGGGCGGGTGGCTCGACGTTCGGGGTCCAGTCGAGCCACGGTTGACGATCATCGATGCGTCGGCGGGCCGTGGTCTCGCAGATTTCGCGCAGCTTGCCGTACGCCTCCCGCTCGCTGTGGGCGAGATAGTCGCTGACACCGGACGTGTAGGTGTGGAGCCGGGCGCCGCCGAGGTCGTCGGGTTCGATGATCTCGCCGAGCGCGGCCTTCACGATCGGCGGGCCACCGAGGAAGATCCGCCCGATGCCCTCGACCATGATCACCTCGTCGGAGAGCGCCGGCACGTAGGCGCCGCCGGCGGTGCAGCCGCCGAGTACCACCGAGAGCTGGGGGAGCCCGGCTGCCGAGAGCCTCGCCTGCCGGTAGAACGATCCGCCGAAGTGGTCCTTGTCGGGGAAGATCTCGTCCTGGAGGGGCAGGAACGCGCCGCCCGAGTCGACGAGGTAGATCACCCCGAGGTCGTTCTCGAGTGCGATGTCCTGGGCGCGGACGTGCTTCTTGATGGCCATCGGAACCAGCGAGCCACCCTTCACGGTGGCGTCGTTGGCGATGAACATCCACGGTACGCCGTGCACGACACCGATACCGGTGACGATGCCGGCGCCCGGTACCTCGTTGTCGTATTGGCCCCACCCGGCCAGCGTCGACAACTCCATGAACGCGGTGCCCTCGTCGATCATCATGTCGATCCGGTCGCGGACCATGACCTTGCCGCGCGACAGGTGTCGCTCGATCGAGCGGTCTCGGCCGCGCCCGCCGTCGATCGCCCACTGCTGCCGCTCCCGCAAGGTGAGCACCTCGCCGACGTTCGCCGCGAGGTTGACAGCGAACCGCTCGGAGTTGGGGTCGATCTTCGACGTGATCGGTCTCATGCTGCGACTCCGTTCCAGAACTGGCGGGTGATGGCCGCGGCGAAACGGTCGAGGTTGCCGCGCCCGGGGTCGAACCATTCGACCGACGAGTTCATCGCGCCGAACAGCACGAGGCGCATCACATTGACGTCGACGGTGGGAGGGATCGCTCCGTCGGCCTGGAGCTCGCGCAGCATCTCGGTCCAGCGCGCCTCGTAGGCATCGCGGATCGGAACGATCTGCTCGCGGACGGTCTCCGGCGCGGTTCGGAACGTCATCACGTGGGCGGCGGTGTACGGCCCGTTCTCGTAGAGCGCGGCGAGGTGGGCGCGAACATGGGTCTCGATCCGGCGCACCGACCGCAGTCCGTCGCTGGCGACCTCCGCCTGGTCGAACGCGACCTGCATCACGTCGATACCGCGGCGCAGGATCTCCGTGAGCAGCTCGTCCTTGGAGGCGAAGTGGTAGTAGATCGAACCTGCCTTGATCCCCACCACGGTGGCGAGCTGACGCAGCGACGTGGCCTCGTACCCCCGTTGCAGGAACAATGTTGCCGCCTCGTCCATGATCCGGTCACGACCCGAGTCGGGGGGAGATTCCGTTGTCGGAGTGTCAGCCACCCGGACAACCTACCTAACGACCGTTAGGTTGTCCAGTCTCAGGCAGCGCGAGCGAACGTCTGAAGTCGGTAATCCGGTGCGCCGATCGTTGTTGCCCGTCCACACGCGCACGTCGGGCCATCCTCGTTTCGGGACGAGTGACGGCTCGCGGGGAGGATCGGCTGACCGAGCGGTGAGGTGCCGGTACTAGCCTGCGGTGATCGCCTCCGAAGCCATGCCCCGTTCCTCCAATGCTGCCGTCGTCGGGCTCGACGTCGGTGGTACGAAGACCAATGCCACCGTGCTCGACGAGAGCGGGGTCTTCCTGATCGATCGGATGATCGAGACGCCGAGTCGCGTCGGTGAGGGTCCGGCCGGAGCACTCGAAGCGATCAGCGAGGTGCTCGGGCTGGTGCTCGACGCCGCGGGCGTGTCTGCTGCTTCGGTTCGTGCCGTCGGTCTCGACACCCCTGGTCCCGCTACCGCGACCGGTGTGATCGCAGCCAGGGGCGCGACCAACTTCTCGCAGCCGGAGTGGTGGGGATTCGATTTTCGGTCTGCCGTCGAGCGCCACCTGGCATTGCCGGTGATCTACAACAACGACGGCAACGCTGCCGCGCTGTATGCCCACGATCAGCTGTACGGAGCGGACGCGCACCTTCGTTCCTCGGTGTCGGCGATCGTCGGCACCGGCCTCGGGGGAGGCGTGGTCGAAGCCGGCAGGGTCGTTCGCGGCGCGACCGGGATGGCCGGCGAGCTCGGCCACGTCCACATCCCTATGGATGGTCTGCTCGGCGACGGACAGGCCGTTCCGACCTGCAACTGTGGCTTCGTCGGGGATGCCGAGAGCGTCGCCTCGCTGAGTGGGCTCGAACGCAACCTGTTGCCGTATTGGCTGTCGCGGTATCCCGATCATCCGGTGGCGTCGCTCTCGACGAAGGATGCAGCCCGTCAGATCCGGTCGTACGGAGAGCGCGGCGACGAGATGGCGCTGCTGATCTTCGAGCAGCAGGCCCGTGCCATCGGGCGGCTGTTCACGATCGCAGCCAACTTCACCGACCCGGACGCTTACTTCGTCGGGGGAGGGGTGATCGAGGCCGAGCCGCACTTCCGGATCTGGTTCCTCGATGCCGTCCGCGATGCCACCACCCTGCGTGTCGAGCAGATCGAAGCGACTCGGTTCGCGCTCGTGTCGGACCTCGACATGGCCGGGGCGAGAGGGTCGGCGCTCGCCGCCCTACACGCCATCCGGCCCTGAGCGGCCTGCGCTGCTGAGCGACGGCGTCTCAGGTGGTGGCGATCTCGGCGTTGCGTTCGTCGAGCAGGTCCTGATAGGCGGCTGCGGCCCAGGCCGCAGAGCCGATGGTGCCGAGCAATCCGGACAGCATCGTCGCTCGCGACGTGGCGTTCTTGGGTCCGTCGGCGAGCAGTGCAGCGATCACCGAGGCGAAGCTGCCGACGCCGCAGAGTACGGCGGCAGCCAGGTTGAGTGTCTGTCGACTGATGAGCACGAAGCCTCCAAGGTCACGACGGTTCCGGATCAGGCCGACCATACCCGAACCGGTCGGGACTGCTCCGGCGGACCGGAATCCCACCGGGGGCTCGAGGTGGGCGCGCACGAGGTTGCCGTCATCGCCGATCCGGCTCGTGGCGGTTCAGTCGAAGCGGAGTGCCCCGTCGTCGAGATCGGCGACGGGCATGATGTCCTTCTCCGACCAATAGTCCTGGGTGTGGCGCCAGGGTTCGCGATCGCCCTGCTTGGGAAGCAGGTGCAGGCCGCGTTGCAGGTAGCCGGGATTGAAGTTTTCCGGATCGACCCACGGCAGCAGGCTCATGCTCTCCTCCCCGGGACGCAACCTCGGCACGACCACCGTGGCGCCCTGGGCGTCCATGTGCTGCAGCAAGCGGCACACGAAGTCGGCGATCAGATCAGCGCGCAGCGTCCAGCTCGCGCGGAAGTAACCGAATACCCAGGCCAGGTTGGGGATGCCTGTGAACATCGTGCCGCGATAGGTGACCGTTTCGGAGAAATCGAGCGGCTCGTCGTCGATGGTGAACGCGATGTCGCCGAGCACGTTCAGGTTGAAGCCCGTGGCCGTGACGATGATGTCGGCTTCGAGCACCTCTCCGGATGCGAGGGCGATCCCGGTCTCGGTGAACGTGTCGATCTCGTCGGTGACGACCGATGCCTTGCCGCCGGTGATGCCTTGGAACAGGTCGCCGTCGGGGACGAACGCGATGCGCTGGCGCCAGGGCAGGTAGCTGGGTGTGAACGCCGTGTCGACGACATCGTCGTGTTCGGGTGCGAGGCGGGCACGTACGTCGGCGAGCAGTTCGGCCTTGACCACCTCGGGTTCGGTGAAACACCGCCTCGTGAATGCCGCTTGATCGAACAGGATCTTGCGACGCACGATCTCGTGGATCCACGTTTCGTCGACGTCCAGATCGCGGAGCGTGTCGGCCAGGTCGTTCACGTTGCGGCCGGAGATGAAGTACGTCGGCGAGCGCTGCAGCATCGTGATGTGTTCGACGTCGGCGGCCATCGCCGGAATCATCGTGGCCGCCGTTGCCCCCGAGCCGATCACGATCACGCGCTTGTTGCGGTAGTCGAGGTCATCGGGCCACGTCTGGGGATGCACGATCGTGCCCCGGAACCGGTCCATTCCCGGCCACGTCGGCGTGTAACCCTGCGAGTGCCGGTAATAGCCCTGGCACATGTACAGGAACGACGCCGTCATCGCGAACGGCTCGCCGGTGTCCGAGCGCGTGCCCGAGACCGTCCAGCGACGATCGTCGCTCGACCAGACGGCCGTCGCGATCGTGTGGTGGTAGCGAATCAGGCGAGCCAGGTCGTTCTCGTCGATCACCTCGCCCAGATAGTCGAGGATTTCGCGGGCGGTGGCGATCGGCGCACCGGTCCAGGGCTTGAAGCGGTACCCGAAGGTGTACAGGTCGCTGTCCGACCGGATCCCTGGGTACTTGTGGGTCAGCCAAGTGCCGCCATAGTCGTATTGGCTCTCGAGCACGACGACGCGTGTATCGGGGCACTGCTGGCCGAGATGGTAGGCCGCCCCGATTCCGGAGATGCCGGCGCCGACCACCAGCACGTCGGTGTGTTCGGCCGCGGTCGGTGCGGTCTCGGACCTCGTCGTTACGTTGCTCATCTGGTCGGCCTCCTCGCTCGCTCCAGAGCAGTCGGTTCGGGGCGCCCCGTGCCGGAGTCGAATGTCCTGAGTCGTGGGTCAGGACTGGGGCGTGATCGCGGATCAGACATCGAACGTAGGTGCTCACCATGGGGCCCGGCGAGTCGCAGATTCTCGCCGGCGAACGTTTTCGATCCTGAGCCGGGCACCTTCGCCGGAGCCTTCGGAACCTAGGATCTGAGTGAGTCGTCGGGAGCGTGAACATGATTCAGCCAGAGGCAGAGCACGAGGGCAACGTCGAGTTCGGCGTCGATCCGTCGACCTACCGGCATTGGTCGGTGGGTATCGATGGCGATGTCGCAACCGTCACGATGGCCGTCACGCCCGACGCAGGGTTGAGCGGTGACTACGAGCTCAAGACCAACTCGTACGACCTCGCCGTCGACATCGAGCTGCACGACGTCGTGCAGCGCCTGCGCTTCGAGCACCCCGGTGTCAAGACCGTGGTGTTGACCGGCGGGCTCGACAAGGTCTTCTGTGCCGGTGCCAACATCCAGATGCTGGCTGGGGCATCGCACGCCCACAAGGTCAACTTCTGCAAGTTCACCAACGAGACCCGTAATGCGATCGAGGAGGCGACGGAACACTCGGGCCAGACCTGGATCGCAGCCGTCAACGGCACCGCCGCGGGTGGCGGTTACGAGCTGGCGTTGGCTTGTGACGAGATCTTGCTGATCGACGATCGTGCCTCAGCGGTGTCGCTACCGGAGGTGCCGCTGTTGGCGGTGCTGCCCGGGACCGGCGGCCTGACCAGGGTCGTCGACAAGCGGCATGTCCGCCGTGATCTCGCCGATGTGTTCGCGACGCGCACCGAAGGGGTGAAGGGGCAACAGGCGCTCGACTGGCGCTTGGTCGACGCGATCGCCCCCAAGAGCTCGTTTGCCGACCTGGTCGCCGGGCGGGCGGCGGCACGGGCTGCGGGATCGTCACGTCCCGACGGTTGTCCGGGTGTCGCGCTGCCGGTGTTCGGCTCCACCGTCGTCGCGGACGGCGACTCGTTGGTCGGGCGTCACGTCGACGTTGCGATCGATCGCGAGGCGGGGACTGCCACGTTCGTGGTGCACGGCCCGGTGGCGCCGCAACCCGGTACCGCCGAGCAGCTGATCGAGGCCGGCGCCGACGGTTGGCTGCTCGCTGCGGCGCTCGAGCTCGACTACGCGATCCTTCGGCTCCGCCTCAACGAGCCGCTGATCGGCACCTGGTTGTTGCGCAGCGAGGGCGATCTCGACGCGTTGCTCGCCGCCGAGGCGGTGATCGAGCGCGAGCCGGAGAACTGGTTCGTCCGCGAGGTTCGGCTGCTCTGGACCAGGACCCTCAAACGTTTGGACCTGTCCGCCCGTTCGCTGATCGCCTTGATCGACGAGGGCAGTTGCTTCGCCGGCACGCTGGCCGAACTCGCCTTCGCCGCCGATCGGTCGATCATGCTCGACGGTGGGCGCGCCGGATCGGGGCGACCGGCCCCCAAGATCGTGCTGACCGACGCCAACTTCGGCTGGTACCACATGTCGAACGGCATCTCCCGTCTGGCGACACGTTTTTGGGGGCGAGACGACGCCTACTCCATGGCACGCGACACGATGGGCAAGGATCTCGACGCAGCCTCGGCGGTGGCCGTCGAACTGGTCACGTTCGCGATGGACGACATCGACTGGGACGACGAGGTGCCGATGATGATCGCCGAGCGCGCCAGCTTCTCGCCGGATGCCCTGACCGCGATGGAGGCCAACTATCGCTTCGTGGGGCCCGAGACGATGGAAACGAAGATCTTCTCGCGCCTGACGGCCTGGCAGAACTGGGTCTTCCAACGGCCGAACGCCGTGGGCCCGGCCGGAGCGCTGCAGCGATTCGGCACCGGATCGCGGCCCGAGTACGACCGGAATCGAGTCTGAGCATGAGTGCCGCGTTCACACCTGTCGACATCGACGCAAAGATCCCGAACAACGTCGGGCTCGCCGATGACCGCCGGCTGCAACGAGCGCTCGAGAACTGGCAGCCGCGCTTTCTGCAGTGGTGGCGCGACCTCGGCCCGGTGGCCTTCCAGGACAATCCGGTCTACCTCCGAACCGCGATCTCCGTCGGTCGCGAGGGCTGGGCCAACTTCGATCACGTGTCGATGCCCGAATACCGGTGGGGGGTCTTCCTGGCCGAACCCGAACCGGACCGCACGATCGCCTTCGGTGACCACCGAGGTGAACAGGCATGGCAGGAGGTACCCGGCGAGTACCGTGCGGATCTGCGGCGCCTGTTGGTCGTGCAGGGTGACACCGAGCCCGCCTCGGTCGAGCAACAGCGTCACCTCTGCCTCACCGCACCATCGCTCTACGACATGCGGAATCTGTTCCAGGTCAATGTCGAGGAAGGCCGTCACCTGTGGGCGATGGTGTACCTGTTGCACCGCTACTTCGGCCGCGACGGGCGTGACGAGGCCGACGAGATGCTCGAGCGCCACTCCGGCGATCTCGACAACCCTCGAATCCTCGGGGCGTTCAACGAACGCACCCCGGATTGGCTGTCGTTCTACATGTTCACCTACTTCACCGATCGCGACGGCAAGTACCAACTCGCTTCGCTCCGCGAATCGGGGTTCGATCCGCTGTCGCGCACCTGCGACTTCATGCTCAAGGAAGAGGCGCACCACATGTTCGTCGGCGCGACCGGCGTCGGGCGTGTCGTCGAGCGCACCGTGGAACTGATGAAGCAGCATGACACCGACGACATCAGTCGCTTCGGTGGGATCGACGTGGACACGTTGCAGAAGTACATCAACTTCCACTTCAGCGTGTCGCTGGACCTGTTCGGCGCCGAGACGTCGACGAACGCGGCCAACTACTACGCGGCTGGGTTGAAGGGCCGGTTCAAGGAGGAGTCACGCGAGGACGATCACCGACTCCACGATCTGGTCCGCACGGTGCCGGCAGTGCTGGACGGCAGGATCGGCGAGCGGGAGGCTCCGATGCTGAACGCGCTGAACGAGACCCTGCGTGAGGACTACGCGGCCGATTGTGTCGGTGGACTCACCCGGTGGAATCGCACGCTGTCGGAGGTGGGTCGCGAGCTGCGCCTCCCACACATCGGGTTCAACCGATCAGTCGGAGGCTTTCGCGATCACCACGTCAGCCCCGACGGGCGACTGATCGATGCGGGCGAGTGGGCGGCCAACGTGTCGAACTGGCTGCCGACCGACGACGACCGTGCCCACGTCGAGTCGCTGATGGTGGGTGTGACCGAGCCGGGCAAGATGGCCGGATGGGTGGCGGCGCCGTCATCGGGCATCCACCAGCAACCCGTCGACTACGAGTACGTCAAGCTCTGACGGGCCGAACCGGCGGTCAACCGAAGAATGTCTCTGCGGTGTCGTAGAGGTCCTGGTCGACGCCGCGGATCTCCGAACAGCCCAAGGCGAGCGGAACACTGACGATCTCGGAGCCCTGCATCGCCACCATGACGCCGGATTGGCCCTCGATGGCCAGATCGGCTGCCTTGGTCCCCATCCGAGTGGCGAGCACCCGATCGAACGCCGAAGGGGTGCCGCCCCGCTGAAGATGGCCCAGCACGGTGACCCGAGTTTCGTAGCCGGTCAGCTCCTCGATCATCGGCGCCAGTTGATAGGCGACTCCGCCGAGCCGATCGAACCCGAACGCATCCTTTTGTACCTCGGTCTTCTGAGGCGGCACGACGCCCTCGGCGACCACGACCACCGAATACTTCTCGCCGCGCCGATGGCGGCGTCGGATCAGCGCTGCCACCTCGTCGAGATCGTAGGGAATCTCGGGGATCAGGATCACCTGGGCGCCGCCGGCGATCCCGCCGTACGTGGCGATCCAGCCCTTGGTGCGGCCCATCACCTCGACCAGGATCACTCGGTTGTGGGCCTCGGCCGTGGTGGTGAGACGGTCGATCGCATCGGTGACGATCTGGACAGCGGTGTCGAACCCGAACGTGAAGTCGGTGCCGGCGATGTCGTTGTCGATCGTCTTGGGGACGCCGATCACCTTGGCGCCGTCTTCTTCCAGTCGGAGCGCCGTGCGCAGCGTGCCATCGCCGCCGATCACCACGAGCGAGTCGATGTCGTTGCGCTTGAGCGTCTTGGCCACGCTCGCGAACCCCTCGCCGTGCACATAGGGATCCTTGCGCGACGTCCCGAGGATCGTGCCGCCCTTGCCGAGGATGCCGCGCACGTCGCGCTCGTCGAGCATCTTGACGTCGCCGTCCATCAAGCCTTCCCAGCCATTCATGATCCCGACGACCTCGGCGTCGTGCTCCTGATGGGCACGCGTCACCAGGCCACGGACGACGGCGTTGAGGCCGGGACAGTCGCCGCCCGCCGTGAGTACTCCGATGACGCTCATGTGTGTTTCGTTCCGCGTTTCTACTGGTGGGCGTTCAATCGGGCAGGCTATGGCGATCAGTACAAGAACATGGGCTTGCCGCTCACGTGGCGGATCATCGGCCGGTACTGCTGGGAGTCGTACATCTCGCCGACGTCGACGCGCTTGACGCCCTCGCCGATCACGGTGATCGGTACGTTGGTGTACGTGCCGCCTCGCAGGGCGACCATGCGGCCCGATTGGCCCTCCATGGCGAGGTCGGTGGCCATCACGGCGTAGTTGTTGGCGACCATCAGGTCGAGTGAGTCAGGGCTGCCCGAACGCATCAGGTAGCCGATCGTCTGGTTGATGATGTTGATGCCGGTCGCCTGCTTGAGCATCGACCCGAGTTGTTCGCCGATGCCGCCCAGCTTGCGGTGCCCATAGGCGTCGGCTTCGCCCCTGAGGGCCATCTCGCCGCCCTCGATCACTGCCCCTTCGGAGATGGTGACCATCGCGTAGTTGCTGGGGTTGGCCTTGCGATCAGCGGCCACCATCGGAGCGAGCCGGTCGATGTCGACGGGTACCTCGGAGATCACGGCCCGGTCGACGCCGGCGAGGTAGGCGGTGATCAGCGACGTCTCGCCGCTGTATCGACCGAACAGCTCGACGACCGCGATCCGCTCGTGCGAGCCCGTGCTGGTACGCAGGTTGCTGATGAATTGCACGCCTCGGGTGACCGCCGTCGAGAACCCGATGCAGTAGTCGGTGCCGTGCACGTCGTTGTCCATCGTCTTCGGGATGGCGATCACCGGGACGCCTTCCTGATGCAGCCGCAGGCCGTACGACAACGTGTCGTCACCGCCGATCGGGATCAGGACGTCGATACCGAGCGCGTCGATCACCTTCATGGCGTGCGGCGTGAAGTCGTAGGGCGGGTCGGCTCCCTCCGGTGGGCTGAGGAAGTCGGGAACCGCATCGCCTTTGACCTTGCCGGGATGGGTTCGTGAGCTGTGCAGGATCGTGCCGCCGGAGCGGTCGATCGTGCGCACCCAGTTCGTGTCCATTGGCTGCACGTACTCCTTGATCGACTCCGGATGATCCGGGTCGACGTTGAGCAGCCCGGCCCAGCCACGTCGCAGGCCGACGACCTCGTGGCCTTTGTCGGCGGCCCTGACGACGGCCGCTTTGATGGCGGCGTTGAGGCCGGGAACGTCGCCACCCCCGGTCAAGATTCCGATACGCACGTCTTGGCTCCTCTCAGGCGATGTCGACGTCGTCGCAGAGATAGACGTCCTGGATGGCGTTGAGGATTTCGATCCCGTCGG
Source organism: uncultured Acidimicrobiaceae bacterium (assembly GCA_963701575.1). Taxonomy (GTDB): domain Bacteria; phylum Actinomycetota; class Acidimicrobiia; order Acidimicrobiales; family Ilumatobacteraceae; genus Ilumatobacter. The sequence continues at coordinate 86,495 of CAVPAQ010000016.1, forward strand.
CCATCGGCTTTTGGAAGGCCTTGCGGCCACTGATCAGGCCGGTACCACCGGCACGCTTGTTGATGACTGCTGTCGCCATGGCGTCGTGCAGATCGTTCGAGCCGGATGCGCCACCAGAGTTGATCAAGCCCGTCCGTCCCATGTAGCAGTTTGCTACCTGATAACGGGTGAGGTCGATCGGGTGGTCGGTCGTGAGCTCGTCGTAGACCTTGGCGTGGGTCTTGCCCGCCTTGATCGCCGGGTACCCGCCGTTGTTCTCGGGCAGCTTCTGCTTGATGATGTCGGCCTCGAGCGTGACACCGAGGTGGTTGGCCTGTCCGGTGAGGTCGGCCGAGGCGTGATAGTCGACGCCGTCGACCTTGAAGGCCGGGTTGCGGAGGTAGCACCACAGCACGGTGAACAAACCGAGCGAGTGAGCCTGCTCGAACGCGACGGAGATCTCCTGGAGCTGGCGGTTCGACTCGTCGGAGCCCCAGTAGATCGTGGCCCCGACACCGACACAGCCCATCTCGAAGGCCTGGCCGATCGACGCGAACGCCACCTGGTCGAACGTGTTGGGCGTCGTCAACAGTTCGTTGTGATTGAACTTCAGGATGAACGGGATCTTGTGGGCGTAGGAGCGGGCGACCGACCCGAGCACTCCGAGCGTCGAGGCCACGGCGTTGCAGCCACCGTGGACCGCGAGTTCACAGATGTTGGCGGGATCGAAGTAGATCGGGTTCGGCGCGAAACTGGCTCCGGCCGAATGCTCGATGCCCTGATCGACCGGGAGAATCGAGAGGTATCCAGTGCCGCCGAGGCGGCCGTGGTCGTACATCGTCTGGAGATTGCGAAGGACCGCCGGACCGCGATCGGTCCGCGACGTCACCCGGTCGATGAAATCGGGCCCGGGCAGATGAAGTTGATCCTTCGGGATCGTCTCGCTGTGGTGGCCGAGCAGGTACTCGGCTTGATCGCCGAGAACTTCCTGGATGCGTGCGTACATGGCGTCCCTCCTGTGTGTCGGGCCTGGCGAGCGGGTCCGGACGATGCTGGGTTGCTGGCCTCGGCGGCAATGCCGCGGCCGCCGTTGGCGGTCGTGCCACGGCGGTTCGGCTTCCTCATACCCTCGAACCTAGCCCCGTGAGCCGGGTGCCGCCTGGGGTCTTTAGACCCGTTTACGTGCTGTGTTCGGCCCTGCGGAGACTCGTGTTCGGATCCGTCCCGATACGTTGCCGAGTGTGCATGCCGTCGCCTACGAGGTCGAGATCCGAATCCCCGACTCGCATTCGTTGAAGGATCGCCGCCAGGTGGTTCGGTCGCTGCTGGACGGAGCCCGGAATCGTTTCTCGGTGTCTGCCGCGGAGGTCGGTGGCCAGGACACGTGGCAGCGGGCGACGCTGGGATTCGCCGTGGTCGCGTCCAGCGCGCATCTCGCCGAGGAAGTGATCGACGAGCTCGATCGTTTTCTGTGGTCGCGGCCTGACGTCGAGATCCTGAGCGCGGAGGCTCACTGGCTGGAGTGACGACATTCGGCCCTGTCGATGACGGCAGCTGTCGAGAAAACGACATCTGGTCCACCGAGCATTCTGGGCAACGCGTCGATAAAGTTCCTGCCGTCTGCTGCCACAGTGGTGGCTGGCGAATACAGAAAGCAGTACAGCAATGGCTATCGGCACCGTGAAGTTCTTCAACGATCAGAAGGGCTTTGGATTCATCAGCCGCGACGACGGTGATGACGTCTTCGTGCACTTCAGCAACATCGAAGGCACCGGGCGACGCACCCTCCTCGACGGCCAGAAGGTCGAGTTCGAGATCGCTGCTGGGCGTAAGGGCCCAGAGGCGGTCGGCGTCAAGGTCGTCTGACCGAGACCCCCTTCTGGCGACGAGCGTCTCAGGAGATGTCAATCGACGAGTGATCGGTCGGTGTCGAGGAGCCCTTCTCTTCGACCCGCTTCGCTCGCCGAAACACGCGAGGTGACCATTGGTCGCCCCTTCGTGCTCGTCTCCATCAGCGGTCGTACGGCGTGACGTCGGTGGCGAACTGCTCCCGAAAGAGCGCCAACACCTCACCAGGTTCGGCGTGGCGGCCGGTCTCGTGCTTCGAGTACAGAGTCCGGCCGTCCACGACGACGTCGAAGACACCTCGGGAGCCCATCACCAAGGTCAACTCGGCGATGACGTGCTGGTAGTCCTGAACGAGATCTCGTGCAGCGCCCACGGCGTGCTCCGAGTAGTCTCAAGGAACGCAATAGGTGATGCTGATCCGGTGCTTCGCCATGCGCCGAGCGTACCGCCGGGCGCCACCCGTCAACCGCTGTTGCGAAGTCCGGTGGCGATCGTGTTGAGCGTCAGCTGAATGCCGCGCTCCACCAATTCGTCGCGATCGCCCGAGCGGTGTCTGCCCAACAAGTCGACCTGCAGCACGTGCAGCGGGTCCAGGTAGGGAAAGCGATTGCGGATGCTGCGGGCCAACGCTGGGTTGTCGACCAGGGGGTCGTCCGAACCTGTGATGCGGGCGTGCCAAGCGGTCGCCAACGCGTGCTCGCGTTCGATCTGACCGAAGATGTGCTCGCGAGCACCGTCGTCGTGGACGAGCGCTTCGGCGTACATCCGGCCGATTCCGAGGTCGGTCTTGGCCAGCACCATGCCCATGTTGTTGAGCATCGCGGTGAAGACCGGCCACTGGTCGTGCATCGCCACCAGCGTTGCCACACGGTCGGCATCGGTGGCGTAGGACTGGAACGCGCTGCCGGCACCGAACCAACCAGGAATGTTGAGGCGGCACTGACTCCAGCCGAAGACCCACGGGATCGCCCGCAAGTCCTGGATGCGGTTCGTGTTGCGTCGACTCGCCGGTCGACTACCGACGTTCAGACTGGCGATCTCGCCGATCGGCGTGATCGCTCGGAAGAAGTCGACAAATCGATCGGATGAGCCGTCGAGCAGTTGTTGGTAGGCCGTCAGGGCGTGCTGGGCCAGAGCCTCCATCACCGCGCTGTACTCCTCAGCGGCGCCGCTCGACCGCTCGGCATCGACGCAGCTGGCCTCCAACGTGGCTGACAGCAGCGTCTCGAGGTTGCGGCGGGCACTCGCCGGCTGCGAGTACTTGGCCGACACCATCTCGCCCTGTTCGGTGATGCGCAATGCGCCATGCACCGACCCCGCCGGCTGCGCAAGGATCGCCTGGTATGCCGGGCCACCGCCCCGGCCGACCGTGCCGCCCCGTCCGTGGAAGAGGCGGATTCGCACGTCGGCGGCCTCGGCGGCGCCGACGAGAGCCCGCTGCGCTTGGTACAGGGCCCATTGCGACGCCACGTAGCCGCCATCCTTGTTCGAGTCCGAGTAGCCGATCATCACCTCTTGCCAGCCGTTGCGGCTGGCGATCAGCTCGCGGTAGCGCTCGTGCGCCAGCAGCGCTGTCAGCGTCGAACCGGCCTGGTGGAGATCGTCGATGGTCTCGAACAGCGGTGCGATGTCGACCGCACTGCCGATCCTCCCGGTCTGGGGGTCGACGAACACCAACCCGACCTCTTTGAGCAAGACCGCGACCTCCAACACATCGCTGACGGCCGTCGACATGGAGATCACGTAGTGGGGGATCGATCTCGGTCCGAAACGGCGATGCGCGGCAGCGGCCTCGCGCAGCACGTCCAGCTCGCCGGTGGTGAGTTCCGAGTAGCGGGCGAACGGGCTCGCCAAGGGTCGTTGCCCCTGTAGCTCGGAGGTGAGGAGAGCGACGCGATCGTTCTCGGACAGGGCGCGGTAGTCGTCGTCGACGCCTGCGACGCGGAACAACTCGGCGAGCACCTCCTCGTGGACGGCCGAGTTCTGCCGCATGTCGAGGCCGCACAGGTAGGTGCCGAAGATCTCGACGCCGCGACGCACCGGATCGACCTCGACATCGGCCAGCAGACCGGCGCCGTGCGACCGGAGTGAATCGGCGACGATATGGAGGTCGGCGACGAGTTCGTCGATCGACTCGTACGGTTCGAGATCGGCGTGCGGCAACGGGCCCGGGACCTCGTCGAGCGCCGAGCTCGCCAGCGCCCAGAGGCGGGCGTGCATCCCCCGCAGGGCCCGTCGGTACGGTTCGTCGGCGCGGAACCGTGATTCGTCGGTGGAGTCGTCGGCCAAGGCGAGGAGTTCGGCGGTCGGTTGCACGAGGCGCGTCGACATCGACAGGCTTCTCGACAGCCGGTGGAGCGCTTCGAGATGATGCCCGTAGGCCGCCCTGGCCTGAGACTCGACCGCGTACTTCAGCACTGGCGCGGTGACGTACGGATTGCCATCGCGATCACCGCCGATCCACGAGCCCATGGAGATCGCCCGCGGGTTGCTCACCGGTTCGCCGAACCTGCCCAGCACGAGTTGCTCGACATCGTGTTGGAGTTGCGGCACGGTGGCGAAGATGCTCGATTGGTAGTAGCGAAGTGCCTCATTGATCTCGTCGCCGACGCGTAGCTTCGAGAGGCGCAGCATCGCGGTCTCCCACAGCGTGAGGATCTCGACGCGCAGCGCCCGATCGATCGCTCGGATCTCGCTGGCACTGTCGAGTGATCGGCTGCGACGGTCGAGCAGACGGGCAACCCCGTCGACGCGTTCGAGCACGGTCTTGCGGCGCACCTCGGTGGGATGGGCGGTGATCACCGGCGACACCATGATGTGATTCAGTTCGTCGACGATCCGTTCGGTCGACACGCCGCTGGCGACCAAGCGATCGAGACTTGCTGCGATGCTGCCTTCACGCGAGGCCGAACCTGCGTCGAGGTGGTGCCGTCGGCGGCGTTCGTTGTGCAGATCCTCGGCGGTGTTGGCCAGCAACGACAACCATCCGAAGGCCCGAATCACGTCGATCTGTTGATCGATGTCGGTGTCGGCGAGCTCGGCGGCGAGCAGGTCGACAGGATGTTCGCCCTGGCGTCGAGCCGTCACGGCGATGCGGCGAACGCGCTCGACGAGGTCGAAGGTGGTGTCACCCGCCTGCTCGCGCAGCACTTCGCCGATCAGGCCGCCGATCAGTCGGATGTCGTCGCTGGCGTCCGTCGCAGGGTGGTCGGTCATGGTCGTCCAGTGTGTACCCGTCGAGTCGAATTCGCACAACGTAGGTTCATTGGACCCTGACGTCGGCTACTTGTCACTGTGTACTCTGCAACCGATGGCTGATCCCAAGGTTCTCGTAATCGTGCTGGCCGGTGGCGAGGGCAAGCGGCTGCAGCCGCTCACGAACGACCGTGCCAAACCCGCTGTGCCGTTCGGTGGCACGTACCGCATCATCGACTTCGCGCTGTCGAATTTCGCCAACTCGCGCTATCTGAAGATCGTCGTGTTGACCCAGTACAAGAGTCACAGCCTCGACCGTCACATCAGCCAGACCTGGCGGTTCTCCGACCTGCTCGACAACTATGTGACAACCGTTCCGGCCCAGATGCGACGCGGCCCACAATGGTTCCAGGGGTCGGCCGACGCGATCTATCAGAACCTCAACCTGATCAACGACGAACGGCCCGACATCGTCTGCGTCTTCGGCGCCGACCACATCTACCGCATGGATCCGCGCCAGATGGTCGACCATCACGTGGAAAGCGGTGCAGGGGTCACTGTCGCGGCGATCCCGGTGACACGCGAGGAGGCGCTCGACTTCGGTGTGATCGAGTCGGACGACGACGGCAAGATCATCGAGTTCCACGAGAAGTCGGCGAATCCGCCGACGATGCCCGGCGACGACAGCCGCTGTCTGGCGAGCATGGGCAACTATGTGTTCGACACGCAGACCCTGATCGACATCGTCACACCCAACCAACAGCATCCGCTGACCGACATGGGTGGCGATGTGATCCCGGCGCTGACAAAGGAGGGCGTGGCCCACGTGTACGACTTCTCGATGAACGTCGTGCCCGGACAGGACGAACGCGAACGCGGGTACTGGCGCGATGTCGGAACGATCGACGCGTATTACGAGGCCAACATGGACCTGATCGCGCCCGTGCCGGTGTTCAACCTGTACAACGACCACTGGCCCGTGTTCACGCACCGCAAGGCGCTGCCCCCGGCCAAGGTGTCGAGAGGCGTCGGCGGAGAGCCGTCGTTCGTCGACGGTTCGCTGTTGTGTCAGGGGTCGATCGTGTCGGGTTCGCACGTCGAGCGCTCGATCATCAGCCCTAGCGTGTTCATCGATCACGACGCCCATGTGATCGATTCGATCCTGATGGAAGGTGTTCACGTCGGCGCCGGTGCTCGCCTCAGGCGCTGCATCATCGACAAGAACGTGGTCGTTCCCGACTGGACCACGATCGGTCACAATCCCGAGCAGGACGCGAAGAACTACACGATCAGTGCCAACGGCATTGTCGTGGTCGCGAAAGGTCAGATCATCCCGCGCTAGCTCGGGCGGGCTGTGCTGTCGAGTACGTGGTCGGGAGCCTGGTCCACGCCACGCCTCGCCCGAACGATCTCACACGACGTCGAAGCGGTCGGCGTTCATGACCGCGTCCCACGCGCCCCCGAAGTCACGCTCGAACTTCTGCTGCGAGTCGGACCATCGGTGGCCCTCGATCCGTACGCGGCAGGCTCAGGTACCCGCCAGCGCAGCGACCACCGGGGCGAACGGGTCGATGTCGTTCTGGCCGACGATCACATAGCTGAAACCCCACCGCTCGCGGCGCTCGCGGAGTTCGTCGATGATCTTCGCCGGCGGGCCGACGAGCGCGAACGGCGACGCCGCGATCACTGCTTTCGGTGCTCCGGTGAAACCCGCCAGCGTGTCGAGCGCGCTGTCGATGTCTTCGGTGATGAAGACCATGAACGCGCGGATGTTCATCTCGATGTCGGCCAGACGCCCCGCCTCGGTCGCCGCATCCCGAACGATCCGCACCTTCTCGTCGACCCGCTCGGCGGTCATCGAGGCAAACGTCGATTGGTCGACCGCACCCGACGTCAGGGTCGGGTTGATCCCGACGATGTCGGCCTCGCGCGCTGCGAACCGGAGCACCCGTGGCCCGCCTCCGCCGATCAACACCGGTGGCGGCGACTGGACCGGCTTGGGGAGCCCGTTGTACGCAGTGATCGTGTAGTGGTCACCGGCGAACGAGAACGGATCGGCCCCCATCGCCGCTTTGATCACGGCGAGCCCTTCGATCATGCGGCTGACCCGTACGCCTGGTGAGTCATAGGGGATACCGGACTGTTCGTAGTCGCTCACCATCCATCCGGCCCCCAGCCCGATCTCTACACGACCCTCCGACAGTACGTCCATCGTGGCCAGTTCCTTGGCGAGCACCACCGGATGCTTGTAGTCGTTGTCGTAGACCAGAGCCCCGAGTCGAAGCGTCGATGTCGCATCGGCGGCGCACTGCAGGGCCGGCACCGGAGCCAGCTGTCCGTCGAAGTGATCGGGCATCGTGAGCGTCGAGTAGCCGTTGGTCTCGACACGGCGGGCGAGCTCGGTCCATTCGCGCAGGTTGCCCGTTGCAGAGCTCTGGATACCGAATCGGAAGGGTGGCGGCTGGATGGTCATGGCCCGTCACCGTAGACGCCTGCCACCCGGTGGCGGCGACCCGTCGGTAGTGTCAGTCGCACTGTGTTGCGCCTCAGCTGGGTATTCCGATTGGCCTTGGTGGTCGGCGCCGGCGCGCTGTTGCTGTCGGCCACGGTGGTCGCGATCGCCCCTCGTCTGTGGCGGATCGCCAACGCACATACCGAGACAGCTGTCGAGCTGCCCGACTTCGCCACCCTCGCCCAGCGCTCGTACGTCTACGACGCGTCCGGACGCGAGATCGCCGCGTTCGAGGTGCAGAACAGCCAGCCCGTGCAACTGTCCGACGTGCCCGACGACGTGATCGACGCTTTTCTCGCCGTCGAGGACAACGAGTTCTGGGTGCACCAGGGCGTCAACGTTCGCAGCCTGATGCGGGCGACCCTGTCGAACTTCGCATCGGAAGGTCCGATCCAGGGTGCATCGACGATCACGATGCAGGTCGTCAAGAACGACTACATGGCGGGGTTCGAACGAGATGGCCGGTACAAGTTGCTCCAGGTCACGTATGCGATTCGCCTCGAGAAGCAGAAGACCAAGCAGGAGATCCTCGAGCGATACCTCAACACCGTGTTCTTCGGCCAGAACTCATACGGCATCGGGGCCGCCGCGGAGACCTATTTCGGCAAGTCGGTGCAACAGCTCAGCTTCATCGAGTCGGCGTTCCTCGCCGGGCTGGTGCAGGCACCCTCGAGCTACGACCCGATCATCAACCCCGAGCGCAGTCGTGCCCGATTCCTGCAAGTCCTCAAGCGTCTCGAGGATGACGAGTTGCTCACCGAGGACGAACGGGTCGCGGCCGAGGAGTCGTTCGTGCTGCCAGAGCGTGTTCGTCGTCGCGCCGAACGGGCGACCAAGCGCACGTACTTCACCGAGGCGCTGCGGGACTATCTGCTGAATCGCAGCGACATCCTCGGCGACACCTACGAGGAGCGGTACACGCTGCTGCATCGTGGCGGACTCGAGATCCACACGACCCTCGACCCGAATCTGCAGGCCGAGGCCGAGCGCGCTCGCGACGAACTGCCGGTGAATGCGGCGGGCATCGACGCCGCGATCACGTCGCTCGACACGAAGAGCGGAGCGATCCGGGCGATGGTCGGTGGCCGGGGATTCGAGCCGGGCCAGAACGAGGTGAACCTGGCACTGGCGCCCAGTCAGACCGGGTCGAGCATCAAGCTGTTCATCCTGGCCGCTGCTCTCCAGGCCGGGGCAACGCCCGAGGACCGGATCGACGGTACCCACCCGTGCCGGCTTCCCAACGAGGGCAACGCCGACGAGCCGTTCTTCGAGATCCGCGGTGGGGTCAACGGTGGCCTCGACACCTTGCGGAATCACACCGTACGGTCGATCAACTGCGCGTTTGCCAGGACGTCGCAGATCGTCGGGCTCAATCGGATGGTGGACACCGTCTATCGCATGGCGGCCAACCCGTACCTCTACCGGGGGCAGTCGCCCGAGCAGCGCGAGCCGATCCAGCCCTTCTCTGCGTTCGCCACGGGCGCCAACGAGATGAGCACACTCGACATGGCCTCCGGTCTCCAGTCGATCGCGAACGAGGGTCTGCACAAGGAGCCGTACTACGTCGACTACATCGATGACGCGTTCGGCGACCGCTTCTACACCCACTTCGACCCGGGTGCGCGGGTGCTCGACCGGCAGGTGGCACTGACGGCGATCGACGTGTTGAAGGGGGTGCTGCGCAGCGGCACGGCATCGCGCGAGCTGTCGGGGTTCGCCAGTCGCCGCCCGGCGATCGGCAAGACGGGCACCCAGCAGAGCAACTGGACTGCCTTCTTCGTGGGCGCCACCCCCGACCTGTCGACGGCGGTGATGGTGCGCGACCCGGATCGTTACACGCCCATGGCGGGGATCCCCGAGTTCCAGGCCGTCGGCGTCGGGAACGTGCAGGGCGGCACGTTCCCGGCGCGCATCTGGGGCAAGTACATGGAGAACATCGGCCTCGAGCAGTTCGAGTTCCCCGATTGGGAACGCCCCGAACCTCAACCGCGTCCGCCGGCCCGGCTGTACCTGCCGGGCAATGAGTGCCTGTACCAGATCATCGGCTACGAGGTGCCCGAGACGGTGCCTCCGGAGCAGTCCGGCACTGCGCCTCCCGAGGGCTTCCGGACCCCTGCGGCGGCGCCGCCCACGACCGAGCCGACCTCTGGCGGGCCATCGACCACGACGCCGACGGGTACGACGGTGCCCGACACCACGCCGACCACCACGACCCTGCCCCCGAAGCCCATTCTCGGGCAGGTCGAAAGCGGCACTACGATCCCTCCCGATGTACTCGACCCCTCAGCCCCCCTGCCTTCGGTTCCGCTCTCACAGATCGTTGGCCCGTGTCGATGAGGTCGCGGCATGAGCCAGTCGATCCTCGACCTGCAGGCAGCCGAAACCACCGCTGAGCAGTTGAAGCACCGCCGCGAGCGCCTGCCCGAACGCGAGCAGGCCGAGGCGGCACGACGGGCACTGCACGACTGGGAAGCTGCCCGTCAACGGTTGCACCAGCGTCTCGACGAGTTGGGTGAGCAGATCGAGGCGAGCGAGGCCGATACGCATGAGATCGATCGGCACCGCACCAGACTCGAGGCTCAGCTGAAGACCGTGATCGCCCCACGGGAGGCCGAGGCGCTCCAGAACGAGATCGCCATGCTGAACGAGCGTCGCGGCGGGCTCGACGATGCCGAGTTGGCCGCCATGGAGGAGCAGACCGTCCTCGAGGACGAGCTCACTGCCCTGCTCGGCCAGGAAGCTGCACTGCGCGACGCGATCTCGTCGGCCGATGCCGTGCTGGCGGTCGCCGAAGCCGACATCGCGGCGGAGCTGGCGGACATCGCCGCCCGCCTCGACGGCCTGCGAGCACAGGTCGGCCCGGGCGTGCTCGCCCGATACGACCGCCTGCGTCAGCACTTCGTGGTGGCGGCCGCGATGTTGTCCGGTTCGCGCTGTGAGGGTTGCCACCTCGACTTGTCGGCACACGAGGTCGACGACGTCAAGGACGAGATTGCCGCCAGTGGGGTGGCCGACTGCCCGCAGTGCGGCCGGCTGCTCGTTCGCTGACGCGTATGTTCTTCTGGTTCCTGGGCACCGCGGTGGTCACCGTGTGGTTCGTGTTCCGTGATCCGGCATTCGACTATCGGCTGCTGCTCGTCGGGGCGGTGCTGCCGGCAGCCGTCGACGCCCTGTTCGGAGGAGCGCGCGTGCTCCACAGCGTTACCTTCAGCATCGCTCTGCTGGCGGTCCTGATGCTCGCGACGTCGGGTCGCAAGCCGATCCGCAAAATGCTGCTGGGCCTGCCCGTTGGCACGCTGCTGCACCTCGTCTTCACGGGGGCGTGGACCGATGCGGAGGTGTTCTGGTGGCCGTTCCTCGGGGTCGGGTTCGATGACGCACCGCATCCCGTGGCGGCGCGCGGCTGGTGGAACGTTCCGCTCGAACTGGTCGGAATCGGACTGTGCTGGTGGGTGATGCAACGCGCGGAGTTGTACCGGCCCGATCGACGGGCGCAATTCTGGCGAACCGGTCAGCTCTCCCTACCGGTGCAGTGACGGAATCTGTGCTTCACTAGCTGGCGTGCTCTACCTGGTTCGTCACGGCCGAACGGCTGCCAACGCGAAGGGCTTGTTGCAGGGTCGGCTCGACCCTCCGCTCGACGCGATCGGACGTCGGCAGGCGGCCGCGATCGCAGCGCTGATCGGCGACGTCGATGAGGTCATCTCGAGTTCGCTCGTCAGGGCCCAGGAGACGGCGGCGTGCTTCGGGCGTGACCTCGTCATCGACGATCGGTGGATCGAGCTCGCCTACGGCGAGTACGAAGGCATCCCCGCCGGCGAAGTTCCCCCCGAGGTCTGGCAGTCGTGGAAGACGAACTCACTGTTCGCAACCAAGGGTGGGGAGAGCTTCGGCGCGCTCGATGCTCGCGTCCGTTCGGCGTGCGAGGACCTCGCCGACAGGATCCACGGTCGCAACATCGTGGTGGTCAGTCATGTCTCGCCGATCAAGGCGGCCGTGGGGTGGGCGCTGAACACCACGATGGACATCATGTTCCACTGTCATCTGTCCCAAGCCAGTCTGTGCCGTGTCGACATGGGCCGGTTCGGGCCCTTGTTGCACAGCTTCAACGAACAGGCACAGGTCGGTTGAGGGGCATCTGGCACCCAGCTCGCCGGGGGATGGTCGACACCGTCACTGCGCCACCCGCGGGAGCCTGGCTCGCAGCGCCTTGAACGCCGCTGCGCCCGCTTCTGAACGGGTCCAGGAGATGTAGTCGGGCCGTCCTCGTTCACGGAAGAACGGGTTCGAGAAGATGTCGGCCCACTCCGCGACCGGCATCAGGCTCGACGCCATCGACTCGGTGAAACCGTCCCAACTGCGTGCGTGCTCTTCCGACCGGAAGAGGTTCATGTTCATTCATCTGAAGGGTCTGCTGGACGCCTCGCCGCCGACTTCCGAGCTGGTGTAGCCGACGGTTTCGGTCGGAGCGATCGTGGTCAGTTCCTCGTCGCACATCTCGACAACGATCGGCGCGCCGCAGCACAGGCACGGGGCGTCGATGCGGACGTCTGCGCCGGGAACGAGCCACCGGATGGCCATCGCCTCGAAACCACACTGTGCGAACCAACGTTGCTCGCCGTCGATCGTGACCCGGTATTGCGTGGGCTGGATGTTGAAGGGCGGGAACGACGCGATGTGATCGGTGCCGGGATGCGTCCAGCCAGGCGTGATCGCCACCAGTTCGTGGACGAGCTGGCGTGCGTCGGCCAGCTCGATACCGAGCTCGTCCGCAAGCTCGGTGTAGTGCTGGGCCTGGCCGGTGTCGACCACTCGTCGCATGACTGCGGCGTAGCCCCGGTCGAGGAGTTCGAGATCGGCCATCGTGGTTCCCCTTTCATGGGCGACATGCCCATGGTGTGTCGATCGTACGACCTCGGTCAACCGCGGGCTCGCTGCTACGTGGTGACGTCGGGCCCGATCGGCCTGCCGTCGACGATCTGATCCAGACATTCGGACGTACCGATCCCGGTGTGGGTGCCGCACCGATAGCGAGTCATCGCCTCGGTGATCCGCGTCACCAGGTGGTCGCCGTCGGGTGTGACGCGTCGGTTGTTCGTCGTGATCCGCGGTCGTTGATACATGAATCCGACTCGGCCGCCGGGCAGGTAGAGGCACACGGTCATCTCCGCATAGCCCTCGTTGATCCGGTTGCCGAGCCGGAACCAGCCACCGACCTCACGCTCGAGATCGAACCCGTTCAGATACATCGACTCGTTGTAGTTGGGTGATTCGTCCGGCACATGGGTGTACTCGTCGCTGGGTTGCAGAACGGTCACGATCCTGCGTTCGGCCCAGGGTTCGGTCAAGGTGCCTCCCTGTTCAACGGTCGGTTTCGAACTGAGTCAGCAGTTGTATGGTTCGGTCGTGACGGAGATCGACGGCGACCGGCTCCTGGCCGGCCTGTACCAACTGCGGACCTTCGGTGCGACCGGCGCAGGCGTCGTCCGCCAGACGTTCTCCGACGTGGATATGGCCGCCCGCCGGTGGCTGTGCGACCAGATGGCCGCGGCGGGTCTCGACGCCTCGATCGACGGAGTCGGAAACGTGATCGGCCGTTCCCGCAATCCGGGCCCGGCTCTGCTCATCGGATCTCATTCCGACACCCAACCGAACGGTGGCTGGCTGGATGGGGCGATGGGCGTGATGTATGCGATCGAGATCGCCCGAGCCCTTGGTGAGGATCCGGCCACGGCGCGCATGGCGGTCGATGCGGTGGCCTGGTCGGACGAGGAGGGCACCTACACCTCGTTTCTCGGCAGCAACTCGTTCGTCGGCGACCTCGCCGACGAGGCGTTGCAGGACGCCAACGCCGATGGCGAGACGGTCGCCGAGGCGATCGAGCGGGTCGGTCTGTCGGGCACGCCGAGAGCTCGGTTCGACGCCGGGCGCTACGTCGCGTTCCTCGAGCCGCACATCGAGCAGGGCCCACATCTCGAGGATGCCGGGTTACGGATCGGGGTCGTCACGTCGATCGTCGGCATCCGCAGCATGCGCGTCACGTTCACCGGCGAGCAGAACCATGCGGGCAGCACACCCATGGCGCGGCGCAAGGACGCCGGTGCTGCGCTGTTCGCGTACGCGGTGGAGATGAGCGCGCGATTGGCCGAGGTGGCGGGCCCGGCCAGCGTGTGGAACATCGGCAACGCCCGGCTGGTACCCGGAGGCGAGAGCATCGTTCCCGGTCTCGCCTACCTCGTCGTTCAGTTTCGAGATGCCCGTCAAGAGGTGCTCGATGCGATGGAGGCGGCCATCGTCGGCCTCGCCGAGCAGATGAACGAGGCCGGCCCGGTGCACGTCGCCGCCACCACACAGCGTGAGGCGATGGCTCCGGCCGACATGGATCCCGATCTCCGCCGGCACCTGGCAGCGGCGGCCGAGCGCCGCGTTCCGGGTGAGTGGGTCGAGATGCCGAGCGCTGCGGTGCACGATGCGATGGTCGTCTCACACCACCTGCCCTGCGCGATGCTGTTCATCCCGAGCATCGGCGGCGTCAGCCACGACTTCTCCGAGGACAGCTCCGACCTCGACATCGAGACCGGCTGCCAGGTGCTTGCCGATGCTGCGATCTCGATCTTGATCGAAGCCGGCCGCAACGATGTCGCGACCACGCTCGACGGACGGAACGAGTCGGCGCCGTCCCCGTAGCGCTGCCTGCTGCTGGTGTCGGTTCAGTCGGCGGCGCTGACGAAACCCTCGGCGCACATCACGTTGTTCGACCCAGAGCTGCAGATGAGGTCGTCACCTCCGCCGACCGTTTCACCAGAGCCGCTGGCGTTGTTTCCGGTGCCGCCGGACACCGCGGCAGCGCTACCGCTCGCGGTGTTGCCTTCGCCACCGGATACCGAGGCGCCTCCTCCGCTTGCGTGGTTCCAGGCGCCACCGGACACGGACGCCGTGAAGCCATCGGCGATGTTCTTGGAACCGCCGGACACCGACGAGAAATCGCCGATGCCCCAGTTCTGGAATCCGCCCAGCACCGATGCATAGTCACCGCTGATGTTGTTCTCCCAACCGGCGACGAAGCCGCCGAAGCCGCTGTAGGAGTGGTGTTTGCCGACGATCAGGTTGTGGCTCCCGTTGCGGTCATCCAAAGAGTTCTCGTTGTAGCCGACGATCAGGTTGCCCCTGCCGTTGAGCTTGCCGTCGGTGGCGCCAGAGCCCGAGACGATCTGGACGTTGACGCCCTTGAATCGTACGGTTGGTTGGCCGTCGACCTTGAGGGTGGACATCGATGCGGTCAGTTTCTCGAGGTCGTCGATGCGGGCTTCGAGGTCGGCGATGTTGTCGTGGCGGTAGTAGCCCATCACGTCGCCGACGACGTGGATCGTGCCGAAGCGGTTGTAGATCCCGAGCTTGCCGTCGGGGGAGAGTTTCACGTCGAGCTTGTTCGGTGTCGGCGATTGCCCGGCGGTCATGTTGAGTACCGAGGTGTTCGGTACTGCGGCGTCGGCGGGATACAGCCGCAGGTTCGTTGCTGCGGTTGGTGAGACGCCGGTCAGGTTGACCGATACGGCGGTCGCGGCGGCGGGGATCGTGCAGTCGCCGTTGGTTCCGGTGACTTGGAACGCGTAGGACGAGTCTTCGCCGAGTGGGCTGTTGCGCGGGCCGACCTGGGTGGCGGGTCGTGTGTCGAACAGGCGGCACGGGGTGATCGGCACGAACGTGGACTCGTTGGAACCGACGGCGTCGGCGGTCAGTGCTTGGAAGGCGAAGAACACGATCGCGGCGACCACGAACCCTGCTGCGAACCCGAACAACGTACGGATGTTGATGGTGACCGTCATGACGTGACCTCCGACGGTGCGAACCCGACCCGGTGTCGAGGAGCACCTGAAATCTCACGTTACGACGGCAAGGCCGGGCCGTAAACCGGTACCGCCCGACTGCGAACCACCCACACCGCCGGGGCTTTCACGATGTGTTCGAGCAGTCGCGTTCGAGAATCGTGGAAAACGCGAGCAAGCCACCGACCCATTGGCGGATGGGTCAGTGGCTTGCGTGCCGAACCGAGTCTCGGACGGCACCGATCTCCAGCGGCGGGCGGACGCTCGCTGAGACCGTCGACGACAGTATGCCCGATTCGACGGGTCGACGAAACAGTCCTAGCGGGGTGGCAGCCGCGGTCGTCGCCGTCGATCTCCCTGCTGTGACAGCTGCGGTGAGTGAGGAGAATCGGGTGGGTCGTCCGGTGAGCGCGTCTGTCACGTGCTCAGTCGGCACGGGCCTGCCGTCGTGCTCGGTCGTCAGAGCGACGCCGAAAGCTCTCGGGGTACCCATCCGGCAAGCCCGTCGATACAGCGTCAGGGATCTTCCTCGAGCAAGCGATCTGCAACCAGCTGAAACGTGGCCCGATACGGACCTCGCCAGTCGACCTCGGACGAGAACCAGAGTTCGGGGTATTCGCTTCTGGTCAGTTTTCGCACACGTGGGTCGCCCGGGGGCTCGGCTTCGCCGACCTGGATGAACATCATCACCGGATCGTGCTCACCGATGGCTTTGACCGTCTCGGGGTATGGCATCGAGAGACGGCGCGCGACCGAAGCCGAGACGATGCCGGCGAACTCGAGCGTGGCGTCAGAAGTGATCTCGACGTATAGGCGGCCCAGTAGGAACTGGTCCCGCTCGAGCCAGGTGAGCAGAGTTGGCATCGAATCCACTATTGCAGACCGGATTCACGTGCCGGGAGGCGCCTGGAGACCGGCGATGCCTGTCCCGGGCCGACACGCTCGATGTCGTCGATGTCGTCGAGCTGCCGCGGGCACTGGCACCGGACACAGACGGCGGTGAGCGGATGAACGGCCGATCTCAGTCGGGCGCGGCGCCGGCGTCAGCGGCGTCGGCCACCTCCGTCGTGACCTCGTCGCCCGCCGGAACGATCACCTCTGAGTCGTCGGCTCCGTTGCTCGGTGCCGCTCCGGCATCGATGATCTCGTCAACGTCGATCTGCGAGAGGCGGGCCGGACCGACGACGTTCTGAGCGGTCGGTGCTGTGGTGGTCGTCGACGAGGGGCTGACGGCGTTGCCGTCTCCGTCGATGTCGATCGTGATACGGACCATGGCGTTCGTCGCTCCTTCGGTCAGTCGTTCAGAACCGCGTAGCGGCCCTCGAATTGTACGGTCTGGTTCGTTCGGTTCTGAACCGTGATCCAGTAGGTCGCGTGGGTACTCGATGCTCGCTCGACCGCGACATCCCAATCGAGTTGGGGTGCTCCCGAGCGCGGCGTGGTCGGCTGTACGGTCCAGATGACGTGCCAGGCCGCCGGCCAGTTGAACGTGAACCAGCGTCGGGTTTGGTTCGGACCGACGCTGCCGGTGAATTGGCGTCCAGTGCGCATGCTTCCTCCTGTGATCCTCAGCAGCGGCTCAGGATCGCGTAGCGACCCTCGAACGTGACCGATGCATTGGTGAGATTGGTGACGGTGATCCAGTAGGTCGAGCGTTGCGAGTTCGCTCGCTCGACCTCGACGTTCCAGTCGAGTTGCGGGCCTCCCGATCGTGGGCTGGTCGGCATGACCGTCCACTCGACATGCCAGGTGCTCGGCCAGTTGAACGTGAACCAGCGGCGCGTCTGGTGTGCGCCGAGCGTTCCGCTCCACTGCCGCCCGACGATCGGATCGCGCAGTGTGCCGTCGACGTCGACCGTCCACACGCCGCGATTGCGGGTGCCGGCCCGCAGAGCTCGGGCGTGAGTGTGGAACACGAGATCACCGACGATCGAGTTGGGAAGGCCCGGCGCGAGCACGCTCCACGATGCTCCGCCGTTCCGGGTCTCGTACACACCCACGTCACAGCCGACCCAGGCGCGGTTGGCGCTCGCCGGATCGATCGCGATCGCGTTGACGGCGACCGCAGGAAGGTTGCTGGTCCGGTCGGTCCACGAGCTGCCGCCGTCGGTCGACCGCAGCACGCGAGGCCCGCCGGGAGCGCGATAGGTGACAAAGATCTCGGACGTCGACCCAGGGCGCACGTGAAGGTCCGACACGGCTGCGTTGGTACGTGGCCTCGTGAGCTCCGACACCGTCCAACTCGTCCCGCTCCAGCTGACCCGCGCCACGCGGCCGTCGCTCATCCCAACGAACACCAAGTCGGGGTCGGCGGCGTGCATCGCGGTCGCGATGCCGTTGCCTGGCAGGGCGACTTGCGTGAACGATCCGGCGCGGTCGCGCGAGACGTACACCGTCTGACCGGCCTGCGCGACGGTTGCGCCTGCGGTGTCGAGCGGTGGGTAGAACAGCGCCTGGTAGCCGGTCGGGACGTTGGGGCCGCGCCACTGCCACGTGCCCCATGCGCCGTTCGACGTCGAACGCTCCATCCCCATCCCGAAGAAGGTGTGGAACACGACGTTCGGGTCGTCGTCGGCGACACCACAGTCCCCGCCATCGCCGTCTTGGGCGTGCTCCCAGACGTGGCTCCCGGTGTACCGCACCGAACCGTTGTCCTGCGTGCCCGCGAAGAGGAACCGACAGTTGCCGAGATCCTGGGCGAGGTACTCGATCTCGGTGATGTACAGCCCGCGGTTGCGCGCCGTCCAGGTGGTGCCGCGGTCTCGCGAGGTGTAGAACCCTCCGTCGTTGCCGATGTGCACGACAGCGGGGTTGACCGGATCGAACGCAATCGCGTGCTGGTCGGGATGGATGCTGTCGCCGCTCGATCGGGCGGTGATGTTCTGCCACGTCCATCGGCGTCCCAACTGGGTGCCTCGCCACGCGTTGATGGCGCCGAGGTAGACCTGGCCGGCGTTGTCCGGGCTGACGCCGAGGAACCAGTCGTACCAAGCCTGGCCGGTGCGGAGCCCGCTCGGCACCGCGATCGTCGACCACGCCCCGGTCGAACTCCGTCGCCACAGATACGCAGTGTTGTCCGTTCCGCACGCGAACACGAACGCCACGCGGGGGTCGGAGGGCGCGTGTCGGGCCGCCATGCGCGTCCACCCCGAGGGTTGGCCGGGGAGACCGACCGCGGTCCAGGTCGATCCGCCGTTCGTCGACCTGAGCAGGCCGGCGGAGGTTGCGGCGAGTACCTCGCCGTCGCCACGCGAAAGCGTCCAGGCGATCGTCGAGCGACGTGAGGTCCAGGTGATTGCAGCATCGGTCGACTCGAAGATGCCGGCACGGGTGGCGGCGAGCAGCCGGTCCCCGTCGTCGGGATCGACGGTCAGGTCATGGAACCCGACGCCGAGGAAGGGCGCGGTAGCCCTGACGGACCATGTGGTACCGCCGTTCGTCGAACGGAGCACACCGGCACCGAGTGCGCGATAGAAGTCGCCCTCACCCGTTCCGGCGTAGACGATGCTCGGGTGCGACGGATCGAACGCGATCGCCCCGGTCGCGAGTGTCGGCATGGAGTCGCTCCGCGGCGCCCAGTTCGCTCCGCCGTCGCGCGTCTCCCAGATCCCGCCGGACGCCGCGCCGATCAGTAGGTGGCGGCCGTCCGAGGGGTCGACTGCGATGGAGCTCACCCGGCCGGCGACCTCGACGCGGTTGTTGCCTCCCGAGCCATAGGTCTGCCCATTCGGCATGTAGCTCGGTCCGAGCGATCGCCACTGGGGTGGAGCCGGGGCGAGGCGCGCCGTGTCGAACCGCGGCGCCGCGTGCGGGCCTCCATCCGGAGCTGACTCGATGGACGGCGCCGACGCGTCATCGTCATCGTCATCATCGCCGTGTTCGATCGTGACCTCGTCGGCTGTCGTCGCAGTTGTATCGATCGTCGCCGCTACGGCGCCGCAGGTGCGGAGCGCTTCGGCGCCGCGCTCGTCGGTCGGTTCGGGCAGTTCGATCTCTGCGATGCGCGCCGCCGTCGTCACCACGCCGGCCGCGTACTCGACCACCTCGTCGGGCTCGGAGCGCACACGCGCCGGTGTCTCGAACTCGACGGGAATCGACCGCAGGTCGCTGAACTCCTGGAGTCGCTCGCGGACCTTGCCGTCCGGGAACCGCTCCTCGCCGCCCGGCTCATTCCCTCGTCCTCTCATCGCTGTCTCCCTCGTGCTGCTCGTCGACCGTCGTCTCCGCCGGCGGTGCCTCCGCACTCACTCCCGGTCGTCGTTGCTCTCGTCGTTGCTCTCGTCGTTGCTCTCGTCGTTGCTCTCGTCGTTGCTCTCGTCGTTGCTCTCGTCGTTGCTCTCGTCGTTGCTCTCGTCGTTGCTCTCGTCGTTGCTCTCGTCGTTGCTCTCGTCGTTGCTCTCGTCGTTGCGCTCATCGTTGTCTTCGTCGTTGCTCTCACGGTCGATTGCGTCCTCGCCGGAGGCTTCCTGATCCGGAACGGGTCCGCCGCTGTGCCACTCCGTACCCTCGCTCCGGAGCTGCTCGAACTCCTCGAGGCGGCGAGCAGCGCGGCCGCCCGGCTCGGGCGAGTCGGGTTCATCGGCTCGGCGCTTGGTCACGCCCGAGCCCTGTCGTGCCGTCGCCAACCGAGTAGCGCACCGCCGGCTGCATCGCGCCCGACGGTGCGGCCCCCCAGCGACGAACGAGGGATATCGGAGCTGCGCCGCATGGTCAGTCGTCGGCTTTCGGAATTCGAGTACTCATTCCAGCACCGTTCAGTTTGTCGACAGTGTCCGGCGTTGGGTGACGCAGTGCCGACGCGCCCCGTGGCACGACGGCCGCTGCGACCAGCACGACGCCGATCGCGATCGGGATTGCCGTGAGCAATAGCTCGAGAGCGCCGTTGCCCCCATCAGGTTCGAACCCGAAACGCTCCTCGATCCACGCCTTGGGGAGGATCGCGAACCCCAATCCCGCCATCACCAATGCGATGCCCAGGGTCACCCGACTCTTCATCCCACTTCTCCTTCGCCCCCGCCACTCCTCGAGCGTCCGCTGCGACTGCTCGCCGCCGCATCGTCGCAACGGTCCCTTCGATTGAGAACGCCGTTGATCCGGGTGTCAACCCACCTCGAACGATCGCGGTCACATCTCGACGCTATTCGAAAGAATTTGACGAGCCCGCTCCGAACAACGCGCTCGGGCCCCTCTATCGATCCGTCGATGTCACCGGCGACTCATGGTACGAGCGCGGCGGCACCCGGACCCCTTTCGTTGTCGAAAGCCTCGAGTGGGGGCTGCCAGAACGAATTCCCGACCCAGAAGCGTTTGGCGCCCCTCGACGCCTCGTTCGGCGACGCGGTTGTCATCGATCTCTGAGCAAGCGGCGAACCGCCTCAGGCGAGCACAGGTCGCAGTGATGGAGTACCTGGCATTCCGGCCCTGTCACCCTTTGGGTCCCGGTGCGACGATCATGGTGAACCAGATTCGATCGCTCTGGCGCTTCGAGAGAGGAGGCAGCCGTGACGATCGTGCGCATATCGGCTGTTATTGCCGTCGCCGCGCTCATGCTCGGGGCGTGCGGAGGCGGCGATGATGTCGCCGTCGACACGAGCACACCGCCCGAAACGATGACACCCGTCGCCTCTCCGGGACAGACGACCGCGACCACACCGGCTACGGAGAGCCCGACCACGTTCGAGAACTCCACGACGACTCAGATGTCGACGACCACGGTGGCGCCGACGACGGCGTCGGCTCCGAGCACGCCACCCGCCTCTGTCGATGTGTCGTGTTCTCCGCTGGTGGTCAGCACCGGCGAAACGACGATTCTCGGTGAGCTCTGCACAAGCGACGGTTCCTTCACGGCCCCGCGACCGGCAGCGATCGTGCTCAACGGGTGCGGCGGGTACGAGTCCGACGACGAGATCACCAGTGCAACCGTGCGGGCGCTTGCCGAGCGAGGCGTGATCGCGCTTCGCATCGATTATCTGGCGGCCGAACCGGCACCACCGGATACGTACTGTGAAGCGGCTGCGGTCATCGGAGCGGTCCAGCCACTGTTGCAGGCGATCGTCGACGGCGTTGCCGTCTTGCGCTCCAACCCGTCGGTCGACCCGGCTCGGGTCGGCACCGCAGCGTATTCGCTTGGTGCGCTGGCCGCGATGGGTGCCGAACTCGGCGGTGCCGGGCTCACCACGGTCACGCCGCCGGAGTTCTCGGCCGCTGCTCTGCTCTCTTACCCGGATCTGCTGCCAACAATTTCCGCAGCCGCTCGGGAGGGTCGGCTGCCGCCGTTGTTCCTGATGACCGGCGAGAACGACACGGTTGCTCCCTCGGCCGGCGCACAGGCGTTGGCGGACGCCGCCACCGAGGGCGGTATACCTGTCGAATTGGTGATCGTGCCAGACCAGGACCACCCGTGGCGGGGCGAGGCAGCGCTCAAGGCGGCGGCAGCGATGGCTGACCACCTCGCAGGGCAGCTCGGTGCCTGAACCTCCCGAAGCAACAGGCATGTAGCACCGAGCCCACATTGATCGACTTCTCTCAGCACGTCCGATAGGGGATCCTCTATCGAGACGCCCGCTATCCCGTGTTGTCCGTCATCGGCTCGGGTGACCGCGGCCCAACCGGCTATCGGTCGCCGCGGCTGCGCGTGCGATTGCTTCCCCCGTGGTCACCGCCGCCTGTTCGGCCCCGTCGGCGGCGGTCACCTCGCCCGATGTGATCGGTGGCGTGCGGGTCGCCGTGTTCGCCTCGGCGAAGGTCGGGGTGTGGGGCGATGCCTTCCTCGTCGATCGTCGAGGCATTGAGCGCAGGAGTCATCGTGGGGGCGACACGGCCGATGACGCGGTCCCAGACCACCTGTTGGTCGTCGAGCTCGACAATCGAGGGCCCGAATCGAATCACGTCGACGATGTGGAGACTCCCATCGGTCTCCACGAGCGCCATTGAACGATCAGGATCGTCTGGGTCCATGAGCCAGAATCTGTGCACGGTCGAACCTCCTCACCTCGTCGGACTGGACTCGACCAACGCCCCAGGTTGAGCGCGGTCGAACAGCTGCACACTTGGCTAGCCGCTCCAGGCCCACATCGCCAATCCGTGTCGATTGTGACCCTTCCCGCGACGCACTGGAACCAGATCAACCCCAGTTGTGGGGGCTAGGTGTACTTGGCCGTCAGGTTGGTGACAGTCGGCTGATTGGTGGGTGACCGCCGAGGGCGTGGTGTCGCCGGTGGTGGTTGTAGCGGTGGAGGAAGTCTGGCAGAGCGGCTGCGCGGTCGTCGTTGGACTCGAACACCTGCCGGTATGCCCACTCGTTTTGGAGGGTGCGGTTGAATCTCTCCACCTTGCCGTTCTGCCAGGGGCCGTGCGGTCGGATGAACTTGTGGGTGGCGCCGAGCTGGTCGATGACGTCGTGGACGGCGTTGCTGTTCTTGTAGCTGAAGTGGTTGTCGGTCATGACCCGTTCGATGTGGGCGATGCCGTGGTCGGCGAAGAACGCGGCGGCGCGCTCGATGAAGGCGCCGCAGGTGTCGCCGCGCTCATCGGGGTGGATCTCGGAGTAGGCGAGTCGGGTGTGGTCATCGACCATCGAGTGGACGTAGTCGAACCCGATGCGGGCCTTCTTCTTCGCTGCGGTGGAGCCCATCTGGCGTCCGTGTGCCCGCCAGCCGCCGCCGTGGGGGATGCGGCCGAGCTTCTTGACGTCGACGTGGACCAGCTCGCCGGGGCGTTCTCGTTCGTAACGGACGGCGGTGGTCTTCGAGGCTCGGATCACCGCGCCGGTCAGCGGGTCGCAGTCGTGCAGTCGCGGCTCACCGTTGCGGCGCAGAATGCGGGTGATCGTGCGTGCCGGGACGTCGACCACGTGGGTCAGCTGGTCAGGTCCAACCCGGTGCTCGCGTGGTGCTGCGAGGACACGTTCTTCGACGTCGGGTGGGGTCTGGGTCGGGCACGAATGTGGTCGCGACGATCGATCCTCGAGACCCTCGGGGCCGGCCTCGTCGAACCGGTTGATCCACCGGTGGGCGCACTGATGTGACACGCCCATTGCTTTGGCGACGTGGGCGACAGGCTGGCCGGATCGGACGCGTTCGACGATCAGACGTCGAGCGAACGGCGTCAACCGGGCGTTACGGTGAGACACGAAGACCTCCTGGGTTGTGAAGCGGCAAACTCCACAATGCCCGGAGGTCTTTCCGCGTCAGCCGAGAGCTGCGGTGCGAGCCTGGAGACCCTTGCCTCAATGCCGATCACAGCAACGCGCTGCATTGGTCATACCATGACGTCATGCTCACCGTCATCTACGAGGACGACATGCCGACAGCCGACGAGCTCGATCAGATTGCCGGATCGCTCCTGACGGATGGCTGCCTCGGTCGGGATGACGCCCGACGTGTCGCTCACGTGCTGCGCGCGGTGGCACGCGGTATGAAGGGGGCCCTCCTAGACGACCGCGTCTCCGACGAAGGCTTCGACTGATCGAGAACTCGATAGCAACGCCCAACGGGCAGCAAGACCACGGTGGTATTGGACGCGCCGTCCGGCCTGTCCCGTTGAGGATCGCTATCCGGACACCGACGCCACGCCCTTGGTTGCGACCCATTCACGCCGCGTGCGGGGTTCACTTCGGACCATCGACACCCGCGATCTGAACGGGACCGATGAACGTAGCCCTACTTCGTGTAGGGCTACGTTCAGTTCTACGAAATCGAGGGCTCTGCGCGCTCCTGATGAAGAGCGTGTGATCAGTAGCCGCCGTAGTCGTCGCACTCTCCACTCAACCAGAACACCTTGGTCTTGGTGTAGGTGCGATCGCCTGATGTGATCGTGGCCTCACTCCGGATGTGGTGCCCATGCTGCGGATGTGACTTGCCGAGGTCGCCGTAGAGCTCGACCAGCAACTTCTCGTCGATGTCGATACCACCGCCTGCTCCATCGCCGCCGACGTCAATCCCGTTGATCTCCGTGCTGAGGCCCTTGTCACCCGTACCCGGCCAGCGGTAGAAGCTGAGAGAGGCTGTGTCTCCCTCGTCGAAACCGTAGAAATCAACCTGGAAGGGGCAGTTGGCGATGTGCGGTTCGTTGTTGGGATGGCCGTCGAACGAGGTGCCGTCGATCTTGGTGGTTCCATTGGAGCCGTTCGGGTTGTTACGCCCGACGCCAACATCGTCGCCAGCCGGCGCATCTTCACGCGGCGGCTGTTCATGACCCGGATGACCAAGTGCTGCGACAGAGGTTCCGCCGGTTGCTGCCAGAATCGTGGCGAGACTGAGCGCGGCTCCGACGGAGGCCAACCCCCATACCGCCTGCGGATGGTCGTGGACATAGATCACTCCTGTTTCTGAGAGCGGGAACTCTCGGTCGTGTCCATCAGCGACCGGTAGCCCGACGATCCGACGTCTGGCGCATTCTGACGAACCCGATCTGGCCGACAGACGCTGGAATCGCGATCGAACAGGTGTCCTTGGGCCGGTCACATCGGTCGATGTAGCGGCGTTCGCGTCACAAACGCGTCATGATCGGGCGGCGGGGCCGAGAAACACCTGCTAGATGATGGTGCGATGGTGAGTCGGCCTATAAGCGGGATTCTGTAGCCACTTGCGTGACCGATGGCCATCCATCTGTGCGGCCTACCCGAGGGTGCCGACGTTGCCGCCGACGGACGGGCCGCCCGTTCCCTCTGCTTGACCTTGCTCCGGGTGGAGTTTGCCGAGCCGTGCGAGTCGCCTCACACGCTGGTGCGCTCTTACCGCACCGTTTCACCCTCACCTGTGACCGGTTTCCCGGCCCATCGGCGGTCTCTCTCTGTTGCACTTGTTCGTCAGGTCACCCCGACCTGGCTCTCGCCAGCACCCTGCCCTGTGGAGTCCCGACTTTCCTCGACACGGTCATGCCGTGTCGCGGCCATCCGGCCAACTCACCATCGCAGACCGGAGTGTACGACCGTGGCCGGAGATCTGGTTCAGGGGTGCAGCACGTGGGCGGTATCGGGCGGCGTGCGGTTCTCGAGCAACTCGACGTAGACATCGCGGACGGCCTCGACGCCGGTGCCGTGCTGGATCGTGATCCAGCCGGACACCTGCTCGATGAAGGGGCCCCACGCCTCGCCCAACCTGGCCTCGACGACACCTCGGCCCCAGTCCTGATGGCGTTTTTCGATCTGGGTCGGTGCGAAGAACATCGTCTGAGCGGGGCCCGGCATCGGATCGAAACTGCCGAGACGATCCTCCCAGTGGGTGATGCCGACGATCGACGAGTGCGTCAATTCGTCGCCGTAGCGCTCGTGCACCGCACGCACCACCGAAGCGTTGCCGCTCATGTCGACGAATGCCGCGGGACCCGCCGGCAGCGATGCGATGTCGTCGTAGGTGACGACGCGGTCATAGCAGCCGAGGCCTTCGACGAATGCGACATTGCCAGGCGACGTGAGCCCGACCACGGTCAGACCCTCTCGCTGACTGAGCAAGTGGGCCGTACCGAAGGCCGTCTTGCTCGATGCACTGCCCAACACGATCGTGGACGCGCCGAAGAAGTCGTTGTCGGCCAGGAAGTCGTCGATCAGGAACGCCGTGAAGAACAGCGGCCGATACAACATCTGCTCGGCTTCGAGATCGACGCGGTAACCCGGGCTCGAAGCGCATCGCTCGTAGTTGTTGTACACGGCGGGCAGCGCCGACCGGTGGGCCGCACCGTCACGCAGCGAGCCGGGCGACAAGTGCTCGGGGCGGATCACCAACTCCGTCGACATCGGCAGATAGCCGAACAGCCGCTCGCCCTCGACGACCCCGTCACAACGCGACTCGACCACATCGGCGAAACCCCACACCGGCACGCGACCCCAGCTCACGTCGTCGCCCAGGTCCGGCGCCGGGAAGAAGGTCCAGTAGCCGATCATGTCGCCGGCGGCGGCATAGGTGATGTTGTTGGCGGTGAAACCGAAGGCGTCGACCCGCAGGCGCACCTCGCCATCGTCGAGCGCAGTGGGGGAGGCGTCGACCACACGGGTGTTGCGGTAGTCGTCGCGATCAACGAGGAAATGCCAGTCGCTCATGGCTAGAAGGTATAGCCCGCAGGCCTGCCGCTTGCCATCCGCCAACTGGGGAACCCATCGTGACAAGCTTGACGTCGATGTTGGAGCACCTGCTCGGCCTCATCACCGACCCTTCGGTGCCACCGACGACGGACGACGTCGCCTCGTCTGCCGCGTCCGCGAGCAATGGATTCGCCACGAGCATCGCCGACCTGATCGCTGCTGTCTGGGACAACCTGGGCAACAACGGGTATCAGACGGGGATGGCACTCGTCGTGGCGACCGCTGCGATCGTGGCGATGCTCAACCTCGAGGTCCACAAGTTTGTGTTGGTTCCCGTCGGCATCGGTGCGTTCTGGGCCGGATGGCTGGGGTGGAACACGTTCACCGCTCAGGACAATCCGCTGTTCCCCGGCGACGTGAGCGCCACCAAGCTGTGGGACGTCGCCTTCACCAGCGACACCGGGTTCTTGTTGGTGGTGGCTGTTGCGTGCGTGGCCGCCGTGTTCCTGTGGCGCAAAGGCACCGCGATCACGGGCCGGATCATGTTGCTCGTCGGTGCGATCCTGGGCGCCTCGTTCCTCTACAACCTCGTCGAGGCGCTCCGCCTCTCGTAGACGTCTCGCGGTGCCGACTGCTCCGCCGGCCGCCTCAGCAGCTCAGCGACTCGTAGACGAACGAGTTCTGCGCGGGGGTCTGCAGCTGGGTGGAGAACCGACTGCCTTCCACATTGCGTGCGCCCACGACGAGCTCGATGCCCGAGAGGCGACCGAACACACCGGGGATCGCATACGGCACCGGGAAGCCGTCGGCGTCCTTGTCGACCGGCTCGCCGAACAGCGCCGGGCTGAAGATCTCGGCGGGATTGATGGCTGCCGCGAGCGCCGCGGCGTGGCGGTTCTCCTCGCCACCGATCCGCATCATCTCCTTGCGCAGCGACAGATCGACGAGCGCTGCGACGAGCGTCTGATAGGACGCTGCCGCCCACGCCTCGAAGCCGTGCGCGATGTTGAGCAGATCACGATGCAGATCGTCGGTGCCGTCCAGAGCCGCAAGGATCGGCGCCACCGCGCGATCCATCACGAACGGGTTGGCGCACGCGAATTCGGCGCCGCCTTGGTCGACGATGAGTGAACCGACGAGAGCGGCGTGGCCGGTGTGGTCGGCGACGAATCGGCTGGCGAGGGCCGTCTCGGCTGCGCTGAGCGCGCCCGTGGCGCCGGCTGCCTCGTAGACGGCGAGTGCCGTGTATTCGAGCGATTGGGCAGTGCGCAGCAGCACCACGTCGGTGACCTCGGGCTGTTGGGGTGCCTCGACCTTCTCGGCGACGCCCAGGCGGCCTGGGTCGGAGCTACCACCACGAGTGGAACCGCAGGCGGTCGCGATCGCTCCGATCGACAACGCCAGCCCACCGTTGCGCAGCAGTTGGCGTCGGCCGAGCGAGGGGTTCGGGAAACGGTTCACGATCAGGCCTCCGGCGACACGGCGGTCGCGGTGTTGAGAAACAGTGCGTCGAAGTCGTCGCCCATTCCGGCGATGCCGGCCAGCACGGCGGCGTGACGCGACTCCATCGCCGCGATCGAGGCGATCGCCGCCGCCGAATTGACGTCGACCACCTGCCCCAACAACTCGACGTGCGTGGCGGCTGCCACATTTTCGAGATCGAATGCGGAGGCGCTGGTGGAACTCTGGAAGCCGCCGACCAAAGCGTCGAAGACATCGTCGTTGCGCATGTCGGCGCCGACGCCGATGATCCCGGCCAGTCGCTGTGCATACGATTCGTGTTGCTCGCGCATCACGTGCCACACGTCGCCTGTCGCGCCGGCATCGAGCGCCGCGTCGTAGAGGTCGCGAGCGGTCAGTTCGAGCGAGATCGCGAAACCGACGAGGGAGGCATCAGCCTCGGTCAACCCGTTGTTCGCAGCGGACGCCGACCGGGAACCGGCCATCGCCAACGCCGCGCCGATCACGCCGGCGCCCAGAAGGGCGCGGCGAGTGGGCCGGTCGGAATCTGCTTGATCCGCAACGGCGGAGTCAGTCACGGGTGGGTCCTTTCGAGATGTTCTTTCGAGATGTTCTGCTGCGTGAGCGACCCACATGATGCTGTCTCGGGCCGCGGCGACGCCAGTTTAGGAGGGTCGGGTCGGATTGGAAGGATTCCTCGCGTCAGAAGTCGAGCGCCGACAGCTCGGGAATCCACGAAACGGTTCGCTCGACCGCCCGCTGCCAGATGTCACGATCGAGCGTGCCCGTCGGTTCGATGAGGGCGTGCGGGGTCCAGCTCTCGGCGGCGTCCGCGAGATCGTTCCAGAAACCGATCCCGACCCCTGCCAGGAATCCTGCGCCCAACGTGGTCGCCTCCACGACCGGGGAGACCTCGACCGGCCTGCCACTGGCGTTGGCCAGCGCCTGCACGAACGTCGGGTTGCGGCTCATGCCGCCGTCGATCCGCAGCGTCTCGATGGTGTGACCCGTGTCGGCCTCGGCCGCCTCGACCAGGTCGGCGCCACGGTGCGCAACACCTTCCAACACCGCTCGCACGACGTGCGCCCGCTCGGTGCCCCGCGTGACGCCGAGCAGTGTCCCCCGCGCCCCGTAGTCCCAGCGGGGCGTGCCGAGCCCCAACAGCGCGGGCACGTAGACGACGCCGTCGCTCGTCGAACATTCGGCGGCAACATCGTGTGAGTGCTCGGCGGTGTCGATCAGGCCCATGTCGTCGCGCAGCCATTCGACGTTCGTGCCCGCCGACAACATGATGGCCTCGGCTGCCCACGTCAGCTCGTTGCCGATCGCCCAGGCCACGATCGGGAACGTGCCGTGGTCGGATCGGTCAGCAGCATCGGGCCGTTGCGGCCCGGTGCACAGATCGAGCATGCCGCCGGTGCCGAACGTGATCTTCGCCATGCCGGGCACGATGCAACCCTGCCCGACGAGCGAAGCCTGTTGGTCGCCCACGAGCGCGGCGATCGGGGGAGACCCTGGGAGGGCCGTCGCCTCGCCGATCACACCGGACGAGTCGACGATCGCAGGCAGCATCGCAGGGTCGATGCCCAGCAGGTCGCAGACGCCGGGATGCCAACCGAGCGATTCGATCGAGTACAGACCGGTCACGGCGGCGTTCGTGTGATCGGTGACGTGAACAGCTCCTTGCGACAGCGTCCAGGCGATCCACGTGTCGACGGTTCCGAAGCACAGATCACCGGGTTCCCGTTGGCCGCCGGCATTCGCGATCAGCCACGCCAGCTTGGTCGCCGACTGATTCGGGGCGAGGCGCAGACCGTTCTCGGCCGCGAGTGTCAGGCAGTCGCCCACCGTGCGCAGGTCCTGCCAGCCGAGAGCCGGAGCGATCGGACGCCCGGTCGCGCGTTCCCACACGATGGTCGACGCGCGCTGGCTCGCGATCCCGACGCCAGTGATCGACTTGCCGGCGCGATCGAGCACGGCATGCGCGGCGTCGAGCGCCAACTCGCCCATTCGTGCCGCGTCGAACTCGACCAGGCCCGCGAACGGGCTGTCGGGACTGAAGGGCCGGTATTCCACAGCTTCGATGACCGAGTCTGGGCGAACCACCGCAGCCCGGAGCCCGGTCGTGCCGACATCGATGACGAGAATCACGGTGTGTG
The DNA here is from genome assembly GCA_963701575.1 of uncultured Acidimicrobiaceae bacterium. Taxonomy (GTDB): domain Bacteria; phylum Actinomycetota; class Acidimicrobiia; order Acidimicrobiales; family Ilumatobacteraceae; genus Ilumatobacter. Next base: position 116,495 of record CAVPAQ010000016.1, read on the forward strand.
CCCTCCGCTCGGTCGAAATCCCTGTGATCGCAGTCGCTGGCCCAGCAGCCCACCGATCAGGCCGGCTGCAGCCACCACCGACAGGTTGAAGAAGGCCGCGAACCAGTTGACGTCGCTGCCCCGGATCAGCCTGATCGCGATGAACACCGCTTGTGCAGCGGTGTAGGTGCCGACCGCCGTGACGAGCCCGTGGGAAAGCGGCAGATCGCAGCGCTGCACCCATGCTGCGCACCCAGCGCCCAGCACGAAGCCGATCACCGCGCCGAGCGACAGCCACAATGCCAGGGCGCTGTCGTCGCGGCTGTCGGCCGCCCATCGGGCCGCCAGCGAGAACGGCACGGCGAATACCAGGGCCACCATGCCGCCGGCCCGCAGGGCGTCGATGTCCCAGCGCTCGGCGTTCACGGCCACGACGGCGCTCCGAAGGGGCTCGGCAGACCCATCTTGCCGGGATTCAGCACCCCGTTCGGGTCGAGCGCCCGCTTGAGGGTCACCAGCACCTCGAACGCCGGTCCGAGCGCCTCGGCGACGAAGCGGCCGCGGTTCAGTCCGATTCCGTGGTGGTGCGACAGGTTGCCGCCTGCGTCGAGGACCGCCCGCTGTCCGGCGTCCCAGATTGCCACATAGGTCGATTCGATCTGATCGGCTGGTGGCTGGGCGGCGACCGTGAAGTACAGACAGGCGCCGTCGAGATAGCTGTGCGAGAGGTGGCACGTGGCGGCGAGCGCGTTGGGCACGGCCATGATCGCCGAGGTGGTCGCGTCGTGGACCCGATCGAGCGCGCTCCACGGAGCTGCGATCTCCATCGTGTCGACGACGTACCCTTTCTTCGTCAGGGCTTGAAGTGCCGTCGTGTCGTTGCGGTGCTCGAGCCAATCGGCCACGAGTTGGTCGTCGGCGCGTGTGCCGAGCGCCTCGCCGACTTCGTGCACGATCCGCATCGTGGCGTCGATCATCAGCTCGTCACCCTCGTCGAGCACGAGCAGCGCGCACGTGGTGCCGTCGCCCCCGCGCCCGCGTGCCGATTCGGGCCCGTCGTACAGGCGCAGCACGGCGGGTGTGGCGCCGCGGCGCATGATCTGGCGGCATGCCTCGAAACCATCGGACAGACTGGGGAAGTGGAAGGCGGCGCGGCGTCGAACCGACGCAACGGGGTGCGCCTTGAGCCAGACGCGGGTGATCACGCCGAGCGTTCCCTCCGAGCCCACGAACACCTGATTGAGATCTGGGCCGATCGCGGCCGCCGGAGAGCCGCCGGTGCGGATGATGCTGCCGTCGGCGAGCACGACCTCGAGTCCGACCACCATGTCCTCGATCTTCCCGTAGCGGGTCGAGAACTGACCCGCGCCTCTACAGGCCACCCATCCGCCGACGGTGGCGATGTCGAAGCTCTGGGGGAAATGGCCGACGGTGAGTCCGTGATGGGTGTTGATCAGGCGCTCGAGGTCGGGTCCGAACATCCCGGCGCCGACCTCGACGATGCCCGATGTCGCATCGACCTCACCGAGCGAGTCGAGGGCGGTGAGATCGAGCAGCACACCGCCGAACACCGGCGCCGATGCGCCGCATACGCCGCTGCGACCCCCGGCGGCGGTGACCGCCACGCCCGCTTCATTGCAGGCACCGACCACAGCTGACACCTGCTCGGTCGAGATCGGTCGTGCGATCACGGCGGCGCGGCGCGGCACGGTGCCGTTCAACGCCCAGTGCAAGGCGAGCGGCCACCAGTCGCGAGAGGCCTCGGCCGTTGCGGTCAGATCGGTGACGATCTCGCACAGCGAACCGAGTCGTTCGATGAAGCCGTCGGGGAGGGGAGTGGTTTCGCCGCTCAGCCGGTCGGCCGTGCCGGCGAGTTCGATCGGGGGCAGGGGAGTGGTCATGAGGCTGCTCGCGCGTGTCGGGAGTCGGGACGCTCGGACGCGGCAACCTCATCGTTGCAGAGCCGGCGATACTCGTCGACCTGCGCATCGACCTGGTCGTCGCTCCAGCCGAGCTCGTGGGCCATCAGCCCGGCGATGTCGTGGGCCGCTCGCAGGCACGCCGAGCGGTCCTCGAGATGAGCCCTCGTACGCCGGGCGAGCACGTCGACCAACGTCGTCGCCATCTCGCGGCGAACGGCGTACACCGCCTCGGCCCTGACGTACCGCAGGCCCGGGAGCATCGGCTTGCCCAGCGACGCGTCGAACGCGATCAACGCCTTGATCTCAGCTGCTTCGGTGCCGTAGCGGGCGGCGAGGCGAGCGTCGGGGTGGTCGATGTCAACCCGTCGGAATCCGTCAGCGCCGACGAGGCGCAGCTTCTTGGTGCGGCATCGTCTGCGGAGCCCGAGCTGATCGAGCACCTCGTCGACCGTGTCCTCCGCCATCGTTCGATAGGTGGTGAACTTGCCGCCGGTGACCGTGATGAGACCCGATCCGCCGGTGGTGATGCTGTGGCGGCGGGAGAGGTCGGCAGTGCGTCCCGAGGACGCCCGCTTGACGAGCGGACGCAATCCGGCCCACACACCCGTCACGTCGTCACGCGTGATCGTGCTGGTCAGATTGTGCTGCAGCGCCCGCAGCAGGTAGTCGAGGTCGTCGTCGTTGGTCTGCGGGTCGTCGATGTCCCCGAGATAGTCGGTGTCGGTGGTTCCGATGTAGCAGTGCTCGAAGGTGCCGTCGGGAAGTTGGCCCCACGGCACCAGGAACATGCTGCGCTTGTCGCCCGGCACGGAGAAGATCACGGCGATGTCGTTGCGTACGAGATGCCAGGGCACCGTGATGTGGACACCCTTCGCCGGCCGCAGTGAGTCGGGGTCGGACCCCTCGTCGAGCGTGCGGATCGTGTCGGCCCACACCCCGGTCGCCGACACGACAACCTTGGCGCTGACCCGGATCCGAGCCGCCCCGGTATCGATGACCGCGCCGTCAAGCGATGCCGTCGGCATCCTTGGTGAGCTCGACGACCTCGCACCGGTTGGCGATCACCGCCCCCTGGGCCGCTGCCGTCTTCGCCACGGTCAGGGTGACACGCGCGTCATCGGCGCCGGCGTCGTAGTAGACGAACGCCGACGACAGCTTCTCGGCGGGCATCGTGGGGCAGTGGGCGAGCGCACGTTCGGCGTCGAGGTGTTGATGGCGTCTGCCGATCCGCAGCCCGCCCGTCATGTCGTACATCCACAGTGCCGACCGCAGCGCCTTGGCGATCTTCTTCGAGATCGGTCCGTCTTTCGTCAGCACCGGAATCAGGAATGGCAGCACCGACACGAGGTGCGGAGCGTTGTCGAGCAGCCGTTGCCGCTCGCGCAACGCCTGATATACGAGGCGCACGTCGCCCTGCTGCAGGTAGCGCAGGCCGCCGTGGATCATCTTCGAGCTCTTCGACGAGGTGCCGGACGCGAAATCGTCGCGCTCGACGAGTGCTGTGCGCAGCCCCCGCGTCGCTGCGTCGAGGGCGATGCCGACCCCGGTGATGCCGCCGCCGATCACCAGCACGTCGAACTCCTCGTTGGCCAGCGCCTCCAGCATCGTGTTGCGCTCGAACGGTCGACCGGTCATGTGGCCGATGTTAGAAGCCCGACCCGGTCACCACCCTGGTTCGGGTTCGAGACCGCTCGAGAGGTGTTCGTCGTGGAACACCATGGGCTCAGCAGAACTGACAGACTGGTCACCACGCGATGACGACCACCTACGACCCCAGGCATCCGCAGTACCTCGACGAGGCGGACGTTCGCGGCGAGCTGACGCGGGTGTACGACCTCTGCCATGGTTGTCGTCGGTGCCTCGGGTTCTGCAGTTCCTTCCCGTCGCTGTTCGAGATGATCGATCAGCACGACGATCCTGACGCCGGGCTGCTCACGCCCGCCCAGCAGGACCGAGTCATCGACGAGTGCTTCCAGTGCAAGCTGTGTTACGTCAACTGCCCATACACGCCCGGGGTGCACGACTGGCAACTCGATTTCCCCCGCTTGATGCTGCGTGCCGAGGCGATGCGCCACCGAACCCACCAGCTGCCGGTCCGACACCGGGTGACGACCCAGTTGCTCGGCCGCTCCGACCTCCTGGGCAGGACCGCGACGAGCATCGCACCGATCGCCAACCGGCTGACCGGCGCCCCTGCAGGCTCGCTCGCCCGCAAAGCGATCGCCTTCGTCACGGGCGTGTCGTCGGTTCGTCTGCTGCCGCCGCACGCGCGGCAACGCTTCTCGACCTGGTTCAACCGGCGCACGAGCGAAGTCTCGCCGAAGCGACAGGGCACGGTGACCGTGTTCGCGACCTGCTCGGTCGAGTATCACGACACCCGGATCGGCAAGGACCTCGTGCGGGTGTACGAGCACAACGGCATCGAGTGTGCGAACAGCCAGGCGGGCTGTTGTGGTGCCCTCTGGCTGCACGCCGGCGATCATGCGCAGTTCGCGAAGGTCGCCAAGCGGAACGTCAAAATTCTCGCAGAAGAGGTGCGCAGGGGCGGCGACATCGTCGTCCCCCAGCCGACGTGCGGGTTCGTGCTCAAGCTCGACTACCCCGACTACGTCAGCGGCCCCGACGCGGAGCTCGTCGCCGAGCACACCTACGACGCTGCCGAGTACCTGATGAAGGTGCACGACGCCGCCGACACGGCGCTCGATACCGACTTCATCGGAACGGTGCCCGAGCGCATCACGTACCACACCGCATGCCATCTGCGGGCCCAGAACATCGACCGGAGCATGGGGCTGCCGGCCCGCGACCTGATGCGATTGACCGGTGCCGAGGTCGAGCTCGTGCAGCAGTGCTCGGGCATCGACGGTACGTGGGGTTTGCGCGTCGGGAACGAGGAGCTCTCGATCCCGCTCGCCGTACAACTCGGTGATCGGATCGTGGCGGCCGGTGCAGATGTGGTGGCCGGCGACTGCGACCTTGCCAACACCGCGGTCGCCGAGCAGACGGGCGCGAAGCCATCGCATCCGATCCAACTGTTCGCCCGCGCGTACGGCTTCCCAGAAGACTGACCTGCCGGCGCCGTTCGAATCATTCGGTCGCTCGGAGGGCTCGGCGATGCGGTCTCGCGGGCGAGTGCGAGTCATTCGGGCGTTGAGGGTAGGTATCGGAGATTTCACGAACCTCTGGCATTCGGGCCGGAGTCGTTCTAATGTCCGAACTCATACGACCAGCGCCCTGGGGGGACGAAGTGTCAGCACATGAACTGGAGTGGAGGATGCTCGGGGCTTGTCGTGGCCTCGATGCAGGTCTGTTCTATCCCGACAACGACGAAGAGGCCGAGGTTGCCAAACAGGTGTGCCACGAGTGCGGCGTCCAGCTGGTGTGTCTCGAGTTCGCACTCAACAGGCGCGAGAAGGTCGGAGTCTGGGGTGGGGCGACCGAGCGTGAGCGCCGTCGCATCCTGCGTCAACGCCGCCGGACTGCTTGATCGGCGCGGCTCGACCGCCCGTTAGCCTCGCCGACATGGACACGATCGACGACCATGGTGGATGGCCCGCGCTGTTGACGCTGCTCCTCGACCGCAACCATCTCACCGGAGCCCAGGCCCGCTCTGCGATGACCACCATCTTGTCGGGCGATGCGACGCCCGCCCAGTTGATCGCGTTCGTGGTCGCGCTGCGGGCGAAGGGCGAGAGTGCCGAAGAGCTGGCCGGATTGCTCGATGCTGCCCTGGCGTATTCGGCCCTCGTCCCGCTCACTGAGGATCAGCGTGATCGAGCCGTCGACATCGTCGGCACGGGAGGCGATCACTCGCATTCGATCAACGTTTCGACGATGGCGGCGATCGTCACGGCTGCCGCCGGGGTCCCGGTCTGCAAACACGGTGCGCGGGGTGCATCGTCGAAGTGCGGCACCGCCGATGTGCTCGAGGAGCTCGGTGTCGTCATCGAACTCAGCCCGGAAGGCGTCAAACACTGCATCGACACGGCCGGGATGGGTTTCTGTTTCGCGCCCGCGTTTCACCCTGCGTTTCGATTCGCGGCACCGTCCCGACGCGAGATCGGGATTCCGACGGTGTTCAACCTGCTCGGTCCGATGGCCAACCCGGGGCGCGTGCGGCGACAGGTGATCGGCGTCGCCAACGAGGCGTTCGCCGAGCGCATGATCGAGACGCTCGCTACCCACGGATCGGTGCATGCATGGGTCGTGCACGGCGGTGGCCTCGACGAGCTGACCACCACCGGGCCGAGTCACGTGATCGAGCTGCGAGACGGCGAACTCGGCCGCTTCACCGTCGAACCGGGCGATTTCGGCCTGGCTCGGGCGCGCAACGAGGATCTCGCCGGTGGCGATCCTGCAGAGAACGCCGACGTGGTGCGCCGTGTGCTGGCCGGTGAGCCCGGGGCGCACCGCGACATCGTGGTGCTCAACGCCGGCGCGGGTTTGGTCGTGGGCGGCCGGGCGAGTTCGCTCGCGGACGGTGTCGCCATCGCCGCTGAGGTGATCGACCGGGGAGCGGCGTCGGCCACGCTGGATCGCCTCGTCGAGGCATCGCGTGATGCAGCCGGCTGACCGGCGCGAGCCGCACTGGATGGTTCGGGTACCCGGTTCGTCGGCAAATCTCGGCGCAGGGTTCGATGTGCTCGGTATGGCGCTCGCCCTGCATGCGGAGGTGGGGTGTGGAGCCCCGCCGTCTCGAGCGCACGCGACCGATCGGCATCACCCAGCAGACATCGCCTTTCGGCGGCTCGGAGGCGACGGGGATCTGTGGGTCCGTTCCGCGATCCCGATGGGCCGCGGACTGGGCTTCAGCGGTGCGATACGGGTCGGCGGTGCCGCAGCCGCAGTGGTGCAGCGCAGTGGACCCGATGCCATCGAGCACGACGACGCACGCGCAGAGATCCTCGCCGTTGCCTCGGAACTCGAACGTCATGCCGACAACGCAGCGGCGTCGCTATTCGGGGGCTTGGTCGTGGCCGCAGCCGGAATGGTCACCCGAGTGCCGCTCGCCTTCGACCCGGCCGTGGTGGTGTGGATTCCGAACGAGGCCACCACATCGACGGATCATTCCCGGGGCACGTTGGCCGATCAGGTGAGTCGTGACGACGCGGTGTTCAACCTCGGTCGGGTGGCCATGTTCGTGGCGGCGTGCGCCAATGGTGACTCGAGAGCACTCCGGGCGGCCACGCAGGACCGGCTCCACCAGCCGATGCGATTGGCGAACGTGCCCGAATCCGCAGCGGCCATGGAGGCTGGTCTGGCGGCCGGAGCGTGGGCGGCGTGGCTGTCGGGAAGTGGTCCGACCGTTGCGTTGTTCTGTGAATCGAGTCGAGCCGACGAGATCGCCGCCCAGCTGCCCGGCGAAGGCCGGGCCAAGTTGTTGCGCATCGATCATCAAGGGGCGATCGTGACGGGCGTGGTCGACGAGGCAGCATCGACCGGCGACCGGCTCGATCCAGGCCCGATGCCCTGAGTCGCCACTGTGACCGGGGTCGCCTCGATGGCCTGGGTCGCTTGATCGCCCATGTTCGGCCCGATGCCCTGAGTCGTCTCGATGCCCGGGGTCACATGGTCGGCAAGGCGGGGCAGTGTCTCGCTACCCGGCACGGGGAAACGCCACTCGCCCGAGCAGTGGGCGACCTCGACGCGATGGGCGTGTTTGTCGAAGTACTTGGCCAGGCACAACGCCTCGTCGATCAGGCGACGGTCGAGTGGACGTCCATCGGTCGGGGCGGCGGGCGGGTCGACCGGCAGCGCCCGGCCGACCTCACCGGCGATCGTCGTGTCGGTGAGCCGCGCCCCGTCGATCACCCAGGTGGTGTCACCGCGCCGCACGACACAGCACTCGGCGGCCCGGAGTGCCTCGACGAGTTGATGGCGCCGAACCGCACCGAGCAGCGCCGAGAGCCGGTCGCGCACCATGGCGGCCTCCTCGTAGCGCTGCGAGGCGGCCAGTTGACCGATACGGCCCATGAGCTGCCGTGTGATCACCGACGCGTCACCCCGGAACACCCGCTCGGCGGCGGCGACGGCCCGGTCGTAGCCGGCTCGATCGGCTGCGCCCGCACACGGGCACTGGCTGACGCCCAGTTGCGCGGCGCTGCACGGCGTGGCGCCCTCGACGGCCTGATGATTCGAACCCAGCCGCGTGGAACAGCGGCGCAGGGGGAGTGCCGACTGCAATGCTTCGACCACCAGCGTCGCCATTGCACGAGACGGCAGCGGTCCGAGATGGAGCCCCTTCGGCGACGGCTCTTTGACGACCGCCAGCCGGGGCCATGGCGTGTCGTTGTCGAGTCGTACGAAGCAGTACTTGTCGGCGCGGGTACCCGCGCGGTTGTAGCGCGGCAGCATGCGCGCGATCAGGCGCGATTCGATGATCTCGGCTGACAGCGGGTCGGCCAGCTCGAGGTGACGGACCTGCTGCATCTCGCGCAGCATCGGCCCGATCCGACGTCGATCATCCTGCCCGAAGTAGCTCCGCACCCGCTGGCGCAGGTTGGTCGCCTTGCCGACGTACAACACCTCGCCCCGATTGCCACAGAACATGTAGACGCCCGGCGAGCGGGGGAGCGACGTGGTCATCGCAAGCTTGCGGGCTTGGGGGTGACCCGCCAGTTTGGCGAGCGCCACCAGATCGTCGAGCCCGAGCACGCCGAGCCCCGAGGCACGCTCGATCAACAGGTGCAACAGGTCGGTCGTGGCCAGGGCGTCGTCGAGCGCGCGGTGGGTCGGCGTGTGGTCGAGTCGAAGGCGCGATGCCAGCGTCGAGAGTTTGCAGTTCGGTACCTCGTCGCGCAGCAGGCGCCGGGCGAGCGCCGCCGTGTCGACCACGGTGGGGCGATAGTCATTGCGGCCGTCGCGCTCGAGCGCTGCCCGGACGAACCCCAGATCGAACGAAGCGTTGTGGGCGACGAAGACGGCGTCGCCGAGGAAGTCGACGAGTGAGCCCAGCACGGTCTCGATGCGCGGCGCCGCTCGGACGACGGCATCGGTGAGCCCGGTGAGCACGGTGATCTGTGGGGGGATCGCACGGCCTGGATTGACGAGCGTGTGGAACGTGCCCAGGCAGACTCCTGCACGCACTTTGACCACACCGATCTCGGTGATCATGTCGTCGTTGCGGCTGCCTCCCGTGGTCTCGAGATCGAGCACGCAGAACGTCGCCTCCCGCAGGGGAGTTCCCAGATCCTCGAAGCTGCGCTGGCCCGACATCAGTGCTGACATGGGCCCGATGCAATCACGAACAAGTGTTCCCGTCAAGAACGTGTGTTCGAAAGACCGCGTATGCCGACCGGTTACCATGCCAACATGGCGTCGCCCCCGATCGATCACCGGCATCTTCGGTCGGCGCTCGAATTCGCCGTGCTGATGGCCAAGGAAGGCCGCAAGTTCAAGCCGCCGATGAAGTATCCGAAGGGGCTCGACAAGTACCTGAAGATGCAACGCATACCGGGTGCTGCACTGGCGTCGATCCGGCGGATGGTCGAGGCCGACGACGCGTTCCGATCGCGCATCGCTGTCGGTGCGCTGCCCGAGTTGGTCGATCCGATCGGCAAGTTGTGGTTGGAACGTCCGGCCGGTTGGGAGGACGACCTACTGCGCTTGACCGTCGAGGCGGATGCCGCGTCGGCGGCCTCCGAAGCGGCCAACGAATTGAAGCGAGCCGAGAAGCGTCGCGATGCTGCAGAGACCGCGGCGGCCCGCACCCGTGCCCAATTGGTCGTGCTCAACGAGCAGGTGATCGAACGCGACATCGTCATCGACGGCCTACGCGCAGATCTCGTCAAGCTGTCGGAATCGATCGATCAGCTGCGCACCGAGTTGGTCGACAGCCGTAACGAGGCACGCCACGCGCGCGATCGAGAGGCCGCCGCGCTCGGCAAGTTGGCGGCCGCCGAGGCGGCGCGCGATGCGGCGATGGCCGAACGGGGCAATGCCGAGATCGTGCGTGACGACGTGCTCGCCGACCGGGCCGCCGTGGCGGCCGAGCGCTCCGAGCTCGCTCGTTTGGCGGCTACGGCCGAATCGCTGGCCGATCAGCTCTCGACATTGGCGGCCCCGCCGGCCTCCGGGCGATCTCAAACCGTGAAGCGCAAGGCGCTGCCGTTACCTGGTGGCGTCATGGGCGACTCCGACGCCGCTGCCGAGTACCTGCTGCGCGCCGGCGCGTCCGTACTCGTGGATGGCTACAACGTCGCCAAGCTCGCATGGCCGGCGCTCGACCTGGCCGGGCAGCGCGTGGTCCTGCTCGACGCGATCGAGAACGTCGCTCGGCGGTTCGGGAGCGATATCACGGTCGTGTTCGACGGTGCGGACGTGGTGGGTGCCGCCGCCGACCGGCGTCGAGTCGCACGGGTGGTGTACTCGCCCGCCGAGGTGATCGCCGACGATGTCATCCGAGACGAGGTGAGGCGGCTGCCGACGGCCCGCCAGGTCGTGGTGATCACGAACGATCAAGCGATCGTGCGCGACGTCAGGTCGATGGGTGCCAACACATTGACGAGCGATCAGCTGATCGCCTTGATGCGTTGACGGCGCGGTCCGGATGGTCGACGGTGACGTCGACCCTCACGTCAACGGGGGGCGATCATCCGCCACGCGCTGCGATCTTCGCCTTCTTGGCGATGCGCCTGGCCGTGCGACCGACGGGTGCCAGATGGCGATGATCGAGATCGCCGAGTTCGCCGCCGTTCGAGAACAGCACCCGGTAACGCTGCCAGTTGAAGCCATTGGCGAGGATGACCTTGCCCTCCGTGCCCGCCGGAACACCCTGCAGGTCCTCCGTGGCACGGACCTTGTCGCCGAGCTTCAGGTCGAGTTGACCCTCGTGGGGGACGGCGAGAGCGTGGGGCTTCCAGAACTGCACGGTCACATTCTGCCGGATCGGGCGCGCTTCGTGCACGTTCGTCGTGGGCTCGACCCGGGCTCCGCGGGCCGGACTACCGCGAACGTGCCGCTCGGCGGGGCACCCCGACCGACGGCCGGTAGAGTTCTCGCCCTGTGAAATCTTCGGTCGAACCCCTCGAGGGGAACAAAGTCAAGCTGTACATCGAGGTCGACGAGGCCGAGTTCGACAAGGACATCGAACAGGCCTTTCGGGCGATCGCCAAAGAGGTGAAGCTGCCCGGCTTCCGCAATGGAAAGGCGCCCAGGCGGGTGCTCGAGGCCCGCATCGGCGTCGGCCCGGCCCGCGAGCAGGCGCTGCGCGATGCCATTCCGCAATACCTCGGCAGAGCGGTGCGCGAGCACGACGTGGATCTCGTGGCCACTCCGGAGATCGAGATCACCGGTGGCCAGGAGGACGGCCTCGTCGAGTTCGAGGCCGAGTGCGAGGTTCGGCCCGAGGTGATCGTGCCCGGCTACGCCGGCCTTCGGATCGAACTCGACTCGCCACATCCCGACGAGGCGGAGATCGACGAGGCGAAACAGGCCGAGCTGCGATCGGGCGGTTCGTTGGCAGACGTCACCCGACCCGCTGCCCCGGGCGACTACCTCACGCTCGACCTGTCGGCCGACCGCGATGGTGAAGAGGTCATGGGCCTCAACACCGAGGACTGGTCGTACGAACTCGGTCAGGGCTGGGTCTCCGACGACTTCGACGAGCAGCTCACGGGCGCCCGGGCGGGCGACGTGCTCACCTTCACGACGACGCCGAAGGGCACCGACGAGCCGGCCGATTTCACCGTTACTGTGAAATCGGTACAAGCCCTCGAGTTGCCGGAGGTGACCGACGAATGGGTCGCCGACAACACCGGCGAGTTCGAAACGGTCGACGAGTGGAACGCGTCGATCATCGAGCGGCTCACCGAAACGAAGTTGTCCCAGGTCCGCTCGACGGTGATGTCGAAGCTCACCGAGGCGTTGACGGGTCTCGTCGAGATCGACGCCCCCGAGTCGATGGTGCAGTCGGAGATGCAGAGCCAGGCCGAGAACATGGCGCGCCAGCTGCAGATGCAGGGCATCGATTTCCAGGCATGGATGTCAGCGACCGGCCAGACCCCTCAGCAGTTCATCGAGGCGACGCGGCCGCAGGCCGAGATCTCGGTCAAGGCCGACCTCGCGCTGCGCGCGGTCGCCAAAGCCGAGGCGATCGAGGTCGACGACCACGAACTCGAGATGGAGTACGCCCGGATGGCCATGCAATACGGCCAGAAGGCCAAGGACGTCCGCAAGATGTACGAACGCAACGACGCGGTTCCCGAGTTGATCGCGCAGATCCGCAAGTCCAAGGCGATGGACTGGTTGTTGCACCACGTCGAGATGGTCGATCATGCCGGTCAGGTCGTCGACCGCGACCTGGTTCTCGGCCATACTCATGACGACGACGATCATGACGACGACCGACCCGATCACGATCACGACCACGACGATCACGATCACCACCACGAATCATCAGCGGACGACACAACCGGGGAGGACTCCGAATGAACCTCGATGCCACCAACTACCTGGTCCCGAACGTCGTCGAAACGACGAGTCGGGGCGAGCGTGCCTACGATCTGTACAGCCGTCTGCTCAAGGACAACATCATCTTCTTGCAGACGCCGATCGACGATCAGATCGCGTCGTTGCTGTGTGCCCAGTTGGTGCACCTCGAGTCGGAAAACCCCGAAAAGGACATCAACATCTACATCAACAGCCCCGGTGGTGACATCACTGCGCTGTTCGCGATCTACGACACGATGCAGTTCATCCGCAACGACATCGCCACGATCTGCCTCGGCCAGGCCGCCTCCGCCGCCGCGGTACTGCTGGCAGCGGGCACGAAGGGCAAGCGTTTGGCCCTGCCACACAGCCGGGTGTTGTTGCACCAGCCCTACGGCCAGGTCGGGTACGGCCAAGTCACCGATCTCGAACTGGCGGCCGCCGAGATTCTGCGGATGCGCGAGCTGCTCGAGAAGATTCTCTCGCATCACACGGGTCAAACACTCGAGAAAGTTCACGCCGACACCGACCGAGATTTCGTTCTGGAAGCGAACGAGGCGCTCGAGTATGGCATCATCGACACAGTGCTCTCGTCTCGTGACGCGGTCGACCAGTCGTCTGCGATCCGCTGACAGCGGGGTCGAGGTCACTAACCTCGGTCGTCGACGCCGTCGGCGCCGCTGATAGAACAACCCGGGCACACGGAAAGGGGGCGAGTACACATGGCGAAGTTCGGAGACACCGGCGAGCTCTTGAAGTGTTCGTTTTGTGGGAAGTCCCAGAAGCAGGTCAAGAAGCTGATCGCCGGTCCCGGCGTCTACATCTGTGACGAGTGCATCGATCTGTGCAACGAGATCATCGAGGAGGAACTCACCGATACGGGTGAGTTGACCTTCGACCAGTTGCCCAATCCGCGCGAGATCCGCGAGTTCCTCGACGACTACGTCGTCGGCCAGGAGGACGCCAAGAAGATCCTTTCTGTCGCGGTGTACAACCACTACAAGCGCATCCAGTACCAGCAGCAGTCGGGGATCGGCCGCCGCGACGAAGTCGAGCTGCAGAAGTCGAACATCTTGATGCTCGGCCCCACGGGCTGTGGCAAGACCCACCTCGCGCAGACGCTGGCGCGGATGCTCAATGTGCCATTCGCCGTCGCTGACGCCACTGCGTTGACCGAGGCCGGCTACGTCGGTGAAGACGTCGAGAACATCCTGCTCAAGTTGATCCAGGCTGCCGACTTCGACACCAAGCGCGCCGAGACGGGCATCATCTACATCGACGAGATCGACAAGATCGCGCGCAAGAGCGAGAATCCGTCGATCACGCGTGACGTCTCCGGTGAGGGTGTGCAGCAGGCGCTCCTCAAGATCCTCGAGGGAACACAGGCTTCCGTCCCGCCCCAGGGTGGGCGCAAGCACCCACACCAGGAGTTCATCACGATCGACACCACGAACGTGTTGTTCATTCTCGGAGGAGCGTTCGCCGGGCTCGACAAGATCATCGAACAACGCGTCGGCAGCCAGGGTGTCGGTTTCCACGGCACGGTGCGTTCGAAGGGCGACCGCGACGCCGGCGAGCTGTTCTCGCAGGTGTTGCCGGAGGATCTCGTGAAGTTCGGCATGATCCCCGAGTTCATCGGCCGCCTGCCGATGGTCGGCGTCGTTCGTTCGCTCGATCAGTCGGCGCTCGTCCAGATCCTCACCGAGCCGAAGAACTCGTTGGTCAAGCAATACCAGAAGGTGTTCGCGTTCGAGGACGTCGAGCTCGCCTTCACCGACGACGGCCTGGTGGCGATCGCCGAGTTGGCGATCCTGCGCGGCACGGGGGCCCGCGGTCTGCGAGCGATCCTCGAAGAGGTATTGCTCAACACGATGTACGACCTGCCCGGTCGAACCGACGTCGGCAAGGTCGTCATCGACGACGCGACGGTGCACCAGCGCACGTTGCCGACCCTGGTGCCGCGCAAGAGTGCGGCGCGCCCGCGCCGGGCCGCGAGCTGATCACACCAACGGTCGGGCTGCCCATGACGATGGACTTCGCAGCCGCGCTCGCATACCTCGACGAACACGCCTCGTACGACAAGACCGGTCGCGTCGAGGACCCGTCAACCGATTCGATCGCTGCGTTGTGCTCGGCGATGGGCGACCCCCATCTGGCCCAGCCGGTCATCCACGTCACCGGCACCAACGGCAAGGGTTCGACCGTGCAGATGATCAGCCGGCTGCTGATCGCCCAGGGTCTCACGGTCGGCACCTACACCAGCCCACACCTCGAGCGCGTCAATGAACGCATCAAGCGCAACGGCGAGCCGATCAGCGACGAGGAGTTCGCCGAACAGATCGCCAGCATCGCCGACATCGAGGTGATCACCGGCATTCGCCCCACCTACTTCGAAGCCGTCACCGCCGCGGCTTTCCGGTGGTTCGCCGACATCGCCGTCGACATCGCCGTCATCGAGGTCGGCATGCTGGGCCGCTGGGATGCGACCAACATCGTCGAGGCCCAGGTCGCCGTCGTCACGAACATCGCCCTCGATCACACGGAGTTCGCCGGCCCGGCGCTCGCCGACATCGCGCGGGAGAAGGCCGGCATCATCAAGGCGCACAGCGCAGCTGTCATCGGCACGACTGATCCGACCCTGATCCAGATCTTCCGCGACGAGGGCGGGGCGAGCACGCTGGTGCGAGGCGACGACTTCGAGACCCTCGACAACTCGCTCGCCATCGGTGGACGCGCGCTCGATCTGCGCACGCCCACCACGATCTACTCCGACGTGTTCCTTCCGTTGCACGGCGCCCATCAGGGCGACAACGCATCCGTCGCGCTGGCAGCGGTCGAGACGTTCTTTGCCGCGCCTCTTGCCGCCGACGTCGTGCACGAGGGGTTCTCCAACGTCGTGATGCCCGGCCGATTCGAGGTGCTCAGCGTCCAACCACTCACGATCATCGACGGCGCCCACAACCCATCGGGAGCGGATGTGTGCGCCTCCGTGTTCTTCGGCGACTTCCACCCGGAGGGTCGGCGGATCCTCATCGTCGGTACGTTGCGGGATCCGGACGAGATGTTGGCAGCACTGCGCGCCGACGAGTTCGACGTCGTCCACGCCTGCACTGCGCCTTCGCCGCGGGGAGTGCCCGGCATCGAGGTTGCGCGCGCTGCGCGTGAGTTGGGGTGTCACGAGGTGTTCGTGCACGACTCGGTGGAGGCGGCATGTCGGGCCGCGTTGCGATCCGCCGACACCGACGATGCCATCATTGCGTGCGGCAGCATCTATGTCGCCGGCGCCGCCAGGCCTACCCTGCGTCACTCGGCCGGCTGACCGCTCGGCACATCCCATCGGATGCTGCGGCCCCGGGGTGCTACTTGGCCGATAACGTCTCAGGCCATGTCTGATCGCACTCTCGTCCTCCTCAAGCCCGACACCGTCGAACGCAAGCTCGTCGGTGAGGTCGTGTCCCGTTTCGAGGCCAAGAACCTCGACATCGTGGCCATGGAGTTGCGTCGGCTCGACGCCGACACGTTGGCTCGTCACTATGAGGAGCACGTCGGCAAGGGCTTCTACGCCGACCTGGTCGAGTTCATGAGCCGCGGCCCGGTCGTCGCCATGGTGATCGAGGGGCCCGAGGACACTTGGGAGGTCGTGCGAGCGATGATGGGGGCGACGAATCCGCGCTCGGCCGCACCGGGTACGATTCGCGGTGACCTCGGCATCTTGTTCACCGAGAATCTCGTTCACGGCAGCGACTCACTCGCCAGCGCCGAGCGCGAGATCGGGATCTTCTTCCCGAATCTGTAGCATCGTCTTGAAGTGCGATTCCGGCGGCGTCCCGCTGCCGGGAACGACGCAACGATCGTCGAAAGGAGGTCGAGATGGCACGCAGTAACCCGCTGAGTCTGGGTCGCGACCTAGCGATCGACCTCGGTACCGCCAACACCCTCATCTACGCACGCGGGCTTGGCATCGTTCTCGACGAGCCATCCGTGGTGGCGATCAACATCAACGACGGCCGCCCGGTCGCCGTCGGCGTCGAAGCCAAGCGGATGATGGGCCGTACCCCGAATCACATCAAGGCGATCCGGCCCTTGAAAGACGGTGTCATCGCCGACTTCGAGGTCTGCGAGAAGATGCTGCGCTACTTCATCCAGAAGGTGCACGCCAGCAAGTGGTCCAAGCCCCGCATGATCATCTGCGTGCCCTCCGGTATCACCGGCGTCGAGCAGCGTGCGGTCCAGGACGCCGCCGAGTACGCCGGCGCCCGAAAGCCGGTTCACATCATCGAAGAGCCGATGGCCGCCGCGATCGGCGCCAACCTGCCGGTCCACGAGCCGAGCGGCAACATGATCGTCGACATCGGTGGTGGCACCACCGAGGTGGCCGTCATCTCGCTGGGCGGCATCGTGACGGCGCAGTCCGTGAGAGTGGCGGGCGACGAGCTCGACGACGCGGTGCTGCAGTACGTCAAGAAGGAGTACTCGCTCGCGATCGGGGATCGCACGGCCGAGGAGATCAAGATCCAGATGGGGTCGGCATGGCCCATGGAGGAAGAACTCACCGCCGACATCCGGGGCCGCGACCTCGTGTCAGGTCTGCCGCGCACGATCCAGCTCACCACCGAGCACGTCCGTGAGGCGCTCGCCGAGCCGGTCAGCGCGATCGTCGACGCAGTCAAGACGACGCTCGACAAGACGCCGCCTGAACTCGCCGCCGACATCATGGAAGACGGCATCACGCTCACTGGAGGCGGGGCGCTGCTGGGCGGTTTCGCCCAACGCGTCGCTCACGAGACCGGCATGCCCGTCAGGGTCGCCGACGAGCCGCTCTACAGCGTGGTCATCGGGTCCGGGCGGGCCCTCGAGAACATCGACGCCATGCGGGGGCTGATGTCGCTCGGCGGCGACGACTAACCCGTCCGGCTCCATGGCGATCTACTCAGCGGGCCGACGCCGCACGATGATCATCTTGTTGTTGACGTCCGTGCTGTTGATCACCCTCGATCTGCGTGGCAATGCGGTGTTCAATGCCGCTCGCTCGGGCTTCGAATATGCGTTGCGACCGTTCGAGATCGCCGGCGATGTCATCACGCGGCCGGTTTCGCGGGTATGGCGGGGCATGACCGAGATCGACGATCTCGAAGCCGAGAACCAGCGGCTGCAGGAGCAGCTCGACGCGCAACGAAGCGACCAGATCGCTGCCCAGAACGCTTTGGTCGAGAACCGAGATCTTCGAGCACTCCTCGATCTCGAGTCCTTGGCCTCCTTCGACCGCGTGACCGCAAGCATCATCGGGTCGTCGCCGAGCAACTTCGATCAGCGCGTGGAGATCGACCGCGGATTGGTCGACGGTATCCGGGTCGGGATGCCGGTCATCAACAGTGCCGGTCTGGTCGGCAAGATCACGAACGTGTTCCCCGAGACGGCGATCGTCATGCTCATCACCGACCCCCAGTACCACGTACCGGTCAAGGTGGTGGCCGAGGTACGGGTGACACCGACCACCACTGTGCCGGTGTCGGTACCGAGCGGGATCGCGGTGGGCGACCTGTCGACGACCACGACGTCGACGTCGACCACGACCACGACGACCACGATCCCACCGCCCGTCTTCGACGCGAACGGCATCCCGATCCCGCCGGCCGTTTCGGTTCCGGTCGGCACCACGACGACGTCGTCGACCACGACCACCACCGAGGTCGAGATGGTGGAGGTCACGCGCGAGACCGGCGAACTCGATGGGTTCGGTGCCGATCGACTGCCGCGGGTTCGGTTCATCGCCGACTCGCCGCAGTTCGGGCGAGTGGTCGAGGGCGACGCCGTGCTCACCGCCGGCGGCAGCCTCAGCCTCGCTCCACCCGATGTCCCGATCGGGAAGGTCGCCAACGTGATCCAGCGTTCCCCGAGCGCCGGTCTCGAACTCGAGGTGGAGCTCAACGCCGATCTCAACCGGCTCATCTTCTTGACGGTGATTCTGTACGTCCCGCCGACCGAGGCGTCGGCGCTGGGGTAGCGGATGCTCGGCGCCGTCCTCACGAGTTCGCTGACGCGCATCATCCCGATCGGGATGATGTTGCTCGCATTGCAGAAAACGCTGTTCGTCGAACTCCAGCCGTTCGGCGTCATCATTCAGATCGTGCTCGCCTTCGCGGCAGCGGCCGGAGCGGCCGGGGGCCCAGAACGAGGAGCGATCACGGGGTTCGTGCTCGGCCTGATGTTCGACCTGGCGGTTGGATCGCCCCTCGGCTCGACATCGATCACGATGGGTGTCGCCGGCTACGTCGCCGGCTGGGTCGACCTGATCCGCATCGAGACCACCTGGTGGATGGCGGCGGTGTTCGTCGGAGTCGGCGCCGGAGTCGGTGAGGCGGGTGTGCCGGTGGTTCGGCGCTTCGTCGGCGAAGAGAACGCCTTCGTTCCACAGCTCAGCAAGATCGTGCCGGTCGTGGCCATCGCAGCTGCGATCGCCAGCGTGGCGCTGGTGCCGATCGCACGCTGGTCGCTCAAGCTCCAACGGCCGGAATGGAAGGTGCCCACCGATGGCTGACGCCAGTTCCGACACGCTGCCGACCATTACGTGCCTTGCCACGCGAGACTCTCGTCATGGCCGTTGATCGTCGCGCCACTCGTCTGGGCGTGCTCGCGCTCGTCGGCATCATGCTGTTCTCGCTGCTCGGTGTGCGGCTGTGGTTCCTGCAAACGGTGAAGTCGGACGAGTTGCAGCAGAGCGTCACCGTGTCGAAGACACGCACCGTTCGGCTGGCTCCCGAACGCGGTCGGATCTTCGACGTCGAGGGACGCGTCCTGGCCCGCAACGAACGCGTCCTCACCGTCGCCGTCGACTGGCAGATGCTGCGGAGCAAGACCCAACGTCAGGAGATCTTCACCCGGTTGTCGGGGTGGGTGCAGGTCCCCGTGGAGGCCATGCAGGCTCGGTTCGACGACCAGATCGACAGTCCGTTCCTACCGTTCCCGATCAAGCGCGACATCGACGAGCCGACGGCGATCGCCATCCAGGAGCGGATCGAGGACTTTCCGGGTGTCGAGATCGTCACCGAATGGCGGCGCGTCTATCCGTATGCGCCCCATGCCGCGCATGTGGTCGGCTACATGGGCGCGATCACCGCTCAACAGCTCGACGAGAAGCTCGCAGAGGGCTATCTCCGCAACGAGCGAATCGGCCAGTTCGGTGTCGAACGCAGCCTCGAAGAGATCCTGCACGGTACGTGGGGAAAGCTGGTCCTCGAGGTCGATGCGGCCAACCGGCCGGTTCGCGTGATCGAAGAGGTCCCACCGATCAACGGCTTCGACGTGCAGCTCACGATCGATCTCGAGTTGCAGCAGTATGCCGAGCAGGCGGTCGAGACCACCCTCGAGCGTCGGCGCACGCAGGAGGCACCCAACCCGATCGTGAAGAAGCCCGACGGAACTCGCGAGCCCATGGATCTCACGTCCGGCGAGACGGTGCCGTTCAAGGCTCCGGCCGGCTCGGCGGTCGTGCTCGACTACACGACCGGCGAGGTGATGGCGATGGCGAGCTACCCGACCTTCGACAACCGCTGGTTCGAGGCAGGGCTTTCGAGCGCCAAGTTCGGTCAGATCTTTCCGGATACCGACGATCCCGATCAGTCGATCCTGGTGAACCGGGCAGTGCAGGGCCGCTACAACCTCGGGTCGACGTTCAAACCCTTCACTGCGTTCGCGGCACTCGACACAGGTCTGATCACGTCGTCGGAAATCTTCACCGACACCGGGAAGTACGAGCTGTATTCGGTCAAACCGGACCGGTGCCGGTCGGGGCTGGTGCGCTGCGAGTACAAGAACGCCACCTGTTCAGGTACAGGGCGGCCATGTGTCTACGGCAACGTCAACGTGGAGGATGCCCTCGCGGTGTCATCCGACGCGTTCTTCTATCGGATCGGTGAAGACATCCTCGAACGAAATGGTGGCGATCCGGTTCTCCAGGACGAGGTCAAGAAGTTCGGCTTCGGGGCCGACTCGGGGATCGAGTTGCCGTTCGAGTTCGATGGCACGGTTCCCGACAAGGAGCTCAAGCGCTTGTATGCCGAGCTCGGGGTGATCAGCGAGGACGAAGGGCGCGGGTACTACGTCGGTGACAACGTCCAGCTCGCGATCGGTCAGGGCCTGCTGTCGGCGACCCCGCTCCAGCTCGCCAACGCCTACGCAACGATCGCCAACCGCGGGTTCGTGCTGCAACCGACGCTCGTCCGGGCGATCTGGAACCCCGGAGTGCCCGACGGTGAGCCGGGCTTTGCCGACTTCGAGCGGGGCACGGTGTTCGAGGATCGGAGCACCCCCACGCTGATTCGCCAGATCCCGATGCGCGACGACATCCGCCAGCCGATCGTGCAGGGTCTGCAGCGTGTGATCTACGGTCCGGGAGTCGTGTCCGACTACCCGCACAAGACCACCGGCGAGCACCTCTTCTACGACTACCCACGCGGTGAGGAAGCGATCCCCCTGGCCGGCAAGACCGGCACCGCCCAGGGAGCGAACAACTACCCGTGGAACGATTCCTCGGCGTTCACCGGCTTCAGCACCGACGATGATCGACCGTACGTGGTGACGGCGTATCTCGAGAAGGCCGGCTACGGCTCGCAGGCCGCCGCCCCGGTCGTGAAGTGCACCTTCCTGGTCCTCAGCGGCCTGACCAAGATGGACCCGGTCACGCTGTCCGAGCCGCTCGATCTGAGCGCCACGGTGTCTGCGCCCTCCCAGGAGCTCCGCGATCCTCGAACGTGTTCGCGGTCGAGGTTCGGCGACGGCGTCGAGACGCAGGTTCGAGAAGTCGAATGAGGCGCTGACATGGCGATGACGTTTCTCAGCCGGCGCCCCGACAGTGGGCTCGGAAACATCAGATCCAGTCCGGGTGACCCCAGTCGCAATGTCGACTGGGTGCTGCTCACGACGCAGGGGCTGTTGACGGTGATCGGGTGTTTCATCGTGTATTCGGCGTCGTGGACGACGATCGCCGGCGACCCGTACGCGTTCGTCACCCGGCAGGTCGTGTTCGCGATCGTCGGTTGCGTCGTGATGGTCGGCGTCATGTCGGTCGACTACGAATGGTTCAAAGAGCGCGCCGCGTTTCTCTACGGCGTCACGATCGTCCTGCTGGTGCTGCTGATCCTGATGGGTGTCGCCCAGGGCCTCGACCGCATCTCGTTCGACCTGGGCCCGATCAACCTGCAGCCGGCCGAGCTGGCGAAGTTCACGACCCTGATCGCGCTGGCGGCGTTCCTGGCCGAGGGTCGCAGCGACGAGGTGTCGTATCCGCGCTTCCTGGTCGGCCTCATCCTCGTGGGGGCACCCGCCGTTCTGGTCATCGCCCAACCCGACCTCGGTTCGGCCTCAGTGATCGTCACAATCGCGATGGGTGTGCTGCTGGTCGCCGGCGCCAAACCGAAGTACATTGCAACGATCACGCTGCTGTCGGTCACGACGGTCGCCGCTACGTTCGTGAGCGGCTTCGTCAACGAGTACCAGAAGGAGCGATTGCGCGTCTTCGTCGGTCAGGACGCCAGTGAGGACTCGATCTACCAGGTGCGCAACGCGATTCGTGCGGTCGGTACGGGCGGCGTGTGGGGTAAGGGCTGGTTGCAGGGGAATCTCACCAACGACCGGTACGTCCCGGTGATGTGGGCCGACTTCCCGTTCGCCGCAGTCGGCGAGCAATTCGGCCTCGTCGGGTGCGCACTGCTGCTCAGCCTGTTCGTGGTGGCCCTGATGCGGATCTGGCGGATTGCCTCGCTGTCGCGAGACCTGCTGGGCACCTATCTGTGCGCCGGCGTGTTCACCATGCTGCTCTGGCAGGTCTTCCAGAACGTCGGCATGACGCTGGGCATCATGCCGGTGACCGGTCTGCCGATGCCCTTCATCTCCTACGGCGGCTCGAGCCTGCTTACCTACTTCGCCATGTTCGGCATCGTGCAATCCGTCCACATGCGCCGAATGCGCTGAGCGGGGCCGGTTGCGGCGATCGGCGCGTTGCGCCTCGCCGCTCGTTGCCGCAAGCCAACTCGGGCTGATCGCTGCTTGCGCTCCCCACACCCGATCCCCGCTCGCGGCCCAACGATCGAGAACGCTGCTTCGCCTCCGGCATGACCGGTGACCGGTGTCACTCCAGGTAGGATGGTCGGACAATGTCAACACTCTGGGCGCGGATCGAACCGCTCCTGGCCCGGGTGCAGAAACCAGCTCGTTACATCGGCTGCGAAGACGGTGCCATCACCCCCCGGCGCGACAAGATCGACGGTGGGGAAGCGGTGGCGTGGTTGCTCGCGTATCCCGATACCTACGAGATCGGTCTGCCCAACCAGGGGCTCCAGATCCTCTTCGAAATCCTGAACGAACATGACGATGCGCTCGCCGAGCGCACGTATGCGCCGTGGACCGACCTCGATCGCGAGATGCGCGCAGCCGGCGTGCCGTTGTTCAGCGTCGACACGCATCGGGCGGCCGCCGATTTCGACATCCTCGCCTTCAATTTGTCGAGTGAACTCGTCTTCACGAACGTGCTCAACATGATCGATTTGGCTGGTGCCCCGCTGCGGTCAGCGGATCGTCAGGCCGACGATCTGTTCGTGCTGGTCGGGGGTCATGCAGCGTTCAATCCGGAACCACTCGCCGACTTCATCGACGCCGCAGTGCTCGGCGAGGGCGAAGAGGTCGTGTCGGAGATCACCGAGGCCTTCGCGCGGTGGAAAGCCGCGGGACGCGTCGACCGCGAATCGATCCTGCGTCAGCTGTCCAAGATCCCTGGCGTGTACGTGCCTTCGATGTACGAGGTCACCTACGACGGCCAGCGGATCTCCGACGTGCAACCTCGTTACCCGGACGTCCCCGCGACCATCGACAAGCGCACGGTCGCCGATCTGGGCGAATGGCCGTATCCGAAGCGCCCGATCGTGCCGCTCACCGAAGTCGTGCACGACCGGCTCAGCGTCGAGGTCTTCCGAGGGTGCACCAGGGGGTGCCGTTTCTGTCAGGCCGGCATGATCACCCGTCCCGTTCGCGAGCGCCCAGCCGAGCAGGTCCGCACCATGATTCGTGAAGGCCTTCGATCGACCGGCTACGACGAGGTCAGTCTCACGTCGTTGTCGACCGCCGATTTCTCCGACATCGAACCGGTGGTGCGAGGCGTCCTCGAGGATGCGAAGAACGTTCCGGGATCGTGCGACACGATGACGATCAACCTGCCGTCGCTGAGGGTCGATGCATTCACGGTCGGCCTGGCGGGCGAGGTCAACAACGGACGGCGGAGTGGGCTCACGTTTGCACCTGAGGGGGGCTCGTGGCGTCTGCGCAAAGTGATCAACAAGCTGATCACCGAGGAGGATCTGTACGGTGCCGTCGAGTCGGCGTTCAGCCAGGGCTGGACGCGGATGAAGCTGTACTTCCTGACCGGGCTGCCGACCGAGACCGACGAGGACACGCTCGGAATCGCCGAGTTGGCGAAGAACTGTGTGGCGATCGGCAAGCGGTACACGAATCGTGCTTCGGTCACGGTGAGCCTTGGTGGTTTCGTGCCCAAACCTCACACACCGTTCCAGTGGTTCGGCCAGAACACCGACGAGGAACTCCAGCGCAAGATCAACCTCGTTCGCGAGGCGACCCGACGAATGGGCGGCGTGAACGTCAAGTGGCACGATCCAGCGGCAACGACCGCCGAGGGCATCACGAGTCGCGGCGACCGTCGGATCGGGCGGGTCATCGAGCGCGTCTGGCGCGACGGCGGCGTGTTCCAGGAATGGGGCGAGCACTTCGATCTCGATCTCTGGGCAGCAGCGATGGAGGCCGAGGGCCTCTCGATCGACTGGTACGTGTTCCGCCACCGCGACGAGAACGAGATCTTGCCGTGGGCCCACCTCACCGCTGGGTTACACCTCGACTTCCTGTGGGGTGACTGGCTCGACGCATTGGCCGAATCCGGTGTCGAGGACTGTCGCTGGACACCGTGTTACGACTGCGGCGTCTGCACCGGGTACGGCATCGAACACGTCGTCGCGTCCCCGATCGCGCCGGCGGGTGGCAGCCAGGGCACGGGGCAAGACCTCTCTCGCGGTGGAGTGGTTCCGGTGACGCTGTTGCCGACGCGACGCGAACCGGCCGGAGTGGTGTCGTGAAGCTTCGAGTTCGCGCCACGAAGATCGGCAAGGTGCGGTTCACCAGTCATCGCGACGCGGCTCGGATGTGGGAACGTGCGCTTCGCCGTGCAGGACTCCCGGTGGCGTTCACCGAGGGATTCACACCGAGACCCAAGATCAGCTTCGGCCTGGCGCTCCCCACGGGCGCCGAGTCGATCGCCGAATACGTCGATATCGAGTTGCAGCGAGAGATCGCAGCGGGCGACATCGATCTCGATACTCTCCCAGCGCGCCTGACGGACGCGCTCCCGGCCGGATTCGACGTGCTCGTCGCCGGCGAGCGGGAACCGGGAGTGGATTCGCTCCAGGAGGCTGTCACGTCGTGTACGTGGGAACTCTGGAGTCCGCTGCTCACCGTCGCGGATCATCTCGATGCCTGCCGACTCCTCGGGTCGGCAGAACTCCTCCTGGAACGGGAACGAAAGGGGAAGCGGAGCACCGACGACGTGCGCCCGATGATCCTCGATCTGCGCCCCGATCCCACCGGTGATCGATTGATCGCCGATCTGGCCACCATCGGCCACGCGCTCCGTCCCGGAGAGCTCGCTGAGTTGGCCTACCCGCACGTCGATGCACGCGACGTTCGGGCATTACGTACTCACCAATGGCTTGACCACGACGGTATGCGGCGCGAGGTGCTTCCCCTGCCTGCCGACGTGGACGCGCGCACCCTGTGGGTGCTCGCATGAGGAAGGACTCACACGATGGACGACATCACACAGACGGACGGCGCATCAGACCCGATCTCGACCGGCACGGACGCTCAGGCGGACAACTCGGCGACCCCTGCGCCTGAGGCGGCTGCCAGCGGGTCGTCCGACGACTCGAACGGTGTCGAGGGCACGAGCGGGTCGGAGGTCGGCGCTGCGCAGCGGTCGCGCCGGCGAGGCTCGCGAGGTGGCCAGGCGGGCTCGCAGGCGTCCAAGGCGATCGCACCGGACGGCCTTGCAGACGGTGACGATGACGGCCAGTACGGCGGGGGGACACAGCCGGAGGAGTTGCCGGAACCGATGCGTGAAGGTCGCGTGCAAGACGTCGCCGCTGCCGAGAAGTCGTTGGTGCGCAAACCTCAGATCGGCGACACGCGTACCCCACTGGTTCCATCTGTCCCGCCACCCGGTCCGGCGCGTGCAGCCGGCGACGCCGCCGCCGCAGACGCTTCGTCCGAATCACCGTCGCGGTCGGGGAACCGGCGTCGAAAGCGCGGTGGCGGGGGTAAACAGCGTGGCGACGCGGCAGGGCAGGACCGGCCCAAGGCCCCACAGAAGGCCGAGCGCCCGAGGAGTGACAGCAGCTCCGGAGTTGGTGACGGGCAACGCAAGAAGCGTCGCGGCGGCCGCGCCCGCGGCAAGCCCGACGCGACCGAGCTCGACTTGATCGAACAGAGAAGGGGTCGCGAGCGCAACGGCAAGCCGATCGGCCGGTACTTCATGTGCGTCCAAGTGCGCGCCGGCATGGCCCAGGTCGGTGTGCTCGAGGGCCGCAACCTGATCGAGCATTACGTCTCGCGGCCGGCCGACGACGTCAGCCAGATCCATGGCAACATCTACCTCGGACGCGTGCAGAACGTGCTGCCGGGTATGGAGGCGGCGTTCGTCGACATCGCAACGCCGAAGAACGCGGTGCTCTATCGCGGTGACCTGCAGTACGACGCCGAGGACATCGAGGAAAAGGGCAAGAACGCCCGCATCGAGGACATCCTGAAGGCACGCCAGATGATCATGTGCCAGGTGACCAAGAATCCGATCGGTGCCAAGGGTGCTCGCCTCACCCAAGAGGTTTCGCTGCCGGGTCGCTTCGTGGTGCTGATCCCGAATTCGAAGACCTACGGGATCTCCAAGCGGTTGCCCGACGACACTCGCAAGCGGCTCCGCAACATTCTCGATCGGGTGAAGCCGGATCAGCATGGACTCATCGTGCGAACCGCTGCCGAGCACGCCACCGAGGCCGACCTCGAAGCCGACATGAACGTGTTGTTGAGGCAGTGGGACCAGATCGAACGAAACGCAGCGAAGGCCACTCGCCCGGCGCTGCTGTATCGTGAGCCGGAGTTGGCGGTGCGCGTCATCCGCGAAGAGTTCAACTCCGACTATCGCGGCGTGGTCATCGACGATCAACGGCTGTTCGAGGAGGTGCGCGACTACGTCGAGGCGTTCAACCCGGAACTCGCCGACCGAATCGAGCACTACGATGCGGCGGCCGAGGGCCTCACCGTGTTCGAGCGTTTCCACGTCCACGAGCAGGTCCACAAGGCGCTCGACCGCAAGGTCTGGCTGCCGTCGGGCGGATCCTTGATCATCGAGCACACCGAAGCGCTCACGGTGATCGACGTCAACACTGGCAAGAACGTCGGCAAGTCGAACCTCGAAGAGACGGTGTTCCACAACAACATGGAAGCCGCCGAGGAGATCGCCAAGCAGCTGCGCCTTCGCGACATCGGCGGCATCATCGTGATCGACTTCATCGACATGGAGGTCAAGGGCAATCGGGCCAAGGTCGTCGAGGCCTTTCGAGAAGCGTTGGCCCGTGACAAGACACGAACGCAGGTGTTCGACATCTCAGAGCTCGGGCTGATCGAGATGACTCGCAAGCGGATAGGTGAGGGCTTGTTGACCGAGTTCTCGGAGATCTGTCCCGACTGTGAAGGGCGCGGAGTGCTCGTCGATCACTCATTGCTCGACTGAGCAACCAGGAACGAACGGGGTGTTGCAGGTTCGACCGGCAACAACCCGAGAAAGGATCCACACATGAAGATCGAGATCACCGACGAAGCCCGCGAGCTGCTCGTCAAGCGTGGCGGAACGATGACGATCGACTTCATCCGGCCGACGGGTTGAGGCAAGGTCGCTGAGGTGTCGGTCGACACCAACACCACCAACAAGAATCTCGCGCCGTACAGCCGGATCCGTCACCCCGACTATCGGATCCTCGTGACGCCGGTGTTGTCCGGCATGGTGTCGAGGATGCGGATCACGACCCGTGGCCGCTTCGTCAAGAATCTCGTCGTCGAACTCGGTGATGACCGGTCCGCTGTGGCCGATGACGGACAGGCCTGTTAGATGTTCCGGCTCGACGGCAGGGTGGCACTGATCACGGGGAGTACGCGCGGCCTCGGTTGGGCGATGGCACAAGCGATGGTGAACGTCGGTGCGCACGTCGTCATCAACGGTCGCGACGAGGATGTGGTGTTCGCAAAGACCGCCGAGCTCTCACTCGGACATGGTCGGGCCTCGGGCATCGCCTTCGATGTCGCCGATTCAGCTGCGGCCATCAGAGCGATCGATACCGTCACCGAGCGCCACGGTGCGATCGACATCCTGGTCAACAACGCCGGCGTCCAGCATCGGGCCGCTCTCGAGGATTTCGAGCCACCGGACTGGGAACGCGTGATCGCCGTCAATCTGAGCGCCCCGTTCCTCCTCGCCAGAGCCGCGGCGTCGCACATGAAGCAGGCTGGTTTCGGTCGCATCATCACGACGGGTTCGGTCATGGGGCAGATCGCACGTCCGACGATTCCGGCGTACGTCGCCAGCAAGAGCGGCGTCGCCGGTCTCACCCGGGCGCTCGCCGTCGAGCTCGCGCCGTTCGGGGTGACGGTCAACGCCATCGGACCCGGCTATGTCGCCACGGAGATGAACACGGCGTTGATCAACGATCCGGTATTCAACGAGATGGTCATCGCCCGTACGCCCGCCGCACGGTGGGGCCGCCCGGAAGAGATCGCTGCGGCAGCGGTGTTCCTGGCCTCCGACGAGGCCTCGTACGTCACCGGTCAGGTGCTGCTCGTCGACGGTGGCATGTCGGTTGCCCTCTGAGTTCGACTCGAGCAGGTGGCGAGGTGTCCGTCCAGGTGTCCGCCGGGCTGATCGGGAACGTTCCCACACCCAACCGAAGCAATCCGCCGATCTGCTCCAATTCGTGCTGTCCCGAGATTCCTGATCCTCGATCAACCCGGCGGCCATCCGCCACACGACCATCTTGCGCGATTTCGTCGTCGCCCACCGTCGTGCAGCCGACGCGGCGAATGTCAGCAAGCCGACACTGCGCCGCTTCACCGCGTCGCGTCGGCGAGACCCGTTGGGTCGAGCACCGTGATCCGCCCGCGCCCGAGTTCGACGATCGATCGATCGCGCAGGTCGGTCAGCACCTGGTTGACGGTCTGGCGGGTGGCACCGCTGAGATCGGCGAGGTCGTCCTGGGTGTGCGGAATCACGTTGGTTCCGTAGAGCGACAGCAGGTCGGAGAGCCGTCGGGCAATCCGGGTCGAAGCCGGTAGATACATCGATTCGAGCAGCGCTGCGGACGTGCGACGCAGCTGCCGGGCCAATACGAGCAGCAGCGCTCGTTCGAACGCCGGATGCTCGCTTTGGAATCGTGCGAGGTCGCTGTACCGCAGTTCGAGTGTCTCCACCCGCGAGGCCGGGGTCACCGTTGCCGACCGCCGGTCGCCGGCGATCATGACGAGATCGCCGAAGTGATCGCCGGGGCCGAGCATCTGCAACGTCGCAACGTCGCCGGCGGGCGTCGTGACGCGAATCGCAACGTATCCCGAGTCGATCAGGTGCAGGCTGTCGGCCGGGTCGCCCTCGTGCAGCACCGACTCGCCCTTGCGGAACCGGCGGCGACGAGCGAGCCGCAGCAATTGCCGAACCTCGCCCGGGTCGATCTGCTCGAAGACGGTCCACTGCATCGAGGCGAGCGTAGACGTCGAACGGCTGGTCGAATCACTGGAAGACGATCCCGCCGACCGGTTGGGAGCGTTCTCCCGGCTCGCTAGCATTCCATGAGCTATGTACGCAGTGATCGCCTCTGGCGGCAAGCAGGAAAAAGTGACCGAAGGTCAGCAGGTCGCGCTCGAACTGCTCGACGGTGAGGAGGGCAGCGAGGTTTCGCTGACACCCGTCCTGCTCGTCGACGGTGAGAACGTGATCGCAGGTGCCGAAGCCCTTTCGGGTGCATCGGTGACCGGCAAGATCGTCGGAATCTCGAAGGGCCCCAAGATCAACGGGTTCACCTACAAGCGCCGCACCAACAACCGCCGCCGTTACGGCCACCGTCAGAAATACACGATGGTCGAGATCACGTCGATCAAGAAGAGCTGAGGGAGCTGACATGTCGAAGACCAAAGGTGGCGGTTCCACCCGCAACGGTCGTGACTCCAATGCCCAGCGCTTGGGCGTCAAGGCGTTCGGCGGCACGCAGATCACCGCCGGTACGATCCTCATCCGCCAACGTGGCACCAAGTTCCACCCGGGCAAGAACGTCGGGCAGGGTGGCGACGACACCCTGTTCGCACTGGTTGACGGTTCGGTCGAGTTCGGCACCCGCAAGGGCCGCAAGGTGATCGACGTCGTCCCACAGGGCTGACAACGTTCGAGACGAACGGCGGGGTGCTTCGGCGCCCCGCCGTTCGCGCGTCCGGGGCGCGGCCGTCCTGCGCGTGGACCCCCAGGTGGTCCGTCAGGTTCGCCCTGCCGGTTTCGTGACGTCCGTCGCGGTGTCGCAGCCGGCCGGTCCACCGACTTCGACGCGAGTCCGGGGCGTCACATGTCGAGCACGAGCGTTCAGGTCCCTCTCGAAACGGCCTCAGAGCTGCCTCGGCTCTTCAGCTGGTCGCCGACGGTGGGGCAGCCCCGGTGAACGATGCCGTACCGGCTGACGCGATCCACCACGCGTGCAGCACCGGCGGCAGCGGCCCACGGCGGCAGGCGCCGTCGTACGCCTGCCCCCTGGCGGGCGGCACTCAACGCCTCTGATGGTCGAGTCGGTCGACGACCGCGGCGCGTCGGGTCACACGTCGATGCCGACGGGGAGCCGGTCGCGGTCCCAACCCAGCAGCCCCATCGCCTGACGGCAGGCGAACCGGTCGGTCATACCACCGACGTAGGTCACAGCGCTTCGAAGCGCGTCGGCCGAGCCGGCGTCGAGGCCGTGGGCGTCGGGCAGGAGGTTCGGACGGTCTGCGTAGTGCTCGACAAGTGCCCGGAGCAAGGCGATCACGGCCGCCGCTTGGTCATTGCTGGCCGGGCGGAGATACACGTGGTCGTAGTTGAAACGGCGGAACTCGGCGAGGGCTTCTGCGATGGGCGCGACCATCCCGATGCGGCCGGTGTCAGCCGTGGCCTGGATCATCGCGCGTACCAGGGTTCCGAGTTGGGGCGAGCGTTCGGTGCCGATCCGGCTCTGGACGATCCCGGGCAGCATGTCGGGCGAGACCACCCCCGCGGCCACGGCATCTTCGAAGTCGTGGCACACGTAGGCGATCCGGTCGGCCCACGATACGACCTCGCCCTCCGGTGTGGCCGGAGCCGGCCGGCTCCACGAGTGATTGCGCACCCCGTCGAGCGTCTGCGTGCACAGGTTGAGCGGCACCAGCGTGACGTCGGCACCCCACACGGCGTGGTCGTATCCGCCCTCGACGTAGGGCGACAATGCATCCTCGCTGGCGTGACCTCCGGGGCCGTGGCCGCAGTCGTGGCCGAGCGCGATCGCTTCGGTGAGCGCCACGTTCAATCCGATCGCCTGAGCCACCGATCGGGCGATCTGCGCCACCTCGAGGGCATGGGTGAGCCGGGTGCGCTGGTGGTCGTCGGGAAACACGAACACTTGCGTCTTGCCCGCCAGCCGCCGGAACGCGGTCGCGTGCAGGATGCGGTCGCGGTCGCGTTCGAAACACGTCCGGAACGGATCGGGTTGTTCATCGGTGACCCGGTCGCCGGCACCCGACGATTTGGTCGCCAAGGTCGCCAACTGGTCGTGCTCGTCGTGTTCGCGTGCCAGGCGCTCGAGGGTTCCGGTGCCGCCGGGGCCGGCCCACGAATCCTCATGGGCCAGGGCGATGCCTTCGGCGTGGTGCCCGCGCATGGTCGACGCCCAGCGTTCGGCACGCGCTTGCATCACCGAGTCCGTTGCACGATCGATGTCGGCCATGCGGTCAGACTACGGGGCACGGCATGGCCGGCAACCTCCCTCCTGGTGCCGACGCGGCGTCGGTAGGCTCTCACGGATGTCGCAATTCGTCGACGAGTGCCAACTGAACGTGAGGGGTGGCGACGGCGGCGCGGGCTGCGTGTCCTTCCGGCGTGAGGGCCCGGTCGTGATGGGGGGCCCGAACGGCGGCGACGGCGGAAAGGGAGGCGACGTCTGGCTGGTCGCCGATCACAACGTGTCGTCCTTGCTGGCATTTCGCGACCACCCGCACCGCCGCGCCGACGACGGCGTGCACGGCAAGGGCAAGGACATGCACGGGCGCCGGGGCGAATCTTTGGAGATCAAGGTTCCCGAGGGCACCGTCGTCACCGACATGTACAACGGCGAGGTGCTCGCCGAGCTGTATCGCAACGGCGACCGGTTCCTGGCCGCAGCGGGCGGTCGAGGCGGTCGCGGCAATGCGAAGTTCCTGTCCAACCGCCGCCGAGAGCCGACCTTCGCCGAGCAGGGCGAGCACGGTGAGGAGCGCTGGCTGAAGCTCGAGATCCAGCTGATGGCCGATGTTGCTCTCGTCGGGTTCCCGAACGCGGGCAAGAGCACGCTGATCAGCGTCATCTCCGCTGCGAAACCGAAGATCGCCAACTACCCGTTCACCACCCTCGAGCCCAATCTGGGTGTCGTCAGCCTCGATGACGACACCAACTTCGTGGTCGCCGACATCCCCGGGCTGATCGAGGGTGCCAGCGAGGGACGCGGGCTCGGTCACCAGTTCCTCCGCCACGTCGAGCGGGCACGCGTGCTGTGTCTCATGATCGATCTGCAGCCGATGGATGGCATCTCGCCACACGAGCAAGAACGCGTGTTGCTCCAAGAGCTCGGCCAGTACCAGCCCGAACTGCTCGAACGGCCACGGCTGATCGTCGGCACCAAGGCCGACGCTGTGCAGCCGTCCGAGCTCGAGGCGATGCGCTGGGAACATCCGGTGATCTCCGCCGTCACGGGCGAGAACGTGCGCGACCTGGTCGGCCGGATGGCCGCGCTCGTGCACGAGGCGCGTCAGAACGCGCCGGACCGGGAAGGTGTCGTCGTGATCCGGCCCGAGGTGACCGGTGCAGTGGTGGAACGTCTCGACGAGGGCGAGTTCCGACTGGTGGGACGCGACGTCGAGCGTGTGGTCGCACTCAACGACGTCACCACCGTCACCGCGCTCAACTACATCGACTACCAACTCAACCGGATGGGTGTCCATCGGATGCTCGCTCGTGCCGGGGCGGCCGAGGGTGACGTGGTGTGGATCGGTTCGTTCAGTTTCGAGTATCAGCCAGACCTCTGATGTTCGCTGACCGTGGGGTGTGCGAATGAGGGTGGTCGCCAAGATCGGCACCTCGTCGGTCACCGACGAGTCGGGCGCGATCGATCATGGGGCGATCGCCAAACTGACCGGCGAGATCGCCGCCGTGCGAGCCGGCGGCCACGAGGTGCTGCTCGTCTCGTCGGGGGCGGTCGCTGCCGGGGTCGCGGCGCTGGGGTTCGAAGCTCGACCGACCGACATGCGCACGCTGCAGGCTGTGTCGGCGGTCGGTCAGAGTCGGATCATGCGGGTGTACAACGACGAGCTCGCCGCGTTCGGGCTGGTCGGGGCACAAGTGCTCGTCGATCCACACGACTTCGTCGACCGCACCCAGTACCTGCACGCTCGCGACACGCTGGCGCGACTGCTCGAGCTGAACTGCGTGCCGATCATCAACGAGAACGATGCGATCGCCAACGACGAGCTGCGCTATGGCGACAACGACCGCATCGCTGCGCTGGTGGCCCATGCCGTCGGAGCCGACCTGCTGGTGTTGCTCACCGACCTCGACGGGTTGTTCACCGCCGATCCCCGTTCCGATGCCGGGGCAGCACTGATCCAACTCGTCGACGCTCAGGATCCGCTGCTGTCGATTCGGGCCGGCGCCAACGGCAGCGCCCGCGGCAGCGGTGGGATGGCCAGCAAGCTGGCCGCCGCTCGGATCGCTTCGTGGTCGGGTGTTCGCACCGTCATCGCACGCGCGTCGCGGTCCGATGTGCTCGTCGACGCCGTCGGTGGCGGCCACGTCGGCACCACCTTTGCCGCCCATGAACGTCGACTCCCGGCTCGGAAGTTGTGGATCGCGTTCGCCGCCGAGGTCGCCGGCTCGATCACGGTCGACGAGGGTGCACGGCAGGCGCTGACCACACGTTCGACCAGCCTGTTGCCGGCGGGCGTCCGCGAGGTGGCCGGCAGTTTCGCAGAGGGCGACACCGTCGACGTGCTCGGGCCGGACGGGATGGTGTTCGCCCGGGGCATGGTGTTCGTGGCGGCAGCCGACCTTCGCGAGGTCGCCGGCCACCAGACCAGAGATCTACCCCAGGGCATGGTGCACGAGGTCATCCATCGCGACGACCTCGTGATGTTGCCGACCTGAGCAGTGCGTTCAGACGGTGCCGCCCTCGACCTCGGGCGCGGCTGCGGCGTCCAGGCCGAGCTCGGCGCGGAGTTCGCTGAGGCGGCCCTGTGCTTCGACGTTGGCGGTTGCCTGCTCGACTTCGAGCACCCGTGACTGCACGGAGGTCTCGGTGAGCTCGGACGAGGCCTTCGCCTTGGCATAGCGGACTTGGATCTTCTCCTCGACCTCCTTCAACGTGGGGACGTCGTCGCCGACGGTCTCGTTGAGTTGGGTCATGGCCGAGTTCATCTCTTCTTGCATCTTCGCCTGCTCGAGCTGGCTGAGCAGCTTGGACTTCTCGGCGATCTTCTCCTGGAGGATGCGACTGTTCTGGTTGACGGCAGCTTTTGCCTGGTCGGCGGCCTGGGTGCTGTCGAGCACCATCGCCTTGAGGCTGTCGACGTCCTTTTCGACCTGGATCAGCTGTCCGGCGATCGCCTCGGCGGCCGATGTGTACTGCGCCGCCTTGTCGGCGTTGCCGGCCTTCGTGGCGTCGGCGGCCATGATCAGCGCCTGGCGGGCGTTGCCGTTGAGCTTTTCGAGTTCGGTCATCTTGCCGTTCAGGCGGATCTCGGCCTGCTTCTGACCGGCGATCACGCTGACTGCTTGCTCGCGCAGGCGCTTGTGCTGGGCCTGGGCCTCGGCGATCGCCTGCTCGAGTTGCACTTTGGGATCGGCGTTCTCGTTGAACTTGCCGGTGAGCTTGGCGGTGGTGTACTTCCACCACTTCTTGACGAGCTTGAACATGGCGCAAGCTTAACCGTTGGCCCTGCGGCCGAGGGCTGTGGGTAGGCGGCGGCGGATCGACTCGATCTCGGGTGACTTCACGGCCACCAACACTGCTGTGTAGACGACGACGCCGACCAGGCCGCCGACGACCAACTGGACGATCGCCCGCCAGCCGTTGTCCGGGGTGACGTCGCGGGTGATCATCCAGACGGCGAGGGCCATCACCACCGCTGCCAGCAGCATCCGCGTGGCACTGGTGACGATCGGTCGCAGCGAGAAGCCGCGCACCTTGTACGACAGGACGTTGAGCGCCCACACGGCCGAGATCAGGTAGGCGATCGCGAACGCCAGGCCGAGGCCGAGCACACCGAAGCGACGCACCAGCACGAATGCCAGCACGATGTTGAGGGCGTTCTCGCCGACGTTGACGATGAACGGCGTGCGCGTGTCCTGGTGGGCGTAGAAACCGCGCAACACGAACATGTACACCGAGAACCCGACGAGACCCAGCGAGAAGCCGGCGAGCGCGTCGGCGGTGTTCGCGGCCGCGGTCGCGCTGAAGTTCCGGTACTCCAGCAGGGCCCCCACGATCGGCACCCGCAGCACGAAGATCCCGAATCCGGCGGGCAGTGTCAACAGGCTGATCAGGCGGATGCCGAGCGACGTCTGTTCGATGAAGGCCGCCTTGTCCTTGCGGGCGACGGAACGCGACATTTCCGGCTGGAACGTGGTCGAGATCGACACGGCCAGCAGGCCGTGAGGCAACACGAAGAACGTGAAAGCGGTGAAGTAGGCGGTCGAGATGCCCCGCCCCTCGGAGATCGCGAGGTTGCGGATGACGATCAGCGCCACCTGGTTGGCGACCACGAACCCCAACGTCCAGGCCGACAACGCCAGCAACTTGCGAACGACGGGGTGCTTCCAGTTCCACGACGGTCGGAAGCGGAACCCGGTCCGGGCGGCGGCCACCACGACGATGACTGCCATCGCAGCGATGCCTCCGGTCGCGCCCAGGCCCAGCGTCCAGCGCAAGCGGCCGTTCGTGACCACATCGCCCAACTTCCACGTCTGGTCGCGCAGGGTGAGCAGCGTGGCGATGATGACCAGGTTCGAGGCAACGGGACTCCAGGCTGCGGCAAAGAACCGGCGGTGGCTGTTCAAGAACGCGTTGGCCAACCCCGTCAGGCCGTAGAACAGGATCTGGATCAGGAAGATCCGGGTCAGCATCGTCCCGACCCGGCGCAGCAGCTCGGGGTCGACCGCGGCGGGCGGGTCGAGGGTGTAGATCCTGAAGATCACGGGGGCGGCGATCACGGCGACAACCGTGAGTACCGCCATCAAGGTGGCCGCGATCGTGATCACGACATTGGTGGCCTCGTCATCGTCGGTTTCGATGAACGACGAGAACAGCGGCACCAGGGTGGCCGACAGCACGCCACCGAGCAGCAGGTCGTAGACGATGTTCGGGGTCTCGTTGGCGATCAGGTAGGCGTCGCTGAGGAAGGTCTGCCCGATGATCCAACCGAACACCATGATTCGCAACAGGCCGGTCACGCGAGACAGCGCGGTTCCCATCGCGACGGTGACGTTCGACTTGAGCAGGCTGCTCATGTGGCGATGCTCACGACGGCGTGGACGAGCCGGTGGCGGGCGGGTCGAACTGCGACGTGAGAGCGGTGGAACCCCCTGCGCTGTTCGTCTCCTCGAGCGCCGCCCGGAGGGCCTCGAGTTCGCCGACGAGGCCGTCGACATCGTTGCCGAGCACGTCGGAGTCCTCGGTGCCGAGGCTGACTTCGACGGCGCGTGCGACGAGCTCGTCGAAGCGTGCGTCGAGCAGTCGCAGCCGATCTCGGGCATCGTCTTCGGTGGCCTGAAGTCGCTGCGCCGAACCGATCTGCGCCTCGAGCGACTGGATGGTCTTCGCGGCGGCAGCCGTCGGCGGTCGGTCCGCCAACGCCAGTCTGAGCTGTGCGAGCTCGGCCTGTGTGCGCACCGTGTCGAGTCGGGTGAGGGCATCGCTGATGTCGTTGCCGCGCTTGGCGATGCGCCACGATTCGTCGATGCCGTCGTCGAGGCGCGCGGCGAGGTCGGTGAGTCGCTCGCGCAGCGGCCCGTGGTCCATGTCGGCAACGACGCGATCGAAGCGTGCCTTTGCATCCTGCGCCCCGACCACGTACGACCGCCACGGGTCCGCCAGCGTGAACGGTTCGACGCGATCCGTGCTGGGATTGCGCGGCACGGCCGCCAGCACCCTGCCTCCCCAGGCCAGTGCGCCCACCCCGGCGGCGACGGCCAGCGGTGCACCAACGAGGATCGAGCCCGCTGCCCCGACGCCGAACAACACGATCCCGAGTGGCGACATGATCGCGCGCGCCACGGGTGGCGTCAGGAAACGATCACGGAAGCTGCGGCGTGCCATATGGTGTCGGAACGACTCAGAAGTTGGAGATCACGGCGGTGAAGACCTGTTGGATGGTGGCTGGGTTGGACGCGTCATAGTGCGCCGCGCTGGTTGCCTGGGCGATCGCCTTGAGCGTGACGGTGTCGGCTCCGTCGCCGTAGGAGATCGTGAACACCCGCACCGGCCGTGACCGGGCGCCCTCGCTGCCTGCCTGGAGCTGGCTGATCAGATCGTCGAAGTCGGACTCGTCATTCTCCGGGACTGCGTCGTCGTTGACACCGTCGGTGAGCAACACGATCGCGTTGATCTTCGACGGGTCGTACGAGTCGACCATCGAGGTGTACGACGTGGAGGCCACGTCGTACAGCGGAGTGCCGTTGGTGGGGAACTGTGCTTCGATCTGGCGTTCGATCTCGCCGCGCTGTGTCCCGATCGGGGCCACCGGCACGAGCTCGAGGTAGTTCGAATCCGGGCCGCCCAACAAGTCGGTACTGAACACCCACAAGCCGACCTCGTCGCTGTCCTTGAACTGATCCAGTGCGCTGATCGCTGCATCCTTCGCGAGGTCGAGCTTCGTCCTCGAATCATCGACCAGGTCGCCCATCGAGCCCGAAATGTCGAGCACCAGCAGCACCCGCGCTTCCTTGCGTTGCTGCGCCCACGAGTCGAGGATCTTGACCAGCACCGCCGGCGCCGGCACCTCCAGCTCGGCAGTGGGCTGGCTCGGGTCGACGCCGTTGGCGACGCTGACCGGATCGGCCAGCGCCACATCGGGGTTGTTCGGGCGGAACCCGAACTCCATAACCTTCTGCTGGTTCTCCGGCCGTTGTACGTACTCCTCGAACACCCGTGCCGCCGCCTTCTGTTCGGGTGTCACCCACTCGGTGTCGAGGATGATGAAGGGGTTGTCGGAATACAAGGTGCCCTCGCTGGGGTAGATCGCCACCAGCGGGACGCGCGGGTCACGCGGCACCTCACCCGGCGACAGCTCGCCGTCGGGGTTGCCAAGGTTGTAGTCGATGACACTCTTCTCCTCGACCGCGACCGCCGAGGCGTAGGTGAGCGATGTGCCGCGCACATCGGTGGCGAACCAGTTGTTCAGGAACGTCATGGTGATGTCGCCGTAGTGCACGACGGCGCTTTCGACGTTGCGGGCGAAATCGACCGCCTCGGGACGCTGCAGGTCCTCCGTCGTGAGGCCGCGGGTCTTCCCAGTGGCCGCGTAGTACTCGGCGATCGTGAAGTTGAGGCCGCTGGTGGAGTAGTTCGGATTGGTCTTGCCCAACCGGAAGGGGCCCCACTCGGGATGGCCGACCGATGCCCAACCCTCCGGATCGTTCGCCAGCTCGACGATGTCGCCGAATCCGATCGGCTCGTCTGGCCAGCCGAGCGCCTCGGCCATCGGCTGTGGCATGGCGATCACGAGCGGTGTCAGCATGAACGGTGTGCCGGGGGGTGCGGTGATCCGGCCGGTTCGTTCGTTGACGATGCCGGCCCACCCTGACGCGGCCGGCGACCAGATCACCGGGGGCTCGCCGTTGATCTCCGGGTTGGGCCAGCCCTCGACGATCAGCTGTGCGGCGGCGCCCGATGACTTGCGCGCCGGTCGCACGAACACGCATCCGTCCGCGGTCTTGGCGTCGTCACCGGCGTTGAACTCGTTCGCGAGTTCGGTGAGCAGGGTGATCTTCTCGCTGCTGACCGCCATGTCGACGACGGTGCAATCGCCCGGGTCGCCGTCGATGCCGGTGTCCGAGCCGTCGTCGTCTCCGCCGCACGCCGCGACCAGCAGCGCGGCTGCGACGGTGGCAGCAACGAATCGGGACTGTGTGGAGTGCCTCCGGGAGGCGGTTGGTGATCGCGTCAGCGGGATCGTCACACGAGTTCCTTCCAGAGGGACCGAACTGCGATGACCGTGGTCGGGTCGGGCAACGGGTTCGGCGCCGCGCTCGGTGCGTCCCAGCCGTCGGCGACGAGTGCTGCGGTCAGGGCGTCGGAGAGGTCGGCGGCGATCGAAGCGCCCGGTGGCAGGGCGAGCACGACGTCGGCTCGGATCATTGGTTCAGCGTATTGCACGGCGTAGCGCGTCCGTTGGGCCACTCCGAGCTCGGCGACGGCTCCGACTGCGACATCCATCGAGCTGGGGCGGGTCTGGATGGTCGCGATCGCCGTCCCGCCCGACAGCTGCGAGGGCGACACGCCCGTCACGAGGCCGCGCAGCCAACGTTGGAACCGGGCGTCGGCGAGGGGGACGCCGGAGGCAGATCCGTAGCCGCTGGTTGCCTGCACCACGCCGAGCAATCCGATCCCCGAATCGGTCGAGCGTGCGAAGCCGACTGCCGTCTGCGAGTCGCCGAGGCAACGCAACGACACCGGGTCGCCGCATGCGGTCGTCAGATCGATCGTGCCGTCGTCGACGGTGACGAGTGCGATCGGCGACGAGCCGAGCGCACGGGCGTCGAGCGCCAACGGCGACTGGTCGGCGGCAGTGCGCTGTAGGGCGACCATTGCCGGGAACGGGTCGAAGGTGAGCCACATCGGGACGTCGTCGGTGGACGCCGTCGCAGCGAGCCGGTCCAGCGTGTCCCCGGCCTGCTCGATGCTGATCGTGACACCCGGGATCTCGATGCTGTCGCACACGGTCTTGAACTCGGACGCACAGACCAACACGGTCGCCGATCGCGCCGACTGATCCGAGTTGCCGTCGCCGTCGATCACCTGATCCCGAACGACCAGCGCACCGACGATGAGTCCGACGGTCACGACGATTGCGGCGAGGCGCTTGGCGATCATCGCTCCCTGGTTTCCGCCACCGCCTGGTGCAGCGCCTCGAGCTTGATCACGAGCTCGTCGACGTCGTGGGCATAGGTATCGGTGTCCAACGCCCCGACCCGGACCTCGCTGGCGCGGGCGACCAGTTCGTCGAGCTGCGTCTGTGAGAGCCGCAGCGACGCAGCGGTGTCGGCGGACAGTCGCTTGAGACGTTCTGCCGATTCGAGTTGCCGCTCGACCGATTGCACCGCCGCGTCGGCCTCCGGTGATGGTGTGTCGGCCGCTCGTTGGCGCAGGCTCGCCAGTTTGGAACGCAGCGCGGTCGGATCGAGCCGGCGTACCGCATCGTCGATCTCGTCGCCGCGCTTGGCGATCTCCCATGCTTCGCCCAGCCCGCGTTCGAGTTGATCGGCGATGTCGCGCATGGTGTCCTTGAGTGGACCTGACGTCGCTCCGTCCACGGTTGAGCGCAGCTTGCGGCCCGACGACTGGGCGCCCCGCATGAGCTGTCGCCACGGCTCGCTCAGCACGAATGGATCGATCGGCGCCTGCTTCGGAGCGCGCGGCATCGCCCATCCGACGGCCCCGACGTACGCCAGCGCGCCGGCGCCGATCGCAATGCCGATGGGCGCCCCGACGACGCCGACGACGACACCGACTCCGATGCCCAGCAGGATCCGCCACGACAGGATCGCCTTGGCGGTCTTGGGGGTGTAGAAGCGATCGCGAAAACCCATCTCGACGGGAACGCTAACCGAGCTGCGTGGGATCCGAAGGGTGATCGGTTGCAGGCCTCAGTGAGCGTCTGCGGCGGCCGTGGCGTAGCGGCGCAGGATCCGCCGACCGAGGCTGGTCTTGTGCACCTCGTCGGCACCGTCGTAGATGCGGGCGGCGCGCTCGTGGCGGTACCAGTAGGCGAGCACGGTGTCGTCGGTGACACCCAGCGCTCCGTGGACCTGGATCGAGGTGTCGACGGCCTTGAGCATCGTGTTGGCGACCACGAACTTGATCGCCGAGATCTCGTCACGGGCGGCCTTGGCGCCCTCCTGATCGATCATCCAGGCGGCATGCAGCACCTGCAGTCGGGCGCCGCGGATCTCGGCGTCGAGCTCGGCGACCCAGTGCTGGATCACTTGCCTGTCTGCCAACTTGCTGCCATCGAGGTCGATCACGCGAGCGTTGGCGCGGTCGCACATCATGTCGAACGCCCGGGCGGCAATACCGAGCCAGCGCATGCAGTGGTGGATCCGACCGGGGCCGAGGCGGTCCTGGGCGATGATGAACCCGTGGCCTTCCGGGCCGAGCAGGTTGGTCCTCGGCACGCGACAGCCCTGGTAGATGACCTCGCCGTGGCTGGCGTGGCCGGATCCGGCGTGGCCCATCACGCTGACGTTGCGCACGAGATTGAAGCCGGGCGTATCGGTGGGGACGAGGATCATGCTGGCCCGTTGGTGTGGTGGCGCCTCGGGGTCGGTGACCGCCATCACGATCGCCACCGACGACCCGTCGGCGGACGACGTGAACCACTTCTGCCCGTTGATCACGTAGTCGTCGCCGTCGGCGACAGCGGTGGTGGCGAGCAGCGTCGGGTTCGAGCCGGCGGTCTCGGGCTCGGTCATCGAGAAGCAGCTGCGGATCTCGCCCTCGACCAACGGGCGCAGCCAACGCTCCTTCTGCTCTGCGGTGCCGTACTTGTGGAGGATCTCGATGTTGCCGGCGTCGGGCGCCTGGGTGCCGAACACGGTCATTCCGAGCGGGCTGCGGCCGATCTGCTCGACGAGCAGGCCGTGCTCGATGAGCGGGAGGCCGAGGCCACCGAACTCGACGGGGAAGTTGGGCGCCCACAGCCCCATCTGCTTGACCTTCTCCTGGGCGGCCGCCACGCCGGCGGCGAGCGTTTCGGGGGTCCCGAACAGCATCTCACCCTCGAGCGGAATCACGTCACGATCCATGAACTCGCGGACCATCGCCAGCATGGTCGACATCTTCTCGGACACCTGGAAATCCATGACCACCTCCGTCGAGGCCACGCTAGGAAGTGGGAGCGTGTGGCCACCAGGGCCGATCGACCCTGATCGTCGCACCCTGATCGTCGCACCCTGATCGTCGCCACGTGGTCGCCGCTGGCTGCGTCGACGGTCAGGGGTGCCATACGGGGCGACATGACGACGGTGCCGCGGCTCTGACCGCGTCCGCAGCGACCGGGGGCGTGGCCGACCTCGACGGCACGGGGATGGCACGGCGTGCGCCCTCCCCGTGGGAACCATCTGCTGGGATGTCGGTACCTCCCGGACCGAACGCGAGCCGATCGCGTTGCGCCACCAACGTCCCGCACTTCGTCCGAGCGGGCTGCGCCGGTCGGCGCCGACTCCCACAGCTTGACGCTTCTTCGCGGGTCGAGCGTCGAGCGCGTGCTGGTGCATGTCGCCGATCACGGAGCCACCGCCGCCTACCTCGAGGTGTCGCCCTCGGGATGTCGGCTGCCGTCACGCCGCTCGTGGGCACCCTCGCTGGACAGCGGCCGGCCGACCGCTTCGTGATCGCCGGTGGTGTGGGCTCCGGCGTGTGGCGACTCGACGGGTGGGGGCAGTCAGTACTTCCGGGCACGGTCCCATCAGACGAGTTCGATCGCGCCCAGGCCGCTCCCCCCCAGCGGTTCGAGGGAGACGATCCTTTGCCACAATCTGTGTTGACACTAACACTTAGAGTGTTACTCTCGGAGCGAGGCGGGTTATCCAGGAGGTACCACGATGACCAACCATGATGAACGCCTCGAAGAGCTCCGTGCCTCGGGCGAGACGATCGCCGAACTCGCGGAGCAGCCAGAGTTGTTCACCGTCGCAGCCGAGGCTTTCCGGGCTCAGGATGCCGAGCGATTCCAGGACGCCCTGGGCAGAGCCGGCCTGCTCGACCGATGCCAGTGGATCTGTCGATGGTTCTGCAGCAAGCACTGCGTGTTCGTGTGTCGCAAGCTCGCCGGAACGATCGAGGCCGAACCGGTCTTCGATGTCGACGAATGGCGCGCGTTCGCGGAGTTCACAGGGCGCCTGTCCAAGGATCCCGACACCCTTCGCAAGTTGGTCGACATCGTCGAGGCCGAAGATGCCAAGGCCTTCCAACGGTTCGTGACCACGTCCAAGGTCCAACGATTCGCTCACCAGCTGTGCCACTGGTTGTGTGGCGTTCGTTGCCACGTCGCCTGCAAGCAGATGTGTCCACCGATGCCCGAACTCATCAAGGTCGGCTACATCCCGGTCGGCCATTTCGACGCCGAAGGATTCGCCCGCGGGCCGAGCAGCCCTGGTGCATTCACACCTCCGGACGACGTCGCTGCAGGCGTCGGCGACCACCCTTTCGGAGGTAGCGTCCACATCAACGGGCTGTTCAACGTCGCGGGCGCTACCGAGTACAAGGTCGAGGTCGGATCGTCAGCAACCGGCCCGTGGACTGCGATCACGACCCCGCTCACCGATGCCCACGTGATCGGATTCGTGTGGACCGAGTACCCCCGCACGGCGACCGGGGAGTGGTACTCGATCGCCGACATGGACCTGCTGTCGGAGGGCAAGACCTATCTCACCGATTGGTCAACACCGCCGCTCGACGACGACGACCGTTACTACGTCCGCATGGTGGTGCGAAACGCCATGCTCACGGAGTTCCCGAGCA
The DNA here is from genome assembly GCA_963701575.1 of uncultured Acidimicrobiaceae bacterium. Lineage (GTDB taxonomy): Bacteria > Actinomycetota > Acidimicrobiia > Acidimicrobiales > Ilumatobacteraceae > Ilumatobacter. Next base: position 159,948 of record CAVPAQ010000016.1, read on the forward strand.
GACCGGTTCCCGTGCGCGTCGACAACGAGGGCCCGCAGGGCCCTGTGCTCCCCGACAATCGGCCATTGATCGAGTTCTCCCAGGGCGGCAAGCCGCTCGGCTGTTGCGCCGAGGTGACCCGGGACAAGGGTCCCGTCGAGATCCACATCGAGGGCACCGACGACAACTTCAGCAACCTCGATGTGATTGCGTACGGGGGCTGCAGTGGCTCGGCGGCGATCTTCTCCAAGACCTACAACGGTGACCGTACCGACCATGGAGCTCCGGCTCCTGGGATCACGGTGAGCTGGGATCCGTGGGCCGACGGAGTCGAGCCCTGCTGCTACGTCGTGTTCGTCCGTCTGTACGATCGGGCGATCGTCAACAACGTGTGGAACGGCGGGCACCGGTACCAGAACTGGCGATCGATCACGATCGGCTGACACATTCGGACCAACGAATCGTCGCGTCGCAGCCGGCTGATGCTGCGCGCATGACAGCGCACACCCAGAGGTCCGGAGTTGTTGCCGCGTGCAGGAAGAGCGACTCGGAACGCGGGCAACAGGACGCGCCCAATGCGCTGATCCCTGCCCGCCCCGAACAAGGTTCTTGTCGTCGAATTGCCATGTTCCTGCAATCAAGCTCGCGTGCATCGTTGCCGAGAGGACATGTGAACATCCGAACGATCGCTTGGGTTTCCGAGTACAGGCAGGAGGTCGCTGCAATGCCACATCACGGCGAACGGGTCGACGACGACCGTGCCCACCAGCGTGCGGTGCGACATCTTGCGACGATGATCGGTGCCGACCGGGCGACGGGGGTCTGTTGGGATCCCGACCATCACCTGCAAGGTCACCTCGACGTCGCCGGCCAACACCTCGTCGTGATCGCCGCACGCGACGACGAACACGCCCCCCTCGTGCTGTCGGAAGCCGACTGGGACGCACTGCGCCACGGGTGCGTCCCTGCCGCCTGACGCCGCGACCCCATCAGCTGGACACCGCCCGACGCTGCCGAGTCAGACGGGGGCGATGTCCTCGGCCTCGAGGGCTGTCAGTTGGCCCTTCGTCGGGACTTCGATGTCGGACAGTCGCACCGCCTGCATCGAGATGCCCTGTTCGAACACGTTGCGGGTGAAGCGTGCGTTGCCGAAGCCACGTCCGCGCGGTTCGGCCTCGATCACCTCGGCAAGTCGGATTCTGGCCGCCTCGGTGAGGTGGTACTGCTGCTTGTTCGAGATCAGCTCGAAGATCTCCACCAACTCGTCGGTGGTGTAGTCGGGGAACTCGAGCGTGCGGGCGAACCGGCTTTCGAGGCCCGGGTTGGTGGCGATCAGCTCACCCATCTCGTTCGGGTAGCCGGCGACGACGACGGCGAGGTCGTCGCGGTGATCCTCCATGAACTTCACGAGCGTGTCGATCGCCTCGCGGCCGAAGTCGTTCTCTCCTCCACGGGCCAACGAGTAGGCCTCGTCGATCAGCACCGTGCCGCCCAGTGCGGACTCGAGCACGGCCCGCGTCTTGGTGGCCGTCTGGCCGACGTAGCCGGCGACCAGGTCGGACCGATCGGTCTCCACCAGATGGCCTCTCGTCACGACGTCGAGGCTGCGGTAGAGCTGGCTGAGCAGGCGGGCGACCGTGGTCTTGCCGGTGCCCGGGTTGCCGACGAACACCAGGTGACGGCTGGTTTCGATCACCGGGAGGTCGAGTTCGGCCCGCAACTTCTGGACCCTCAGCAAACTGGTCAGGCGCCGGACCTCGGTCTTCACGTGGTCGAGCCCGATCAGCGCGTCGAGCTCGGACAGGATCTCCTCGACGGGTCGCTCGGGCGGCAGGTCAGGCCCGGGCGCCGCAGTCGCGGCAGGTCCGCCGGTCGCCGTGGCTGCTGGCCGGCCGGGCCGCGGCACGCCAGTGGCGTCCATCGTGCGCAGCATCATCGCACGAAACCCGTCGATGGCGGCGATCTCGTCGGGGGAGGGCATCAGATCGAGCGCCGCCGCAGCGTGGGCCAGCTTGAGGGCCAGGTCGTAGTACGCATTGGCTCGTCTCGCACCGTCACGGGCGTCGGCCTTGACGAGCAGGTCGAACATCGTGCTCGGAGCGTCGAGCCAGCCGGCCTTGCTCGTGATCAGGTCGCTCTCGCGCAACTGTTGCGGACTGATCAGGACGGGAGGGGCGAGATGGAGTCCGATGTCATCGAGCCAGGCCTCCAACTCGCTGGTTGTCAACCTTCCATCGCTCGCCAGGATCGCCGACACCAGGTCGCACGCCTCGAGCAGACACTCGTGACGATGCTGCATGCCCGACAGCGCGGACAGCTCGCTGTCGACCCCGTCGACGAACCCGTTGACGTACTTGTCGAGTGCCCCAGCCATCGCCACGCAGCGTAGGCGGTGTCGAGGTCGCGCCTGGACCGTGAGCCCCGCCCGGCGAACTGCGACGACGAGGTCGTGGCTGACACCGAGCCGGTCGACGGACAACCAAGGTCGTGGAGGATCCCGGCGGCAGGAAAGGAGCGCAGCGACCAAGCCGCCGGACCCCCTGGCAGGAGTCCCAACTCCGATTGACCGTCGGGTCAAGACGGGTTGTAGCGTTGGCCTTCTATGGCAGCAGAGGTTGCGAACCGCTTCGAAAGTGTCCAGCAGGTGCGAGACGGGTTGAAGTCCGTCAATTATCTGGCCGATGACGGCATCTCCGGGGTGGCATTTCTTGCCGATCGGCTCGGCAAGCCGGTCCTGGTCGAAGGCCCGGCCGGTACCGGCAAGACCCAGCTCGCCAAATCTGTCGCTGAGATGACCGGTGCCCGGCTGATCCGGCTGCAGTGTTACGAGGGCCTCGACGAGAGCCGCGCCCTCTACGAGTGGAACTACAAGAAGCAGCTGCTGCGCATCCAGGCCGACAAGAACAGCGACTCGTGGAGCGAGATCCACGACGACATCTTCTCCGACGAGTTCCTGCTCACGCGCCCCTTGCTCGAGGCGATCAGCGCCCCCGACCCGGTCGTGCTGCTGATCGACGAGGTCGACCGCGTCGAGGTTGAGACCGAGGCGCTGCTGCTCGAGATTCTCTCCGACTACCAGGTGTCGATCCCCGAGCTCGGCACGATCGTGGCCACGCAGATCCCGCTCGTGTTCCTCACCTCGAACAACACCCGCGAGCTCAGCGAGGCGCTCAAGCGGCGCTGCCTGTACCTGCACGTCGACTACCCCACGATGGAGCGTGAGAAGGAGATCGTGCTGACCAAAGTGCCAGAGGTCACCGAGCACCTCGCCGATCAGATCGCTCGCATCGTGCGCTCGATCCGGATGCTCGACCTCAAGAAGTCCCCGAGCGTCTCCGAAACCCTCGACTGGGCGCGCACGCTGCTGCTGCTCAACATCGACACGATCGACGAGGCCACGGCCAAAGAGACGCTGCACATCCTGCTCAAGTACCAGACCGACATCGCGAAAGCCACCAAGGAGCTCTCGGTCGACGGATGATCGTCGGGTGAACAGATGAGTAACACCACGCTCAGCGGCGGCCCCCGGGGCTCGATGCTCGATCTCCTCAACGGGTTCGTCCAGGAGCTGCGCAACGCCGGGCTGCCCGTCAGCCTGACCGAGAACCTCGACGCCATGGAGGCGGTGCAGCACATCCCGATCGAGGATCGCGACGCCTTCAAGTACGCCCTCGGGGCGACGCTGATCAAGAACAACTCGCACTGGCGTGCGTTCGAGACGGTGTTCGAGGTCTACTTCTCGCTGCGCGGCCCCGAGTACAAGCTGGCCGAAGGTGACGAGACCGATCTCGACGAGCTCTGGCGCGACATGCAGGAGCAACAGCAGCAGGGCGAGGGCAAGAGCGGCGGGGGAGCGATGGACGCCCTCACGCCCGAAGAGATCGCCCAGATGCTGATGCAGGCGCTACTCAACGGTGACCAGGCGATGATGCGTGCACTGGCGAAGCAGGCCGTGCAGCGTTTCGCCGGCATGGAGCCCGGCCGACCGGTGGGTGGCACCTACTACCTGTATCGCACGCTGCGCAACCTCGATCTCGACGGCATGCTCGACAAGCTGATGGAGCAGACCGCGCAGCAAGCCGACGGTGGTGAGCTGACCCATCTCGAAGAGCGGCTCGAGCACGACGAGTTCGAACACCGGATCGAGCAGTTCAAGCAGGAGATCGAGGCCGAGATCCGCCGTCGCCTGGTGGCCGATCGGGGTGTCGAGGCGATGGCCAAGACGCTCCGCAAGCCCCTGCCCGAAGACGTCGAGTTCATGCACGCCTCACGCGACGAGATGCAGAGCCTCAAGAAGGCGCTCCAGCCGCTCACCCGCAAACTGGCCGCCCGCCTGGCGCGCAAGCGCAAACACGGCCGCAAGGGCCCGCTCGACTTCCGCAACACGGTCCGTCACTCGCTCAGCTACGGCGGTGTGCCCGCTGAGCCGAAGTTCAAGTACCCGCGGCCGGCCAAGCCCGAACTGATGGTGGTCGCCGACATCTCCGGCTCGGTCGCAGCGTTTGCACGCTTCACACTGATGTTGGTGTACGCGATTCAGGGCCAGTTCTCGAAGGTTCGCTCGTTCGTGTTCATCGACGGGATCGACGAGGTCACCGAGTATTTCCGGGCTACTGAGGACATCCAAGAGGCGATCCACCGGGTCAATACCGAAGCCGACGTGGTCTGGGTCGACGGCCACAGCGACTACGGCCACGCGTTCGAGGTGTTCTGGGAGCGCTACGGCAAAGACGTCGGCCCCAAGACGACCGTGCTGCTGCTGGGCGACGCCCGCAACAATTACCACGCCAGCCAGGCGTGGGTCGTCAGGGAGATCCGCCAGAAGGCCCGGCACGTCTACTGGCTCAACCCCGAGCCGAAGTCGTACTGGAACACCGGCGACTCGATCGTCGGCGACTACGGCGTTCACACCGACGGTGTCTACGAGTGCCGCAACCTGCGCCAGCTCGAAGGCTTCGTCGAAAAGCTCGCCTGACGAGGCGGACCGGTTCGCCCGATCGCTGCGTTCCGTCTCACCGCTCACAGCCCAAGGATGTTCGGTTTCGCCGCGCCTTGCCCGGACGAAAACCGATCCCGCCTCGTTCTTGTCGAATGGCGACCGGGAGCTCATTGGGGGCGTGGTGCCCGTTGGTTGGGGAGCTCTCCGACGAGCGTCATCACCTCGGTGAGGGGTTTGCGGGCGAGATCGGGGACCAAGCATCCGTCGACGGGGTAGCCGACGGGGAACAGCACGAACGGGCGCTCGTTGGCAGGACGGCCGAGCACCTGGGTCAGGAACGCCATCGGGCTGGGGGTGTGCGTCAGCGTGGCGAGGCCCATGTGGTGGAGCGCGGTGATGAACACCCCGGCTGCGATGCCGCACGACTCCTTCACGTAGTAGTGGTGCTTGCGGGCGCCGGACTCGGTGATGCCGTAACGCTCCTCGAACAGCACCACGATCCAGGGGGCCTTGTCGAGAAACTCCTTGTGCCAGTCGGTGCCGATCGGCTCGAGCTCACGTCGCCACTCCTCGTTGATCCGGCCCCGCTCGTAGTTGGTGCGTTCTTCCGCCTCCGCCGCGGCACGGATCTGGCGTTTCACGTCAGGATTCCCGGTGACGACGAATTGCCAGGGCTGATGGTGTGCACCCGACGGTGCGGTGCTGGCGGTCTCGATCGCTCGCTCGATCAAGTCGAAGGGCACGGGCTCGTCCGACAGCATCCGCACCGACCGGCGACGATCCATCTCGATCCGGAACTCGTCGGCGCGCCGACGCATCTCGTCGACCGTAAACCGCTCGAACTCGAGCGGAATGAACGGATGCCGCTCGGCCAGCTCGGGGGCCGGGTAGGGATGCTCGTAGCGGGTCACGACTCCTCGATCGAAGATGCGGCGGGCCGGAGGATCAACGACTGTAGGGCCCGCCCGACCGGCCCGACATCGTCGAACAGCAGCGAGTCGGACATCCCGATCCCGTTCGATTCCCATCTCGACACGGAGTCCATCCCGAGCCACTCTCCGATCGGTGGGCGGTGCAACACGATCGTCAGATCGGTGTTCATGAACGTGATCTGGTCGGGATCAGCGTTGCGTGACACGGCGTTGCCGCAATCAGCGAGCGGGCAGATGCGCTGGAACGGTGAGGGTTCCTCGGTGTCGAGCAGCGGCAGGGATCGCATCCATATGCGGTTGGGACCGGGTCGAGGCCCGTTGCCGGCCGGGTAGCGCACCTGCACACCGGAGTCGAATGCCGCGAGATCGTGGGCGTGTTCGGTCAGGGGAAAGGCGCCGGGCTCGGCGTCGGACAGGCGGGGGGTGTCACACGGGGCGGTCGGCATGTCGATCGGGCGGTGAGCCGCAATGTGCATGCTGTGCGCGGTCGCCACCGTGTTGCCGTTGCCGTCGATCAGTGTCGACGATGTCGTACCGACGGTTCGTCCGCTACGCACGACCTCTGTCTCGACGCGGAATCCGGCGTGTGGAATCGGTCTCGCGAGGTCGACGGTGAGCCGGACGAGTTGGTGTTCGGGCAGCCGCCGTTCGGACGCGCGGGCCAACAATCCTGCGGGTGGCCCCGCATGGCATGCGTGCGGATCCCACGGGCCGCGGCATGCGTCGGTCGGCTGGAACCACTCGGCGTCGATCGTGGTGAAGAAGCTGTCGGGCATGGTGCTCTCGACACTACGTGCGGCGCGTCGTCGTACTCCGAGCGGGTGGTGGGTTGGTGGGTGGTGGGTGGTGGGTGGTGGGTTGCTCGATCGTGGGTTGGTGGGTGGTGGGTGGTGGTGCCTTCGAGCGTTACCGTGCAGTCGTGGATGGCATCCGGCTCGACTTCCGATACGACCGATGGTGCGGCTGGCTGCTGGGCCTGTTCGGATCTGGGCGGCGGCACAGCCACGTGACGATGAACGACGATGTGATTCGCGTCAAGATGGGCTGGTCGTTCCGTAGCGAGATCCCCCGCCCGAGTGTGATCTCGGCAGCGAGATCCCAACGCCGGGTGTACGGCTGGGGGGTGCACGGTTGGCGCGGGCGCTGGCTCGTCAACGGCTCATCGCACGGCCTGGTCACCTTGCTGATCGAGCCGCCGGCGCCGGCACGGGTGTGCGGCGTGCCCGTGCGGCTTCGCGAGTTGACCGTCAGCCTGGTCGACCCCGACGCCCTGCTCACGTGACACGGCCACTCGCGGGGCCAGCCGCGGTTGGTGACTCGACGGGCATGCCACGGCGGTGGAATCAGAGTCGAGCACCTCGGGTTTCGGCTGCATGGCGTACACCAAGAACCGGCCGCCCCGTTCGACGACTCCGACCAAGGGCCGGCCGACACCGACTCGATCGGAGGCGCTGCCCGTCAGGCGGAACACGGCCACGCTGCAATGGTTCGCTCTCGGCGTCGCCGTGCTGGGCCTCCTGGCCGGGCTGATCTACTTCGGCGGTGACTAGGGCAGTTGGCCCGCTCACGGTGGTGTCGAGGGAGGCCACGGGCGCCGAACATCGAGCGCGCCCATCGATGATCGTTCCGCTCCGGTGCGCTGAGTCGGATCAGGAACGTTGGTAGTTCGGGGCTTCCTTGGTGATCGTGACGTCGTGGGGGTGGCTCTCCTCGCGGCCGGCCGTCGTGACCCGCATGAACCGCGCTCCGACGCGCAGCGCCTCGAGGTCGGCGGCGCCGGCGTAGCCCATGCCCGAACGCAGACCACCGACGAGCTGATAGATCGTGTCGCCGAGTGGCCCGGCGTAGGGCACCCGACCCTCGATGCCCTCGGGGACGAGCTTGCGACTGCTGGATGCGAGGTCGGACTGCTCGCCCGACGACCGCTCGTCGGACTGTGCCGTCGCATAGCGGTCGGCGCCGAGGCCCTGCATCGCACCGAGCGAACCCATGCCCCGGTAGCTCTTGAACCGGCGCCCCTCGAAGAGCTCGGTCTCGCCCGGACTCTCCTCGGTACCGGCCAGCAGCGAACCGAGCATGACGGTGCTCGAACCGGCTGCGATCGCCTTGACGATGTCGCCCGAGTAGGTGATGCCGCCGTCACCGATGATCGGGATGCCGATCTGGCGCGCCTTCTTGGCGGTGAAGTAGATCGCCGACAGCTGAGGCATGCCCGCGCCGGAGATGATGCGGGTGGTGCAGATCGAGCCTGCGCCGACTCCGACCTTCACGGCGTCGGCCCCGGCTTTGGCGAGCGCCTCGACGCCGTCCTCGGTGACGACGTTGCCGGCGGTGACCGCAAGGTCGGGCCATGAACCCTTGATCCGCTCGATGGTCTTGACGACTCCGGCTGAGTGGCCGTGCGCCGTGTCGATCGCGACGGCGTCGACGCCCATGTTGACGAGTGCCTCGACGCGGAGCTCGACGTCGTCACCGACGCCACATGCAGCGGCGCACCGCAAGCGTCCCCTGCTGTCGCGCGAAGCGTTGGGGTAGTCGAGCCGCTTCTGGATGTCTTTCACGGTGATCAGCCCGGCCAGCTTGCCGTGGTCGTCGACGAGTGGCAGCTTCTCGATGCGATGTTTCTGGAGCAGCAGCTTGGCCTCGTCGAGCGACGTGCCGACCTTGGCCGTGACCAGGTTCTCGCTGGTCATGAACTCGCTGATCGGGCGCTCGTAGTCGCTGCCCTCGCAGAACCGGATGTCGCGGTTGGTGAGGATGCCCACCAGCTCGCCGGAGGCATTGATGATCGGCACACCCGAGAACTTGAACTGGTGCATCAGCTCTTCCGCCTCGAACAGCTTGGCGTCCTTGGTGAGCGTGACCGGATCGGAGATCATCCCGCTCTGGCTGCGCTTGACCTTCTGCACCTCGGCGGCCTGACGCTCGATCGACATGTTGCGGTGAATCACGCCGATGCCGCCGTGGCGCGCCATCGCGATCGCCATGCGGCCCTCGGTCACTTTGTCCATGGCGGCCGACACCAACGGCACGTTGAGCTGGATGTCGCGGGCGAAGACGGCGCTGGTGTCGACGGCGTCGGGCAACGTGTCGGAATAGCCAGGGATGACGACGACGTCGTCGAACGTGAGGGCGTCGTAGCGGTCGAAGAGTTGTTCGTTGAGGTGGCTCATGGGGTGTTCTCCGGTTTCATCGAGAGGGGTTCATCGAGAGGGGTTCATCGAGAGGGGTTCATCGAGAGGGGTTCATCGAGAGGGGCGGGCTGGGCTCCCGGCAGAGGTTGCGGATCGTGTCGACGAGGAGGTGATGCTCGACTGCGTGGACCCTGGCCTCGAGCGATTCGAGGGTGTCGTCCGGCAGGATCGGCACGTCGGCGGTGGCGAGCACGGGCCCGTCGTCGACGCCTTCGTCGGGCACGAGGTGCACCATCACGCCGGTGCTCGTGCGCTGACCGGCGAGGGCTTCCTGCCACGCCCGTTCGATGGCATGGGTACCCGGAAGCTCGCCGGGGCGGGCCGGATGGAGGTTGACGACCCGATCGGGAAACCACCCGAGGAAGTCTTTCGTGAGGATCCGCATCCACCCCGCGAGCACCACGAAATCGGGCGCGAAGCCGGCGACGATGTCGGTCAGTCGGGCGTCGTAGTCGGCCCGAACCTCGTTCGGATGGGGGCCGATGTGGACCGACGGCACGCCGGCACTCGCTGCTCTCTGCAGTGCGTACGCATTCGGCTTGTCGGACACGACGGCGACGACTTCAGCAGGAATCTCGCCGGCCGAACAGGCGTCGAGAATCGCTTGCAGGTTGGTGCCGTTACCCGAAACCAGCACCACCAATCGGCTGCTGTTCCGGGTGCGTGCCTCCATGAGACGACGGTAGGCGCGCGGCGGCGCAGACCTGCGTTGGCTGAACGAAAAGTCAGTGATTGGACGCCGAGCCGTTCTCCACAGCCCCGACCTTCAACGCGGCCGACGAGGCACTCGGGGGTGACGCGATCCAGCCGGTTGGGTTGTCTCAGACGGTTCTTGTGAACAACTCACCCGATTCTGCGATGAGATCCGTTGGCGGGATCGGGTGGTCTTGCCCTCGATCGTGGGCGGCACGGCCTTCGGTTGGGGCCGTCGACGGTTTGCCACAAGGTGCCGTTTGGTCGGAACCAGCTGACGAGACGATGTGCGTCGATCGACAGTTGCCAGCCGCCCTCGTGGACTTGGTGGTGATGGGTCTCACACAGGGGCAGCAGGTTCGCCAGCACTGTCTTCCCGCCTCTGGTCCACCAGATGATGTGATGGATTCGGCATTGTGAGAACGCCACCTGACAATGCGGATGAGCACACGTCGAGTACATCGCCGCAAGCTGCCGTCGCTGGGCCCGACTGGCGGTGCGCGAGTCGGCGCACAGTTGATCGACGGTGCCGTCCGGGCTGACGATCACCGCAGAGATGATCGCCTCGCAACACAACCGCTGCACCGTCGACACCGGGATCGGTTGCCCGTCGACCATTTCGCACAACGTGTTCTCATGCCGGCCATGACATGCCGACTCGTGGTCGACATGCACGACCACCTCGGGGATCCGATGGCAGACTGCCCGGCACTGACCGCTGTCATCACGGCTTCGACCCGGAGTTCGTCGAACGAACGCAGCTTGTTGGCAGGGTCTTGACGCAATGTGGCGAGATGGGCGTCGATCACCGCATGCAATGACGCGTCACGCAGTGGGTCGAGCGAGATCAACGTCTGCTTCATTCCGGTCTCACGATCGGTCCAACGCTTCAACTTCGACGCAGCGCGTTGCCGGTCGAGCTCGTCAGCGTCGCTGCCGGGTCGATGCGACTCGCGGATCTTGTCGATTGCCGCCTTGGTGGTCTTTTCGAACAATGCCACCGGTTGATCAGCGGCGTTGGCAACCAGATCATCGACGACGAACGACAGATCGCAGCGTTCTTCGTCGCTCAGGTCCTTGGTCAGGCTTGCCAAGGCATCAACATGACCGGCTGTGCAAGCACCCGTAGCCAACGCATCGTCGAACTTCGGCATCTCGGTGCAGACCCGGTCGCGCCCGCCCGTGGCGAGGGCTTCCCGGCCCGTGAGTCGCCCCTCGTCGAGCAGCACATGGGCACCGCTGTCGGCTGCGCCTTGTGCGGCGAGTTCGTTGGAACGTCGATTGATGCGAACGTCGACATAGTCAGCGAACGCCCGCAACGTGGCAGACCGACGCGACATCCCGGCGAGGTCGGAGGCATCGGCCACATCGGGATCGCGAGCCAGCAAACCCTCCAGTGCTGCGGTCACCCCCGAGTCGATCATGCACCCATCATGCGCACGGGGGTGTCACAGAGATGATGTGTCCGAGCGTCGGCCGCCGCCATCGGGCGGGTCGGCCCACGTCGGGGGGAGTTCTCCACCTGCACCCTGACGGCGGCCTTGACTACGATCTGGACATCGAGGCGGAACCGACCGGATCGAGGTGCTGTGCGGCGGCACCCGGAGAGTCGTCGTGGTCGCGTCCGTCACAGGGAAAGGCCGGGCGATGAGCGGGCGCAAGGTGGCGCCCGCCGTCTTCGCCGGGGTGTTGGTTGCGGTGTGTGCGGGCTGCTCCGGCGGCGACGAGGCCGCTCCGTCCTCGACTGCCGCATCCACATCGACCACTGCCGTGGTCTGGACGGCACCCACTCCGACGATCGCGGCGACCGTACCCTCGACCACTCCACGAACGACATCGCCCCCGACCACAACGCCGGGCACCGACGCCGCGACGTCGACCGCCACGGTCCCCACCCGACAGCAAGCCAAACGAGACGTCATCGCCGCCGCAATGGCCAGCTGGACAGCGTTCAACGAGTTGCTCCTGGACCCAACTAACGACGAGACGCTGAAGGCAGTTACGACCACCTTCACTGGTGATGCTCTGGATCGAGCGATCGAAATCGCGGCGAAGCTGCGACAGGAGGGGAGGAAGTCGGTGACCAACCGTGAGTTGCCTGCAGCTATCACGCCCTATCCAAAGACTGTTTTGTTGGATCTTCAGGAGGGATCGGCCCACATTGACTATTGCCGGCTCGGGTCGAACGTGGCGGTTGAGGCGGGTGGTAACGATGATGGAACCGACCGGGTCATCAACGACGAGATCAACTCATACAGGGAACGGGACGCCTTTGTCCTCGTTGATGGCGCGTGGCTGAAGACGGATGGTGAGACGATCGAGATCTTCGAGGGGGAGACGTCATGCGCTGGGTAGCCATGTGCTTGTTGGCATGTTCTCTAGTTGGTGCCACGGCACTCGTGCTCGGCAGCTCGACGACCAACGCCGACGATCTGGACCCGATTAACAATCCGACAACGACGACGGTGGCTGGGCCGGTGATTACGGCGGTGGTGACGGTGCCGGGCGGTCAGGATCCGGGGGGCCCGCCGGTCACTGTCGAGGTTCCTTGTTCGTGGTTCGGGTTCGTGGCGAGCGACGAGGACGCCGATCGGTACAACGAGATCACTCAGGATCTGATCGACATCATCAACGACATCGTCAACATCAACTTGGTGATGACGATCACGTATTACTCCGAGGATGGCTTGCTGCATCGTTGGAACGATCGGATCGGTGACTTCGAGCAACACCAGATCGCTGATTGCACCGCGCGACGGCCGCCAACGGTGTCGTCACCGGTGACGGTCGCTGGGTCGTGGTCGGGCCGCCGAGCCCGGCGATCCTGTTGCCGGGCACCACCAGCCAGGCGACCAGGGCGATCACGCCACCGGCGCCAGCGATCAGCCCGCCGGATCGCAGCGCGGTGAACCTGGGGTTGTGGTTGGCGGTCGAGTCGGTCGGGCCGATCAGTGTCGAAGCGCGGGCTGGGGCCGTTGTGGGCCCGCACGACGGCGACTCAGGTGTCGACGAGTTTCGATCCGGGCACGGGTGACGCACCGATCGTGTGCCCCGGCGTCGGCACGCCGATTCCCGATGGTGAGAAGAACTCGATCGAACAGGGCCCGTGCGGGTACACCTACACCGCCGACACGAACGGTGAGACGGTTTCGATGACGATCACCACGACGTGGACGGTGACGTGGGAGCTGTCGGACGGTACGACGGGTCGCGAGCCCGACATCGTGGTCACCACGGTGTTGCCGTTCGAGGTGTACGAGATCCAGACGATCGGCACCGACGGCTGACCCGGCTCCGAGCGGGTCGGCGTCGCTGCAGGCCTTACAGCAGATGCACCGTGCGCGAGCCGGCCTGACCGCGCACGAGGGCGCCGATCCGCCACGTCGCTTCGGGGATCGACGCCTGAACCTCGGCGACGTCGGCGGCTGCAACGACCACGACCATGCCGATGCCCATGTTGAGCATGCGATGCAACTCGTGCGTGTCGACACCGGTTGCCAGCTCCGCGATCAGCTCGAACAGCGGGCCCCGCGGCCAGGAGCCCAGCTCGATCTCGGCGTCGACACCATCGGGTAGTACACGCGGCAGGTTCTCCGGCAGCCCACCACCGGTGATGTGGGCGAGCGCCTTGACCTTGCCGGATGCGAGGGCGCCGTCGAGCACGTTCAGATACGAGCGGTGTGGCTCGAGCAAGGCATCTCCGAGCGTCCGGTCGAAGCCGGGCGGCGTGACGTCCATCGGCACCCATTCGAACAGCTTGCGCAAGAACGAGAAGCCGTTCGTGTGTGGGCCGCTCGACGCGATGCCGATCAGCACGTCGCCGGCGGCGACATTGTCGCGAGGCAGCAACTCGCCGCGTTCGGCAATGCCGACCAGCGTGCCCGCGACATCGAACGCTCCTGGTGCGTAGACGCCCGGCATCTCTGCGGTCTCACCGCCCAGCAGCACGCACCCCGACGCCTCACAGGCCTCGGCCATGCCGGTGACGACGTCGGCCACGAGGTCGGCGTCGAGCTTGCTGGCGGCGATGTAGTCGAGGAAGAACAGCGGTCTGGCCGACTGCACGAGCACGTCGTCGATGCAGTGGTTGACGATGTCGGTGCCGACGCCGCGCACCTTGCCCAGGCGGGCAGCGAGTTCGACCTTGGTACCGACGCCGTCGGCCGATGCGACCAGCACCGGATCGGCGAGCTCGAGGATCCGGCGGGCGGAGATGACGCCACCGAAGCTGCCGACGCCGCGCAACACGTCGGGCCCCAGCGTTCGCTCGACCGAGCCCTTCATCCGTTCGACGGCGCGGTTGCCCTCGTCGATGTCGACACCCGTCGATGCGTAGGAGCTGAGCAGTGCGCCGGGCGCACGCCAGCCGATGTGCGCGACGCACCTGCATGTTGGCGAACTTCACGCCGTCCATGCCGCGATAGGCCGCCGATCGGGCCGCGGCGATATCGTCACCGAGACCGGTGACGGCGAGCACGCGACCACCGGCGGTCTTGCCGTTGGCCACGCCGGCCGGGAAGAGGATCGCCTCGGGTACCAGGCTGGAGGCGGTGGCCCATTCCAGTGTCGAGAACCCGTCGAGTTTGATCGGCGCACCGAGGTGCGGGTCCTGCGGATAACCGGGCGCCGGCGGCAACGATGGTGCAGGCTGCTCCGTCGCGGACCTTGACCGTGTGCTCCGCGACCGAGCCCGTGGTGCAGGCGAGGGCGAGCTCGGCGAGGTCGCTCTCCAACGACGGCAGCACGGCCTGTGTTTCGGGATCGCCGAAGCGGCAGTTGTACTCGATCGAGGCGCGGGCCGTCGGCAGTCAGCATCAGCCCGGCGTACAGCACACCGACGTAGGGCGTTCCGGCCGACGCGAAGTAGTCGATGATCGGTTGCACGAACGTGCGCAGCAGGTCGTCGGCCTCGTACGGCACCGGGGCGGGCGCGAACGCGCCCATCCCGCCGGTGTTCGGACCGGTGTCACCCTCGCCGACCCGCTTGTGGTCCTGGGCGAGCGGCAGGGCGACCGCTGTGGTGCCGTCGCACAACGCGAGCATCGAGCACTCGGGGCCGACGAGCTGCTCCTCGAGTACGAACGGCCCCAGGATCGCGGTGGCCCGGATCGCCGCCTCGGTCTCGGCGTCGTCGGCGGGTACCACGACCCCCTTGCCTGCCGCGAGCCCATCGAGCTTGACCACGACCGGTCGGTCGAACTCTCGCCACCATCGCAGACACGTTCGCGGCGTCGTTCTCCTCGAAGCGTTCGTACGCCGGCCCGGGAACCCCGAGCGACGTGGCGAGGTGCCGGCTGTAACCCCTCGACGATTCGATGCGGGCCTGCTTGGACGTGGGACCGAAGCACGGGATCTTGCGGAAGGCACATTCGTCGGCGATGCCTGCGACCAGGGCGGACTCCGGACCGGGAATGACCAGGTCGACGTTGGCAGCGGTCACATCGCCGAGCTCGGCCGACACCGTTACCGTGTGGCCGTGTTGCTCACAGGCCCAAGCGATCGCATGCTCGCGTCCGCCGGTGCCGACCACCAGCACCCGCATCAGGCGATGGCCCCTTCGAACGACAGTTTGGCCTGTGCCTCGTGGACGGGGATCGGATAGGAGCCCGTGAAACAAGCATTGCAGTACCCATCGGTGGCGCCGACGGCACGCATCATGCCGTCGAGCGACAGGAACGCCAGACTGTCGGCGCCGATATGGGCTTCCATCTCGGCGACGGTCTTGTGGGCGGCGATCAGGTCGCCGTCGTGGCCCATGTCGACCCCGAAATGGCAGGCGTGGGTGATCGGTGGGCAGGTGATGCGCACGTGCACTTCGGCTGCGCCGGCGTCAGCGGACGAGCTTCACGAGTGGCCCGGCGGTGGTGCCTCGCACGAGCGAGTCGTCGATCATGATCACGCGCTTGCCCGCCAGGTTCTCGGTGAGGGCGTTGAACTTCAATGCGACACCTCGCTCGCGCATCGCCTGGGTCGGTTCGATGAACGTGCGGCCGATGTAGCGGTTCTTGATCAGGCCGTCGTTGTGGGGGATGCCCGATTCGGTCGAGTACCCGATCGTGCGGCAGGGATCGACGAATCGGGGACCGGGATCACCACGTCGGCTTCGACGCCGGATTCGCGGGCGAGCTCCATGCCCAGTCGTTGACGCACGTGGTGCACGTTGTGGCCGTCCCACACCGAGTCGGGCCGGGAGAAGTACACGAACTCGAAGGTGCAATGGGCGCTGGCGGCCGCGGCGCAAGCGCCTGGTGGCGCTGCATCTCGGCACCTCGAAGGGTGACGATCTCGCCGGGCTGCACCTCGTCGATCTCGGTGCAACCGAGCGTTGCGAGCGCACAGGTCTCGCTCGCGACCGCGTAGCCGCCTTGCGGCAGCCGACCGAGCGAGAGGGGCCGGAACCCCCACGGATCCCGGACGGCGATCACTTCGTCGGCCGCCAACAACACGAGCGAGTAGGCGCCCTTCCAGGCGGGAGCGTTTCGCTCGAGACGTTCCTGCCAGGTGCGCCCTCCCGCCGCCGCCAGCATCAACGCGATCACCTCGGTGTCGCTGGTCGCAGTCAGCCCGAACCCGCGATTGAGCAGTTCCTCGCGGAGCGCCGGAGCGTTCACGATGTTGCCGTTGTGCGCCACTGCCATCGGACCGTGCATCGTCTCGACCAGGAACGGTTGGATGTTGCGGTGCGCGTTCGAGCCGGTCGTGGAGTATCGAGTGTGGCCGATCGAGTGGTAGCCGGTGAGCGGTCCCATGGCGTCGGGGGTGAAGACGTTGGCCACGAGCCCTTCGTCCTTGTGGAGCCGGGCGCGCTGACCATCGCTCACGGCGATGCCCGCCGCCTCCTGCCCGCGATGCTGGAGCGCGAACAACCCGAAGAACGTCAACTCGGCAACGCCCTCGCCGTGTGGCGTCGAGATACCCATCACGCCGCACTCCTCGCGGGGCCCGTCACCGCGAACGCTCTGACGGGACTCGGCGGAGGCGGAGGGCAACGGAACGTGCTCGTTGGCTCGACGGGCGAGACGGACCGGCACTGAGTTCACAGCAGGCCTGCTTTCGTGAGGTTCTCGTTCAGGCGGTTCTGGACAGGATAGGCGCCGGGCTCGAAGGGCGAGCCGGTCAGGCGCTCGTAGGCGAGAATGTACCGGGCGGTCGTCGCCGACCAGACCTCAGCGGGCACCTGCGGCACCGGACCGTCGCCCTTGTAGCCGATATCGGCGAACGCGGCGAACGGACGACCTCCTTGTCGAGGCTCTCGGGCTCTTCACCCGCCGCGAGGCGATGCTCGTAACTGCTGGCCATCCACCACCTGGACGAGTCGGGGGTGTGCACCTCGTCGATCAGGAGCAACCGATCGTCTTCGGTCAGACCGAACTCGTACTTGGTATCGGCGAGGATCAGGCCGCTCGCTGCGCCCACTTCGACCCCGCGGGCGAAGAGGGCCAGGGCCGCCTGCATCACGCGCTCCGACAGATCGGCCGGCAGCAGGCCACGTTCGACGACCTCGGCACACGACAACGGTTCGTCGTGTCCGCCGTGTTGCGCCTTGGTCGTGGGCGTCACGATGTGACCGGCCAGCGCGGTGTTCTTGCGCAGCCCGTCGGGA
>CAVPAQ010000017.1:0-98620 GCA_963701575.1 uncultured Acidimicrobiaceae bacterium
TGAGCGACACGCAATATGTGTGGCCGTCGGCCGCAGCGACAAGGTGGTCAGGTGATCCGCTCGAAGAGGTACGCGAACGGTGATTTGGTGTACGCGATGCCACGGCCGCTGGCGTGGAGTGAGTCCCTGGTCACCTCGGTGTCACGCTTGGGCACGAGGTAGGAGTCGAGCTTCCGGGTGTCGATGGCGTAGCTCCCCGATCTCGACGTCACGACCGCACGAAGGCGGTATCTCGGATCGATCGAGGCCATCGCAGCGTCGCCGTGGCTCGGGTTCACGAGCAGCGTGCCACCGACTCGCAGGTGGCGTGTGCATGATTCCGATACGAATCCTGCGTACAGGGAGATGAGGAGGTCGAATCCGCTCTCGTCGAGGTCGAGCGGATCTGAGTAGTCCGCCTTGATGAAGCGCACGGTGTGAGCGTCCGGCTCGACATTGTGCCCGGCGAGGAGCTCCTCGACGCCGGCCTCATCGTCGAAGAACTGCTGTGCTCGTCGATCGATGTCGACATAGGTGACTGACGGCCAGACGAACGAGGGTGCGAGGTCAACGTAGGAGCCCGGATAGAGCACTGCGTCGGCTTCGATGGCTGCAGCGACGGCCATGAACAAGCGGTGGCGATCGCCGCGGTGCTGGTCCTGCTTCTCCCACAGCTGACGCGTTCGTTCGTGCACAGTCCGACCATAGGTCCGGCGATCACACCATGGTCGCGAGTTGCTGCATGCGAGATCGGGGACGCAGCTCGCACCTGCCCCACCGCGCAATTCCGAACGCCTAGCTCCGAGCGCGATGCGCCGATCCCGAGCGGGTCGCCGGTGTCGGGGCTTGATCGATATGCGTGCTCACTACCGATGGACGGTGAAGCCACCCGGCTTGCGAGAGGGCACGTCGGGTTCTGAACCGGTGACCCTCATACGAGCGCCGAGAAGGTCGGGCGGTCGAGGACAAGTCAGGAGGGCCTTGGCGGCGTACCGGTCAACGCTGGGTGTTCTCGAAGTACTTCTTCTGGGAGGAAAGGAACGCCTTTCCCATGTTCCGCGAGCCGAATCTGCGGTAGAGGAACCCGAGCACGCCGTTTGCCTGGACATCGCTCACCATGCTCTGGAATTGCACGCCACCCGAGTTCGATGCGGTGTAGGTGTCTTCGAAGTGTGATCTGCCTGTGACCTTGCTGGTCTCGTAGACCTCGTCGAAGCTCAGGATGACCTTGTCATCCGCGACGGAGCGCTCGATGTTGTGCCGCTTCATCACGCCCTCGTTGGTTCGGATCGTGACAAAGTCCTCGCCGTGTTCGAGCAGTTCCGCCGCGCTCGATGCCCGGCATCGAACGCACCACACCCACAAAGTGCGTACCAAGGTCAGCGACTGAGGACTTCACCGTCTGAAGATCGCAGTCGATCTGGGTCGTTCCGTCAAACCATGCTTTCATTGCTGATTCCTTTGCTCTGCGGCGATCTTGATGAGGAGTTGCCGGCGGCGCGAAGGCTCTGCACACGGCAGATGGACTCCGCGACGCCGTCCGGGTCGAAGCCCACACGAAGTCATGACCCGGCACATGGGGCTTGGCCTCACTTGGTCGGATCGACTTCCCGGGCACCAGGAATCGCCCCTCCGCGATGCGGGGGTCGATGTTGACCGCCGTATAGGGCACCCGAACCCTGAACTGGTCCGGCCCCGGGATCGGGTCGAGGACATCTCGGATCTCGAACGTGTCCGCGAGCTCGCGCCGGGGTGCGACGGCGGTCGTACAGACGGCTTTCATGGTTCGCTCTCCGCATAGACGCTCGGCTCACCCAAGGCCAGGAGCAGGAGCTCGACCAGTCGTTCCCACGCTCGCTCGAGACGTTCCCTGTCTCGGGTGAGGGTCAAATGGGTCGCCATACCGTCGATCGCGGTGACGGCGATATCGGCCACTTCTCGAGCTCGCTCAGGGTCGGCACGCGGCGCAGCGGCGGCGAGCTGCTGTCCCATTCGATCGCGATTGGTCGTCGACAGCGACGCCATGCGCTCGGCCAGCTCCGGGTTCTGACTGGCGCCGGTGAACAGGGCGTTCATCGTGAGGGCTTCGTCGGCGCCATCGGCCGTCAGCCACAGGACATCGCGCCCCGCCTGAAGAAGGTACGCCCTTGCGTCGTCGTGGTGCTCAACCGCGGCCACAAGCCCGTCGATGATGGAGTTCAGGGCCGCCAGCGGGACCTCGTCGATGGACGGGAAGTGGTGGAACACGGTGGCCTTGGATACGTCTGCCGCCTGGGAAAGCGTCGCTCCCGAGACGCCGGCAAGGCCCTTCGTAGCGATCAGCGACACCGATGCCTCGACAATGCGCTGGCGGGTGGCTGCCCCCCGTGCCCGCCGACCATCTTCCATTGCTCCAAAGTATAACTATCCGACCGGTCGGTCAAAATGATTCACCGTCTAACTCCAAGCCTGGGTGGCCATCCCGTCGATCCAGGGGCGCTGCAGTCGCCATCAGACAACTCCTCCATCTCATGGGAATGGCCCGCGCCGTGGCGCCCTTCGGCGAAGCTCCGTGCCGTTGTCTCCAGAGCCTCAGCGCCGAGTCCTACCGGGGTCACCACTTCATCGACGGCCAATGGCGCGGCTCCTACATTCACGGATCGCGAGACCCGAGAACGCGAACCGCACTCGACCCTAGGATCGACTCGATCAGGCCGGTTGCCCTGAAGTCACCCGCTCGTGGCATCACGACGGTTGTGGCCTGCAGCTAGCCCATAGCCGGCAGCGGAGAGCGCCACGTGGATCGGCAGGGAACAGCAGTCGCGGGCGAACATATTGTCGCCCGCGACCGGTCAGGGTTGGTCATCGGCTGGCGCCGGCGACGAAGGGGAGACGATGAGGTGGCGTGTCGGTCGAGTGATCCTCGGCTCGGTCGTAGCGCTCGTCGTTCGCGGGTCCGAGTGCGACGCCGCGTCCTGCACGTCACGCAGAGGGACTCCGGCGTCGAGTGCTGCGGTGATGGACCTGTGCCGCAGCGAGTGCGGACTGATCCGCTTGGCGATTCCTGCGGCTTTCGTCAACCGTCTCACGACACGTGTCCATCGAGTCGACTGGTTCCGTCGGGGTTCGTGAAGATTGGGCCCGATTCTCGTTCGCCGATGTAGAGATCGAGGGCCCGTGCAGTTCTCGGCGACAGGGGGATGGTGGCGGTCTTGTTGCCTTGGCCGGGCAGCGCTCATTTCGCGTCGAGGAGTCAACCTTCAGGCTGCACCCCATGGCGGTGGGATACTTCGAGAAGTCGACTGCGGTCGAACTTCGGTCCGCGGCTACCACCCGGACAGTGTCGCTTGCCACCGAGCCGACGTGACCATTCCGACGCAACGTCCTTGTCCGCAGCGAATCCTGACCGGCCATCGAGGTCCTGAGCGACGTCAGAGCAGTCCGTGCTGCCGAGCAGCGTGGACCGCTGGCTTGCGGCCGTCCACGCCCAACTTGCGGTAGATGGCCTTGCAATGCGTCTTCACCGTGTTGAGCGAGACGAACAGCTCACTCGCGATCTCGCGTTGGGAGAGCTGCGAGGGCAGATAACGCAGGACGGCGAGCTCGCGTTCGGTGATCTCCTCGACGAGTTCGGTCGACGGTTCAGCTCGCACGCCGAGCCGGTGCCGGGCTTCGAGGCGGGCGAGCGTTGCGCCGACGATGCCGGCGTCGGGGCACCGGTCGATGGTCTGGCGTGCTTCACGGAGCAGCTGTGGTCCCGCCGGGTCGTCGTGTTCACATGCTGTGTCGCCGATGAGGGCGAGGACGTACCCCAGGGTGAAGGGCTCGGGTGCTCGCCGGGCGAGTTCGACCGCTTGCTCCGCCATGGCGGCCCGTTGTTGCGGATCGGAGGTGGTGCACGCCAGCACGGCGTGCGACATGGAGAGATGCGGCGACTCCGCGACGCTGTGGCCCCGGGCGTGTTCCAGGCTCGCCGCCGCGTGGTCAGCTGCCGATGACCGGTTCCCCAGCTCCATCTCGACGACGGCAGCGAACCCGGGCGCGATCGTCAGCGCATAGTCCGACGGCTCGGACGCGCCGAGTTCGCGGGCGATCGCGATGTAACGCAGCGCTTCGTCGAACATCCCGGCCCACGTGTATGCGGCGACCAGCCCGATCGCTCGGGTCGACTCGGTCGGGTGATCCATGCGCTGGGCGATCGAGATCGCGTCACCGAGGAGACCTTCGGCGAGGTGCACCATGATTCCGAGCGACGCGGTGAGGTTGGCGTCGGTTTCGTCGTCGCACTCGACGGCGATGTCGTAGTAGTGACGAGCACCCGCGAAGCGGCCCGTCGCGAGGTTGATCCAGCCGCGCACGAGCGCACTCGGCGAGTGGCGTTCGGGGAGGTCGCCGAGCTGATCGAGCAAGCGGAGCACGGTGAAGATCTGTCCGCCGTTGAGCAGCGCAGTGGCGTGGATCGCGATCAGATCGCCGGCTGCGACGAGATCGCCTCCCGCGATGTAGTGCTCGATCGCCGTGTACATGTCGCCGCGATCGTGATGCCACGATGCGGCAGCGAGGTGCAGTTCGGGAAGACGATCGGGGATCTCACGCTCGGCCTCAAGACGAAGCAGGTCACGCAAGAGGTGGTGATACCGGAACGTCGTGCCCGTCCGGTCGAGACCGATCAGCAGCTGGTTGGCGGCAGCGGTACGGGTCAGCCATTGGCTGCCGTCGGTCGAACCGGTCACGGCGTCGATCAGCGGACCGGTGAGCTGATCGAGGATCGACGTCTCGATCAGGCGTCGGCGCTCGTCGGGTGAGATCGACGCGAGGAGTTCGTCGGCGAGGTAGTCGACGACGAGTTGATCGTCGCCGCGGAAGCCGGCGATGAACCGGGACGTGTCGTCGACTCCTGCGAGCGACAGTCCGGCGAGGACGAGCCCGGCCGCCCACCCCTCGGTTCGGTCGCACAACGTGAGCAACGCCTCGCGATCCAGAGACGAGGACCCGAGCAGGCCAGCCGCCTCGTCGGCGTCGAACCGGAGATCAGATGCGCGGATCTCGGTGAGCTGCCCTCGGACGCGGAGTCGGCCGAGTCGGAAGGCGGGGTCGATGCGCGTTGCGATCACGATCTGGACGTGGTCCGGGCAGAGGTCGATGAGCCGTTCGACGCCGTCGTGGATCGCCGTGTTGTCGATGACGTGGTAGTCGTCGATCACGATCGCCAGCCGGTTCGGATCCTCGTTCAGCGCATTGACCAGCGCCGGGACGACCGAGTCGGGCGACCCTCCGGTCGAGACGATGGCCGGCTCCACCATGTCCCTCACGCCAGGTCGAGCACCGTCGACCGCCCCGACGAGGTACGACCAGAACCTGACGGGATCGGCATCGCTTGCTTCCATCTGGACCCAGACCAGATCGTCGTCGCGATCGGCCAGGGTTCCGGCGAGGAGCGTCGACTTGCCCGACCCGGCCGGGGCACTGACGAGCACGAGCCGGTGACGTTCCGCGACCGCTCTGTCCAGCAGTGCGTCCAGGCGGGCGCGCCGAACCAGACCGCCCGGCACCGTCGGCACCTGCAATTTCGTGGCGACCAACTCGCCTGCACCCTGTCCGACCATCACCGTCGAATCTAGCGACGCCGCTCGCATCCGAGTCGAGAGCGAATCACCCGGGTGAGGCGGGTGGGTGAGCGATGACGACTCACCCCGTTCGACGGGATCGTGATCCCATGACCGAACGAACGGGACCCACCCGCTATGAGATCGAGCTCGGTGGCCACGCCTCCGAACGCGTCCTCCGGCCGGTCATGGACGAGTTCACGGTGGAGTTGACCGAAGCGGGCACGACTCGCATCGTCGGCGACGTCCGCGACTCGTCGCACCTCAACGGGATCCTGGCTCACTTCACCTCGCTCAACATCGAGGTGGTCGCGCTGCGCCGACTCGACCAGCACACCAGTGCCCCATCTCCTCATGAAGGGCGGCGGTCGGTCGGCTGAGCAGCCGGCCAGCCCACGTCTCGAGGCCTCACGCTCCTCGTGAGCACCTGTCTCACACCAACCAAACCAAATGAAAGGCAATCATGACTACGACCATCAACAACCAAACGAACGAGAGGATCGTCCCGTCTCGAGCAGGCGCTATCGGCGGCTTCATTGCCGCTGCAACCTGGATCTTTGGCATTGCGCTGTTCGTCACGAGCTTGAGTGACTACACCGAAGGTGATGCCACGGTTGCGGAATCCGTCGACTTCCTGGTCTCGCACCAGAGCACACTCTTCGCTTGGTACTTCGTCATCTTCCTGGTGTTCGGGGTTGCGATCATCCCGTTGGCACGGAGCCTCCGTGAGCGTCTCGTCGACGTCAGCCCGGAACTCGCCGACATCGGCGCAGTGTTCGCCTACATCTGGGCGGGCCTGATGTTCGCCACCGGCATGACCCACAACATCGGCATCGCCGCAGTGGCTGATCTCGACGAAACCGACCCGGCAGCAGCCGAAGCTCTGTGGTCGGCCATCTCCACTGTCACCGACGGCCTTGGTGGCGGGAACGAAC
The DNA here is from genome assembly GCA_963701575.1 of uncultured Acidimicrobiaceae bacterium. Lineage (GTDB taxonomy): Bacteria > Actinomycetota > Acidimicrobiia > Acidimicrobiales > Ilumatobacteraceae > Ilumatobacter. The sequence continues at coordinate 6,500 of CAVPAQ010000017.1, forward strand.
TGGTCGGTGGGACGTGGATTCTGCTGGTGAGTCTTGCTGCCTGGGGTACCAAGCGGCTCCCGACGGGGCTGAACGTGCTGGGAATCATCAGCGCATCCGCCGGGCTCGTCACGCTGATTCCGGGCCTGTCTGACGTCGGCATGATCTTTGGTCTCGGATCCATCCCCTGGTTCGCCTGGACCGGCATCGTCCTGCTCCGCAACCCAACGGCTACCGCGCCCGTTGCGGAGGTGGCCCGATGATCACCGTCGAGAACCTCACCAAGACCTACGGCACCCGCCGCGCCGTCGACAACCTGTCCTTCGAGGTCCAACCCGGCCGGGTCACGGGCTTCGTCGGCCCGAACGGCGCCGGGAAGTCGACGGCGATGCGCATGATGGTCGGCCTCACCCGACCCGACTCAGGCGGAGTGCGTTACGACGGTGTCGACTACACCGACCTGTCGCATCCGGCCCGACTGGTCGGCTCCGTGCTCGATGCCCGGGTCATGCATCCCGGGCGCAGTGCGCGCAACCACCTCCGGGCGATGGCCGCCGTGGCCGGGATCCCCGCAGCACGGGTCGACGCGGTCCTCGCGATCGTCGGTCTCGAAACGGCAGCAACGCAGCGGGCAGGCGGATTCTCACTCGGTATGCGCCAACGGTTGGCTCTTGCCGGCGCACTGCTCGGCGACCCCGAAGTCCTGCTGCTGGACGAACCCGCCAACGGCCTCGACCCTGACGGCATCCGCTGGCTGCGCACCTATCTGCGCGACTTCGCCGACCGGGGCGGCACCGTCTTCGTGTCGAGCCACCTCATCAGCGAACTCGCGATGTTCGCCGACGACCTCGTGGTCATCGGTGGCGGAAAGCTCCTCGCAGCCCAGTCGCTCCGAGACATCACCGCACTCGACGACGTGCGAGTCGTCGTCGAGACCCCTGAACCTGCCGAACTCATCGCTCTGCTCTCCGCCGAGGGCGCTGCTGTGGAAACCGTCGACCGCCAACTGCTGATCCGCGGAATCACGCGGACGCACGTCTCCCAGCTGGCCTTCGACAACCGGATCCAGCTGACCGAGCTGACCCAGACGGCCAAGTCGCTCGAAGACACCCTGCTCGACATGACCAAGGCGTCCGCCGAGTTCGCAGCCGCCTGACCACCACACACATCCCGAACGATCGACGCAAGGAACCAACCAATGACCACCATCACGTACCAACCCACCGACCACAGGCCAGCCGCCGATGAACCGGCCACACGGTCACGCACCAACACGATTGCGGCGCTCCCGACGGCGCTCCGGAGCGAATGGATCAAGCTCTCGACGATCCGATCGAACACAGCCATCCTCGCCCTGACAATCGCACTCAACGGCTTGGTGTCGTGGGCGATCGCCAACTTCGTCACCGACGAAGGGGAACTGTTCGTCGACAAGGTCTTCGCGTTCTCGACCCTGTTCACCGCAGTGTTCGCCGCCGTGGCAGGCATCTTGATCTTCAGCTCCGAAGCACAACACGGCACACTGGCCCCAACGCTGACGGCCCAGCCTGCCCGACTCGCGATCGCCGTCGCCAAGACCATCACGGCCGCAGCGTTCGGTGCGGTGCTCGGAGCAGCCGGCCTCGCCGCCGGGCTCGCCGGCGCATCAGCCTCCGACATCGAAACCGGCGACGTTTCGAGCATCCTCGGTACCAGTCTCTGGGCGGTCCTCTTCGTGTCGCTGGCATGCGTCCTCGGTCTCGGAATCGGCATGATCGCCCGCCACAGCACCGCTGCCATCTCTGGACTCCTCGTGTGGTGGCTCGTCGTCGAGAGTCTGCTCTACGTATTCCTCGATCAAGGATTGTCCCGCTTCCTGCCGTTCGTCGCCGGCAACGGACTGCTCCCACTCGACGACCCCGCCGCCAGCACCGAAACGCTCAGCGCCACGCTTTCCAACGCCGAGAACGCCCTCGTGTTCGGCGGCTACGCCACCCTCGCACTCATCATCGGAACCGTGCTGCTCCACCGACGAGACACCAACTGACCAACGCGGTACCAGTGGCCAGCCCCGGTGGGATGGGCCGTCGGCACCACGGAGCAGAGCGACGGCGGACAAGCAAGCGAACGACGCTGGACAATCTCACCACATCCGACGTCTGCCCGTTCAGCTCAGAATGTTCACGAGCGATCATCTCGAAACCGCCCATAGCCGGCATTCCGATCGCCGCTGACCCACGCATAACACCCGCTCAGTAATCCGGTCGACGCCGGTGGGAGCGCGCCGCATCGCGGCCCATATCGCGCACTCGATAATCCCGTCCGCTCGGCCGACGGTCGTGTCCGGGATTACGGGCAGGTCAACGCGAGCGGCACGGTGTCACAGTTCGCCGGAACTGCAGCGCGGACTGAAGCGTTCCGGCTCGCGATTATCTCGCGGTCAGCATCGTCTCGACTCTTGGTCTCGCGTTTCAGGATCCAGCGGGTGGTGGGACGAAGAACCAGCCAGCGATATCCGGGAAGAACGTCAGTGGGTGCCGCTACCTGTTCACGTCGAACGACTTCCGTGACACCACTGGGTTCGGTCAAGTCGGACCGAATGCCTCTGGCGAGGCGCGCTGGCGTGAGGGCATCGTGCAATCAGAAGGCTGCGTGTCGTGTCCCATGACGTAATGGGAGAGGAGGTGCCCAACATGTTCAGGCAACTCATCCGGGTCTCGGTCGTCGCTGTTCTGGTCGCCGTGAGCGGCTGCGGCAGTGACAATGACGGCACTGGGGCAACGTCGTCCGGGCCGGGTCTTTCGGCGACGTCACTCGAGCATGCCGCCGAGATCGAAGCGGTTGTTCTGCAGTACCAAGACGGCTGGGCCGAGGGCGATGCGAGCAGCATCGCTGCCGTCCTTGACGATGACAGGTTCGTGTTCAACGAGCCGGGCAACACAGACCTCGATGAGGACGAGTTCATGAGTCTCATGGCACCGTTCATCGGCAACCCTTCGGTCGAGACGATCGACCGCCGCTACTTCGTGGGTGACGACGAGATCATCGAGGTGTCCCAGACTTGGGGCTTCGGGGGTGGGACGAGCGAGGCGAACCCAGTGGTCGAGGTGGACGTGTTCACGGTGCGCGATGGCGCGATCGTCTCGATTCGCTCCATGTACGGCGCCGAGTTCGTGGCCCAGTGGGCAGGCGTCGAAGGTGCCGAGGAGGCGGTGGCCGCCTACGAGTCGGCGTGGTCGTCTGGCGACGCTTCGGAGGTGGAGGGGCTCTACGCCGACGATGCGGTTCGGTCCCAGCCGCTGTACGGCATCGATTCGCAAGGAGTCGAGGAGATCGCTCAGACCGCGTCAGGATTCTTCGCGCGGCATCCCGACACGTTGATGCGTGTTGTCGAGCCGTATGTCTTCTCGAGTGCTGACACGCTCGCCCAGACGTACGGTGCGATGTTCAGCCTCGACCACGATTCGACGTGCAAGGTGCTCGTCCTGCTCGAGCCAGACGAAGCGGGCGAGATCACGAACGAACGCGTCTACTTCGACACCGAGACACTCGGGTCCTGTGACCAGTGAGGGCCTCGTCTTCCAAGCCACGAGGTGGGAAGATCGCGACGGGGTTCGGTTGGGCCTGATCACGCGTTCACCTCATCGTTCCGCTTCGCAACGCCGCGCAGCGCTGACGAGACGTCAGCTACGCGTCTCGATCCCGCTTGGCAATCCAGAGAAGCATCGCTGTGTCGGCGCCACCGGTGTCTACAACCCGTGTCCCGTTCATCAAGACACCGGCACCGTGTTCAGGGTCCCACGAGCAGCCGAACTCGAATCCGATGTACGGAACACCCGACCGATCGATCTGATGGACCATGACGCCGATGACTTCGATCAACTTGTACAGGCCATCGATCGAATCCAGATCTGGCATGAACTGCGGACGCTCGGTCTCGTCGTACCCGTACTGCTCCTGCAGCGACGGATACTCGATGTAGATCGCATCAACGGCCGCTGCGACTGCTTCGTCGATGACGTCGACCGCCTTGGAGATCAATGCGACCTCGTCGTCGGTGAGCGGCGCTTCGTCGCGGCCCTCCGGAGCGAACGTCAACTGCACGGCAGCGTCGGTGACCCGGCGGTCACGAATCTGTGTCTTCGTCACCCAGAAGAACTCGTCCCATTCGAAGTCGGCAGCGCTCACCATCATTTGATCCTCCACTTTGTCGCAGTGTGTTCCGCGACCTGGGGCCGGTCAAGTTCTTGCGCGTCTGAACGATCGCGTACGTGCCGTACTGGGCGGCCCGAAGAGCCAGTGACGACGCGCGATATGTGTTCCCGCCATCCGCGTATTCGTGGCACGTCAGAGTCGGATATCGCAGGAGCGCTCTGAGGCGGCGGTCGACCCGCGGGGATCGGCGCGATCGTTGGTGGTGATCGGCTGGCGGGGCGAAGGGAAACCCGCTAGACCAATCTGGTGGCGAAGGATGTCTCCAAGTTCGTTGCGGCTGAGCGGGCGTTGTGGTCGAAGTTCGGCATCACGCCATCAGAACGCCGCGTGAAACTGCCGGCCGGGAACGAGATACGCGTACAGGAGATCGGTGAGGGCCCGCCCATCGTTTTCATCCATGGAGTTGCCGTTGCTGGTTCGAGCTGGGTTCTGTTGGCTGACGCCCTCAGGCACGAGTTTCGCTGCATCCTCGTGGACCGTCCCGGTTGCGGACTCAGCGACCCGATCCCGAATGCCCGCTGAAGACGCCGGCCGAGTTCAAGCGCCTCGCCGAGGACCTCACACCAGCCATTCTCGATGGGCTCGAGCTCGACTCCGCGCACCTTGCGTGCACGTCGATGGGCGGGTTCTTCGGCTTCCGCGCTGCCATCACCAATCCGCATCGGGTCACCAAGCTGGTCGAGTACTCCTGGGCCATGGGCACGCCGATGGCCCATGTGCCGATGATGATGCGGCTCGGATCGCCCAAGCTGATGAAGGCGATGATGGTTCGCATGCCGATCAACGCGTCGGCGGTGAAGATGATGTTCAAGCAGGTGGGCATGAAGCGGGCCATCGAGTCCGGAAAGTTCGATGACGACATGCTCGCCTGGTCTGTCGCGATCATGAAACACACCGGCACGTTGAAGTCCGAAACGGACAACAACACATTCATCTCGCTCAAGGGGGAGAACGGCGAGTCCCTGTTCACCGACGAGGAGCTGCAGAGCTTGCAGATGCCCGTGCTGTTGGTGTGGGGTGACGAGGACACCAATGGAGGCAGGCGCGCAGCCGAAACGTTCGCTGCCCGTCTGCCGAACGCGGTACTCGAAATCGTCGACCAAGCCGGACACTCGCCGTGGATCGACGAGATCGGGTTCTGCGCAGAGAAGACCCGAGAGTTCCTTCGGGGCTGAGAGCTGTTCGCGGGCAGCCACCGTCGACGTTCGGGTGGGCCTGTCGTGTCCGATAGCAAAGGAATGGCTAGGAACGCCGCAGATTCTGATCGGCTCGCGGCGCGGAAGAGGTGCCGATCTGGCGCAGGTCGATCGGGCACAGGCTGTGGGCGATACGGGCGCCACTGATGGGCACACGAGGGCGCCGACGTGCGTGGCTGTTCGAGCGGACGGCTGCATGGGCTCGCCGGTACCGGGCGCCGGGTCTGCGAATTCGTTCGGGCGGGAGTGCGCGTCCGCCGGTCGCGATCGCTCGCCCTTCGCCAGGGCTCAGGTGTCGAGGTCGTAGCCGAGCGCGTGGTACAGCTCGGTGATTCGTCGAGCCCCGTCCTCGGTGGGGTGAAGCCCGTCGGTCTGGACGAGGCCTGCCTCGACGAGGTTCGGGATCTCGCCGTCGGTGCCCATGAAGTCGTCCCAGACTCGGGCGACCGGCACTCCGTACTCACCGGCGACCTCGTGCGTGTACTCCTGCATCTGCTTGAAGTACGGATACAGCAGCCGAGTCGTTTCCGACTGCTGCTCGGTGTGGAACTGATAGAAGTCCTGCCTCACGACGACCTGCTCGGACGGATCGACGATCGCCATCAGCTCGGCGAAGATCCGATCCACCAAGTCGTTGTACACGGGCACCATGTCCCGAAGACACAGTTGACCATCGTCGCCGCCACAGTCGGCCGGGTCACGGCCGCCCTCACCTGCGAACGTCATCCACGGCTCGGCCCATTCATCGAACGGCACGATGAACATGACGACGTCGGCTTCGGCGAGATCACTCTGAACCACGGGATCCTCCTCGACCCACGACAGGAACTCCTCGGCGCTCTGAGCGCCCTTTGTGTGGTCCCTGCGGTCGATCTCGACACCGAAGTCTTCTGCCAACAGCGCCTCGTACTGGTCCATGATTGACGAGCCCCCGGGCGTGAACATCATCGAGTTGCCCATCACGACGTACACCAATGGACCATCACCGACGTCGAGTCCTGATCCCTCCGATGAACAGGCGGCCAACACCACCAACACGAGCACGGCGACCAGCTTGCGCATGACCACATCTCCTTCTTCAATGCCCGACGAGCCACGGAAGAGACCATCCCGATTGTCCCTCTGAACAGCCGACCGAGACAGGGACTTTGGCCCAATCCAGCGGCGCGGGTTGCCTGTTCCCTGACGTGGCCGCGATCCAACTCACGGGCCAAGCGACGTCACGCTACGTATCCGTAGCGCGGGCTCCAGTTCCGTCCACGCTCAGCGCAGATCAACATCGATCCAAGGGTCCGCGACCCACGCGGGAACCGGCAGGGAGGATGTTGGTGGGTGCACTGGATGTGCGTGGGGCTCGATCACCGTCGGGCTTGCTGCGTAGGTTCGGCGTCGTTCCCGACCTGGTCTGACTCGCGAACCGGCTGACGCTTGGCTGTCTTTCGAATGACCGGTCGGCCGTGTTCGGGAACGGCACCCACCGGTCGGGCGACGACTGTGATCGAGAGCTGCGCCAACAGTTCTCGCAGCGATGCCGCCGTCCCGGCAGGTGCGTGCCAACCCATTTCACAGCTACTGAAAGGGATGGCAATGACCATCGTAGAGAACCCCACGATCACCGTCACTGGCGGTGTCGACACCCACCTCGAGTTCCATGTCGCTGCGGCGGTGGATGCGAACGGAGGTGTGCTCGGTGTCGAGACGTTCGACACCACCGTTGGCGGTTTCCGTCGCCTCGTCGCCTGGCTCGCCGGTTTCGGCACGATCAGTCTGGTCGGTGTCGAGGGCACCGGTTCCTATGGTGCCGGGCTGGCTCGGCACCTCACCGCCAAGGGCATCGCAGTGGTCGAGGTGGACCGACCGAACCGTCAGGCCCGTCATCGCGCCGGCAAGTCCGATGCCATCGACGCGATCGCCGCAGCACGTGCAGCACTGGCCGGCACGGCAACGGGGATCCCGAAGTCGCGCACCGGGAACATCGAAGCGATCCGGGTGCTGACCGTTGCACGACGCTCAGCAGCATCGGAGTGGATCTCGATTGTCACCCAGATCCGCCACGTCGTGTTCTGCGCTCCCGATGAGATCCGCGCCCGGTTCCTCGGCTTGTCACCGATCACCCTGGTCCGCACCACTGCTGCGCTCAAACCACGCCGCTCCGACCCGGACATCGTGCGGTTCACCACCCTGTCGACATTGCGCGAGCTCGGCCGACGCGCCCTGTTCGTCCGTGAGCAGAAGATGCGCTTGAACGCCGAGATGCGACCGCTGATCCGTGAAGTCGCACCGTCGCTGCTCGAGATCCGCGGTGTCGGCTTCGACGTCGCCGCCAAGTTGTTGATCGCCGCCGGCGACAACCCGCACCGCATCCGCTCCGAAGCCGCCTGGGCACACCTCTGCGGCGTCGCACCCATCCCCGCCTCGTCAGGCAAAGTGCAGCGTCACCGCCTTAACCGCGGCGGCAACCGGCAAGCCAACTCGGCGCTCTACCGCATCGTGCTCACCCGCATGTCCAACGACGAACGCACCAAGGCCTACGTCGCCAAACGCATTGCCGAAGGCAAGACCATCGGTGAGATCGCCCGCATCTTGAAGCGCTACGTCGCCCGCGAGGTCTACCCCCACCTGCCCACCACGATGACCTGACCCCCACCCTCGAACGGGTCGGGAACTGGCTCGCCCGAACCGGCTCACACCCGACGAGGTTGTGCATCAATTGACCTGCCACCCGACCCAGCGGGCGGACCCTCGGTGATCGTGGCTTCCTACGAGCGTGACCCGGCCAAGGCCGGTGTCTCTTCCCTGTCGTGCCCGAAAATCACCCACCACCAGACAACGGCAGCCGTCGCTTCGACGCGCCCCGACACACCCCACCACGCCACATCACCCCAGGTCGACAAACCGCTCCACCAACCCCTTGACATCCCTACGAGCTTCATTCTGCTCACCCCGAGCAGCGCATAATGCGCACTCGATAATCCGACCATCGGTTTTCGCACAGCGCTGCACTGCGGCCCAAGCAGCGCACTCGGTAATCGCGCTACCGCCCCAGCGATGTGAGGTAGGCCGTTCCTGATTCGCGCTTCGGGCGCCTGTCACGGTTGTTGGTCTCACTACTTGACTATGCCCGGTACTTGACATACAGTGGCCAGGTGGCTGAACATGATTCGCAGGTCCTCAAAGGCATCTTGTCGATGTTGCTCCTGCAGGTCCTCAGCGAACACGAGGACTACGGCTACTCGGTCGTCGTGCGATTGCAGGACCTTGGATTCGACGCCATCGCGGAGGGAACCGTCTACCCCGCCCTCAGCCGCCTGGAGGCCAAGGGCCTGCTGGCGTCCCGCCTGGAGCCATCGCAGGCCGGCCCGGCCCGCAAGTACTACCGGCCCACCAGCGCTGGCGTCGCCGAACTCGACCGGGCGGCGGATTCCTGGATCTCGTTGCGAGCCAACGTCGATCGGGTCATGACGCCGAAACCCACACCGGCGAACGAGGTTCGGCCCGAAGCACTCCCGGAGGTCACACAATGAACAGCTCGACGATCACCCAGCGCGTCTCGATGGTGGACAAGGCAAGGATTGCGTTTGCCGGCTTCCGCTACGACTTCTGGCTCGACCTGCGCTCGGTTCCGCGACGTCGACGTCGAGAACTCCGATCAGAACTGAAGTCGAACCTCACCGATGCATCGCACCATGTCGGTATCGGGCCAGCACTCAGCAGTCTCGGAAGCCTCCGACGCCTCGCCGCGGAGACGACGAGAGACGGCCAACTCCGCTCGCGGTGGACCGCAGGGTGGACCGTCGCGGTGACCACGCTCGCGGCACTCTTCTTGGCATTCCTCGTCCTGACCCTCTACTGGGCTGAGGGAGCGCTCGACGCCGGCGCCACCGAGCCCGTGCGGTCGAGCTTGTTTCCGTTCTTCGGCTCAACCATCGAGCTCGACCCCACCAACGACGGTCTCGCCTGGTCAATGGAACCAGGACCCATGCCCTTCGTGATCGCCATCGCCGTCGGGCTACTCGTTGCGAAGCCATGGCGCAGCCTCACCAGCCGAACCGCAACGAACGAGCAACGCAACGCCTGACCGACGGGTGAACGGGACTCAGCGGAGCATCGCATCGTCGACCCGCCCAGTCGCACCTCGCATACGACCACCGACCCGCGACCCCTTGCAACCAACCATCCAGCAGGACTGAGTTCGCTTCCTCCACACCAGGACCCGAACACGACCGCTCGGTATCACCGCCCGATAATCCGTTCTCGAACCGGGCCGGACCCGCACAGATCGGCCCAAGCCGGGTGCTCGGAAATCCCGGCGAGCAAAGGGGAGCACCACTGCTGTTCTTGGGTCGAACGGCTGCTCTGGCAGACTGGTCCATAGTTGGCTCGCGAGGCATCGTTGCCGACGGACACGGAGCCAATCCATCCCTACTCATCCCTACAACTCAGCGGACTGGGGTGGACGAGACGGACGAGCCGGACGCGAAGCACCTGGTCACGGGACTGCGCGACACGGAGAAACACCAGCCGGACGGCCCGCAGTGAACCACGACATCTTCGAAGGCACCGAGCAAATCCAACAACTGGTCATCAGTCGGGCGATATCAGGCCTGCGTATCGAGTGAATGCGGGTTCGCCCGGCCGTTCTCCGACGATGGAGCTTGTCGTCGTGCTCATCCAGCGTCTGACCGAGGATGATCTGTCGGAGGTGCCGTTCGCTGAGCGCGGGCGGGGCGCGCCGAACGCATTCAGATGCCGAGCAGCCCGCGTACGTAGGCGGCCTGACCGACGTGCTGCAAGCTGTCGTCGGCGATGCTGATCAGCCGTACGCCGAGCGTGACGGGCGGATCCCATCGCCGGTCGACGATGCGATCGAGGTCGGCAGGGACCAGCTGTTCCAACATCGACCGGGTTCGCTGGTCGACCGCATCCAGATACCGAACCAACACGTCGGGGCCCTCCGGCTGCACGGCCGACGCATCGACGACCGAGTGGCCGTAGCCGATGTTGGACGGATCAGGTTCCAGCCCGCAGCGGCCGGCCCAGTCGCCATCGATCCAGACCTGGCGGGTATCGAGGATCTCGGACACGTGGTGATCCTGAACTCTCGTGAGATGCCACACCAGCCAGCCGATCGAGTTCGCTCCAGGTCGGGGCGGCTCGTTCAGCTGGCTCATGTCGAGGCCATCGACCGCCTCGCGGGCCAAAGGCGGGATCCGGCCGTAGAGCTCGAGCAACAGCGCAGCGACGTCCACGGCACCATTTCATCACAGCAACCGCGACACTCGCCAGACGCCGTGCAGGACCCCCGCGCTGCACCCTTGTGAGCGCCAGTCCCGGTTGTCGGTGACCGCCACACTCGGAGGGTCGTGATGCAACCGTGCGCGTCGGGTCGGAGTTCGTCGCGGAGATCACCCCGATATTTCGGCATGCGATCGGGCCCCTTGTGTCGCCTGCAGCCCCGTCTCGACGGCCATTTCGGTGAGCGGAGCACGGCTCGCTGGTGACTCGCGAAGGCAGCTCGGCCGGTCGGATGTTTCATTCCCGATGCAGTTGCATTGCAGAACCCGCGATGCAGACGCTCGACTTGACAGCAAAAACTTCTTGGGATACCCCGATTGACACCTACTCGCGTGGCAAGATCAGGACTGCGGACCCCTGTCCGCCCAGGGGTCCGCATGGTGTCCCGCAAGGAGATACCAGCCAGCCGCCGCGCGGTCCGCCCCGCTGCGGCGGCTGGCAATGCACCTATCGGGCGGAATCGGGGTCAGCTTGAACAACTGGGCTCGATGCAGGGGACGAAGTGACCGAGGTCACCGAACCGCGTAGCCTGATCGTGGGGCACCGAGCCGGGTGGGTTGCCGCCTTCAGGTCGCGAGGCGCACCGTGACCTCGACGATGTCTTCCGCAACCACACCCTCCGCTTCGCGGACCGACTTCTTCACCGGCAGTACGTATGATTCGGCCTTGGTGTCGGGGAAGACCGAGGTGTTCCAACTGGTCGCGCCGATCGTGGCCTCCACACGGACCGAACCGAACCTGCGTCTGCTGGGCGCCGTCAACTCGTCGATTTCGTCGGCGACGTCGTGGGGCAACGTGACGAAGTGCCACGCCGCTCGACCGGAATACAGCCAGAGCGCGGTACGGAATCGATAGATCGGCGGGCCGCCGCGCATCGGATCAACCGTTGCCGATGATCCGATCGGGAGCGACGAACACGGCGGTCCGCCGCTCATCGGCCATCGCCCGGTCGTACTCGTCGTAGTCGTCGTGGCTCCCGCCGGCCGCCTGGAACACCGATCGCAACAGCAGCCGCACACCCTCCTCGTCGACGCCATCGACCATGTCGTCGGGCCCGATCAGATCGGCCGGCCCGGTGACGCCGACCCAGCGCCAGCCCCGCCGCGCCACCACCGTCACTTGCGATCCCGCTCGGATGTGGCCGACTCGGGCAGCGCTACCCATCGAGACCAGCGCAACACACTCGGCGCCGGTCACCGGGTGGGCATGGACGCCGCAGTTGGCGACGCTCGACAACACGCGTCCATCCGCCTGCACGGTGCTGACGACGGCGAGGCCGCGTTCGTCAGCGAGGAACGAGCGGACGTCGTCCAGGTTCGGCATCCACGGATCATGGCACGGTCAATCGGCGTCGAGTCGACGCGAGAGCAACTTGGGGGCCACCAGCCGGTAGGCGTCCCGGACGATGCCATCGATCTCGCCCCAGTCGACGTCGCGGTCGAGTCGAACACCGATCCAGCCCCGCACTCCGACGTAGGGCGGCCGGTAGAAGCGATCTGGCTCGTCCTCGACGAGTTGCTCCTGCACACCCGGCGGAGCGGGGGCCCAGATCGACGTGCCGTGTTCGCCGTGGTGGCCGTCGGGGTGGAAGCTGCACAACACCTTCTTCTCGCGGATGAAGAACGACGGCGAACCGTGGCTGATCCGCTCGCTCACCTGCGGTAGCGCGAGGCAGATCGCCCGCAACCGTTCGAGTGCCCGGTCAGCCGTGGTCGCCATTGTGAGATCGTCGCATCCGTCAGAGCAGCAGTGAGTCGGCGACGATCTCGACCAGCGCCGTCCCGGGATGGGCGAGCGCCTCGCTGATCGCCGCGTCGAGCTGATCGAGCGACGTGACCCGGATCCCCTTGGCGCCGCACAGTTCGGCGAAGGCGGCGAAGCTCGGGTTGTGGAGCGACGTCTGCCACACGTCCCAGTGGGCGGCTCGCTGCTCTTTGGAGATCTTGCCGAGTTCGCCATTGTTGAGCAGGACGTGGGTGATGTTCATGCCGTACTTGACGGCCGTGGTGAGTTCCATCGCGTACTGGCCGAACCCGCCGTCCCCGCTGAGGCTGACGATCTGACGTGTGTCGCCGACTGCCGCCCAGGCACCCATCGCAGCCGGCAAGCCGAACCCGATCGAGCCGAGGTAACCGGACATCAGCACGTCTTGGCGGCCGCTGGCCTCGAAATAGCGCCCGAACGAATAGGTGTTGTTGCCGACGTCGACGGCGATCACTGCGTCGGGCGCGACCAGGCGCGAGAGGCTGTCCATCACTGCCGCCGAACCGATGCCGTGACCGGCGTCGTCACGGACCCGGCGAGCCTTCTCCGCCAGCCAGATCGAGCGGCGCGCCACGATCTCGTCGCGGATCGAGGTCGTGCGCGGTGTCGAGCCGAGCCCGTCGGCCAACAGGCGGGCGGTGACGTCGACGTTGCCCTGCAGCGGCACGTCGACGGCGTGGAACCTGCCGAGCGCCATCGGGTCGTCGTCGACCTGGATCGTCGGCTTGTAGTCGGCGATGCCGGTGTGGTTCGAGAAGCTGGCGCCGAACACGAGCAGCAGATCGCACTCGTTCATGAACCAGCTCGCCACCGGGGTGCCCGACCGGCCCATCACACCGCATCCCAGTGGGTGACCGTCGGCGATCAGGCCCTTGGCCTTGAAGGTGGTGGCGACGGGGGCGTCGAGCAACTCGGCGAGGGCGACGATCGGGTCCATCTGGCGGCGGGCGCCGTGGCCGACCACGATCATCGGCCGCTGGGAGGCACCGAGCAGGTCGAGTGCACGCTGTACCTCCGCCGGCGGCGGCGCGATCCGGCGTGAACCCACCCGGCCGTCGGGCCCACCTGGCGTGGCCGACTCGGCCGCTGGGAGGTGCTGCACCTCGTCGGGCAGGATCAGGTGGGCGACGTTGCGGCCGACGATCGCCGTCTTCATCGCCAACGTGGCGAGCTCGGCATGGTCGGAACCGGCCTGCATCGTCTCGCTGAACTCGGCGACGTCGCTGAAGGCGGCCTCGAGATCGGTGTCCTGGAACGCTCCCCGGCCGCGCACCTTGGACGGCACCTGGCCCGAGATCGCGAGCACCGGCGCCCGGTCTTCCTTGGCGTCGTAGAGACCCGTCAGCAGGTTGGTCGAGCCCGGCCCGGCGATGCCGAAACACGCGGCGACCTTGCCGGTCAGCTTGCCGTAGGCGGATGCGGCGAAGGCGGCGGCACCCTCGTGGCGGATGCCGATGAACGTCAGATCTCCCCGCTGCTCGGCCTTGCGCATCGCGTCGGCGAATCCGAGGTTCGAGTGGCCGACCATTCCGAAGACATGCGTGAGGCCCCAATTGGTGAGCGTCTCGACGATCACGTCGCTGACTGTGCGTACCGGCTGTGGCTCGGGTGGCAGGGCGACGTACACGCCGTCGTCGCGGACGTCGGTCTGGAAGCACGCCGGCGCGTCGCTGAAACCGCCGGGAGGTTCGCCGGTGGTCGGCGAGTAGTCGTAGCCGTGCCACGGGCAACGCAGCCAACCGTTCTCGATCGAGCCCTCACCGAGCGGTCCACCCTGGTGCGGGCAGGCGTTGTCGAGGCAGCCGTACCGCCCATCGTGCTTGGTGACGGCGAACGAGCGGATACCGACCGACACGGTGGCGACGCGCCCTTCGTCGAGCTCGTCCGGGTCGAGGATCTTGTGCCAGTTGGTTGCGGTCGATTCGGAATCGGTCATGGGGTGAGCCCTCCGTAGGGGACGCCGGCGAGATGATGCATGTCGCGATCGAAGGTCGTCAGATCGTCGATGCACAGCTGGTCGAGATGGGTGTGCCCGCATGCCCTGGCCAGCACGGTCATCAGCTCGACCGTGGCTTGGAAGAATCGGGTCAGGCGCTGGGCGGCATCGTCGATCACGAGCCGCTGACGCAGGCCCGGCTTCTGGGTGGCGATCCCGACCGGGCAGTTGTCGGTGTTGCAGGCCCGCATGCCGAGGCAGCCGATCGCCTGCATGGCGGCGTTCGACACGGCGATCGCATCGGCCCCGAGCGCCAGCGCCTTGACGAAGTCGGCATGCGTGCGCAGCCCGCCGGTGATCACGAGCGTTACGTCGGATTTGCAGGCGTCGAGATGGCGGCGCGCTCTGGCGAGCGCCGGGATCGTCGGCACCGAGATGTTGTCCCGGAAGATCTTGGGTGCAGCGCCGGTTCCGCCCCCGCGGCCGTCGAGGATCACGTAGTCGACCCCGATCTCGAGTGCGGCGTCGAGGTCGGCCTCGATGTGCTGGGCGGACAGTTTGGCCCCGATCGGGATTCCGCCAGAGGTCTCGCGAACTGCCGCCGCCAGTTCGCGATAGTCGGCGACCGTCGTGAGGTCCGGAAACGTCGCCGGCGAGACGGCCGGCGTGCCCGGATCGAGACCCCGCACCTCGGCGATCCGGCCGACCACCTTGTTGCCGGGCAGGTGCCCGCCGGTGCCGGTCTTCGCGCCCTGGCCGAACTTGAAGTGGAACGCCTGGACCCGCTCGACCTTGTCGAGCGACCACCCGAATCTGCCGGACGCCAGCTCGTAGAAGTAACGCGAGTTCTCCCGCTGCTCTTCGGGCAACATCCCGCCCTCGCCCGAACAGATCCCGGTGCCGGCCCCCTCCGCCCCGCGGGCGAGCGCCGTCTTGGCCTCCTCGGACAGGGCCCCGAAGCTCATGTCCGACACGAACAGCGGGATGTCCAGCTGGAGCGGTTTCCCGGCCGTGGCGCCGATCGTGACGTCGGTGGCGACCGCCACGTCGTCGAGCAAGGGCCGGCGTGCCAGCTGGGCGGTGACGACCTGAATCGAATCCCAACTGGGGAGTCGATCGCGCTGCACGCCCATCGAGGTCACCGCCCCGTGATGGCCGACTTTGGACAACCCGTTCGTCGCCAGCTCGCGGATCTCGCCGACGTGCGGCTCGTCGGGGGTGCCGTGCGGATCTTGGTAGGTGCCCTGATAGGCGTCGCGGTTCCACGGCTGCGGGTGCTCGGATTCCCACGACAGCAGCTCGTCGTGATCGATCATCACGTGACCGTCCTCGATCCACGACGTGAACTTCTGCAGCCGCTCGTCGTTGTTGTACGCACTGATCCCGGTCCGATACCCGTAGTCCCAGCCGTGCACTCCGCACAGCAGGTTGTCGCCGCTGATCGAGCCGTCGGCCAACAGCGCCCCGCGGTGCTGGCAGCGCCCATGCAACACGGAGTGCTCGTCGTCGTAGCGCACGATCACCAGATCGACATTGCTGACGAGCGCGCCGAACGGGGAGCGGTCGGCAATGTCGTTCCAACGTGCGATGGCGAGTGGCTGCATATGTGACCTCCTGGACAGACGTCCACCGTACCGACCTGAGCTGAACCCGTCTGATCGAGCGTCGTGTTCCCGCTTCGCGTACGTTCACGAAGGTGCGCCCTGGCTCGAAGCAACAAGTGAGGCCCCTCGTTTGATACCGGGTATGTCAGAGCTGCCCTACGACCGGCAGGTGCTGGTCATCTACGTCTTCGCGATCTTCATGACCGTGATCGACGGCACCATGGTGAATGTGGCTCTCCCGACGATGGCGAAGGACTTCGGGGTGCAGGCCAGCGAGGTCGAGTGGATCGCCGTCGGCTACCTCCTCGCGGTCGCCACCGTGATCCCGGCAGCCGGATGGTTGGGCGACCGGTTCGGCACCAAGCGGATCTTCGTGCTGTCGCTCGCCATCTTCACCGTCGTGTCGGTGCTGTGCGGCGCGGCGCAGACGCTCGACCAGCTCGTCATCCTGCGCGTGCTGCAAGGGCTCGGCGGCGGGCTGATGACGCCGATCGGGGCCGCGATACTGTACCGGGCCTTTCCGATGAGCCAGCGGGCGTCGGCCGCGACCGCCGTGCTCAGCGTGGCCGTCATCGCACCGGCACTCGGCCCGATGATCGGCGGGATCCTCGTCGACCAGGCGTCGTGGCGGTGGATCTTCCTGATCAACCTTCCGATCGGGGGGATCGGTCTGGTGCTGTCGCAGGCATTCTTGCGCGAAGAGGTGCAGGCCGATGCCGGGCGGCTCGATCTGCTCGGGTTGGTGCTGAGCGGCGGCGCGGTCGGTGTGCTGCTCTACATGCTGTCGATCGGGCCCGAACGCGGTTGGACGTCGACGCTCGTGATCACGTTGACCGTCATCGGTCTCGTTGCGTTCGCGTTGGCGATGTATGTCGAGCTGACCACGGATCAGCCTGCGCTGCTGCTGGGCCTGTTCCGCGATCGTCTCTTCCGCAGCGTCAACATCGCGGCCGCACTGATCTATGCCGGGTTCTTCGGGTTGATCTTCGTCCTGCCGATCTACTTGCAGTCTCTGCGCGGTTTCACCGCCTTCCAGAGCGGACTCGTGCAGTCACCCCAGGCCCTCGGTGTGTTCGTGATGTCGAATCTGTTCGGCAAACGGGCCTATCGAGTGATCGGTCCGCGGCGGCTGATGGTGTGGGGCACGGCGGTCGCGGCCGCCGTCACGTGCGCCTACGCACTGGTCGATCTCGACACGCCGCTCACCACCATCGCCGGCCTGTCGTTCCTCCGCGGGTTGGCGATGGGCCTCGTGTTCGTGGCGATCCAGACAGCCGTCTATGCCACGACATCGCTGCCCGACACCGGTCGGGCGACCTCGTTGTTCAACACGCAACGCCAGATCTCCTACGCGTCGGGGGTCGCAGTTGCCGCCACCGTGCTCGCAGCCAGCCTGGGGGATCTCGACGACACCGCGCCGGCGATCGAACGACTCGCGGCTCACCAACACGCCTTTCTGGCGGTCGGGCTGGTGATGATCCCCGGGATCGTCGTGTCGTGGTTCGTGCGCGACGATGACGTTGCCGAGACACGTGGGCTGGCACCGGTCATCGCTGGGTCGCGGGGCTGAAGGAGCACCGTATGGATTTCACACCGAACGAGGATCATGACGCGATCGTCGATGCCGTCGATCGGGTGTGCGCCCGGTTCGACGACGCCTACTGGTCGGCGTGCGACACCGAACATCGCTTTCCGTGGGAGTTCTACGACGAGATGGCGAAGGGTGGCTGGGTCGGCATTGCGATTCCCGAACGGTACGGGGGCGGGGGGATGGGCATCACCGAGGCAGCCCTCGTGCTGAATCGGGTGGCAGCCTCCGGGGCGGCGATGAACGGCTCGACCGCAGTGCATCTGACCATGTTCGGCCTCAATCCGGTCGTCAAGTTCGGCAGCGACCAACTGAAGGACACGTTCCTCCCGAGAGCTGCGATCGGCGAGCTGCATGTCGCATTCGGTGTCACCGAACCCGACGCCGGCACCGACACCAGCCGGATCTCGACCCGCGCCGTCGACGACGGGATGGGTGGGTTCATCGTGAGCGGCCGCAAGATCTGGACGTCGAAGGCACTCGAATCGGAGGTGTGCCTGTTGCTGGCGCGCACCGACGAGGCCGGTGACAACCGGTTCGGTGGGCTGAGCCTGTTCCTGGTCGACCTCGACCCTGCGCACTGCGACATCGTCCCGATTCCCAAGTTGGGGCGCAACGCAGTCGCCTCGTGCGAGGTCGCCTTCGACGAGTTGCCCGTCGAGGGTTGGCGGCTGGTGGGTGAACGGGGCAAGGGTTTCCAGCAGATCCTGCACGGACTCAACCCCGAACGCGTGCTGCTGGCGGCGATGTCGTGCGGGATCGGCGAGGCCGCGCTCGGTAGAGCGGTCGGCTACGCCAAGGAACGAGTCGTGTTCGACCGCCCGATCGGCGCCAACCAGGCGATCGCTCACCCGCTCGCTCGAGCGCACATGCAGTTGCAGGGTGCCTGGGCCGTGATGATGCACGCCGCCTGGCGGTACGACCACGACCTGCCGTGCGGCGAGGCAGCCAACACCGCCAAGTACTTGGCGGCCGAGGCATGCTGGTTCGCCGCTGACGCCGCTGTGCAGACTCACGGCGGCTTGGGGTATGCCACCGAGTACCACGTCGAGCGCTATTGGCGCGAGGCCCGGTTGCAGCGTCTGGCCCCGGTCAGCCAGGAGATGACGTGCAACTTCATCGCCCAGAACGTGCTGGGCCTGCCCCGCAGCTACTGAACGCTCGGGCTTGACCGAGTCTTGATCACACGAGGCGTCACCTTTTCGGCACACTGGACGATAACTACCAGTAACGGGCAACCATCCGATTCGAGGAGTACGCATGATCCCCACCCTGTCGACGCTGTTGAAGACGATCGCCGGTAAGACCATCCTCGGTGTGGCGGTCGTGTCGATGGGCGTCGGTGCGGCCGCAGCGGCGGGTGCCGAGTTGCCCGTGCTGAGCTCGACGGACTCGCAGCAGGGTGATCTTCGCATCGATCGGGATGCCAAGGACGACGCTGACGACGCGGACGAGGCTGACGACGCGGACGAGTTCGACGACGCGGATGACGCCGACGACGCGGATGACGCGGATGAGGCGGACGACGCGGATGACGCGGATGACGCGGACGACGCCGACGAGGCGGACGACGCGGATGAGGCGGACGACGCGGATGACGCGGATGACGCCGACGACGCGGACGACGCGGACGAGACTGAGGAGGCCGACGACGCGGACGAGGCGGACGACGCGGAGGGGCTCGAGGCGAGTGCCTCCGCGATGCCCGATTGGAAGACCCTCAAGTTCGAGGAGCGCTCCGCGTGGCATGACCTGCGCGACGAGCGCCAAGCGGAATGGCGGGCGGCCAAGGACGCGTTCGAAGCTGCGTGCGGCGACGACGACGGCGAAGAGAGCGATGGCCCGGACGGCGAAGCGGACCTCGCTGCCGAGACCTCAGAGGAGTGCGAGGCGGCCAAAGCCGAGCTGAAGAACCTGCACGACACCGTCAAGGCCGAGTGGAAGACGGCTCGCGACGAGGCGAAGGCCAACTGGAAAGCCGCCAAGGACGCGGCCAAGGCGGAGTGGCGCGAACAGCATGTCGCCGCGAAGGCCGAGCGGAGCGCCGAGCGTGACGCGGCCAAGGCGGAGTGGCGCGAACAGCATGATGCCGCGAAGGCCGAGCGGAGCGCCGAGCGTGACGCGGCCAAGGCGGAGTGGCGCGAACAGCATGATGCCGCCAAGGCCGAGCGGGACGCGGCCAAGGCCGACCGCAAGTCGGCCAAGCCCGGGAAGTAGATCGTCGCCGGCGTTCAGCGCCGCTGTTGGCGTGTCTCCGACCAGGTCATGCCGGCCTCCACGTTGATGTCCCTGGGCAGACCGAGCACTTGTTCGGCGATGATGTTGCGCTGCACGGCGAACGTGCCGCCGCCGACCGTCAGTGCGGGCGCGAACAAGTATCCGTAGTGCCAGATCGGGTCGACCGTGGGGTAGTGCCCGCTGCCGCGCGGGAAGTTGACCTCGGTCGCGCCGGTCTGGGCGCCGAGCGGCAGCTCACCGGTCGGGCCCGAACCCGCGAGCATCCCATCGGCGCCGGCGATGTGCTTCGCGAGCGCCATCACGTGCTGGCCGTGCTCGTCACCCATGATCTTCTGGATCGACGCCTCGACGCCGGGCGTCCTGCCGCTGAGGCGTGCGCTCAGCGTGCGCAAGCGACCGAGTCGCATCACCTCCGATTCGATGTGGAGCTGGGCAAAACGTTGTCGATCGATCGGGTCGCTCACCCCACCGTTGGCGCGTACCAGATCGAGCAGATGGCCGGCCGACGGGCCGGTGCCCCACATGGAACCGGACGAGGACAGTGACACCCGCTCGTTGGCCAGCGTGACCTTGGCCAGACGCCACCCCTCGCCTTCCTGGCCGACGAGATACTTCGCCGGCAGGCGCACGTTGTCGAAGAACGTCTGGTTGAACGAGTGCGCCGTCGTCATGTCGACGATCGGGCTGAGCGTGATGCCGGGCAGGTCCATCGGCAAGATGAAGTAGGAGATGCCCTTGTGCTTGGGGGCATCGGGATCGGTGCGTGCGATCAGAATGCCGAACTTCGAGTGGTGCGCCCCGCTCGACCAGATCTTGGAGCCATTGATGACGTACTCGTCGCCGTCGCGCACGGCGCGTGTTGCGAGGCTGGCGAGGTCGGATCCCGAGTCGGGCTCGCTGAACAGCTGGCACCACACCTCCTCGCCCCGGAAGATCGGCTCGAGAAAGCGCTCCTTCTGCCAGTCGCTGCCGGCGAGAAAGATGGTCGGGGCCGCCCAACCGACACCGATCGCGTTCGTTGCGACCGCGGTCCGCGACACGCCGGCGGCCCTGAGCTCCTCGTCGATGATCAGTTGATGCATCGGGTCGGCGTCGAGCCCGTACGGCTCCGGCCAGTGCGGCACGATGTAGCCGCCGGAGTGGAGGTCGGCGTTGGTGGGGTTCGGGTGGGCGGCCAGCCACTCGCGCACTGCGAGCCGACGGGGATCGTCGGCGGCGG
The DNA here is from genome assembly GCA_963701575.1 of uncultured Acidimicrobiaceae bacterium. Classification (GTDB taxonomy): domain Bacteria; phylum Actinomycetota; class Acidimicrobiia; order Acidimicrobiales; family Ilumatobacteraceae; genus Ilumatobacter. Next base: position 27,513 of record CAVPAQ010000017.1, read on the forward strand.
GCATGTCGAAGTCCATCAGTGCTCTCCGTGTGCCGAGTCGTGTGAGGTCGTGCGGGGCGCCGGGCCGTCGGTGGCCCCGCCGGCGAATGCCTGAGCCTTGGTCATCCAGTCGCGGGCGATCTCACCGTCGACCTCGAGCCGAGTGTCGTCGACATGGCGGCGCTGGGTGACCACGAGGCAGAAGTCCTCGGCGGGCCCGGAGACGGTCGCCGTGGCGTCCGCCGACCCCCAGGTCCACACCTCGCCCGACGGTGCGGTCAGTTCGACCCGTATGTCGCCGTCGGGCGCCAGTTCGCCGCGCACGATGTAGCTCCAGCCGCGGGTGATCACGCCGAGCTGTGCGATGTGGCGAATGCGGTCGCTCGGCTCGCGGGTTGCGCCGACGGCGTCGCAGATGTCCTGGCCGTGGGCCCACACCTCCATCAGCCGGGCGGTCAGGAACGACTTCGACCCCATCGACGGCCCGTACCACTCGACGCGGGTGTCGTTGGTGAGCGTGCGCCCGGCCGCTTCGAGCTCGTCGCGGTGAGCTCGCCAGCTCGCCAGCCGATCGCTGATCGGTAGTTCACGGAAGTCGGCGAGCGTGAACTCGTCGACCGCCAGCTCGTCGGCGAAGCTGCTCATCAATTGCCTGCGGTGGGTCTCGAAGGCATCGGCGTCGTTGATCGCCAACGCTGCGGTGGTGTCGAAGTAGGTGAGGTGTCCGATCTGGTCGGTCACACTCCAGCGGGGGCTCGGCGTCGCCAGCGTCCATTGTTCGTCGTCGAGCTCCGCGACGATCGCATCGAGCGCTCGCTGCTCGGCCACGAGATCGTCGAGTACTTCGTTGACGTCCATCGTTCCTCCGGCGTTGCAGTGGTACCACTGCGCCCGAAACGGTACCACGGTGTCGCGAAACGAGAAGATCCAGGAACCGAATCAGGAGTCGCGGCGTCGAAGGTTCATGCGGATTCCGAGACTGCCGTCCACGAATTGGTCAGTGTGCGCCGGTCTGGCCGGCCTGCTCGTGCTGGCGGCCTGCGGAGAGGCGACCGATGCGCCGGTCGCGGTGCAGCCCACCGTGCAGCCCACCGTGCAGCCCACCGTGCCTCGGGCGACCACGCCGATCCCGAGCACGACGGCCCCGGAGGCAACGCCGGTCGAAGTCGCCGCGGTGCACGAACGGGTCGCCTACTACGGGGCCTGCGGCAACGAGACCGTGACGGTGGATGGTGTCACGTACTACCCCCTCTTCAACGAGGCGTACCCGAGGCCTGACGGCGCCGGGCGTGTTCTCGAGCTCGATCGCTACCCGGTCGTCGGGGCCGTCCTCGGGATGCGCGGCGCACCGACCGCGGCGCTGCGGGTCGCGCCACCCGGACCCGGCGACGACATCGGCGACCTGATCGTCTACGTCGACGGTACGGCTCGGTTCGAGTCCGACAGCGGCTGGGTGATCTGGCTGACCGATCGGGAGCAGACCTACAACTGGGAATGCTGACCGGAGCCGGCTCGACCGCTTCGACTCGTACCGGGACTTCGGCTGTTCCTGATGAACCGAGATCCCCGGCGCCGCCGGGTGGATGTCCTGCGATCGGCTGGTCGCCGCCGGCGGCCGGACACGTGGAACCTCCGGCCCTCGGTACCAGTTGACGCTGATCGGTACCGCGACGTAGGTTTCGGCCCGTGGGGCCCCTCGAGCGATGAACGTGTTGCGATCCAAGCTCGACACGCACGGCGACGACTATCGACAGAACCTTGCTGCGATGGAAGCGCTGTGGGCCGAGGTCGAAACGCTCATGGCCTCGGTGCCGTCGATCGGCGGCCAGCGGTATGTCGATCGGCATCGCCAGCGCGGCAAGATGTTGCCGCGCGAACGAATCGAGCAACTCGTCGATCCCGATACGCCGTTCCTGGAACTGAGTTCGTTGGCCGGGTGGGGGACCGAGTTCCCGATCGGTGCCGGTTCGGTGGCCGGGATCGGGATCGTCGAAGGCGTCGAGTGCGCGATCGCGGCCTCGGATATGACCTACCGCGGTGGATCGATGAATCCCCGCTCGGTCGACAAGGGCATGCGGTTCCAGCAGATCATCCGTGAGAACCGGCTCCCCTGGATCAACCTCAACGAGTCCGCCGGCGCCGATCTACCGCACCAGGCCGACATCTTCATCCGGGGCGGCGAGGGCTTCCGCAACCAGACCCAGGCCTCCAAGCTCGGGATCCCCACGATCACGGCCGTGTTCGGGCCCAACACGGCCGGCGGCGCGTACACGCCGGGGATGAGCGACTACACGATCTTCGTCAAGGAGCGTGGCACGGCCTATCTCGGCGGCCCTCCGCTGGTGAAGATGGCGATCGACGAGGTCGTCGACGAGGAGACGCTCGGCGGTGCCGAGATGCACAGCCGCACCAGCGGCCTCAGCGACTATCTCGCTGCCGACGAGATGGATGCGTTGCGGATGATCCGCGACATCGTCAGACACCTGCGCTGGCAGAAGCTCGGGCCCGGTCCGTCCGAGCCGGCGGATGATCCGGTCCACGACGTGAACGAGCTGATCGGCTGTGCGTCCGCCGACGTCCGGATCCCGTTCGACATCCGCGAGATCTACGCTCGTGTGCTCGACGGCAGTCGGTTCGAGGAGTTCAAGCCGCTCTACGGCGACAAGCTCGTGTGCGGCTGGGGCTCGGTCCACGGCTTCCCGGTCGGCCTGCTCGGCAACAACGGGATCCTCTTTTCGGAGGAGGCCAAGAAGGGCGCCCAGTTCATCCAGATGTGCAACAAGACCGACACCCCGCTGGTGTTCCTGCACAACATCACCGGGTTCATGGTCGGTTCGAAGGCCGAGCAGGGCGGCATCATCCGCAACGGGGCCAAGATGATCAATGCCGTGTCCAACAGCGAGGTGCCGCACTTCTGCCTGATGGTCGGGGCGTCCTACGGCGCCGGTAACTACGGCATGGCCGGCAAGGCCTACAACCCGCGGTTCATCTTCTCCTGGCCCAACCACAAGATCGCCGTGATGGGCCCGAAGCAACTGGCCGGTGTGATGGACATCGTCGCTCGCAACGCTGCCGCCGGGCGCGGGATCGAGATCGACGAGGACGACCTGAACGCCAAGAAGATGGCGCTCGAGGAGCAGATCGAGAGCGAGTCGTCGGCGCTCTACTCGACCGGGCGCGTGTGGGACGACGGCATCATCCACCCCAACGACACCCGGACCGTGCTCGGGCTCGCGCTGTCGGCGGCCCACAGCAACGTCGTGCAGGGCACCCGCGAGTACGGGATCTGGCGGCACTGATGAAGATCCTCATCGCCAACCGTGGGGAGATCGCCTGCCGCATCGCGCGGACCGCGCACCGAATGGGCATCTCGACCGTGGGCGTCTATTCCGAACCCGACCGCAATGCACTACACGTCGACGCCGTCGACGTCGCGGTCGCGCTCGGTGGCTCGACCCCGGCCGAGTCGTACCTCCGTGGCGATGCGATCATCCGCGCCGCGCTCGACACGGGAGCGACCGCGATCCACCCCGGCTACGGTTTCCTGGCCGAGAACGCCGACTTCGCGCATGCCGTGATCGACGCCGGACTCCGCTGGATCGGCCCGACCCCCGACCAGATCCGCCTGCTCGGCGACAAGGTGGCGGCCAAGCGGGCTGCGATCGAGGCCGGCGTTCCGACGACGGCGATCATCGAGGTCGTGCCGGGCTCCGTTCCGGACGGGCTGGCGATGCCGGTGTTGGTGAAGGCCGCCGCCGGCGGAGGCGGCCGCGGCATGCGGGTCGTGCGTGACGGATCCGAGCTGACCGCGGCGATCGAGGCCGCGTCCCGTGAGGCTGCCTCGGCGTTCGGTGACGGGACCGTCTTCATCGAGCCCTTCATCGAGCGGGGTCGCCATGTCGAGGTCCAGATCCTCGGCGACGAACACGGCAACGTCGTCCACCTGGGTGATCGCGAGTGTTCGATCCAGCGACGCAACCAGAAGGTGGTCGAAGAGGCGCCGTCGCCCGGTATCTCGGCCGACGTCAGGGCGAGGTTGCACGACGGTGCGCTGGCGCTCGCCCGCCACGTCGGGTACGTGGGCGCCGGCACGGTCGAGTTCATGGTGGGGGAGTCGGACGACGGAGAGCCCACGATCACGTTCCTCGAGGTCAACACCCGTCTCCAGGTCGAGCACCCCGTCACCGAGGCGATCACGGGCATCGATCTCGTCGAGATGCAGATCGGCGTCGCCAACGGGAACACGCTGCCGTTCGAACAGCACGACATCACGTTCACGGGCCATGCGATCGAGGTGCGACTCGTCGCCGAGGACCCCGTCCGCGGTTGGTTGCCATCGACCGGCACGATCTCCGAGTTCGAGATTCCCGGCGAGGTCAGAGTCGACACGGGCTTCCGTGCCGGCAGTGTCGTGTCGTCGGACTACGACTCCCTGCTCGCCAAGGTGGTCGCACATCATGCCGACCGAGGAGTCGCCGCGTTGCGGATCGCCAGGGCACTGCGTGGCTCGCGTGTCACGGGTGTCCGCACCAACTCCGCTGCCCTCGCGGCGATTATGGACGAGCCTGATTTTCGTGCGGGTCGAACCCTCACGTCGTACCTCGATCAGCACCCCGCGGTGTTGATCGGCAGCACACTCGGAACGGACGACCGCTGGGCCCACTTCCTCGCCGCCGTCTTCGCGATCGAGCGTACGAACCGGTCGTCGGATCACGTCGTCGGCTTCGCCCCGTCCGGCTGGCGCAATCTGCGCACGCGTGGCCAACGTCGTCGGCTGATCTGCGACGGTGACGGCGAACCGACGCCGGACGGGTTCGCGGTCGGTACGCATCGCGGAGTTCCGATGGAAGCCGAATACGTGTTCCGCCGCCCATCCGCCGGCAATGAGCGGGTCGCCGACGTGTTGCTCGGGTGGGCGCCGGAGAGCGACGAGACCGGAGCGCTGACACCCGACCGGCGTCGTCCGTGCGTCGTCCGCCTGCTGGCCTCCGACGACGGCGTGCAGGTCATCGAGATCGACGCCGTTCGGCGATGCATCTCCGTTCGGGTCGACGGCGAACGCTTCTCCACCGCCGACCCGACCGGCTCGATCGACTGGCAGATTCCGCCACGGTTCGCCGACCACGACGCCCACGAAGCCGGAAGTGGGCCCGTGTGCCCGCTTCCGGGCACCGTGATCGCCGTCCATGTCGAAGCGGGCCAGTCGGTGGTCGACGGGCAGCTGCTGATGGTGGTCGAGGCGATGAAGATGGAACACAAGATCACCGCCCACGGCGATCACATCGTGGCGGCCGTGCACTTCGCAGTCGGCGACCGCGTCGACACCGGCGACTTGTTGGTCGGGCTCGCGCCGGCTGAGGATCGTGCAGAAGATGGCTGACCCGATCCGGATCGCCAACTGCTCGGGCTTCTTCGGTGACCGGGCATCTGGCGCTCGCGACATGGTCGAGGGTGGCCCGATCGACGTGCTCACCGGCGACTGGCTGGCCGAGCTGACGATGCTGATCCTCAGCCGGATCCGTGCCAAGAAGCCGGGCGGTGGGTTCGCTGCCACGTTCGTGAAGCAGATGGACGACGTGATGGGTACCTGTCTCGATCGCGGTATCAAGGTCGTGTCGAACGCGGGTGGGCTCGACCCCGCCGGTTGCGCAGAGGCCGTCCAGGAAGTCGCCGATCGGCTCGGTCTGGCACCTTCGATCGCCTACGTCGACGGTGACGACCTGCTGCCCCGCATCGAGGAACTGGCGGCTGCCGACGCCCTCCGGCCGTTCGCCGATGGTGGTGACCTCGGCGACCTCGAGCGTTACCTCACCGCCAACGCCTATCTCGGCTGTTGGGGCATCGTCGAGGCGCTGCAACGAGGTGCCGACATCGTGATCACCGGACGCGTCACCGACGCGGCGGTCACCTGCGGCCCTGCCGCGTGGCACCACGGTTGGCAGCGCGACGACTGGAACCAACTGGCCGGTGCCGTCGTGGCCGGTCACGTGATCGAGTGCAGCGCACAGGCGACCGGCGGCAACTATTCGTTCTTCACCGAAGTGCCCGGCATGGAACGGCTCGGCTTCCCCTGGGCGGAGGTGGCCGCCGACGGCTCCGCCGTGATCGGCAAGCACGACGGCACCGGCGGCCAGGTCTCGGTCGGCACCGTCACGTCGCAGCTGCTGTACGAGATCGCTGGACCGCGATACCTCGGCCCCGATGTCACGGCCCGCTTCGACACGATCCGGCTCGATCAGATCGCACACGACCGAGTCCGCATCTCCGGAACCGTCGGCGAACCGCCGCCCGCAATGCTGAAGGTCGCCATGAACGAACTGGGCGGCTACCGCAACACGATCGCCGTGGCCCTCACCGGGCTCGACATCGAAGCGAAGGCGGAGGTGGCCGCGGCCGCCTTCTGGCGGGCCTGTCCGTACGGCCCCGACGACTTCGCCTCCGTCAACGCCCGCGTCATTCGCACCGACCAGCCCGATCCCGAATCGAACGAAGCGGCCACTGCGCAGTGGCGGGTCACCGTCAAGGATCCCGACGAGCGCAAGGTCGGTCGGGCGTTCTCGAACGCCTTCATCGAGACGGCGCTGGCCAGTATTCCCGGCTTCTACGGCCTGACGGGTGGTCCGTCGGTGGCGTCACCGTTCGGTGTCTATCGCCCGGCATTGGTGCCTGCCGAACTCGTGCCCGCCTACGTCCACGTCGGCGGATCCACCGTGCAGGTCGACTCGGTCGCCACGATGAACGGCAGCGCGGAAGCCGGCGAACCGTCGCTCACGCCGGCGATCGACATGAGCGTGCCCACCGAGCGAGCTGCGATCGGCCGCGTGGTCGGCGCTCGCTCGGGCGACAAGGGTGGCAACGCCAATCTCGGAGTGTTCGCACGCAGCGCCGAGGCGTACGGATGGCTCGCCGGTCAGCTCACCGTCGAACGATTGCGGGAGCTGCTGCCCGAGACTGCCGACCTGCGGATCGATCGCTACGACCTGGCGAACCTGTGGTCGCTCAACTTCGTCATCCACGACCTGTTGGAGGAGGGTGTCGCTGCCTCGACCCGAATCGACGGCCAGGCGAAGAGTCTCGGCGAATGGCTGCGCGCCCGGGTGGTCGACGTCCCGACCGGCCTGTTGGACTGAACGGTCGCGGACGTCGTACGCGACCAACCGTGGCGACGTGCCCGTGGGCTGCCGATCACTACCGTGGTGTCGTGATCTGGGTGATCGACGGCAACAACGTGTACGGGTCGCGTCCGGATGGCTGGTGGAACGATCGTGCTGCCGCGTCAGGACGATTCGCGCAACGGGTCGCCGAATGGTGCCGCACCCATGACGACGACGTGAGGCTCGTATTCGACGCACCGGTGCCGGAGTCCACGCTGTTGCTGGCGGGCGGCAACCTGGCGATCGTCGAGGCACCGAGGCGCGGCCGCAACGCCGCCGACGACCACATCGTCGATCTGGTAGCTGCATCGGTCGACGATGGCGGACTGACCGTGGTGACGTCGGACCGGGGTCTGCGCCAACGACTGCCCGATTCCGTTCACGTCGTCGGGGCCGGCCGATTCCGTGAACTGGTTGGCTATTGAGCGGGTTGGCTGCTGGTGCGTCGCGCCCAGACCATGAGCACGGTCGCGGCGAGGCCGAACGCGCAGTAGCCGAACGTCATCGGTGTCACGGTCGTCTCGATCCGGCTGTCGATCACCGAACCCAGCAGCGCCGAACCGATCATCGAGACGGCGCCGATGACCGACGCCGCTGTTCCGGCGATGTGCTGCATCGGTTCCATCGCCAGCGACATGGCGCTCGTCGAGACCACCATCGTGGCGGCGTTCATCGTCGCGATCGTGCCCAGCCACAGCCACACGTCGGGCCGACCGTCGGAGATCGCCGTGGTGAGGAGTTGGACGATCGCCGACGCGAGGAAGATGGTCATGCTGATCGACATCATCCGCGCCGTGCCGATCCGTTCGACCGACCGTGACGATCTCCACAGGGCCAGTCCCATCACCGCACCGTTGACTCCGAAGAACAAGGCGAACTGTTCCGATCGGTCGTAGACGTTGTCGATGATCGGCTGTGAGCTCCCCAGAAACGAGAAGAACGCACCGAACAGGATCGTGAGCATCAACGTGTAGCCGACTGTCACACGCGACCTGGAGATCTCGAGAATTGCCTGTCCGATCGGGCGCAGGTGGAGTGGGCGACGACGCTCCGGCGGCAACGTCTCGCCGAACCGGAACGACCAGATCAGAGCGAACACGACCAGGAGCCCCGGCCCCGCCATCGCCGCTCGCCAGCCGCCGATTTCGACCAGCACCTCGCCGACGATCGGGCCGGCGATCGGGGCCGTCAGGAACACCGCCATCACCACCGACATGACACGCGCCATTCGGTCGCCGGAGTACAGATCGCGCGCGATCGCCGGCCGAAGACCGCCCGGCGCGGCGGCGCCGAGCCCCCACACCAGGCGCGACACGAGCAGGGTCACGAGGGTCGGCGACAAGGTAGAGCCGAGCGCCCCTATGGCGTAGATCAGGAGCCCGCCGCGGAGCACGGGGGCCCGGCCGAACCGGTCGGACACCACGCCGTACACCAGTTGGCCGAGACCGAGGCCGAGCAGATACGTGGTGACCACCAGCGAGACCGAACTGTCGGTCGGGTCGAGGCCGAATCCGCGCCGGATCTCATCGAAGGCCGGCAGCGCGGTGTCGACGCTGAACGCCATCACCACGGACAAGAAGGCGAGATAGCCGATGACCTCGCGTTCGGAATGCCGGACCGGCGTTTCGGAGAGCGTCACACGAAGGTCGCCCACTGGTCGAGCGGCATCCGCTCGCTGACCAGCGAGTTGACCGGGGCATCGGGATCGGCGTGGCCGATCGCCATGCCGCAGAACAGCATCTCGTCGTCGGGCGCGCCGACGAACTCGCGGACCGCCCTCTGCTTGACCGACCAGTACTCTTGCGAACAGGTGTCGATGCCTTCCTCCTGGGCGAGCAGCATGAACGTCTGGAGGAACATGCCCAGGTCGCTCCACTGGGGCGGGCCCATCCCGCGGTCGATGAAGCAGAACAGACCGGCGGGCGCACCGAAGAAGTCGTCGTTCTTGGCGAACTGCTGCAGCCGGCCGGCCTTGTCGTCGCGGGCGATGCCCAGCGTCGCGTACATCTGCTCGCCGATCGCGAAGCGGTTCGTTCGGTACGGCTCCCACAGGTTGGCGGGATAGATGTCGTATTCGCCCGTCTCGACGGGTCGGTCGGCGATGAACTCGCGAAATCGAGCCATGCTGTCGCCGTTGACGACGTAGATGCGCCAGGGCTGCAGGTTGCCGCCGCTGGGGGAGCGCGCCGCCCGTTCGAGCAGAACCCGGAGGATGTCGTCGCCGACCGGATCTGGCAGGAACTGGCGAATCGACTTGCGCCGCGCGACGGCCTCGGAGACGTTCATGGGCCGAGTCTGGCCGGGAGCGTCGGCGTGCGGCGAACCCGGTCAGCGGTACTTGGCGCGAACGTGGCGAACGACCTCGATCAACACGGTCATACCGAGCGCCGCGGTGAAGGCGACGATGAATGCCAGCGTGTGATTGTCCTCGAACGCCTTGCCGCCGAGATAGCCCAGCAGGGCGGCATAGGTTGCCCAGATCAGCACGGCGACAGTGATCCAACCGACGAACCAACGCCGCGGCTGATGTGTCACCCCCGATGACACGGTGAGTGCCGTCCGTCCACCGGGGATGAATCGGGCGGTGATCAGCAACAAACCGCCGCGCAGGCGAATCTGCTCGCTGGCCCAGTCGAGGCGCGTGTGCCACTTCGGCCGCTGATCGGCCTGGAGTTGGATCCAGCTGCTCATCTTGTCGCCGATGAGGTAGGCCGCGTTGTCGCCGAGGAATGCGCCGATCGCACCGGCGGCGATCACCAACAGCAGCCGTTGGTCACCTTGGCCGGCAGCTACGCCGCCGATGATCACCATCGTCTCGCTCGGCACGATCGGCACGATCGAGTCGAGGAATGCGATGACTGCGATGATGGCGAGGAACCACCAGTTCGACGAGAAATCACTCAGCCAGTCCGTCAGATCCGTGAAGACGTTGGCGAACAGCACCGGGCCCATCGGGGTGGCACCCTAACTGCCGCCGGCCGGGAACCGGTGGTGCTGCTGGTTCAGTGCCTGGGTGACTCGGCGCCCTGCGGGCACAAGGCGTCGATCATCGTGTGGATCCCGTGTTCGAAGGCCTTCGACCACGACACGTACTCGTCACCGACGCCGTCGAGTTCGAGGCTGACCAGTCCGTGGCACGTTGCCCACAGCAGCGCCGCAACGTCGGTGGTGTCGCCGCCGTGGCCGCTCACGATCACGCCGCGATCCTGGGCGAATCGGACGCGCTCGACCAGTGAGGAGAGACCGCTCAGGGCCAGCTCGGTCGATTCGGCCGAGGGTGAGAAGCCGTGCACGGTGCCGCGGAACATGATGCCGTAGTACGTCGGGTTGTCGCGGGCGAAGTCGCGGTAGGCATGCGCAACCCGGATGAGGTCGCCGGGGATGTCGTCGGTGGTCGGAACCGAGTCGAGGGCATGCACGAGGCGCCGATATCCGTCGGCGTACAGCTCGTCGATGACGCCGTCCTTGCCGCCGAAGCGCGAGTAGACGTTCATCGTGCTCATGCCCGCTTCGGTGGCAATCCGGCGCACCGTGAGCGACTCGGGGCCGGTCGTGGCCAACAGCCGGTGTGCTGCGGCGAGGAGGGCCTCGCTGGTCTCGTCCTGTGATCGTGTCATGATTCTCGTTTCCGCCGGTTTCTCGCATCGTGTCCAGGTCGGCGACCTCGACGTCGATGCCCTCTTCATCGGCACCTGCAAGGGTCAACGTAATCGCCCAGCGACGTCGAACTCCGACTATAACGTCGCTATTGACAATAAATCTCACTCAGTATGTCAGCGCGCTCACGGGCAGTGATATAACTCCGTTGTATCTGACGGATTGAAGTCGCTGATTCGTTCGGTGCCGGTGCCCGCCGGATCCCCCGAGCGCCGATGCTTTCTGCAGTCGGCGCGCTGTCTAGTCTCGGGAGATGCGAGTCGAGGTGAAAGCAGATCTCTGTCAGGGTCACAACCGGTGCTATGCGCTGGCACCGGAGTTGTTCGATGTCGACGACTACGGCAACGCCGTCGTGATCGGCGACGGATCGGTGGCAGCCGACCTCGAGGACAAGGCGCGGCTCGCCGTCGCCAACTGTCCCGAGTATGCGATCGTCATCAGCGACGGCGAATGACAGGCAAGTATCCGCCGGTCAAGGTGATGATCGACGCGCTCGAGGAGTGCTGCGCTCCTATGCGCCCGTCACGATGGCACGCCTCGTCAAGGACGACCACGGCTTCCACGGTTGCCCGATGAAGGCCGACGAGTGGGTGCTCCGGCCGTTCCCGGCCGCCAACCGCGATCCCGCGTTCTTCGACCACGCCGAGGAGTTCATCATCGATCGCGCCGAGAAACGTCACGGCGCGTTCGGGCTGGGGATTCACCGTTGCCCGGGTTCGAACCTGGCGCGGCTCGAACGGAAGATCGCGATCGAGGAGTGCGTCGAGCGCTTCCCGAAGTTCGAGCCGGCTGGTGACGAGCGCTGGAGCCTTGGCCAGATCCGCGGTCCGCGCGAACTGCCGGTCCGCGTCCTCGCCGCGTCGTGAGCGACGGCACCACCCGCCCATCCTCGCCGGCTGCCGAACGGTGGGCCGAACTATTGGCCGGCTGGGGTGTTCCGCCGAGCATCCTCGATCAGGCCCCCGAATCACCGTGGCAACACGACGTCGCCCGATTCACCGTCGACCGGACGCTCGACCGCGACGAAGTCTCGGCACAGTGGGCGCGCGAGGTGCTGCCGCCCATTGGTGGAACCGTTCTCGATGTCGGCTGCGGCGGCGGCAGGGCATCGTTGTCCTTGGTGCCGCCCGCAACCGAGCTGATCGGCGTCGACGCGAGCGGGGCCATGCTCGACCAGTTCCTGATCGCGGCGGCGCACGCCGGTGTCGCCCGGCGAACGATTCACGGCAGCTGGCCGGACGTGGCGGCGTACACCCCGGCTGCCGACGTGGTGGTGTGCCACCACGTCGCCTTCAACGTCGACGACATCGTGCCGTTCCTGTGGGCGCTCACCGACCATGCGCGCCTCGCTGTGGTGCTCGAGATCGCCACCGTGCACCCGATGTCAGCGTGGGCGCCGGCGTGGCGGCACTTCTGGGGTGTCGAACGGCCCGCCGGCCCGACCTCTGACGACCTGATCGCCGTGCTGCAGGAGATGGGCCTCGATCCCGAGCACACGACCAGCGGGCGCAGGCCGGTCTCTGCAGACGAGGCGGCCGGCCTGGTGCCAATGGCTCGTCGACGCCTGTGCCTGTCGCCCGAGCGGGATCGAGAACTCGGCGACTGGCTCGCCGCGCATCCCCCACCGTGGGCCGACACGATGGCGACGATCAGGTGGCCGGGTGCGGCCGAGGCGCCGTACTGACGAGGCGCCGTACTGAACGGTGCCGCGGCCTTGCCGAGCCGTACCGGGTGTCCATCGGTGCGAGTCAGCCGATCGAGTGGCCCGCAGTTGCGGCGAGCAGGCCGAGGATCAACGTTGTCGAGATGATGACGATGCGCCGTCGCGGCGTGCCTTCCGTCGCCTCGAGGGCGAACATGCTGAACGTCGTGAGGGTGCCCAGATAACCGGTGCCCACGACGGTGCGGATCCGTTCGGTCGGATCGCCCGCGAGCAGCCATCCGAGCGCGAACGAGCCGACCACGTTGGCGACCAGGGTGCTGAGCCATGTCCATCCGTACTGGTTGATGCGAAGACGCGTCGCAGCCCCCAGGCCGGACGCGAGCAAGAACAGCGCTGCGGTCACGAACGTGACCAATCGCCGCGGGCGATCTCGCTCGCCGTCAGCCCGCCGACGATCGTCAACGCGACGTACAGCAACGCCTGCCCGGCGTGGCCGGCGTCGAGCAGGCCGCGGGTCTCGTTGGCGAACGTGGAGTATGTGGTGAGGCCTCCCAGAATTCCCGTCACCCCGAGTTGCCAGCGGTCGGACCCTCGCAGCATGTGACGCGCCGCCAGGCCGATCAGGACACAGCCCACGATGTTCACGAACAGCGTTGCGAACGGGAACGTGGCGGCTCGCTGCCCGATCAGCTCACCGACGCTCCAGCGCAGCGAGGCGCCGAGCGCGCCTCCGGCGGCGACGAGGATGTACGTACGCATCTGGCCATTCTCACCCAATCCTCACCTTGTTCTGGTGTACTCAAGGGATGCAGGTGCTGCTGGCAGAGGACGATCGGGCCGTTCGCGAGTCGCTGGTGCGGGCGTTGCAACTCGAGGGATACGAGGTGCTGGCGGTCACGAACGGTGCGCTGGCACTCGACGCCCTGCGCGAGCACTCGCCGGACCTGGTGCTGCTCGACGTCTCGATGCCTCACGTCGACGGCCTGACCGTCTGCCGTGTGCTGCGCTCCGAAGGCAACCGCGTGCCGGTGCTGATGCTGACCGCCCGCACCGAGACGAGTGATCGAGTCGCGGGACTCGATGCGGGTGCCGACGACTACCTTGCCAAGCCGTTCGAACTCGAGGAGTTGTTCGCCCGGATTCGCGCCCTCTTGCGGAGGGCACAGCCGGACGGCGGCGCGAACGGTCCGACGGAAGCGCCCGGTGAGTTGCTGGCGCTCGACGACCTGAGTCTCGACCCCGCCGGCCGCCTGGCAAGCCGCGGCGGTCGCGACCTGGAACTCAGCAAGACCGAGTTCGACCTGCTCGAGCTCTTGGTTCGCAACGCCGGCATCGTGCTCGACCACACGACCATCTACGACCGCATCTGGCATTACGACTTCGGCCCCGACTCGAAGAACCTCGCGGTCTACATCGGGTATCTGCGCCGGAAGACCGAGCGCGGCGGTGCACCACGCCTCCTCCATACCGTTCGTGGTGTCGGCTACGTGGCCAGGAACGAGTCGGCATGAGCCTGCGCTGGAAGATCGCGTTGGCGATGGCCGTGATGGTGTCGCTGACCACGATCGTCGTCGGCACGATCGGCTACCGGACGACGCGCGATCGGCTCTACGCCGAGGTCGACCGATCACTGGTCGATGTCGATCGGCGCCTCGACGACCGTCGCTTCGGTGTCGATACGCCGTTGCCCGACCAGGGACCGTTGTCGGGGCTCGTCGGCCAGGTCGTACTCAGAGACGGCACGGTGTCGCAGTCGACGTTCCCGTCACCGATCGAGCTGTCCGAGCTCGAGCTGAGCGTCGTCGGGACCAGCCGGCTCAGTGTGTTCTCCACGGTGCAGACGCCGCAGGGCGAGTATCGCATCCGAACGATCGGGGTTCCCCGAGGTGCCGTGCAGGTCGGCCGACCGCTCGCGGAGACCAATCGGTTGCTCGAGTCGTTGCGAGTTCGCACCCTGCTGCTGGTCGTGCTGGTCGGGTCGGCTGCGATCGCCGCCGGGCTCTGGATCGCCGGCCGTGTCACGGCGTCGCTGCGGCGTCTCACGATCGCCGCCGAGCATGTCGAGACCACCGGCAGGCTCGACGTGGAGGTGGCCGAACGCGGACAGGACGAGGTCGGGCGACTCAGCTTGGCGTTCGACCGCATGCTCGGAGCCCTGGCGAGATCGCAGGAGGACCAGCGTCGACTCGTGCAAGACGCCGGGCACGAACTGCGTACACCTCTCACGAGCTTGCGCACCAATCTCGACACTCTCCAGCGCTACTCCGATCTGGGCGATGCGGATCGCACGGCGATTCTGGGGGATCTCCGGGCCGAGACCGAGGAGCTCACCGAACTCGTCAACGAGATCATCGCCGTCGCAAGTGGTGCCGCATCCGATGAGTCGCGTGAGTTGTTCGATCTGGCAACCGTCGCTGCGGACGTTGCCGCGCGCTACGAGCGTCGGACCGGCCGCTCGATCCGCCTCGATGCGACGACTTCGATGGTGGTTGCCCAACGATCCGGTGTGCAGCGTGCGATCTCGTGCCTGCTCGACAACGCGCGGAAGTTCGACGAGTCGGCCGGTCCGATCGAGGTGGCGGTCGGCGGCGGTGCCGTGGCCGTGTCGGACCGCGGGAACGGTATTCCGGAGGCTGACGTCGATCGGATCTTCGACCGGTTCTATCGAGCCGACGAAGCGCGCACGATGTCGGGTTCGGGTCTCGGGTTGGCCATCGTTCGCGAGGTCGCCCAGAGCCACGGCGGCGACGTGTGGGCCGAGAACCGTGATGGTGGCGGCGCCACGGTGGGGTTTCGGCTCGCCGTCGAACCCGACTGAACCGGCGCGGCGTGAACAGGTGTCGAGGTTCTTACCTTGCTCTCAACTTGCTCCGGTTTGCCTCTCACCGAGGACGATCACACTGATCCGTGTCAAGAACCATCCCTCGAAAGGAACGACATGAACAACGAGACCACCCGGAGCAAGCAACCCCGCCGCACTCGCCGGAACGCCGCGATCGGTGTCACCGCCGGTCTGCTGGGAGGTGGCGCGATCGGGCTGCTGATGACCGTGCCGTCGCTCACCAGCGCAGCGTCGGACGACACCGGTTCGGTAGCCAGCGCGATCGTCGCGGCACAGGACGACGGTGCCACTGACACCGCCGGCGCGATCGTCACCGACACCGATCGGCCCGATCCCGGCGTGCAGCTGCGTGAGCTGCTGCAACAGCTCGTCGACGACGGTGTCATCGACGACACCCAGGCCGACGCCGTCACGCAGTTGCTGATCGAGAATCGCCCGGAGCGCGGCGAGCGGGGCGACCATGGCCACGGCGACCACGGCCCTGGACGTTTCGAGCGTGGCCCCGCCCGCGACGGTGAGGTGATCGCCGATCTGCTCGGCATCGACGTCGAGACGCTGCGCACCCAGCTACAGGCCGGCGACTCGATCGCCACGATCGCCGACGCCAACGGTGTCGACGTGCAGACCGTGATCGACGCACTCGTCGCAGAGGCATCGGCGCACGTCGACCTGATGGTCGAGAGCGATCGCCTGACCGCTGAGGAGGCCGCCACGATGAAGGTGAACCTCACCGAGCGGATCACGGCTCGCGTCAACGGCGAACGCCCCCCACGCGGCTGACCGCCGATCCTACGGATCGGATCTCCGCTGACCAGACCCCCGCTGGTCAGACCCCCAATGGCCGTTCGGCCCTGGTGCGCCCGGCTGGTCCGGGCGCATCATCGCGTCAGAGGCACAGTGGAAGGAGGTCCCCATGAGTGCAACCCGGAACTCATTCGTGGTGGGCGTCGACGCCAGCCCGGAATCCAACGAGGCGCTCGACTGGACACGCGCGGTTGCTCAGGCGGACGACAAGATCGTGGTGGTTCACGCGTGGGAGGTCCCACTGGTGACGGGCTACGACATGGTCGTCACCATCGACCCATCGGAGATCGAGCGGTTGTCGCTGCAGGGCCTGACCGAGTTGCTCGGCAAGATCGACGATGATCGCTTCGTGCCGGTCACCCACCAGGGTCATGCCGGAAGGGCGTTGGTCAGCCAGGCCGACGATCATGATGCGGCCGCGATCGTGCTCGGTCATCGCGGCAACAGCCGGGTGGCCATGATGCTCGGATCGACCGCGAACTATGTGTTGCACCACACGCGCCGCCCCGTGGTGATCGTGCGTGGTGACCACGCAGGGATTCCCCGACGCGTCGTCGTCGGTGTCGACGATCACGATCTCGACGCCGAGCAAGGCGCCGAGAACGAGTCGACGCGTGCCGTACGGTGGGCCTATGGCCTGCCGGGTGTCGAGGAGATCCGTGTCGTGCATGCCTGGTTCCTGCCGGCGCTCGCGGTGGGCATGTTCGCCACGGTCGCTGCCGAGATCGAGACGATGGACAGCGCAGCGCAACAGGTCGTCGACCACGTCCTCGAGAGTGCGGGCCCGCCGCCTGCAAACGTCAAGGTGACCGGCGAAGCGGTGCGTGGAACCCCGGGGTTCGCATTGATCGAGGCGTCGCGCGACGTCGACCTCGTCGTCGTGGGCTCGCGGGGCCGGGGTGGCTTCAAGGGCCTGCTGCTGGGCTCGACCAGCGCCGAGGTCGCCTCGCACAGTCACGCTCCGGTGGCGGTCGTCCGCTGACCGATTGATCATTGCTCCGTCCGCCGCCGCCCTTCTGGGTGGTCGGGCGGCGGCGGACCCCGGTTCGAGTTCGACATCGTTGCCGTATCGTGGCGACGTGATCTGTGTCGACCTTGCTCGCGTGGGCATCGCCCAGCCTGACAAGGTGCTGTTCGACGACCTGTCGGTGACGGTCTCGTCGGGTGACCGCGTTGCCATCGTGGGTGTCAACGGCTCGGGGAAATCGACGCTGATGCGGCTGATGGCCGGAACGCAGACGCCCGACGAGGGAGAGGTCCGCTTCGGCCGTGGCGTGCGGATCGCCATCCTCGACCAGGACCCGAAGCTGCCGTCCGGCACGGTCGCCGAGTATCTGGGCGACTCGTGGGAGGTCGCGGCGGTTGCGACGTCGCTCGGCGTGCAACCGTTGCTCGACCGCAGCACCGATCAGTTGTCGGGTGGCCAGGCCAAGCGGGTCGCGTTGGCGCGGGCGCTCGTGGGTGAGTTCGACATGATCGTGCTCGACGAGCCCACCAACCACCTCGACCTCGAGGCGATCGAATGGCTCGAACAGCGGCTGGCGGCGACCCGGGCAGCGCTGGTGGTGATCACCCACGACCGGCATCTGATGGACCGTCTCACCACGGCCCGAGGCGAGGGCCGGATCGTCGAGATCGAGCGCGGCAAGGGATACATCCATCGTGCTGCCCCCGGGGCCAGCGCATACGCCACCTACCTGGAGGGTCGAGCCGCTCGCCACGAACAAGCCGCGAGCGAGGAGGCGACCCGCAGAATCCTCGCCCGGCGCGAGCTCGAATGGCTGCAACGCGGTGCACCCGCCCGGTCGACGAAGCCCAAGGCACGACTTCGAACGGCGAACGAGATCGTCGCGGGCGGGCCCGAGTCGGCCGGGGTACGAGGCGCCGATCTGCTCCTCGACTCCGGGTCGACCCGACTGGGCAACCAGGTCATCGAACTGATCGACGTCTCGCAGGCGTATGGCTCTCACGTCGTGTTCCACGACGTCAGCCTGCTGATCGAGCCGGGGGCGCGGCTCGGCGTGGTGGGCCCGAACGGCTCGGGTAAGTCGACACTGCTCGACATCGTCGCCGGCCGGCACGATCCGGCGAGCGGTGAGATCAAGCGGGGGTCGACCGTGATCACCGGCTACGCCGATCAGCAGACGTCGCTGCTCGAGCCGGACGCGATCGTGCGCGAGATCGTGGCCGGCCCGTTGCGCCAGCCCGACTGGGAGGACCGGGTCCTGCTCGAACGCTTCTGGTTCGACTCGACTGCCCAGTACGCACCCGTGAAGATGCTGTCGGGCGGCGAGCGTCGCCGGTTGCAGTTGGTGATGGTGCTGGCGACCAAGCCGAACCTGTTGGTGCTCGACGAGCCGACCAACGACCTCGACCTCGACACGCTGCGGGCGCTGGAGAGCTTCCTCGACGAATGGCCCGGTGCGTTGGTCGTCGCCAGCCACGACCGCACCTTCCTCGACCGCACGGTCGATCACGTGCTCGCGATCGACGCCGGTGGAACGATGCGGCGGGTGGCCGGCGGGGTGCAGGGTTGGCTCGCCGAACGGGCCGGAAAACCGGGCGTTGCGACGAACAAGAAGCCGGACGCGGCGCGCGTGGCGACCCCGAAGACGACGCGTGCGGCCAGCCAGTACACGGTGGGCCGCCGGCTCCGCGAGGTCGAACAGGCGATGGTCAGGCTGCAACGGCAGGCCGACCGGCTCAACGAGCAGCTCGTGGCAACCACCGATCACACGCTCCTCGCCTCCCTCGGGGCGGAACTCGCCACGGTGCAGACCGAATTGGCCGCGATCGAAGAGAGCTGGCTCGACCTCGCCGAGCAGCAAACCGGTTGATCGAGGCGGTATGAACCCTGGGCGCCGCCGTCTCGGCATCGTGCTGATCGTGGTCTCGGCGGGTGGCACGTTGTAGTGCAGCCTGTTGGCTCCGCTCGCGGCCAATCCGTGTGGGGCCTTCGGTGACGCCTGTGATGAGGTCGGCGGAACCGGTCAGGGGTTCGGCTGGTTCGTCCTGCCGGGCGTGGTGTGCCTGGTCGGTGTGGTCGTCGGAATCGCGATGCTCGAGTCGACCCGTTCGGACTGACACATGCCACTGTGGAACCTCGATGACCGTGCCGGCATGCAGGCTCCCGAACCCGTTGCGATGTCCTCGCGTCCGAACGAGCGTCGCGTCAGCCGAGCACACGATTCGCGATCTCGCCGAGCAATTCGATCCGCTCCGGGATGTGGCCGCACGCCGGCAGGTTGATCGTCATGCCGTCCAGACCCGTCGCCATCGCAGCCTCCAGCTGTTCGCCGATCGTGTCGGGATCGCCGAACATCAGCACGCCCCTGGCCATCTCGACCACCTCGTCGTTCCAGCCCTTCGCGGCGGCCGTTGCCCGGAGGTCGGCGTCGGCCTGCTCCATCGTGGGCGCCACGTGGCACATGAGCAGCTTGGTGACCTTGATCTCCGAGCGGTCGCGCCCGAGCCGGTCGCAGTGCGCGGCGAGCACGTCGAGCTTGTGCGGGATCTCGCTGATCGGGCCGCCCGCCAGGTTCGATTCGTCGGCGTACTGGGCGACCATCCTCAGCGTCTTCTGCTCGCCGTTGCCGCCGATCATGATCGGGATCTTCGAGATCGGCGCCGGCGAATTGACGGCGTCGGTCACCTGGTAGTGCTTGCCCGCCAACGTCACCGTCTCGCCGCGCAGCATCGGGAGGATGATCTGCAATGCCTCCTCCAGCTTCTCGAAGCGATCGGTGAAGGTTCCGAACTCGTAGCCGAGCGAGTTGTGCTCGAGCTCGAACCAGCCGGCACCGATACCGAGTGTGGCGCGGCCGCCCGAGACGTGATCGAGTGCCGTGATCGACTTCGCCAGGAGCGTGGGGTGCCGGTACGTGTTGCCGGTCACCAGCGCCGACAGCCGCACGGTCGAGGTGTGCTGGGCGAGCGCCGACAGCATCGTGTAGCACTCGAGCATCGGCTCGGTGTGGGCGCCCAGACCGGGGAGTTGATAGAAGTGGTCCATCAGCAGCACCCGGTCGAATCCGGATGCCTCGGCGGCCCTGGCCTGAGCCACGACCTTTCCGAAGATCTGGTCAGGGGTGGTGTCGGGATACGTGAAGTTGGGCAGCTGGTAGCCGAGACGAGTCATGGCGCCATCTTGCCATCGCTCCCGGGGCCAGGCTCGCTGGGCCGGGCGGCAGCGATCGCTCGCACACCCGAAGGTATCCAACCGGGTCACGGTGCTGCTGCGCGCCGGTTCGCTTCGAGCGGCGCTGCACTGGCGCGATCGAACGAATGTGCGTACACTGACCTGATGTTGCTGATGTGGTTCGCCCTCACGGCCTCGGTGGCCGCGCTGGCGATCGGTGCGGCCCGCCAGCCCCGTCCGATCCCGCTGCGGGTGCGCACTCGCCGTGCGGTGCGCGTCGTGCGACGCGACTGAGTCCGTCAAGATCTCAGGCCCGGTCACCGTCACCGGTCACCGTCACCGGGCCGGTCGGGACTCCAGGGCCGATCAGACCTGCAGCGTTGCCAGCTCCGCCGTCATGTTGGCGCGCGCACGATGCTCCCAGTCGACGAGGCCGAGCCCAGGGGCGAAGAGATGTGGGCGATCGAGCAGGCCGTGCAGTACGGCGGCACGACCCGAGCGCCAGTCGTCGTCGGTGACGTGGGCGTACTCCCGCCGCACAGCTCTGACGTAGTCGCCGTAACCGGCCGGATCGGCGGCGAGCACGGCCAGATCGGCCGCGAGCAGCACCTGCGTGTCGAGGTCGATGTCATCGACGTGGTGGGCGACCGTGGCATCGATCATCGCCATGACGCGTCGCCGGCGCTCCGTTTCCCAACCCAGTTCGCCCAGCGCGATGTCGGCGAGCCGCCCGCTGGCGGCTTCGTTGTCGGACCGGGCGGGGTCGTAGACCACGTCGTGGAAGAACGCGGCAGCCACGACGGCGCCGATGTCGGCCACGTTGGACTCGAGGGTCGCGATGTGTCGCAGCACCCACCGAACGTGTCGGATGCCGTGGTAGTGGCGGCCGGCCCCGCGATGTCGGTTGACCACCGTGTCGAACCAGCGCTGGGACGCGTCGGAACGCCCCAGGTGCTGCTCCCACGCGACACGGAGCTCGAGATCGTCGCCTGCCACGACTCCAGTGTGCCAGTCTCGTCGCCGTGACGATTCTGATCGACGAGGCGCGGTGGCGGCACCGTGACCGGTTGTGGTGCCATCTGGTCAGTGACGAGTCGCTCGCCGAGCTGCACGAGTTCGCCGATGCCAACGGCATCCCGCGTCGCGGTTTCCACGGCGACCATTACGACATCCCCGAGGAGTATCGCGATCAGATGATCGCAGCGGGGGCGTCGATCGTGGAGAGTCGTGAGCTGATTCGCCGGCTCAAGGGGGCCGGTCTGCGGATGGCACCGGCGGACCGCCGCGCGTTCACCGAGCGCGGCGCCTCGCCCAACCGATCCCGAGGGCAGCTGATCTCGTCGGTGATCACGAACCACTCGAGCAGTTCGACGCCGCGCTGCTCGGCCAGGTCGCTCATCTCCAGCCAACGATCGACATCGTCGGCGTCGGGGTCGATCGCGGCGTCGGGCGTATCGGGCCGGACGCTGCCCACGATGACGGCGCCGACGCGGCCACCGTGCGCCGACGGGGCAAGGACGCACTCGACCACCTCGAGCACGGCGTCGGGTTCGCGAGTGTCGCTGACGGCGACCACCCCGAGACCGCGGCGCGCATCGTCGAGCAGCACCAGGATCGTCTCGAACCGCAGGGGTCGGTGGACGGCCATCGAGATGGTCACGAAGGCGGTGTCGGCATCGTCGATGGGGTCGATGCCGGCACGCGGGATTCGGCGGTGAATTGGATCGAGTTGCATGGGTTCCCCTTGCTGAGGACGCACCGGTGAGGCGCACGTAGCGAAGGGGAGGTCGGCTCTCGTGACACTACCGATGGGGTGTCACAGCAGGAACGAACCGGGCGCCGACGGGTAGGTTGAGCCCATGGCACAGGTGACGATCTACCACAACCCGAATTGAAACTCTTCGACCAATGCCGTGAGCATTGCCGAAGAACTGGGAGCCGACGCCGAGATCGTGATCTACCGCAAGAATCCGCCCGACGAGGCGACACTGCGCGGGATCATCGCCAAACTCGAAGACCCGCCGACCGAGTTGGTGCGCCGCGACAGCTTGTTCCGCAAGCTTGGCCTGACCGACGGCGATGTCGCCACGATCGACCAGATCGTCGACGTGATCGTGAGCAACAAGATGATCATGCAGCGTCCGTTGCTGGTCACCGCCGACAAGGCCATCATCGGCCGCCCCAAGGACCGCGTGCGCGAGCTCTTGTCCTGACGAGTCGCCGTGACCGGTCGGAGCCGGACGCCGGAGGACCGGTACTCTGAGTCGAGCGTGACTGACGAGGCGGAGGAGACACCGACAGCGAGCGGGTGGGCGAAGTGGCGTCCGCTGATGCTGCTGTTGCGCCGACAGTGGCGAGGGTTGGCGCTCGGCGTCGGGGTCGGCTTGTTGTGGACCGTCGGCAAGGTGGCCGTACCGCAGCTGACGGGTCTGGCGATCGACCGGGCGATCGATGGGGCGGGGAGCGCATGGGGTTGGGCGTTCCTGATCGCCTGCGCCGGGATGGTCACCGGCACCTTCACGGCACTGCGACGTTACGTCGCGTTCAGCCAGAGCCGGCTGACCGAGATGCGCCTGCGTGAACAACTGTTGCAGCGCATCCTCGGACTCCACATCGGTTATCACGACCGCGCCCAGACCGGTCAGCTGATGAGCCGTGCGTCGAGCGACCTGAACCAGGTCCAGGCCTTCGTGGTGATGCTCCCGCTCACGATCTCGAACTTCGCCCTGATCGCCGTCGTGGTCGGCATCCTGTTCGGCGCCGATCCGACGCTCGCCGTCTTCGCGTTGGCGCCGCTTCCCTTCGTGAACCTCGCGGCGCGTCGGTTCTCCAGCCGGATCCATCCCGCTGTGCTCGAGGTGCAGCAGGAACAGGCCCAGCTCGCGTCCGTGGTCGAGGAGACCGTTTCGGGCATCCGCGTGATCAAGGGCTTCGGCGCCGAACAGGTGCAGGCCGACAAGCTCGAAGCCGAAGCGGACGACATCCAGCGAGTATCGCTCGACGCCGCCCGCATCCGGGCTGTCTACCTGCCCTTCATCGATCTGCTGCCGGCCGCAGGCCTGATCGCCGTGTTGGCGGTCGGTGGTCATCGCGTGCTCAACGGCGAGCTGACGATCGGCGAGTTGGTGAAGTTCAACTTCTACGTCCAGCTGCTCGTCTGGCCGCTGCGCACGATCGGCATGATGGTGGCGTTCGGGCAGCGGGCGGCAGCTGCGCTCGAACGGATCGATCAGGTGCTGGGGGCGACACCGGAGGTCGTCGATCCGGCGTCGCCGGTCACCCTCCCTGCCCACACCCGCCCGGGCGGCAACGCCACGGGCGGTGCGATCCGGTTCGACGACGTGACGTTCGGCTACGAGCCCGACGAGCCGGTGCTCGACGGGTTCACGCTCGAGATTGCGGCCGGTAGCTCGGTCGCTCTGGTCGGCGGTACCGGCTCGGGCAAGTCGACCGTGGCCAGATTGCTGGTCCGCTTCTACGATCCACAGGCGGGGACGATCAGCCTGGACGGCTACGACATCCGCAGCCTCCGGGTGCACGACGTGCGTCGATCGGTGGGTTTGGTGTTCGAGGACACGTTGCTGTTCCACGACACGGTGGCCGCCAACATCGCGTTCGCCGACCCGGACGCTGATTTCGAGACGGTTCGCCGCGCCGCCGAACTCGCCGGGGCGGCCGACTTCATCGAGGAGCTCCCCGATGGGTACTCCACCTTGCTGGGAGAGCGCGGATTCTCGCTGTCGGGTGGTCAACGCCAGCGGATCGCGATCGCCAGGGCCGTCGTGAGCGATCCGAGCGTCTTGGTGCTCGACGACGCAACCAGCGCCGTCGACCCATCCAAGGAGCACGAGATCAGAGCGGCGATGCGAACCGTGATGGACGGGCGCACCACGATCGTGATCGCACACCGGGCCGGCACGATCGCGATGGCCGACAGCGTCGTGTTGATCGATGCCGGGCGGGTGCTCGCAATGGGAACGCACGACGAGCTCCTGGCCACCAGCCTGCGATACCGCGAGGTGCTGGCAGCCGCCCAAACGCCCGCACCGACTTCCACTCCGTCAGCCGGAGGGGGGAACTGACATGTGGGCAGCACACGCCGTCAGCGAGGAGGACCGTCTCGATCGCGAACAGGCCAAGCGGGTGCTGCGCCGCACGGCACAGCTCGCCGTGCCGTTTCGGCGCCCGGCGCTGCTGGCGTTGGTGTTCATCGCCCTCTCCACGAGTTCGGCGGTGCTCGGACCGCTGCTGCTGCGCTACGGCATCGATCAGGGCATCAACGGCGACGACCCCGCAGCGCTCAACCTGGCGATCGCCCTCTACGTGCTCGTCGCGATCGTCGCCTATCTCGGTAGTCGGCAGCAATACATCCACGTGAACATCGCCGGTGAAGGACTCCTGCGTGCGCTGCGCCTGCGGCTGTTCGCCCACATCCAACGCCAGTCGCTCGCCTTCTTCGACCGCAACAAGGCCGGCGTGCTCGTGTCGCGCATGACCGCCGACATCGAGTCGATGAGCGAGCTCGTGCAGTGGGGCCTCCTCCAGTTCGTGTCGGCGGCGCTGATGGTCACGTTCGCGTTGGTCGTGCTGTTGATCATGTCGTGGCAACTGACGTTGCTGGCCTTGCTGGTGCTGCCGTTCATCGCACTCGCCTCGATCCGGTTCCAGCGCCAGTCCAACAAGGCCTATCTGGCTGTTCGCGAGCGGGTCGGCGACAACCTGTCGGCCCTGCAGGAGAACATCACCGGCGTGCGTGTCATCCAGGCCTACGCCAGGGAGCCCGAGCAGAACCGGCGATTTCGTCGCACGAACCGGGCGCTGTACGACGCACACCTGCGCAGCGTCAAGGTGTCGACGTGGTATTTCGGCGTCGTCGAGTTCTGTGGTGTGCTGGCCACCGCGATCGCGATCGGCGCCGGTGGCTGGTTGGCCAAGAACGGTCAGGTGTCGGTCGGGACCGTGATCGCCGTCGTGCTGCTGCTGTCGAGCCTGTTCGAGCCGGTGCAGCAGTTGTCCCAGCTGTACAACACGGTCCAGTCGGCGACCGCCTCGCTCAACAAGATGTTCCAGATCCTCGACACCGAGCCGGAAGTCGACGAGCGCCCCGATGCCGTCGATCTGCCGGTCACCGGCGACCTGACCGTCGATGCCATCACGTTCTCCTACCCCGGAACGACGACGCCGGTGCTGCGCGATGTGTCGTTGACCGTCGCCGCCGGTGAACGCCTTGCCCTCGTCGGCCCGACGGGCGCAGGCAAGTCATCGCTGGCGAAGCTGATGGCGCGCCTCTACGACCCTGACGACGGTGCCGTGCGTTTCGGCGGCGTCGATCTGCGCGAGGCGTCGCTGGCGTCCTTGCGCAACCGGGTGGTGGTCGTGCCCCAGGAGGGTTTCCTGTTCGACGGCACGATCGCCGACAACCTCCGTCTCGCCCGGGCGGGGGCCGGCGACGACGAGATTCGAGAGGCGCTCGACGCGATCGATGCGCTGGATCGCTTCGAGGCGTTTCCCGAGGGGCTCGCCACGGAGGTCCGCGAGCGCGGCTCGCGCCTGTCGGCCGGTGAACGTCAGCTCGTGTCGCTCGCCCGGGCGGCGCTCGTCGACCCCGCCGTGTTGGTGCTCGACGAGGCGACCAGCAGCCTCGACCCGGGTACCGAGGCGCTGGTCGAGCACGCCCTCGACCGTCTCATGCAGGGTCGCACCACGATCGTCGTGGCGCACCGGCTGTCGACGGTCCAGCGCGCCGATCGGATCGCGGTGGTCGACCATGGCGAGCTCGTCGAGCTGGGCACCCACGCCGAGCTGCTCGCAGTCGGCGGGAGGTACACGGCGCTCGCCGAAGCCTGGGCCCGCAGCCAGCCGGTCTGAACCGGCGGCTCCGGACCGGCGGGTCCGAATTGGCGGCTCCGGAGCGGCGGGTCCGGACTGCTTCGTCGGCTCAGGCCGGTTCGAAGACCAGCACGAACTCGAGCAGTCCGTTGTCCTCGGTGGTGATACCGCCGATCGACGGATTGGCGATGGCGTAGTCGGCGAACACGACCGGAATGCTTCCGAGGACGCCGATCTTGCCGTTCGTGAGTTGGGCGGTGACATCGAACGTCACGGAGTTCGTGACACCCCGCAAGGTCAGGTCGCCGGTCGCGCTGGTCGCGACCTCGACGCCTTCCGCGGGGTCGGTGCCGAGCTCGATCGGCTCGGTCAGCCGGAAGACCGCGGTCGGAAACTCGTCCGTCGACATGATTCGCCCTCGGAACTGGCCGTCGCGGCGGCTCTCGTCGCTGGTGATGCTGGCGACGTCGACCGTGAACTCGGCGGTGGCGACCGTCGTGCCGCTGGTCGTCAGCGTGCCGCTGATCTGGTTCGTGCGGCCGACGCCCTCCGTGCTGACGCCGAACAGCACCTCTTTCACCCGATAGCCGAGCTCGGACGCGTCGGTGACGTTCCACACCGAGCCGTCCACATTCGCCGGTGTGGTCGCCGGTGTGGTCGCCGGTGTGGTCGCCGGTGTGCTCGCCGGTGTCGCCGTCGGCGGATCGGTGGCGCCGGGTGTGGAGGATGTCGGATCGTCGGCCAACGCGGCAGCCAGGTCACCCTGATCGAGCTCGTCGGGGCTGTCGTTGAGCACCTTGGCGTACAGGAAGATGGCGCCGTAGCCGACGACGAGCACGGCGAGGGCGCCGAGCAGGCCCCATTTCAGCCAGCGCGGGAAGCCGATACTTCCCGGCGACGCGTCGTCGTCGGTCGAGGTGTCGGTGGGCTGGGAGTCGTTCATCGTTGTCGCAGTTCTGTGAGGGGCGCAGGGCTGTGACCGCCTCTACGTGGTACACGCCGAGACGGTTCGCGGCAGCCTCGCAGGTCCCGTATCGTACCTGGTCAGAGGCATCGACCGGGCCCGCGTCAACGGGTGAGTCGGAGGGCGCAGAAATAATCCAGTTCTTGAATTCTTCGGGATTGGCCAGGTGTACTGTACGCGCAGTCGATCGAGGGCGATGCGCCGAGGATCGGACCACGAGGAGCACATCATGCGTCGTCTGTCCCTGCTCATCACCGCTACCGCCGCGCTGTTGGCGACGGCGCCGGTTCTTCCCGTACAAGCAAGTGCTCCGACCGTGCGACCCGTCGCCACGGTCGACCCGGCTCTGCAGACCAAGACCGCCGGCGCGATCCACTTCGTCGTCGTGTTCGCCGGCGAAGCCGATCTCCGTGGTGCCGAAGGCGTCAGCGACTTCGATGCTCGAGGTGAGTTCGTGGTCGATCGTCTCCAGGCCACGGCGAGCACGGCTCAGCGCGACGCGCTCGCGCTGGTCGAGCGCAGCGGTGGGCTGGCCACCCCGTACTGGGTGCGCAACACGATGGTCGTCGACGGTGATCAAAAGCTCGTCGACGCGCTGGCCAAGCTGCCCGGCGTCGCCGAGGTCCGTCCCGAGAAGACGTATCCGCTGGTCGAGCCGGTGAAGCCGGCCGACGTGGTGGCGGCGGCAGCCGAACCCGAATGGAACATCGCCAAGATTGGAGCCGACACGGTCTGGACGAATGGCGTCCTCGGTGGTGGCATCGTGGTGGGCAGCGTCGACACCGGCGTGGACTACACGCACCCTGCACTCACCGTGCAGTACCGGGGCAACCTCGGCGATGGCACGATCGTCAACGACTACAACTGGTACGACCCGACCGGCACGTGTTCCGATGCGCCCTGCGACAACGTCGGGCACGGCACCCACACCATGGGCACGATCCTCGGCGGCGACGGGCCCGGACCGTTCACACCCGACATCGGTGTGGCGCCTGGCGCCCGCTGGGTCGCCGCCAAGGGCTGCGAGGACTTCGGCTGCAGCGAGTCGGCGTTGCTCGCGGCCGGCCAGTTCATGCTTGCGCCGACCGACCTGAACGGTGACAATCCGGACCCGAGCAAGCGGCCCGACATCGTCTCGAACTCGTGGGGCGGCGGGCCCGGCGATCCCTTCTATTCCGACATCGTCTCCGCCTGGCGCGCGGCCGGGATCATCCCCGTGTTCTCGTCGGGCAACCCCGGCCCGGCCTGCGGTGATGGTGGCAGCCCTGGCGACTACCCCGAGGCGATCAGCGTCGGAGCGACCGACATCGACGACGTGATCGCGGACTTCTCCGGGCGCGGGCCCTCGGCCTTCGGCAAGACGAACCCGAACGTGGCGGCGCCCGGCGTCGACGTCGTGTCGAGCGTGCCCGGCGGTGGCTACGAGGCGCTCTCGGGCACGTCGATGGCGGCTCCGCACGTCGCGGGCACGCTGGCGCTGATGCTCTCGTCGGCCCCGGAGCTGATCGGCGACCCCGACGGTGCCCAGGCCGCGCTCGAGACCACGGCGATCGACCTGATCGACCTGAGCTGCGGCGGCGACGCCGACGGCGACCCCAACAACGTGTACGGCGAGGGACGTATCGACGCCGTCGCGGCGGTCGACCTCGTCGCGACGGGCGGAACGCTGGAAGGCCGGATCACCGTGGCCGGAACCAGCGGTCCTCTCGCCGGCGCCCGCGTCACGGCGAACAACGGGGTCCGCGAGTTCTCGGCCTTCAGCGCCGCCGACGGCTCGTACCGGCTCCTGCTCGGTGCCGGTACCTACGCCGTCGGCGCGTCGAAGTTCGGGTACGGGGCGGCCCTCGTCTCCGACGTCGAGATCGTCACCGACGTCACCACCACGCAGAACCTCGCGTTGGAACTGCTGCCCACGTTCACCATCAGCGGACGGGTCCTCACTGCCGAGGCAGGGCGCCCGGTCGCGCGACCCACGATCACCGCACTCGGTACTCCCGTCGCACCGGTCGTCGGCAGTGCAACCGGCCAGTTCCGGCTGACGCTCCCGATCGGCACCTACACGCTCGAAGCGCGAGCCGGTGGGTGCACACAGCCCGGCACGCTCGATGTCGAGCTCACGCGCGACCGGACCGTCCGCATCCGCGTCGCCCGCAAGATCGACGACTTCGGGCACGGCTGTTCCGCCCGAGCATTCGGATGGGTCACGCCGTCCGCCCAGACCGACCTGTTCGGCGACGACTCGTACGGCCGCCTCCGGCTGCCGTTCCGGTTCCCGTTCTACGGTCAGCGATATTCGCAGGTGTTCATCTCGACCAATGGCTTCCTCAGCTTCGAGGACCCCAATTTCTCGTGGATCGGTCCCGGACCGATCCCGTCAGCGGACGTTCCGAACGGCGCGATCTACCCGCTGTGGACCGACCTGGTGATCGACGAGCAGAGCTCGGTCGGATACCGCACCGGCGGCGTCGCGCCGCGACGCTGGTTCACCGTCTCGGTCGAGGCCGCCCGGGAATTCGCGAGTGAGCGTCGGGTCAGCTATCAGGTTCGCCTGTGGCAGAACGGCAAGATCGACATCATCTATCGCGACAACGCTGGGGCGCCCGGCGACGGCTCGGGTGCGACGATCGGTCTCGAGTCGCAGTATGGGGACGACGCGTTCCCGTTCTCGTTCCGCGAGGGGGTGGTGGCGCCGGATGTGTCGTACCGCTTCGAGGTGGTGCCCACCGGCGTGGTGAGTGGTGTGGTCACCAATGCGAACGATGGGCAACCGGTCGCCGGTGCCGTCATCACGGCATTGCCGGGTGGACGTTCGGCGACCACGGATCTCGACGGCCGCTACTCGTTGCGGCTGGTGCCGGGTCGGTACGTGCTGATCGGAGGCGCCCGGGACTACCAGGACGAGGCGACCACGCTGCAGATGGCGATCCGCGCCCGGCCGACGATCGACTTCCATCTCACCGCGGCGTCGATCAGCGTCGATCCGGCATCGTTCACCGAGCAGACCGAGTTCGGCTCGACCACGACCGACATGATGACCGTCACCAACGTCGGCAGCGCACCGCTGTCGTTCGAGGTGAAAGAACGGGACCAGAGCGGGGCGACGGTGGAGCTGCCGGCCGCAGTCGGGCCCGACGGTGCGCCGATCGTGCGCCCGAACTCCTGGGAAACCTTCACACCCCCGGTTGGTTCGAGCATCCCGCGGGTCGACGCCGACCTCACCTTCGACGGTCCGCTCGACGTCGTGATCGATGATCCGGACGACGACGCCTTCGCTCCACCCGAGCTCACCCAGGTACTGGGTGGTTCCGATGGTGTCGAGACGTCGATCCAACTCGACTTCGCCGTTCCACCGAGCGAGCTCGGTGGCTACGTCCTCATCGACGCCGACCAGGACATCACCACCGGTGTCCCCCCGGAGGCGCTCGCCGGCCTGCCTTCCCAAGAGCTCGGAGTCGACTACTTCGTCGATCTGTTCGGTGCGCTCGACGGCTTTGCGTACCTGGTCGATGCCCAGACGTTCGAACTCGTCGCCGAGATGCCCACGACGATCGACGGCGCGTCGGTGCGCTTCGACATCCCGCTCGAAGCGATGGGCGGCGACGACGGGGCGATGAACATCGGCACCGTCACCGGCAACTACTTCGAACCGACCGACTGGGCGCCCGACGTCGGCAACGGCATCATCGAGCCGTTCCGTGACGCGCCGTGGATGTCGGCCGATCCGACGAGCGGCGTGCTCGCCCCGGGGGAGAGCGCGATCGTCGATGTGACGTTCGGTGGCGTCGATCCCGGCGCCTACGCCGGTTCGCTCGTGCTGTTGTCGAACGATCCTCGCCGGCCGACGGTCAGTGTCGGCG
Source organism: uncultured Acidimicrobiaceae bacterium (assembly GCA_963701575.1). GTDB lineage: Bacteria > Actinomycetota > Acidimicrobiia > Acidimicrobiales > Ilumatobacteraceae > Ilumatobacter. The sequence continues at coordinate 58,400 of CAVPAQ010000017.1, forward strand.
CCGAGCTGACGGTCACGCTGCCGGACGGGTTCGGATCGGTCAGCGGCATGATCACCAACGCCCGCGCCGGCTTCCCGATCCCGGCGACGATCAACGTGGAAGCCGAGCTGGGCGGTGTGCCGTACCCGATCGACAAGACGTCGGATGACACGGGCACGTTCAGCCTGTTCGGGCCGGCCGGCACGTGGCCCGTCACCGTGACATCGGATGGGTACCGGTCGTTCACGGGCGACCTCACCATCCCCGACGGTGGCGACGAGGCCTTCGACGTGATGCTCGAACCGCTGTGGCCCGACGCCACGCTCGACGGCGGCCCGCTCGACTTCACGGTGCCCGTCGGCGACACCCAGTCGGCGACGTTGTCGCTCGGCAACGTCGCCGGTCTCGCCGACCTGAACTTCACGGCCAACGAGTTGTCGATCGTGGTGGGCGCGGTGCATCGCGCGACGGTGACCGGCACGGCGGCCACGGCGTCAGCCGACGCGTCGACCGCAGCGACAGCGGTCGACGCAGTCGTGCAGGGGAACCCGGTGCTCATCCTCGAAGATGTCGACCCTTGGGGCACGACCGCGATCCAAGACGTGCTCGACCTGACAGGAACCGCCTACGACATCGCTGGTTCTGCCGATCTGGCGACGCTCGATCTCACGCCGTACGAGGTCATCTTCGTGGCCAACGACCAGACCCAGAACTTCTACGACACGCTCGCGGCCGAGATCGATCGGCTCGCGACGTACGCAACCAACGGCGGCTACCTGTGGCTCGGCCTCGCCGGTTGGGGGTCGAGTGCGGGCGACCCGAGCGGCGTGGTGCTGCCGGGTGGAGGCTCGGTCTCCGGGCCCGACTACCAGGACACGAACCTCGTCACCGACCCTGGTCACCCGATCGCGGCCGGCCTGCCCGATCCGTTCAGCGGCAGCTTTGCCAGCCATGCGACGGTGAGCGGCTACCCGAGCGGCACGGTGATCGCGACGACACCCGCCGGTGACGCCACGCTCGTCGAGTACACCCTCGGAGCAGGGCGAGTGCTGCTGGTCACGCAGACGGTCGAGTTCGGATGGGCGTACGGGCAGGACACGGCACTGATTCTGATCAACGGCGTTCCGTATGCGCTCGGGTTCGAGCCGTTCACCGATGTGCCGTGGCTCGACGTCGCGCCGATCGCAGGAACGGTGAGTCCCGGTGCGAGCCTCGATCTCGTCGTCACCGTCTCGGCTGCCGGCCTCGAGCCGGGTGTCTACGAGGCGAGCATCGTCGTGCTCACCGACGATCCGCTCAATCCGCGGCTCGTCGCTCCGGTGGCGATGACGGTCGTGCCGGCGGCGGTTCCGGCCGAAGCGCCCACGACCGAACAGCCGGTCGACGCGACCGTGCAACCGATCGGCTTGCGGGCACTTCGCTGAGCGGCCCGATCGGCGCGGCGGGCAGGCCGCCGCGGACGGTGCTCAGAGAATCTGGCTGAGGAACAGCTTGGTGCGTTCCTCGCTCGGGCTCGTGAAGAAGTGCTCGGGGGTGCCGACCTCGACGATCATGCCGTCGGCCATGAACACCACCCGGTCGCCGACCTCGCGGGCGAAACCCATCTCGTGGGTGACGCAGATCATGGTCATGCCCTCCTCGGCGAGGTCTTTCATCGTGTCGAGCACCTCCTTGACCATCTCCGGGTCGAGCGCCGAGGTCGGTTCGTCGAACAGCACGACCTTCGGCCGCATGGCGAGCGTGCGAGCGATCGCGACGCGCTGCTGCTGCCCGCCGGACATCTGACCGGGATACTTGTTGGCCTGCTGCGGGATCTTGACCCGCTCGAGCAACTCCATCGCGTGCGCCTCGGCCTCGGCCTTGGGGACACCACGCACGTTGCGCGGGGCGAGCGTGATGTTCTCCAACACGGTCAGATGCGGGAACAGGTTGAACGACTGGAACACCATCCCGGTCTCGCGGCGAATTTCCTGGATGTTGCGCACATCGTCCGAGAGCTCGATCCCGTCGACGATGATCGTGCCGCGGTCGTGGCGCTCGAGCCGGTTGACGCATCGGATCAGGGTCGACTTGCCCGACCCCGACGGACCGATCACCACGACGACCTCCTGCTTGCCGACCACCATGTCGATGTCGGTGAGGGCTTGGAAGTCGCCGAAGAATTTATCCATCGATCGGATCTCGATGATCGGCTCACCGGTACCGCCCATGATCTGAGTGGCGTCGTTGTTGATGGTGGTGGTGTTGACGGCGTCGCTCATGACGGAATGCTCCTGGACTGGTGGGAAGCGGGACGAACGTGGACGTTGGTGGGACTCATCGGGTGCCGACCCCCAGGCGCCGCTCGAGGCGACGGCTCTCTTTCGACATCGTGAACGAGAACGCCCAGAAGCCGACGGCGACGAACAGGTACGTGACCGGCGCCAACCCCTTGCCGAGGAACTGGGGCTGGTTGTTGGCGATCGTTGCGGCATCGAGGAACTCGAGCACGGCGACGGTGGTGAGCAAGGTGGTGTCCTTGAACAGGGCGATGAACTGGCCGACCATGGCGGGGATCACCGCTCGTAGGGCTTGCGGCAACACGATCTTCTGTTGCATCGATGCCGGGGACAGGCCGAGCGCCTGTGCGGCCTCGGTCTGACCCGTGGGCACGGCCTGCAGGCCGCCGCGGACGATCTCGGCGATGTAGGCGGCGCTGAAGCCCATGATCACGACGATCGCCAGCGTCAAGGAGGTGGGCCGTTCCATGTCGATCGGGAGGAACAGTGGCAACAGCAGCTTGGAGAACAGCAACAGCGAAATCAGTGGGACGCCGCGAACGAACTCGATGTAGAGCACCGAGGAGGTTCGTACGACCGGGAGCTTGGACTGTCGACCGAGCGCCAGCAAGATGCCGAGCGGCATTCCGAGCGCGATCCCGACCACAGCGGTGAACAGGTTGACGTGGATGCCGCCCCAGTCCTTCCAGCCGTACCCCTCGAATCCGATCGAGGCGACGACGACGGCGACGACGACGGCAACGATCAAGGGCGCGGCCCAACCGACGAGCTTGCCGGCAGGAATGGTCGCCAGGTCACGCCGTCCCATCTCGTGAAGGCCCCAGATGAAGACGACGAGGCCGACACAGAGCCCGCCCAGACGCGAGGTCCCGGCGATCACGAGCGTCGAGACCACCACCAGCAATGCCGTGATGTAGATGGCACGGGTGCGGATCGCCCTGGGGGCCAACCACGCCAATCGTCGCACCACGAACACCAGCACGATCGCGACGACGATCCCGATCTTGGGCTGCGCGGTCTGGGCGAAACTGGCGAACAACAACAGGATCGCGAAGATCGCCCAGAACCTGCGGAGCAGATCGAGTGTGCCGCTCGGTTCGGGGGTGAGGCCCTGGCTGAGCGCCAGATCGTGGCTGTTGCGCGCCAGCGAGCCCGCGGCCAGGCCGATCGCGATCAGCAAGATGAAACCTGACGCCCAGAGACGCCACAGTTCATCGTCGGGGAACTGGCCGATCATGAAGATCCGCAGCGTGTCGCGGATGATCGTGAAGTCGATCGAGATCACCCAAGCGATCGCCTGCCACGTGAGGTAGCCGCCGATCAGTGCAGCGACGACCGTGACGACCGAGTTGCCGGTGCTGTCGAACAGGTTGGCGCGCGCCCACGCCGAGGGGCTCAGGCGTTGATGAGGTCTCGGCTCGGGATCGACCACGATCGGGTCTTCGAGGTTCAGTTCAGACATCTCAGCGCCCCACGATCTGCAGCCTGCGGTTGATGAGGTTGCCGATCGCCGACAACACCAGGGAGATCACGAGATACAGCAGCATCAGGATCAGGATCAGCTGTGGTGCGGGCTGCGACTGACCGGCCAGGTTGTTGATGATCGACGTGACCTCACCGAATCCGATCAGCAAGGCGAGCGACGAGTTCTTCGAGAAGTTGAGGAACTGGTTGATCAGCGGCGGAAAGGCGATCCGCATCGCCTGGGGCAGGATCACGAAGCGGTAGCGCTGGAACGCGCTGAGGGCGAGCGCCTCGGACGCCTCGACCTGGCCCTTGTGAACTGCCTGGATGCTGCCGCGCACGATCTCGGAGATGTGCGTCGCCGTGTAGAGCACGAGCGCCGTGACCATCGCTGCGTACGGCATCTGCATCCTGATGCCGCCTTCATAGATCCGCCCGGCGTCGTCGACGGTCGGCCGCGAGAACTCGACGGGTCCGCCGAGTGCGAAGTACGCCACGGCGATGATGGCGACGAGCGTGCCCAGACCCCACAGCACGCGGTGATGGGCGGCGCCGGTGTTGATGAAGACCTTCGTGCGCCAGTACGCCACCGCCGCGGCTGCGATGATCGCCAGCAGGACGATCCATCGGAATGTCACGAAGTTGTCGAGCCCCTGGAGCGAAGGAAATGCGAACTTGGCGTTGTTGAAGACGAACCAGTCGAGCGGTCGCCACGACTCGGTCGAGCGAGGAAAGGCCGTGAGGTAGACGCCCGACCAGATGAACACGATCACGACCAGCGGCGGAATGTTGCGCAGGAACTCGACATAACCCGTCGCCAGCTTTCGCAGGAGCCAGTTGTTGGACAGCCGTGCGATGCCGACCAGCGTGCCGAGCAGGAGTGCCATCGGGATGCCGACGATGATGATCCGGATCGTGTTGAAGAAACCGGCGGTGATCGCCTCGCCGACGGTGTCGGCCGGCGTGAGCGCGTTGTCGGCAATCGTGATGCCGGCCGGCTGGTCGAGGAAGTCGAACGACAGGCTCAGCCCGATCGCATCGGTGCGGTCGCGGAAGTTGCCCCACAGGTACCAGAAGATGACCCCGACGACGACCGCGAAGGCGATCTGGGCGACGATCGCCAAGACCTTGGTGTCACGCCAAGGCGGCGCCAGCTGCCCCACGGACTTGTCGTACCGCCTCTGCTTGATGGCGCCCCAGATGTCGTAGACGAGGCGCCCTGCCACGTACAACAGTGTCGCAATCAGCCCGATCGCAAGGACCCACAGCAATGCGATGATCATTCAGTACCCCCCAGTACCTGTGCAGTGGTCCGGTGGTGAGGGCGGACGATTCCGCCCTCACCACCGGACCGAAACGATTCGATTCAGGTGGTCATCCGAACCGACGGATCAGCGGAACGGTGGGTTGTACAGCAGGCCGCCGTTGGTCCACAGATCGTTCGGGCTACCGGCCAGTGTGAGACCGATCGGTGTCAGGTTGCGCTCGAAGATCTCCTCGTAGTTGCCGACCTGCTTGATCACGCGGTAGAACGCGTCGGCGTCGAGGCCGAGGCCGAGGTCCTTGATGGCTTCGTTGCCGTCGGCGTCCTTCACCGGCTGGCCGAGGAAGGTGAGGATGCTGGAGTCCTCACTGGTGAGGAACGTGTCGACGTTCTCCGACGTGATGCCCCACTCCCAGGCTTGGATCGTCGCCATCGTGGTCCAGTCGACGATCTGCGCCCACTGGCTGTCGCCGTCGGCAACCGCAGGTCCGAGCGGCTCCTTGGAGATGATGTCGGGCAGGATCGTCGTCGCCAGTTCCATACCGGCCGCGAACGAGGCCAGCTGTGAAGCATCCGACGTCCAGACCTCGCACTGCCCGGCTTGGAACGCAGGGTTGAGCTCGTCGTTGGAGGCGAACTCGAGCGGGGTGAACGGGATCCCTCGGTCGGTGAAGACGGCGTTGAGGTTCGTGAGCGTCGTGGTGCCGGTCTGGACGCAGATCGTGGCGTTGGCCATGTCTTCGAGCGTGGCGATACCACTGTCGGCGGCGGCCATGAAACCCTGGCCGTCGTAGAAGTTGGTGTGCAGGAAGGTCGCCTGCTCGGCGCCGTCGCGACTGGCGGTCCACGTGGTGTTGCGGATCAGCACGTCGATCTCACCCGACTGCAGTGTCGGGAAACGCTCTGCGGCCTCGAGCGGCTTGATCTCGACCTTTTCGGCGTCGCCGAGCACTGCTGCACCGAGGGCGCGGCAGAAGTCGATGTCGAAGCCGGTCGCCGCACCGGTGGCGGCGTCGACGCTGCCGAAGCCGGCGAGCCCGTTGTTGCCGCCACAGTTGACGACCCCGCGGGATTTGACGGCTGCGAGCACGTCACCGCCACCCTGCGTCACATCGACGGTGTCGTTCGTGGTGTCGTCGGTGGCGTCGGTGTCGGTGGTGATGTCATCGTCACCGGATGAATCGTCGTCGCCGCCACAGGCTCCTGCGACGAGTGCGAGTGTGGCTACGGCGGCGGCTGTCTGGCGCCAACGAATCTTGGTCCCCTTGCGGGTCATAGTTCCTCCTGGAAAGTTCGGTGGGCATCGACATCGGTGTCGATGCCCCGTGTTCACGCCGCGTGGCAACCCGGGGGCTGGCCGAAGCAATGCGATACCTTAACAAAGTTCCGAGGGGTACGTGACCGGCGTCACGTTTCGGGGTGGCGACCGAGCACCGGGATGCGTCTCTGGCCGCCCGGTGCGCCACAATGTCGGGATGCCCGAACTCGTGCCGTCCGTGTCCGTTGCCCGTTCAGCTCCGCGCTCCGCCGATGCGGTCGGGTTGGCCGTCGGTTCGTCGGGCGCGGTGCCGCGCCAGTTGGGCTTGAATCGGGCGGCGCTCGAGGCGTACGGCTTTTCCGGTGAGGTCGGCCAGACGCTGGTCGTGCCGAGCCGCGAGGGGCCGATGCTGGTGGCGGTCGGCGTCGGCGATCACGCCACGGTCGCACAACTGCGCGAGTCGGCCGCGGCGTTCGCCAGGGCGGCCGCCAAGCGCAGCGCGTTGGCCACCAATCTCGCCGAGGTGACCGTCATCGATCCGGCGGCGGCCGCGCAGGCGGTCACGGAAGGCATCCTGCTCGCCCGATATCGCTACCTGGGGCTCAAGAACGACACCTCGAGCGCCTGCCCGGTCGAGTCGGTCAGCCTCGTCGTCGGCGCCAAGCACGACAAGGCGGCGACGAAGGGGGCGTCACAGGGCCGGACCGTGGCGCTCGCCGCGAACCTCGCTCGCGACCTGGCGAACACTCCGCCCAGCCATCTCACGGCCAGCGGTCTCGCCGCCAAGGCGCTCGAACTCGCCGAGCCGGCCGGACTGGCGATCGAGATCTTCGACAAGGATCAGCTGGCCGTCCTGGGGTGCGGCGGTCTGCTGGGCGTCAACGCCGGCTCGACCGAGCCGCCGCGGATGATCAAGCTGAGTTACGTGCCGCGCAACCCGAAGGCGCACGTCGCCCTGGTCGGCAAGGGCGTCATGTACGACTCGGGCGGCATCAGCCTCAAGCCGACCAATCCCATGCACGCCCTGATGAAGATGGACATGTCGGGCGCCGCGGCGGTGCTGGCCACGATGGTGTCGCTCAAGGCCTTGGGGTGCCGTAACCAGGTCACCGCCTGGCTGATGTGCACCGACAACATGCCGTCCGGGTCGGCGCTCAAGCTGGGCGATGTGCTGACCATCCGCAACGGCAAGACCGTCGAGATCCACAACACCGACGCCGAGGGCCGGCTGATCCTGGCCGACGGGTTGTCGCTGGCGGCCGAGGCCGGGCCCGATGCGATCGTCGACATCGCCACGCTCACCGGTGCGGCGATGGCCGCCCTCGGTCTGGAATACGCGGCCGTGATCGGCTCGGACGATGCCTTGATCGGGCGTATCCGGGCGTCGTCCGAGGCGACCGACGAGAAGGTCTGGCAACTGCCACTGGCCAAGGAGCAATACCGTAAGCTGCTCGATTCGCAGGTCGCCGACATGAAGAACGTCGGCGGTCCGTACGCCGGAGCGACTACGGCGGCGATCTTCCTGTCCGAGTTCGTCGGCGACGTGCCCTGGGCGCATCTCGACATCGCCGGCACGATGAATGCCGAAAGCGACAGCGGATGGAAGTCGAAGGGGGCGACGGGCTTCGGTGCACGGCTGCTGATCGATCTGGCCGTCAACTTCGCGCCGGGCTGAGTCGCACGGTGCGCCGGGCCCACTCCTCGTGGGTCGACTGCAGGTCGGCCGGCAGGCGCCTGAGGTGCCGTTGGGCGACCGAGGGGAACCGGCGCCGAACGGCGAACCCGTCGCTGAGCGGTTGCGCCAGGCCGAACATCACGCAGCGATGGAGCGCCTTGCCGAACGGCGAGTTGTGACCCTTCGAGAACGACAGCCCCATGCACGATGCGGTGTGCTCGAAGTCGATCGTGAAGCCGTCGGGCTCGTTGTCGAAGCCGTCGGCAAAACGGCGCATGATCCACAGCGCGGTGGGGCCGATGACGCCCAACCAGTAACGCTCGACGTAGGCGCTGCGCGGATCGTGGCCGCGTTCGTCGACGACCGGATCGACCCAGGGGCGGATCGTGGCGGGTGAGGGAATGAGGCTGGTGGCGTCCAACTGTTGCTCCGTTCGATGCGGATGACGGAGAGGGAAGCCGGACGTCTGAGTGTGGGGTTCCGACAGCTCGGAGGGGAAACCGGCGGGCCCGGTCGACGTGACCGGTCAGGCCGAAGTGCGCAGCCAGTCGACCGGACCGATCGCGAAGTGCGGGGTGAGTCGATGGTCGAGCAGGCGGATCGTGTCGACGAGATCGGTGTCGGCCAACGACACGCAACCGCTGGTCGGTTTGCTCCGACCCGCCGCGTCGTAGCTCGTACGGTGCAGGAAGATCGCTGCCGCGTACGGTGGCTCACCGGGCTCGTCGCCCGAGATCGGGTCGAGGTTGGCGCCGATCACAGCGGCGTGCGAGTAGGCCTCGCGGATACCTGCCAGCCATTCGTCGGCGGGGCCCGCACATCGAGGTCGGTTCACGAGGTGCTGATAGCGCGCGGTGTTGGGCGTCGCACCCCAGCAGTCCTCGGGCCGCACGGCGCGATACGGCACCAGCACGCCGGGATCCGGGCGATTGCCGAACACACTGAACTGCTGGCCGTCCCATGCGGTGACGACGGCGAGCGGGAAGACCCCGGCCGGTGTGGTGCCGTCACCGGAACGCCGCTCGAGCAATGGGCGCGTGCCGTTGCGGCCGAATCTCGCAGCCATCGACGGTTGCTGGCAGCGCCAGACCCCGTCGATGGTGCGCACCGCCACCTCGACGGTGCCGACGTTGTCGCCGAATCCGCTCGTCGCCATCACCACGAACTGGCGGATCGCCGGGTGTCGGCTCGACAGTGCCTCGATCGTCTCGAGGTCACAATCGGCATCCGGCGTGAACGAGACATCCCTCACGGCGGGTCGATTCGCGACGGCGGCGCCCAGCGCGCCGGCTGCCGCCGAGGCTCCACCCACCACTGCGAGGACGAGCGCGAGCTTGGCGGCGCGGGCGAACAGCACGGCCGAAGTCTCGCGGCTGGCGACGATGCGCAACAATCACCTCATGGATTCCCTGCCGCTAGGTGTCGAAGCGGCGGCAGCTCGCGTTGCCGCTGCCGAACGGATCGTCGTGTTGACCGGTGCCGGTATCTCGACCGACTCGGGGATCCCCGACTTCCGTGGTCCGAAGGGTGTCTGGACCCGCAACCCGGGCGCCGAGAAGGCGGCCACCATCCAGAACTATCTCGCCGATCCCGACGTGCGCAAGGCCGCCTGGCTGAACCGGCTCGACACGCCGGTGTGGACCGCGGAACCGAACGACGGCCATCGGTGCATCGTCGAGTTGGAACGCCGCGGCACGCTGCACGCGGTCGTCACGCAGAACATCGACGAGCTCCATCAGCAGGCGGGCAACGACCCCGACAAAGTGATCGAGGTGCACGGCACGGTCAGGTGGACGCGCTGCTGGGACTGCTCCGACCGGCGTCCGATGCGGGAGGCTCTCGACCGTGTGCGCTCCGGCGAGGCCGACCCGCCCTGCCTGGTGTGCGGCGGCATCCTCAAGAGCGACACCATCAGCTTCGGGCAGTCGCTGGTGCCCGAGGTGATCGATCGAGCCCTGCGGGTCAGCGACGAGTGCGACCTGTTGCTGGCCGTCGGATCGACGTTGAGCGTCTATCCGGCAGCCAACTGTGTGCCGATCGCCAAACGTGCCGGCGCCACCGTGATCATCGTGAACGGCCAGCCGACCGAGATGGATCACTACGCGGACCACCTGCTCACCGGCATGATCGCGGACGTGCTGCCGGCGCTGCTCGGTGTGACGTGAGCTGATCGCCGCATCGCCGAGCGGTACCCTCTGCGGGGCCGCGTGCCTGCTATGAACCCTGCTTCACGATTTCGCCAGCTGATGCGGGGGCTGGTGCATCCTGCACCGCCTCCCGACGCCGAGTCACCGGAGGAGGTCTTGGACGGCGTGACGTGGTGGCATCTGGTGCTGCTGGTGACGCTGCCGGCGTTGGTGTTCTCCAATTCGCTGCGCAACGGCTACCACCTCGACGACATCTACCGGGTCAGTCAGAACGTCGAGTTGGAGCGGTTCTGGCCACCGACCCGCTTCTTCACCGACATCCGCACGGGTAGCACGCTGTCGACGATCGCCGAATACCGGCCGTTGATGCCGCTCTCGCATTCGCTCGACATCCACATCGCCGACGCGATCGGCATCTCGCGATTGACGATGTTCCATCTCTCGAACATCGCGATCCATGTCGCGTCGACGGTGGTCGTCTACCTCTTGTTGCTGCATCTGGTCACGCGATGGGACTCGTCGATCGCGAGACGCCTGGGGCGTGACACGTCGCTCGTGGCGTTCGGCGCGGCACTCGTCTTCGGTGTCCATCCGATCGCCGGCTCGTCCGTGAACTACATCGTCGGGCGCGATCTGCTGCTGATGACGATGTTCCTGCTGGCCTCGATGTTGGTCTACGTGACGATGCGTGAGCAGGGCGAGTCCGTGGCCGGCTGGGTGTTGTGCCTGGGGCTGCTGTGGCTGGCGATCCTGTCGAAGCAGGAGGCGATCATCGCCTTCGCCTTCGTGTTCCTCTTCGAGACGGTGCTCGCCGGGGCCCGGTGGAACGAGTGGAAGCTCTGGATGCGGACCGGCCTCGTCGCGGTGCCGACCGCGGCGTACTTCGTGCTGCGCGCGCTGTGGATCACCAAGCAGAATCCCGGCGACGATCTGCGCTACGCGTCGGGGGTCGAGTATCCGCTCACGATGATGAAGGCGCATCTGTTCTACTACGGCCGCAACTACGTGTGGCCCTTCCGGATGCGGGCGCTGGCGTCGTTCCCGCTGGTCGACACCCTCGCCGACCCGGCCGTGCTGCTCGGCCTCGCCGTGATCGTCGCCACGCTCGCTGTCGCCTGGTGGTGCCGCAACCGGATGCCACTGGCGTCCTTCGCGATCTTGTCGTACTGGCTGTTCTTCGCCCTGACCTCGTCGATCTTCCCGTTCCGCTTCGTCGTCACCGACTACCGGCAGTACGTGCCGTTGGCGTTCGTATCGCTGGCAACGGTGCTCGCCGTGTCGCTGGTGCGCGACCGGAGGGTTGCGATCGCCCTGATCGGCGTGTTCGTCGCGTACTCCGCCGTCTCGTCGTTCTCCATCAACACCCATTGGAGGACCGAGGAGAGCTTCTGGCACCAGAGCGTCAGGTATGGCGGTCGGGCGCTCGCCCACAACAACTACGCGCTCGCGATCGCCGGGCGCGATCCGGACCTGGCCGAGTTCCACTACCTCGAGGCCCTGCGCCAGGAGCCCTTCAACATCTACCCGAACATCAACCTCGGGATGCTCTACGTGCGCGAGGGCCGACAGGAGGAGGGGTTGGCGCTGCTACGGGCCACGGCGACGCGGAATCAGGGCTCTGCCCTGGCCTCCTACTGGCTGTCGAAAGGGCTCGGGATCGCCGGGCTGGCGGACGAACAGCTGGCTGCGGCGATCCGGGCGGCCGAGTACGACGCCGGCGTGCTGTACCAGTACGAAGCGGGCTCGTTGTTGCACCTCGCCGGCCGGACCGCGGCATCGATCCCGTATCTCGAACGCGTCGTGGCCACGAGCCCCGGATATGAAGAGGCCTTGTTCATGTTGGCGTTCGCGCACGGCGAACTCGGCGAGCGCGACCTGGCGATCTCCGAGTATCAGCGGTACCTGAGTATCCATCCCGATCACGTGCAGTCGCACTTCAACCTCGGATTCGAGCTGTCGGGCCGTGGCCAGTGCCCGGCGGCGATCGAGCAGTTCGAGACCGTACTCGAACTGCGCCCGTCCTATGCAGCCGCCCACTTCCAGCTCGCCAAGTGCTACCGAGCCCTCGGCGACGAGGCCTCGGCGCAAGAGCAGGACGCCCTGTACGCGGCCGGCTCGTGACGCGCCCCGACCGCGCCCGATCGAGGCCGTGCCCGGACGCGAAACGGGAGGCCCCGCAGGGCCCCCCGTCCGTATCCGATGACTGTTGAGATGAGTCAGTTACCGACGCACACCCATCCGACGTTGATGGCGGCATTGCCACTGCTTCTAAGGATGAACTGCGAACCGCTGACGTATCCGAACGTGAATTTGTAAGGTGCTCCAGCCGAAACGTTGTCGGTTCCGGACGCGGTGCAGACGTAGCTCGCCGCGGAGGAGAACCCCGCCGAGCCCGTCAAGTTGACCGTGACACCCGTCGTGCCATCGACGCCCGTCGCCCGACCGCTCACGATGTGAGCTCCCGCTCCGAGGCTCGTGCCGCCGGCGTTGTACACGGCGATCGCGCCGGTTGCCCCCGGTGCTCCGGGTGCTCCGGGTGCGCCCGTGGGTCCGGTTGCGCCGTCAGCGCCCGTTGCGCCCGTGAGTCCGGTTGCTCCGGTAGGTCCGGTTGCGCCCGTGAGTCCCGTTGCGCCCGTGGCACCGGTAGCGCCCGTGGCACCGGTAGCGCCCGTGGCACCGGTAGCGCCCGTGGCACCGGTAGCGCCCGTGGGTCCGGTTGCTCCGGTAGGTCCGGTTGCACCGATGGGTCCGGTTGCACCGTCAGCGCCCGTGGGTCCGGTGGGGCCGGCAGGTCCGGTTGCTCCGTCAGCGCCCGTGGCGCCGGCAGGTCCGGTCGCACCGGTTGCACCCGTGTTGCCCTGGGGGCCCGTGGGTCCGGTAGGTCCGGTTGCGCCGACCTTGCCCCTCGGTCCGGTGGGCCCGGTTGCGCCCGTCGGGCCGGCCGGTCCGCCGTTGGTGCCCGGGCTGTAGTAGCCGAGGATGTCGATGATCACGTCGACGGTGCCGAAGCGGTTGTACACGTCGAAGTCACCGCTGTCCGACAGCGTGATGACGACGCCGTTGGTGGTGACGATCGCGCTCGGAGAAGGGTTCAGGTTCGATGCAACCGGCCGCTTGGCGCCGGACGGGAACAACGTCAGGAACGTGGGCGTCGTGGCCGACGTCGCAGTGACGTTGGCGCTGACCGCTGTCATGCCGGTCGGGAGCGTGCAGTTGCCGTTCGTGCCGGCTGCAGCGAATGTCGCGGTTTCGGCGGCGCCCAACGGTGTGCTGCGAGTGCCCACCGTGGTGCCGGCGCGTGTGTCGACGAGGCGACAGGGCGCGGTCGGGGTGAACACCGAGGTGGTGCCGGCGCCGCTGGCCTGTGCCAGACCGACGCCCCCGATCGAGACGGCGAGGGCGGCGGCGATACCGGCGCGGCCCCAATTGCTGCGGAATAGATTCATAATTCTCCAGACTTGAAGGGTGACTACGCCCACGGCGCAGACGACGACGGTAACAACGCGGCGCGCCGCGATGGTGGATGTCGTCCTCCCCCTATCGGCAGCCCCGCGGAAACCCCGTGTCAGGATTTCGCAAAGATCTGACCCGGCGCGTTCACACAACCGAGCGATCGGAATACCTGACCGTCTTGGTAGGTTTTAGGGCTCATGGCAACGTTTCGTGACCTGCTGTCAGCCGCCAGGGCGGAGATCGACGAGATCTCCACCCAGATCGCCGCCGAATACATCGCCGCCGGGCACATCGTGCTCGACGTGCGCGAGCCCGACGAGTACCAGGAGGGTGCCCTCGCCGGTGCGATCCACATCCCGCGCGGCCATCTCGAATCGCAGATCGAGGCCCGCATCGTCGACAAGACGGCGCCGGTCGTCGTGTACTGCGCCGCCGGCGTGCGATCGGTGTTCGCGGCCAAGACCATGAACGAGCTCGGCTACGAGACGGTCGCGTCGATGGAGGGCGGTTTCGGCCGCTGGAAGGACGAGGGGCGCCCCTGGAAGCAGCCGGCGTCGCTGACACCCGAGCAGATGCATCGCTACAAGCGCCATCTGTTGCTGCCCGAGGTGGGCATCGAGGGGCAGCAACGGCTGCTCGACGCCAAGGTGCTGATGCTCGGAGCGGGCGGCCTCGGATCGCCTGCCGCGCTCTACCTCGCCGCTGCCGGTGTGGGCACGATCGGCATCGTCGACATGGACGACGTCGACGCCTCCAACCTGCAGCGCCAGATCCTCCACAACATCGACCGCATCGGTGACCGCAAGGTCGACTCGGCGAAGAAGACGCTGTCGATGCTGAACCCGGATGTCGACGTCGTCACCTACGACACCCGCCTCGATGCGTCGAACATCATGGACATCATCGCCGGCTACGACGTGATCGTGGACGGCGCCGACAACTTCCCCAGCCGCTACCTGCTCAACGACGCCAGCGTCAAACTCGGCATCCCGGTGGTGCACGGCTCGATCTTCCGGTTCGAGGGCATGGTGTCGGTGTTCCACCCGACCGAGGGGCCGACCTACCGCGACATGGTGCCCGAGCCGCCGCCCGCCGAGCTCGCCCCCAGCTGCGCCGAGGCCGGCGTGCTGGGTGTGTTGCCGGGCATCATCGGGTCGATCCAGGCGCTCGAGACGATCAAGGTGATCCTCGGGCTCGGCGAGCCGCTGATCGGGCGGATCCTCAGCGTCGACACGACCGAGATGGAGTTCCGGGTGTTCAATCTGCGCCCCGACCCCGCCAACGAGGTCACCTACGCCAACCGTGACCGCATCGTGGTCCAAGACCTCGAGGGGCTGTGTGCTCCGGGGCTGGTGCGCTGACGCGAGTCAGCCGCTGATCAGCAGCTCGGCTTCGACTTCGACGGGGATCCGGAACGGGAGGTCTGCCATGCCGACCGCGCTGCGGCTGTGGGCGCCGATCTCGAGGCCGAACACCTCGAGGATCGGGTCGGAGAACCCGTTGATCACGTTCGGCTGACGGCTGAAACCCGGTACTGCGTTCACCATCCCGAACACGCGCGTCCAAGCCGTGATGCGGTCGAGGCTGCCGAGTTCGCGCCGGAGACTGCCGAGCATCGACAGCGCCGTCAGGCGCGCGGCTTGGTAGGCCTCGTCCTCGCTGACCTCGTCGCCGACCTTGCCCAGTGGCTGTGCGATCGATCCGTCGGCCGCCTGGGGCCCGTGCCCCGACGCCCAGGCACGATCGCCGACGACCCGGACGAACCGGAACGGCAGCACGATGCCAGGCGGAGGGATCAGCGGCGGCGGCAGCACCAGGCCGAGGTCGTGCAAGCGGTCGTCGATCGTCCCCATCGACGCGAACCTAGCCGGACCGATGCGCTCGGCGCGGTACGTTCGCGTCATGAGCATCCACGTCGAGCAGTCGGGGCAGGTGTGCGGAGCGACGGTCACCGGTGTCGACCTGACGAAGCCGCTCGATGCCCAAACCGTGGCGGCGATCCGCGCCGCTTGGCTCGAACACCACGTGCTCGCGTTTCCCGACCAGGCGATGTCCGACGACGACCTCGAGCGGTTCACCCTGTGCTTCGGGCCGTTCGGCGACGACCCGTACATCGCTCCGATCGAAGGGCGCGAGCACGTGATCGCGATCAGCCGGCGCGCCGACGAGACGTCGCCACTGTTCGCCCAGACGTTCCACAGCGACTGGAGCTTTCAGGCCCGCCCGCCGGCTGGCACATGCCTGTACGGCATCACGATTCCTCCCGTCGGTGGCGACACACTGTTCGCCGATCAACATGTTGCGCTCGACGCGATGCCGCCTGCGCTGCGCTCGCGGCTGGAGGGCAGGATGGCGATCCATTCGGCGCGTCAGGGCTACGCGCCGACCGGCATGTACGGCGAGGCCGACCAGCAGGCCGACCGCAGCATGGACATCCGGCCGAGCGACACGGCGATGGCGACCCAGCTCCACCCGATCATCCGCGAGCACCCCGAGACCGGACGGCTCGGCCTCTTCAGCTGCATCGGCTACATCATCGGCATCGAGGGGATGCCCGACGGCGAGGCGCGCGACCTGCTGATCGAGCTCTACCAGTGGCAGACCCGCGACGAGTTCGTGTACCGCCATCGGTGGCAGCCCGAGATGTTGACGATGTGGGACAACCGGTCGGTGCTGCACTGCGCAACCGGCGGCTACGACGGCCACGACCGCCTGCTGCACCGGACGACCATCGGCGCTGCGTGACTCACCCTGGTTCGGGGAGGCCGACGATCTCGTCGCGTTCCTGGATGGCGACGCCTGCCAGCACGAGGGCGATGCCCGCCAGGTCGATCGCACCCGGGCGCTGGCCGAGCGTGATCCAGCCGATGAAGACCGCGGTCACGGGCAGGGTGGCGAGCAGCACGCTGAACCGGCGGATCGGGATGCGCCGCATCACGTACTGATCGATGCCGTACCCGATCGCGTTCGAGAACACGCCCGTCGCACAGCACAGCAGCAGCAGCGTGGGCGACACCCAGACCGGCCCGCTGCCGGGCGCTCCGATCGGCGTGATCATCACGGTGCCGATCGCCAGCCCGACCCCCAGGCCGGCGACACCCGAGCGCACCTGGGCGACCCGCGAGCCGACCACGATGTATGCCGCCCACAGCGCCGACGACGCCAGGATGAACGCGACCCCGAGGGCGTTGTCCCCCAGCTCGACACCGCCGAGCGTGACGACCCCGATCACGGCCAACACGAGCGCCCCGGCGTTCCTGGCGGTTCGGGTGGTCGCGGCGGCGACGACGATCGGGCCGATGAACTCGATCGCCACACTCTTGCCCAGGTCGACCCGGTCGATCGCGAGGTAGAAGAACAGGTTCATCAGCGCCGTCGCCGTGCCGAAGATCCCGGCACCGATCAGGTCCTTGCGGGTCCAGCCGCGATGGAACCCCGGCGAGATCGCGAGCAGGGCGATCGACGCACCGAGCACCCGGAACCATGCGACCGTCTGGGGTGCGACCTCGTCGAACAACGAGACGGCGATCGCCGCTCCGACGTATTGCGACACGGCCGACAACACGAACAGAGCCTCGGGGGTGGTCGTCGACAGGGTTCGATCGATCGACGGTCGGCGGGTCACTGCACGATTCTGGCCGCGGTGGTCACCGATCGGCACCATGCGGGCGCGATGCTGTGCATGTGCCAGAGATGTCCGACCATGTGTTCCATCGAGCGTTCGGCCGGCCCGTCGCCGTATCGGCCCGCGGCTGCACGATCACCACCGCCGACGGTCGAGAGTTCCTCGACGGATCGGGGGGCGCGATCGCGTGTTCGGTCGGCCACGGCCGCGACGAGATCGTGTCCGCGATGGCGGCCCAGGCGAGTGCGGTGGCCTACGTGCACGCCACCCAGTTCGCCACCAACCCGGTCGCCCGTGTCGCTCGGCGGATCGCGGAGATCGCGCCCGTCGACGACGCTCGTGTCTTCCCGGTCAGCGGTGGGAGCGAGGCCAACGAGACGGCGCTCAAGCTGGCGCGCTCGTATCATCTGGCTCGAGGTGATCACGGCCGGCACATCGTGCTGGCACGTGAAGGCGCCTACCACGGCAACAGCCGCGGAGCCCTCGACGCATCCGACCGGTCGTCGCTACGGGCGGGTTACGAACCCTGGCTGGGTCAGACGGTTCGGGTGCCGATGGTGAATCCGTATCGCGACGAACGCACCGGAGCCGAACACGCAGCCGAGCTCGATCGCATCATTCGCGATGCCGGAGCGGATCGGATCGCCGCCTTCATCGCCGAGCCGATCAGTGGGGCGACACTCGGGGCCGTGGTGCCGCCGGACGACTACTGGCCGGCGGTCGCCGAGGTCTGTCGAGCGCACGGCATCCTGCTGATCCTCGACGAGGTGATGACCGGCTTCGGGCGAACGGGCGCCTGGTTCGCGGCCGAGCACTGGGGCCTCCGCCCCGACGTCATCACGGCCGGCAAGGGGGCGTCCGGCGGCTACTGGCCACTCGGGCTGTGCATCGCGTCGGGGCGGGTGTACGACGCCGTGCAGGCGGCCGGTACGTTCGCCCACGGCTTCACCTGGTCGCATCACCCGGTCGGGGCAGCGGTGGCCGAGGCGACGATCGGAGTCATCGAACGCGAGGGGCTGGTCGAGGCGGCGCGCGACAAGGGTGAGCGTGCCGACGCATGGTTGCGGGCGGAACTGGGTGAGCATCCCAACGTCGGCGAGATCCGCGGCCGCGGGCTGCTGATGGCGGTCGAGTTCGTCGCCGACCGTGGTTCCAAGGCGGCATTTGACCGCTCGGAGCGGATTGCCGAACGGATCACCGAGGCGGCATTCGAACGCCGCCTCACCGTGTACCCCTGTGCGTCGGCCGTCGACGGCCGGGTCGGAGATGCCGTGCTGCTCGGCCCGCCACTGTGCGTGTCGGACGACGAGCTGCACACGATGATCGACCGCCTCGCCGACGCGGTGCGCTCGGTGCTGCCGCCGCCGAGCTGACGGCCTCAGACCAGCCAGTCCTCGCGCCGGATCGGGCGCTGCAGGGCGGGTCGGTCGATCGCGAACGGTGCCAGTCCGGCACCGGGCTCGCCGCCGGTCGCCAGATCGGCGAGCGTGCGGCCGAACCATGACGCGAACTTGAAGCCGTGCGCAGCCCCCAGCCCGACGCAGATGTTGGGGTGATCGGGCAGGCGGTCGACGACGAAGTCGCGATCGGCGGTGAGCGTGTACAGACAGGTCGTCGAGCGGGGAGCCGCGAACCGGTCGCCGACCAGGTCGCGCAGGAAGTCGCCGAGGCGGCGCTCCATGTTCGGGTCGGGCTCGAAGGTGCGGGTGTCGGGGTCGACATCGGCGCCGCCGCAATCCTCGGCGCCCTTGATGCAGTCGGCGACATCGGCCGGTCCGTACACGGGGAATCCGTAGTAGCTCGGATCGTGCATCCAGATCCAGACCGGGAATTGCCCCGGTTGCAGGTCGTCGAGATCGGCCGTGGGGAAGTAGCTGACCTGCTCGCGGGTGACCGCCATGCCGACCCTGTGCCCGAGCGGTTCGAGCAACTGGTTGGTCCAGGCGTCGGCGCAGATCACGACCGCACCGCACCGCACCGCACCCGAGTCGGTGATCACGTCGACCTCGCCGCCGACCGGGCGGACCGACCGCACCGGCGAATGGGGGCGCAGTTCGGCGCCGTATTCGACGGCCAGGCGTTGGAGTGTGGCCGTGCCGCGGCCGGCGGGAACGATGCCCGTCTCCGGTGAAGCGATGCCCATGACATCACCATCCACGACGGTGCCGCGGTCGAACGCCGGCCAGCGGCGGCGAATCTCGGCTGCGTCGATCCACTCGTGCGGAACGCCGACGGTGTCGAGGCTCGACCGGTACGGACCCGGGTCGATCGCGGCATCGGCCGGAAACAGGTCGACACCGCCGGTGCGGGTGATCAGCGTCTCGTCCGCATCACGTTCGATCGACTCCCACGCGTGGTAGGCACCGGCGGTCAGGTCGACATAACCGGGCGTGTGGTACGACCGCCGGATGATCCGCGAATGATCGTGCGATGCGCCACGAACATGGCCGAGCTCGAACTGCTCGAACCCGACGACGGCGTGTTCCTGTCGTGCCAACCAGTACGCAGTCGCCGAACCCAGGCCGCCGAGACCTATCACGCCGACGTCGAACTGCTTGCGGTCTGGCACGGGGCGAACGCTAGCCGTGGCCGCACCGGTGGGTACTGTTCTGCGGCGATGCGCGTGTCCGACGAGACGATCCACACCCACGACGGCGAGCGGCTCGCCGCGACGCTGTACCTGCCGGAGGGTTGCGGGCCGTTCGCGGCACTGCTCGAGGCCTTGCCGTACCGCAAGGACGACGTCACCGAGTCGTATCGGCCCACCTACGAGCGGCTGGCCGGCGAGGGGTTCGCGGTGCTGCGCCTCGACCTGCGCGGCACCGGCTCGTCGAGTGGGATCGCGACCGACGAGTATCCCGACGTCGAGCGCGCCGACCTGCGCGCCGCGATCGAGTGGCTGGCGACGCAGCCATGGTCGTCGGGGCGGGTCGGGATGTTCGGCACGTCGTACTCGGGCTTCAATTCGCTGCAGATGGCGGTCGAAGGTGTGCCCCAGCTCGGCGCGATCGTGGCCACCTATGCCACCGACGACCGGTACACCGACGACGTGCACTACTGCGGTGGCGTGTTGCGGGCGCTCGACCTGATCGATTACCCGCTGTACATGATCGCCATGAACGCGTTGCCGCCCGTGCCCGCCGTGTTCGGCGACGGGTGGCGTGACGAGTGGCGGCGCCGCCTCGACGAGACGCCGGCGTGGCTGATCGAGTGGCTGGAGCATCCGAGCGACGACGCCACGTGGCGACGTGGTTCGATCCGCCTCGGACCCGACGGCGCCGGTTACGAACGGATGGGCTGCCCGACCATGATCATCGCCGGCTGGGCCGACGGCTACCGCAACAACACGTTCCGGGTGATCGAGCAGTACGAGCGACATGGATTGCCGTGGCGACTCCTGGCCGGCCCGTGGGTGCACAAGTCACCCGAGAGCGCACGGCCGGGCCCCAACGTCGACGACGACGTGGAGATCATCGCCTTCTTCGACGAGCACCTGCGCGACGGGCCGGGGTCGGGGGCCGCACCGGGGCAGGTGTTCGTGCGTCATCCGATCGAGCCCCAGCCCGATCTGGCGTT
Organism: uncultured Acidimicrobiaceae bacterium; assembly: GCA_963701575.1. Taxonomy (GTDB): domain Bacteria; phylum Actinomycetota; class Acidimicrobiia; order Acidimicrobiales; family Ilumatobacteraceae; genus Ilumatobacter. The sequence goes on from CAVPAQ010000017.1 coordinate 79,120, forward strand.
CCATCCCGGCGTGTGGCGCGACATCGAGTCCTGGCCACCCGACAGCCTGCGAGCCGTCGAGTTCAGGCCCGGACGTGCCGGCACCGAGGCGTTGACGGTGCGGGGCGACGTGGGCGTCGCGGCATGGAACTCCTGCGGTGGTGGCCTGCCGTGGGGGCAGCCACTCGACCAGCGCGACGACAACGCCCGCTCGATCGTGTGCGACTGGCCGATCGAGGAGACCACAGAGATCGTGGGGAACGGTCGGGTCGCGCTGAGGGTGCGAAGCGACCAGGCCTACGGCCAGGTCAGCGTCAAGCTGTGCGATGTGTTCCCCGACGGCACGTCGGCGCTGATCACACGCGGCATGCTCGACCTCACCCACGTCGGATGCTGGCCCGCCGACGAACGCGGCGAGGTCGGCAGGTCGCCCCGACCGCTCGTGCCCGGTGCGTGGATCGACGTGCAGATCGGTTTCGAGGCGACCACCTGGACGCTCCGGCCGGGCCACACGCTGCGGCTCGCGATCGCCGGCACCGACTGGCCGAACTGCTGGCCGCCCCCCGGGCCCGTGACGCTGGAGATCGATCGGTCCGCGCTCGTGATCTCGTTGCCGATCGTCGATGGCCTGCCGGAAACCTCGCACGCCTTCGTGCCGGGTGCCGGCCCGTCCGACGACGAGGCGGAAGGTGTCGAGTGGCGCATCGAGCACGACGTGCTCGGCCGTGAGACGCGGGTCGCCACCCGCTACGGCGGCACCTACGAGGGGCTGCACGATGCGGTGATCACCGACGACTACCGGGGCGAGCTCGGCATCTCGACCGTCGACCCGGCGATCGGTTGGGCGCGGGGCACCTCGAGTTTCGAGATCCGCTGGCCGGAGACGACGGTCCGTACGGAGTCGAAGCTGTCGATCACGTCGGACAGCGAGCATTTCGAGGTCGAACTGGATCTCGTCGCCTGTGAGGACGGTGTGGAGATCGCCCGCCGCCGTTGGGCGAACTCGTTCGATCGGTGAATCGGCGCAGGCCCGACCGTCACGGGAGGGCGTGGCAGGCGGACCAGTGGGCGTCGCCGCGTTGCGCGAGTTCGACGTCGACGCCCGTGCACCTGCCCAGGATGCCCAAATGCTCGGCCTCACCGGACGCGACCAGCGGGCACCGAGGGTGGAAGCGGCACCCGGCAGGGATCCGGCTGGGGTCTGGTGTCTCGCCGGTGAGGATCTGCTGCTCGACCCGCTGCATCTCCGGCACGACCGACAGCAGCGCCTTGGTGTACGGGTGTTGCGGGTTGGCGAGTACGTCCTCGGCCTCGCCGATCTCGACGATCCGGCCGAGGTACATCACCGCGATCCGGTCGGCGATGTTCCACGCCAGGCCCAGGTCGTGCGTGACCGCGATGATCGACAGGCCGGCATCGTCGACGAGTGAACGCAGCAGGGCCAGGATCTCGCCGCGGATCGAGGCGTCGAGCGACGCCACCGGCTCGTCGGCGAGGAGCAGGCGGGGGTCGAGCGCGATCGCACCGGCGATCAGCACCCGCTGACGTTGGCCACCGGAGATCTCGTGCGGGTAGCGCGCCATGAACCGCTCGGGTGGCCGCAGCCCGGCCCGCGCCAACGCGCCGGCAACCAGCTCGGGTTCGGCGCCCTCGACACCGTGGATGCGGATCCCCTCGGCCACGGATTCGTAGACCGTGTGCCGCGGGTTCAACGCTCCGGTCGGGTCCTGAAAGATCATCTGCACGCGGCGTCGCAGACCGCGCAGCGTGCGCTGGCGTTGGTCGACCGACTTGCCCTGGAACTCGATCGCCCCGGCCGACATCGGTTCCAGCCCGAGGATCGCCCGGATCAGCGTCGTCTTGCCGCAGCCCGACTCTCCGACCAGTGCGAGCACCTCGCCGGGGCGGACGTCGAGCGATACACCGTCGACGGCGCGCACCGTGCCGCGACGGCTCGAGAACGTGACGGCGACGTCGCGCAGCGCCAGCAGCTCGTCATCCATCCGACGGTCCTGTCGTCGAACTACTCGGCGAGACCCCGACCGGAACGTGTACGCACGCGGCGTGGCGGCCGACGGCGGCGTCGCGGAGCCGTACATCGTCGGTGGTGCACGATTCGATGGCGACATCGCAGCGCGGGTGGAACGGGCATCCCGAGGGGAGGTTGGCGGGGTTCGGCGGGTCGCCGGCCAGCCCGCTCGGTGTCATGCGTGACGTCTGATCGCCGATCGTCGGGAACGCCTTGGCCAACCCGCGGCTGTACGGATGAACCGGCGTGCCGAACACGTCGTGGCTCGGGCCGTCCTCGACGATGCGGCCGGCGTACATGATCGCCAGCCGCTCGCACGTCGACGTGAGCACCGAGAGGTCGTGGGTGATGAACATCAGGGCGAGTCCCCGGTCGCGCTGCAGCTCGGCGAGCAACTCGAGCACCTGGGCCTGCACCATCACGTCGAGCGCCGTCGTGGGTTCGTCGGCGATCAGCAGCTTGGGTTCGCAGGCGAGCGCGAGGGCGATCAGTACCCGCTGGCGCTGGCCGCCCGAGAGTTGGTGCGGGTACGACCGCGATCGCGCGTGCGGGATGCCGACACGGTCGAGCAGTTCCTCGGACCGTTGCCGAGCAGATTGTTTGCCACCGGACGAGTGCTGGAGGATCGCCTCCTCGATCTGTCGCCCGACCCGTTGCACCGGATTGAGGGAGTGCAGCGCGCCCTGGAACACGATCGCCGCCGACGTCCATCGCACGGCACGCAGGCGGCCGGGTTTCATGTCGTACACGTCCTCGCCGTCGAGCAGGACCTGGCCCTCGACGAGCGTTTCCTTGGGGAGCAACCGCAGGATCGCGCCGGCGATCGTCGATTTGCCGCAGCCCGACTCGCCGGCCAGTCCGACCGTTTCGCCCGGATCGATCGTGAGGTCGACACCTCGCACGGCCGGGACATTGCCTCGCTCGGATCGGTAGGTGATGTGGAGGTCTCGCAATTCGAGCAGGCTCACAGTCCGCCCTCTCGCAGTCTCGGATCGAGGATCTCCTCGATCGCCCGGCCGACGAGCGTGAAGGCCAGCACGACGATCACGATGCCGGCGCCGGCCGGCAGGTAGTACCACCAAGCGTTGCGGCTGATCGAACCGGCCTCGAACGCTTCCTCGAGCGTCTTGCCCCACGACGCCCGGGTCGGATCGCCGAGCCCGAGGAACGCGAGCGTCGTCTCGGTCAGGATCGAGATCGGCACCGCCAGCGTCAGGTTGGCGAGGATCAGCGGGGCGACATTGGGCAGCACGTGGCGACGGATCACGTGGACCCGGCTGGCCCCGAGCGCCCGTGCCCGGTCGACGTACAGGCGCTGCTTCACCGTGAGTACCTGGGCGCGGACCAGCCGCGCCGTGCCCGGCCACGTGGTGATGGCGATCACGAAGATGACGTTCCGGATCGACCGGTCGAGCACCGAGGCCAGCACGATCGCCAACGGCAGGAACGGGATCACGAGGAACCAGTCGGTCAGACGCATCAGGGTCGCGTCGGTCCACTTGCCGAAGAAGCCGGCCGTGATCCCGACCAACGATCCGATCGCGATCGTCAGCACGGTCGCCCACAACCCGACCCACAGGCTCACTCGCGATCCCCACACGAACTGGGCGGCGACCGACCGGCCGAGATTATCGGTGCCGAGCGGGTAGGCGCGGCTCGGTGTCGCCCATGTCGGGTTCTGGATCGAATCGACGGCGCTCAAGCCCGACTTCGGGGCGATCCACGGTGCCGCCAAGGCCATCACGGCGAACCCGATCAGGATCGCTGCCCCGAGCAGCGCCAGCCGATCGCTGCGAAAACGTAACGCGAAGTTGGCCACCGAGGCGCGTCGCCGCTGCCAAGCGAACGCGCGCGGTGAGAAGGTCGTCGGCGTGGCGGATGCGCTGCTCATCGGCCACGCACCCGCGGGTCGAGCACGACATAGAGCAGGTCGACGGCCAGGTTGGCGAGGATCATCGAGGCGCTCAGCAGGAGGAACAACCCTTGCAGCATCGGGAAGTCGGGTCCGCGGATCGCCTCCAATGTCGCCTGGCCGATCCCGGGCCACGAGTAGATCGCCTCGACGGCGATCGCACCCGACAACACGTAGCCGAAGTTCAGCGCCGACAGGCTGACGACGGGAAGCATCGCGTTCGGTACCGCGTGGCGACGGCGCACCTGGACGTCGCGGAGGCCCTTGGCGCGGGCGAGTTGCAGGTAGTCCTCGTTGACGGTGTCGAGCAGCGATGATCGCATCACGATCATGTACTCGCCGATGTAGGCGAGCGTCAGCGTCAGGCACGGGAGCGCCATGTGGTGGGCCTGGTCGAGCAGGGCTGCGAAGCCGGTGGCATTGCTGCCGGCGTCCTCGAATCCGCCGGTCGGGAACAGCGGCCACCGGACGGCGAACAGCGCCAGCAGGATCATGCCCAGCCAGAAGTCGGGCACCGAATAGGTGAACATCGAGAACGTCGTCGCGGCGACGTCGCCGGCGCTACGCCGCCGCCATCCGGCGTAGATCCCGAGCCCGATCCCGATCAGCATCGACAGGATCGTCGAGGTGCCGACGAGGGCGATCGTCGGCCAGATCGCCTCGCGGATCTCCGTCGTGACCGGCCGGCGGCTGAGGAACGAGTCACCGAGGTTGCCGCGGATCGTCTGCTTGAGGTACGCCACGAACTGCTCGAGCTTCGAGCCGTCGAGGTTGAACTCGCGGCGCCGCCGATCGAGCTGGTCCTGGCTGAGGTTGCGGCCCCGGAACAACTTGCCTGTCGGGTCGTCGTTGACGACCCGGAACAGGAAGAAGTTGAAGACGAGGACGAAGACGAAGGTGCCGAAGGCGCCGATCACCTTGCCGGCCACGAACCTCGCCCGCATGTTGCCGCTACTCGCGGTCGTCGGCGGAACCCCGGCGCTTGGCCAGGAAGAACCCACCGCCACCGATCACCACGATCGCGGCGATGATGCCGACGATCAGCCCCGTGTTGGAACCACCGTCATCGTCGCTGTCGGGCGCCGGCGTCGGGGCTGTCGTGTCGCTCGGTGCCGCCGTATCACCGGGTGCGACCGTGTCGCCCGGTGCGGTGGTGCCATCGGGCGTCGTGACCTCCGTGCCCGGCGGTGGCTCGGTCGGAGCGGCGCCGATCACGGTCAGGTTCTCGTAGGTCGGCGACGAGTTCGTGAACAGCACGGGGCCGGTCTCGGCCGGCTGGCGCAGCCAGCCCTCGAAGCGGTCGGTGCGATAGGCCTGGAGGTCGGCGTCCTGGAGCAGCACGAGATAGGTCGAGTTGGTGTTGAAGAACCGGAGCATCTCGGCCACGATCTCGCGGCGCTTGGCAGAGTCGAGTTCGACCTTCTGCTGCAGGTACAACTCGTCGTAGGCCGGGTCGCACCAGTTGGCGTCGTTGTAGCCCTCTGCGTCGAGGTCGTAGGTGACCTGGTCGCAGGTGAAGTACGACAGCATCGGGTCGGGGTCGACGTAGGGCGTCCAGCCCCACACGAACATGTCGTACAGACCACCGATCTGGGCGTCGTACAGCTGGGTGTCGTCCATCACGGTCGTCTCGGTGCCGATCCCGACGGCGTTCAGCCAGCCGGTGATGAACTCGGCGATCGGGGCGGCCTGTGACGACTCCGAACGGACGATGTAGCGCAGCACGAACGGGTCACCGTCGGGCGTCTCGCGCGTACCGTCACCGTCGCTGTCGACGTATCCGGCGTCGTCGAGCAGCTGGGCGCTGCGTTCGGGCTGGTAGGTGAAGTTCTCGTCGCCGAGATCGGGGATCCAGGACGGGTCGGCCGACGGCGACAGCGTGGTGCCCTTGGCGCCGAGACCCAGGGCGACACGATCGAACAACACGTCGCGGTCGATGGCGTAGTAGATGGCGTGGCGCACGTCGATGTTCTGAAGTGCCGGGTTGCCGTCGCCGATGCCGCCGGCGCCGCCGTTGAGGGCGAGCTCGGTGAACCCGCCCTGCATGCCGACCACGACTTCGATGTTGTCGTCGCCCTGGAGCTGCTCGACCGAGTTGGCGCTGAAGTTGTGGGCTGCGTCGATCTCACCGCGCTGGAGGGCGGCGACCATCGCGTCGCCGTTGGAGAACACCCGGTACACGATGCGATCGATGCCGTTGTCGGGCCCGTAGTAGTTGGGGTTCTTGACCATCGTCCAGTCCTGGCCCGACCGCCACTCGGTCAGCGAATACGGGCCCGACGCGACGCCGTCGAGCGCGTCGTACGACTCGAGGTCGTCGAACGAGATCGGCTCGTAGATGTGCTGGGGGACGATATAGACGTCCATCGTCGGCAGTTTCGGATCGGGGACCGAGCTGGTGATCTCGACGGTCCGATCGTCGATGACGATCGCCTCGAGGTTCTCGACGGTCGAGAAGTGGTTGTACCACTCCTCATCGCGTGACCGGTTGATCGTGTAGGCGATGTCGTCGGCGGTCAACGGCTCGCCATCGGACCACTGCAGACCCTCCCGGAGCGTGTAGGTGTAGGTCAGGCCACCGTTCGACTCGACCCACGACTCGGCGAGGCCGGGGACCGTCGAGAAGTCGTCGGCAGCCTTGCTGGTGAGGGTCGCGAACTGGAGGTTCCACACCTCGAACTCCGGCACGAGATAGCCGACCGTCACGTTCGGCGACGACATGTCCTGCAACAGGCCGATCGTCATCGTGACATCGTCCTGAGCTCCGGCTGGTGTGGTCGGAATGCCGACCAGCATGAGACCGGCAAGCGCACCGGCACCGAGTAGACGCCTCAACATCATCGAAATCCCCCGAACGAGATGACAGGGCGCCCCGGCGCCGTTTGGATTTGTGGCGAGAGTCTGGTCGGTCCGCGTAGAAAAGCGCAAGCCGGAACTCGGCGCACCCGTTCGTCTGCTCCGCCGACGGCCGATCGTTCTACAGTCCGCGCCATGGACCCTCGCCCGATGCAGCCCGCGGACATCGACCGGATCGTCGTCGTGGAGGAGCTCGACCTGGCTCGCGACGGTGACCGCGCCGTGGTCGTACGTCGCACGATCCGTCGAGCTCGCTACGAGAGCCACCTGTATGCCGTCGCGGTCGACGCGCGGCGCAGCCCTCTCAGGCTGACGGAAGGCCGGGTTCGCGACGTGTCGCCCAGGATGTCACCCGATGGCTCCCGGGTGGCCTTCCTGCGATCCGATCCGGACGACGCGGACGGACCGAATCGGATCTGTACCGTTGCGTCGTCGGGTGGACGGGTTCGCACCTGGTCCCCAGTGGGAGCATCGCCGGGCTTCGCGTCGATCGGAGAACTGGCCTGGTCGCCCGACGGCCGGTCGCTGGCGTTCACCGCCGAGGTCGACCCACCGCGCCTGATCGTCGGCGATCGCCCACCGATCGGATCGGCCGCCTGGCGCTCGTCGAAGACCCCCACACCGGTCGCCCGCCGGATCGTCCGCACCGACTGGCGCTGGGACGAGGTCGGCCACCGCGACCACTGGGCCCATCTCTTCGTGCTCGAGTTGACGGCGGGCGCCAGGCCGCGCCAGGTGACGAGCGGGGATTGGGGCGTGAGCGGGATCACCTGGCATCCGAACGGGCGAACGATCGGCTTCGTCTCCGACCGTGGGCCCGACCCGGACCTGCATCCGTGCACGTCGATCTGGGCCGTCGACGTCGACGCCGGTCCGCGGTCGAAGCGCTCGCAGCCGTGCCTGCTGCTCGATGCCGCGGGCGGCGCCGGTCGCCCCGCATTCTCGCCGGACGGACGGTGGCTGGCGGCGGTCGGCCTGCTCGTTCCCGAGCCGCTCGACGATCTCAGCCCCGGGTTGTTGCTGGGCCCCACCGATGGTTCGCGCCCGCCGGTCGCCCTGGCCCCCGAGCTCGACCGCCCGATCGGCAACTGGGCCGACAGCGACCTGCATGGTTGGATGGTCTCCGGCCGCTACGGGCCCGCCTGGATCGACGAGTGCACGATCGTGGCGTCGCTCACCGATCGCGGCCGCAGCCTGCCGGAACGGTGGGTCATCGACGCGACATCCGGCGATCTGGTCGAGTCGCCGACGGCGAGCGATCGCACGGATCCCGGGCCGTGGGCCGACGCCACCACACACATGCTGGGGGTCGCCCCGGCGACGACCGATCGCCCCGGTCGGGTCGTCACGCTCGGCACCCTGGGTGGTCGCGCCATGGAGGTGATGTCGGTCGACCTCGACGTGCCGCTCCCGGAGCGCAGGTTCCGCACCCACACCACGTTCGGCTCGGCATGGCAGCGCCGATTCACACAACCGCGGATGGAACGGATCGAGGTGGCGGGTCCTGGTGGGCCGATCGAGACCTGGATCGCGTCCCCGTCGGACGCCGGTGACGGCCCGTTGCCGACGATCGTCGATGTGCACGGCGGCCCGCTGGGGTGTTGGGCGCCGGCCCCGCACATCGAGGTGATCATGCTCACCGGTGCCGGCTACCGGGTGGTACTGCCGAACATCCGCGGCTCGGCCGGATACGGGGGGGATTGGATCCGGCCGCAGCTCGGCGATTGGGGCGGCGTCGACGCCGACGACGTGCACGCCGCGCTCGACGGCGTGATCGATCTCGGGCTCGCCGACGCTGACCGGTTGGGTGCGCTCGGGCTGAGCTACGGCGGGTTCATGGTCAACTGGTTGGTCGCCACGTCGGACCGGTTTGCGGCGGCCGTGTCCGAGAACGGGGTCACCAATCAGGTCTCGGTATGGGCCAATTCGGACAGTGGACCCGAATACGATCGGGCGTCGCTGCTGGGCGATCCGTTCTCACCGGAAGGCATCGAGAAGCTGTGGCGCCAATCGCCGCTGCGCCACGTCACGAACGTGCACACGCCCTTGTTGATGCTGCAGGCCGAGAGCGACCTGCGTTGCCCCCCGCAGGACAACGAGCAGTTCTTCGTCGCCCTCCGTCACCTCCGCCGCACCGTCGAATACGTGTTGTACCCCGACGAGTCGCATGTCTACGCCTCGGCCGGCAGGCCCGACCGCCGGATCGACCGGATGCGGCGCGTGCTCGAGTGGTTCGAACGGTACCTGCGCGAACCGTGACGGATGGCGCGCCCGTCGCCGTTCATGACGTTCGCCCCTGTCACAGCGGTGGTCCCGGCGCGACCATGAAGTTGTCAACCAGTCGTGAGGCCTTGGCTGCCGCGCCCGCTCCAGCGGGGTCGAGGGCGGCCCCGGTCAGGGAGCGTGACCATTTCGATGATCGTGCTGTGGATCGCAGGTCTGGTACTCGGTGTCGCCGCCGCTGCAGCCGGTAGCCGGCGTGCCGTCGGCGCCGCGCTCGAGATGTCGGAATCGCTCGGGATCAGCACCGGTCTGATCGGGTTGTCGATCATGGCGGTGGGTACCGACCTGCCGGAGATCGCCAACTCGATCATCGCCTCGCTGACCGGGCACGGTGACGTGGCCGTCGGCGACGGGACCGGCTCGGCGCTCACCCAGATCACGCTGATCCTGGCTCTGCTGATTCTCGCTGCCGGGCTGTCGGTCGACATGCGGCGCAACGAGTCGAAGGTCGCGGTGCCGGCCGGGCTCATCACGGTGTGCGCACTGGTGGTGCTGGCGATCATGCTGTCCGATGGCACCCTGGGTCGAGCCGAAGGGGTGATCCTGGTCGCCGCCTGGATCGTCAGCCTGGTGTGGATGGAACGCCACGATCGTCAGGCCGACGCGATCCCGCGGATTCCCGACGGTCAGATCGGCGGGGCCATCCTGCGGACCCTCCTGTGGCTGTCGGTCGTCGCCGTCGCCGCCACCGTGATCGTGCGTTCGTTCATCGAGATCACGGACTCGCTCGGGGTCCCCGAATTCGTTGCCAGCTCGATCGTGCTGGCGCTGGGTACGTCGCTCCCCGAACTCGTCGTCGACTGGACGGCGGTTCGTCGGGGCGCGGCAGCGCTTGCGATCGGTGACCTGTTCGGATCGTCGCTCGTCGACTCGACGCTGGCGGTGGGGATCGGGCCGATCTTCCGGCCGACTGTCGTGTCGACGGAGGCGATGACCGGCACGATCGTCATCGCCATCGGTGTCGCGGCCGCGACACTCGTGGTCGCCTTCGTCGGCTCGCGTCGTGCACTCGCGAGTTCGTTGCTCGGGATATACGGAGTCTGCACCGCTGCGCTGATCGCGCTCACGGGATGATGACCATCGGCCCTACCTCATCGACCGTCGAGGTGTCACCGTCGGAGGTGGAGACGCAAGCAGGCCGACGGGCCCGCGTTTCCTGCACTGGCCCGCCGGTCGGAAAGGATGATCATGTACACCACCATCCTGGTGGGCACTGATGGTTCCGGCCCGGCGCAAGCAGCGATCGATGCCGCGGGCGAGATCGCCCGACGGTTCGACATCGACACCGTCCACATCGTCACCGGCTATCGACCGATCAGCTCGGCCGAGATGATCAGCCTCTCGCACGAACTGCCCGAGGAATTCCTGAGCACGCTCACCGCTGATGCGCCCGCCAGAAATGTCGTGGACGAGGCGAAGCACGACCTCGAGTCGTCGGGTCTGATGGTTCAGACCCACTCGGTCGCCGACAGTGGCGCAGACGCGATCCTCGATGTCGCCGAACGAATCGGCGCCGACCTGATCGTCGTCGGTTCGCGTGGTTACGGCGTCGGTCGTCGACTGCTACGGGGCAGCGTGTCGACGAAGGTCGCCCATCACGCCGACTGCAGCGTGCTCATCGTGCACGTACCACACGACTCCGAGGTCGAGTCTCCGTGATGTTCTCCAACGCACTGTTCGTGAGCTTTTCGCATCAGCACACCATCGCCGCGCTGCGGTCGGTGATCGAACTGATGCGACGCGAAGACGGCCACACGACAGCGATTGCGGTGATCGAGCCGACGCCGACGCTGCAACGGCTGTTGACGCCGCGAGAGGTCACCGAAGGTGTCGAGCTCGCCCTCGGCGAGGCGCTCCAGCTGGATCTCGAGCAATGCGTGGCCAAGGCCGCCGGCGAGCGCTCACCGGCCGATGTCGACGTCGACGTCGACGCCGGTCACATCGTCGCGGTGGTGCTGAAGCGGATCATCGACGACGACCACGACCTCCTCGTGCTGACGGGGCACCCGAATGATCCGTACGCTCGCGCGGTCATCAAGCGCCTGCAACGGAAGAGCCCGTGTCCCGTCTGGGCCGTTCGCCCCAGCCGCGATCGAAAGCGCCGGATCCTCGCCGCTGTCGACACCGACGCCGAGCACCATGGGCTCGACCATCGCATCCTCGCGGCTGCGAGATGGCTCGCGTTGCCGGGCAGCGAGCTACATGTCGTCACCGCGTGGGAGTTGCTCGGCGAGTCGACACTTCGATCGAGCCCGTTCATCGGCGCCGGTGACCTGGCCGTCGACGAGTTGCGGGAGCGGTGTGAAGCGGATCATCGGCGAACCCTCGACGAGCTCGTCGGTGAGCATCACTTCGGTGACATCCCGCTCCACGTCCACGTTCGAAACGGTGCGGCGGCCGATGCGATCGTCGAGCTGGTGGAGCGACATCGCATCAACCAACTCGTGATCGGCACGATCGGCAGGAGCGGTATTCCCGGGTTCGTGATCGGCAACACCGCCGAGCGCCTGCTCAGCGATGTTCCGTGTTCGGAGTTCGTGGTGAAGCCGCCCGGTTTCGCGACTCCGTTCGTCGCCTGACGCATTCCGTATCGCGCGGATGGCGATCGAGGGTCCGCTGGCAGTCACACTGACTATGACGCGCCGGGGTTGGCGAAAGGCCTGATCGCCGCCGGCAGCGGCGTCAGCGCAGGGTGTCGATCACCTCGTCGACGATCTCGTCGGTGGTCAGCGGGTGCAGGAACACGAGGCGACCGACGGTCTCGCCCTTCCAGGTGGTCGGCGCAACGAAGGCCAGCCCTCGATCGAGCAGGTCGCGCGACCACTCCTGCCAGCGTGACCGATCCCATCCCTGTTTGCGGAACAACACGACGGTCAGCTCGGGCCGCATCAAGATCTCGATACCGGCGATCGATTCGAGCTGCTGCACGGCATACGCCGTCGAGGTCATCGAGGCGCGCACTGCCGCCGTGAGGGCGTCGGTGCCGTGCACGAGCAGGGTGAACCAGAATGGCAGGCCCGAGGGCCGGCGCGTGAGCTGGTAGGCGTAGTCGCTCGGGTTCCACTCGTCACTCGGGTCGGCGCCGTGCAGCACCTCGATGTAGGGCCCGTGCTGGCGGTGCGTGAGCGCTGCGAGGTGGGGCCGGCGATACAACACCGCACAGGTGCCGGCCGTACAGAACATCCACTTGTGCGGGTCGATGATGAAGGAGTCGGCCTCGCCGAGCCCGTCGAACAGCGCTCGTCGCTCCTCGAGCAGCAGGGCTGCTCCGCCGTAGGCCCCATCGACGTGCAGCCATGCCGAGTGCGAATGGGTCACGTCGGCCAGCCCCCGCAGATCGTCGATCACCCCGGCATTGGTCGAGCCGGCCGACGCCACCACGACCGCCAGGTCGCCCGCCCGCCCCGACGCGTCGAGGGCAGCCGACAGCGCGCCACCGGTGAAGCGCCCGTCGGGTCCGGTCGGCACCTCGAGCGCCTCCATGCCCAGCAGGCGCAGCGAGTTGTCGACCGATGCGTGGGCGGTGTCGGAGACGGCCGCCAGTCGTCGGTCACCTGCGACATCGCGGCCCACCGCGATCGCCGAGAGGTTGCCGACCGAGCCACCGCTGCAGAATGCGCCGCCGGTACCGGCCGGCATGTCGGCCAGGTCGCGCAGGTAGTCGAGCGCCTGATTCTCGGCGGCGACCGCGCCGGCGGCCTCCATCCACGACTCGGCCGAGAACGAGGTCGCCCCGACCACGGCGTCCATCCAGATCGCGGCCGCGGCGGGGGACATCGGGATGAACGCCAGATATCGGGGGCCATCGAGCGCCAGAGTGTGCGGAGCGACAGCGGTCTCGAACAGTTCCCAGGCGCGATCGACGCCGAGCCCGTCGTTGGTGATCGCGCCGTCGAACATCGGCAACAGCTGCGAAGGCGGGATCGTGCGCCCCAGCTCGGTGTTGGCCAGCCGCTCGTGGATCAGGCGCACCACCCGATCGGGGAGATCACCGATGTCGGCCTGCGGTCCGTGGAGCGTCACGGCCGCGAACGGTATCCGATCCCGACCGTTCGGATCACGAGCCGAAACCCGATCGCCGATCTCGGGTGGCACCTGGGAACATGGACGACGTGTCGACTCCCGCGCCACGACGCTCTCACGCCGTCATCGACCTGCTCCGTCCGGAGGCTGGGCGTTGGGGCGCGCTGGCGGTCATGGTCTGTGCAGGTTCGCTGCTGTTGCTGGCCGGCCCGCTCGTCGTTCGGCGCATCGTCGACCGCGCCGGCGCGGGGGCGGACGTCTCGGAGTTGCGGAACCTGGCGCTCGTGTTCTTGGTGGTCGTGATCGTCGGCCAGGTGGTGGCGGTCGTGGTGACGAGGTCGGCCACGATCAGCGCCTGGCGCACCACCAACCAGCTGCGACTCGACATCACCCGGCACGTGCTCGGCCTCGATCACGAGTTCCATCGCCGCCACACACCCGGCGAACTGATCCAACGCGTCGACGGCGATGTCACCTCGGTGTCCGAACTGCTCGGGCGGGTCGTTCCCAAGGCGCTCGGAGCGGCGTTGCTGGTCGGCGGGATGATCGTGGTCGTGGCGGTCATCGACTGGAGGGTCGGGCTGGGGATGCTCGTCTACGTCGCCGCCGCGATCGCGCTCGTGTTGTTGCTGCGCCGGCGGGCGGTCGCCGAGTCGTCCGAGGAACTCGGCGCCTATGCGCGGCTGTACGGCGGCATCGAGGAGCGGCTGAACGCCTCGGAGGATCTGCGTTCCAACGGCGCCGGCTCGCACGCGATGTGGAGGTTCGTCGAGGACAGCGCCGACACGCTCAGCACGTCGGTGCGCCGCGAGTCGGCCTTTCTCGGGATGTGGTGGGGCGTCCAGGGGACCGTCGTCGCCGGCACCGTGATCTCACTCGTCGCCAGCACGTTGCTGGTCTCGCGGGGAGCGATGACGATCGGCACGGCGTTTCTACTGTTCCAGTACGTGTTGCTGATCGAGCGGCCGCTCGAAGACATCGTGCACGAGCTCGAGACCGTGCAGAAGGCGACGGGGGCGATGCGGCGCGTCTCTGCCCTGCTGACGATCGACCCGTCGATCGTCGACGGGGGCGACACGTCACCACCCGTGGGGGCGCTCGATGTCCGATTCGATCGTGTCGGCTTCGAATACGGCGACGATCAACCAGTGCTCCGCGACGTGAGTTTGACGATCGGTGCCGGGCGATCGGTCGGCATCGTCGGTCGGACCGGAAGCGGCAAGACCACGTTCTCGCGGCTCGTGCTGCGTCTCGTCGAGGCGACCGAGGGCACGATTGCCGTCGGTGGCGTGCCGATCGATCGGATTCCCCTGGCCGAACTGCGGCGTCGGGTGGCGATGGTCCCCCAAGAGGTCGAACTGTTCGGCGGCACGATCCGCGAGAACGTCACGCTGTTCGATCCGGCACCCGGCGACGACGAGGTCGTGGCCGCGCTGCGCGCCGTCGGCCTGGACGCTCTCGCCGACGGCGGTATCGATCGGACCCTCGGGGCGGGCGGTGCGGGCCTGTCGGCCGGCGAGGCACAGCTCCTGGCGATGGCTCGTGTCTGGCTTCGCCACGCCGATGTGGTGGTGCTCGACGAAGCGACGGCCAGGATCGATCCCGACACCGAGGAGCGACTGGAGTCGGCGGTGCACAAGCTGATGCGCGGGCGCACGACGCTGATCATCGCCCATCGGCTCTCGACGCTGCGCGAGGTCGACGACATCGTGGTCTTCGACGGCGGCCGAATCGTCGAGTCCGGCGCGCGCGACGCGCTCGCAGCCGATCGCTCCAGCAGGTTCAATCGGCTCTTGACGTTGGCGCTCGAGGACGACGAGGCGATCGCCACGCTCGAGCGGGAGCTGTTGCGATGAACGTCTGGCGACTGTCGTGGAAAGTGAGCCAGCACCAGGCGCGAACGTTCTGGCTCGGCTGGGTCCTGTTCATCCTGTTCTTCATCATCCCGGTCGCCATCGGGTGGACGCTGAGCCGCGCCTTCGACGCCCTCTCGAACGGTGACTCCGGACTCGTCTACCGGTGGGCGGTCGCGCTGATCGTGCTGGAGACCGCTCGCATGGCGTCGATCCACTGGGGTGCGCTGGTGTGGACCCGCGTGTGGGTCCACATGCAGACCTTCCTGCGCGCCAACCTGCTCGCCGCACAGGTGGCGAGCGGCGGCCCCGAGGCGGGCCAGCCGGTCGGGTCGGCCGGAGAAGCGGTGACGCACTTCCGCGACGATGCCGAGGACGTCGCCAAGTTCGTCGACGGTCTGGTCGATGTGTCCGCCGGGCTCGTGTTCACGGTGCTGGCGGCGATCGTGTTGGGATCGACCAACCCGGCGGCCGCGTTGGTGCTGATCGCTCCATTGGTGGTCGTCGCCGTCGCCACGAAGGCGCTCGACTCGCGCATCAAGGCGTACCGAGCTGCCGATCGTCAGGCGACCGGTGAGGTGACCGGTCTCGTCGGCGATGTGATGGCCGGCGCCACCACGGTGAAGGTGAACGACGCGGCCGAGCCGATGCTGGCCCGACTGCGGACGCTGGTCGACCGGCGCCGGGCGACGGCGGTGCGCGACCGTGTCCTCGAAGAAGGGGTCGAGGCCTTCAGCCGCGGTGCTGCCGACGTGGGGCTCGGGCTCGTGCTGCTGGTGGGTGCCGGAGCGCTGGCGTCGGGGCGCTTCGATGTGGGCGATCTCGCGTTGTTCGTCGCGTACCTCGGATGGTTGAGCTTCCTGCCGCGCATGGTCGGCCGCGCACTCGCCCGCCACAAGCAGGCGGGCGTCGCGTTCGATCGGATGAGCGCCTTGGTCGCCGACGAGAGCTCGCTCAACACCGTGATCGACCGGTCGTTGCCGATCGGCATCGATCAGGCCCGTGTCCGCCCGCCCATCGAGCGACCTCACCGGGTGGCTCTCGATCGACTCGATGTCGTCGGGCTGTCGGCCACCTACCACTCCGGGGCCGGCGTCGCCGATGTGACGTTCTCGATACGTCGCGGCGAGTTCGTGATCATCACCGGGCCGGTCGGGTCGGGCAAGAGCACCCTGTTGCGGGCGATGCTCGGGCTCGCCTGGCAGGCCGAGGTGAGCGGTGACGTGTTCTGGAACGGCGTCCTGATCGAGGATCGCGCCGCGTTCCTGGTACCTCCTAACGCCGCCTTTCTGCCCCAGGTTCCGCAGCTGATCTCCGACTCGGTCGCCGACAACATCGCCTTCGGTGATGCCGATGCGCCGCAGCTCGATCGCGCCATCGCCCTGGCGGTCATGGACGCCGACGTCGCCGGGATGCCTGACGGGGCGGCGACCATGATCGGCCCGCGCGGCCTGCGGTTGTCGGGCGGACAACGTCAGCGACTTGCCGGCGCGCGAGCGGTCGTGCACGAGCCCGAACTCGTCGTGCTCGACGATCTGTCGAGCGCGCTCGATGTCGAGACCGAGCTTCGTCTGTGGCACAACCTGGCGGAGGCCGGCATGACGGTGTTGGCAGTGTCGCACCGTGCCGTCGCGTTCGATCGAGCCGACCTCGTGCTGCGACTCGTGGCGGGTCGCCTCGTTCTGGCGTGATCGTTGCTCAGTCGTGGGCGACGACCGTGCGCGATTGCTCGCGCATGTACTGCTGCAGGTAATACGGGCCGCCACCGGCCTTGCCGGCGGTGCCGCTGCGCTTCCATCCACCGAATGGCTGCACGCCCGGCCAGGCGCCCGTCGTGGCCCCTGCCGCACGGTTGACGTATACGACCCCCGCCTCGATCCGCTCGAGGAATCGATCGATCTCGGCCTGGTCCTCTGCGAACAGGCCGGCCGTCAGACCGAACGGGACGGCGTTCGACAGCTCGAGCGCCTCGTCGAGCGAGGCCACCGACCGGACTGCGACCAGGGGCATGAACAGCTCGGTCGTCCAGATCGTCGAGTCGTCCGGCACGCGCACGACGGTGGGTGCCACGAAGTTGCCGGCAGCGAGCCGACCCTCGGTGAGCCGCTCGCCGCCGGTCAACACCTCGCCGGTATGGCGTGCGTCCGCGACGGCGGCCTCGTAGCGATCGAGTGCAGCCTGGTTGACGACGGGGGACAGGAACCCGCCCGGGTCGAGTGGGCTCGCCATCGGAATCGCCTCGGCGCGGGCGACGAGCCGCCGCGTGAACTCCTCGGCAACCGATTCGTGGACGAACACGCGTGACGCGGCCGAGCATTTCTGGCCGCCGAAGCCGAATGCGCTGCGGGCGGTGCCCTCGACGGCGAGGTCGAGGTCGGCCGAGGCGGCGACGATGACCGGGTTCTTGCCACCCATCTCGCACACGGCGGGTTTGGGGTGCGATGTGGAGAACGACCGGATGATCGACATCCCGACCGCGCTCGACCCGGTGAACGTGACGCCGTCGACGCCAGAGTGATGCACCAGCGCCGAGCCGACGTCGCCGCCACCGGTGACGATGTTGACGACGCCGCGGGGAACGCCCGCATCGACGAGCGCCCGGTAGACGAGGTGGCCCGACAGCGACCCGACCTCGGACGGCTTGATGATCAGCGTGTTGCCGGCGACGAGCGCCGCCCCGGATGGGCCCGCAACCAATGCTGACGGGTAATTGAACGGGGCGATCACGGCCCACACGCCGTAGGGACGCATGACGTCGCTGGTGACCTCGGCCTCGCTGAAGCGTTCCATCGGCACCGCGAACCCGTGGTGTTCGCGCATGGCGTGCGTGTAATAGCGGATGAGGTCGGCTGCCTCCTCGACCTCGCCGATCGCCTCGAGCCGGCTCTTGCCGTTCTCCCAGGCCAATGCCGCACCGTCGACCACGGATCGCGCGGAGATCAGGTCGGCGGCACGGTCGAGCAGATTGCAGCGTTGCTCCCACGGCGTCAATGCCCAATCCGCCTGGGCGGCGCGGGCCCTCGCGACGACATCGTCGATGTCCTCGCCGTCGGCGTGGGTGAAGTGGCCGATCTCGACCGAGGTGTCGATCGGCGACACGGTCGTGAAGGTGTCGCCGAACCGCTCGTCGTCACCGATCCAGAGCGGGTGGGAGGCGCCGAGCTGGGAACGCACCCGCTCGACTGCAGTGGTATACGACGCTTGCAGGTCGGTGTCGTCGGCGGTCAGGGTGGCGTACGTGACGCGAAAAGCGGTCATGTCGCGAACTCTGCCACACCGCCAACCCTGAGTACAGCCGGCCTGTCGGCCGGCCGCCGCAGCATCGTGTCGTCGGCGGCCGAGATGCTCATCCCGGCTGATCAGCGAGGAGCCCGGCGTCGATCTCGGCCTCGAAGATCGCGAGCAACTCGAGGGCCTCGGCGAGCTGCGAGGGGTCGTGTGGACACTCGAACGCGATGGTCTCTGCGTGGTTGACCCAGGCCTGCACGGCGTCGTCGAGCGCTTCGGTGGGCGCCGGCTTCAGATCGGGCAGGCTGACCCGCAGTTCTCCGACCAGCGCATCGCACAACTCGGTGCCGCCGGCGAGGAAGGCCTCGACGCTGGGGATCTCGCGACGCTTCTGCTCCCATATCTCTCGCCAGGCTTCGTCGGTCGGCCGATCCTTCCCGCCGCCGCACGATGCCGCGACCACACACAGCGCCGCCGCCAGCAGACCAGTCGATCGCCGCAGAGGGGCGTTCATCGAGGTCAGTCGAACAGTTCCGGGTCGGTGCGCGTGATCTCTTGCCAGAGCGGCTGGAAGGACAACCAACCGGCGAAGTGGCTGCCCGCCGTCTCGAACGTGTGCTGGGCGTATTCGTCGCGAACATGGATCGGGTCGCCGGCCGCCATCGCCATCAGCTGGGCCTGGCACGAGCGCTCCATCGTGACGAACCAGAACGCCGCCTCGTCGACCGACTCGCCGACCGTGAACAGTCCGTGGTTCTGGTGAATGGCCGCCTTGCCCGCTGAGAACAGACGGGCGAAATCTCGGCCCGCCTCGACGTCGTTGACCACGGCGCCGCCGTGCTCGGAGATCAGGGTGTGGTCGTTGTAGAAGATGCAGGCGTCCTGGGTGAGCGGAGCGAGCGGGATGCCGAGCGAGCTGAACGACTTGCCGTACGGCGAGTGTGAGTGAGCGGCGGCGATCACGTCGGGGCGTGCCTCGTGGATCGCCGAGTGCAGCACGAACGCGGCCGTGTTCACATGGCTGCTGCCGTAGACGACGTTGCCGCTGTGGTCGAGCAGGATCAGGTCGCTCGACCTGATGTGACGGAAGCTCATACCGAACGGGTTGACCCAGAACAGATCGGGGAACTCGGGGTCGCGAACGGTGATGTGACCGGCCACGCCCTCGCCGAAACCGAACTTGCCGAAAATCCGCAGTGCACCGGCGAGCTTGGCCTTGCGGTGGGCGCGCTCCTCTTCGACGGTGTCGAAGGTCTCGGGCATCGGGAGGTACAGATCGGTCTTGGGTGTGAGCGGCACGCCATCGATCGTTCGGGTCTCGTTCTCGGTCATCGCCAT
>CAVPAQ010000018.1:0-423666 GCA_963701575.1 uncultured Acidimicrobiaceae bacterium
GATCTGGATCAGATCGAAGTTGTACGGCTCGGCCTCGGTCAGCGTCACCATCGCCGCCATCGCAGCCGACACCGGGCTGCACGCCAGCGCGACACCGGTGGCGACGACCGACAGCGACAGCGGCCGCGACGGCCGGATCTTGTTGCGGTAGGAGACGTCGTAGATGACGGGCATCAGGGGATAGAGGACGTTGCTGGTGCCGGCCCCGACCGAGAACAGGAACGCCATCAGCGGTGCGATCAGCGTGATCTGTTTGGGGTGGTTCTCGATCGCTTTCGCCGCGACCGAGACCATCCAGTCGATGCCTCCCGACACCTGCATCAGGCCGGCGGTCACCACCACGGCGATGATGATCAGCATCGCGTCGACCGGCGGACTGCCGGGCTCGAGCCGGAACACGAAGACGAGCACCATCACGCCGAAGCCGCCCCAGATACCGAGGCCGACGCCGCTCGATCTCGTGCCCATCACGATGGCTGCCAGGACCACCACGGCCTGGATAGCGATCAACAGTCCGTCCATCAGATCTCCTCATTCGGTTGTGTCACGACATCGTGCAGCCTCATCACACGTCACCACCCGAAAACACGGCCGCGCATGCGGGATTCACGACCCGGCGGAGCCGGGCATCGGCGACGCGAACGTCGTCGAGCGTGTCGTCAACGAGCGGCCGCCACGTGTCGTAGTCGGCGTCGTCAGTGACGGAATTGAGCGTGTTCTGGAGATCGTCGAGGAGCGCTTCGAGCTCGTCGATCGGGGCGCGGTAGCGGCTGTCGGACACGGCCCGAAGCTGCGCCAACTCTCCGAGGACGACCTCTGCGGCCTCGGTGACGTCGCCCGCGGTCGCCGCGGTCGGGTCGGCCGCGGCGATCTCGTCGGCCAGCACGACGTATTCGGCATACGAACGACACAGCGACTGTTCGTCCTGGTCGGCACACGCCCCAGTAGCGGTTCCGAGCAGCAAAACTCCCGCGACAGACCTGGCGATCCGTCGGCGGGCGGGATGCGGAGTTGAGTCGTGGTGGTGCATGTTCGTGGATCTGGCTTCCAGCAGGGCCGACATCGACCTTTCGGCGCTGAGTGCTGCGACATCATTGCGCGATCGATTCGGGCGACGAAAGTCGAACAGGGGGTGACGGGAGATTTCACCCTTGCTCTGGGCCGCTAGGCCAGCAGACAGTTTCGTACCATCAAGCCATGGATGTCGCAGAGATCGATTGGATTCCTGCCGGGACGTCGTTCGGAGTGGACGACCTCACGCACTTCGCCGGAAAGGGTGAGCGCGGCCTCGACGATGCGCTTGCCGATATCGACCTGGTCATCACCGGTCCTCACGCCTCGGCCGCGTTCCCCGAGGAGCTCGCGCCGTTCGTCGACCACCGCTTCACCCGCCGCCTGCAATACGACTTCACCGACGTCTCCACGAGCCCGGTGGCTCGCCGCTGGGCACAGATCGATCCGCGGGTGTTGTACATCGAAGATCCGCATCCGCGCGCAGTGCGCGATGCGAATCGTGCTCGCCCCGACGATCTGATCGTCGGACTCCGCGAAGCCTTTGATCGTCTTCGTGCAAGGCGGAGAGGGTGCACGGCCGTCGCTGTCCGGAGTCGACGCAATTCGACCCGTCACGTTCGCCTACCTGCCGGTGTACACCGAGCCGTCGAACGACGACGAGTGGGCTCGATTCCGCGACGCACTGGTCACAGCCGGCGCGCTCGGCATCGACCGGTACGAGCGAATCCGCGACGATTTCATCGAACGCGTCATCGATGCCAAGCTGCGCAGGCTCGCCGAAGCCGACCCCGCCACCACCTCGATCGTCGAGTGGAATTCGGCAACGCATCTCGACGTGCTCTCGATTCACGACACGATGAACCACACCGCACGTCCTGATGGGGCACTCTGCGTGGAGCGCGCCCCGCAGGATCGGCTGCCGAACGTCGTGGCGCTGTCGAACCGGGGCGATGGCCTCGGCGACATTGCGGTCGACACCACGCCCTCGCTTCGATCAGCGATCGAGGTGCCGACCATGGACCCGGCTCGACTGCGAACGATTGCCCACGCGTACCGTGTCGCTTTCGATGCGTGGGACCCCAACGATGTCGCCTTCAACCGCCCATACCGAGGCGGCTACGAAACCCGCTCGGCCGGTCCTCGCCTCGCCGAGACCCAGCTCCGTGCGATCGTCCGGGTTTCCGACGACCCGCCTCGGCAGTTACGGCTCGGCGCCTGGCAGAACGAGTTCCTCCGCGAGTTCCTGCTCGGCGACGACGCTACGTCGACCCTGCGGCAGCCTGGAGTCGACTGGACGCTTCCGCCGGACGAACGCATCGACTGGCTGGCGGGTCGGCTTCGTCACGCCCACGACCTCGTCCGACGGTGGGGCACGGTGCCGCCGAGCGCACAGCCGGTGCCGCGGTGATCGGCTGCGACCCGACCACTCCGGGGGCGATCGGTGGGGCAAAGACACCCCGACGCTGAGCTGCCGATCGACCTCGATGCCGAACGCGACCTCCTCGTGCGCATCGGCGAAGCCTTGGCGATCTCTGGTGAGTCGATTTCTGGCGTGCGCGAACGGCTGCTCGACGTTGCGACCTCGCGTGGCGTCCCCGATGTGAAGCTGGTCGTCCTGCCGGCCTCGCTGTGGGTCCAGACCGGCACTGCCGGCGCGACGAACGTGCAGTTCA
Source organism: uncultured Acidimicrobiaceae bacterium (assembly GCA_963701575.1). GTDB lineage: Bacteria > Actinomycetota > Acidimicrobiia > Acidimicrobiales > Ilumatobacteraceae > Ilumatobacter. The sequence continues at coordinate 2,688 of CAVPAQ010000018.1, forward strand.
CGTCATTCACGAACAGCGATCTGCGTCTCGACCAGATCGAGGACGTGGACGACATCGTCAAGCACTCCCACGACCGTTCGATTGCGGCATCGTCAGCAATCGCCGACCTCGCCGAGGTGTTCCGACGTCCCGCACCCTTCGGCGGCATCGTCCGATCGATCGGCCTCGGGCTGTTGGCGACTGGGTTCTCGCTCGCGCTCCAGCCCAGCATCGGTGGCGCGATCGCGGCATTCCTGCTCGGGATGCTCGTCGGGTTCATCAAACTCGTCCGCGTTCCCGGTCTCCGCGCGACAGCCCCCGTCATCGCGGCCTTCATCGTCTCGCTGATCGTGTTCGGCTTCGCGGACGAGGTGGAGTCGATCAATCCGCTCCGCGTGTTGATTCCGCCGTTGGTGACGTTCTTGCCGGGCGCTGCGCTGACCAGTGGCATGCGCGACCTTGCCACCGGACAGATCGTGAGTGGGGCGAGCCGGCTCGTCCAAGGCGTCGTCGCGCTGCTCATGCTCGCCGTCGGCATCGTGTCTGCCGCAGCGTTGACAGGATCGCCACAGATCACACTCGTCGATCGGCCGGTCGAACGCTTGGGTGCATGGGCGCCGTGGGTCGGGCTCGTCCTGATCACGCTCGGAACGTGGCTGCACCGGTGCGCGCGCCGCTCGTCACTGCCATGGATCCTCATCGTCTTGGTCGTCGCCTACGGCACGCAGTCGATTGCTGCTGTGGTGTTCGATGCCGAGTTGTCGGCGTTCTTCGGTGCCCTGGCGATGACGCCGACCGCGCTGTGGATCAGCCGCCTGCGCGCAGGGCCGCCGTACTTGGTGACGTATCTTCCCGCGTTCTGGATGCTGGTTCCCGGAGCCGCAGGCTTGATCGGGGTGACCGAGATCGTCGGCACCGATTCATCGTTGGGGCCATCCGACTTCGTGGGCATGTTGAGCACGGTGATCGAGATCTCGCTCGGCGTGCTGCTCGGGGCAACGGCGTTCCATGCGAGCGCCGAAGAACTCCCGGAGCTCACTCGCGTGTTGCCGACTCCGCGCCGGATCGAGCGTTGGTGGCACCGGCGCCCTCGGGGCTGATGCTCGATCGCACAGGCCCGAGCATCACACCCAGATCGTGGCATCGGTCGATCGCTGCGGACAACGTGTTGACCCCCAGCGCACGGAACGACTGTTGGGCATAGGTCTTGACCGTGTTGATCGACAGGTTCAGCTGTTCGGCCACTGACCGACGACTCGCGCCCGTGGCGAGCAATACGAGGATCTCGAGCGGACGTCCGCTCAGCACGGGCTCGTCGACACCCGAGTCGACGATCGAACGCACACGCTTGTGGAGCGAGACGAGCATGCCTGGTTCGAGCAGCGACTCCAGATCGTGCTCGGCCTGGGCCAGCAGGTCGTGGGCGGCGGGGAGGTTGCCGGACTGGACGTACGACCAGGCTCGAAACAGGTTGACGAGGCAGGCGTGCATGATCAGTTTGGTTTGGCTCGCGCGGCGCTGGACCCTGCGGTGGAGGTCGGCACGATCCGATTGCGGATCGGCGATGAGCAGCACCAGCTCGGCGAAACCGACATCGACGGGCTCGATGCCATGAAAGCGGCAGAGCGATACGGCCTCGTGGGCGAGCGCGGCAGCGGCCGGGCGCGAATGGTCGAGGAGCTCGATGAGTCCGAGCTTGCCGAGCGAGTTGACCCGCGCCGTGATGCACTCAGTGCCATCGGCCCGGCACATGTCGAGCAACCATCTCGAGACGCGCGCGCATTCGGCGAAATCGCCACTGAACAGGAACTGTGCCGCCAGCGCGGAGACATCGGTGGCTCGCACGAAATCATCCAAACCCGACCCATCGCCGTGATCGAACAGTGCGTCAAGATCGATGGCGGCAAGTGCCTGTCGTGCGCGGCCCGCCGCTTCGACCAACCGTCCGGCGAACATCAGCTCTCGCGAGGGTTGAACGGCGACGGCCAGCTCGAACGAGCGCCGACCCCGCCGCAGGCTGTCGGGTTTCTGGGAGAGGAGTCCTTCACCCAGTGCCCGGGCGGCAGTGGTGAGTTCAGGACGTCCCGAGCGGATTGCAGCCTCACCGAGCAGGATCAGCAGTGGTTCACTGGAGGAGACCTGGCCAGGAGGCAAGGCCATGATCCACCCCGCGAGCTCGTCGCTGGCGCCTCGAGCGATTGCTCGGGGACCGTACGCAACGATGCTCGCGCTCGCCGACGTGACATCACCCGCTTCCAGGTGGTAGCCGATCGCGTCCGCGCAGCGTCCGTTCGATTCACACCACGCGGCAGCGCGATGAAGGAGTTGCGCCGCCCGTCCCGGATCGACGCGGTCGAGATGGCTGCGCAGCCAGGACCGCAGCAGCGGGTGATACCGGAAGACGGGCGGGCGGCCACCCACCCAGTCGGTGAAGACGTTGCGTCGATCCAGATCGCGCAGCACCGTCTCGATGTCGGCGCGTGGCGACAGCTCGGCGCACAGCGCCGGCTCGAGCCGCTCGAGAATGCAGGTGTCGAGGAGCACCTGCTGGACATCGGGCGGCTGGGCGGCGAACACCTCCCGTCGGAAGAACTCGTCGAAGACGCGATGGCTGTCGATCGCGGCATCGGCGTCGATCACAGAGTCCCCGAAGTCCTGCAACGCGAGGCCACCGAGCGTGACTCCGAGCGCCCAGCCGTCGATCTGCTCGTGGAGCTGAGCGAGCCGGTCGGCGTCGACCTCGACACCGCAGATCGAACGAATGACCTGTGCGGTCTCGTCCTGCGAAAATCGCAGGTCTCGGCCGGTGATCGAGACGAGCTCGCCACGGCGTGCCAGTTCGTCGAACCCGATGTCCGGAAGCCAGCGCCCGACCATCACCACGCGCAACGACCTTCGATCGGACGAGGTCAGCTGGCGGATCACATCGAGCGACGCTGCCCCGTCGAGTACCTCTGCTCCGTCGATCACGACGACCACACATCGGCCCCGCTCGTCGACCGCTCGTGCAAGACGTTCGAGATGACCGACGGGATCGTCGGTCATCTCGGGCACGACGTCGCGGACGACACGACGCACCGCGTCGAAGAGACCACGGACCAAGACATGCGGATCGCGGTGATGGCCGTCGACCGTCAGCCAGGCCACCTCGGCAACCGTGGTCCCCGATGCCCAATCTCTCACCAAGACGGTCTTGCCGCTTCCCGCAGGCCCCGTCACTGCCCCACACCGCGCTGCCACTACCCGGTCGAGTTCGTCGTCGAGGTGTGGACGGTGCACGCGCGGCGCACGCGGTGACGCTGGCATCGTCGAAGCCTAACAAGCCCCGTGCGGCTCGGATTCCCGACGCGAGCGCCACAACCGCCGCCTCACGGTGATGAAGCCGAGCCGGTCACTCCCGAGGCCGGCGATGGCGTGTCGACATGTGTCAACCGCCGGTCGCGGCGGCCAAGGCAGTCACGCGGTCCGGTCTGGCCCGGCGGGCGTCGGTTCAGGGCCGTAGACCTGGTCGATGTCCTGGTCGGCGGGAACTCGCCGCTTCTTGGAGAGCGCAGCAGCGATGGCGAACGACACGATCGGGGTCACATAGGCGAAGACGGTGTAGGGCGCCCACTCCACCGCAGCGATTCCCAGCGTGCCTGCGAACAGCGCACCGTGGATGTTCCACGGGATGATGTGCGACATCGTGGTGCCGGAGTCAGCGATGGACGTCGACAGCACGACGGGTTCCAGGCGTTGACGCTGGTACTCGCTGCGGAACGTGCGCCCGACGAGTTCGATGCTCGTGTACGGATCGGCGGTCACGAGGTTCATCCCGATCGATGACGCCATCGTCACACCGATCAGCGAAATGGTGTTCTTGGTCCAGTTGATCACCGGCGTCACGACCCGATTGAGGATGCCGACGTAGTCGACGATCGCGCCGAACGCCGCTGCGACCAGCACCAGCCAGATCGTCGTCAGCATCGACGCGGTCCCCCCGCCGGCGAAGACCCGGTCGAGGTCGTCGTTGCCGCTGTCGAGGGCGAACCCGTTGGCGAAGGTGTCGATCCCGACTTCGATGACACTGCCGAAATAGCTCCTTCCGTCGTCGGCCAAGGAGACGATGAGGTCGTGCTGAGTGAAGCCTGCAAGGACCACGGCAGCGATCGCCGGGAGTACCAGCGACAGGAACGCCGACATGCCACGCGCCGAGAGGACCACGATCAGCACGATCGGCAGAAACGCGAGCAGCGACACGTTGAACTGCCCACTCACCGCGTCCTTCACCTGGCTGAAGTCCCCGCCACCCTGCGGCGATTCGACGGTGAGACCGAGCACCAAGAAGACCGCTGCGGTGATGATCGCCGCCGGGATCATCGTGCGCGTCACGGCCTTGGAGTGTGTCGCGATCGTCTCGCCGCCCACAGTGGCGACGGTCAAGTTCGCGGTGTCGGAGATCTTTGCAACCTTGTTACCGAGGATCGCACCCGACACGACAGCCCCGGCGGCGATCGCCGGATCGACGCCGAGCACCGATGCCAGCCCGACCATCGACACGCCGAGCGCACCAACCGTGGTCAGCGAACTCCCCAACATGTAGCTCAGCGCGCTGGCGAGCAGGAACACGGTGACGTAGAAGTAGTCCGCCGTCAGCAAGTCGACGCCGTAGTAGACGACCGAGGCGACCGCACCGCACAAGTACAGGGTTCCGATCAGCGAACCGATCGCCAGGATGACGAAGAGTGTTCCCACCACACCGTTGATCCCGTTGTCGATGGCCTTGCTGATGACGGCACCCGTGTGCCCGTAGCGCGCCGCGACAGCGATCGAGATCAGCGTTGCCAACGTCATGCTCACCTGGAGCGGCCCGTCGGCCACCTCGCTGCCGAACATCACGACCGAGACGACGATCAACAGGACCATCGAACCGATCACGAAGAGCGACGCGGCCATCGACGGCTGGGTCCCACCTCCGTCGGGTGGCGCGGTACCGTCGTCGGTGCCGTCGGAGGGCGAACCCGCAGCGGTGTTCATCAGGACTCCTTCGCTTCGTTTGCGTCCGGTACTGGAGGCTCGAGCTTGATCCCCGGCAGGGCCAACACCGAGCCGGCGACGTAGAGACCGGCGAGGATGGCAAAGATCTGAAAGACCACCCCTTCGACCGAACCCGTCGCGCCTATTGTGGGACCAGCGTCGAGTGCGCGCAACGACGCATAGGCAGCAACACCGGGAACCAGGATCAAGATGCCCGGGAGCACCACGATGAGCGGGCTCGCGCGGGCTCGAAGACGAACGAACAGTCCGGCGAACAGACCGAGGACGAGCGCTCCGAGAAACGGGCCCTGCCAGACACCTGCTCGACCGCCGAGTTCGAGACCGCCGTACGCAAGCAGCCCGGCGGTGATGGCCCATGGCGCTTGCCTGGGCGAGACCTGGAACACGACGACCAGACCGACCATCAACAGGACGAGGAACAGCCACTGCACGAGCGCCGGCGGCCGCGCCGAAACGGGAATGGCGGCGGTGCCGAACATCGCCCGAACTGCCATCGCCCCGGTGGACGCTCCGGCGAACAGGCCGATGGTGACCATGCCGGAGCTGATGAACCGGTTCCATCCGAGCAGCGTGTGGCCGATGGCGAGTTCGTAGACACCCAGAGTCAGACCGAGCCCAGGGATCAGGACCACGAAGGCGCACAATCCGACGATGTATGAGTTGGCACTCCCGATGATCAGCCCGACGACGCTGGCCAGCACCGAGGCAACGAACGATGCCACCACATAGATCCGACTGCCCAACCACTCATGGCCGGTCGATGCTCGGACCAACAAGAAGACGACGATGCTGAGGGCCGCTGCCAATCCGACGTCCTGCCACGCCGCAGACAAGATCACGGCAAATCCCGCTCCGCACGCGGCGTAGGCCACGCCCACGGCAGGTGCGTTGTAGTACGGACGAAGGGCTTCGATTTCGTCGAGCCGTTCGTTGGCATCGTCGACGGGAACCGAACCCGTGCGCATCTGGTCTGCCAATCGCATCGTCTGAGACAGCTTTCCGAGATCGTAGGAAACGTCGCCCAGCGTGACCATCATCCGGTGCTGGCCGGTGCCGCTCCGCGCGTCGACGGTGTAGTCCAGGTAGGTCGGCGTCGCGATCACGCTGCCGGTCAGGCCCATCGCACTCCCGACGTCGTTCATCAGGCCGTTTAGTTCGTAGCCCGGCAGCCCGTATTCGTACGCCAACCGGCCGAGTCGCAGGGTCAGCTCGATCTCGGGCGTGGACGTCACGTCAGACCCCTGATCGAAACCTCGGGGCGTGAAAACGGCACAGGTCGGTTCTCCCTCGTCATTCGGTCTGGTGAGCCTAAGGCGAGGACACGAACCGGGCGGATGTCGTACTGGGGGTGAAACGCGCTCTCACCCTTCGACGTTCGCTCGGGTCGAGACCGCCGGAGCATTCGACTGCGCGTCCGCGGTGACCGGGGCGCTCGGCCTCTGCGTCCGGTCAGTCGTGACCGGCGTGGCCGAAGAGCACCGCTTCCCAGATGGGCGACACGATCGTGGCGAACTCCTCGGGTGTGCCGTCTCGTCGTCCGAGCACCTCGAGCGCGACCTGCTCGCCCATCAGGGTGAGCGCAAGCGCCGTCGCATCGGGATCGATGCTCACGGGAACTTGGCCGGCGACCTGATCACGGCGAATCGCGTGTGCGGCGGATTCGATGCGGGGCTCCAGCACGGTCTCCCGCCACAACGCACGCAGTGATGCGTCGAGGGCAGTCGCGTCGACGATCGCCGCAATCAGCCCGATGCGTGGCTTGATGGTGCGACCGGAACGCAACGCATTGCCGTAGATGAGGTCGCGACTCCCGACCGCGTTCTCCTCGTTGAACCATGCACCAGCGTTCTCGGCGAGCTCGCCGGCGATGCCGTCGAGCAGCGTCTTGATGGCACCGTACACGTCATCGAACTGGCGATAGAACGCCGTCCGCGAGATCCCGGCACGCTCCATGATCGCACTCACATTGAGCCCCGCCGGGCCCCGCTCCTCGAGCAACCCCGCGGTGGCCTCGATGACTTGACGACGCGTCTCAGCTCCGGATTGACGCGTGTCGACGGCCACTCCCGAATGGTACGCCCTTGGAGTCACCCGGAGTCCAGGGTCGGAGGACTCGAGCGACTGCTCGACCGACACGCCGGTACCAGCTCCGATCATTGCGATCCGAGACGAACGGCTCTGATCGGCACCGATCGGCCTGTGACACACTGTCATCATGGCGTGTCTCCGGCCCTTCCGGTCCGAGCCGATCACTTGGTGGTCCCCGTCGACCGCGACGTCCGGATCGAGATCGGAGGTCGGTGATGGGTGACGCAATTGGCGCCACACTCGGGTACGCGGTGGGGATCGCGGTCAGTCCGATCCCGATCGCGGCGGTGATCCTGATGCTGTTCAGTGGCCGGGCCCGTGTCAACAGCGTCGCGTTCATGGCCGCGTGGGTCACCGGGATCGCCCTCGTCACGACGGTCGTCGTCCTGATTCCGGGCCTGGAGGCCGACGACTCGGAACCGAGCGACACCACCGGATGGATCAAACTCGTTCTCGGTGTGCTGCTCCTGGCGATCGGCGTGCGGCAATGGCGGGCGCGACCCGGCCCCGACGACGAAGTGCCGGTGCCGGGTTGGATGGCAAAGATCGACGAACTCAAGCCTGGAGCGTCGTTCGGGCTCGGGTTCGTACTGTCGGCACTGAACCCCAAGAACCTGCTGCTTGCGATCGCCGCCGGCGCCTCGATCGGAGCACTCCCACTGTCGAGCGGTGAGACCGTCGGTGCCGTCGTCGTGTTCACCGCGATCGCGGCGATCACCGTTACCGTTCCCGTGATCTCGTACCTGATCGCCGGGAAACGGCTCGACCCGACACTCGATCACGCCAAGGCCTGGCTGATCGGCAACAACACCGCGGTCATGGCGGTCCTGATCCTCGTGTTCGGAACCAGCCTGCTCGGCGACGCAATCCAGATCCTGACCTGACCCTCAATCGAAAGAAGATCGACGTGCCAAACCAACACGACACCGGTTACGACGAACTCGCCCGGATCGCGGAAGACGCATACCTGTTCGGCTTCCCGATCGTATTGATGGAGGTGACGAGACGGATCACCACCAACGTCCCGGCCGGCCTCAAGCCAGGGTTCGGGCCGATGAACTTGTTCACCCACATGCGGGCATTCCCACCTGGTGACTTCAAGGAGGTCGTCCGCCCGAACTTCGACACCTTGTACTCGGTCCTGTGGTTCGACCTCCGTGACGAACCGATCGTGATCTCGGTGCCCGATACCGCCGGCCGCTACTACATGTTGCCGTTCATGGACATGTGGACGGACGTGTTCGCGCTCGTCGGTCGACGCACCACCGGAACCAAGGCCGACCAGTACGCCCTCGTCGGCCCTGGCTGGTCGGGCACGCTGCCCGACGGGATGGAGCGGATCGACGCGCCGACATCGGTCGGGTGGGTGATCGGTCGAACCCAGACCAACGGCCCCGCTGACTACGAGGCCGTGCACGAGGTGCAGGCCGGCTTCGTCGCCACACCCCTGTCGGTCTGGCCGGCTGCGCCGGCGGTGCCGACTTCGGTGCCGGACGCCTCGATCGACATGACGACCGCACCGGTCGACCAGGTCCTGTCGCTGTCCGGCGTCGAATTCCTCCGACAGGCCGCCGAACTCATGCGGCAGCACGCACCCCACCTCGTCGACCAGCCACTCGTGGCACGCATGCGCCGACTGGGCCTCGTCGCCGGCCGACCGTTCGACGTCGACGCGCTCGATGCCGAAACTCGCGACGCGATCGAGACCGGTGCCATGTCGGCGAAGGCGAGGATGGAGCGACTCTCGAGTATGCATCCGGTCGTCGATGGATGGAGCCAGCCGACCTTCTCGATGGGGGTCTACGGCACCGACTACTGGCGACGAGCCATCATCGCCAAGGTCGGCCTCGGCGCCAACCTCGTGGAAGACGCCGTCTACCCGGTCCTGTTCCACGATGCAGCCGGCAACGTCCCCGTCGGCGAGGTCGACTACGTCCTCCACTTCGACGCCGGAGCGCTGCCCCCGGTCGGAGCGTTCTGGTCCGTCACGATGTACGACGGTGACGGCTTCACCGTGCCCAACGACCTCGACCGCTACGCCCTCGGCGACCGCGACCCGCTCGTCTACAACGACGACGGATCGCTCGACCTGTACCTCCAACACACCGACCCCGGCGACGCTCGAAGCGCCAACTGGCTCCCGGCCCCCAACGGGCCCCTCGGTGTGACGATGCGGCTCTACGATCCGCGGCCCGAGGTCCTCGACGGTACCTGGACACCACCACCACTCACGACGTCCTGAACGACGGATGGATGATCATCCGGCGAGCATTTCGGCGGCGAGGTCCGGGTAGACGGCCTGCATTGCGTGGAGCAGGCTCTCGAGTTTCATCGCCTTGGACTTCGCGCCCTGCACCTTGAGCTTGCGGAACAGCATGGCCCTGCCGAGCGGCAGCGTGCCCAGCAACAGCTCGTGCATCGAATTCGTGGTCAGATCGGCCGTGAGCGACGCGTCGAGATCTTGTGGCCCGAACAACGCCGTCACCGGCTTCGACCGGCCGTCGACCCACAGCTCGATATCGGGCTCGCGCAGACGAAACCGGATCACCATCTGCTCCGCGACCAGCGTGTCCATTCCGTCATCGGTGGCGATCTCCTCGAACATCTTCGTGAAGAGCGCCTCGAACCGTTCGGCGGAGTCGTAGACCTGGCCCATACAGCGACGTTAGTCGTGGGACCGATCTGCCCGACCGACCGAGAGGTCTCGGGACGGCGGCCCGCCCGGTCGCCCGCTCTGCCATGCGCCGGACGGGCACCACGGATCAGGCCCTCGGCACCACCAGTGCGACCCCGGTCTCGGCCTCGGACACTTGCCACAGCGTCGCGATCGCCCGGTCGCGACCTGGTCGGATGAACGGTCTGCGAACGGCTGCGCCGTTGTTGACGAACCGGGGTGCGTAGAACTCGCCACCCTTTGCCGTCGGATCCGTGGCCGCCCGGATTTGTGGGAGCGCTCCCTTCGCCGGCGTCATCCCGGTGAGATTGACCAGTCTGTGGGAGATCGTGCCGAGTAAGCCACCACCACCTGCTTCGACGGTGGTCGACTGCAGGTCGGTGTTCGAAAGCCCCGGGTGGGCGAGGAGGCTGATCGCGGGCACGCCGGCCCGCTCGAACTCTTGCTGCAGACCCAGCGCGAAGTGATAGTTGGCCAGCTTCGACTGGCCGTACGCACCCCATGGCGAGTATCTGCCGTGCAGGTGCGGGTTGGCGGGATCGATCGCCTTGCCCATGTGGTGGGCCGTGCTGGTGACCGACACGACGCGTGCCGTATCGGCGGCGAGCAATGCCGGCATCAGATGGGCGGTGAGCGCCCAGTGACCGAGGTGGTTGACGCCGAGCTGCATCTCGAACCCGTCCGCGGTCGCCCGTTCGGGCATCGCCATCAGCCCGGCGTTGTTGACGAGGATGTCGATCCGGTGGTGTGCGGCGAGGATCGTGTCGGCCGCCGATCGGACGCTCGCGAGCGACCCGAGATCGAGCTCGACGATCTCGAGCCGCGCTTCGTGGTGCGTACCACGAATCGTCACCGCAGCGTCGGCCGCCTTGGTCTGATTGCGGGCCGCCATCACGACAAGCGCGCCGGCACCGGCGAGCGCCTTGGCGGTTTCCAGGCCGAGTCCCCCGTTGGCTCCGGTGACCACGGCGACTCGTCCCGTGAGGCCGGGGATCGATGTCGTGGTGTACGCCATTCGGCAAACCTCATGAACGAGCAGTTGGGAGTGGTGTTCGACACAACTCCCAACTGCTCGTTGCCGTCTGCTCAGGCGTCCTTCCACATCAACACGCTGGCCGCGATCAGCCAGATGGCGAACAGCGGGAACATGGGCAGTCCCGACGCCACGGCCGCATCCGAGTCGGAGACCGTGCCGGCCAACCCGAGCACGCCGAACACGCCGATCACGACGCCCAACCATCCGTACCAAGCCGGCCGCGTCCCGTGCATGATCACTGGGACCCCGACGCTGAGGGCGGCACCACCGAACGCGAGCGTCATCAACCCGGTGCTCGCCATGCTGATGTCCCACATCGCCAGCAACACGCTGTCGCTCAGACCGGCGTCCTTGCTGAGCATCAGCCCGGCATCGATCATCACGCCGACACCGAGCATGGCGATCCCCACGATGAAGAAGGCGGCGACTGCCATTGCCCACTGCTCGCCGTGCGCTCGGTCAGAGCGCCGGGGGTTCCCGATCAGCCCCGCGATGAACAGGCATGCCGGGAAGATACCGAAGCCGATCACCAGCAGCCCGGCCTTGTGTGCGCCCGCGTTGTCGGCGAAGTACTCGGTCAGCTTCGCCGCATCGTCGCTGGCGGTCGGCATCGAGCCGACGAGCACCATGCTGAGCAGGACGCAAACGAGGAACACGATGCCCGAGACGGCAGCGATGCGGTTGAAGCTGGCGCTGGTCGGGATCGTGCCGGTATCGATGGGTACGGTGTCGGTGGTCATGTGTTCCTCCTGGTGTGGGTGGCTTTCGGCCCGATGGGACGATCTGAGTCCCCGGATGAGCTCGTTCGAGCATGCGCCTCGGCCAGAACTGCCGACAGCGTGACGGCCCGTTGATCCCTACGTGCCAACCCCACCCCGCGAGGCGCGCCCGCACGCTGGCGGTCGCTCCGCAGTCCAGGGCACAGTGCAGGTATCTACGCTCGTCCACCACCCGTCCGCCTAGGGGGCACCGATGGCCATCACCGTGTTTCTCGCCGATGACAACCTCATCGTGCGCGAGGGGGTCAAGGCGTTGCTCGAGCTGGAGGACGACATCGAGGTGGTCGGCCAGGGCGCGGACTACGACGAGCTCGTGGCGGGCGCCGAGGCGATGCAGCCCCAGGTGATCGTCACCGACATCCGGATGCCACCGAACTTCTCCCGGGAGGGCATCGACGCGGCCAAGGAGGTGCGCAAGCGTCACCCGGGCACCGGTGTGGTGATCCTGTCGCAGTTCGACGATCCCGACTATGCGGTGTCGCTGCTGTCGGAGGGTGCGGCCGGCTACGCCTATCTCCTCAAGGACCGCGTCGGCGAGGGCAATCAGCTGGTGCGAGCCGTGCGCGAGGTGGCGGCCGGCGGCTCGATGCTCGATCCGAAGATCGTCGAGGCGCTCACCACGCCGGTCCGATCCGACTCGTCGCTGTTGCCCGCCGAAGAAGATCTCCTGCAGAGCGTGGCGCAGGGCAGGACGGTGAAGTCGATCGCAGTCCAGATGAAGACCACGCCGGCCGACGTGAATGCCGCGATCGAGGCGCTGTTCGCCAAGTTGGCCGAGGGACTGGCGGCCGGCCGGGGTGACAGCCTCGACCGGTTGAAGATGCTGCAGCGGGCGATCGTCGACCGCAAGGAGCAGGGCGAGGCGCTCAGCAGGTTGCTGCCGGGCGGCGTCGCGGCACAGATCCTCGAAGGCGGCCGCCAGCCGGGCGAGACCGAGGAGCTGACCGTGACGGTGCTGATGTCCGACATCCGGGGCTACACGACGATCGCCGAGCACGCCGACCCCAGTGTGCTGGCCGGGCAACTGCACGCCCACCGCGCCGCCATGAACCGGGCGATCCTCGGCGAGACGGGCACGGTGATGCAGTTCGTCGGCGACGCCGTCATGGCGGTGTTCGGCGCGCCGGTCGCCAGCAACGATCATGCCGACCGAGCCGTGGCAGCCGCCATCGCGATGCAGGCTGCCCAGCGCGAGTTGAACGAGGAGTGGGAGCAGAGCGGTCAACCGGTCTTCGATCTGGGCATCGGGCTCTCGACCGGGTTGGTCGCCGCTGCACTGCTGGGGTCGGAGGAACGGCTCGAGTACACCGTGGTCGGTGACACCGTCAACCTGACCCAACGACTCCAGCAGTGGGCCGAACCCGGCGAGACGGTGGTCAGCGAGCCGACGTGGGCGGCGCTCGAACGGATGCCCGCGGCCGACAAGCTCGAACCGGCGATGGTCAAGGGCCGCGACACCGCCGTCGGCGCCTACCGATTCCCACCGAGGCAGCGATGAACCTGACCGACGGACAACGGATCCGCTTCGGCAGGGGCCTGGCGGGCTCGTCGGTCATCGTTGCCATCGGTGGCCTGGTCGTGACCGTCGCGGCCGGCCGATGGGAGATCGCGTGGGAGGTGCTCGCTCCCGTCAACGCCCTCGTCGGGGCAGGGTTCGGAGCATTGGCGTGGACGGTTCTCCCGAGGCAGCCCCGGAATGGATCGGTCTGGGCGTACACGTGGGCCGCGTTCTTCGGTGCACTGTACTCGGCATGCGCCGCGGTCCTCGTGTTTTCGGCTCCGGCTGCGGTCCTCGACAACCGGGGGCCCGACGGTGCGCTGATCCCGGCGGAGCTTCCGTGGCCGGCTGCGATCGCCGTCGGAACGATGGCCGCAGGCTGGCTGCCCTGTCTGTTCCTCCCGCTCACGCTGGGGCTGCTGTTGTTCCCCGACGGCCGGTTGAACTCACCGAGATGGCGTTGGGTGGGGTGGTATCAGGTGACGACACTGGCGCTGTCATTCGTCGGGACCATCGCGCTCAACAATCGCTGGAGCACGGAGCCCGCGCCGCAGCCATCCGGAACGTTCGGGACCATCGTCGAGATCGTGATCAACCTCGCCGTGTTCGGCGCCGTGTTCGGGGTGGCGGCGCTGGTGGTGCGATACCGGAACGGCGACGTGGTGATCCACCGTCAGATCCGGTGGATCGCGCTCGGCGGCACGCTGGTGGTCATCAGCTTGGTCCTACGGTTCAGATTCGACGGTTCGGATGGGTCGACCGTGGAAAACCTGACCTATCTCGTCCCACTCGCACTGCTGATCGGCTCGTTCTGGGTGGCGATCACCAAGTACCGGTTGTACGAGATCGATTCGATCATCTCGAAGTCGGTCACCTACCTGGGCTTGGCGGCTGTGATTGCGGCGCTCTACGCGGCCGTCGTGATCGCGCCGCTGCTGGTGATCGGACGGTCCGACGACGGCGGCCCGGGACTCGTCCTCCCGATCGTGGCGGCGGCGCTGGTGGCGGTGGTGTTCGAGCCGATTCGCTCGCGCTTGCAGGCTTGGGCCAACCGACTCGTGTACGGCGACCGTGCCAGCCCCTACGAAGTGCTGTCACACGTCACCTCCAACTTGGCCGACACCACCGCCGGCAACGGCACCGACGACCTTGCCCGACTCCTCGCCCAGGGAACCGGCGCCGAACGCGCCGTCGTCTGGCTCCGCCGCGGCGACCTGCTCCACCCTGCCGGCACCTTCCACGCGGATCGGTCGGAGGAGATCGAGCCGGTGCCGATCCACGGTCTGGTCGACGACGAGTTCACCGAATCGAAGCCGGTGCACCATCGGGACGAGCAGATCGGGGCGCTCAGCATCACGAAACCCCGCAACGACCAGATCACACCGGCCGACCGAGAACTCCTCACCGACGTCGCCGCCGGTGCCGGTCTGCTGCTGCGCAACATCAGCCTCAACCGCGAACTCGAGCAACGGGCGCGCGAGGTGAGAGCGTCACGGCAACGGCTGATCGCCGCCCAGGATTCTGAACGCCATCGGCTCGAGCGCGATCTCCACGACGGTGCCCAACAGCAGGTGGTGGCGTTGAAGGTGAAGCTCGGTATCGCGAAGACGATCGCGGAGCGTGAGGGCGCCGATGAGATCGCCATCCGCGTGATCGCCCTGGCCGAGGAGACGCAGAACGCGGTCGACGCGCTGCGGGCGGTCGCCCACGGCATCTACCCGCCCCTGCTCGAATCCGAGGGGCTGGAGTCCGCACTCCGTGCCGTCGAGCGGACATCGTCGATGCCGCTCGTCATCGAGGTGTCGGGTCTCTCCCGCTACCCGCGCCCGATCGAGCAGACCACGTACTTCTGTGTGCTCGACATCGTGGAGCGGACTCGAATGGTGGGAGCGAGCGGCGCTCATGTCGGTCTCGTCAGCCGGAACGGCGATCTGGTCATCCGGATCGACGTCACCGACGGTGCCGACGGGGTGGACCTGACGGCGGTTGCCGACCGCATCGACGCCGCCGGCGGCACGCTGCTCGTCGAGGAGCACGCGGACCGACGATGCGTCATCACGACATCGCTCCCCGGTATCGGCCTCGGGATGGCTCCGGTATGAACGTCGACGGTGTCCGCCCCTGGCCGATGCGCCTGCTCGTCGCCGGCGTCGTGCTGTACGTCGCCGGCGTCATCGTCGTCCTGGTGCAGCTCCGCAGCTACGAGATCGCGACGCTCACCGCCTTCGGCGCATACGTCGCGGTCGGCGGTCTGATCGTCGTCCGTCGGCCCGGCAACCTCATCGGCCTGGCGCTCGTCGCGTACGGATCGATCTGGAGCATGTTGAGTGCCGGCCTCGTCACGGCCGAGGCGCTCGACGAGGCCGGGCGCATCGACGCCGCTGCGTGGGTGACGCTCTTCTCCTTGCTGCCCAGCGTGCCCAGCACCTGGCTCATCGCCGTCATCTGGTTGTCGTTCCCGGACGGCCGGACGAGCACGCCGCTGGACCGGACACTCGTCCGGTGGAGCGGCATGGCGGCGGCGGCCTTGACCGTCGCCGCGTTCTTCGGGACACCTCAGGCGCTCCCGGAGACCAAGGCCTATCCACACCCCTTCGTCGACGACTCGGTCGCGCAGGTCGTGTACGACGTCGTCGGTCTCGGAACCCTCCTGATCTTCTTCTTCGTCTACGTCGCGGCGGCGAGGCTCGTCATCACGAAGCGTCACGGTGACCCGATCGAGCGTCGACAGGCCGGCTGGATCGCCGTCGGGGTCACCCTCAACATCACGATCCTGCTCGGCAATGTCTCCATCGCCCCGCTCGGCACCGAGGACCGAGCCTTCCTCCTGATCGACGCCATTGCCATCGTGCTGATTCCACTGGCCGTCGGCGTGGCGATCATGCGGTACCGGTTGTACGAGATCGATCGGATCATCAGCCGGTCGGTGACGTACGGCAGCCTGGCCGTGTTCATCGGTGGGGTGTACATCGCCATCGTCGTCGGGCTCGGTCGGTTGGTCGGCGGCGACGCCGGGTTCGGTTTGTCGATCGTGGCGACGGTGCTCGTGGCGCTGGCATTCCAGCCGGTCCGCCGGAGGGTGGCGAACTGGGCCAACCGGTTGGTGTACGGCGAACGCGCAACACCTCACGAGACGCTGGTGCGATTCTCGCACCGCTCGTCCGAACTCTCCGACGACGAACTGATGGAGCGGGTCCCGCAGCTCGTCGTCGACGGCACCGGTGCGACCTCCGCCTCGTTGTGGATCAGGTCCGGTGACGGGTTCCGTTCGGTGTCGTCATGGCCGTCGAACACGACGGCCCGTCACCTCGCCGGCTCGGACAACTTCGTCGATCCCGAAGCGGACCGTTCGTTGCCGGTGTTCCACGACGGCGAGCTGCTCGGCGGATTGTCGCTGGCCAAGGAGCAGGGCGAGACGGTCACCCCTGCCGAGGAGCGGCTCCTCGCCGATCTCGCGTCCGGGCTCGGACTGGCGTTGCGCAACGCCCGTCTCACGAGCGAACTCCGACGCCAGGTCGCCGAGCTCGAAGCATCGCGCGAGCGTGTGTTGGCAGCCGCCGACGCGGCCCGTCGGGAGTTGGAGAACACGCTCGACAGCGGCCCACAGCAGCAACTGGTGGCATTGAAGGTGAAGTTGGGCCCGACCCGCAAACGCGCCGAACAACTCGGCGCCACCAAGACCGCCGGTCTGCTCGCCCAACTCGAACAGCAAGCCGGCGATGCGATCAAGGCCGTCCGCGAGTTCGCCGGTGGGATCTACCCACCGCTGCTCGAAGCCGAGGGACTCGCCGTGGCGATCGGACAACAAGCCCGCACCGCAGCGATCCCCGTGTCGGTCCGTGACGAGGGCATCGCCAGGTACTCCCGTGAGGTCGAAGCCGCCGTCTACTTTTCCGTGCTCGAGGCCCTTCAGAACAGCGCCAAGTACGCCGATGCCGGCTCGGCCACCGTCACGCTCACCGCCACCAACGGTGACCTCGCCTTCGAGGTCACCGACGACGGCAACGGTTTCGACGCCGCCACCGTCACCAAAGGCGCCGGACTCAACGGCATCAATGACCGCCTCGACACCGTCGGCGGAACAGTCTTCATCTGCTCCACCCCCGGCCGCGGCACCACCGTCACGGGCACGGTGCCGCTCGCCGAGCGGGTCGGTGACTGACGTTCAGCGTGTCGTGGGTCCGAGCGCGATCTCGTCGCAGCGGGCCAGACCACGTTCGAGATCGTCGCGATCGCCGTGGCGGGCCCAGTTGAGCCAGAGGCCGTTCTGGGTGACGATGACATCGGTCGCGCGGTGGCGCGCCTCGCGGACCGGCAGGTCGGGTCGGGCGGCTGCGATCAGCTCGGCCATCTGTTCTGCGTAACGCTCGTACAAGCTGCGTTCGACCGCCTCGATCTCGGGATCGGTGCGCGAGATCGCCCACAGCGCCAGCCTCAGGGCGAGGTACTGCGGATCGAGGAACTCGCCGTGGAACGCCCCTCGCACGTAGGCCCGCACCCGATCGTCGGCCCCCTCGACGTCGACCAGAGAACTCACCGACGCATCGAACAAGCGCGAGGTCGAGAGCTCGAAAGCCGCCACGATCAGCGAGCGCTTGTCGTCGAAGTGGTAGCTCAACAGCCCGAGCGAGACGTCTGCCTCGCGGGCGACGTTGCGCATGCTGGCGCCGTCGATCCCGTCGCGTCCGATGCATGACATGGCGGCGTCGAGAATCTGCTCTTGGGTGTCCGTCAAGTCCATGCGGGCACCGGTCTAGCCGATGACTGGACAAACGTCCAGTCACGGAATATCTTCTGCTGAACGAACGTCCAGGACCATCTCGGGCTGGCGAACATCACGCAGGGGGAACCATGCCGTCAGCGTTTGCGGCCTTCGAGATCGACCTCGACGAACTGATCGACCTCGACGCCTACCCGATCCACGAGCTGACCAGCGCGACCCGGGCCGAACTCGTCGCCGAGGCGCGCATCCAGATGGAGGCCGACGGCTGCTGCCGCCTCTCCGGGTTCGTGCGGCCCGACGCCGTCGACCGGATGCGGGCCGAGGCGACCGGCCTGCACGCCCAGACCTACTGGTCGGTGCAGGACCACAACCCGTACTTCTCACCCGACGACGAGTCGTACCCGGACGGACACCCGCGACGCACGTTCCAGCACCGTGAGACCGGCTTCATCAGCGCCGATCTGCTGCTGAGCCAGTCGGCGCTGCGGCAACTGTACGACTCGGACGTGCTGCTGCATTTCATCTGGGAGTGCCTCGGCAGGTCGAAACCGATCTACCGGTGGGCCGACCCGTTGGCACGTAACCCGTACGGCGTCACCGATCCGGGCCAGTGGTTGCCGTGGCACTTCGACGGCAACGAGTTCACGGTCAGCATCCTCGCCCAGAAAGCCGAACGCGGCGGCATCTTCGAGTACGTGCCGAACATCCGGCGGCCCGAGGTCGAGAACTACGAGCACGTCGCCCACATCCTCGCCGGCGGCCGCGACGGCGTCCGCCAGCTCGATCTGGTGCCTGGCGACCTGCAGCTGTTCGCCGGCCGCTACTCGCTGCACCGCGTCACCCCGGTCGAGGGGGTACAGCCGCGCTACATCGGGCTGCCGTCGTACGTGCACGACCCGTATCGCATGAACCGTTCGTTCCATTCGACGACGCTCTACGGCCGCACCACCGACCAGCACCACCGACGCGACCTGGTGCTCGTCGACGGACTGGTCGACTGATGCGGGTCGCCTTCATCGGGCTCGGCAACATGGGCGGCCCGATGGCCCGCAACATCGTCGCCGCCGGGTTCGACACGATCGTCACCGACCTCGACGACGCCAAGGTCGCCTCGGTCGTGGCGGCCGGCGCCACCGCCGCCCCTGACGCGGCGACAGCCGCGTCAGGGGCGGACGTCGTGCTGACGTCGCTGCCCGGTCCGAAGCAGGTGCTCGCCGTCGCACAGCAGATCGTTCCGGCGATGACACCGGGCGCGACCTGGGTCGACCTGAGCACCAATGACCTCACGTGCGCCAAGCAGGTCGCCGCGCTCGCCGGGACTCATGGCGTGAGCGTGCTCGACGCCCCCGTCAGCGGCGGTGTCGAAGGCGCCGAGGCCGGCACGTTGAGCGTGCTCGTCGGCGGCGACACTGCGACGTATGCCCACTGCCTGCCGGTGTTCGAGGCGATCGGCAGCCGACACGACCTGCTCGGCCCGCACGGCGCCGGGTACGTCGCCAAGATCGCTCAGGTGATGTTGTGCTACCTCAACTCGGTCTGTCTGACCGAGGCCCTGATGCTCGGCGTGAAGGGCGGCGTCGCCCCTGACAAGATGCTCGACATCATCCGCCACAGCACCGGCCGCAGCTACGTTGCCGATCGCTACGGCCCGGAGATCCTCGACGGCGGCTACGACGACACGTTCGATCTGACGCTGGCCGCCAAAGACCTCCGCCTGGCGATGGAGCTGGCAGCAGACGTCGATGCCAAGCTGGCGTTCACCGCCGACGTCACCGACTTCTATGCACGAGCCGAATCCGAGTTCGGTGCACACGCACCGCATCTGATGGCGATGCGGGCGATCGAAAACGTCAACAGCCTCGTGCTCCACGAGGTCCAGCAGTCCCAGAGCGAGGGAGCGAACCCATCATGAGCGAACCGACGACCGGCAATCGAGAAGTCACGGCGGAGGATTTCCGCGCCAGCAATGCCGGCAGTTTCACCGGCGACGAGTGGGAGGCGCGCGTCGACCTCGCCGCGATGTACCGCCTGGCGGCCCACTTCGGGTACGACGACCTCGTGTGGAACCACATCAGCATGCGGGTGCCCGGTTCCGACCACAGCTTCTTCCTCAACAAGTTCGGGCTGCTCTACAACGAGGTCACCGCCTCCAACCTGATCAAGGTCGACAGCGACGGCAACGTGCTCGAGGGGCCGGCCGACGTCAACACCGCCGGGTTCGTGATCCACTCGGCGATCCACAACGACTTCCCGAAGTGGAAGGTCGTGTTCCACGCCCACGTGCCCGACGCGCTCGCTGTGACGGCGCTCAGACACGGCTTCGAACACATCGTGCAGGACACGTCGATGCTGTACGGCGAGATCGGCTACCACGATTGGGAAGGCCTGTCGCTCACGTTGGAAGAGCGCGAACGGCTCGCCAAGAACATGGACGGCAACCGCGCCCTGATCATGCGCAACCACGGCTTCCTCACGGTCGGCGAGACCGCCGGCGAGGCGTTCATGGTGATGCACTACCTGATCCGTGGCTGCCGCGCCCTGCTCCAGGCGTACGGCAGCGGGCTCGAGGTCGATCCCGGCCCGACCGACATCTGGGAGCTGTCGAAGCGTCAATACGACCATTTCCCGCTCGGCCTCTACGAATGGCCTGCGCTGCTGCGACTGCTCGATCAGAGCGATCCGAGCTATCGGCAATAGGCCCCGATGCTGATCGAGCGCGTCGAAACGACCCTGGTCGAGGTGCCGCTGCGGGCGCCGATCGGCACCGCCATCCACGCCATCCACTCGGTCGGCTGCGTGTTGGTCGAGGTGCACACGACCGACGGCGCGGTCGGCCAGTCGCTGGTGTTCACGATCAACGCCAACCGGCTGGGCGCCTTCGACGAGATGATCCGCGGCCTGGCGCCGTTCGCCGTCGGGCGCAGCATCACCGAGACGGCCGGCATCTGGGAGGCGATCTGGCTCGAGATCAACCCCACCGGCCACAAGGGCGTGACGATCTCGGCGCTGTCGGCGATCGACGTCGCCTGCTGGGATGCGCTCGGTCGCACCGTCGAGCTGCCGTTGCACCGCGTGTTCGGCGCCTGCCGTTCGGAGGTCGACACGTACGCCAGCTCTGGCCTGTGGTTGTCGGCGACCGTCGACCAACTGGTCGCCGAGGCGGCCGCGTTCGTGGCCCAGGGTTTCCTGGCCGTGAAGTTGCGGATCGGGAGTGAACATCCGGACGACGATGTCGCCCGCGTGGGCGCCGTTCGAGACGCGATCGGCGACGACGTCGGGCTGCTGGTCGATGCCAACCAGAAGTTCACCGCGAAGCAGGCGATCCGTCTGGGGCGTCGCCTCGAGCAGTTCTCGCTGGTGTGGATCGAAGAGCCCGTCGCCGCCTACGACCTGTCGGGCCATGCCGAAGTGCGAGCCGCGCTCGACACCCCGATCGCCTCCGGGGAGACCGAGTACACCCGGTTCGGCATGCAGGCGATGATCGATGCTCGCTCCGCCGACGTCCTCATGCCCGATCTGCAACGGATCGGTGGTTACACCGAGTTCCGCCGGGCCGCCGCCACCGCGGCATCGAACAACCTGCCGGTGTCGAGCCACTTCTTCACCGAACACAGCCTCGCGATGGCCGGCTCGCTGCCGAACTGCATCTCGGTCGAGCACGTCGACTGGTTCGCGCCGTTGTTCGTCGAAGAGGTCGAGCTGCGCGACGGCAAACTCGTCGTGCCCGAGCGCCCCGGCGCCGGATTCACGTTCGATCCGGCGGCCGTCGCCGAGTATTCGTTGCGCTGACCGAGCGTCTATTCGCTCGAACCGACCTGTGCCCAGGCATCCTCGAGTGCGTCCATGCTGAACGACGACTTCGGGAGGAACCCGATCGCTCCGGCGGCGAGCGCCGGCTCTTCGTAGCTCCCCGACTCGTGGGTCGACATCACCAGCACGCGAGGCGGGTCCGCCATGGCCATGATCCTGCGAGTGGCCTCGAGCCCGTCGATCCCCGGCATCTGCACGTCCATCAGCACCAGATCCGGTCGCAACGTCGCCGCCATCTCGACAGCCTGCTCACCGTTTTCGGCCTGACCGGCGACCTCGAAGCCGTCGGTCATCTCGACCACCATGCACGAGGCCTCGCGGAACGGCACCTGGTCGTCGACGATCAGCACACGGACATCAGCCATACCAGGATCATCGCACCGCCGCCACGGCAAACCCACCGGGTTGACCCGCATCGTGGGGTGGTGGGGCCCCCCGTCGAATCAGCCCGGTCGAATCAGCCCGGTCGGACTAGGCGGTTGCGGGACCGAGCCCGAGGTGGACGAGCACCGCACGCACGCGTCGATGGACGTCGTCGGTCTGCACCAGGTCGAGCTTGGTGAAGATCGCATTGATGTGCTTCTCGACCGATCGGGCCGAGATGAACAACGCTTCACCGATCGCCGCGTTGCTCTTGCCGGCAGCCATCTCCGAGAGCACGTCGCGCTCGCGCTCGGTGAGCCGATCGACCACGCTCGACTCGTGCTTCGAACCCACGCCGATCAGCGACTCGACCACCTTCGGATCGACGACCGAGCCACCGTCTGCCACTCGCCGGATCGCGGCGCCCAACTCGTCGAGATCGCCAACGCGTTCCTTCAGCAGGTAGGCCAGGCCGTCGGAACCGTTCTCGAACAGCCGCATCGCATACTCGGGCTCGACGTACTGACTGAGCACGACGACGCCGATCTGCGGATACTCGGCTCGAATCACGATGGCGGCCCTGATGCCCTCGTCGGACTGCGTGGGTGGCATACGGATGTCGGTCAGCACCACGTCGGGTCGATGCTGTTCGACCGCAGCGAGCAGCTCGTCGTACGACTCGCACGCCGCGACGAGTTCGAGTTCGTCGTCGAGCGCCAGGAGGGCGCTGATCCCCTCCCGCATCAGAAAGCTGTCCTCGGCGAGAACGAGACGCAGCGCCATCCGAGCAGCGTAGTCAGTGCGCGGCGACGGATTCGCCGACCGATCGACCCGACGGCCTCACTCGTCGCGCAGCAGTTCGGCAGGTCTGACCCGTGCGACAGTTCGCGCCGGCCAGACCGCGAGCGCGTTGAGCAATAGGAGTGCGACCGGAACGACGAGTACCAGCGCGAGCGCCGGGATCGGTGCCACATCCTGGAGCGGGACGCGTTCGGCGACGAGACGCCACCCGAGGCGCCCGAACACGATGCCGAGCGGGATGCCGAGCAGCAGCCCCACGACGGCGATCACGGACGCCTGTGCGTTGACCGCCAAACGTGACGATCGGCGCGTCAACCCGATCGCTCGCAGGACAGCCAGGTCATGCCCGCGCCGGTGCGACGAGCTGACCAGAACGTGGCTCACGGCCGCCATGGCAAGCAGCGCGAGGAAGACGGCGAGCACGATGGGCAGGTCGCGAACGTTGCGCAGGTTCGTGAGCTCGACGGGCACCTCGGCCGGACCGATCCCGTTGACCTTGCCCGCAAGGACCTGATTCAGATCGGTGATCTGCGCCGTGACGTCGGTGCCTGGTGGGAACTTCAGAAAGATCCCGCGCTGCGGCCCGGTGAACAGGTGGGCCGGGTCGAACGCAGGGAGGACGCGTTCGAACGTTGGTGGTGTGAGCCAGAATCCTTCGTCGAACTCCGAGTGGACGTCGTTCGGAAACAGCGCCTCACCGACGATCGTGACCGGCAGTTCGGCGTCGCCGACGCTCACCGAGTCGCCGACGCCGATACCCAGGTCGGCAGCCGTCTTGGGGCCGATCGCCGCCTCGCTGTCGCGGGTCGGAGCGCGCCCGGAGATCACTGTGAGCGCGGGCGCAGCGGGAGCCGCGCCGTAGGGCACCATCTCGAGTGTCGGTACCCCGACGCCAGCGACCGGCACCAACACACGAGCCGCCTCGGTGATACCGGTACCGGGCGGGACCGCTGCAGAGACCTCGGTGAGGAGCTCGGAGCTGAGCCCGGTGGACCCGTAGTCGGATATCAGCGGATCGAGCAGCGCATCCCACGTGACGCCGGCCCGTTCGGGGTGAGCCAGTGCGTCGGTGACCGAATGCTCGATGGTCAGCGTGCCCACGACGCCGAGCACACCGACGATCGCCCCCACCAGTGCTGGGCGCACCGGAATCCGTGACCGGCCGGCCCCGGACTCGAGTGCCATGCCGGCTCCGATGCCCACCGTGACCGGCGCTGCCGAGCGGATCGCACCCGCCAACACCGACTGGCTGAAAACCTGCGAACGGGCCTCACCGCTCACACGCCGAGCGGTGAGCGCACTCCCGATCACGACTGCGACGACGACCAGCAATACGCCCGACACAAAGACGGCGAGGTCGGCGTGGGTGCCGACGCTCGGTTCGATCTGGCGTCCCAGACCGACGGGGAAGAAGCGCGACGCGAAGAACGCTCCACCGGCGGCCACGACTGCCGCCACCATGGCCACGGGGGCATGCGCGTAGACCGTCGCAGCGACCATATCTCTGCGGCTCATACCCAGGGTCCGCAGCGCGAGCGCGTCCTCTCCGATCCGGCCGGCCGACCTGCTGAGCGCCTGCGCGACCAGGAATCCGCCGGCGATGACGACGGCCGCCGCCAGCGCCAACAACGCTGCCCGCTCGACCCCGATCGAGGTGTCGACGCGACGGGTCACGGCGTTGAGGTCGAGCACCGGAGTGCCGGCGTTGACGAACTCGTTGACGTCCCGTTGTAGCGCAGGGATATCGGCCGAGCCGTTGCGGAGCTTCACGTCTGCGTTCTCGAGGAGCCGCACCTGGCCGCCGTACTTCGCCGAGAAGCCCGGACCGACGAGAATCTGTTCAGGTGTGAACAGGAATCGATTGACCGTCGTCCCGACGCCGACGACACGAAACGTGACCAGAGGACCCGTAGGCGATGGTTCGTTCTCGGGCTGATCGGAGGCGAACGGTCGGAACGTGAACGTCGATCCGAGCGGTACGAACTCTGCGACCTCCGGGGTCACGATCACCTCGTCGGGAGCGGTCGGATCCCACTCCCGCCCCTCGGTCACGTTGGGCCGGGTCACTCGATCACCCCAGACGCCGTCGTCCGATACGAACAACAGGCCGCCGTCACCGAACATCAGATCCCACACAGCGAGGTCGGCCACCTCCGGCCGCTCCATGAGCTTCGACCAGTCAGGGTGGGGGACCCCCGTTTGGCTGGCGAACACGACCGCGTCCGCCGCGTGCGTCTCGGCGCGCAGTCGGGCCAACGCCGTGTCGGTTCGGCGCGCTCCTGCGAGCGCCGCCATCGCGAGCGCTCCGGTGACACCGGTGAGGATCCCGAGTACGACGAGCGACTTCCAGCTCTGCCGCAGCACACTGCTCGCCCACAACCGCGCGGCCGGCCAGCCGACCCCGTTCACATCCGCCACCGGACGTCGTCTCGCGGTGTGGGTTCGACCTGAGCGCGGCATCTATCCGTCACTGCGATCGAGCTTCCTCCCGCCGGTGTCCTTCGGCCAGTTGGGCGAGCTTGGTGGGATCGATGTGATCGTGATCGGCGGCGGCGACCTTGCACTCGGTGACAGCGCGCAAGGTGGCGGTGCGGAGGCCGCCTTCGAGCATCGCCCGTTCACCGAGTACGGCACCCGGACCGACCTCGGCCAGTGGTTCGCCGTCGACTTCCACCACGAGCACACCGTTGAGCAACAGGAAGAGTTCGTCCGACGCCGAGCCCTGCTCGACCAGTGTCTTGCCCTCCTTGATCCGGCGGATGTCGGGCCTGGAGCCGCCGCGCATGATGCCCTCCTGAAGCTGGCGTTCGAGTTGGGTTTCCACGGCCGTGACGAGCGCCGGCGAGTCCTCGTCACCCCACGGCGTGCGGCGCCCGAACGAGTTGTTCATCCACTTCTTGTATTCGGCGACGCTGCTCTTCGCGACCAGCGCACCGCTGTCATCGAACACCCAGTGACGAGGAAAGCCCGAGGCACCGGTCATCGCCGCCTCGTGGGTGCCATCGGCGTGGATCGTCAGCTCGAGCGTGGTCCACACCGTCGGGGCGAAGTACTGGATGAACGGCGGGTGCTTCACGGCCCTCGGCATCGGCGCCCCGGTCCGGCCACCGACGGTCTGGGTGAACTTCACCGACGACAACGACACCTCGGGTTCGCTCTGTAGGTCGTCGAGTTTCACAGCCGGAACCGTGATCGAGCCGACACCGAGACCGACCGTGGTCGCCCCGATCACTCCACCGCCGCAGTAACCGGAGTCGATGATCGTTCCGGCGTCATCGATCTCGATGTAGGCCCGTAGCTGGTTGGCGAACCGGAACCGATCGTTGACGCGCAACTCCTCGATCGCAGCTGGGATGTCCGAACCGAGCGGGTCCGGCGGGGGCGGATCGTGGTGCGCCATCTTCATCCGCGTCGCCACCTTGCCCATCCCCTCCAACAGATCCGACGGGATCCACGACACCGTGGTGATGCTGCGTTCGATTCTCATGACATTCCTCCTTGTGCGTGGGTCCATGTTGCGCCAAGTTTCGGATGGGCTCCAGGGCGTTGACCCGTTTGTCGGGGTGTGGCTGGTACCCCAATCGGCGTGCGTGTCAGCCGTCAGCGGAATCGACAGTTGGCGACGACCCGGCCCCTACTCCGATCGCAACAGGTCGACGGGAGACTGACGGGCGGCATGCCACCCGGGCGCCAATGACACGACCAGTGCGACGACCACGACCACCGCCGCGAAGGCGCCCAGATAGCCCCACGGCGTCACCGATTCGGGGACCACTTGGAGGCCCGCCGCATACCGGTTCCACGCGAAACGGCCACCGATCGTCCCGAGCGGTACCGCGATCACCATGCTCACCCCGGCCGTGACGACACTTTGCCAAGCGACCACCGCTCGGGTCTGGGCAGGGCGCAGCCCGAGCGCGCGCATCGTCGCCAGGTCACTGCGCCGGGCACGTGCTCCACTCGCGACCACGTAACTCAGGGCAGCGAGTGCGGTGAGCACCATCAGGTAGCCGAAGCTGGTGGGAATCCAGGCGACGTCGCTCAGGTCCAACTGGACCAGCCCTTCTGGAGACAACTGACCGTTGTCACGGTCGAACCCCTGAGCGCTCCCGAACCACTCGGCAACGTAGCGATCATCGATCAGACCATCATCCAAGAACCGTTGCACGACGGTGAACAAGCTCTGTCCAGCAGCCACGTCGACGAACACGACCTGAGGGCGCGCCGCGTCCTGAGGAATGAGGCGGCCGAACCGCTCATCGGACCAGCCGGCGAGCACGCCGGACACGTCATCCGGGTCGGCGTCGGAGATCTCCCGCCGTTCGCTCGCCGTGAGGTCGGTCGGCCCTTCCTCGTCGAACAGCATCTTCAGCACTCGTTCCGGATCGGCCAGGTCGAACACCTTCATCATGCTCGACCTCGTCGGCACCGGAAATGCCCGCCCGAAACCCTCCAGTGTGAGCGCCGCGCCCAAGTCGAGTCGGCCGGACAACACCGGGATCACCCCGATCCCGACGACCTCGACCGGCAGCGCGGTCACCTCCTCGTCTCCGAGCGCCTGACCGGAGACGCGGAGCGCCAATGCCACTCGAGCGAGCGGCGTGAACCCGTACAGCGTGGTCACGTCGCCGACGGCCAGGTCGTAGCGTTCGGCCAATCCGGGGGCCAGCAGGATCTCGTCGGGGCCCTCCGGGGCGCGACCCTCGATGACCGTCGGCGAAACACCACCCGCCCGAGGGTCGAATCCGATCACACTGAGCTCATCGCTGAAGTCGTCGTCCAGCGACAGACCAGGCGAGAAGACGATGCCCATTCCGGAACGCTCGACGTCCGGTCGTTCGGCGATCTCGTCGGCCAGTGACTCGATGTCGCGGTCGTCGAGACCCACGAAGAAATCCCAGTTCCAGCCGACGAGTCGCGGTGTGGCGCGAAGTTGTTCCAGTCCGGAGGCAAAGGTGATCACACCGGCGACGACAGCGAGGGCGACCACGATCGCGGTGAGGCCGCTGCGGATGGGTGCGGACCGGGGCCCGGCTGCCGGTTCGATTGCGAAACGAGTTCCGAGCGACGCGGTCGGAGGGAGGCCGAGCCGTGCGGTGACCTGCGACGACCAACGCCGGACGGGTGCCCGCACCGCTCGGATGTCGGATCGGGCGGCGACCAGCGCCGGCGGGACGCTGAGCACCACGGCCACGAGCAGGGTTGCGACGCAGGCGAGCAGGCCGGCACCGATCACGAGTCCGACATGGGATCCTTGGTCGATCGGCGCAGCCGCGCCGAGCGGCATCCACGGAGCGGCGACCAGCGTGGTGAGACCTGCGGTGATCGCCGCTCCGACACCTACTACCAGGCCGTGCGCCAGGCCCAGCTTCACGAGGTCCGAACGTCTGGCACCCAGCAGCGTCAGCGTTCGATTGGCGGCGACCGCCGAGTGAACGGACGCCCACATCAACTGGCTCAGCACGGCGATCGCGCTCAACGCGACGGCGAGTGCGAACAGGCGGAGCGCCGATGCATCCGACGCCAGACCCTCTCCGATCTGCGTCGAATGACTCGCCACCTCGAACAACACACCTGGTTCGGTGAGCGACGGAGACAGATCCGCCAGTGATGCTCCGGGACGCAGCCAGGTGGCGAACAAGACCTGAGCGTTGAAGCCGGTGCGGTCGAGGAGTGCCTGGTCTGCGAGCACGAGCTCGAAATTGATCGATTGGCCTGGCGGTCGAACATCGAAGAAGCCGACGGCGATCCCCACGACCGTCAACTCGATCGGCGCAGCGAGTTCACGAGGCGAATCGGCCCCACATTCGGCGGCGAGCAGCACGGTGTCGCCGACCTCGACGCCGGCTCGTTCGGCGGTGATCGCCGGCAGCGCCACCTCGTCGATCCGTCCGACGGCGGGCAGGCGGCCGGCGACGAGGCGGGCAGCGGGTTGCCCGGTACGCGGCCAGTCCGACCAGATCAGACTGAGCTCGCCCGTTCCGGTCGAACACTCCACTGTCGGTTCGGCGCCCAGGAACGCGCCGGACTGGGTACGGATCGAGGGGAACTGGCCGGTGATGACAGCCGCATCGGCGACAGCAGCGTCGCCTCGGAGACGCGCGAGCGTCGCTGCTTGTTCCGGGCAGCCTTCTTCGCAGAAGAGCAGCAGGTCGGGGGCATCGACCTCGCTCACCAAGCGCCCGTAAGAGGTCTCCACCCGCTCGGCACCCCACAGTGCTGACGTGACGATGCCGCCGACGGCGCCGAGCAGTACCGCCACGCTCACCGCTCCGACCCAGGTTCGGGCGAGCGCCGAACGCACCGCCAGCCAGATTGCGAGAGGACCCATCCGGTGACTGTGCACGCGAGACGGGTGCGTGGCAAGCGAACCACCACGTGTCCGACACTCGTACTGGCACCCCGCAGTAGCGCCGGCGGCTCCCACCGAGATCCATCCGCTCTCAGGATCGTTTCGCCATCGGTCGCGGTGCGACGACGATCGCTCGCCTGGCGAAGGCGTCCAATCGGCGCACCGACCGGCACGTCGGGGTGTTGCTGGCCTCACTCCTGTTTGGGGTGTGGGCGCCCCTCACACCGACCTGCCGGGTCTGGTTCAATACGACGGTGAACTCGGGGACGCTGCTCTACGCCCGCGCCGAATCGCGACGTCGTTGGGTCGCGTCGGTCCTGCTGGCGGTGCTGATCGCGGTCGGTGGTGGGGCGTCGCTGTTCGCGGTCGCCGCGGCGCATCGCACCGATACTGCGTTCGACCGCCTCACACGGCAGCTGAACTACCCGAGCATCAGTGTGTTGGGTGCCGGCGATGACGGGTTCGTCGGCCTCGACCCGGAACAGTTCGATGCGGTCGAACGGATCGACGGTGTGCGCGGTTTCTGGGTGCTCGCGTTCGTGTGGGTCGCAGCGGAGGAGTATCCCAACTTCTTCTCGGTCGCGGTCGTCGATCGCCGCGGAGAGGCACCCGACTACCTGACGGTGGACGGCGACCGGTCGGCCATGCTCGGCGCCGACGACATCCTCGTCAACGAGGCGATGCGCGACGAGCTGGGTAAGGGGGTGGGAGACACCGTTCGCCTGCTGTCGCTCACCGACGAACAGTTCTACGCATCGATGGCGGGCGAGGACATCGGCGATCTGCAGGGCCCGGCGCTCGACGTCCGGATCGCCGGCATCATCCGGGCCCCCGAGGAGATCAGCGACGCACCCGATCCCTTCCTCGTCATGTCGCCCACCTTCTATGAGCAGTACGCGGACACCGTCGGAGGGTGCCTCTGCAGCATCGAGGTCAACGTCGCTCCCGACAAGATGGCTGGCGTCGAAGCGGAGCTGGCCGATCTCTTCCCTGAGGCATCGATGGAGCGAACCGAAGACCTCGCGGCCCGGCTCACCGACACGATCGCTCTCCAACGCGGAGCGTGGTGGGCGATGGCGGTCGCCGCTGCAATGGCGAGCATGATCGCGATCTACTACGCGTTGCGCGAGATGACAGACAGCCTCGAGGTCGACGCCGCGACCCAGAACGCACTCGGTATGACACGCAACGATCGCCGCACGGCGCGATTCGCGATCCTCGTGCCATCGGTGATCGTCGGATCGGTGGGAGCGGCCGTCGTCGCATACGTTCTGTCGCCCCTGGCGCCCGTCGGAGTCACCCGACGCGCAGAACCCACGCCCGGACTGCGGTGGGACAATGCCGTCATCGTCCCCGGGGCGCTCGCCGTGCTGGCGGTGTCGGCGCTGGTGGCGGGCATCACGGTCAGCGGTGCAACGACGTCCGCCCGCCGACCCAGATCGCCACTGGCGCTCGGCTCACCGACCCGATCGCTCGGCGAACGGATGGCATTCGGGCCGGGCCGCGGCGCGATCGTCGGCATCCTGATCGCAACGATGGGGATCGTCGGAGCGATGACACTACAGAGCTCGATCGACCACGTCCTGACCACGCCGGCTCTCTACGGCGCCGACTTCGATGCGGCGGTCACGATGAGCACCGGCGCCGACAAGCAGGCCGTTGCCGACGAGCTCGCCCGCGACCCCGACATCGAGGCGGTCGGCGTGGTGCTGACCGATCTCGAGAGCGGTTCCCAGACTCCGATCTCGGTCTCGGGACCGGGCGGTTCGATCGGACTCAGTCCGATCGCGATCGCGAGCAGCAAGGGAACCGTCGACGTCCTCCCGACGGAGGGTCGGGCGCCCGCTCGAGCCGACGAGGTCACGGTCGGGCGGGCGGCGCTCGACGCGTTGGACGTCGGCATCGGTGACCGCGTGTCCGCGACCGGCGACGGGGGCACGGTCACCTTGACGATCGTCGGCGTGATGCTCGAACCAGGTGTGGACACCACCGACCGAGGCTTCGCGATGCGGCCCGACGGACTGGAGCAGCTCGTCGGGCCGACCGCACCCCGCGCCGTGGTGGCGAGGTTCGCGCCAGGGAGCGACCATGCCGCGATCGTCGCTCGCCACGACGACGTCTTCCTCCGACCGGTGGTCGCCCCTTCGGAGGTCGGCAACGTCGGTCAACTGGGCGGGCTGCCGGCCTGGGTCGGCGCCTTGCTCGCCACGCTCGGCGCGCTGGCGGTCCTCAACGGAGCGGTCCAGACGGTTCGGCGCAGTCGGCGACAGGTGGCCATCCACCGCGCGCTCGGCTTCACCGGCAGCCAGATCCTCCGGTCCCACCTCTGGCAAGCGGTGATCAGCGCCGGAGTCGGGTTGGCGATCGGCGTCGGTGCCGGAGTCCTGGTCGGCCGATCGATCGTTCGAGCGCTGATGACCAGCGTCGGAGCGGTACCGGTCGCACGCGTCCCGGTCGAGATGTGGGTGGCGGCAGCCGCCGGCCTCGTGATCTGCCTGCTCTCAGCGCTGATCACCGGCATCGTGGCGCTGCGCACCCGACCAGGCGCCGTACTGCGCGTGGAGTGACCCTGCAGAGGTGTGGCTGGCACCACCACGGGACACCGGTTCACGCCCTCGCCACGGGGCGCGCGATGGTGTTGACTTTGCTGGATGGGAGCGATCACGGTGTTCATCGCCGATGACAGCGTGTTCATCCGCGAGGGGGTGCGGGCGATGCTCTCGCGCCAGGCGGATATCGAGATCGTCGGTGAGGCGGAGGATCACGACGGGCTCGTCGCCGGCGCCGAGGCAGCCGAACCCAACGTCGTCGTGAGCGACATCCGCATGCCACCCGATTTCCATCGCGAGGGGATCGAGGCCTGCCAGCTGATCCGCAAACGCCACCCCGGCACCGGCATCGTGATCCTCAGCCAGTACGACGATCCCGATTACGCGATCGCCCTGCTCTCCGAGGGTGCCGCGGGGTACGCCTACCTGCTCAAGGACCGCATCGCCGAGGGCGACCAGCTGGCACGGGCCATCCGCGAGGTGGCCGCCGGTGGTTCGATGCTCGACCCATTGGTCGTCAGCGCGCTCATGAACCCGGTTCGCCGCACGGGCGGGTTGGATGCCGACGACGACGCACTCCTGGAGATGATCGCCGAGGGCAAGCCGATCAAGGCGATCGCCTTGGTCACCCAGTCGACTCCCGCCGCCGTCGAGACCAGGGTCGAAGGGTTGTTCGTTCGCCTCGCCGAGGGTGTCTCGGCAGGGACCGCCGGCGCGCTCGACCGCCTCAAGCGAATGCACTCGGCGATCGTCTCGCGCGAGGAACAGGGAGAGTCGCTGTCGCGGCTGTTGCCGACCGGTGTCGCCGATCGGATCCGGGCCAGCGGCGCCCACGCCGGCGACTCCGAGCAGCTCAACGTGACCGTGTTGATGAGCGACATCCGTGGCTACACCACGATCAGCGAGCACACCGACCCGTCGCTGCTCGCCCAGCAACTGAACCGCCACCGGGCCGAGATGAACCGGGCCATCCTCGACGCCGGCGGCACCGTCATGCAGTACGTCGGCGATGCAGTGATGGCGGTGTTCGGCGCTCCCGAACCGTCGACCGACCACGCCGATCGCGCCCTCATTGCGGCCCACGCCATGCACGCCGCGCAATCGGCCGTCAACGCGGAGTGGCAGGGCGGACCTCTCGAACCGTTCCCGCTCGGCATCGGGCTGTCGACCGGTGATGTCGCCGCCGCCCTGCTGGGCTCGGAGGAACGGCTGGAGTACACCGTGGTCGGTGACGCCGTCAACCTGTGTCAACGACTGCAGCAGTTCGCTGCCGACGGCGAGATCGTGGTGAGCGATCTCACGTGGGACCAGCTGTCCCGCAAGCCCGACGCCGAAGATCTCGGGCCACAACTCGTGAAGGGCCGCACGACGCCCGTACGACCCCGCAAGATCGCACCAGACCGACCGACGAACCCGTCGGCGACCACCCCACAAGAGGCACCAGCATGACCGAGACTGCAACCCTGGCCACCACACCTCGCGCCGACCTCGACCGCGTGGTCGACGTGCGGCTGGTGTATCGCACGTTCGAACAGGACACCGCACCCGTGCGCGCCCTGCGCGGCGCCGACCTCGACCTCGAGCCTGGTGAGTTCGTCGCAGTGATGGGCCCGTCGGGATGTGGCAAGTCGACACTGCTGAACATCGTGGCGGGCCTCGACGTGCCCGACGAGGGCGAGGTGTCGGTCGCCGGTGAGGCGCTCGTCGGCAAGACCGAGAGCGAACTCGCGATCATGCGTCGTCAGCATGTGGGCATCGTGTTCCAGTTCTTCAACCTGCTCGAAGGCATGACAGCACTCGAGAACGTTCTGATGCCGGCACTGATCGCCGGCCGCAAGCGCAAGGCGGCCGAGACCAGGGCCCGCGACCTGCTCGACCTGCTCGGTATCGGCGACAAGGCCAAGCAGTCACCGGCGTCGCTGTCGGGTGGCCAGCGCCAACGGTTGGCGATCGCACGTGCGCTCGCCAACGAGCCCACGCTGCTGTTGGCCGACGA
Source organism: uncultured Acidimicrobiaceae bacterium (assembly GCA_963701575.1). Classification (GTDB taxonomy): domain Bacteria; phylum Actinomycetota; class Acidimicrobiia; order Acidimicrobiales; family Ilumatobacteraceae; genus Ilumatobacter. The sequence continues at coordinate 36,373 of CAVPAQ010000018.1, forward strand.
GCCGACCGGGGCACTCGACTCGGAGGGTGGCGAAGAGGTGCTCGAGTTGTTCACCCGGCTGCACGCCGGCGGCCAGACGATCCTGCTCGTCACCCACGACCAGCCCGTCGCCGACGCCGCCCAGCGGATCGTTCACATGAAGGACGGCCGCGTCGTCGACGACGGTCGCGGGAACATCGAGACCTGAGTCGGCGATGGCCGCGATGCTCGCAGCGAGACCGAGGGCCGAGTGAACATCGACGCGATCTCCGCGCCCAGCGCCCTGACCGACCGGGTCGAGACCAGGCCGACGGCCGCAGTGGTGGGCATCGCCGTCTGTGTAGCCAGCGTGGCCGCGGGAGGCGCCGCGCTCGTCGCCGCCCGCCATGAAGCAACGCCGGCGTTCATCGTGCTCGTCTGTCTCGTGGCAGCGTGGGCATTCGCAGGCATCGTGATCGCCGTCCGCACCCAGTGCCCGGCAGCCTCCATCGTGCAGGCGATGGCTGCGACGTCCGCTCTCGGCGCCCTTGCGTGGAGCTTCGACGCTGCCCACGATCTGACCGGCGCTGGTGCCTGGCTGGCCGACACCGGCGAGCGCGTCGCGGCCGCGATCGCGCCCGCACTGTTCTTCCATCTGCTGATGACGCTGCCCGATGGGCGCATCACCCGTCCCAGCCAACGGAACGCGATCGTGACGGCGTACGTGGTCGGCGTCGCGACCGGGCTGGCCCTGCTGGCAGATCGGGACGGTCTGATCGCCTGGCCGATCGCGTTGCTCTGGGCCGGTGTCCTCACAGCCTTGCCGACCGCCCATGCCAACTACCGGGCTGCCGGCGTCGCCGACCAGCGCCGCATGCAGTGGATCGGCTGGGCTGCCATCGTCGGGACCGAGATCACCATCGTGAGTGTGGCGCTGACGCTGGTGGCGGACTGGCCGCATCACAGCGCCGTGATCGCCCTCGCGTGTACGGGTCTGGTGCCGCTCGCAATGGCCGCTGCCACCGTGCCACGCCTCCTCGCCCGCGTCGACCGACTGCTGACGTACACCGTGTCGCTCACGGGCCTGACGATGCTGATCGTCATCGCCTATGCGTTGGCCCTCATTGCGTTCGGTCGCAAACCCGACGACAGCGAGCGCTCGCTCCTGCTGCTGTCGATGTTGGCCGCAGCGGGGGCCGCGATCGCCTACCAGCCGGCGCGTGCCTGGCTGGGCGACCGGGCCAACCGCGTCGTCTACGGCGAACGGATCGCCCCGGAGGAGGCGCTGCGCACGTGGGGTTCACGCCTCACCCGGGCCATCCCGCTCGACGAGCTGCTGCTGCAGTTGGCCGAGACCCTGCGCAAGTCGATGCAACTGCACAGCGCCCAGATCTGGACCGGTTCCGACGGTCACTACGAAGTCGCCGCCATGGTGCCCCACCGGGCGGTCGCCCCGTACATCATCGGTGACAAGGAACGTGCCGTCGTCAGCCGCGCCGGCGTCTCGGGTGGAACCTGGCTGGACATCTGGTTGCCCGATCTCGTCGATCCGGCCGTCACCGGGTCGACACGGGTCGCCCCGATCGCCCACAGTGGCGAGCTGCTGGGCCTGATCGTGTGCGAACGACCGTCCGACCGAGCGTCCTTCACGGAGGACGACGATCAAGCCCTCACCGAGGTGGCCCGTCAGGTCGGTCTCGCCTTGCACAACGTGCAGCTCGACACGGCGCTGCAGGAGTCGCTCGACGAACTGCGCGAAACGAACGATGAGCTCCGCGCCTCGCGTGTGCGGATCGTCGCCGCCGGTGACGCCGAGCGACGAAAGCTCGAACGCAACCTCCACGACGGTGCACAACAACACCTCGTCGCACTCGCCGTCAAACTGCGCCTCGCGAAGGACGCGGTCGTCGACGATCCCGAGGACGCCGAGGCGATGATCGACGAGATCCGCGGCAACCTGCAGGAGGCGATCACCGAGCTGCGCTCGTTGGCCCACGGCATCTACCCGCCACTGTTGGTGTCGGGTGGTCTCTCCGAGGCGCTGCCGGCGGCCGCGGCCCGCGCGGCGTTGCCGACCGTCACCGAGCTGCTGGTCGGCCGACACGAACAGGACGTCGAGGCGGCCGTCTACTTCTGCTGCATGGAGGCACTCCAGAACGCCGGCAAGCACGCCGGGGACCGTGCCACCGCGACGATCAAGGTGTGGGAGGACGACCGGGGTCTGCACTGGCAGGTCAGCGATGATGGCCAGGGTTTCGACCAATCCGGAGGCTCCGACGCGGGTCATGGATTCGTGAACATGCGCGACCGGATGGGCGCGTTCGGTGGCACGGTCGACGTCGTCAGCTCGCCACTCGCCGGCACGACGATCCGCGGTCGCGTGCCGCTGCGATGAGCCATGTCGCGCATCCGGAAGACAACCGCACGACAGCAGGGGTGCCAGCACTCCTGCAAGTGGCCAGGAGGCATGCTGGCCCGACGCTGCGACCCCACGTAGAAAGGTGGTCATGTGGCGCGTCGCAGTACGAGACCTCATGTATCGCCGTGGGAAGTTCGCGCTCGCGGTCGTCGCGACCGGTCTGGTGTTCGGCATGTCGCTCGTCATGCAGGGGATGGTCACCCACCTGGGATGGGAGACGACCCACATCGTCGGGGTGTTCGAGGCCGATCAATGGGTGGTCGCCGAGGGCGGCACGGGACCGTTCACGACCATGACGTTCATACCGACCGACGTCGCCGACCGGCTGGAGGCGCAAGACGGTGTCACCGCTGCGGACCCATTCGTGCAGGCGCGCGAGATCCTGAACGGACTCGACACGTTCGTGATCGGCATCCGGCCGGGCGGCCTGGGCGAACCGGGCGTCGACGAAGGTCGACTGCTCCACGACTCCGGTGAGGTGCTGACCGCCTCGACGCTCGGCTTCCATCCGGGTGACGTGATCGAACTCGCCGGCCACCCGGCAACGGTCGTCGGCACGGTCGCTGATGCCACCTACTACTTCGGACAACCCGCCGTGTTCGCGCCGATCGCGGACATCCAGCGCTGGTATCTCAGCGGCGGGGATGTCGCCAACGGCGTCGCAGTGAGCGGCCGGATCGATTCGGTCCCGACGGGAACGACGGTGCTGTCCAACCAACAGACGATGGCCGACCTCGATCGCCCCCAGGCTTCCGGACGCGACAGCATCGTGATCCTCAACTCTCTGCTGTGGATGATGGCGGCCGGGATCGTCGGAACATTGGTCTACCTGATCACCCTCGAACGAACCCGAGACGTTGCGGTGCTCAAGACGATGGGCGCCAAACGCTCGACGCTGCTGGCGGGCGTCGCCCTGCACGGGCTGGTGCTGTCGCTGGCGTCGCTCTTCGTCGGCGTCGCGATCTCGACCGTGCTGGCCAGGGTGATGCCGTTCGGGATCCGGCTCGAGTTCGGCGGCGTGGTGAAGGTCGGCACGATCGCGATCTTCATCGGGCTGGCCGCCTCGCTCGTCGGATACCGACGCACGGTCGGCATCGATCCCTCGGTGGCGTTCGGGAGGTGATGCAGATGGGCGCGACGACTGACTCGACCCGCGGACCACTGGTCGTCCGCGAGCTCACCCTGCAGTACGAGAGTGGCGGGTTCGAGGTGACCCCGATCCGCGACCTCTCGTTCACCGCTGACGGTGGCGAGCTGGTCCTCCTGCTCGGTGCCAGCGGCTGCGGCAAGACCTCGTTGCTGTCGGCACTCGCGTCACTGCTCCGGCCGGCACAGGGTTCGATCCGGCTCGGCGAGCTCAAGGTGACCGAGCTGCGTGGTCGGCACCTCGACGAGTACCGCCGGACCACGGTCGGTGTCGTGTTCCAGGCGTTCAACCTGATCGCCAGCCTCTCCGCCCTCGACAACGTCGCGATGGCACTCTGGAACGACGGGTGGTCCGGTCGGCGCGGTCGGGCTCGGGCGCGAGATCTGCTCGCCGAGCTCGATCTCGACGATCGCGCCCGACATCTTCCGGGCCAGCTGTCGGGCGGTCAGCAACAGCGGGTCGCGATCGCCCGAGCGCTGGCGCTGCATCCCCGGCTCGTCCTCGCCGACGAGCCGACCGCCCATCTCGACCACGTCCAGGTCGAGGGTGTGCTGCGACACCTCCGCCATCTCGCATCGGAGGACCGGATCGTCGTCATCGCCACCCACGATGAGCGTCTGCTCCCCCTCGCCGACCGGGTGGTCGAGCTCTCGTCGGTCACACTCGCCGGAGCCACCGAGCCGATACGACGGGAACTGGCCGACGGTGAGGGGCTGTTCGCAGAGGGCGATCCGGGCCAACACGTATTCATGGTCGAACGCGGTGCGATCGAGCTGATGAGGGCGACACCCCACGATCCGCGGCAGGTGATCGCCCGCATCCCAGCGGGCCAGTACTTCGGTGAGCTGGCCCCCCTCTACGGAACCCGTCGCTCGGCGAGCGCACGCGCGATCGGACCGACGACCGTGGTGGGTTACGGCGTGCACGACTTCCGCCGGCTGGGCGGAGAGGACGGTCTCCGCCGCTGGCTGTCGAGCGAGATGCCGAACGAGGTCGTCGGGGCATGAACGAGGCCGTCAGGCTGCGCACGACCACCCTGCTGCGGCGCCATCGGCCGGCCACGATCCTGCTCGGGTTGACAGCCGGATTGGCTGCGTCGGTGCCGATCGGTGCATGGGGAATTGCACGCCGCACCAACGATGCCCTTCCGGCGTTCCTCGAGCACGCCGACGCACCTACCGTGGCGGTGTTCGGATGCCCACCCGACTACGTGATGCCCGACCTCACCAACTTGACTGAAGAGGAACAGACAGCCGCCACTGAGCCGTGTCTGAACTACGACATGACCGCCGACCTCGGCGCCCTCGTGGCGCTCCGCGAGATCGACCGGGCCACGGTGAACAGTTTCATCGTCGGCATGATCGCGATCCCCGACATCGGCAACGTGCCCGTCGGGGCGTTCATCGGCCATGATCCCGCTCGGCCGACGGGGTACGGATCCGGACTGATGTTGGCAGGACGACAGGTCGACCCTCGCGCGCCCAACGAGTTCACGGTGGGCGAACTCACCGCTCGCGATCTTCCGCACGGCATGGCGGTCGGCTCGACGATCACGTTCACCCCGCTCCTGGCATCCCAAGCCAGCTGCGCGAGCGACTTCGCGTGCGAACCGGGCGGGCCGGCGATCGAACTCGACCTGGTCGGCGTGGTCCGGACGCCGACCGATCTCGCCTCGGCCTCGGCCTCGGCCTCGGACGGCACCTTCTATCTGTCACCGGCATTCTGGGAGGAGTACGGCGCCGAAGACTTCTTCCGCTACGGATCGGGTGCCGTGCTGTGGAGCGCCGACGGCTTCAACGGTGCCGACGTCCAGGCTGCCGTCGAACGTCACTGGCCGGGCCGGCTGCTGCAATGGGAGCCGGGCGTCGACGCGAGTGTGCTGCGCTTGCCGGACGCGATCGGCTACCAATCTCGCGCGACCGCCGCGTTTGCAGCCGTCACCGCGTTTGCCGCGCTGGTCTTCGTCGGCCAGGCGCTCGCCAGACAGGCTCGACGCGAGTGCGACGACCTCGCTGTCTGCGCGACACTCGGAATGTCGCGCAGACAACTGACGCTGACAGCCGCACTGCGCGCGGTCCCGTCGGCGGTGATCGCGGCAGGGGTGGCGGCCGTCGCCGCGATCGCCCTGTCACCGATCGGCCCGATCGGGATCGCTCGCAACACGATCGCGTCGGCATCGATCGACGTCGACGCGGTTTCGCTGGGGGTCGGCGTGGCCTCCGTGTTCGTGATCGTCCTGATCGCCGGCACGATTCCGGCGATCACGGCACCCGTATCGCTGGTATCGGGCAGTCGGGTCGGCCGACCCGAGCGGGTGATCCGGGAGGGACAGATCGGTGGAATCCGCCTCCGAGCGGCGGCCGCGACCGGGCTCAGGGCCGCCCTGCCGACACGACGGTCGGGCACGGTGCCGCTCACCACGGCCATCATCGGCAGCGCGCTCGCGATCGCCACGGTGGTCTCGGCAGCTACGGTCACGACGAGCCTCGAGCATCTGCTCACCCGACCCGACCAGTACGGCGTGACGTGGGACGTCAATGTCGGCAACAACGGCTCGCAGGACGACCAGGCGGCATCGTTCGCGAGGCTGCTCGAGGTCCCCGGTATCCAAGCAGCGGCGGGGATGATGGCCGGTAACGGGTTCGCCGGCGCCGTCGACCTCCCACTCGTGGCGATGGTGCCCGTCCCCGGCCTGGAACCGATCAACGCGGTCGTCGTCGACGGTCGTGCCCCCCACGGCCCCGACGAGATCGCGCTCGGCGCCACGTCGATGCGCGAACTCGACGTCGGTATCGGCGACCACCTCAGCTTTGCATCAGCGGATCTGCCGGACCATCCGCTGACCGCGCTGATCGTCGGCGAGGCGCTCGTCTACGACGGGTTGGACAGTGAGGCCGGCACCGGCGGCGTCGTCGATGCAGCATGGGCACCGTCACTGATTCCTGGGTCGTCGGCTCAGATGATCGCCGTCCGCTTCGACCCCGCGAGCGATCGCGACAGCACACTCACGGCCCTGGCGGACCGATTCGGTGGCGTCGACTTCGTGCAGGTCGCCGAACCGTCACACGGGATCCGGAGCCTCACCCGCGTCCGCAACGCACCCTGGCTGCTCGCCGTCGTGATGGTGCTCTTGGCGGCCGGTGCCCTCGCGCACACGCTGACCCTCTCGGTGCGCGCCCGGCGACACGAACTGGCGATCCTCAAGGCGCTCGGGTTCAGCCGCGGCCAGGTGATGTCGTCCGTCGCCTGGCAGGCGTCGTTCGTCGCACTGTTCGCCGTCGTGCTCGGTGTGCCGCTCGGCATCGTCGGCGGGCAGTGGGGTTGGCGGGCGCTCGCCCGCAGCGTGGGAGTGGTATCGCCACCCGCCCAGGTGTTCCTGATCGGGGTCGCGTGTTGCATCGGAGTGCTGCTGATCGCCAACCTGGTGGCGATGTTCCCGGGCCGTACTGCGGCCCGCCAGCGGCCGGCACGCCTACTCCGCACCGAATGAAAGGGCTCGCGCCAACCGGCTTCAGCTCGACCGAGCCGGCCAGTCCGGGTCGCCGCCGGCCTCCCACAGACGGCGCACGACCCTCGGCGAGAGTTCGTCCTTGTTGACGTACGCGGCGGCCCCGCAGGTTCGAGCGGCGGGAGGCATGTCGTCTTCCGTGTAGGTGGAAACGAGGATGACGATCGTGTCCGGATGGGCCGCGGTGATGATGCGTGTCGCCTCGAGGCCGTCCATCGCCCCCATGTTGATGTCCATCAAGATCACGGAGGGATGGAGCGTTTCCACCAACTCGACCGCCTCTTCTCCCGACATCGCCTCGCCGACCAGGTCGAAGCCCTGCACGCGAGCGATCACGGCCCGGGCAGCAGCGCGGAAGGGCGCCTGATCATCGACCACGAGGACGCGAACGATCTCAGCGCTGCCGTCCATCAGCTCTGAGGCGTGCTCCATCGCGCAGGGATCCATGCACTGACATTGTGACCAATCAAGCCCGATGCTGAAATCGTGCTGCTACATCATCAGGGGTGTGGCCTGCATCACCATCGGCCAAGTACATCAGCACGGCTGCGACGCGTCGGTTCACGTCGGGCTCCTCGGTCAAGTGCAGCTTCGAGAAGATCGAATTGATGTGCTTCTCGACGGCCCGTTCCGACAGGATCAACGCGGCCGCGACAGCAGCGTTCGACTTGCCCTGGGCGATCTCGCCGAGCACTTCGCGCTCACGTGGCGTCAGGTGGTCGATCGGCCGCGTCCCCGAGCGAGTCGAGTCGACCAACTGCTCGACCACCTTGGGGTCGATGACCGCCCCTCCCGCGGCCACGACCCGAATCGCGGCGACGAGATCGTCGACATCGGCGACGCGATCCTTCAACAGATACCCGCGGCGTTCCGAACCCTCCGACAGCAGCGCCACGGCGTACGCCGGCGAGACGTACTGGCTGAGCACGATCACCCCGATCTCCGGATGGCTGGTACGGATCGCGCTGGCCGCCCGGATGCCCTCGTCGGTGCCCGTCGGCGGCATGCGGATGTCGGTGACCACGATGTCGGGGTTGGTATTCGCCACCAGATCGAGCAGTTCGTCGAGGGTGGCGGCCGTGCCGACCAACTCGAGATCGCTCGTGGCGGAGATCAACCGTGCCAGACCGTCGAGCAACAATGCATTGTCCTCGGCAACGGCGACACGGATGTCCATCCCTGAATCATACGGTCGGGCCGAACTCGCGGACCGGACTCGCCGATCGAACTCCCGGGCGCGGGATACGACCCCAACGTCATCGGTGGTGCCAGCACGCTGGTCAGGGAGACGGCGATTCGCTTTACTGGCGCGATGGCGCCGATCCTGTACCGGCTGTCGCGGGCGCTCCGGCATCACCTCGGCACGACCACACTGCTCACCCTCGCCGTCGCTGTCATGTTGGGTCTCGCTCTCACTCTGGTGGCCGGCACACAGAGGACGTTGAGTGCTCCTGATCGGTACGCCAGCACCTTCGGTGGAGGGTACGACGTCGAGATCTCTCAATCAGATGCAGAGCCGACCCCGGACGCGGTGGCGGCCCTCCCAGGTGTTCGAAAACTGACCTCGGCGACCTTCGTCTTCGGCTTCTTGACCATCAAGGGTCGAGACGAGCCGGTCGACGCCATTGTGTTCACCGGTGCGGTCGATGCCGTGGCCGGCACGAACCTGATCGCGGGTCGAGAGCCGCAGCCCGGACGCAGCGACGAGATGATCGTGTCGAGTTCGTTCCTCACCCAGACCGGTGCGCAGCTCGGAGATGTCCTCGAGCTCTCGACGTTCACGCAGGGACAGGCCGACACGTCAGGCTTCGACAATGAGTCTCCCGACGGACCGACAACGACGGCACAGGTCGTCGGTGTGTTCGGAGGCGCATCCGAACTGGCTGACGGCTATGTGATCGGTTTGTTCTCTCCTGCGCTGCTCGACCTGGGTGACATCGGGCTGGGCGGCGGCACCAGCGCCGTCCAACTGGTGCCGGGAACCTCGCTGGACGATCTGCGGGCGCAACTCGATACGTTGCCGAACGGTACCGATCTCACGATCAGCGAGGTCGACTGGGTACCGGCCGCGGTTCGGTCGGCTGTGCGCACGCAAGGCCAGGGACTCGGGATTCTGGCGCTGTTCGCCACCGTCGCCGCCATCGCTGTGATCGGCCAACTGCTCGGGCGTCAGTACCGCCTGTCGGACGACGAGCGACGAGCGCTTCGGACCCTCGGCATGACACGGCGACAGCTCGTCGGCGATCCACTCACCCGTGCCGCCGTACCGATCGTCGTAGGAGCGATCGGGGCGGCCATCATGGCAACCGCGTGCTCGGGGCTCTTTCCGACGGGATTCGTCAAACAGATCGAACCGCATTCCGGTGTGCGATTCAACCCAATCATCCATGTGGCGGGGACGCTGGTGCTGATCTTGGCGTTGCTCGCCTGGACTGCAATCGGATTGTCGCTCACCGAGCGAAGGCGATCGGTCAGCGCGAGAACGCCGTTCGTCGACGACATCGCGAGTCATCTGCAGGACGTCGAATTCGCCACCGGATTGCGGTTCGCCTTCAGCGCAGCCCGCGACCGTCGGTGGCCGGCCGGGTCGTTCTTCGGGCTGGCGATCGTGCTCGCGGTGGTCATCGGAGCGCTCACGCTGGGCGCCAACGTCGCCCAGCTCATCGATCGACCGTCCGAGTGGGGATCCGCACCGCTCGTCATCGGAGCCGGCGGAAACGGTATCCCAGACGAAGTCCGCGAGGTACTGGCCACCGATCCCGACGTGGCAGCGGTGACGTACTACGGCAATGTCACGGTGGCGGTCGGCACCGATGGGCTCGACGTGGCCGGTATTCAGCCAGCTCGTGGCGAACTCCTGCCACCCCTGCTATCAGGCCGCCTCCCCCAATCCGACGACGAGATCGTGCTCGGGAAGGTTGCTGCCCGCGCCCTGAACCTCGGCATCGGCGACCAGTTCGAGGTGGGATCCGAGGTGGGGACCAACCAACTCCGCGTGACGGGCTTGGCGGTGATCCCCGCTGTGGAACGTGGCAACGGCATCGGTGAGGGCGGTGTCGTGACCATCGGTGGCCTCCACCGCCTCGACCCTGCCACACCATTGACAATGGCAGGAGTCGAACTTCGCCCGGGTGCCCCGGCCGACACCATCGATCGCCTCTCGAAACTCACCAGGATGCAGATCGGCCCGTCGCAAGCCACGACCGAAATCGTGAACCTGGATCGGGTCAGTTCGATCCCGTTACTGGTCGCGGCCGTGCTCGCATGCTTCGCGGTGCTCAGCCTCAGCCATCAACTCGTCGTGTCGGCACGACAACGGCGGCGCGACATGAGCATCTTGAAGGCGCTCGGCGCCGATCGCAGCTTCGTGTCACAGGTCGTCCATGTTCAGGCCACCGCGTTCGCAGTCGCAACGATCGTGCTCGCGATCCCGATCGGTGTGGTCGCCGGACAGTCGGTGTACCGGTTCATCACGGACAGCATCGGTGCAAGGGGCGACGCGACGGTGCCCGTCGGTGCTCTTGCAGTCGCACTCGTCGCCCCTCTCGCCTTGGCGAACCTGGTCGCCGTGCTCCCGGCCCGCAGGGCGAGGCGCTTACGTCCAGCGCTCCATCTCAATCAGGAATAGCCACCGGATCACGCCGGAGCGCACGATCGGCCGCGTGCAATCCGCACATGCCATGGACGCCGGCGCCGGGCGGCGTCGACGCCGAGCACAGGAACAGCGACGGATTCGGTGTCGCGTACGGTCGGAGTGCCACCGTCGGCCGGAACACGAGCTGGACGCCGCTGTGAGCGCCACCGGCGATGTCGCCGCCGACGTAGTTCGGGTTGTACGCCTCGAGCCCGCGCGGGGCAGTGACGTGGCGGGCGAGCACGAGGTCGCGGAAGCCCGGTGCGAAACGCTCGATCTGGCGCTCGATCGCATCGGTCGCGTCGCCGTCGTAGCCGTGCGGCACGTGGGCGTACGCCCACAACGTGTGCTTCCCCGACGGCGCCCGCGTCGGGTCGAAGATCGACGACTGCACGACCAACACGTAGGGCCGATCGGGCATGCGACCGGCGGCGACGTCGGCCTCGGCGGCGACGAGTTCGGCAAACGTCCCGATCACGTGGACCGTGCCGGCGCGGCGGCAGTCTTCGTTGTCCCACGGCACGGGGCGATCGAGCGCATAATCGATCTTGAAGGCGGCCGGGCCGTGATGGAACCGCTCGAGGCGCTTGCGGTACCGGGCCGGCAACGCCTCGCCTGCGATCGACGCCAGTTGGGCGGGATTGGTGTCGAACAATGCCACGCCATGGTCGGGCAGGTCGGCCAGCGAACGGACGAGCACCCCGGTCCGCAGCTCGCCCCCCAGCTCGTTCAGCCTCGCTGCCAGCGCGTCGGCAACCGCCTGCGAGCCACCCGCCGCGACCGGCCATCCGTCGGCGTGGGCCGATCCGGCCAGCATCATCCCGAAGGCGGCGGTCAGCGGCCGGGTGAGCGGCAGGATGGCGTGCGCCGCGCAACCACCGAACAGCGCCGCTGCCTCGTCGGTGTCGAACCGCTTCGCCACCCAGGTCGAAGGTTGGACGGCGTGGATCCCGAACCTGGCCATCGAGAGGGGATGGCGCGGCACCGACACGACAGGTCCGAGCAATTGCGGCAGCATCTTCGGCCAGTCCCGCACGAGCGGCCCGAACAGTCGCGACCAGGCACGGCCGTCGGCACCGAGGCCCGCAGCCGTATCGTCCACCGTCCGATGGAGCACGCCGGCGCGCCCGCCGTCGAGCGGATGGGCGAGCGGGATCTCCGGCCACACCCAACGCAGACCGTGCGGACCGAGTGTGTCGAGCGACAGCGCCGGCGCCGACACGCCGAGCGCATGCACGGCCGCGCAGACGTCGTGCACGTAACCGGGCAATGTGAGCTCGGCCGATCGGGTGCCACCTCCGATGACGTCGGCCTGCTCGAGAACCAGCACCGATCTACCCGCTTCCGCCAGGCGCACCGCTGCCGACAGCCCGTTCGGCCCCGACCCGACCACGACTGCGTCGTACCGGTGCGATGTCATGCAGATCGTTCCGTCACCAGTACGGGCAGGTGAATCGCCTCACCTTCGCGTGCCGCCATGACCTCTGGTCCGTCAGAGCTGCGGAGCGAACGTTCGATCGCCTCGACCTCGTCGTCCGTGCGCTCGGGGTCGTGGTGGAACAACACGACCGTTGCCGCTTCCGATCGGCGCCCGAGCTCGACGGCATAGTCGACTGCGGAGTGGCCGAAATGAACCCGGTCGGGCAACTCGTCCGCCGTGTACTGGGCATCGTGGATCAGCACATCGACGCCGGCGCTCAGTTCCAACGCTGCCTCGTGATACGGGCCCAGCCCGTCCGACCCGGGCCCCATCGCTCCCGCCGGCCCGTGGTCGGAAAGGTAGGCGATGCTGCTGACGCCGTCGCTGATGCGATACCCGAAGGTGCGACCACCCTTGTGGGGGATCTCCCTGGCGAGCACCGTGAACCCCTCGATCGGGTGCGCACCCTCGTCGATCGATCCGAACGTCCAGTCGCCACGGAGGAGGTCGGGTTCGATCGGGAACGCAGGCGGACCCATGAACCTGCGCAACAGGTCGAGCGCCGGCACCCCCTGCTCGGGGACGAGCACGGTCGTCTTCGCATCCGGGCGATCACCGCCGCGGAAGAACGGGAGGCCGTACGTGTGGTCCCAGTGCAGGTGACCGAGCAGGATCGTGCCCCGGAACGGCTGGCCCGCCAGCAGGGTCGACACCGATCGCAACCCGGTTCCGGCGTCGAGGATCAGCCGCGGCACCTCCTCATCGTCGTGGGCGATGGCGACACACGACGTGTTGCCGCCGACACCGACGAAGTCGGCACCTACCGCCGGAGCCGAACCCCGAACCCCACAGAAGTGCACCCGCATGCCTATACGACCGCGCTCGGGGATGACCGGGCAATGACAGGGCGCCTCTGCATCGGGCCGAGCCTACGCCCGAGCGCAGCGGCCCCGACGCCAGCCGGTCGGTGCGCAGCACTCCGAACGCTTACGATCGACGGATGCCCGACGCCTCGCCCTCGCCGCTCCACGGGCTCGACCCATCGACCGAGCTGATGGCACACCGGATCTTCGAATACGTGCTCGATCGCATCCGCATGTCGCCCCCACCGCTCGACGGACCGCTCACGGCAGCCGAACTGCGATCGGCGACGGGGGACATGATCACCGAGTCGGGCCTCGGGTACGACCGGGCGTTCGAGCTGTTCCGCGACGTGCTCGCCCCGGCCTGCATCTCCAGCGACCACCCCCGTTATCTGGCGTTCGTGCCGACCGCCCCCAGCGAGGCCGCCACGCTGTTCGACCTCGTCGTGTCGGCGTCGTCGATCTATGGCGACTGGTGGCTGGAGGGCGCCGGGGCGATCCACGCCGAGAACGAGACACTGCGCTGGATGGGGCGCTTGGCCGGTCTGCCCGACGGTGCCGGCGGGGCGTTCGTCAGCGGCGGAACCTCGGGCAACCTGGCGGCGTTGACGACGGCGCGAGAGACCTGGCGCAGGCTGCACGGACGCGAACGCCCGATCGCCATTGCCTGTGCACCCAGCGCTCACTCGTCGATCCGTCTCGCGGCGATGGTGCTCGACGTCCCGATCGTGCCGGTGGCACCCGATCAGCGCGGCCGGCTGACCGAGGCCACGCTGCGGGCTGCAGCGGATCGGGCACGTGTCGACGGCGTCGACATCTGCGCCATCGTCGGAACGGGTGGCGCGACGAACACCGGCATCGTCGACGACCTCGCCGGCGCAGGGCGGGTCGCCGCCGAGATCGGTGCGTGGTTCCATGTCGACGCCGCCTACGGCGGGGCGGCTCTGGTATCGACCATCGGGCGGCCACTGTTCGACGGCATCGAGCAGGCCGACTCGTTCGTGGTCGACCCGCACAAATGGCTGTTCGCTCCCTTCGACTGCTGTGCGATCGTGTACCGCAATCCGGCGTTGGCCGGTGCTGCGCTCACACAGCACGCCGAGTACCTCGAGACGTTGGACGCCACGGCGGAATGGAACCCGTCCGACTTCGCGATCCACATGACCCGCCGTGTGCGCGGGTTGCCACTGTGGTTCTCGCTGGCAGCGCACGGGGTCGGGGCCTACGACCGGGCCGTCAGTCGGGGGATCGAGCTCGCCCACCTCGCGGCCCGGATGATCGAACGCAACCCGACCCTCGAGCTGATCATGGAACCAGAACTGTCGGTGGTGCTGTTCCGCCGTCTCGGATGGAGCGCGGACGACTACCAGGCCTGGTCGGACAAGGCGCTCGCCGACGGCCTGGCGCTGGTCGTGCCCACCGTGCACGAGGGCGAGACCATGTTCCGTTTCTGTTTCGTCAACCCCACCACGACGACCGGCGACATCGAGGAGATCCTCGCCGCGATGTGAAGCTGCCACTCCGCACGCCGTTCGTCGATCCGTGGGACCTTCGACCCCCGTGACACCGTCGTTCAGACGACCAAGGACCCTGGCGATACCGACGCCAGAGGGGCGAACCTGGGAGTGTGAGCGACGAACCGTCGAGCGGCCGGGCAATCGACTGGTGGGTCATGCGGGGTGGAGATCTGCCCCGGCTGATCTCGATGCTCGTCGACGAGTTCGACGAGGTGATCGGCCCGGTCGCGGTCGACGGGGTGATCCGCCTGCAGCCGATCCGATCCGTGGCCGATCTGCCACGAGGAGTGACCGATGAGCAGGAGACCGCCGTCTATCGATTGCGGGACACGGGCACCTCACTGCACTTCTCCTACGGCCAGGGGCCCGACTCGCTGAAGTCGATCGTGCACCCGCCCCGCAGCCCGGTCTGGACGATGCGACGACGAGACGGATCGCTGATCGTCGAGCCGGCATTGCACGGCACGACCACACGGGCGGTCATCGGCGCGCGGGCGTGCGACATTCATGCACTCGACGTGCTCGAACGCACCCAGACCGGCGGTGTCCATGCCGACCCCGGGTTCGCCGCCCGCCGCGCCGGCTTGTTCCTCGTCACCATCGATTGCACACACCCTGCGCCGACCTGCTTCTGCCACACGGCGGAGGGCGGGGTCGCTGCCGATCACGGCTACGACCTGGCGCTCACCGAGCTCGACGATCGCAACAGCATCGTCTACCTGGTGCGCGCCGGCACCGAACGTGGACGGTCCGTGATCGACGCCCTCGGACTCGTCGACGCGCCTCCGCCGCTCCTCCACCAACGCGCCCGGGAACTCGCCGCGGCCACGCGCGACTTCGTACGCGAGCTTCCCGACGACGCCCCGGCACGCGTGCGGCAAGCCGATCACCCGCATTGGGACGAGGTCGCCCAACGATGCCTGACGTGCGGCAACTGCACGGCGGTGTGCCCGACGTGCTTCTGCACCGACATGGAAGACCTCGTCGCACTCGACGGCGAGTCGTCCACGCGCACACGCGTCTGGGACACCTGTTTCAGCCAGGAGTACTCACATCTCGGACCCGGCCCACATCGCGCCTCGCCGGCCTCGCGGTACCGGCAATGGCTGTCTCACAAGCTGGGCACCTGGCACGACCAGTACGGCGAATCCGGCTGCGTCGGGTGCGGCCGGTGCATCACCTGGTGCCCGGTCGGCATCGATCTCACCGCAGAAGTCGAATTGCTCGGGGTCCCACGGGAGGTCACGTCATGAGCAGTGCCACATCGTTCGCACCACCTGCCATCGACCCCCTGCTCGCCCCGCGCGTTCACGAAGTGATCGCGGTCATCCACGAGATCCCCGACGTCGTGACGATCCGGTGCCGGCCCACCGAGGGCGAACCGTTCGAGTTCCTGCCCGCCCAGATCGGCATGGTCGGAGCGTTCGGGATCGGCGAGGCGGCGATCTCGATCAGTTCTCCTGCCTCCGAGCGACGGTTCCACGAATACACGATCCGGCGTGCCGGGGCGATCACGAGCGCCCTGGTCCGTATGCAGCCCGGCGACCAGTTCTGGGTGCGCGGCCCGTTCGGCACGCCGTGGGATCTCGAGCTCGACGGCCGCGACATCGTGATCGCCGCCGGCGGGATCGGTCTGGCACCGCTGCGTTCGGCGGTGTACGCCGTGATCAAGCACCGCGAGCGATACGGCAAGGCGACCCTCGTGGTCGGTGCCCGCAGCTCGGCCCAGCTGCTGTACGCCAACGAGTACGAGCTGTGGCGCGAGCACGGATTGGCCGTGTTCGACACGATCGACGAGCCAGAGCCCGGCTGGTCGAAGCGGGTCGGGTTCGTGTCCGAGGTCGTCGACGAGCTCGGCCTCGGTGGGCCAACGACGAGTGCGCTGGTGTGCGGACCCGACATCATGACGCGATTGACAGCAGATGTACTGGTCGCCGCTCAGGCGCCACCCGAGCAGATCCAGGTCACGCTCGAGCGCAACATGCAGTGCGGCAATGGCCTGTGCGGCCACTGCCAACTCGGCCCGCTGCTCATCTGCCGCGACGGCCCCGTGGTGCGCTACCCCGATGTCGCCGCGTCACTGATGGTGAAGGAACTGTGAGGGTGACCGATGCAACACGCCAGCCCCGCTCCGATCGTCTGGCCCGACAGCCTCGAACGCGGTGAACGACCTTCGCTGGCGGTGTGGAAGTTCGCCTCGTGTGACGGCTGCCAGCTGAGCCTGCTCGACTGCGAGGACGAGCTGATGGCGGTCGCCGGCAGGGTCGCGATCTCGTACTTCCCGGAGGCCACCACTGCGATGGTCGAGGGCCCCTACGACGTGTCGCTCGTGGAGGGTTCGATCACGACCGAGCACGACGCCGAACGGATCCAGCAGATCCGGCGCCAGTCCCGGCTGCTGGTCACGATCGGCGCCTGTGCCACAGCGGGCGGCATCCAGGCACTCCGCAACGGGCGCGACGTCGACGGGTTCACCTCGATCGTGTACGCCCACCCCGAGTACATCACCACGCTCGCCACCTCGACACCGATCGCCGATCACGTGCCCGTCGATCTCGAGCTGCGGGGCTGTCCGATCGACCGTGGACAGCTGTTGCAGACGCTCGCCGCCGTGCTCAACCGGCATGCCTTCCGGCTGTCGACCACCAGCGTGTGCGTCGAGTGCAAGGCCCGCGGCACGAGCTGCGTGATGGTCGCCCACGGCACGCCGTGCCTCGGTCCGATCACACAGGCCGGATGCGACGCGCTGTGCCCCTCGTTCCACCGCGGGTGCTATGGCTGCTTCGGCCCGATGGAGAGCCCGAACATCCCGGCGCTGCGAACGCAACTCGGGCTGCTGGGCCTCGATGGGATCGGCATCGACAGACTGCTCAACACGTTCAATACCGCGGCATTCGATGAGCTCGACGAGGGGGCGACGGAATGACCCACAAGACCCTCAACCTCAACGTGCCGACGCTCACCCGCGTCGAGGGAGAAGGTGCGATGCACGTCACCGTCGAAAACGGCGAGGTCATCGACGTCCAGCTCGAGATCTACGAACCACCGCGCATGTTCGAGGCATTCCTGCGCGGCCGCAGCTACACAGAGCCGGTCGACATCACCGCCCGCATCTGCGGCATCTGTCCCGTCGCCTACCAGATGAGCGCCGCTCATGCGATCGAGTCGATCGCCGGCGTCCATCCGGACGGCCCGATCCGCGAACTGCGTCGGCTGCTGTACTGCGGCGAGTGGATCGAGAGCCACGTGTTGCACATGGCCTTCCTGCACGCACCCGACTTCGTCGGCGTCGACTCGGGGATCGAGATCGCTCACCGGCATCCCGAGCTGATGGCCGAGGTGCTGTTCCTCAAGAAGACCGGCAACCGGATCATGGAAGTCGTCGGGGGCCGCCCGATCCATCCGGTCAACGTGCGGCTCGGCGGGTTCTACCGATCACCCAGTCGAGCAGAGCTCGAAACGCTCAGCCCCGATCTCGAACGTGCCCACGCCGGAGCGCTGGCACTGCTGAACTGGGTCGCCACCTTCGAGTATCCGTCGATCCCCGATCGCCTGGCCGGCAACACCGAGTTCGTGTCGCTGCGCCACGAGAGCGAGTACCCCTTCAACGAGGGCCGGATCGTGTCGAACCTCGGGCTCGACCTCGACGTCGCCACGTTCGGCGAGCAGGTTCGCGAGTACCACGTCGCCCACTCGACCGCCCTGCACGCCACGCTCGGCGGCGACGACGGGACCGGCCGCCACTACCAGACCGGCCCGTTGGCACGCTGGATGAACAACTCCGACCTGGTGCCAGCCTCCGTGCGAGCGGTCGCGGACGAACTGGGCGTGGCAGAGGTCGAGACCAACCCGTTTCGCAGCATCCTGATTCGTGGACTCGAGACGCTGTGGGCGATCGAGGAGGCGCAGCGAGTCATCGCCACCTATCGCCCACCTGCCAAGCCGGCGCTCGAGGTGCCGGCCGTTGCCGGTGTCGGCCACGGATGCACGGAAGCTCCGCGCGGCATCCTCTACCACCGCTACGAGATCGACGCCGCAGGCACGATCACCGACGCCGTGATCATCCCTCCGACTTCGCAGAACCAGGACGCGATCGAGGCCGACCTGCGCGACTTCGTCGCCTCGCACCTCGACCTCGACGACCACACCCTCGGGCACCGATGTGAGCAGGTGATCCGCAACTACGACCCGTGCATCTCGTGTGCCACCCACTTCCTGCGGTTCTCGATGGACCGAGGTGACTGAGGTGGAAACGAAGGCCCGGTTGCTCGTGATCGGTGTCGGTAATCGCGACCGCGGCGACGACGCCGTCGGCCCGATCGTGTGTGACCTGCTCGACGAGTTGAGACCACCCGAGATCGAGACGCTCGTGTTCGAGGGATCGGTGCTCGATCTCCCGATCCACTGGTCGGCGACCGATCGCGTCGTGATCGTCGACGCCTCCCAACCGGCGGGCCGGCCTGGCCAGGTCACCGAGGTGGACGGCCGGGTCGCGAGGCTTGCTGTCCCCGGCCCCCTCTCGACCCACGCGATCGACGTCGGCGCCGCCGTCGAACTGGCTCGCTCACTCGATCGACTGCCGGCCGAGCTGACGATCATCGGCATCGAGGGCGCCGAGTTCGAGTTCGGCGCCCCTCTCACGCCGGCAGTGCAACGTGCCGCCGGGCGAGCCGTGGCCACGATCCGCCGCCTCTGAACTGCCCCGCCCGGTCCCGAATGGCAGCGCCGGGCCGACTCAGCCGGCGTGCAGGTCAGCCAGCTGCCGGTTCGTGGTTCGCTGCAGCCAACTGAGCTGGCGCCGATCGAGGCGTTCGCAAACCCAATCCCAGTGGATCGCCACGACGTCTCCGGGTTCCACTTCGAACGGCGAATCGACGGCGTCGACGACCGGATCGCCGAACTCCAACCGGCTACCCGACCACACCAGCGGCAACCGCTGCACGACCACACGACCGGCACCGGCACCGGCACCGGCACCGGCCGTGTCGTCGACGTGACCGATCACGGTCGCCCAGCTGATGCGGCAGCGGTCGATGATCCGCAACGGCTCGTCGACGACACCATCACGCAGCAATCCGGCCCACGGCATCACGCGCATCACGTGGAACGAGTGGTTGGCGACGCCATCGGAAATCCCGCGCTCGATCTGGCGCCACGACGCCCCGGCGCGCCGACGGAATCGGTCGTCGATCGAGTTACCGAAGTCGTGCAGCGGAATCTGATCCAGCAGCTCGTTGCCGATCCAGTAGGCCTCGACGACTTCGGCGTCGAGCGGATCGCGCCGGTGGTTGGCTCCGGCAAGCAGCTGGAGGTACGGGTAGGCACCGTCGAAGCCGGCGGCGATCTCGTGCAGACCCGGGTCCTCGTGGCCTCTGGTGTAGAGCGCGAGTTCGCCGCCGTCGCCGGGCCCGCAGTAGCCGAGGCGGTTCGGGGGGAACGCAAATCTGGCGAAGCGGACCGGGCCCGAGGTGGCGGCCGGCGTGGTGCTCACGTCGACGCTCGTCGGCGACGCGGAATGTGCAGGGCGTGCGCGACCACGGCGGCTGCACCGAACGCGATCAACACGTACCCGTACGAATCGACGGTCAACGGAACGCCCCGGAACCCCGAGTTGAGCACGCCCGTGATCACTGCGCCGAGCACCAGGATGGCGGTCACGTCGATAGCCGGCGCCATCGAGAGCGCCGCGTACCACGTGCCGACGAAGGCTGCCAGCGTCGCACCCGTGAACAGCAACCACGCCCACTGCTGGGCGGCGAAGCCGCCGAGCTCACCGAGGTCGCCCTTGATGGTCAACCAGCCGACCAGCAGCAGGCTCCCACCGACCATCCGGGTCACAGCTGCGATCTGGTAGGGCACAGCCACCATCAAGCGCTTGACGATCAGCACTTCGGCTGCCCAACACAGCGTCGCCCCGAGCACGAGCAACTCAGCGGTGCCGAACGTCGCTGCGCCGAGCCCACCGGTCAGCCACAAGTGACCGAGCAGCAACAACCCGATCGAGACCGCGTGCACGGCGGTGATCCGCTCGCGCAGGAATACCGTCGCCCCGATCGCCACCCACACGACCAGCGTCTTGTGGATGAACGCGGCGTTCGTCGAGGTGGCCCGGGCGAGCCCCTCGAAGAACAACACGAACGGCACAGCGCCCCCGACGACGGCGATCACTGCCAGCGTCGGCCACGCCGACCGCGACACGGACGAGACGCGAGGAGCCGACCCCACGGTCGTGCTCGCGACGAGGGCGATCAGCAACACCGTCCCGGCAATCAGATTCTTGGCGGTGGTGTACACCGTCGGGTCGTCGAATCGTCGCACGGCGAGCCCGTTCACGAACACCGCGAGCCCACTGACCACGGCGGCGCCGACGGCGATCTCGATGCCCTTGCGGCGTTGCCCAACGACGTTCATCCGGCGACCTCCTCGTCCGTGTTCACCTCGAGGTGCAACGCCATGCCGATCGACACCATCACGCGGTCACCCGGTACGACGGTGATGCCCTCGGTGGCCAGCACCGCCAGCGACACCTCACGGGTGTGGTCGTCGTCGTAGCGCACGATCGCCCGTCCGGCGTCGATCAGCTCGGCGATGGTTGCGTATTCACCGAGACACACGGCGAACCTCCTCGCTTCCAGTCAGGCAGGAGGAGGCATGCGCAACCAGTGTCGAACGTCCCGAACGTCCCGATCGAACGGCCGTGTCGGGCACCGGCAGCATCACCGGTACCGGCAGCATCACCGGCGCCATCTTGGTCCGCTATCGGCGCGAGCGCACGACGATCTGCGAGATCACGACGCCCGCGATCACGGTGACAGCGGTCGACACGATGCCCCACATCGGTGGCCATTCGAGCCGGTAGAAACGGCGGAAGGGTCCGATTGCCAACGTCACGGCGAACACGGCAACCAGCGACGACAGCAGGATCGCGTCGAGGCGATCGACGGGCGTCATCAACACGTAGAGCACCCAGAACGCGAATATCACCAGGGCGATCGTCGAAGCGGTGCGAGCCTGCTGCAACGTGGCATCGACCAGCGCCGAGCGGGCGATCCAGTACGCCGTCAACGTCACGAACGCCGCCGCGAAACCGGCTGGCAGGGCGAACCGTAGAACTCGTTGCAGATAGCCGGGCCGGCACGGCGCGTCGGCGGCCCGGAAACTGAGGAAGAACGCCGGCAATCCGATCGTGAGCTCGGACACGAGGCTCATCTGGCGCGGCAGGAAGGGGAAGATCGAACCGGACAGACCGATCGTGAGCGCGAACACGGCGGCGTACACCGTCTTCGTGACGAACAGCGCCGAGACCCGCTCCATGTTGGCGATCACCCGTCGCCCCTCGGCCACGACATTGGGCATCCGGTCGAACCGTCCGTCGAGCAACACGAGCTGCGAGATCGCCTTGGTCGCCGGGGTGGCGGTGTTCATGGCGATGCCGATGTCGGCCAGCTTGAGGGCCGGGATGTCGTTCACGCCGTCACCCGTCATCGCCACCGTGTGGCCGGCCCGCTGCAATGCGGCGACGATCGCCCGCTTCTGCTCGGGCAGCACCCGGCCGAACACGGCGTTGCGCTCGATCAGCTCGGCCAGGGTGTCCTGATCCTCGGTGTCGACACTGCGCATGTCGATCGCCCGCTCGGCGCCTTCGAGACCGATCCGGGAGGCCACCGCCGACACGGTGGCCGGGTTGTCGCCGGAGATCACCTTGATCGTCACGTTCTGACGCCTGAAGAACTGCATCGTCGCCTCGGCATCGGGCCGGATCTGCTCGGACAGCGCAATCACGGCGCGAGGGGTGAGCCGTTCGGGCAATGCCGACCCGGCGAGTTCCTCGGATGTCGAAGCCAGCAGCACGACTCGGCGGGCGTCGTTGATCGCCTGCTCGAAGCCGCTCGAGATCGCAGCGGCCTCAGCCGGCTCGACGAGGTCGAGCAGGATCTCCGGTGCGCCGAGCACCCAGGTGGAGTCCGTTCGATCCGTTCCGTCCATCGTGCCCGGCACCTCGAACGTCGCCCCACTCCACTTGCGCGCGGACGAGAACGGTACGTGATGCCGGACACCCCACCGCCCGGTCTCGCCGGCGTGGTCCCCGATCACCCGCAAGGTCGTGGTCGGATTCGGGTCGATCCGCACCAGCGACGACACCGCCCGCATCAACACCGCTTCATCGGTGTCGATCGGCTCGAATCGTTCGACCTGCATCGCCCCGGTGGTCAGCGTGCCGGTCTTGTCGACGCAGAACACGTCGACCCTGGCCAACCCCTCGACCGCGTGCAACTCCTGAACGACCACGTGCTCGCCCGCCAACCGGATCACGGCGACGGCGAGCGCCATGCTGACCAACAACACGAGCCCCTGCGGAACGAGACCCACCACTCCGGCGACGGCGGAGATGAGACCCTCGCTGGTCGAGCTGCTGGCTCGCAACTGACTCCACAGCAGCAGCGACGCGAGCGGGATCAACATCCAGCCGACGATCCGCAGGATCTGGTCGACTCCGGTGCGCAGCTCGGACGTGGCGAGGACGTACTCCTTGGCTTGCGAGATCAAGCGATGGATGCCGGCATCGGCGCCGACGCGGGTTGCGACGACCATCGCCGAGCCCGACATCACGGCGCTGCCGGACATCACCTCGTCACCCTCGAGCTTGAGCACTGCATCGGACTCGCCGGTCAGTGCCGATTCATCGACCTCCAACGATTCACCCCGAACGATCGTGCCATCGACGGGCACCTGATCACCCTGCTTCAGCTCCAGCAGGTCGCCAAGCACCACCGCCTCGGGTGAGATCTGTGCCATCGCACCATCGCGGCGAACAGTCACCGTCGGCGTGACGAGGATCCGCAGACGATCGAGCGTTCGCTTGGCGCGGATCTCCTGCACGATCCCGACCAGCGCATTGAGCACCATCACTCCGGCGAACAGGGCGTCAACCGGCGAGCCCACTGCCAGCACGACGCCGGCCAGGATCGAGATGATCAGGTTGAACCGCGTCAGGACGTTGCTGCGGATGATGCCGGCGTATGTTCGGGACGTCTGGTCGGGGAGCTGGTTGACCTGCCCCGCGCGCAACCGTTCCTCGACCTCGGCGGTCGACAGACCGCGCGGTTCCGTCGTGTCGGTCGTCACCGCCATCGATCTAGTTCTCCGCCGCGGTGCGGGCCGGGATCACGGCCACGGGGCACCTGGCGTGCGTCAGCGCGTGACGCAACGGCTGAGTGGTGTGCGGCTGGCCGGTGATCACGGAGCGGTGATGGCCGATCACGAGCAGCCCAGCGGTCTCGCTGGCATCGACGAGTCGCACGGCCGGAAGGCCCGCCGGTGCCGACACGCCCACCGCGAGCTCGTGAGACGTCATCGCCTGCACCTCGTCGGCGAAATCGGCGAGATCCTCCGTGGTCCACTCGAGCCGCTTGCTGGGGTCGATGTAATACGCCAGCAGGCTGAGCAGGCCATCGACCTGGAACACCGGCCCCTCCCCGGTCGCCCGCACGAGCCCGACCGCGAGATCGCGCTCGTCGGCGAGCTGTGCCGCCCAGCAGACCGCAGCGTCGGTCGCGTCCCCATGTCCGACGCCGACGATGATCGGCCCATCGTCGTCGAGTCCCCCGGCGAACTCGCTGGGAACCACGATCAACGGCACATCCAGTGTCTTGAGCAGATGGCGCGTCGTGGTGCCGATCGTCTTGGGCATCGTGCGGGGAGGCACGTGTACTCCCACGACGATCGCGTCGGCGTGGTGTCGGGCTGCAGCGGCAATGAGCGCGTCGGCGGCCGAACCCCCGGTCGCCACGGCGGTCATCGTGCCGACTCGGCGACGAACATGTTCGGTCCACTGCGTTTCGAGCTCGTGCTGCAGGAGCTCGAGGTAGGTCTGGCGCCCGGTCGGGGCGGGAACCACGGCCAGCTCGGTCGCCGGCGAAACCGCCGCCACGGCGTGCACCTGACCACGTGGGCCAACCGCAGCCGCTGCCCAGTCGAGGGCGCGCAACGAGGCCCTTGCTCCATCGACACCGACCACGAGGTTCCTCATCACGTACTCCTCGCCATCTCGATCAGCTCTACCTCCATCTTCCCTGGCGGCGGATCAGAGGTGCAGAGCCCAAGGTCACAGACGGGTGACCGACCCTTCGTACAGCCGGGCGGTCCGTTGGATCCGATCGGCGACCTCGGCGCGAAGGTCGAGCGGTTCGAGCACTTCGACATGCGGGCAGAGCGAGAGCACCTCGACGACGACGCTTTCGAACGACGAGATGCGAAACGTGGCTTCGACGCGGCCGAGTTCGTCAGGCGTCTGACTGCGCCGCACGCGCAACGGTTGCAGACGACCGAGCACGGCGACCATGCGACGCCCCTCCGGTGTGATTCGGACGCGAGCGCGCCGGCATTGCCGCCCATGGTGATCGACTCCCGAGCCGGCGGGCGCGCTGATCAGCTCGCTGCGATAACCCTCCAACAGCTGGAACCCTCCCCCGGGGCCCTTGACGGCGTAGATCGGAACACCCGCACCCGACAGCTCGTCGACGTCGCGCAGCACGGTGCGCTCGCTGACCTCCAGCTCGCGCGACAGCGTCGCGGCGGTCAGTCGCCCGCGTTCCTGGAGCAACATCAGCAACGAGATGAGCCGCCCGGCGCGCATGAACAGCAGCCTGACAGCTCGAGCGATAGATGACAACAGATGTCAGTCATCGATTCGTACGATGTCGTCACCGACGTCCGCAGCGAACAGGAGCAAGCAGATGGCACAGATCGATGTGGAAGGAGTCGGCACGGCCGACGACCCGTGGCTGCTGACCACCCCTCCCGGCAAGTCCGAGTTCGAGGCCTACCGCGACCCGCACAGCGACCCGCCGTCGCTGGTCGTGCAAGTCGGCTCGACACAGCTGCGCTATCACCTGCGATGCATCGACGACCTGCACGCAATGCTCACCGAACGCGGCGATTGGGTACTGCTCGGCAACGCCGACGAGCAGAAGCCGGCCGCCGAAGGCACGGTCGAGGCATGGGGTCGCAGCGACGACAACCCGGTCGGCGGCTGGTACGGCCTCAAGAAAGGTCTGCGCGGGCGATTCGGCAACTACGTCCCTCCCGTGCTGGAAGTGCTCGGACTGGCCGAAGTCGAACACAACGCCCGCAACAACCGGATGCGCGCCATCTGACCGGAGTCCCGCACACCGGTTATCCGTCGCGAAGCAGTTCAGTCGGCCGGCGCATGTCACGAACAGATCGATTTGCGCCGCCGAACTGACGGTCGAACAGCTCGGCCAACTGCGCGATAGTTGTCGGATGGACGAGTCGCCGCCACGCACCATCGGCGCGCCCAGCTCGACCGAGCGACCGGCGCCGACCAGGTCGTTGCCGTCCGGGTTCGTGACATTCGTGCTCACCGACATCGAAGGTTCCACCCGACTGCTCAAACGCCTCCCCGAGCTCGCCCCCGACCTGTTCGACCGCCACGACGAGATCCTCCGATCCGCATGGGCCGACACCGGTGGCCACGAGGTCAGCACCGAGGGCGATTCGTTCTTCGTCGCCTTCGCCGACACCGGGGACGCGCTCGCAGCGTGCTCCTTGGCTCAGGCGCGATTGGCAGCCGAGCCCTGGCCGAGCGGCGAGCGGGTGAGCGTTCGCATGGGTGTTCATGCGGGCATCGCGGCACAGCGCGGCGACAACTACATCGCCCTCGCCATCCACCAGGCCGCTCGAGTCTCGTCGGCCGCGCACGGCGGGCAGGTCTTGATCACCGACACGGCGGCTCAGCGCGGACAACCACCCGACACTGCTCGGCTCGTGCCGCTGGGCAGGTTCCGCCTGCGCGACTTCGACGAGCCCGAGCTGCTGTACCGACTCGACACCGTCGGGGTCGAGGTCAATGATCGATCGATCCGGGCGACGCCCGCCGACGGCCACAACCTCGTCAAACAGCCGACCAACTTCGTAGGTCGCGATGCTGATGTGGCGAGCATCATCCCACTGCTCGGCTCCGGCCGGACCGTCACGCTCACCGGGCCCGGAGGTGTCGGCAAGACACGGCTCGCCACCGAGGTCGGTCTGGCGATCGGCGACGACTGGCCCGATGGCGTGTGGATGGTCGAGCTCGCCGATCTGGGAGACTCGACGCTGATCGCCGACACCATGGCCGAGGCGATCGGCGCACGGGTCGGCGACTCATCGTCTCGCTGGGACGACGTCGTCGCCCACCTGGTTGATCGGCGCGCGCTCATCATCCTCGACAACACCGAGCATCATCTCGAGGCGAGCGCCGGCGTGGTGCTCGATCTGATCGCGCGCTGCGACCGGATCGGCGTGCTGGCTACCGGGCGCGAACCACTGAAGATCCCCGGCGAAACGATCTACCGCGTCGCGCCACTCGCGGTACCGGTCGAGGACGACCACGACCTGGACCGGATCCAACTGTCCACGGCCGTCCAGTTGTTCTGCGATCGTGCGCGCCTCGCCCAACCCGATTTTCAGCTCGACGCCGACTCGGCGCTCGACGTGGCCAGGATCTGTGCTCGCCTCGACGGCCTGCCCTTGGCACTCGAGATCGCCGGTGCCCGTGTCGGCCTGCTCACACTCGGAGAGATGTTGGCAGGGCTCAACGATCGGTTCCTGCTCCTCAAGAGCCAGGACCGGACACTGCCCGAGCGCCAGCGCACGATGGAAGGCCTGCTCGGCTGGAGCTATCGCCTCCTCGAACGCGACGAACAGGCCACGCTGCGCCGGCTGGCGGTGTTCGGGGGAAGCTTCTCGATCGACGCCGCCAGCCACACGGTGGCGTCCGACGACATCTCGCCCGACATGGTCCCCGAACTCGTGTGGGCGCTGGTCGACAAATCGTTGGTGGTGGCCGACCTCTCGGACTCCGAGAGCCGGTACCGCCTGCCCGAGAGCGCCCGCGACTACGCCCAGCGCCTGCTCGATCAACTCGGCGAGAGCACCGCCGTCGCCGCCCGCCTCGCCGCGTGGCTGCTCGAACGCGTCGGGCCGTGGCTGATCACCGATCGGCGGTGGATCGGTCGAGTGGGTGTCGAACTCGCCAACATGCGCGGCCTGATCGGCGCATTGGCATCGACCGAGCCCGAGGTCGCCCAGCAGCTGGCGAGCAGCATCGGCCTCTACCACCACTCGCTGCAGTCGTTCGCCACGGCGATCGACGAGCTGAAGCGGACGACCGCCGAGTTGCCCGCCGAGACACCCACCCGCGTGGCGCTGCTCACCTCTCTGGCTGATCTGTATCTCCGTCGGTCCGACGTCGACTCCGCACGCGACCTGCTGGATGCGGCCACCGAGTTGCAGTCCCGTGTCGGCCCTCCCGCCTGGGCAGACGCTGCAGTCGTGAGGACCCGTGGTGAGATCGAGATCCGATCCGGTGATCTCGATGCGGCGAGGGAGATCGCGGAGCGCTCGCTGGCCGGCACGTTGTCGATACAGGGTCAGGCGCGCATGTGGAATCTGCTCGGCATCGTGCACTACACGGATGGTGACATCGGCCAGGCCGCCGTCGCCTTTCGACACGAGCTCGACGGCTACACCCGCCTCGGCCACGAGGCGAACATGGCCAGTGCTCATGGCAACATCGCAGAGGTCTCCATGCAGTTGGGCGACCCTGCCACCGCCGCCCGACATCAGTTGCGCTGTCTCGACCTTGCGTTGGCGCTCGGCCAGCCGATCATGTTGGCGTACTCGTGCATCCTCGCCTCGCGACTGGCCGGCACACTCGGCAGCTGGGATCTCGCCGTCCAACTCCAATCGAGCGCGGGCGCCGTGCTCGCCTCGGCCGGGCATGCCCTGTACGAGTTCGACGTCGATGCCGAGCGGGTGTTCATGGAGGACGCTCGCGCCGCGCTCGGCGAAGCGGATTTCGAGCACGCAGTCGATGCAGGAACGACACTGGAGATCACCGAGGCCACCAAACTGGCCGTGGGGGTGCTGTCCGAGATTGCTTCGGCCGAGTCGGGTGACGCGGTCGACCACGTCGGAGAAACAGAACAAAGGAGTGCACGATGACCGAACCATGCTGCGACCCGGCCACGATTCCGAAGGGCAAATGGGGCAAGGGCGGGGGGCGCAACCGTCGAGATCAGGTCGCCTTCTCCGAACGCGGCGGCGGTTTTGCATACCGCCCGCTGCACATCCACTGCCACGACAGGACGTCGGCGGAGTTCGCTGCGAGTCACGTTCGAGAGACGCTGGGACAAGAACCCGAGATGACCCCCGTCCTCGGCACGTACCAAGGCGACCCGGAGGGCCGAGACGTCGAACACGTCGATGTCGCACTTGAGGATGGTCAGGTCATCCGGATCCAGACCGAATACATCGTCACGCTGCAGAACGACGACGGCATCGATGTCGAGTCGCTGATCGACGAGCTGCGCGACCTCCGCTGCCGCTGCGAACATGACTACGTGCTGTTCGCCGATGCGGCGCAGTCATCCTCCGGTTGCGGGTGCGAGTGCGGGTGCGGGTTCGGTGGCAATCCGATCTATGCCAGCCCGATCTACGCCAGCCCGATCTACGCCAGTTCCGTCGGCGCCAGCGGTCAGTTCGCCAGCCCGATCTATGCCAGCCCGATCTATGCCAGCCCGATCTATGCCAGCCCGATCTATGCCAGCCCGATCTACGGAAGCACCTACAAGAGCGAGGGCTTGCGGTCGAACACGGCTCGCCCCGTGGCCGAACCCGAACGCACCGAATTCGAACTCCCCCCCTCGGAGGACATTCGAGCGATCGTGCTCGACACGGGGATCGCCGAGAAGAAGTGGCGGCCCCCGTTGCTGCAGGGACGAGCGCATCTTTGTGGCGACGACCCGCCGGACATCGACCAGGACGAGTGGTTGGACCCCGCCAGCGGCCACGGCACGTTCGTCGCCGGCATCATCGAGCAACTGGCGCCCGGCCAAGACCTGTGGGTGCGACGCGTGTTGTCGTCGTTCGGCGACGGCGACATCTCCCACGACATCGTTCCCATGCTCTACTGCCTGCTCCGCCTCGGCAAGTTCGGGCCCCACACCGTTCTCAATCTGTCATTCGGTGGGTACGCCGACCGCGAGATGAAGTCGTTGGCCCGTGCGATTCGTCGGATACAGCGAACGGGAACGGTCGTTGTCGCTTCCGCCGGCAACGATGCGACGTGCCGGCCCGCCTACCCTGCCTGTCTGCCGGGAGTGATCGGCGTCGGTGCGCTCGACGACAACGGACCGGCGCCGTATTCGAATCACGGGCCATGGGTGCGGGCTTGTGCACCGGGTACCGATCTGGTGAGCGCCTTCTACGACGGCACCACTCACGAGCTGCCGGTGCTCGAGCTGCCGGTGCCACCGCTTCCCGGTAGCGGTGACCCGGCCGGGTACGAGGGATGGGCGCGCTGGACCGGGACATCGTTCGCTGCGCCGGTCGTAACGGCGGCGCTCGTTCGCCACATGGCGATGACGGGCTCGACCGCCAAGGCAGCGGTCGCGGCGGTGATCGACGCTCCGGGGCTGTACCGGTTCCCCGGGCTCGGCACGGTCGTCAACATGATCACGCCGACGCCGGACGAGCCGTAGCCCTCGGGGCGCGGTCCGGCGGAACAGCGACAACCCGGTTGCGGTCAAGGCCGGGGTCTCGGTTGCGCAGCCAACTCGACATCCGGAACGCCGGCGACACCAGCGCGCCCATCCTGCGCCGACACGAACCGCAGGTGCACGGCGATCGCGACGCTCGTCAGCGCCGCCCAGGCACACCACAGCGAGATGAACGCCGACTGGTCGAGCCAGGCCAGGAAGCCGACGGCGGCGAGGTTGATCAGACCGAACCAGCGCACGTGTGGATGGCCCGAGACCAGCAGCGATCCGCAGGTCGCCACGACGTAACAGAACACGATCAGACCACCGTGCCACAGCTCGACCGTGTAGGCGATGTGATGCCCCGCGATGACAGCCGTGATCGGGCCCCGGACGATCGAGTACATCAGCACGGTCGCCACGACGGCGCCGAGCGCAGTGAGCACCATGGTTCGACCGCGGTAAGTGACACGTTCGATCCCTCCGACAGCGATCGGCACCAGCACCGGGAACAGCCCGAACGCGATCGCCAGGTACAGCCAACGAGCGGCGTGCCACACGGTGTCGTCGATGTGGCCCTCGAGGCCCCACCACACCACCGATTCGATCAGCTGGTGGGCGGCGAACACCAACGGCAACGTTGCGAGCAGCCGCTCGAAGGGCCGGCGAGCGTGCCGCATCGCGTCGATCCCCACCGCACCGACGATCAGCCCACCGACGAGGTCAGCCTCAGCCGAGAAACACACGGGAGCTCCGTTGGGTCGGGCGCTGAGGGACAACGAGGGCGTTGGTATTCCGACGAACGATCGAGCCGCGAGATGACACGGGGAACTCCTCGCTGTGTCGCAGACGAGCAGGTCGGCACAGTTCGGTTTCGGGCGGGATCGCCCTCTCCGCCGCCTCGGACGCGACGACTCGTACCCGATGAGTATGCGCCCTGTCGGTCTGGCGAGCCAGGGCCATGAGTCATGACGGCGCTCGCGATCCCGGCACCGCCCGCGCATCGACTGGGTCACCGCGCGATCGCTACGTTGACGGTGTCGACGAACGCAAGGGGATTCCGATGAACGATGCAGTGCTGTACGAGGTACGCAACCAGGTCGCGGTGATCACGTTCAACCGGCCCGATCGGCTGAATGCCTGGAACGGCGACATCCATCTGGGGTACTTCACGTCCCTCGACCGGGCGGCGGCGGACCCCGAGGTGCGGGTGATCGTGGTCACGGGCGCCGGGCGCGGCTGGTGTGCGGGTGCCGACATGGACGTGCTGCAGGGCATCCAGAGCGACGCACCGTCCGAGTCGGCGGGCGCGATGAGTCAACCGACCTGGCACCACACCCACGCCATGACGATCCCGAAACCGGTGATCGCGGCGATCAACGGGGCATGCGCCGGGCTGGGGTTCGTGCACGCACTGGCGTGCGACATCCGGTTCGCGGCCGCCGGCGCCAAGTTCACGTCGGCATTCAGCCGCCGCGGCCTGATCGCCGAACACGGCTCGTCGTGGACGCTGCCCCGCTTGGTCGGCCAGTCGGTGGCGCTCGACATCATGCTGTCGGGCCGGGTGTTCCTGGCAGAGGAGGCGAAGGAAATGGGCGTCGTCAACCGGGTGTGCACACCCGAATCGCTGATGGACGAAACGTTGGCCTATGCGAACGATCTCGTGGTCAACGCCTCACCGGCGTCGATGGCGGCCATGAAGTACCAGATCTACGCACATCCGATGATGACGGTCGACGCCGCGCTCGAGGACGCAAACCGGCTGATGCACGAGTCGTTCGGCCGGCCCGATTTCAAGGAGGGCGTGACCAGCTTCGTCGACAAGCGTCCACCCGCCTTCCCGCCGCTGGCCGGCTGACGACACCGCTGCCGCGTGGCCGAACGGCTCTAGCGCGCTCGCCCGAGGGCTGCGACAATTCGTGACAGAGGAGCGTCCGCGGTTGTTGGCGCGCCCGAAAGGAGGCCGTCATGATCCCCGTCAAAGATGCGGCATCGGTGTTCCTGGCCAACAAGCGGATCGCCGTCACCGGGGTGTCACGAACCGCGAAGGGGCATGGCAGCAACACCGTCTACCGCCGTCTGCGTGACCGGGGCTACGAGGTGTTCGCCGTGAACCCGAACGCCGAGCAGGTCGAAGGAGACCGGTGCTACCCCGACCTCGCGAACATCCCCGGCGGTGTCGAGGCAGTCGTCATCGCGACGAAGCCCGATGCAGCGAAGGCGACAATGCGCGAGTGTGCCGATCTCGGTATCAAGCAGGTCTGGATGCATCGCATGGCCGGCGAAGGCAGTGTCTGCGACGCTGCCACCGTGTACGGCCGTGAGCGCGACATCATGGTGATCGACGGCGGATGCCCGTTGATGTTCGACCCGACGTCGGACTTCGCGCATAAGATCCTGCGTTTCGTCTCGACCCGAACCGGGAAAACCCCGAAACGCGTCTAGCACTCAACGTCACCCGCGTCAGACGCAGAATTCGTTGCCCTCGGGGTCGGCAAGCGTGACCCATTCATGCGGCCCCTGACGGCCGCCACCGACGATCGTTGCGCCGCGGCGCACCAGCTCGTCGCGAAACGCCCCGACGTCCTCGGTGGTCGGACGAACGTCGAGATGGACCCTGTTCTTCACGGTCTTCGGTTCCGGTACGAGCTGAAAGAGGATCCGAGGCTGCCCCGGCCCGGCGTTCTGCACCGGACGAATCGCGGACCCCTCGCGCCACACGAGCGAGCCTCGGTAGATGCGGGTGTCGGAATCGTTCGCGTGGCCCTGCTCGATCATCGACCTGATGAAGCTCTCGTCCTGCGGTTCGACCTCCCACAGCAGCGTGTCGGCCCACCAAGCCGCGAGTTCGTGCGGGTCGGCGCTGTCGATCGTGACCTGTACCGAGCAGCCCTGCAGCGTGCTGTCGGGATTCTCGATCGTCATGGCGGTCCTTCCGGTCAGGGATCGGCTGATGCTTCGCGCCGAATGTACCCGGCCGGGTCCGACCATGAGGGGTCGACCGAGGCGCGACAGACTGGCCGGCATGAGCGAACACCCGCTGGAGCTGTCGGCCCGTCTGATCGATTCGGGGACCGTCGACACGCCACCGAACCGCATCACACAGGAGTTGACCGAGCTGGCCGAGGGCGTCGCGATCATCGAGTCGTTCAGCCATGTCGTGGTCGTCGACACCGGTGACGGTCTGGTGTGCTTCGACTCGAGCAGCGTTGCGACCGGTGCAGCCGTGGTCGAGTCGATGCGATCATGGTCTCACGGGCCGGTGCACACGCTCGTCTACACCCACGGCCACGCCGATCACGTCGGCGGTTCGCGATCGTTCGCCGCCGACGCCACAGCCCACGATCGACCGGAGCCGCGGGTGGTGGGTCACGAGCGGGTGCTCCCACGCTTCGATCGCTATCAGCTGACCAACGGTTACAACCAGATCATCAACTTGCGCCAGTTCGGGGGCGCCGCCAAGGCGGCCGGGCAGGCCATCGACCTGCCGTTCTTGCCGCGCGGCACGCTGCGTCCCGACGTGACCTACGGCGACCGACTCGTCGAACGGATCGGCGACGTCGAGTTCGAGTACAACCACTGCAAGGGCGAGACCGACGATCACACCTGGACCTGGATCCCGCACCACAAGATGATCAGCGCCGGCGACCAGTTCATCTGGAACTTCCCGAACTGCGGCAACCCGCAGAAGGTGCAGCGCTATCCGGTCGAGTGGGCAGAGTCGTTGCGGGCGATGGCCGCCAAGGACGCCGAGCTGTTCGTGCCGGCGCACGGGCTACCGATCGCCGGGCGCGACCGGATCCGGCAGTGTCTCGAGATCGTGGCGACCACGCTCGAAACACTCGTCGCCCGGGTGCTCGACGGGATGAACTCCGGGGCGACCCTCGACGAGATCGTGCGCACCGTGTCGGTCCCCGCCGAAACGCTGGCACTGCCTTACCTGCGGCCGCTGTACGACGAGCCCGAGTTCGTGATCCGCAACATCTGGCGTCTGTTCGGCGGCTGGTACGACGGCAACCCGGCGCGGCTGAAGCCCGCCTCGGACACTGCGATCGGTACCGAGGTCGCAGCGCTGGCTGGCGGCGTTGACCGGTTGATCGAACGAGCCGTCGAGTTGTCGGGCGCCGGCGACCACCGCCTCGCGTGTCAGCTGATCGAGTACGCCGCAGCCGCCGAGCCCGAGTCGCATCCCGTGCACGAGGCACGTTCGAACATCTACGCCACTCGTCGCGGCGCCGAGAGCTCGCTGATGGCAAAGGGCATCTTCCGGTCCGCCCAGGCCGACTCCCAACAGACACTGACCGGCGAGGTGCCGGCCGTCAAGATGGTGCTCAACATCGGCGAGGTGGTCACCGACAGCTGACCGAAAGCGCTCGCGGGTCCCGCCTCGACCCTCGTCGTTTCACCGCAGTTCGTTTCGGAGCGACGGTCTCGGCGTGGTGTTCGCGGATGCGAAGACAGGTGAAACGACACGAACCGCCGATCGGCCGGGCCGCGGTAGGCTCGGCCGCCGTCGATACAGGACCGTCATCAGCCGGACAGCCGCTCGAACGTGGCGGTGAAGTGGCGAAGTGGGCGCGGCTCGCTGGTGATCCGGTAACCGTGGAGCTGGTCGACCCGTTCCGCGACCGAGATCGCCACCTCGATCACATAGTCGATGTGACTCTGGGTATACGTCCGACGCGGTATCGCGAGGCGGACGAGCTCCATCGCAGCCGGCCGCTCGCTGCCATCGGGTTGCAGACCGAACATCACCGAGCCGATCTCGCAGCCGCGGATGCCGCCCGCTTCGTAGAGCGCGATCGCCAGCGCCTGGCCGGGATATTCGAGCGGATCGATGTGCGGCAGCAACGCCGCGGCATCCAGGTAGACGGCGTGACCACCGATCGGTTGCACCATGGGCACTCCGGCTGCTGCCAACGCATCACCCAGGTAGGCGGTCGATCGAATTCGATAGCGCAGGTAATCGTGTTGCACCGACTCGCGCAGCCCCTGCGCCACCGCATCGAGGTCGCGCCCGGCCAGACCCCCGTACGTCGGGAAGCCTTCGGTCAGGATCAGCAGCGCGCGACAAGCTTCGGCCACCGCGTCGTCGTTCATCGCCAACCAACCACCGATGTTGCCGAGCGGGTCCTTCTTGGCGCTCATGGTCATACCATCTGCCAGCGACGCGACCTCGCGCACGATGTCGGCGACGTCCCGCTCGCCCTGACCCTCCTCGCGCTCGCGAATGAACCAGGCGTTCTCCGGCGAATCGGCAGGCATCGAGGAAGAACGGGATGGCGTGCCGGGCGCACACCTCGCGAACCCCGCGCAGATTCTCGAGCGAGACCGGTTGCCCGCCGCCCGAGTTGTTGGTGATCGTCATGAAGACGACCGGAACCACCTCGGGGCCGTGCTCATCGAGCAGCCGCTCGAGCGCGTCGAGGTCCATGTTGCCCTTGAACGGATGCCTCGACGCCGGATCCCTGCCCTCGGCGACCACCAGATCGACGGCCGTCGCTCCCGTGTACTCGACGTTGGCGCGGGTCGTGTCGAAGTGGGTGTTGTTGGGAACGATCTTGCCCGCGCCGCCGATCGCCGTGAACAGGATCTTCTCCGCGGCACGTCCCTGATGCGTCGGGATCACGTGCTTGAACGGAAACAGGTCTTGGACGCTCTCGAGGAACCGGAACCACGACGGCGATCCGGCGTAGCTCTCGTCACCGCGTTGGATCGCCGCCCACTGGTCGCGCGACATCGCACCCGTCCCCGAATCGGTCAGGAAGTCGATCAGCACGTCCTCGGCGCGCAGCGAGAACAGGTTGTTCCCGGCACGCCGCATGGCCTCTCGTCGCTGTTCCGGAGTGGTCATCACGAGGGGCTCGACCGAGTGGATCCGGAACGGCTCGATGATCGTCTTGAACGTCATGTGTTCATCATGGGCGAAACCGCGACCACAGGTGACATGTCACCGCCGTGTGAGCCCCGCCGCAGCCCTTCGCCCGCGGCGAACAGAGCCTCGATCAGGAGATGACCCGACGAACCAGCTGCACGCCCGGGCGGTACGCCAGGTGATGATGCGAGGGAGCGTCGAGCACGATCGCGTGTCCGCTGCTGCCCGGCGAGAGCCTGCCGACGTCGTCGCGTCGCAGAGCTCGCGCGCCCCGATGGTCGCGGCCTGCACGGCTTCGTCGATCGTCATGTGCATGTCCCGAACGGCGAGGGCGATGCAGAACGGGAGCGACGTCGTGTAACTCGAACCCGGATTGCAGTTGGATGCGATCGCCACGGAGACGCCGGCGTCGATCGCTCGACGCGCGTCGGGGTACGGCTGGCGGGTCGAGAAGTCGGCCGCCGGCAGGAAGGTGGCAACGGTGTCGCCGCCGGCGAGGGCGGCGATGTCGGCGTCGGACAGGTATGTGCAGTGGTCGACGGACGCGCACCCGCATTCGACGGCGAGCTGCACCCCGGGGCCGAAGCCGAGTTGGTTGCCGTGCAGCCGCAGGCCGAGCCCAGCTGTGCGGCCGGCATCGAGCACCGCACGGCATTGATCGGCATCGAACGCCCCGGTCTCGCAGAAGGCGTCGATCCAGCGGGCGCGCCCGTCGACCGCCTTCAGCATCTCGTTGCACACCAGGTGGACGTAATCGTCGGTGCGCCCCGCGTACTCGGTGGGAACGAGGTGGGCGCCCAGGAACGTCGTTTCGGCGGTGTGGCGACCGGCGATGTCGAGCGCCCTCACTTCGTTGGCGACATCGAGGCCGTAGCCCGACTTGATCTCCAAGGTGGTGGTGCCGTGACGGCGCGCCTCGGCGACACGTCGCGACGTGAGGCGATCGAGCTCGTCGGTACTCGCCGAGCGGGTCGCCTCGGTGGTGACCACGATGCCACCGCCATCGTATGGTTGGCCGGCCATCCGGGCGCTGAACTCGGCACCACGGTCGCCGGCGAAGACCAGATGGGTGTGCGAATCGACGAACCCCGGCAGGACGCACGCCCCATCGGCATCGATCCGCTCGTCGGCGATCGCCCCGGCCGGACCGACGGCGATCACGACGCCTTCCTCGATCACCACCGATGCGTCCGAGATCAGCCCGAGCGGACCCGCGCCGAGTTCGGGGTCGTTCGTGACCAGCGAGCCGATCCGGTCGATCACCAGAGTCGTCACGAGAGGGCCTCGGCGACGAGTTCGGTGATCGCGGCAGCCAGTTCGGCGGCCACGTCGATGGTGCGGTGCCGGCCCTCGTCGACCACCGTCATGCCGTCGATCATCACGTGGGTGACGTCGGCAGCGGTCGCTGCGAACACGACCGCCTCCTGCACGGCATCGAGCCAGCTGCCCGCAGTGCGCGGCGAGTCGAGGGCCACGGTCACCAAGTCGGCGCGTTGGCCGACGGCGATCGAACCGACATCGTGCCATCCCAGGGAAGCGTGACCAGCCGACATCGTTGCAACGAGCTCGGGGGTCTTGAACGTGCCACGCCCACCGGCGACCAGCCGCTCATCGAGTTCGATCGCCCGCGCCTCTTCGAAGGGGTCGATCACGGCATGTGAGTCGCTCCCGATCGTCAGAACGGCTCCGGCCTGTGCGAGGCGACGCGCCGGGCCCACTCCGTCACCCAGGTCGCGCTCGGTGGTCGGGCACAGGCAAACGGATGCACCGGCTGCGCCGAGTGTCGCGACGTCGATCTCTGTGAGATGGGTGGCGTGGACCGCCGTGAAGTTGGTGGCGAGCACGCCGCTGCGAGCCAGCAGTTCGACCGGGGTGCAGCCGTGGGCGGCGAGACATTGCTCGTTCTCGACCGGCTGTTCGCTGACGTGGGCGTGCAGCGGTGCGCCTGCTTCGGCGGTCCAGCGCGCGACGGTCTCGATCGCCGCCGGGTCGACGGCGCGCACCGAGTGGATAGCGGCGCCGACCCGCCGCCGGGCATCTGGCCGAAGGCCGGACACGCGTTCCGCCCACGCCTCGACCGACGCGTCACCGAATCGTCGTTGGCGTTCGAACAAGGCGAGATACCCATCGTCGGCCAAGCCGCCGTGCAGGTACACGGTGTCGAGCAACGTGAGCCTGATGCCGGCATCGACGGCTGCTTGCGTGAGCGCTTCGGCCATCGCATTCGGTTCCGCATACGGCGTCCCATCGGGTCGATGGTGCACGTAGTGGAACTCGCCGACGACCGTGTACCCGCTCACCACCATCTCGGCGAACACCGCCCGCGCCAGACGGTGATAGCGGTCGGGATCGAGCGCGGCGGCGATGCCGTACATCTGCTCACGCCACGTCCAGAACGAGCCGTGACCGGTCTGGCTACGGTGGCGCAACACGCGATGGAACGCGTGACTGTGGCTGTTCGCAGCTCCCGGGATCGTGACACCCGAGCGACGAACTGCATCGGCCGTCGGATCGACACCGGCCGTCACCGCGGAGATGCGACCGTCGGTGATGTCGATCGCGACACGACTCGCGTGCCCGTCGGGCAGCAGCGCGTGTTCACACCACAGGCGCGTCGTCATGGCCGTCACAGGGTTGACCTTAGAAGCTCACTACGACCCGACGCGGTCGACGAACGCCGTGATCCGCTCGACGAAGGCATCGCGATGGAAGACCTCGTACTCTGCCCACTCCGCGAGCGTGCGGGTATCGACGACACGGTCGACGATCAGCACTCCGTCGAGGTGATCGCACTCGTGTTGCCAGGTGCCTGCCGTGAGTCCGCGTTTGATCTCGTCGTGTTCGACGCCGTTCCGATCGAGGTAGCGGACGCGCACGTTGACATGGCGTGGCACCACCCCGCGGACGGGCACGGACAGGCAGCCCTCGTTGATCTCGACGAGCTCGTCGTCGAGCGGTTCGATCACGGGATTGATGGCGACCGTCAGCGGAATGTTTGGCTTGTAGGGGTAGCGAGGATTGTCACGGACCTCCATCACCACGACTCGCTTGGCGACGCCGATCTGATTGGCGGCCAACCCGGCACCGTTGGCGTCGCGCATCGTGTCGATCAGGTCGTCGATCAGCGCCTGGGTGTCCGGGGAATCGATGTGGGAGACGTCGATCTCGCCGGCCCGGCGGCGCAACACCGGATCGCCGATTCGACGGATCGGTCGAACGGTCATACGGGACCGCCTCCCTCGCCCTCCCGCATCGGCACCCGAACACCACGCTGCTCGGCGACCTCGATCGCCCGCTCGTAGCCGGCGTCGACGTGGCGGATGACACCCATCCCCGGGTCGTTGGTGAGGACCCGTTCGAGCTTCTGGTCGGCCGTGTCGGTACCGTCGGCGACGCACACCTGACCAGCGTGGATCGAGCGACCGATCCCGACGCCGCCGCCGTGGTGGATACTGACCCAGGTGGCGCCCGAGCAGGCGTTGACCAGGCCGTTCAAGAGTGGCCAGTCGGCGATCGCATCAGAGCCGTCGAGCATGTCCTCGGTCTCGCGGTACGGCGAGGCGACCGACCCCGAGTCGAGGTGATCGCGACCGATCACGACCGGGGCCGAGATCTCGCCAGACCGCACCATCGCGTTGAAACGCATCCCGAGCCGGTGCCGTTCGCCGTAGCCGAGCCAGCAGATCCGAGCCGGCAGACCTTGGAACGCGACCCGCTCGCCGGCCATCGTGATCCAGCGTGCCAGACCCTCGTCGTCGGGGAACTCTTCCAGCACGGCGCGGTCGGTGGCAGCGATGTCGGCTGGATCACCCGACAGTGCCACCCACCGGAACGGGCCCTTGCCCTCGCAGAACAGCGGGCGGATGTAGGCGGGCAGGAAGCCCGGATAGTCGAAGGCCCGGTCGTAGCCGCCGAGTTGCGCCTCGGCGCGCAGGCTGTTGCCGTAGTCGAACACCTCTGAGCCGGCGTCCATGAAACCGACCATCGCCTCACAGTGGACGGCCATCGCCGCCCGCGAGCGACGGATGAACTCACCCGGTTGGGTGCGCCGCATCTCCACGGCGGCCTCCAGGCTGATGTCGTTGGGCATGTAGGACAGGGGGTCGTGGGCGCTGGTCTGGTCGGTCACGATGTCTGCCGCGACACCATCGGCGAGCAGGCGCGGCAGCACATCGGCGGCGTTGCCGAGCAGTCCGACCGACAGCGGGCGGCGAGCCGCCTTGGCCTCCATCGCGCGCCGCACGGCAGCGTCATAGTCGGGGGCGATCTGGTCGAGGTAGCGATGGTCGACGCGACGTTGCAGCATGTGCTGGTCGACGTCGACGATCAACACGACACCATCGTTCATGGTGACGGCGAGCGGCTGAGCACCACCCATGCCACCGGCGCCGGCGGTGACCGTGAGCGTGCCGGCCAGCGTGCCACCGAACTTGCGGCGGGCGATCTCTGCGAAGCACTCGTAGGTGCCCTGCAGGATGCCCTGGGTGCCGATGTAGATCCACGAGCCGGCGGTCATCTGGCCGTACATCGTGAGCCCGAGGTGTTCGAGCCGCCGGAACTCATCCCAGTTGGCCCAGTCGGGCACGAGGTTCGAGTTGGCGATCAGCACACGCGGCGCCCACTCGTGGGTGCGCATCACGCCGACCGGTTTGCCCGACTGCACCAACATCGTCTCGTCCGCCTCGAGCGTGGTGAGCGTGCGCTTCATCGCGTGGAACGCCTCCCACGACCGGGCGGCGCGGCCGGTGCCGCCGTACACGACCAGCTCGTCGGGGTTCTCGGCGACCTCGGGATCGAGGTTGTTCTGGAGCATTCGGTACGGGGCCTCCTGCTGCCATCCCAGGCAGTTCAGCTTCGTGCCCCGCGGTGCTGACACCTTGGCGATCGTCATCGGTCCCTCCGGTCATCGGTTCGGCCATATCCTTGCACGATGGCGTCGAGCAGCTCTCCAGCGAACACAGGCTCACACGGGACGCCTCGTGAGCCGGCATCACCAACCCACGGGAGCCGACGCCGATGACCACCGAAACACCCACCGTCCGGCTCGACGGCCCAGGCGTCACGATCGATGACGTCGTCGCCGTGGCGCGTCGCACGGCGCGCATCGAACTGACCCCTGATGCGCTCGCCAGGATGGAGGCGTCGCGCTCCGTCGTCGACCGCCTGGCAGCCGGCAGCGATGCCGTGTACGGGCTCTCGACCGGCTTCGGTGCGCTCGCCAATGTGTCGATTCCGCCAGAACGCCGTCAAGCATTGCAGCATGCACTGGTTCGCTCGCACGCAGCCGGGATGGGCGATCCGGTCGAGGCCGAAGTCGTGCGGGCGATGATGTTCCTGCGGGCCCGCACGCTGGCGCTCGGCTTCAGCGGCGCTCGGCCGTTGGTCGCCCAGGCGATGATCGACGCCGTCAATGCCGGTATCGTCCCGGTCGTACCGGAGTACGGCTCGCTCGGTGCGAGCGGTGACTTGGCACCGCTCGCGCATGCCGCCCTGGTGCTGCTCGGCGAGGGTGAGGCATTCGTCGAGGGCCACCGGTTGCCCGCGGCAGAGGCCCTGGCCGGCGCCGGTCTCGAGCCGATCACGCTCCGGGAGAAGGAGGGTCTGGCAGTGACCAACGGCACCGACGGCATCCTCGGCATGTTGTGTCTGGCGATCCACGACGCTGCCCAACTGCTGACCCAGGCCGACATCACCGCCGCCATCACGGTCGAGGGCTTGCTCGCCACCGACAGGGCGTTCGCAGCCGACCTGCTCGCCCTGCGACCGCATCCCGGCCAAGCGACCAGCGCCGCCAACCTGCGGGCGCTCCTGGCCGGGTCGCCGATCGTGGCCAGCCACTTCACCGAGGACTCACGGGTTCAGGACGCCTACTCGATCCGCTGCACGCCGCAGGTCCACGGCGCCGCTCGCGACACGCTCGAGCACGTCCGACAGGTCGCCGGATGGGAACTGGCCGCTGCGATCGACAATCCGATGGTACTGCCCGACGGGCGCGTCGAGTCCGGCGGCAACTTCCACGGCGCCCCGCTCGGGTTCGCCGCCGACTTCCTGGCGATCGCCCTCACCGAGGTCGGTGCGATCGCCGAACGCCGGATGGACCGCGTGCTCGATCGCACCCGCTCGCACGGCTTGCCGCCGTTCCTCGCCCACGACGTCGGCGTCGACAGCGGGCTGATGATCGGGCAGTACACCGCAGCTGCGATGTGCGCCGAGAACCGCCGCCTCGCCGCCCCCGCCAGCGTCGATTCGATGCCCACATCGGGCATGCAGGAAGACCACGTCTCGATGGCGTGGGGCGCCGTACGCAAGCTGCGCAATGTGGTCGACAACCTGCGCAGGATCCTGGCGATCGAGCTCGTGATCGGTGCCCGGGCCGTGGACCTACGGGCCCCGCTGCAACCCGCCCGTGCGACCGGCGCCGTGATCGCGGCCCTCCGTGAGGTTGTTCCGGGGCCTGGCCCCGATCGTGAACTCGCACCCGAGCTGCAAGCAGCTCAACGCTTCCTGTACGAGGGCGTCACCACCAGCGCGCTCGACGCCGTCGACACCAGCTTGTCCTAGACACCGCGTCCCGGATACCGCCCTGAGCATCTGGCGATCGATCAAGGTGTGCGTGCCGTCACCGGATCGCCCACGGTGACCGTGCCGCGTACGTCGCCGCCCGCCAGAGCGAATACGTGCCGGCTCGGACCGGTGGCATCGTCGCTGCAATGGTCCCCGATCAGACCGGCACGCGAGGCGGCCGGGTCGCAACGGTGGCGACCCGGCCGACATCGTGTCCACCCGAAGGGCTGTCGCCCGTCTGGCAACGGTTCCCGAGTCAGCTCTGCGGGGTGATCTGGGCGCCGTAGAACGCCAGGCCTGCGGGGCAGGTGGCGGTGGCAGGCGCCTGCACGGTGAAGCTGGCACCGAGGCCGGCGACCTGTGGGGTCCCGTCATCGGCGACGGTCAGAGCGTTCGCGTACATGGTGACCGCGACACGCGCGACACGAGCGGTCCCTGCGCACGCAGCGACAGCAGTGGTGCTGTCGGCGATCGCATAGAGCGCTCCGTCGACGCGGTACAAACCAGCTGTCACGAAGTTGTGGATCACCAGCTCGAGCCAGCCCTCGGGCGTCTCACGAATCGTGAGTTCGCCAGCCGACGGCAGGGTCGCGCAGTTCGCGAAGCCCTCGCAGTAGGCCCTGCTCAGCGCGACATCGTAGGTCCCGACCAGATCGACACCCACGAGGGATGTGTCAACAGCGATCGGGAACAACTTGGCAAGCGCGTCGCGTTCCGCGACGACCGTCGAGGTCAGCTGCGTCTGGGCGACCAGATCGGTCTCGAGGACCGCAATCTGACGGACGAGCGCATCGCGCTCGGCGGTACGGGTTGCGAGTTCGGCGTTGCGCTCTGCGAGCGTCGTCTCCAAGCCGGCCAGCTGGATGGCCAGACCATCGCGCTGATCGGTCCTCGTCTCGATGGTTGCATCGAGATCGGCGATCTGTGCGACCAGCCCGTCGCGCTCGGCCGTGAGCGTGTCGATCGTCGCCTGCAGGTCGTTCGTCTGGGCGACGAGGTCGGCCCGCTCGGCTGTCAGCGTGTCGATCGTCGCCTGCAGCTCGGTCGTGGTCGTGGTCGTGTCGTCACCGGACGTGAACCCGATCACGGTGCCGACCGCGCCGAGTACGGCGGCGACCAGCAGCACTGCCACCCACAGCTTCGCCCGCGGTGGCCACGGTGGTGTCACATGCGGTGTCGTCGGGGGTAGCCGAGCCGGCGGCGCCTGATCCGGAGTCGATTCGCGACCTCGGGTTGGTAATGGTGTCGTCCTCTCGACGACGTCCAGTCCATGGGTTCTTTCGGCAAGATCCGTCATGGTCCTCACCTCTTTCGTCGGCCGGGCCGACGGAGGTCCAGCCTCTCAATTCCAGCGTACGATTCGGCCCTGTGGCTGCCTAGGGCCGAATGGCCGACGCCGATCGGGCTTGCGCTCGGACCGACACGCTGTCATCGTGGAATTGGGGAGGGCGGGCTGATCCCAACGACTCGTCCACGTGAGGAGGGAAGCCATGACGTCATTTTCGGCACCCGCCAAGGTGCTGCTCGGTTCGGACGCGGTCGCCCATGTCTGGACCAACAACCCCGACGGCTCGCCGCAGGTGTCGGTGGTCTGGTTCATCTGTGACGGCGACGAGATCCTGTTCGGCACCGATACCAACAGCCGGAAAGCGAAGAACCTCAGACGTGATCCCCACATCCTGTTGTCGATCGAGGACGAGGAACGCAACGAGCGTGGGTTCCAACGCCATCTCGTGATCCGTGGCACGGCGGTGATCGAGCCGGGCCCCGATCCCGAACTGATGGACCGGCTGGCGATGAAGTACCTCGGCCTGAGTCGGCATCCGTTGGCGCTGCGCGACTCGCCGACCAGCGTCGTGGTGCGGATCACGATCGACCGGATCAGCGGTGAGGGCCCCTGGGTCGATGCCACCGCCACCATCTGAGTTGGTCGGCCTGAGTTGGTCGGCCTGAGTTGGTCGGCGGTGAGCGGGAGGCACTCGATCAATTCGATGGTGCCCTTGC
Organism: uncultured Acidimicrobiaceae bacterium; assembly: GCA_963701575.1. Classification (GTDB taxonomy): domain Bacteria; phylum Actinomycetota; class Acidimicrobiia; order Acidimicrobiales; family Ilumatobacteraceae; genus Ilumatobacter. The sequence continues at coordinate 80,824 of CAVPAQ010000018.1, forward strand.
CCTTGAGGCCGACCGGGCCCATCGATCGTCCGCGGTAGAGGGTCCGGATCGGGGGCCAACATGTGGCCGACACGTTCCTCGTCGCTCGTCGCCAGATCGACACCGTCCAGCACCTGCATGTCACCCCTGCGGGCCCGACAAATCGTGAGATACGGCCGGGCGATGAGAACTTGGTCCTCACGACTCGGCCGGGTCGTCTCGCCAACGGTTTGCTGGCCTAGGGTTCGCGTCGTGGCCAACCAGAACCGGAACTCGCTCTCGGGCATCGTCGCCAGCCTGGCGATCGGAGCGCTCGTGATCCTCGCCGGCAGCGATGGCAGCGTGAAGGTCGGCTCGCTCGCCGTGTTCGCGGTGTGTGGGATCCTGTCGTACGTCATCAACTGGATCGTGTTCGTGCCGTCGAACGCGGCCAAGACCGAGCACTACTTCGACCTCACCGGCAGCATCACGTACCTCACGTTGACCGTGGTGGCGCTGGCGCTCAGCGACGACCTCGACGCACGTGCCGTGATCGTCGCGGCGATGGTGGCGGTGTGGGCGCTGCGGCTCGGAACGTTCCTGTTCCGGCGGGTCAAGCGAGACGGCCGCGATGGCCGCTTCGACCGCATCAAGACCGACCCGTTGCGGTTCTTCATGACGTGGACGCTGCAGGGGCTGTGGGTGCTGCTCACCATGGCGTGTGCATTGGCGATCATCACCAGTGCCGAGCGCGAGTCGATCGGCTGGTTGGCGGTCGTCGGGATCGTGGTGTGGATCGCAGGATTCGCCATCGAAGCCGCTGCCGACCAGCAGAAGTCGGTGTTCAAGCGTGACCCGGCCAACGCCGGTCGGTACATCACCTCCGGCCTCTGGGCATGGTCGCGGCACCCGAACTATTTCGGTGAGATCACGCTGTGGACCGGGATCGCGATCATCGCACTGCCGATCCTGGATGGCTGGCGCTGGGTCACGTTGATCTCGCCGGTCTTCGTGTTCCTGTTGCTCACGCGCGTCAGCGGCATCCCGATGCTCGAGGCCCGCGGCAAGAAGCGCTGGGGTGACGAGGAGGCCTACCAGGCCTACACCCGCAACACGCCGGTGCTCGTTCCACGCCCCCCGCGTCGCTGATCCGAGCGGTCGCGCGGCGGCTGCAGCGCGTTGCCGCGTGGTTCCGGTGCTCGAGGCGCGGCGTCCCGCAGGACGTGCGATCAATCCAGCGCGCCGAGCGCGGTCGCCAATTGTGCCCGGTACTCCGCGACCCGGCGCATCTTGAGCGCCTCGTAGCCGCGCACCTGGTCGGGGAGGCCGGCGATCTCGATCGCCTGTGCGGCGATGATCCGGCCGTTCGCGAGCGCCGCGACCAGCCGCTCGATCGCGGCTTCGTACTCTGTGGGCAACTCGCGTTCGAGCCGTCGCAACTCCGTTCGGCCGAACGGATCGAGGCCGGTCCCCCGGAGGCGCTTGCCGCGTTCGAGGGCAGCGAAGATCGGGCGCGACCGGTGCCGGAATCTGAACTTGCGTCCCATCCCGAGGGCCCGCATCATCGGCGGGTGGAGGTGCCACACAACCCGCGAGACGGATCCTCCGGTCAGTTCCAGCGCGGGCGCCAGACCGTCCGCAGATCGCATCAGGCGGGCGACCTCGTACTCGTCCTTGTAGGCGAGCAGCTTGTGGAACATGCCGGCGACCGCGGCCGTGAACTCCGCGTCGCGCGTCGCGGCGGCGCGTTCGACCAGCGCCACGAACCGGCCTGCGTACCCCTCGTCCTGATAACCCACCAGGTCAGCAGCCAGCAGGACGACCGTGGCCCGCACGGGATCCGTCACGTCGAGTCCGGCAACCCGACGTGCGAGCCTCGCCGGCAGGGGATCCGTGTCGACGCGCAGACCGGACGGCGACCGGTGTGCCAGCTCCTGTTCGACGAGCGGACGATCGGCGGCCCACCGACGGCCCCAGGCGAATGCTGCGAGGTTGCGGTCGACGGCGACACCGTTGAGTCGAATCGCCTGCTCCATCGCGTCCACCGCGACCGGGAGCGCACCGAACTGCACCGCCACACCCAGCAACAAGATGTTCGCCGCCGCTTTCGATCCGACCAGTGTCTCGGCGGCCCGATCGGCGTCGATCGCGATCATGCGCTCTTGGTCGACGTGTCGGGCGAGCCGCACCATCAACTCGTCGGCATCGGGGACATCGAGTGACGGGTTGCTGATCTGACGGCCGACCGGTGTCGTCGAGAGCGAGGCGACCAGCGCCGTCGAGTGATGGGTGGCGGCGGCGACCACCGGGTCGGATGCTGCCGTGAGCAGATCGAACGCCAGCAGCAGATCGGCTTGCCCGCGCCCCACCAAATTGGTGCGGCGCGGACGGTCGGCCGACGTGAGGCTGAGGTCGCTGACGACCGGACCCGCCTTCTGGGACAGCCCGGTCTGATCGAGGCCGTCGACGTGGAACCCCGCCAACATCGCCGCGGTTCCCAGCACCTGGGCGGCCGTGACGACGCCGGTGCCACCGATCCCCGCCAGCCGGACCACGACGCTGTCGCGCTCAGCAGACGGTGGATCGGGGATCGGAGGCAGCACCTGGCCGGGAAGATCCGTCGACCGCGCGTCGGGATCGACCTCGACGGTCATGAAGGCAGGGCAGTCGCCACCCAGACAGGAGAGGTCGAGATTGCAGCTGGCCTGGTCGATCTGGGTCTTGCGTCCGAGCGGCGTGTCGACCGGTTGCACGCTGAGGCAGTTGCTGACGTCGCCGCAGTCGCCGCAACCCTCGCAGATCCGGTGGTTGATCACGACACGGGTCGTGGGCCGCACAGCCGTCCCGCGATTGCGGGCACGGCGCACCTCGGCGGCGCACTCCTGATCGTGGATCAGCACGGTCACACCGGCGACACCGGCGAGGCGTTCCTGGATCGCCACGATCTCCGAACGGTCGTGCACCTTCACCCCGTCGGGGAGCGAGCGGCCCTGGTATCGGCCGATGTCGTCGGCGGTGATCACGACCTCGCGAGCACCCTGCAGCAGCAGAATCCGCGCCAGGTCGATCACGCCCACGCGGAAGCTCGTCTCCTGCCCGCCGGTCATCGCGACCGTGTCGTTGTAGAGCAGTTTGTAGGTGACGGTCGTGCCGGCCCCGATCGCCGCCTGCACGGCCAACTGAGCAGAGTGGAAGTACGTGCCGTCACCGAGGTTCTGGAACACGTGCGGTGTCTCGACGAACGGGGCCATGCCGATCCAGTGCGCGCCCTCGTTGCCCATCGCCGTGATGCCGATGCTCTCGCCGACGCGGTCGGCGTCCATCAGCAGCGTCATCCCGTGGCAGCCGGTGCCCATCCCGACCACGGCCCCGTCGGGCACCTTGGTCCCCCAGTTGTGCGGGCAGCCAGAGCAGAAGAAGGGCGCCCGGTTCACCGCGAGCGGGATCAGGTCGCGCTCGAGTGGCGGAGGCGGCGCCAACCGATCGGCGAGACGTGCGGCAAGGCGGCTCCGCAGCGCCGGAGCGATCGCATCGGCATCGAGCAGCCCGTGCGACGGCAGCAACCGGGTGCCGTCGGGGTTGAACTTGCCGACCACGAGCGGTCGTAACGTCGACTGATACAGCACATCGCGCACGAGGTGTTCGAGCGTCGGATTCTTCTCCTCCACCACCACGATCTCGTCCAGACCGCGCGCGAAGTCGACGATCTGTGTCGCCTCGAACGGAACAGGAAGACGCAGCTGCAGCAGCCGGACCCCGGCGTCGGCGATCGAATCGAGCGACGGCAGCCCCAGCCGGCGAAGCGATTCGAGCACCTCGCTGTAGGTGTACCCGGTGGCCACGATGCCGAGCCACGCGTCTGACGGGTTGGCCGTGAGTCGATTGAGGCCGTTGTCGATGCCATACCTGCGAGCCAGGTCGAGTCGCACCTCGTGGAACTCCTGCTCGACGGCCACCATCCGCGGGCCCAGGAACTGTGCGGAGGGATGTGGTGTCCACACCTTGCCCTCGATCTCGACCGTCGGGATGATCGGCTCGTGCCCGAGCACGGGGAACTCGACCGTGCCGGTGCCGTCCGCGATCGGCGTGACGATCTTGAGCGCCGACCACAGTCCGGTCGCCCGCGACATCGCGATCCCGTGCAGACCGAGCTCGAGACACTCGGCGACGGTGGCGGGGTACAGGATCGGCATGTGCAGGTCGACGAGCGCAGCGTCCGATGACGACGGCATCGTCGACGACTTGGCGGCCGGATCGTCGCCCACCAGCGCGAGTGCTCCCCCACCGGCGCTCGAACCGGCGAACACCCCGTGGCGCAACGCATCGGTCGCCCGGTCGAGACCGGGTGCCTTGCCGTACCAGATCCCGACGACACCGTCGTAACGAGCGTCGGGTCTGGTGGCGACCAACTGCGAACCCATCACAGCCGTCGCTCCGAGTTCCTCGTTGACGGCCGGCTGATGCACGATCGGCAGGCCGGTCACCTCTCGCAGTGCGCGGGCCATCTCCAGGTCGAAACCTCCCAATGGCGAGCCGGGGTACCCGGACACGAGCGCTGCCGTATTACGACCGGCTGCACGGTCACGGCGGAGCTGCTCGATCGGGATGCGAGCCAGCGCCTGGACTCCGGTGAGGAAGACCTGACCGGTGTCCAGGAGGTATCGATCAGACAGTTGGTACCGATGGCCGATCATCGCCCCATCCTCGCGGATTCGACGGGCACCCGTGACCGCCCGGGTGTGACCGATGTCGCCCTCGCCGATCGTCGCAGCCAGGAATGACGATCGTCGCAGCCGGTTGCACACCTCGTGAACACACTGCTGCCCGAGTCCATCACCCGCCAGACCTTTCGAGCGCTGAACAGCGTCGTCAAGCCCGCCCTCGAACTCGGCATCGGCAACCCGTTGCCGATCGGTATCGGTGCCGTCCTGGTCGAGACGACCGGCCGCCGGAGTGGCAAGCCGCGCCAGGTGCCGCTGATGTCGATGCGGCTCGGCGATCGGCTGTTCGTCAGCACCGTGCGATCCGACTCGCAGTGGTTCGCCAATCTCGAGGCCGAGCCGGCAGCGCGCGTACAGCTCCACGGAACGTTCCGTGACGCAACCGCCTCGTTGACCCGCGGGACGCTCAACATCGCCGTCATCGACACCGTCGACGCGTCCGCCGAGTAGTTCCCGGCGGCCATTGCGCCCCGGCGCCGCGGCACCGGGGCGCCGGGACCGTTCAGCCGCCCGCCATCTTGGCGAGGATGTGATCGAGCACCGGAACGTGATCGGCCTGCGGGCTGAACATCACGAGCTCGGCGTCGCTCTCGACACGAACACTGTGACCCGGGGGCCAATAGAAGACGTCGCCGCTCGAGCAGGTCTCCTCGGTGCCGTCGCCGTAGCTGACGACCACCGCGCCCTTGACCGCGAAGCCCCAGTGGGCCGACTGACAGGCGTCGTGCTCGAGCCCCTGCAGCAGCGGAGCCAGGTCGGCTCCTGCGCCCAGCGTGAAGTATTCGGCCGCGAGCGAGCCGGAGGCTTCGCCGAAGTCGGGCAGCTGCCTGGCGTGGGCGCCCGGGGCGTCGATCTTGACGGGTAGGTCGTTCTGGGAAATTCGCATGATGATTGGTCCTTCTGTGTGGATGTGGGTGTGGGTGAGGGATCGGGATGGATCGGTGGTGATGGATCGGTGGGAGGGCGCGTCGCCGTTCGCTCAGAGTGAGCGCCCGCTGAAGGCTGCGAGGCCTTCCAGCTGGGTGGCACCATCTGGTGCGACCGTGGCGTCCTTGAACGTGTCGCCGTCGCGCATCTCGGAGCTCAGCGCGGCACGAGCGAACTGATCGACGGCATCGATCACGCCCGACGGGAGGTCGAAGGTGAGTCCGGTCGCCGTCGCCAGGTCCCAGCAGTGCATCAGTCCGTCGAACGCCACGAACCGGGCGAACACCTCCCCCGGCACGTCGCCGATCGGCGCCGAGATCGTGCGCTCGGTCGCACCGGGGGACTTCACGGCGTCGAGCAGATCGTCCATCGCGTTGCGCAGCTCGGCGGCCGGAACGCGTCCATAGACGGGTGGCGCCTTGATCTCCGGAGCTTCCTCGCCCCGGAACGAGTAGGCGAAGGTGCTGCCGCCCACGAACATGTGGTCGAGCACGTCGTGCACGGTGAAGTTGGCGCACGGTGTCGGGTCGTTGAGCTGGGCGGGCTCGATGCGGTCGACCAACGCGGCGAGCGTCGGCAGGATGTACGAGAGCTGATCGGTGGGTTGCATGAACGTGCCTTTCGACGGGCCCCTGGCGGGGTGGGCACTCCGGAGGATCGGGGCGCTATCGAGAAGGCGTGACAATTGATGTCACAATGCGACAGTGAGTGATCTCTCAGTGGTTCATGAAGCGGTGGACCACGGGGAATGGCAGACGGCGCTCGACGCGCTCGACGCGCTCGGGCCCGAGTCGGAATGCGCTGAGGGGCTCGAGCTTCGGGCGCGAGCCCACTATGGCAACGGCGATTTCGAGGCATCCGTAGCGGCGTGGGAATGTCTCCACGACCTGCTCGTGGCGGACGGTGACGTCAGCGGAGCGGCGATGGCCGCAGCCATGGTCGCCATGTTCCTGATGATGGACACGGGGTTGATGGCACCCGTGCGCGGGTGGCTGCGGCGCGCCGAGCGGCTGCTGACCGGCCACGACGAGGTACCGGCCCACGCCATCATCGCCGTGGTCCGGGCCTACGAGCGTTTCATGTGCGGCGACATGATGGCTGCCAGAGAGCACGCCGCCCGAGCGATCGACATCGGCACCCGGCTGGGCGTCACGCCCGCCGTTGTGATCGGTCGTGTCTGCACAGCGCGGGTCACGATCTTCGACGGTCGGGTCGACGAAGGGCTCGACCTGCTCGACGAGATCGCGATCGACCTGATGTCGGGTGTCGCCGACCCGCTCACGACCGGGATGATGTACTGCGAGTTGATCTGTGCTGCACAAGGCATGGCACTCCACGACCGGGCCAGCGAGTGGACGGAGATCATGGATCGCTGGCGCCACGGCGCCGCGATCGGAGGTATCGGCGGTCGATGCAGGGTCCACCGAGCCGAGATCCTCCGGATCTCCGGACCGTGCGACCGGGCTGAAGCCGAAGCGCTCGGGGCATGTGACGAGCTACGCCCCTGGATGCGACGCGAGTTCGGTTGGCCGCTCGTCGAACTCGGCAACATCCGACTCCGGCGCGGCGATCTCCCCGGCGCCGAGGAGGCATTCCTCGCGGCCCACGAGCACGCCTGGTCGCCACATCCCGGGTTGGCGCTGTTGCGCCTGGCGCAGGGCGAGGTCGAGTCGGCGTCGACGATGATCGCCGACGCGATCGCCCATCCGTTCGCCATCCCGTCGAAGGAACGCCCACCGTTCGGTGACCTGCGCCTCGCTCCGCTCTACGACGCACAGAACGAGATCGCCGCCGCGGCGGGAGATGCGGACACGGCCCGAAACGCAGCGGACGCGCTCGCCGCGATCGCCGATTCGTATCCGAGTCGTTCACTGGCGGCGGCCGCCTCGCTCGCCAGGGCGCGGGTGGCACTGATGAGCGGCGACGTCGAGCAGGCGATCCACGACGCGAAGGCCGCAACCGCGGCGTGGGCCGACATCGGCGCACCGTTCGAGGCAGCCATGGCACGACTGGTGCTCGGTGAGGCCCGCGATCGCTCGGGCAACGCCGACGGGGCGCGGATGGAATGGCGGGCGGCCCGATCGGCGTTCGAGGCATTCGGAGCGACGCGCGGTGCGGATCGAGCTGCAAGCCTGCTCGCCGATGCTCGCCCGGCCTCTCGATCGGTGCGGGCCGTCGGGCAGGCGACCGCGATCTTTCGATGTGATGGCGACACGCGGTCCATCTGCTTCGGAGACGAGACGGTGCTGATGCGCGACCTCAAGGGCTTCCGCTACATCGAACGGTTGCTCGCCGACCCCGGCCGTGAGTTCCACGCGCTCGACCTCGTCGCCGTCGAGCAGGGTTCGCTCCCGACCGGACGCACCATCGCCCGTGGCGATGACGGCGCGCCCGGAGACGGTGGCGCCGGGCTACCGCTCCTCGACGACACCGCGAGAGACGCCTACCGGCGGCGCTTGGCCGAGGTCGACGACGACATCGAGGAGGCAACCCGTATGAACGACCTCGGCCGGGTCGAACTGGCCGAGCGCGACCGGGACTACTTGATCGCCGAGCTGACGCACGCGGCCGGGCTCGGCGGACGTCATCGCACGACGGGCGGCACAGCCGAGCGCGCCCGCACCAGCGTGACCCGGTCGATCCGCTACGCGTTGGAGCGCCTGGCCGAGCATCACCCGACCATTGCCGCGCATCTCGCGCAGAGCGTCAACACCGGTACGTATTGCGTCTACGCACCCGACCCACTGGCGCCGATCGGCTGGGACGTCTGACCCGCCGATTCCTCGCCCGTGGTCCACCGCCACGGCCGTCGAGTTCGGCACACTCTTGTGGATGCCGTGAGTTGCACGGCACCGGAGTTGCGGTGAAGGGGTTGACCTGATGTCGAAACGGAATGTTGCGTGGCTGTCGGTGACGCTCGGGGTCGGTGTGCTCGTCTGGATCACCGCCGGGTTCGTCTGGGGGCTGCTCGCGGCTGTCGCCACCCTGATCGCCAGTGAGATCTTCGAGCGGGCGCGGCGAAAGAAGCGGCGGGCGGCACGCGGTGAGACCGGAAGTCCGTCGCTCGCCGACGCGCTGAAGGCTCGGCGCAAACATCGCTGACCAGATCGCCCGATCGATGATCTTCCCGCACCGACCGGGTGACGCCGACGAGCACCGGCATCGGCAACCACCCTCGCGACCACCCATGGCAGACTGAAGCGATGCCGTCGGTCGGGGTCGTGTTGGGTGCCGGCGGGATCGTGGGTGCTGCGTACCACGCCGGCGTCCTCACCGCTCTCGCAGAGGCCGGGTTCGATGCCCGAGATGCCGACCTGCTCGTCGGAACGTCCGCCGGTTCCGGCGTGGGCGCGACGCTGCGGGCAGGATTCCCGCCGATCGACCTCAGTGCTCGAAACCTGGGTCGACCGATCTCAGCCGAGGCGGCAGCGATCGTCGGCCGCACGGGAGGGCCACCGATCATCGACTTCCGCCCGCAACCGTTCTCACGTCCGCCGCTCCCGTCGTCGCCGGCGCTGTTGCTCCGGTCGGGGCGCCATCCCGCCAAGGCGCTCGTCGGGTTGCTGCCGACCGGCACGATTTCGACCGATGTGATCGGCGAGCGGATCACGGCGCTGTACGGGGACCGATCGTGGCCCGAACGTCCGCTCTGGGTCTGCGCGGTCGACCTGGACAGCGGCGATCGTGTCGTGTTCGGTCGCGATGTCGATGCGCCGATCGGTGTCGCGGTCCAGGCGTCGTCGTCGATTCCCGGTTTCTTCCGGCCCATCGAGCATGCAGGGCGGCGCTATGTCGACGGAGGCGTGCACTCGCCCACCAACGCCGATCTGCTCGCCGACGGCGGGTTCGACATCGTGGTGATCGTCTCGCCGATGTCGGCGACCCGGCTCGCCCACGGGGCATTGCTGCCCAGCGCCCGGCCGCTGCACGCCCGTCGCCTCGCTCGCGAAATCGCCACCCTCCGCCGCGCCGGAACCCAGGTGCTCACGTTCCAGCCGACGCCGACCGACGTCGCTGCGATGGGACGCAATCCCATGGACGCCTCCCGCAGGGAGGCCACGACGACGACTGCACTGGCGTCTCCGCGCAGCCGGCTCGCCGACGCGGCCATCGCCGATCGGCTCGAACTGCTCGGAGCTTCGAGCGCGTAAACCGCCCGGGTCTTCGATCGGTTCGGCGCGGTGATCGAGCGCGGCGAGCACTCAATTCCTTTCTCGGACGGCGATCGTCGGCGAGGTGTTGCCGCGGCCGGGCCCCAGGGAGTCTCTCAACCCGTGACCGTCACCACCACGGTCGCCTGGTCACACGACCCCGCGAGCGAACAGATGCTGTAGACGAACGAATCGGTGCCGGTGACATCCGGCCCCGGGGTGTAGGTGATGTTCTCGCCGGCAACCTTGGTCGTTCCGAGTTTCGGGCCAGCGACGAGCGTGAGCGTCGCTACGTCGGGATCGGATCCGCCGAAGTCGTCGTTCTGGAGGACGTGGACGCTGACGGTCTTGTTCTGTCGGGTCGTGGCCACATCGTCCTCGGCCAGTGCAGACCCACTGGGAGCGGTCGTCGTCGGTGCGACGGTCGTCGGCGGAACTGTCGGTGGTGCGACGGTCGTCGGCGCCGCGACGATCGCCGGAACGGTCGTCGGCGGAACGGTCGTCGGGGTGACGGTCGTCGGGGTGACGGTCGTCGGGGTGACGGTCGTCGGGGTGACGGTCGTCGGGGTGACGGTCGTCGGGGTGACGGTCGTCGGGGTGACGGTCGGCGGGCTGACGGTCGGCGGGCTGACGGTCGGCGGGGTGACGGTCATCGGGGTGACGGTCGTCGCCGGAACGATGATCGCCGGAACGGTCGTCACTGGGCCAGCGAGGGTGCCTCCGGGGTCGGACTCACGTTCGGCGGCAGTTCCGAGATCGCCGATCGGCACGCTCATGGACGGCGGACGCTCCGCCGAGAACCCGATCGCCGAACCGGCGTCTGCAGGTGCGACAGGAGGAGCCGGAGCGGCGATGATCCCCGCCGCCGCGGCGACACTCAGCGTTCCCGCAGCGACCGCGCTCGTCATCGAGTTCGCAACCACCGTCAGTGGCACCCGGATCATGTCCGGGACCGAGGCCAGCCAACCGAGTGGACCGACCACAGTGCGCATGCGACCGAGGGAGATCGCGAGAAAGCTGCGCACCAGATGGGGGTCGAACTGTGTGCCGCTGTTGCGGGTCAGTTCGGCGCGCGCCTGCGCGGCCGGGAGCGGGCTCTTGTACGAGCGAGCTGCGGTCATCACGTCGAACGCGTCGGCGATCGCAACGATCCGCCCGGCCAGAGAGATATCGGTGCCGGCGAGCCCCAACGGGTAGCCGCCGCCGTCGTACCGTTCGTGATGTTGCGTCGCGGCGAGGGTCCAATCGCCCAGCCATCCGCGCAACGACTCCACATACGGCGCCGCCGCCGCCGGGTGGGTGCGCAACACGGCCCACTCGTCGCCGGTGGGCCGGCCGTGCTTGTTGAGCAGAGCCTCCGGGACCTCGAGCTTGCCGACGTCATGGACCAGCGCTGCCCAGTTGAGCTTGTCGAGGTCATCGGCTGTCAGTCCGATCTCCTCCCCGAGCATGACGGAGTACGCCCGCACACGTTCGGCATGGCCGCGCGTCAATCGGTCATGTCGGTTGAGCTCGACCATCAGTGAGATCAGATTCTCTGCAGCGGCCTGCTCGGCGCTCGGCGTGAGACCGTCCTGGGCCGAGCGGCGGGCCAGTTTGCGAGTCGTTCGGCTGCGCAATGCGGCCTGGAATCGCGACGGAGCCTCGTCGGGGAAGACCAGTGACATCTTGAAGAGCACGGCCAACGGCGCGAAGCGGCGCAGCGACCGATGGGCGCCCATCGACGCGGCCACCGACACCGCCATCAGCCCAGCCACCCAGGCGAAGAGCGCCCATCGGCCTGCCGGGCGATCGACGAGCCGCATCCCGGCCTTGACCGCGACGACACCGACCACGACCGGCATCACGATCACGAAGGCGTGAATCGAGAAGCTGACGACCGGGCGCGGCGCCCAGGCGCGCCGTTCCACCGAATCGGCCTGCGACAACGCGGACCCGCCCGTCGCGGACGTGACGGCCATGCCCCTCACACAGCGTTATCGGCACCGGTCAGCAGCGACTTGAGATGCCGCACATCGGACGACCGTGCATCGACCAGTGGACGTCTTCGCTACGAGACGAGCAGCACGTCTTCCTGGTCGGTCGAGGTGAGCACGAGCCACACGACAGCGCTCAGCACGATGGCGCCACCGATGAGGGTGCCGACCCTCGGCGTCTCGCCCGGCCAGATCCACACCCACAACGGGGCGAGCACGACCTCGGTCATCAGCAACAGCGACACCATGGCGGCGGGCACCGACCGATGTCCGAGATTGAACAGCGGCAGACCGATACCCAGCGCCAGACCCCCGGTGATCGTCGCCAGACCGGCGTCGCGCCAGCTGATGGCGAGCCCGGTGTCGATCGCCGCGATCACGCCCGCGACGACGGCCAGCGCCGAGCCGGCGATCAATGCCGGCACCACGGGATCGACCTCGCCCTCCGCCCGCAACAAGACGTTGTACAACCCGACGAGGATCGGGATCAGAGCGGCCAGCAGCACGCCGACCCCCGAGCCCGCGTCGAGTCCGGTACCGACCATCACCGATACTCCGACCATCGTGACGCCGATCGCGATCACCGTCGGCCGCCGGACGCGCTCGCGCAACAGCACCCAGCCGAAGATCGCGGCGAAGATCGGCGCGGCCGCCAGCAGGAACAGTGTCGTCGCCGCCGACGTGCGGCCGAGGGCGAAGATGTACAGCATCGAGGTCGCCGACAAGACCAGGCCGGCGAGCACGGTGCGCGGTGTCGTCACCTCGAACCGCACCGGTCTCGATCGACGGCGCAACGCGACGAGGATGAGCATCGCCAAGGTCGTCGAACCGCCGCGATAAGCGAGGAACTGCCAGTCGGTCGCGTCGTCGACGGCGCGGTAGGCGATCGCCGTGAAGCTGAAGATCACGCCCGACCCGGCGACCATGATCGCGCCCTGGCGCTCGGTCAGGCTCAGCTCGCCGGCGAACGTCTTCGCGATCGACGCGAACACCGATGAGCGGGACACCAGCGAAGACTACGCCGACGATCCTTCCGCGCCGGCCCCGTGGCTGCTCGGGTCGTCGTCGTGTCGGGACTGCCGGGGAGTGGCAAGTCGACCGTTACACCCGGCAATCCAACCCAGTGGTCGACCGGTCAGCCGAGAGCGGTGATCTCGGCCAGGATCGAGACGGCGATCTGCTCGGGAGTCTCGGCGTTGATGTCGAGCCCGATCGGCGAGCGGACACGGGCGAGTTGCTCGACCTCGATCCCGGCGTCGATCAGCTTCTGGCGGGTGATGCCCCAGCGGCGCTTACTGCCCATCACACCGATCGATCTGGCCGGCGTCGCCAGTGCAGCCGGGATCGCCTCCAGGTCGACCGCCAGGTTTCGGGTGACCAGCACGATGTGGGTCTGGCTGGTGATCATCGCCCGACCGATGATGTCTGCCACGGGTCCGGCCAACACCTGGTCGGCATTCGGCACCTGTTCGGCCGTCGCCAGCTCGGCGCGGTCATCGAGCGCCGAGACGCGGTAGCCGAGCCAGTGGGCCAGGTCGGCGACCGCCCTGCCAACGTGGCCGCAGCCGACGATCGCGAGGTTCGCTTCCGGCATCAGGGGCTCCAGGTAGAAGGTGACGGTGCCACCGCACACGCCGGGGTCGCCGGCGGCCGGATCGACGAGGTCGAAGTTCATCAACCGCGGGGTTCCGGCGATCAACGCGTCGACGCAGGCGGCGATCACGCGGGCCTCCATCTCGCCACCGCCGATCGTGCCGACCTGTCGGCCGTCGCCGAACACGAGCATCTTCGAACCGGCGTGGCGCGGCACCGATCGATCGGTGTCGACCACCGTGGCGACCACGACCGACTCACCGCGATCGACGGCGTCGAGCGCAGCACGGACCAGCTCGTGACTGTTCACCGCACGCTCACGACCGCTGGCCCTGCAGCGCGTTCCAAACCCGCTCGGGGGTGAACGGCAGATCGTTGATCACGACGCCGGTGGCGTTGATGATGGCGTTGCGCATCGCCGGAGCGACACCGTCCTTGGGGATCTCGGCGATCGCCTTGGCACCGAATGGGCCCGAGTCTTCCATCGTCTGCACGAGGAACACCTCGATCTCCGGCATCTCGTCGGCCCGGTAGATCTTGTACGGGCCGAGCGTGTCGTTGACCATGCGCCCCGCATCGTCGTACAGGAACTCCTCGCAGTGGGCATAGCCGAGCGCCTGCACGAGCCCACCTTCGACCTGGCCGGAGGCCGTGATCGGGTTGATCGCGACGCCGCAATCGACCGCCATCACCATCTTGATCACGGTGACCTGGCCGGTGTCGACGTCGACCTCGAGCTCGACGAACTGGGCGGCGAACGGCGGCGGGCAGTCGGGTGACATGTACGAAGCCGTGTCCATGATCTGCTCTTGGTCCTGCCAGTGCAGACTGTCGAGGGCGATCTCCTCCAGGCTGACCGAGCGACCGTCGGCTGCCCACGCCCGCTTGTCGCGCAGCTCGATCGTGCACGGCTCGTCGACGCCCAGCAACTTCGCGGCGCGCTCCTTCAGGCGCGTGCGCACCGCCTCGGCTGCGAGCTTTGCTGCGGTACCCGAGATGTAGGTCGTCGACGAGGCGTACGCGCCGGTGTCGAACGGCGTGACATCGGTGTCGCTCGAGTACACGATGATGTCGTCGAGTGGGACACCCAACACCTCGGCGGCGATCTGCCCGATCACGGTGTCGGCGCCGGTGCCGAGGTCGGTGGCACCGATCAGCATGTTGAACGATCCGTCGTCATTGAGCTTGATACTGCACCCGCCCATGTCGAGGAACGGGATCCCCGAACCGTGCATGCAGAACGCGAAGCCCAGGCCGCGCCGGATGTTGGGCCGCTCGGCCGGACGCGTCCACGCTGGATCGAGACGCCGGTGCCAACCGATCGCCCGTTTGCCCTGAGCCACACACTCCTCGATGCCGTTCGACATGACCCGCGGATACTCGTCGAGATCGGGGTCGTCCTCGCTGGCGCGCTCGCCGATGTGCGGAGCGATGTTCAACTCGTCGCCGAGCTTGACCCAGTTCTGGCGCTTGAACTCGAGCGGGTCACGCCCGATCGCCCGGGCGATGTCCTCCATGTGGGCCTCGAGCGCGAACTCGGCCTGCGGGGCGCCGTAGCCACGGTACGCACCCGGCACCGGGATGTTGGCGTAGGCGACGGTGCAGTCGAAGCGCTTGTTCGGGCAGTTGTACGACGTGAGTCCACGCAGCCCGCTGACAGCCTGCACCGTGTAGCCGTGGGTGCCGTAGGCGCCCGTGTTGGCGATCAGCTTCATGTCCTGCGCCACCAGATTGCCATCGACATCGATGCCCGAGCGGAACGTGATCGTCTGGGGATGACGGGTGCGGCTGGCCCAGAACTCCTCCTCGCGGGTCAGTTCGAGCCGCACCGGGCGGCGGGTGGCGATCGCCAGGTGGGCGACGATGTCCTCGAGCAGCATCTCCTGCTTGGCACCGAAGCCGCCACCGATCCGGGGCTTGATGACCCGGATGTCCTTGACCTCGAGCCCGACCAGCGGCGCCAGCATGCGGCGGGTGTGGAACGGCACCTGCGTCGCGGTGCGAACGACGAGCCGTTCGTCGGAGTCGAGCCACGCGATCGAGATGTGGGGCTCGATCGGCACCTGCTGTACCTGATGGACCCGGAACGTGCCTTCGAATACCCGATCCGCCGAGGCCAGCGCCTCGTCGACATCGCCGCGATGGGCCCCGAACTTGTGGACGATGTTGCGTTCGCGATCGAAGATGTCGGTGGTGTCGGGCTCGTCGTGGATCACGGGAGCACCCGGCTCGATCGCCTCGAGCTCGTCGAACACGGCCGGCAGTACTTCGTAGTCGACCTTGATCAGGCGCACCGCCTGCTCGGCGGCCTCGATCGTCTCGGCGGCGACCACCGCAACGCGGTCACCGACGTGACGGACCTTGTCGTCGAAGCTGACCTGGTCGTACGGATGCGGGTTGGGCCACGACTGACCACCCGACGCGTACTTGACGCGAGGCGTGTTCTGGTAGTGCAACACCTCGTGCACGCCCGGCACGGCGCGCGCTGCCGAGTCGTCGATGTCGAGGATCCGGGCGTGGGCGTGCGGGCTGTACAGCAGCTTGGCGTACAACATGCCGCGCAGCTCGATGTCGTCGGTGAACGCGGGGTTGCCCTTCGCCAGCTTGAGGGCATCGACCTTGATCTCCGGCTTGCCGACCACGGCCATCTCCGGAACGTCGACCGAGGGCACGACACGAGGCACGGCGTACGAGAACGCCGGAGCGGGGTCGTGGGGATCGACCTCGACCGGATTGATGCCGTCGGTCATCGGCGGCAGCATGACGGGCGCAAACGGTTCGAGCGCATCGCCGCGCAGCGCGGCGGCCGCACGACGAACCGCCTCGACCGGCTTGACGTATCCCGTCTCGCGATCGAGGATGCCCGACAACATGTCACGGATCGCGTCCTCGGACGGATCGGGGTCGCGCCCGAGCAAGGCCATCGTGCCCAGCACCATCGCGCCCGCGGAATACCCGGACTGGAACGCACCGGTCGCCACGAAGGCCGTCTGGATCGGGTGCAGCTCGGGGCTGACGTTGAGCGATTCCACCGTGGTCACAGCATGACCGTCGGCCTGCATCGCGAACATGACGTCCGCAGACACCAACCGCCCATCGACGAGTACCGCGCCCGCCCCGGTCTCACCGGTCGACGAACCGAACTTGACGCTCATCATGCCGACGCGGCGCAATGCGACCCGCAGCGACTCGTGCGGCCGGACCTCGATCGTGAGCGCAGATCCGTTCAACTCGATCGTGATCGCCACGCCGGCGTCCGTGTTGCGGTTCGAGTTGCTGGTCGAGCTGGTGCTCATGTCAGGTCCGCCGCAACTCGCGCCGTCAGCACCTCGGCGAGGTGACGGCGATAGGCACCTGTCGCTCGGTGGTCGTCGACGGTCGGGACCGCCGAGACGCCTGCCGGCGGCACCAGCACCGGTCGGCCACCCACGCCGCACAATGCCACCGTCACGCCGACACCATCGGCAGTCTCCAGCCGCCGACCGACGGCCCCCACGATGGGGGTGTCACGCGGCGTTCGACCCGTGACCGCGATCGCGCCCTCACCGCCAAGCTGCATCACGACCTCCACGATCAGCTCGTCTGCGCCGCAACCCTCGTCGAGCAATACGTCGAGGGTCGCGGTGCGCTCGCCGAGACGATCGGAAGCGAGCCGAACGATCGCATCGTGTGCCAGCAAGGCGGCGAGCAACAGGCTGTCGCCCGACGCCGCGGCGATCGAACCTCCGACCGAGGCGAGCGATCGCAGTGTGCTCGGCTGTGCGCGGCGAGCCGCTTCCCGCACGACCGCCGGCAGGCGCGCGTCGTCGACCACGGCCTGCAGCCGCGCCGTAGCCCCCAGGCGACACTGATCACCCTCGACGTGGATCGCGTCGAGGCCCACCGCCTGCAGGTCGACGACCTCGGTCGGCTCGCCGCCTCCGTCGTGGTGCAGGTGCACCCCCCCGACCAACGCAACCCGGTGATCGGAGGCGATCAGCCGCAGAGCATCCGACAGCGTGCCGGGCCGGTGATACCCGACGACGTCGTACGCGACCGCGCAATCCTTGACCGCGTGACCCATGGAACGACCTCCCGATGGTGTGAACGAACGTGATGTGCGGACCGAGTAGCAGGCTCGACCGCAGTGGCAGCGGTTGAGGAACCGGTACCAATTTGCGCACGCCACCGTGATCCAAACGGTGCCGAGATGCAAGAGGCCGAGGCCCCTTGCACGAAGTTACCGCGTTCCCTACGCTGAGTGGGCAGCCATCTGACGACGCGTCCACCACCGAGGCGTCCGAGCACGGACTTCGGATCATGAGCCGGCGTCGGAGGGTTCGCACAACCAGCATTTCTGTGTCACCGAGTTCGTGAGCGCTCACCAATTCCTGTGACGTGGAGCGTCGACGCGAAGGGGAGACGTGAGGGCACCACCGGCGACAGAGCACGAGTGGCCAACGGGCCGACGGTTGCCGGTCCGCCAGCCCTCGTTGGCAGCCCAGGCCGAGCAGATCCTCCACGAACGACTGGTCAGCGGCGAGCTCGCGCCGGGCGATCAGCTCCCACCCGAACACGAGCTCGCTCGCGAGTTCGGCATCAGCCGCGCCACGATCCGCTCGGCGATCACGGCGCTCGTCCAACGCGGGCTCGTCGTGCAGCGCCACGGCGTCGGCAACTTCGCCGCCGCCGGTGCGGGCCTCACCAACGACCTCGCCACCGCCGTCGACCTCGCCGAACTGCTGCAACGCCACGGCACCGAATCGGAGATCGTGTTCGACGAGGTGTCGATCACGGCGGCCTCCCGACACCTCGCACACCAACTCGACGTTCCCGAGGGTGCCGACGTCGTCGTCATGGCCAAACGGTTCACGGCGGACGGCTCGACGGTCGTGTACGTCGTCAACTCGATCCCGGTCGATCGCGTCGGCCCGGCCCTGGCCGACGAGATGATCGAGCATCCGCACATCACCGAGCCCCTGTTCCGGTTCCTCGAGACGCGAGCCGACCTGTTCACCACTGCCCAGTTGGCCCGCTTGCACGCGGAACTCGCGCAAGACATCGTGCACCCTCGGGCCCCCGGCACGGGCGCGACCCCACTCCCCGTGTTGCGCATCGACGAGACTGGCATCGATGCGCACAACCGACCGATCTGGCACAGCCGAACGTGGTTCCCGCCCGGTGCGATGAACTTCGAACTGATGCGTCACCGATCGAGGACGTTCCCATGACGTCCCCATACCGCCCGGCCGCGACCGGGCACCACGACCAGCGGGAGTCCTCCCGCACCGGCGACATCCCGTCGCATCCCACACAGGAGAGGCAAGCGTGAACACCACACTCACCAGAGGAGCGTTTCGACGCTCGATGACGGCGATCGCCGTCATCGCCCTCGTCGCATCCGCCTGCGGCGGCGACGACGACGACACAGCGGGCAACACCGACGCGCCGACACAGACCACCGCCGCCGGTGGCCAGACCACCGACGCACCGACGGCTGATTGCGACCCGATCAAGGCAGCCTTCGTGTACGTCGGTCCGATCGGCGACGCCGGATGGACCAAGAAGCACGACGACGGCCGCAAGGAGCTCGAGGACGCGCTCGGCGAATGCGTCGAGACCAGCTATCTCGAGAGCGTGCCGGAGGGCGCCGAGTCCGAGGCAGTGTTCGACCGTTTGGCCCGCGAGGGCAACGACGTGATCTTCGGGACGTCGTTCGGGTACATGGACCAGATGCTCGCCGTCGCCGAGAAATATCCCGACGTCAAGTTCGAGCACGCGACGGGCTTCAAGACCAGCGACAACATGAGCACGTACTTCGGCGCCGCCGAGGAGGCCCGCTACCTGTCGGGCATGGCCGCCGCCTCGATGACGACGTCGAACCAGATCGGGTACGTCGCGGCGTTCCCGATCCCTGAGGTCCTGCGCGGCATCAACGCGTTCGCCCTCGGCGCACAGCGGATCAATCCCGACGTCACCGTCGAAGTCGCCTGGACTTCGACCTGGTTCGATCCGGTGGTCGAGAAGGAGGCAGCCGAAGCACTGCTCAACGGCGGCGCCGATGTGATCGCACAGCACCAGGACACCCCGTCGGCCGGCGAGGCCGCTCAGACCGCCGGTGGCTACTGGGTCGGTTACAACGACGACATGTCGCGATTTGCCCCCGATGCGTGGCTGACCGCTCCCGTGTGGGACTGGGGCCCGTACTACATCAGCGTCGTCGAGGCCATCCGTGACGGCAGCTGGGTGTCCGAGGAGTACTACGGCACGATGGCGGACGGTCTCGTCAACCTGGCCCCCGTCGCCGACGTCGTGCCACAGGACGTGCGCGACCAGATCGCCACGGTGCAGGGTGAGATCATCGCCGGCACGTTCGCCCCGTTCACCGGACCGATCAACGATCAGGACGGCAACGAAATGGTCGCCGCCGGCGCCGTGCCCGACCTGGGCACGCTGCTGGGCATGGACTACTTCGTGAACGGCGTCATCGGTAGCGCCTCCGGCTGACATGACCTCCGCCGCACAGGCTGGTCCGGGCGCGAGCCCGGACCAGCCGGCAGCGATCGCTGCCGTCAACGTCACCAAACGGTTCCCTGGCGTACTCGCCACCGACTCCGTCGACTTCTGCGTGTGGCCCGGTGAGGTCCACACGATCCTCGGCGAAAACGGTGCCGGCAAGAGCACCTTGGCGGCGATGCTGTGCGGCTTGTACCGGCCCGACGAAGGGCACATCGAACGCGAAGGCAAGCCGGTCCGGCTGCGCAGCCCACGCGACGGGCTCGCCTACGGCATCGGCATGGTGCACCAGCACTTCCGACTGGTCGATCGGTTCACCGTCGCCGAGAACGTCGTGCTCGGAGATCCCGATCAGGCGCGCATTCTCGATCGGCGCGAGATCGAGGAGCGGGTGGCGGAGATCGGCGAGCGGTTCGGCCTTCCGATCGACCCGCGCGCGGTGATCTCACAACTCACGGTCGGTCAACGTCAGCGCGTCGAGATCGTCAAGATGCTCTATCGCGGCGCCGACGTGCTGTTGCTCGACGAACCGACCGCAGTACTCACCCCACCCGAAGTCGAGGCGCTGTTCAGCACCGTGCGCTCGATGACCGCCGAGGGCAAGGCGATCGTCTTCATCAGCCACAAGCTCGGCGAAGTGATGGCGGTCAGCGACCGCGTCACCGTGATGCGCGCCGGTGCCGTCACCGGCGAGGTCGCAACGGCCGACACCAACCAACGCCATCTCGCCGAGCTAATGGTCGGCCATCCCGTCGAGATCGTAACCAGGCGAGGGAGCAACATCAGCACAGACGTCGCGCTCAGCGCGACCGGAGTCACGGTGACCGACGGCGACCAGACGCTGGTCGACAACGTCGACATCGAGGTGCATCGCGGCGAGATCGTCGGCATCGCCGGGGTGTCCGGCAACGGTCAACGCCCGCTCGCCCGGGCGCTCGCCGGCGTCATCACACCGAACAACGGTCACATCACGGTCGCCGGCACCGACGTCACCGGCAAGGGCCCGAAGGCGGCCCGGCGCGCCGGGCTCTCGTTCGTGCCCGAAGACCGCCTCGGAACCGGGCTCGTCCCAGGGCTCAGCCTGACCGACAACATGTTGCTGACCCGCCCGCGGGGCTTCATCGTCGACCGCCGTAGCGCGCGGGCCGAGATCGCGACCGCGATCGACGACTACGAGATCAAGACCCCCGGTACCGAGGTGGAGGCCCGCAACCTGTCCGGGGGCAACTCGCAGAAGGTGCTGCTCGCCCGCGAGCTGGCAGGGCTCGGCGATCCCGGCGGGCCGCAGGCGATCATCGTGTCCAGCCCGACACGCGGCCTCGACATCGGGGCCGCCGAGTTCGTGCGCGGCCTACTGCACGACGCCCGCGAACGAGGTGCTGCCGTGCTGATCATCAGCGAGGACCTCGATGAGGTGCGCAGCCTCTCCGACCGTGTCGCCGTGCTGTATCGAGGGCGCATCGCGCTGGAGGGCGTCACCGACGAGTTGCCGTTCGAATCGATCGGGCTGGCGATGGCCGGCGTCGCGCAGGAGGAGACGACATGATCCGGATCCGACTCGAGCGCCGGCTCGAACGGCATTGGTGGCAGACCGTGCTGACGCCGGCGCTGTCGATCCTCGCTGCCTTCGCCGCCGGGGCGATCTTCCTGGCGATCAAGGGCTTCGACCCGATCACCGTCTACCGCGAGCTGTTCAAGGCCAGCTTCACCAGCAAGTTCGGCATCACCGACAGCCTCACGATCGCCGTGCCGCTGATCCTCACCGGCCTCGCCGCCGCGGTCGTATTCAGGATGAACCTGTTCAACATCGGTGCCGAGGGGCAGCTCTATCTCGGTGCGATCTTCGGGTCATGGGCGGGGCTGGCGCTCACCGACGGCCTGCCGACCATCCTCGGTGTCGCCGTCGTGTTGGTCGCCGGGGCGGTCGGCGGTGCGCTGTGGGCGGCACCCGCAGCCGTGTTCAAGGCGTACTTCGGCACGAGCGAGATCATCTCGACGCTGATGCTCACGTTCATCGCGTTGTTCCTGATGCGATATCTCATCTTCGGTTCGAGCTCGTATTGGCGCGACCCCGAGTCGGCGAACTTCCCGCAGGGCAAGAAGATCCCCACGTCGGCCCGATTCGAACTGTTCAGCGACACCCGTCTGCACTGGGGACTCGCCTTCGCGATCGCGATCGCGGTATTGATCTGGGTGATGATCCGCTTCACATCACTCGGTTTCGACATGAACGTCGTCGGGTCCTCCGACGCCGCCGCTCGATACGCAGGCATCCCGGTGCGGCGAACGGTCATCGTCGCGCTGCTGATCTCCGGCGCGCTCGGTGGGCTCGCGGGTGCGACGGAGGTGGCCGGCAGGGCGTATGCGCTCGATCCCAACGGGCTCGAACTCGGGCTCGGCTTCACCGGGATCGTCGTCGCTGCCCTGGCGCGGTACAACCCGTTCGCGATCATCCTCGTCGCGACGTTCCTGGGCGGGTTGCGCAACGCTGGTGTCGCGCTGCAGGGCCTGCCCGGCGACCGGGTCCCCGTCGAGGTCAGCCTGATGTTGCAGGGCGCCATCTTGCTGTTCGCGATCGGCGGCGAGATCTTCTCGAACCATAGATTGGCGATCAGCCGTGTCGAACAGGTGGCAGCGACATGAACGACGCCGTCTTCGTGCTCACGCTGGCTGCGGCGGTCGGAGCCGCAGTACCGATCGCCCTCGCCGCGCTCGGCGAGCTGCTCTCCGAGACCTCCGGAGTGCTCAACCTCGGTGTCGAAGGCATGATGCTGATCGGCGCCGTGATGGCTTTCCAGGTTGGCGATGCCTCTGGCTCACTGTGGCTGGCGCTCGTGGTCGGCAGCCTCGCCGGAGCCCTCTTCTCGGCGATCCATGCGTTCTTGTGCGTCACGCTGCGCGCCAACCAGATCGTCTCGGGTCTGGCGCTCGTCATCTTCGGGACCGGTCTGTCGACGTTCATCGGCAAGTCGATCGAGGGCAAGCCGCTCGACACCGACTTCACGCCGATCCGTTGGGGCTTCCTGGCCGACATACCCGTGCTCGGGCCCGTGCTGTTCGACCAGGATCCGATGGTCTACGCGACGATCGCGATCGCGCTGGTGATCACGTTCTACCTCAACCGCACGAAGGCCGGATTGGCCGTTCGGGCGGTCGGCGAATCACCCGGAACGGCCGACACGATGGGCGTGGCCGTGGCAGCGATTCGATACGTCCACGTGATGCTCGGAGGGCTGCTGGCCGGCATGGCCGGTGCCTACCTCGTGCTCGGCCAGGTGCCGTCGTGGAGCCAGGACGGCACCACGGCCGGTATCGGCTGGATCGCGCTCGCGCTCGTGGTGTTCGCGTCGTGGCGGCCGCTGCGGGTGCTGCTCGGGGCGTTCTTGTTCGGGTTCGCCCGGCGGGCCAACTTCTGGCTGCAGGGCGAGGAGTGGGCGCCCAACATCCCCGCCGAGTTCCTGAGCATGCTGCCCTATCTACTCACGATCGCCGTGCTCGTCGTGTGGGGGAGCCGCGACATGCGACGACGCGTCGGCGCCCCGAGCGCGCTCGGCGTCGCCTACGACCGGGCGGAACGCTGATGAGGCTGCACGAGGTTCAGCGACCCCCCACCTACGTGCCTCGGTACGTGTCCCCACTCACGCTCGACGATGCCCTGGTCGAGCTCGCCCGCCACGGTGCCCGAGCGCGGCCGATGGCCGGAGGGACCGACCTGATCGTCGAGCTCGACCGCGGCGCCCGCAGCGGGATCGACGTCCTCGTCGACCTCAGCCGGATCGCCGATCTCGACTCGATCACGACCGGGGACGGCATCGTTCATCTCGGCGCGCTGGTCACCCACAACCAGGTCGTCGAGAGCCAGGTGTGTCGCGATCTCGTGCTGCCGCTTGCGCAGGCATCGTGGGAGGTCGGGTCACCGCAGCTCCGCAACCGGGCCACGGTGGCCGGCAACGTCATCACGGCGAGCCCGGCCAACGACACGATCTCCGCACTGATGGCACTCGGAGCCGACATCCACGTCGCGTCGACCGCGGGGACCCGCACGGTTCCGATCGGCGAGTTCATCAGCGGCTTTCGTACCACCGTGCTGACACCCGAAGAACTGGTGACCGGCATCACGGTGCGGGCGCTGGGCACGACACAGCGCGGGGTATTCGTCAAGGCGGGGCTGCGCCGTGCGCAGGCGATCTCGGTCGTCCACCTCACCGCGATCGTCACCTTCGACAGTGCCGGCGACGACCCGATCGTCGCCGATGCCGTGATCGCACTCGGCAGCGTCGCCCCGACCGTGATCACGGTTCCCGGCCTCGGCGCCCGATTGCGCGGGCGACGCCTCGACGACGCAGCGATCGCCGATGCCGTCGCCGTGGCGGTCGAAACCGCGCTGCCGATCGACGACCTGCGAGCCACGGCCGAATACCGCTCGTCGCTGGTCGCCACCATGGTCGAGCGGGCGTTGCGTGCGTTGGCCGACGGCGAACAGGCGTCGCAGTGGCCCGCTGACGCGCCTTTGCTGCGCCCGGCCGGTCTCACCGTCGCTCACTCGTCCGCCGTCGTCGATGTCGATGCCACGACCCCGATCACCGCAACCGTCAACGGCACGCCGGTCACGGCCGCCGGCGCGGCAGGGGTCACGCTGCTCGACTGGTTGCGCGACGAGGTGGGCCTCACCGGTGTCAAGGAAGGTTGCGCAGAGGGCGAGTGCGGTGCCTGCACCGTGCACCTCGAAGGCGCAGCCGTGATGAGTTGCCTGGTGCCGGCGGCACGCGCGGCGGGCGGCGATGTCGTCACGGTCGAGGGCCTCGCCGATGACGGTCGGCTCGCCCCGATCCAGGCGGCCTTCATCGAACGCGCAGCCGTGCAGTGCGGATTCTGCACGCCCGGGTTGTTGATGTCGTGCGCCAAGTTGCTCGACGAGCATCCGTCACCGACACGCCGTCAGGTGCAGCAGGGCCTCGCCGGCAACCTGTGCCGCTGCACCGGCTACGGCGCGATCGAACGAGCCGTCGAGTTGGCCGCCGGACTGGCCAGCGGACACGATGCCCCGCCCGGTGCCGAACAGCGGGGGCCGACGTCATGAAGGTCGGTGACTCCCCGCCGCGGATCGACGCCTTCGCCAAGGTCACCGGCGAGGCCCAGTACCCGGCCGATCGCGCCCCGCACGGCGCACTCGTCGCTCGTGCGGTGTTCACCGACCAACCCCACGCCAGACTCGTCCGGCTCGATGTGTCGAAGGCCGAACAGGTGCCCGGGGTCGTGGCCGTGTTCACGGGCCGCGACGTGCCGGTCAACGAGTACGGCCTCACCGAGTTCGACCAGCCGGTCTTCGTCTCGCTCGAGCACACCGGTCGCACCAAGGTCGAGAGTGACATCAGCCGATGGGAGGCCGATCACCTGGCCCTCGTCGTGGCCGAGACAGAGGCCGCCGCGACGCTCGCAGCGGCAGCCATCGAGGCCGAGTGGGAGCAGCTGCCGATCGTCGCCGACATCGATCAGGCGCTCGCCCCCGACGCTCCGCTCGTGCACCCCGAACTGGGCCTGACCAGCAACATCTACCACACCTACAAGATCCGCAAGGGCTCGATCGACGATGCCTGGGCCGACGCCGCGGTGATCGTCGAGACCACCTACGAACTGCCCTATCAGGAGCACGCCTTTCTCCAGCCGGAAGCGGGCGTCAGCTACGTCGACGACGAGGGACGCGTCACCGTCGAAGTCGCCGGGCAATGGATGCACGAGGATCAGGAACAGATCGCCCATGCTCTGGACCTCCCGCCGGATCGGGTGCGGGTGATCTACCCGGCGATCGGCGGCGCGTTCGGTGGCCGCGAGGACATGTCGCTCCAGATCGTGCTGGCGCTCGCCGCGATGCGCCTCGGCGAGCGTGGCGAGCACCGGCCGATCGTCAGCCAGTGGTCGCGCGAGGAGTCGATCGTCGGGCACCACAAGCGCCACCGCGGCCGCATCCACGCCAAATGGGGCGCCGACGCCGACGGCAAGCTGGTCGCAGTGCACAGCGAGGCCTGGCTCGACGCGGGGGCGTACAACTACACGACCAACAAGGTGCTCGGCAACTGCCACCTCGGCCAGGCGGGCCCCTACGAGGTGCCGAACGCTCACATCGACAGCCATGCCGTCTACACGAACGCCGTGCCGGGTGGAGCATTCCGCGGGTTCGGCGGGCCGCAGGCCGCGTTCGCCGCCGAATCGCAGATGAACCGACTCGCCGAGGCGCTCGGCATCGACCCGGTCGAGATACGGCGCCGCAACGCCCTGCACGACGGCAGCATCGGCATCACCCAGACGGTGATGCCGGCGGGCGTCACGATGCCCCAGGTGATCGAGCGCTGCGCCGCCGAAGCCGAGTTCGACCGGCCTCTGCGACCCGCGCCGGCGTTCTCGCCGTTCGCGTCACTCCCCCCGGCCGACACGGACCTGCTGCGTGGGCGTGGGTTCGCGTGCTCGTTCAAGAACGTCGGTTTCTCCTTCGGCTTCCCCGAGCGCTGTGAGGCGCAGATCGTGCTGCACGGGGCCCCCGACGCCGACACCCCCGAGTGGGGCGAGTTGTTCCACGCCGGCGCCGACGTGGGACAAGGTGCCCATACCGCGTTCTTGCAGATGGCATCCGACGCCACCGGCGTGCCGTTGGACAAGATGCGCGGTGGCTTCTCGGACACCTCGTCGTCGGGTGACTCGGGATCGGCGTCGGCCTCACGGCTCACGTTCATGGCCGGGAACTCGATCCTCGGCGCCGCCGAGGAGGCCGACAAGGCATGGCGCAACGGCGATCGGCCCGCGGTCGGCCACTTCCGGTACGTTCCGCCACCGACCGAGACACTCGACCCCGAGACCGGAGTCGGCGCCCCGAACTTCAGCTACGGCTACGTGGCGCAAGCGGTCGAGCTGACGGTCGATCGGGCGACGGGCCACATCGTGATCGACCGTGTCGTCAGCACCCACGATGTCGGTAGGGCGATCAATCCGGCGCTGGTGATCGGCCAGATCGAGGGCGCTGTCGCCCAGGCGCACGGCTACGCCCTCAGCGAGCGGCTGCGGGTCGACAACGGTCGCGTGCTCAACCCACGATTGAGCACCTACCTGATCCCCGGCATCGGGGACGTGCCGACGCAGGTCCACAGCGTGGTGCTCGAGCTGGCCGATCCGAACGGGCCGTGGGGCGCACGCGGCATGGCCGAGATGCCGTTCATCACGTACGCGCCGGCGGTCGTTGCCGCCCTCCACGATGCGACCGGCGTGTGGTTCGATTCGTTCCCGCTCACCCCCGATCGCGTGGCGGCAGCACTGGCTGCGCCCAGCGCGACCGGGCCAGAGCGATAGACAACGCATTTACAAAATGTTCAATCCGCAACTACGATGGAGCGCGATGCAGACCGTTCGGGTGCTCCGTCACATCGTCCCACGACCGTGCGACCAGCACCACGTCGGCGCGAACGGCGGCGCGAGATGAGTCGCGTCGTCACCATCGGAGCCGGGCAGCTCGGACCGATCAGTCACGACGAGAGCCGCGAATCGGTCGTCGATCGACTGATCGGGCTGCTCCGGCAGAGCGCCGAACGGCACTGCGACCTCATCGTGTTCCCCGAGCTCGCTCTGACCACCTTCTTCCCGCGCTGGTACACCGACGAGATCAGCGGCCACGACCACTACTTCGAGACCGAGATGCCCGGCCCGGCTACCCAGCCCTTGTTCGACGAGGCAGCCCGACTGCGGGTCGGCTTCTGCCTCGGCTACGCCGAGCTCACGCCGGGAGGCGAACGTTTCAACACCTATGTCCTCGTCGAGCGTGACGGCTCGATCGTCGGCAAGTACCGCAAGGCCCACATCCCCGGACACGAGACGCACGAGCCGTGGCGTCCGTTCCAGCATCTCGAGCGTCGCTACTTCCAAGAGTCGCACGAGGGTTTCGGCGTGTGGCGGGCGTTCGGCGGGATCGTCGGCATGGCCCTGTGCAACGACCGCCGCTGGCCCGAGACCTATCGCGTGATGGGGCTGCAGGGCGCCGAGTTGATCCTGATCGGCTACAACACGCCGATGCACTACGCCCCCGACCCCGATCAGAACGCCTTGCAGGGCTTCCACAACCACCTCGTGATGCAGGCCGGCGCCTACCAGAACGGGGCGTGGGTGGTCGGCGTCGCCAAAGGCGGCATCGAAGAGGGGGTCGAGTCGCTGTCGCAGAGCGCGATCATCGCCCCGTCGGGCCAGATCGCGGCCCAAGCGGTCACGAGCGGCGACGTCCTGATCAGCGCCCGCTGCGACCTCGACCTGTGCAACCGCTACAAGGAAACGCTGTTCGACTTCGCCAAGTACCGACGGCCCGAGGTGTACGGCCTGATCACCGAGCGCAAGGGGTCGATCTCGCCCCCGGAGCTGACATGACCCCCGCAGCTGCCCTGGCCCGATCGCAGACGCCTGGTCTGGTGTGCGCCCATCACCACCTGTATTCGGCACTCGCCCGCGGCATGCCGGCCCCGCCGCGCACCCCGACCGAGTTCCTCGAGATCCTCGAACTCGTGTGGTGGCGGCTCGATCGTGCACTCGACGCCGACACGATCTACTGGTCGGCCAAGCTGGGGGCGCTCGAGGCGCTCGAACGAGGCTGCACGGCGATCATCGATCACCACGAATCACCGAACGCGATCGACGGCTCGCTCTCGTTGATCGCGCAGGCCTGCGCCGAGGTCGGCGTGCGGGTCAGCTGCGCCTACGGGGTCACCGACCGCCACGGCCCGGACGGCGCCCGGCGCGGGCTCGCCGAGAACGACCGCTTCCTGCGCGAGGGCGGGCACGGCTTGGTCGGCGTCCACGCCGCCTTCACGTGCACCGACGACACCCTCGAAGCAGCAGCCGAGCTGGCTGCCGGGCACGGGGTCGGCGTGCACATCCACGTCGCCGAAGGTCCCGGCGACGCCGGGGCGGCCGACCGCATCCGCCACCTCACCACCCCCGACTGGATGATCATCCACGGCGTCCACCTCGCCGACGATCACGGCCTCCAGGGCACGATCATCCACAACCCCCGATCCAACATGAACAACGCCGTCGGGTACGCCAACCCGACCCGCTTCGCCAACCCGGTCGGGCTCGGCACCGACGGGATCGGAGCCGACATGCTCGACGAGTTCCGGGTCGCCTATGTGCGACTGCGTGAGCACGACGTCACCGAGACGCCCGACACCGTGTGGTCGATGCTGCAGACCAACTACCAGCTGTTTCCCGAGGCGCTCGACGATCGGGTCACCTGGTCGTACGAACCGATCGACCCCTGGCGCCTGGCGTTCACCACCGGCGTCAACCCGACCGAAGTGGAGGTCGACGGCGAGACGATGTGGGCCGACGGCCGGCCGACACGCGTCGACGCCGAAGAGATCCGCGCCAAGGCCGCCGAGGCCGCCACCCGACTGTTCGCCAAGATCGAAGCTCTCTAGCCACCGCTGCGCGGCGCGGCGACGCGACGACAGCCCCAGACCGAGGAGGAGTTCCCATGACACGGCTCGCGATCTACTTGCAGGACGCCCACCCGATCCGCGAGGCGATCTCGCACACGCAATACGCCGAGTCGAAAGGGTTCGAGGCGGTGTGGCAGGCCGACTCGCGGCTCGTTCGCGAGGCCGGTGTGCCGATGGCAGCCTTCGGGGCGACCACCGACACGATCAAGATCGGCTCGGGTGTGATCGACATCTGGACTCGCAACCCGGCTCGGCTGGCGTCGATGTTCTCGACCCTCGACGACCTGGCACCGGGTCGCATCATCTGCGGGCTCGGGGCCTGGTGGGAGCCCCTGGCCAGCAAGGTCGGTGTCGATCGTCGCCGGCCGCTGCTGGCGATGCGCGAGGTCGTCACCGCGGTGCGGGCCCTGCTCGACAACGAGACCGTCACGATCAACGGCGAATTCGTGCACCTCGACGGCGTCGAACTCGACTACGTACACCAGGAGCGACGCCCCAAGGACGTCCCGATCTACATCGGCGCGACCGGCATGCAGATGATGCAGCTGGCGGGCGAGATCGCGGACGGCGTCGTACTCAACTACCTCGTATCGCCCTCCTACAACAACGACGCGATGGAGAACCTGGCGATCGGGGCGGCCAAAGCCGGACGCTCGGTCGACGACATCGACCGCCCGCAACTCGTGGTGTGTTCGGTCGACGAGGATCGTCAGGCAGCGCTCGACGGCGCCCGTCTGCTCGTCACCCAGTACCTCGGACAGCAACCGCACATCATGAAGGCCAGCGGTGTGCCACAGTCGCTGCTCGACGCGGTCGGCAACGTGCTCACGTGGCCCGCCACGCACGATCAGGTCGTCGAGGCGTCGAAGCTGGTGCCCGACGACATCGTGCAGATGATCTGCGCCGCCGGAACCCCCGACGAGGTACGCGCGAAGGTCGGCGAGTACATGGCCAACGGATGCACCTGCCCGATCCTGTACCCGCTCGGCCCCGACGTGCGCTACATGATCGACACGTTCGCCGACTGGCAACCGTGATGGCTCCGGAACGAGCACGGGCATGAACGACGTCACGACCGCGGTGATCACCCGCAACCCGATGCGAGCACCGATCGAGATCGCGCCGATCGACCCCAAGGTCATCAGCTTCCATGCCCGCATGCCCGCCTACTCGCCCACGATGCTGTTCGACGTGCCCGATCTGGCGGCGCAACTCGGTGTCGGACGGTTGCTCGTGAAGGCCGAGACCCGCCGGATGGGATTGCCGTCGTTCAAGATCCTCGGCGCGTCGTGGGCGACGTATCGAGCGATCTGCGAGCACATCGGCTACGAACCCGAGCCGTGGCGCAACATCAACGAGCTGGCCGCCAACCTCAAACACCTCAAGCCGTTCGAGCTCGCTACTGCCACCGACGGCAACCATGGTCGAGCCGTTGCCTTCATGGCGCGCCTGCTCGGTTTCGCGTGTCACATCTACGTTCCCCGGGGCATGGTCGAGGCCCGCATCCAGGCAATCTGTAGCGAGGGTGCCCTGGTGACCGTCGTCGACGGAACATACGACGAAGCGGTGGCTCGTTCGGCCGAGGAGGCCTCCGATCGTTGCCTCGTCATCAGCGACACCTCGTGGGAGGGCTACGAGACGACCCCAGCCCGCGTGATCGAGGGGTACTCGACGATCTTCCACGAGATCGACGACGCGATCGACGCCAGCGGCCTGCATCGCCCCGACATCGTCGTGATCCCGATGGGTGTCGGCGCCTTCATGGCTGCCGGTGTCAGCCACTACCGCGCCGGCGATGCCAAGCCGGCCGTGATCGTGGGCGTCGAGCCACTCGATGCCAACTGTGTCCAGGCGTCCGCGGGCGCCGGCGAGATCACCTCCGTGCCCGGCCCCCACCACTCGATCATGGTCGGCTTGAACTGCGGTATGCCCTCGCTCACCGCCTGGCCCCGATTGTCGAGGGGCATCGACTGGTTCGTATCGATCGACGACGAGGCTGCCTGCGCAGCGATGCGCGATCTGGCAGCGGTCGGCATCGTCGCCGGAGAGACGGGCGCGGCCGGCCTGGCGGGTTTCGAGGCCTTGATCCGTGACCCCGACTTCCGGTCCGGTACCGATCTCGCTTCGGCGACCGTCGTGGTGGTGGTGACCGAGGGGGCCACCGATCCCGAGCATTACGAACAGGTCGTCGGCCGTGGGCACGAGACGATCGGCAGAGTGATCACGGCAGTCCGTGGCTGACCTGCTGTGCGTCATCCGGGGCGGCGGCGATCTCGCCACTGGCGTCGCGTGGCGCCTCACCCGCGCCGGCGTTGCCGTCGTCGTCACCGAGCTACCGAACCCGCTCACGGTTCGGCGCACGGTCGCATTGTCGACGGCCGTCACCGAGGGCACGGTCGACATCGAAGGCATGATCGGCCAGCGGGTCTCGACGGCCACCGAGGCGGTGGCCCTGGCACGGTCGGGCGGCGGCAAGCTGGTAGGCGTCGTGGTGTCCCCCGAACTGCCCGATCTCGGAACCGACTGCGAGGCGGACGTGGTCGTCGATGCGCGCCTCGCAAAACGCAACATCGACACGCGAATCGATGACGCACCCCTGGTGATCGGGCTCGGACCCGGCTTCACGGCCGGCACCGATTGCGATGCGGTCGTCGAGACGATGCGCGGGCCGCATCTCGGCCGGGTGTTGTGGAGCGGTTCGGCCGAGCCGGACACCGGCGTGCCGGGCATCGTCGGCGGACACGGTGCCGAACGCGTGATCCGGGCCCAGCGCGGCGGCATCGTGCGCTGGGTGCGGGCGATCGGCGACGTCGTCGACGATCACGAGACGCTCGGCATGGTCGGTGACCTGCCGGTGCTGGCCCCGTTCGCCGGCGTCGTTCGGGGTTTGATCCTCGACGGCAGCGACGTCACGGCCGGTCTCAAGATCGGCGATGTCGACGGGCGACTCGACGCGGCTGCATGTGACGAGATCTCCGACAAGGCTTTGGCGATCGGTGGCGGCGTCGTCGAGGCGGTGTTGTGGTGGCCGCGCCGTCCGCGCTGAGCCCGATACCGCTGGTCGGTGTCGCCGAGGCATTCGGGATCGGCACCCGGTCACACATCGCGCTGGTGGGAGGCGGTGGCAAGTCGACGCTGTTGCACGCTCTCGGCAGCCAGGTCGACGGATCGGTGGTACTGACCTGCACCACCAAGATGGGAGCCGATCAGCACCTCGGCCACCGGGTGCTGATCGGACCGACCGACGACGATGTCGTCGCCGCAGCGGCGCGCGAACCCGTGATGGTTTGGTCGGGCGTCGAGGGCTCGAAGGCGATCGGTGTCGACCCGGCGCGATGTGACGCGTGGTTCGGCGGCGTGGATCACATCGTGGTCGAGGCCGACGGGTCGCGACGACGGCCGTTCAAGGCCCCCGCCGCGTTCGAGCCGATCGTTCCCTCGACGGCGACGATCGTGATCAGCGTGATCGGCGCCGACGCGCTCGGCCGCGTGATCGCCGATCGGTGCCACCGGCCCTTGCGCGTCGCAGCGCTCGTCGGTTGCCGCGCCGACGTCCGGCTCGAACCCTGGATGGCGGCCACCGTGATCCTGCACGAACGCGGCGCCGCCAAGGCGGTTCCGCCGGGAATCGAGTTGGCGGTGGCGATCAACAAGGTCGACGCCGCCAGCGCCGATCTGGTCGATCAGCTGGTCGCCGAGCTGCTGGCACGGCGACCGGCCTTGCGGATCGTGGCCATCGCCTCGCACGCGTGATGCCTCACGCGCCGGCGCGTGAGGCGACCGGCAACGAACCGCGACCCCCGTTCGACGACCGGGTGCTCGCCCGATGAAGGTCGTCACCGGGCTCGACCGGCACACTGGGCGACAGATCGCAGTTCGTCGATCGACAACGCCGATGGAGGAACGTGCAGAGCCCAGGCAAGGATCGCGCGGTAATGCGCTCTGACGGTGACGCCCCGGTGAGACCGGCGGTGGTGATGGGCGCGGTGGTGCTGGTGGCGATGCTGATCGGTGGGAACTTCACCGCCCTCAAGTTCGCACTCGACCACACCGGCCCGATGCTGCTGGCGGCGATGCGAACGATCCTCGGCGGTACATTCCTGCTGATCTTGGCGTTGTCGCGCGGCGAACGCTTTCCCACCGACCGCACGGTGCTGGCGCGGATCTTCGCGGTCGGGCTCAGCATCACCACGATGTCGAGCGCGCTGCTGGTGTTCGGCGTCAGCAGGGTGCCGGCCGGATTCGCCTCATTGATGTCGAGCACGATGCCGCTGTTCACGGCCTGCCTGTCGGTGTTCCTGCTGCACACGACGATCAGCCGCCTCGGGGCGATCGGGCTGTTGGTGGGATTCGTCGGCACGGCCGTACTTGCGTCGCCTGCACTCGGGGGCGACGCACGACTGGTCGGGGTCCTGGCTCTGCTCGTGTCGGCGTTGGCGTGGGCATTCGGCACGGTGTTCATGAAGTGGAAGGACTTCAGCGCCGTCACCCCGATCATGCTGGTCGGCGTGCAACTCCTGATGTCGGCGGCGATGCTGCTTCCGTTCGCATTGATCGTCGAGGGCGTCGCCGACACCGACTGGTCGGTCGGGCTGTTCGTACCACTCGTGTACGCCGGCATCCCTGCCAACGCTGTCACGTTCACGTTGATGGCGACGGTGGTGCGGCGTGCGACGCCGACGCAGGCGGCCTCGACGGCATACATGATCCCGTTGTTCGGTGTGTTCTTCGGCTGGCTGATCCGAGACGAGGTGCTCGGCCTCGCCGAGATCATCGGCGGAGCGCTGATCGTGGCCGGCGTCAGCCTCGTCGTCACCGCGGGCGCCCCGAAGCGCAAGGCCGCATGAGGATCGAGACGGAGTGTGGGTGCGGTACGCCGGGATCCGAATCGCAGCGTCTCGAACAGCAGCTCGCCGACCGACGGCGACTACCTTGACCGCATGTCGAAGATCTCACTGATTGCCAAGTTGACGGCCGCCGAGGGCAAGGCGAGCGAACTCGAGGCCGCCCTGGCGAACATCGTCGCCGCTGCGGACGAGGAAGCGGGCCTCGAGGTCTACAGCGCACATGCCGCCAACGACGAGCCGGGCGTCTTCTACTTCTTCGAGCTGTATCGGGATGACGAGGCCAAGGCGGCGCACGGAAAGGGCGACGGTATGCGCGCCGCGAGTGCTGCGTTCGCCGGCCTGCTCGCAGCCCGCCCCGAGACCATCACGATGACCCCGATCGCCGCCAAGGGGCTCGACATCTAGTCGGACCGGCAGCTTCAGATGTTGCGACCGGAAGTCGCCGGAGCGAGCAGAGATGTCTCCTCGATCGCTGCATCCCAAGCGCTCGCCGCGCTCGTCGTGTTGCTCGTGCTGTCCGCTGTGGCAGCCTGGTGGGTCGCCCACCACGTCGAGCGGATCGAGATCCGAGCACCCGAGTGGTTCGTCGGCTTTGCGAGCGCCGCGCTGGTGCTGGCGGTCACGCTGTTCCGCTACGGCTGGCCGACGGGTTTCAGTCCGGGCGGGCTCGGTGACTGGTCCTCGGACGGTCTCCGCAGCTTGTCGCGGGACCCACTCGGGAGCAGCCAGTTCGTCCTCAACGTGGCACTCTTCGTACCAGCCGGGCTGGCATGGACCTGGATCACCAAACGACCGGTGGCGGTGCTGCTCGCCCTGAGCGCCTACTCGCTGTTCATCGAGGTGGCGCAGGCTGTCACGGGTGCCGGCGCTCCCGACGTCGCCGACCTCGTCGCCAACACGGCAGGGGCCGCGATCGGCGTATCGGTGTCGGTGATCGCCGCGACGGCGCTCGGACGTCGCGAGATCTGCATGACGCGGCGCTCGCAGTGGCTCGTCGGCGGCGCTGTCATCGTCGTCACGCTCGTCACGGTCTCCGCCTGGTTCGTCGGTGCATCGCGACGCCAGCAGCACGTCGAGAACGAACTGCGCGTGCGGTTCGCCGACACGACGCGCGCCAACATCGAGGCCCTGATCGAGACCGACCCGGCGGCCGTGTTCGGGGCGGCGACCGACTACGCAGACGGGACTCGATACTCCGACGCGGCGTTGGAGATTCGTTACCCGGCGACCTACTTCAGCCTGCATCGGTGTGTGTACGTCGTCTGGACCGCAGCCGGCGTCCAGTTTCGGAAAGCATCGGGTGCCGACTGCACCGCCTTCATCGACGGTTCGTCATGAGGTCTGGGCCACGTCGGACCGACCCCGGCAACGTCGGCGCCGGAGTGCCCCACCTCGAAACGGGTGGACTCGGCCTCAGGGGCGTCCGAGCACGCTCTGCACGGCGGCGACCACCTCGTCGTGGAAGCGTCCGTCTGTGGCGATCACACCCAGGTTGCGCTCGAGGCGCCGACCGTGCGAGAAGTCGAGTGGTGCACCGGTCACGTCGGTCACACGCCCGCCCGCCTGCTCGACCACGTACTTGCCGGCCGCGTGATCCCAGATCTTCTCGCGATAGTCGGCCCGGGTGGGTAGCCGCAGATAGATCGACGCATCGCCGCGTGCGACGGCTGCGTACTTGCACTGGCTGTCGATGCGATACGGCTCGGCGACGATGCCCAGCAGCTCGGTGATCCGGGCCGAGTCGTCATGGTTCGAGTGGCCCGACTCGACCGACTCGCAGACGCGCGCTTCGGCCAGCGACGTGGGCGCCGCGACGCCGGCCGGCGCCGGCCCCTCGGCGCCGGGATACCACACCTCGCACGATGTGCCATCGGCGAGGAAGATCGCGCCCCGGGAACCGTCGGGATTCGGCAGGTTGGGGCAGCCGAGCACACCCAGCACCACCTCGCCCTGCTCAATCAACGCCAGCGCGATCGCGTACTGGTCGCCACGCAGGAAACCCTTCGTGCCATCGATCGGATCGAGGGTCCAGTGCCGAAGGCCCGTTCCATCCGAGTGACCGACCGAGATCCAGTCGAGTACGGCATCGACGCTCGCCTCACCGCGCTGAGCACGAACGAGGTCGACCACGCCGTCACGCAACGCGGTGTTGCCGGCGAGATCGGACGAATCCTCTTCGCCGACCAGTTCGATCGGGCCGAGACGGTCGGTGAGCGTCGCGCACACGATCGCCTGCGCCGCGAAGTCGGCGACGGTCACCGGGCTGGCGTCGCCTTTGGTCAGGGTGTCGCCGGCGACGAGCCGGCCCTGGGCGGATGAGCACAGCACCGAAGCGGCGCGCACTGCTTCCAGGGCCGCCGCTCGTTCTCGTTCATCGACCAAAACGGGCCTCCGTTGCAGCTCGGTATTCACCGGACAGTTCGACGACGGACGCTGGGAGGTCGCCGGAGACGAGGTCTGCGACGGAGACGGTTTCGAGCACCCGGCGCAGGCTACCGCGAATGGCCATCCAGACCAGCGGGAGCATCTGGACGGGAGCGGGATACTCGAGGCCTCGCAGGCTCTCGTCGTGGACGTCGGCAAGCGGGCCGTCGACAGCCCGAAACACGTCGGCAAGGGAGATGTCCGCGGCGGGACGCGACAAGGCGAAACCACCGTCGGGCCCTCGCTTCGAGCGCACCAACTCGGCGCGCTTGAGATCGCGCAGGATGTCGAGCAGGTACTTGATCGAGATGCCCTGATTGGTGGCGATCGTTTCGGCCTTCACCGAGTCGGCGCCGCCGACCGCGAGCTCGCCCATCGCCCGCACGGCATAGTCGACCCGCTCCGAGATCCGCATTCCCGTCGACGCTACCCGCGATCGTGTGCAACCCCCGTCGCCCGACGCGAACGCGCCGACGCCCCGACACCTCCGGCCGATGCAGCACGACACTGGAGCGGTGAGGTGGCACCCGTTGGCTGTGGCCGGGTGCGCCGTCCTCGCAGCGTGCGGCATTGCCGGGCTGCAACGCGCCGCGCCGTAGGTCCGCCCTGGGTCGCGTCCCGTGCCACCTGTCAGCCTTCGCAGGGTCGGTCCGGTGCGACTCCCGCTCGACGTAGGTGGCTCACGCCCTGATCAACGGCGCCGAACGAAGGTACCCGGTGACGGGGCCGAGCCGAACGGCAGCGTCGTGGATTCCCGGACTTCACGAGCTAGACCCGGGTGCATGGTTTCGATCGCAACCAATCGATATGTCGACCGTACCGAACTGCTCGACTTCATTCGGCCCCGTCACCACGGCGTGCTGCTGACGGTTCGCCGTGATGGCCGACCACAGTCATCGCTGGTCACGATGGGCGTCGCCGATGACGGCCACATCTTGGTCTCCACATATCCCGAACGGGCCAAGACACACAACCTTCGGCGCGATCCGAACGTCTCGATGGTCGTGCTGTCCGACGACTTCGGCGACGCATGGGTGCACGTCGACGGAACGGCAACGGTGATCGACGCCCCGGACTCGGTGGACGGACTCGTGGAATACTTCCGCGTGATCTCGGGTGAGCACCCCGATTGGGACGAGTATCGGGCAGCGATGCTGCGACAGGGCAAGAGTCTGATCCGGGTCTCGATCGAGCGCTGGGGGCCGATCGCCACAGGCGGTTTCCCGGCCCGGGTGATCGAGGACCGCAGCGAGGACTGACGAGGCGATGCCACATCAGCGCACGCTGCGGATCGGGGGCCGGTTCCAGGGCCCGACGGGCTCGGGTCAGGGCGGCTGGACCGCGCATCGATTCACCGGGGCCATCGCCCAACCCGTGACGACCGCGATGCGCGCACCGGTTCCGCTCGACACCGACCTGCGGATCGTGCACGTCGACGACGAATGGAGGCTGATCGACGAGACGACGAGCGATCCTGTCACCGTCATGATCGCCCGGCCATGGAACCCGGTCTTCGCTCACACCGAGCCGGTGACGACCTCCGACGCCGCTGCGGCACGAGCGAGGTTCTCGGAGTTCGTCGCCGACCACCCGGTGCCCTATTGCTTCTCGTGCGGCACACAGCACGATTCGATGAACGTGCACGCCGGCCCACTCGGCGACGGGCGGTTCGCGACCGACTGGTGTCCGCCCGACTGGGCGGTGTCGGATTCGGGGGTCGTCGACCTCGGCGCACTCTGGGCGGCGCTCGACTGCACAGCGGCGTGGTACGTGGCCTACTCCCGCCAACCGCGATCGCCGGTCACCGCACAGTTCGCGGTGGATGTGAGCGGCCCGATCGAGCCAGAAACCACCTATTCCCTCGTGTCGTGGTCGGGCGATCACCCCGACGAGTGGGACGGCCGCAAGCGCCATGGTGCATCGGCGGCCTTCGCTCCGGACGGCACCTGTGTCGCTCGATCGGTGAGCTTCTGGATCGCGCTCGACTGAGTCGGAGGCCGTAGTTCCCGGTTTCGTGGTCGCCATCCGATTCCGTGCTCGGCATGTCACCGTCGACGCAGCCCGTGCGACGGTACGGCCGGTGCCCGGAGCGAGCGCGAGACTGCGGGCATGGCGAACGACAGCTGGGAACACATTCGTTACGAACGGCCGGGCGAGCGCGTGGCGCGCATCGTGTTGGCCCGGGCGCAGGCCGCGAACGCCCAGGACTATCAGATGCTCAGCGAGCTCAATCAGGCTTTCGACCGGGCTGCCCGAGACGACTCGGTGCGGGTCATCATCCTGGCGGCCGACGGCAACCACTTCTCGTCGGGCCACGATCTTCGGGCAGGCACCGACATGTCCGACATCGATCCGATCGGCACGTGGTGCTGTTTCGAATCCGAGGGCGCCGAGGGCTACATGGCGACGGAGGCGGAGATGTACGTCGGTCTCTGCTGGCGGTGGCGCAACATCCCGAAGCCCACGATCGCCCAAGTGCAGGGCAAGGTGATCGCCGGCGGACTGATGCTGGTGTGGCCGATGGACCTCGTGGTGTGCTCGGAAGATGCGACCTTCTCCGATCCCGTCGTGGCGTTCGGTGTGAACGGTCACGAGTACTTCACGCACCCCTACGAGGCGGGCGCTCGACTGGCGAAGGAGATGCTGTTCACCGGGCGTGCGATCACAGCCCACGAGGCACTGCGACACGGCATGGTCAACCAGGTCGTGCCCCGCGACGACCTCGAGTCGACGACGTTGGCCATGGCCGAACACATCGCCCGGCGACCGATGATCGGACTCACGCTGGCCAAGCAGAGCGTGAACAACTCACTCGATGCAATGGGCATGTACACCGCGATCCAGTCGGCATTCGGCCTGCACCACGTCGGTCACAACCATAACTTGCGGCTGTTCGATTCGCTCGTCGATCCCGCCGGACTCCAGGTGATCCGCGACGAGGCCTGAGGCATCGTGCGGCGTCTCGTTCTCCACATCGGTAGCCACAAGACGGGTACGACCTCGATCCAACGGTTCCTCGACGTCGCCGGAGACGAGGTCTTCGCTCGGACCGGCCTGCGATACGTGCCGCTGCAACGTCGCACCATCGCGCCGATCGACCCGCGAGCCGGCGATCCCGAGACGTTGCGCCGGGCCGGCGCGATCGCTCGTGACGAGTATCTCGAGCACGTTTGCCGCGGCGACGCCGACAGGCTCGTGGTGGAGGAGGACCTCAGTTGGGTGTTCGAACCTTCGCAGATCGATGCGATGCTCGGGCGGCTCCATGCCGGGTTCGGAGACATCCGGATCATCGCGTACGTCCGGCGCCAGGATCAGCATCTCGTCTCCCACTATCAGCAGGGTTCGCGCTTCCCGCTGACCACGGCGGTGTTCTACGGATCCCAACCGACCGCTATTCCGGCGCACGCCGCCCACCACGATCGCTATCTCGACTACCACGCTCGGCTCCTGCCCTACGTCGAACAGCTCGGGACCGACCGAGTGACGGTCCGGGTCTTCGACCGGGAACGGCTCGAAGGCGGCGACGTCGTCACGGATTTCCTCGCCCTGCTCGGCGTCGATCGCGCTCGCTCGGCGATCGACCCCGACTCCTTCGACAACGAGTCGTTCGGCAAGACGACGGCCAAACTGGGCCACCTGT
This sequence comes from uncultured Acidimicrobiaceae bacterium, assembly GCA_963701575.1. Taxonomy (GTDB): domain Bacteria; phylum Actinomycetota; class Acidimicrobiia; order Acidimicrobiales; family Ilumatobacteraceae; genus Ilumatobacter. Next base: position 121,026 of record CAVPAQ010000018.1, read on the forward strand.
ACAACCTGATTCCCGACCGGCAGATCCCGTCGAAGCGGATCGCCAAGTTCGTGCCGGACGACCCCAAACTCACCATCGCCCGACGCGATGCCATGGCGATCGTCGGGCGATACGCCGACAGCAATCGGCACCTCGCCACACTGTTCGGCTCGTCGCAGCCGGTGTTCTCGAGCGACTTCTCCGGCTACCCCGACGACGCAACCTCCGACTGGAACGCAGACGAGGTCGCGCTCGCGCTCGGTGGCCTCCGACGACTCATGCGTGCGCGAGCGAAATGGTCCGGAATCGACGTCGAGGCCGCGCCGGTCCTCCCCGAAGCGGTTCGGGCGCTTCGACGCCAGGCACAGCGGGGAACGATTCCTTCCGAGGACGAGGTCAACGACCTGCTCCTGCTGGTGCTCGCCCGCCTCAATGCCATCGAGCTGGGCCGGCAGGACCGGGCTGACGCAGCACCGATTCGGTCCATCTGAGCCGAGCCCGGGACGCCCAAGGAGGATCGGGACGGATCAGCTCGTAGGGTTCATTCCGGGTTGCCACAATGGCTGCTCGTTCCGAAAGTAGAAACCAATGCAAGGTACCGTGAAATTTTTCAACAGTGAGAAGGGCTTCGGCTTCATCTCACGCGAAGGTGGAGACGACGTGTTCGTCCACCATTCGAACATTGCCGGCGAGGGCTACAAGTCCCTCGACGAGGGTCAGAAGGTCGAGTTCGACATCGGCCAGGGCCGCAAGGGCGACGAAGCCCAGAACGTCCGCGCGCTCTGATCGATCGCGTTCGCTGAACGCCGCCGGCCCCTGTGGCCGGCGGCGTTTGCCGTTTTCACGACGAATCGGGCCGCGCCTTGACCCCCACGCCCGAGCGGTGAGATCGATGCCCCGGTCGCCGAACCGGCCGGCAGGCGCCGACTCAGCGCCTGCTGTGAGTCGACCGGGCGGCTTGCCGCGTTCATCGCACCCCACGCGGTTCGGGCGTGCGACACGACCGGTCGACCCGCGACGCGAGACACCCCGCCACGGCCGGCGTTGCGATGCCGACCGTGACAGCGTGATCGGGCTGAGGCGCAGCGGCGCGTCGGCGTCAGGACCTGGATGCCGCGAGGGCGTCGATCAGGCCGTGGCCGAAGAACGACGTGTGGGCACCGTCGCCGTAGCAGCGCCGAGAATCGCCGTCAAACTGCACCGAGGGGCACCCGAGCGCCGAGGCGGTCCGCTGGACGGCAGCCTTGACCGCCCCCTGGCTCCAGTTGGGGTGCCGCTCGACGATCAGCGCTGCGACGCCCGCCGCGTGGGGCGACGCCATCGACGTGCCGTTGAGGAAGCCATACCGGGCACCTTCGTCGGACAGCACCGTCAGACCGTCGAAAGCGACACCGAAGTTCTCCTCGAGGAAGTCGAAGAAGTCCCAGATGCCGTCGTCGGGATCACTCGTGCTCGACAGCGCGCCGATCACCGCGTCCTGACGCGTGTTCGTCGCCCGGAAATAGTCGCCACCCGGAGCCGCGACGTCGACGCCGACCGACGAGTAGTCGGCGATGTCGAGCTCGTAACCCGGGTAGCCGACCGGACCGGTCGACGACACGGTGAGGACGCCGGGCAGCTCGGTCGGCGCGACGACGCAGTTGTTGCCGACCTCACGGGTCTCCTCCGACCCGGGGGGCCAATCGGGGCTGGTGGTGTCGAGATCGGGATGCTGGAGGTCGTCGGCCTGGTTGCCGGCGGCGGCGACGATGAGCACGCCACGGCTCTGTGCGTAGCGGGCGGCCGATGCGATCTCGCGCAGGATGGCGCGCTGCGCGGCCTTGTTCTTGCAGTAATAGAGGTAGGGGTCGGCGAACAGGCTCATGTTCACCACGTCGAGCCGCTGGTCGCCGGCGTAGCGGAGCGCGGCAGCGACCGAGTCCGCGAAGCAGTAACCGACCTGTGTGCAGACCTTCAACGCGACGAGTGTCGCCTCGGGTGCGACACCGGCGATGCCGATGCCGTTGACCGGTGCCGCGATGTTGGAGGACACGTGCGTCCCATGGCCATTGAGGTCCTGCACCGCGGCCTTGTTGCTGCAGTCACCGTTGGCGACCTCGGCGGGGCCGGCCGTGGGCGTGTCGTCGAAGATGAACGAGCAGGACCGGGCAACGTCGAGGTTCGGTTCGATGTCGGGATGGGTCATGTCGACGCCGCTGTCGAGCACGCCGACGCTCACGCCGCGGCCGGTCGCCCCGGCGTAGCTGGCGTCGCCGGCGCCGATCAGAGCCATGTCCCATTGGCAGCCGGCCAACGGTTCGCTGTTCGGGACGCCGAACGCGGCGCTGAAGAGCGTCTCGCACTTGTCGGTGATTTCCGTCTGTGATGACGAGGCTTTGCCGGGGAGGGCGGGTGACACGGCGAGTACCGATGCCGTGAGCACGAGCACGATCGTGCGACGAGAACTCATGATAAACCCCCTAGGTTAGGTGTCCGCGTTCGCCGCCGCCGTGGATGACGGTTGCGTGAGGATCGACGGTACCACTCCCTCTGATGGTCATCGTCAGTCGGGACGCGACACCCCGGTGCGCCGACCCAAGCACATCTCATGCTGCGCGCCGGGCCGTGGGCGGAACTGTCGGACCGGCTGCGATCGCAGGAGGTCTCGCCGGTCGAGCGGGGCGGTACACGCTCGGTCGGATCGACGCCGACGGCCGGCGTCACCGCGCGTTCGCGGCACCGTGACCGGACCGTGGTCCTCGGAACCCGCTCGGGATCAACCCGTGTCGAGGCTCCAGAGCGAGCCGTCGGCGGTCGGCACCAACAGCTGGTCACCGGAGCGTACGATGCCGGCGGTCACCGCCGAGGGAAGCTGCGCCAGAAGCTGCAACGCCCCTGAGCCGGATTCGATCGACCACACCGCACCGTCGGTCGTTGCGACGTGGCAACGGCCATCGTCGCCGGCTACCGGGCCGGTGATCGACGACCGTCCCCATCCGCGGTAGGGCGCGAAGCCGTGAGTCGCCTGCGCCGGCACGTCCACTCGCCACAACTCGGTACCGTCGTCGACGTCGAAGCAGACGAGCCGGGCGTCGGCGGTCATCACCAACACACCTGCATCGGTGACCAGCGGCGCGGCCCAGGTGTAGTGCCCGTCGACCGCGACGCGGAATCGTTCCGTGCCGTCTGCGGCGTCGACGCAGAACAGCTCGGGCCGATGACTCAAGCCGTAGATGCGCCCACCCTCACCCAGCGCCAGCGAGCCGGCAGGGCTGCCGCCGCCCGAGTTGGAGCTCGATGCCCATACCGTCTCACCGGTCGACGCGTCGAGGGCGTAGAGCGACGGCTCGACCGACGGCATCCCGAGGATCACCCGTGTGGTGTCGACCAGCCCGTCTCCGTAGCTCGGATACATCTCGTGGCTGCCGAGATCGGTGCGACGCCACCGAACGTGGCCGTCGTGGCGGTCGAGGCCGGAGAAGACGGGCCCGGAGCCGACGACCACGACATCGTCGGTCAGCAAGGGCGCCGAGCTCATCCACAGGCCCCGCCCGGACTCGAGCGCGACCGACCAACGCCGGGTGCCCGTACTGAGATCGTGCACCACGACCTGACCGTCGATCGCGACGGCTGCGACGTCCGAACCCGCCACCGCTGCGCGACCGAGGACCGACCCGGCGAGTCGCGCAGACCAGACCGCCGTCCCCGCGGTATCGACCGCCGTCACGCCGCCGATCAGACGATCCTCGTCCCTCCAGGTCGCGACGCATCGTGGTTGCTCCTCCGATGCGGCCATCACCGGTCCGCCGAGATGGGCGACCCCCTCCAGGCGGAGGCGCCAACGCACGCGCTCGGTGGGCTCGGCGGCGCCGGACACCGGCGCCGACCGGAACGTCGCGGTGCGATGCTGCGGCTCGACGCCCAAGGCGCGGGTCTCGACCGAGAGTTGCGAACCGTGGAATTCGAGGATCCGAGCGTGCGGGGGCGACCAGTCCCACGAGCCGAACATCGGGTTCCCGGTGTTCAGGTGCAACTCGCCGTTCCCGTGGCCTGCACGGCCGGCGCGAGCAGTGTGCCAGTGCCCGGACAGCGACCCGACGATCGTCACGTGAGGAGCTACGGATGCCAGGTGTTCGTAGAAATCGGTCGCCATCAAGTCGTGCGACAGGATCAGCACCGGCGTGCCCGACCGCGCACTCGCCAGGTCGGCGGCCAGCCAGGCCCGTTGGACGTCGGCGTCGTCCTCGTGATGCCACGAGTGCCAGTCGATCGCCACGATCCGCATGCCACCCTCGGTCATCGACCACCACCTGGGCCCCAGGTGTGCCTCGTAACGACGCCCCGACGGGCCCGCCGGTGCAGCGCTGTCTTCGGCCTTCGGCTCGAAGTAGTCGCCGTAGTGATCGTGGTTGCCGGGCATGTGGAAGATCGGGAGCGGAGATCGGTCGAGCGCACGTCGCAACTCGACGAAGTCCTCGTCGGCGCCGCGGTTGGTCAGGTCGCCGGTCGCCAAAACGGCATCGCAGCCGAACCGGTCCCGCAGTTCGGTCAACACCGCCACGAGGCGGTCAGCGGTGCAATCGCCCTCGTTCAGCCCGAACGCCCCCGACGACGCATCGACATGCAGATCGGTGATATGACCGAAACGAGTGCGTGCGCCCGGCACCGGTTGCATGCGGAATGTGGTCGGTCCCTCACCGGGCATGCGAAACCAGTCACGGCAGTCGAAACCGTCGCCACGGTGCACCCACACGAACGGCAGTTCGCTGCCCGACCAGGCGCCGACGGGCAGGTCCCAGCGGCCATGCGAATCGGTGACGGTGACGTCGAGTCCGTTGCTCACGGCCCGCCCGGCGATCGGCGCGCCGTCCTGATCGATCACCACGCCCTGCATGGCACCTGCCGAACCGTCACGGGGCGACGTTACCCGTCACCGGTGGAGGTCATCGCGGTCCGGCTCGGTCGGGCGTGCGAGATGACCAACAGCCCTGTCGAGCGCCGGCCCCGATTCGTACGATCGAATCGTGAGGCGCTGGTTGTTCGCCTTGGTGCTCTCGGCCGCTGCGGCCCTGTTCGCGATCGGCTCGTCCGATGCGACGGCCGAACCCATCAATAGGAGCCCGACGCAGAACACGGTCGAGCTGGTCATCTTCCACGGAGACGGCTGCCCACACTGCGCGCGGATGCTGGCGTTCCTCGACGACCTCGAAGCGCGCGTGCCCGAGCTCACGGTCGTGCGATACGAGGTGTGGTACGACCGGGCGAACCAGGTGATCTTCCGCGACACGCTCGCCCAGCTCGGCGAATCGCCCAGCGCGGTACCCACCATCGTGCTCGGTGGACGGGTCTACGTCGGCTACACCGATGCGCTCGCCGACCGGATCGAAACCGTGGTCCTCGACCTGGTGGCGGGCGTGACACCGGAGGCGCGAGACGACTTCGTCATCGACGTGCCGTTCGCCGGGTCGGTCAACGTCGGCTCGCGGTCGCTCGTGGGAGCCACGGTGCTGATCGCCTTCGTCGATGGGGTCAACCCCTGCTCACTCTGGGTGCTCTCGATGCTGATGGCACTGGTGGTCCACTCGGGGTCCCGCTCGCGCGTCTTCGCCGTCGGCGGGCTGTTCCTGGTGATCACATCGCTGCTGTACGGGCTGTACATGCTGGGTGCGTACTCGACGCTCAGCATCGTCGGTCGCCAGACATGGATCCGGATCGCCGTCGCCCTCGTCGCCGGGATCTTCGGCGCCTTCCATCTCAAGGAGCACTGGACGTCGAAGGGGCCATCGGTGACGATCGCAGCCGACCGCAAACCGGGCCTGTTCCGTCGAATGCGAGTGCTCGCCGACCCGAACCGGTCGTTGCCGGCCACGCTCGGGGGAACGGCCGTGCTGGCCGTCGGCGTCTCGCTGCTCGAGACACCCTGCACCGCCGGGCTGCCCCTGTTGTGGACGAACCTGTTGTCCGACCGTGGCGTACCCGCCGCCGGTGCCGTCGTGTTGTTCCTGCTGTACCTGCTGATCTTCCTGATCGACGAGCTCGCGATCTTCGGCGTGGTCGTCGTGACGATGCGCGCCACCAAGATCCAAGAACATCAGGGACAGCTGCTGCAGCTGATCGGCGGCACGCTGATGGTGACGCTCGCCGTGGCGATGGTGGCGGCCCCACACCTGCTCGACAGCTTGACGGGCACGACCATCGTGTTCGCGCTGGCTGCGGGCGCCTGCATGCTCGTGGTCCTGATCGAGCGGGCCTGGGACCGCTGGGTGAGACCCGACCGGCGGCGGGGGCGAAAGCCACCCACCCACCGAAGCCTCGTCGGGAGCTGAGTGGCACGTGCGCTGATCGCTCGGGCGTCATGACCTCTCGACCCCATAACCTCTGGTCATGGCACGCCTCCGCGATCTCGGCTTCACCATCGGAACGTTCCCGACCGGAGCGTTGAACGCGATCACCGACGTCGACGGCGTGTCGGTCGGTCATCGCACGGTCATCCGCGACACGCCGCGCGTGGCACGCACAGGCGTCACCATCGTCAACAGTCGCGCCGTCGGTCGACGCGATCTGCTGTGTTACGGCGCCATCCACTCGTTCAACGGCAACGGCGAGATGACCGGCTCGCACTGGCTCGACGAGTCGGGATTGCTGAGCGGCCCGATCGGCATCACCAACACACACCAGGTCGGTGTGGTGCGCGACACCCTGGTCGCCGCGGAGGTCGAACGCGATCCCGACGCGGCGTGGTGTCTGCCCGTGGTCGGCGAGACCTACGACGGGTTTCTCAACGACATCGATGCGTTCCACCTCACGGCCGACGACGTGCGCGCCGCAATGGCCGACGCCGACCGAGCCGGCGCGGAGGCACAACCCGTGGTGGAGGGCAACGTCGGAGGAGGCACCGGCATGGTGTGCCACGAGTTCAAGGGAGGGATCGGTTCCTCGTCACGGCTGGTCGAGATCGGCGGCGACACCTTCACCGTCGGCGCACTCGTGCAGGCCAACTACGGCGCCCGCAGCCTGCTGCGGCTGGCCGGCATTCCGGTCGGCACGATGATCGATGAACGAGTCGTGGCGCCTCCGTCCGACCCGGCCACCGCCGACGCCGGCTCGATCATCGTGGTCATCGCCACCGACGCGCCACTGCTGGCCGACCAGTGCAAACGGCTGGCACGCCGCGCCACCGTCGGTCTCAGCAGGGTCGGCGGAACGGGCGGCAACGGCAGCGGCGACATCTTCGTCGCCTTCTCGACCCACAACGAGGTCCCGCTGCACGCCACGTCACCGATCGCCGTGACGACGATGCCGGCGGCGGGGATGACCCCGCTGTTCAATGCCACCGCCGAGGCGGTCGAGGAATCGATCTGGAACGCGCTGTGCGCGGCCGAGACGATGACCGGTCATCAGGGCCGAACGGTCCATGCCCTTCCACACGATCTCCTGATCGCCCTTCGACCGAGCTGACAGCCCGGTCGGGCGACGCGGCGTTCGACGCAGCCGACCGGCGCGGTCGGGGGTCCGGGAGCGCTCACCGCGAGCGTTCGAGCAGCGGAGGCTCGACCGCCCAGCTGCACGGTTCGCCAGGACGCGGCCGAACCGTGCGGGGACGGAACGTCGAGCGGCGGATGTCGGTCGCCACACCACCGACCGATCGGCGGCATCGGCACAGCGCCTGCCAGGGGTGCCGGACAGACTCGCGAGCGATCGCGCGGACCGGCCGCATGCAACGGAACGGATACTGCAGCTGGCCGGCCATCGTCATCGGCATGTCCTCACCGACGCCGTAGCGCAGCGGCCGCTTGTTGCGGGGCATGTAGTAGGTGCCGAACACGATGTCCCACAGCGGCAGGAAGACCGAGTAGTTGCTGTTGTGGGCATCGGTCTCGTTGGCGTGGTGCCAGTGATGGAACTCGGGGGTGATCACCACCCGGTGCAGCGGCCGGAGCCGCCAACGGACGTTGGCGTGCAGGAACAGACCGAGCACGATCTGGATCACCGCGAGCGCACCGGTGAACGTGGCGTCGAACCCGGCCGCGAGCAGGAAGAAGAACGGTGGCGCCACGATCGCCCCGTCGAACGGATGGTTGCGGAAGCCGCTGACCCAATCGAGCTGCTCGGTCGAGTGATGGACGGCATGGAACCGCCACAGCGCCGGCACCTCGTGCGACCAGCGGTGGACCCAGTAGATCGCCAGGTCGAACAGTGCGATCCCGACGAACGGCAGGATCGACGCCGGCACCATCGCGACCAGCGGGCGGATCAGCAACCCGGGCACCCACGCCAAGCTGATCACGCCGACTGCGATCGCCGCACCGATGCCGATCGCGTTCATCAACGGCGAGGCCAACGCGTACGACACGTCGAGCGCAGCATGCGGCCGCCGCACACGCTGCGCCCGGTGCCGGGGGAACAACTTCTCGAAGGGCACGACGAGGATGAACAGGACCGGCACGACGATGAGCACGCCGAGATCGAGGAACAGCGACACGCCGATCGCCGCGAGAGCGACCGAGCGCACCAGCCAGCGCCCGGTTCGAGGGTGAGAAAACGTCATCATGGGTGCACTGTCGAAACGACGGCATCGATCGGTTCACCCGCCCGGCGAGAACTCCGACGCCGGCACGAACGGGAATGAACCGAACGGGGCGGTCGACACGACAGGATGTTCGTGGTGAGCCACAACGAAGCCGACGCGAGCCGGCCGGCGTCGAGCGACGAAGGCAAGGGCGAGGACCGAGCGTTGGTGGCGCGGATCGCGGGGAGCGACCGCGTGGCGCTCGAGATGCTGTACCGCCGGCATGCGTCATGGCTGACCGCCCGCCTCCAGGCCCGGTGCGGCGATCCCGAACTGGCCGACATCGCCGTACAGGACACGTTCCTGGCCGTGTGGGACACCGCTCGCAGGTATCGGGGCGACGGCGACGTCGGGGCGTGGTTGTGGGGTATCGGGATCCGGCGGCTGATCGATCAGCTCCGCAAACGGCGGGCAACACCGCTCGATCCGGCCGTGATCGCACGAGCGACGACCGAGACCTCGTCGTTCGAGGATCGTCTCTTCGGTGACGGCACCCATGGTGACCTGGGTGCGGCGATGGGCAACCTGTCCGACGAACTGCGGGCGGTGCTCGTCGCCACCGCCGTCGACGGTCTGTCGACCAAGGATGCGGCACGTCTGCTCGGCGTACCCCAAGGGACTGTGAAGACCCGACTGATGCGAGCGCGCCACATGCTCCAGGAGGCACTGTCATGACGACGACACACATCGACCGAGCTCGGATCGAGGCCAACTGGCGCGCCATCACCGCCGAACTCGACGCGCCACGACCGGCAGTGATCGAACGGATCCTTCGTCGGGCGCAGATCCCCGGCCACGTCGTGCGCTTGATCGTCGCCACGCCGGCCCTCCGACGCTCGTGGTACCTGTCGATCATCGCGGTCGCACTGGTCGGGCTCGGCGCTGCCGACCCCGCCCGCCGCGACACGCTGTTCACCCTGTTGGTGCTGGCGCCGATGCTGCCGGTGCTCGGGGTCGGGATGGCCTACGGCACGGCCGCCGACCCGTCGCACGAGATCCAGCTCGCCACGCCGACACACGGGCTCCGACTCGTCGCCATCCGGACCGCCACCGTCCTCGTGGTCACGATCGGGATCATCGGAACGCTGTCGGCGATGAACGCGGCGGCACGCCCGATGGCCGCGGCGTGGCTGCTTCCCGCGGTGGCGGTCACGACCTCCAGCCTCGCCGTGATGACCTACCTCCCGCCTCGCCGGGCGACGGCAGCCGTGGCGGCCGCGTGGGTCGCCGTCGTGCTCATCGCCAGGATCGTCGCCGACGACCCGCTCGCCGCGTTCGCGACCGCCGGCCAGCTCGTGGCGATCGTCGTCGCCGGCGGTGCTGCTGCCGTCGCCGTCATCCGGCGCGCGACCTTCGAGCAACTCGGGCAGGCCACATGATGCCGGCCCACGTCCACGCCGCAGCGGTCGGCAAGCGCTTCGGGACCAGACCGGTGCTCGACCACGTCGATCTGCTCGTGCAAGGGGGCCTGTGCGCCGTGCTCGGCCCGAACGGGGCCGGCAAGTCGACGCTGCTGCGGTGCATCGCCACCGTGCTGCACCCCGACGCCGGTTCGGTCACGATCGACGGCCTCGACCCGACTCGCGAGCGCGAACGCCTCGAGGTTCGTTCAAGGCTCGGCTACGCCCCCCAGGAAGCCGGTTTCGATCCGAGGGTCAGGGTCTTCGACGCGCTCGACCTGATGGCGGTGTTGAAGGGCATCCGCGACGAACGGCGCCGACGCCGCGTCGTGTTCGAGGTGCTCGATCGCGTCGGGTTGTCGGCGCGCGCCGGCGAGCGAGTGGCTCAACTCTCCGGCGGAATGCGTCGACGGCTGGTCCTCGGCCAGGCATTGATCGGCGCTCCGACCCTCATGGTGCTCGACGAGCCAGGAGCCGGACTCGATCCCGATGAGCGACTTCGACTCCGGGAGATCCTCGCCGAGCGTCGACGCACCACCACCGTCCTGATCGCGACGCACCTCACCGACGAGGCAGCGATCTGCGACTCGGTCGTCGTACTCGGTGACGGCACGATTCGCTTCAGCGGGAGTCCGGTTCAGCTCGCCGCACTCGCCGCGGGCCGGGCGTGGGTGCAGCAAGGGTTCCCCCCTCCCGACGTCCGTGCAAGCTGGCAACAAGCCGACGGCCGGCATCGTTGCCTGGGACACCCACCGGATGGCGCCGAGCTGGTCGAGCCGTCCCTCGAGGAGGGTTACCTGATCGTGCAGGACCAGGCGAGGGTGGCCTGAAGGGGCCGAAGCCGGTGGTCGTCAGCCGGTGGTCGTCAGCCGGTGGTGACGCCGATCGCGGCGCCGGGCAGACTGCCGGTGAAACCCGGGTCCATCGGGTTGTGTGCGAGCAGCGTGGACGGTCCCGACATCGCCGGGCCGGCCAGGTACGACACCGGGCTCTGACGCAGGTCACCGTGCTCGTCGACGAACAGGTGCCAGCCGTACAGCGCGGCGCCGTTCGGACCCTGCTCGAGCGCGAACGTCTGCACGCGTGCCCGCCGCCGACCGTCGGCGTGCTCTTCGAACATGACCTCGTACGCTCGATGTCGACCCTCGTCGAGGTCTCGGGCGGCGACGAAGCCCGAGATCGCGCCGGTCATGAGCGTGAGAGCATTGTCGGCCGTGTTGAACCGGCCCAGCGAGGTGTGCCGGGCTCGGGGCACGGACGCCAGATCACCCGCGGCGGCACCGCGGTCGACCAGCTCGTCGATCGGGTACTGCCCAGCGCGGCCGTCGACCACCAGCCACACCATCGGTGTTGGCGACTCGAGCGCGGCCGCTCCCGACATGTCGACCGGCGCGCCTGCCGGAATGGTGCCCAGGAACGAGGCGCGGCGCCCTGCTCGCAGGTGCACTCCGGCGAGCTGACCGTCGGAGATCGCGGCACCGATCTCGAGGCCGGTGCCGACCGCGAAGCCGACCAGCACCGTCTCGACCGTCGACGGCTCGGAGAACAGCCGCTCGACGCCCGTTCGATAGGCAACCATGGTCCAACCGCTGTCCGCGCCGCCGAGCGACGCAACGGTCGGGGTGTTCGGTGCGGCGTCTGCATCGATGGTGTAGTGGTGCTCGTCGTCGACGACGAGGTGCGGCACGACCAGTGGATAGAGGCGGCCGTCGGGCCCGCGCATCGCACCACCGCCCGAGTAGTAGCGGCCGGTTCCGAACGAGCGGCACCCGGGCGGGGTCATGGCAGCGTGCCACTCGGCGACGCCCATCGTTCGAAACGAGTCGGCAAACTCGAACACGCCGTGGTCGCGTGCGTTCGCCCCGGAGTCGTCGGTGAGGCTCATCCACAGCTCCCGCTCCGCCACACCGGCAAGCACGAGGTGCCGCAGCGCCGCGGCAGGGCCGCTCAACCAGTCGTCGGCTGCCTCCGCACCGTCGACCGTTTCGATGATCACCCGGCCCAACCCCGACAACTCCTGTTCGATCTCGCGCAACAGGTGGGTGGCCCGCATCGGTTGGCGCGCCGACACGAGCACCGAGCCCAGGTCGCCCGCGAGATCGGCGGCAGCCGAACTCACGTCGCCACATGCCACACCGAGGGCCCGAGTTCGTCCGGTATCGAGACCGAATGCCTCACCACCCATGATCGGCCCAGGTCGCCGGCCGTTGCGGATAGGACCGACCCGGATCGTCGGAGCGGTGATACTCGCGCACCGCGAAGGCGTAGCCGTCGCAGACCGCTGCCCGCCTCGTCGCCTCGTCGATCTGACGCTGGATCTCGGCGGTGAGGGCCGCCACATTCGCCGACGTCACCGCGATCGTCGTGTCGACGGTGCGGGCCAGATCGACTCCGGTTTCGAACGGTCGGGGCTCGATCGTCGCCGCGATGGGTCGCAGCAGGGACGCCACCCGACCACGGATCACGGTCAGCCTGGACGAGATCGACCGGTAGTCGGAGGCTGTCGGCACGGTATGAACGTACGTATCGCGGCGCCGAGCAGGAATGGGGACGTCTCCCCGCGCCGGTCCGTCCGCAACCGTCGGCCGATCCTGCCTGCCACTTGGAACAAACCGCATGAGGCGTGGCAAGCTCACGCTGAGTCCGCGTTCACTGCTGAGGAGAAACCGTGTCAACCGATCAACTGCTCGACCGTCGAAAGTTCTACATCAACGGGGAGTGGGTCGATCCCAGCGCGCCGAACGACTTCGAGGTCATCGATCCCTCCACCGAGCAGGCATGCGCCGTCATCTCGCTCGGCTCGCAAGCCGACACCGATGCCGCCGTGGCGGCCGCCAAGGCAGCCTTCCCCGCATGGGCGGAGACCCCGGTCAGCGAGCGGATCGCACTGCTCGAGAAACTGCTCGAGGTGTACCAGGCCCGCTACGCGGAGATGGCGCAGGCGATCTCGCTCGAGATGGGCGCCCCGATCTCGCTGTCGCAGACGGCCCAGGCCGGATCGGGCATGATGCACATCAAGACGTTCATCGAGACACTCAAGACGTTCGAGTTCGACCGCCCGCTCGGCGACCACGCCCCCGGCGACCGCATCCTGTACGAGCCGGTCGGCGTGTGCGCGCTGATCACCCCCTGGAACTGGCCGATGAACCAGGTCACGCTGAAGGTCGTGCCGGCGCTCGGCGTCGGTTGCACGATGGTGCTCAAGCCGTCCGAGGTCGCCCCGCTCTCGTCGGCGCTGTTCGCCGACATGATCCACGAAGCCGGATTCCCGGCAGGCGTGTTCAACATGGTCAACGGTGACGGGCCCGGTGTGGGCACCCAGCTGTCGGGCCACCCCGACGTCGACATGATCTCGTTCACCGGCTCGACGCGCGCCGGTGTGGCGATCACGAAGAACGCCGCCGATTCCGTCAAGCGGGTCGCCCTCGAACTGGGCGGCAAGGGCGCCAATATCATCTTCGACGACGCCGACGAGAAGGCTGTCGCCCGCGGTGTTCGGCAGTGTTTCCTCAACAGCGGCCAGTCGTGCAACGCCCCCACCCGCATGTTGGTGCAGAGCTCGATCTACGAGAACGCCCTGGAAGCCGCGGCCCAGATCGCCGAACAGACCACGGTCGACATCGCAGCCAACGAGGGTCGCCACATCGGCCCGGTCGTCAACGAGGCGCAGTGGAACAAGATCCAGGGCCTGATCGCGGTCGGCGAGAGCGAAGGCGCCCGGCTGTTGGCAGGTGGGACGGGACGGCCCGAGGGTCACGAGACCGGCTACTTCGTGCGCCCCACGATCTTCGCCGACGTCACGCCCGACATGACGATCGCCCAGGAAGAGATCTTCGGCCCGGTGCTGTCGATCATCCCGTTCGACACGGAGGAGGAGGCAGTCGCTATCGCCAACGACACCGCCTACGGCCTCACCAACTACGTGCAGACCACCGACCCCGATCGCGCCCGGCGGGTCGCTCGTCGCCTGCGCTCCGGCATGGTCGAGATGAACGGCCAATCGCGAGGCGCCGGCGCCCCGTTCGGCGGCTACGGCCAATCGGGCAACGGGCGAGAAGGCGGCACATGGGGCCTCGAGGAGTTCCTCGAGGTCAAGTCGGTCAGCGGCTGGAACCCGCCCGAGGGCTGATCCACGCACGGCCCGGACCCCGGCCGTGGGTCTGCGCCGGCAACGCCACCTGTGACCGACGGGCGCAACCGCGTCCGGTCACAGGGCGATGATGTCCTGGAAGGATTCCTCGACGGCGTCGCGGAAATCGCCCGGCGAGTCGATCGCGACCGGGTCGATGAACAAGCCGATGCTGAACGTACCGTTGTACGACATGGCCGTCGCGTTGCAGGCAGTGCCCGCGACCGGGCCCATCGACAGCACATCGAGCACCATGGCGCCCGAGACATACAGCGGGAACCAGGCGCCACGCAGGTTCGAGGTGGCGAAGTCGACTTTCGCGGCGCGGGCACGGGCTGCCCGCGTGACGACCGACGTGGGCAGCAGGTTGGCAACTCCCGACAGGGCGCCGAGCCCTGCGCCCGCAGTCATGCCCTCGCGCTTGGCGGCGAGCCGAGCGCTGACGTCGGCGACACGTTCGTCGAGCGGCATCGGAGCGCCGGGCACCTGCACCGGAACCGGGGTGAACGAGTTGCCACCGATCGCATCATCGGTCCGCGTGCTCATCACGAAGCTGGTGTTGAAGGCATCGACCTCCACGTCGCGGTCGCCGTGGTAGCGCACGGCCCCCTCGATCATGCCGGCGAGGAACAGATCGTTGATCGTCGCACCGACGCGCTTCGACGCCGCCTTCAGATCGTCGAGCGACACCCGCACGGCCTCGAAGTGGCGATGGCGCGACCGGTTCACCCAGAGCGGTGAACCTCCGTGCACGTCGTCGCCGGTGCCGAGCGCGGCGACGACGGTCGACCTGGCGGCGTGCACGACGTTCTCGAGGCTGCCGGCCACGCGGCTGGGATCGTTCGGCCAGGTCATCATCTCCTCGACCACGCGACGGGCCATGCCCATCTGGCGGCGAGCGATGTGCGACATCGAACCGACCGTCGACTCGAACACGCTCTCGCCGAGATCGCCCCCCACCTGTCGGGGTGCGTGCGAGGCGACCGCCTCGGCGATGATGGCATCGAGATCGACATCCGGCGGCGGCGGATCGTCGCGCGACATCTGCTGGTACAGCTCGGCCATGCGCATCTGGCCGATCCCGTCCGCGACCGCATGATGCAGGATCGAATAGATCGCGGACTTCCCACCGCGCAGCCCGTCGATCATCACGTACCGCCACAGCGGTCGGGTACGGTCGAATGGCTCCTGGTACAGCTTGGCCGCCATGTCGAACAGCTGGCGCTCGGTACCGGGCTTCGGCAGCCGCACGAATCGCACGTGATAGTCGAGGTCGAACTCGGCGTCGGGCACCCAGACCGGCGTGGCGAGGCGACCGATGCCGGGAACGACACGCTCGAACAGGCGCGGCATCGCCGCGGTGGCGGCACGCATCGTCTGCAAGAAGTGGTCGCGATCGACGGGCCGATCGAGCAGCGTGATGGCGGCGCCGCTCGGGTTGAGCCACGGGTCCTTCTCGATGTTCCACATCAGTGCTTCGGAGTCGCTCATCCGATGCTCGAACCGCATCTCACGTTCTTTGGTGGCCATCATCTGCTCGCTTCCAGGGGTCTGGTCGATCTTCCCTCGCCCACCAGCATGCCGCAAACCACGTTGTGTCGGACACAACGTGGCTCTGACAGGCTGTGGCGATGCAGGAGCAGGTGTTCGAGAGATGTCGGGCGGCAGTGCCGGGCTGGCGCGACCTGGAGGTCGACGACTTCGAGTTCGACCAGCCCAAAGGGTTCTCGTCGTTCACGATGGGCATCCGGGCACGGGACGGTGTATGCGCCGAGCCGCGTGCGGTGCTGTACCGCCATCTGGCCGGCAAGGAGAACGCGATCCTCGACGGCGACACCGAGCGCGAGGTGTTCCTGCTGCTGGGCGAGCATCACGTCGCCGCGCGTTACCTGCACTACGACGACACCTGCCGGATCGAGGAGTTCTTCACCGGGCGGACGTTGACGGCCGACGACGTGTTCGACCCCGCGATCCAACGCCGCATCGCGAACGAGCTGTACCGGCTCCACCAGTTGCGGCCGGCCAACCTTCCCGAGCGCACGTTCTTCGAGTTGCTGCACGACCAGTGGGGTGCGATGGCGCGCATGGTACTGGGCGAGCGGCGCGCCGACTTTCCCGCTGACGAGCAGGCCCTCTGCCACGATCTGACCGAGATCTACGGTGACCGAACGATCGCCAAGGTCATGCGATGTCTACCGCATCGACCGCCGGTGTTCTGCCACAACGACACCTACCACGGCAACGTGATGCTGCTCGACGACGGCACGGTCAAGTTGGTCGACTTCGAGTTCTCGTGCCTCAACCACATCGCCTTCGACTTCGCCAACCTGTTCGCCGAGACGGTGATGCGTCACGGGTTCGCCGACCCTCCGCACTTCCGCATCGCCGAGCCGACGTTCACCGACGACGATCTCGCGTCGCTGATCGGCTGCTACCTCGACAACGCCGAATTCGCCTCATCGGCCGATCGCCAGGCCGAACTCGACGCACTCGTGAGCGAGACCCGACGGGCGATCATGCTGTCCGACTACATGTATGCCATGGCGGCGCTGCCGCTCGCCCTCGAGCCGATCCAGCGGATCCGGTTCCTACCGTATTCGCATCAGCGATTCCACAGATTCCTCGACGCCTGGCACGCCGAGTTCGGTGACGACTGACGAGATCGATCGCGCAATGTCCGGCGCAGCCGGTCAGGCCACCGCGGTCTCGGTGAAGAACTCCGACATCACGTCGAGCGTGTGTACCGGCTGCTCGAGGTGAGCGAAATGGCCGCAGTCGGACAGCAGGTGGATCGAAGCGTCCGGGTACGACCTGACGACCCCGTCGTGATCGGAGAGGGGCACCAGCGGGTCGTCGTCGCCGAGGATGATCTCGATCGGCCGCGAGGTGCACGGCTCGCCCTCCCAGAGCGGCAGCTCGCGGGCCAGTCGGAGGAAGTCGATGCCGTCGGTGGTGCGAGAGCGCAGGATGGCGCGGCTGATGACGCGCGGGTCGAGCTCGCCCGGATCGTGCACGAATCCGCGCAGTGCGGTGCGGACCACCGCCAGTTCGGCGCCACGCAGGAACCGAGGCAGTCGCGGCCGTCCGAACCGGGTGACCTGAGCGAGCCCCTTCATCGCCAACAGGGCCCGGCCATTGCGATCGAGCGTGTCGCCCGAGCGCAGCCGGGCAACCGTGCCGGGCAACGGCGAGTTCAGCAGCACGGCGCTCGTCACGACCTCCGGGGCGGCGCGCATGATCAGGCCCGTCACGATGCCACCCATCGAGTGGCCCACCAACCGCCAGGGGGGAGGCGCCAGTTCGGACAGCCAATCGGTCAGTCGCGCCACGGCGTCGTCGCGCAGTTCGGTGCCACCCGACAGCAGGTCGGCCGAGATCGTCGGCGCCGTGACCGGGCCGAACTCGGCGAGTGAGGACAGCACGGGCCCCCACACGGCACCGTTGTTTCCCACACCGTGCAGCAAGATCAACGGTTCTGACGAATACGTGGCGGATTCGGCCGCCGCTCGGGCGATCGTGTCGTGCACGCCGAACACGGCCGAGCCATCGTCGGGATGATCCGAACGCGTCATCTCGGCCGACCACTCCGGCCGCAAGACGGCCCCGTACCGATCGTCCCTCATGGTCGCCTCCAGCAACAACGGTACCCCGCCACTGTACGTCCCGAGCAGGGGCTTCGGGCCTCAGCCTCGCACGACGCCAGATTTCGGACAGCACGGTTCATCCGCACGAAACACGATCCTGCGAGAATGCAGCAATGCGCATCGACGCCAACTTCTACGGCAGCGTCCCGATGCCCGATGCCGGTTACGACGGGCCGCAACCCGTCGACCGGCGTTACGGCAACGACGACTACCTCGCCTGCTACCGCCACCTCACCCATTGGGCCAAGACGATGGACCGGCTCGGGTACGACACGATGTGGCTGACCGAGCACCACTTCCAGTACGAGGGGTACGAGGTCACGCCCAATCTGATCCTGTTCGGTCTGCACCTCGCGAAGGAGACCGACCGGCTGCGTCTCGGCCAGATGTTCAACGTCGTGCCACAGTGGCATCCGCTGCGGCTGGCCGAGGATGCGGCGATGATGCAGATCCTCACCGACAACCGCATGCAGTTCGGCGTCGGCCGCGGGACGGTGCCTCGCGAAGCCCAGTCGTTGGGTGGCGTCGTGGCATCTGGCGACAACGAGATGTCGGCCGAACTCGACCGGATCAACCGCGAGATCTTCGAGGAGTCGATGGAGATCATCAAGGCCGCCTGGTCGAATGAGACGTTCTCGTTCAGCGGCAAGCACTTCGTGTTGCCACCCCCAGGCATCCCGGACCGCGGCTCGACGGTGCAGAACCTCACCCTCGTCCCCAAGCCGATCGCCCCGATCGACGTGTGGCAGGCCGTCACCTCGCCTCCCACCCTCGACTACGCCGCCCGCGTCGGCCATCACGCCGTGTTGCCTGCCCGCGGCATCGCAGATACCAAGAAGTGGTGGGATGACTTCGGTGACAAGGCGGCCGCCGGCGGCTGGGAGCTCGGCCCCGGCGAAGGACGCTGCCTGGCGATCAACATGCACGTCGGGCGCACGATGGAGGAGGCCAAGCGGGGCGCCCGCAACCCACACGACGAGTGGATCCGGTTCCTCGCGCCCTACGGCCGATTCCGCGCCTACCGCCAGCCCGACGGCAGTCCGGTGCCGTTCGGGTTCATGCCGACACTCGAGGATTCGATCGAGCAGGACATGATGCTGGTCGGCTCGATCGACCGCTGCGTCGATCTGATGGGTCGCTACCGCGACGAGGTCGGCGTCGAGCACTTCGTGTTGTTCTTCGACATGCCGGGCCTGACCCAGGCGCAGATGGACGAGCAGCTCGAGATGACCGCCACCGAAGTGTTGCCGCAACTCGGCATCACGCTCGGCGCTGCATCGTGAGCCTGCGCAGCTACCACATCGAGCGTGGCGGCGCCGATCGATTGCTGTTCCTCCTGCACGGATGGAGCTCGGAACAACATCACCTCGCCGCCTACGTCCCACTGATCGACCCCGACGAGCGCTACACGGCGATCTGCCCGCGGGCGCCGCTCGACCTGCCGCAGGGCGACGGCGCCTCGTGGTACGACCGTGTCGACAGCGAGCCGGTCGCCGCATCGTTCCTGGAGGGGCTCGAAGTCATTGAGCTGCTGGTGGACGAGACGTCGCAGTCGTACGGAATCCCGCTCGACCGCTGCGTGATCGGCGGGTTCTCGCAGGGCGGGTTCCTGGCGCTCGCCGCTGCGCTGCGGATCGGCGCGCCGCGCTTCGCGGGCGTGTGGGCGATGTGCTGCGGAATGCCTGGGGTCGAGGGCCTCGAACTCGACCTGGCCCCAGGGTCCGGCGGCGGACGCCGGGCACTGATCCAGGTCGGCGAACTCGACCCGATCATGCCCCCCGAGCGCGGCCAGGCTGTGACCACCGCGCTGCGCGCCGCGGGATGGCGTGTATCGGAGCACGGCTACCAGATGGGACACAGCCAACGAATCGAGATGATGGTCGACGCCAAGGATTGGCTCGCGGCCCTGTAGCCGGCGCTCGCACAGGTGGCCGTCGCGGTGGTCGGCTAGAGGTTCGGCGCCGACTGCACCGTGGCGACGTTGCGGAGCAGGCTGACGTCGCGCTGCGTGTCGATCAGCGCAAAGAACTCGGCCAGCAGTCGCTGCGCGACGTCATCGCCCCAACCCTCGCCGAGCGATGCGTAGCTCTCGAGGGCCCAGCGCGACTCTCCGTCGTAGCCCCCGAAACCCCCGACGGTCATCAGTGTTCCGATGTAGCTCCAACCCGGTCGAGTGTGCGTTCTGAGGTCGTCCTCGTTCGCTCGCAACCAGTCGATGAACTCGTTCTGCTTGCCCTTGACCACGTTGAATCGGAACACATACTCGAGCAATTCGGCCTCCTCGGATCCTGCTGCGCCGACCGTACCAGGTGCCGCGAATGGAGGCGTTCACCGGAAGTGCACGATCGCCGAGCCTGTCGCCGCCGACCGGTGCGGGACTCACCCGGCGACACGTCGAGTCACGGCACTCGAAAGCGACCGCCGGGTATGGCCGGCGTCAGGGGTGAAACGGCGTCGGTCGCATCGGCTTCCAACCCGGCGTAGCACCGCCAACGGTGACAGGCTGCCGCGATGACGACCGAGGCGGCGACCGCGACCGAGCCGATCGCCGGCGTACGCGGCCTGATGTCGATCCCGGCGTTCAGCGGGGTGATGGTCGCCAACGTGCTGTCGGCGGTGGCCTTCGGCACCAGCCGATTCGTGTTCGTCTGGCTGATCGGCGACCTGACCGACTGGAACCCCGCCACGGCGATCCTCGGCGTCGTGATCGGGATGCCGCCGCTGCTGCTGTCGGCATGGGCAGGCTCCCTCGCCGACCGCCATGATCCGCGAACGCTCGGCGTCGTGCTGTTCGCGATCAGCGCCGTGCTGTTCGGTATCACTGCGCTGATCGTTGTCGCCGATGCGATGACCGTGCCGCTCGCCATGGCGGCTGCGTTCGTCACCGCGATCACTCCGGCGATGCTGATGCCTCTGTTGCAGGCACTGGTCCCGGCGATCGTGCCCACCGGTCACCTCATGCAGGCCGTCGCCATCCAGAACCTCGGCATGATGGTGTCGACGATCATGGGTGTCTTCCTGGGCGGTGCCGTGATCCAGACGTTCGGGGTCGGTGGCGGGTTCTGGTTGCTGACCATCGCCTGCACGCTCGGGGTGCTGCGCTACAGCACGACGCCGTTGCCGGAACGTGCGCCCGGATCCGGGCCACAGCGACGCGGAGCGATCCGCGCGGGCGCCAAGATCGCCCTCGGCACCGAGCCGCTGCGTTCGCTGATGGTGCTCACGTCGGTGTTCGGGTTGGCGATCGCCACGTCCACCCTGCTGCTGCCCGAATTCGCCCGCGACGTGCTCGGCAAGGAATCACTGGCCGCCAGTGCCCTGAACGTGTTCATGAGCGTCGGCATGATGATCACGTCGATGCTGCTGGCGACACGCTGGACACCGAACAGGCCGGGCCTGGTTCTGTCGATCGTGGCGGGCACCGCACTGGGCGGCGGCCTGATCGCGATCGGCCTGTCCAACACCTATCTGCTCACCGCTGTCTTCTGTTTCCTGTGGGGCACGAGCGGCGGTCTGGCGATGACGCTGCTGCGCACCCTGGTGCAGATCAACACGCCACCCGAGTTGATGGGCCGGGTGATGGGGCTGTCAGCGATGGCCCAGAACGGATCGTTCCCGATCGGCGCGCTGCTGCTGGTGGGCCTGGTGTCGATCTCCTCGGTCGCAACGGCGATGGTGATCTCCGGAGCGATCTGCACCGTCTGCGTGTGGTTGGTGGCGTTGCCACCCCACCTGCGTCAGGCCTGAGGGAACGCCACACCGTGCGACCCGCGGTTCGGTACCGTGTCGCCATGGCGCACCCTGCTCCCCCGACCCGCCGACTCGCGACCGCTGCCGCGGTCACGATCCTCATCGCACTCACCGGATGTTCCGGCAGCGACACGATCGAGAGCATCGACGCGACCACCACACCCAGCAGCGCACCGGACACAGCTCCGGTGACGACGATCACCGAGACGACCGCACCCGCCACGTCGCCGGCGACGACCGCGCCACCGAACACGACCGCGGCCCCCACGACACCGCCACCGACGACGGCCGCGACGACCGCGCCACCGACGACGGCGGCCGAGGAACCTGCGACCACGGCCGTCGACGTCACCGCAGCCGACCTGACGCTGGCAGCCGACGGGGTGACGCCATTCCGGTTCGGCGACACCGGCGCATCGGTCGTCGACGGGCTCACCGCCGCGCTCGGCGCGCCCTTGCTCGACCAGGCCCAGACCTATCCCGATCCGGCCGACGACGGCACGTTCCTCGATGCCACCAGTGAGGAGGGCTTCGTCGATCCGTTCGGCCGCACCGTCTGCTTCGCCAACGACCTGTGCGCCCACTTCGGAGGACCGGCCGCGGATTCGCTGACCTTCACGGGGTGGCGCCTCGACGGCGAAGGCAGTCCACGGCTCACCACCGCCGCCGGCGTCACGGTCGGGTCGCTGTTGAGCGATCACCTCGACCACATCGACGTGGGCGAGGGCGGGTGTTACACCAACGGCTTCGGATACACCGGCGGCATCGACGTGGGCCTGTGGAGCTCCGGCGAACCATTTGCCACGTTCGACCCCGACGGCAACTACGTCACGAATTCGCCCGATCCGGCCACCGTGAGCGTGCTCACGATGACCGCCGGCGACGTGCCGTACTTCCTCTACGAGGACTGCTGAACTGCACGATCCGCGGACGGGTCAGGGGATCAGCAGCACCTTGCCGGTGGTGGCTCGACCTTCGAGAGCACGATGGGCGTCGGCTGCGTCGCGCAGGGCGAACCGCGCCCCGATGCGCACATCGAGATCGCCGGCGCCGACCCACTCGAACAGGTCGTCGGCGCGGCTCTGCAGTTCCGCGTGGGTGCGGACGTAGTGGAACAGCGTCGGGCGGGTGAGGTACAGCGAACCGTTGGCCGACAACTCGAGTGGTGACACCGGGTCGACCGGGCCCGACGCGTTCCCGAACGTCACCATCGTGCCGCGCGGTCGCAGCAGCGTGAGGCTCTGCGCGAAGACCGACTTGCCGACACCGTCGAACACGACATCGAGTGGTCGCTCGCCGGCGATCGCCACGATCGACTCGGCAAAATCGACATCGCGGTACAGGATCGTGTGATCGGCGCCGGCGATCTTGGCCAACTCCGCCTTCTCCTCGGTACCGACCGTCGTGAACACCTCGGCGCCGCGCATTTTCGCGATCTGGATGAGCAGCAGCCCGACCCCGCCCGCCCCGGCGTGCACGAGGCACCGGTCTCCGGGGCCGAGCGGGTAGGTGCTGACTGCGAGGAAGTGCGCTGTCATCCCCTGCAAGGGCACAGCGGCGGCGACCTCGAGATCGATGTCATCAGGCACCTTGACCGCCGAGTCCTCGGACACCAACGCCCGCCCGGCGTACGACCCCGGGCTCGTGGCCCATGCAACATGGTCGCCGACTGAGAACCGGGTGACGCCGTCACCCACCTCCGAGACGGTTCCCGACCCCTCGAGGCCGGGAACGTACGGCAGCGCGACCTGGTACAGGCCCGTCCGCTGATACGTGTCGATGTAGTTGAGGCCGGCGGCCGCCACCTCGACGACGATCTGACCGGCGCCAGCCGACGGATCGGGCAACTCGACCCACCTCAGAACGTCCGGTCCACCCTGCTCCGTGATCTCGATACCCCACATAGGGGCGACACTACGACGACCACGCGTCGTCCCACGGACCCGACCGCTCATCCATCGGTGAACCCAGGGGGATCATCGGTGATGGCCGTCAGCACCGAGCGGCCACGCGGCGACAACTCGTAACCGGGGCTGTGGCTGATCGTGAGGCCGAGCGCCTTGAGCTTCGCAACGTTCGCTTTGAAGGGCGCCGTCTCCCAACCGATCGACGCCGCCAGATCTGGAGCGCGGACATGGGGACGTTCGGCGATCATCGACAAGAAGCGGCCGGTCCAGGGCCCGCGAGGACTCGCCACATCGAGGCGGCCGAGGCGGCTGCGGATCTCGACGAGCTCGACGTCGGTCAGGCCGGCCCGCTCGCGTAGTTCGATCCGCGGATCGGAACCACCTGGGCGCACGCGCACCCGCAGGAACACGCCTTCGGGCTTCTCGAGGAGCGACGCGACGGCGGCGGCGATCGAATCGAAACCTGCCCGCCGCGCGTCGCGACGCGTGACCTCACCCAACTCGATCTGCTCGACCGACACGATGTCGAGCATGCCGATCGAGGTGCGCAGGGTGCCCCCGGTCTTCACCGTCGGACGCTTCTGGCGCCGGAACAGGGTGTCGATCTCGCCCGTCGCAATGCGGTCGAGCACCACCCGCTTGATCAGCATGGCCGGCCCACCGCGGTCTAGCCGCCGTAGCTGACGCCGAGCCCGGCGCGGGCGTCCGCGTTCACACCGTATTGGGCGATCGGGTAGCGAAGTCCGTTGCGCGACAGCGCCTCCAGACCGGCGATCACCTTCGGCAGGAACGACGGAGGGATCGCCATCAACAGCTCGTCTTCCATCACACCGCCGTACCGTCGCTCGGCAAAACACGGGATCGACAGGCTGGGTTCGCCGGTCGCGAGGGCACGCCCCCACGAGTCGGCGCACGACGACTCGCCCACGCAGCCCCACTCGAGCTTGCGGTAGCCCGTCCATTGCAGACCGTTGATGAACAGGATCATCTGAGCGGGCGTTGCGTAGATCAGGCAGATGTCGGGTGGATCGAGCCGACCGACGGCGAGTGGTGACACGGCCAACGCCTCGTGGTCGCCGAACGAGGGCAGGTCCATCGCCGCCTGGTGCGCGGCGGCGTCCTCCGGCGTGGAATACCACACCCCCGAGTAGCGGGCACCGCTGAGCCATTCGTCATCCGGAGGGTGCAGGCCGATCACGGCAGCACACTGATCGCCCACCAGGTCGGCCTTGGTGATTCCGACGGTCCAGCCGTTGCGGCTCGCCTGCCCCACGATCTGATCGGTCGTGTGAATCGATTGCGGGCGACGGATCTTCGGGATCGCCTCCATCTCGGCGACGGTGGCGAAGCGTTTCATACCGATCGGAGTGGTGCGCAAGCGGAGCAACCGGTTCAGGTCGTCGACGATCCGTCCCCAGTCGTAGTGCCCATCGACGTCGACCCGTGTCTCCACATCACTCATGCCACAACCGTACGAGTTGGGAGTCGGTGGCTCAGAGGCGGTCGGCGGGATAGTCGGCATAGGAGGCTTTGAACGACCCGGAGTGCAGCAGCACGCTCGCGACATGGGCGCCGGTCTCAGCCGACGAGATCAGGGTCTCGACCCAGTGCGATTCGACGCGCCGGCTCTGACCGAGCGCCAACACCTCGCGGTCGAGGTGGTACTCCTCGCCGACGAACAACGGGCCGTCGACCACCCGTACCTCGAGGTCGATGAACAATCCGACTGCCGGACCGCGAAGGGGAAGGTCGTTGCCGACCTTGTTGGCGAGCACGCTGAACATCTCGAATGGCACGATCGGTCGGCCCCAGGGGTTGTCGCCGGTGTCGTACCACCGTGACGCCTCGGTGATCGCGTCGAGCTTGCGACGCAACGAGAACGGGTACAGCATGCCATTGTCGGTGTCGAGGTCGATCGACACCGTGGTGGCGGCACGGGCCCGTCGACCGACGGTCAACCGATCGAGGATGAACAGCTCGCCCGGATCGCGGGCCTGCATCGTGGCCAGTCGCTCGCCCAGTTCCGTCGTGGCCGAGGGGTCGATACCGGCGGTTCCCGTCAGCACCGGCGTGCCGTCGGCCTTCCAGGCATCGATGCGGGCGATGTCGGGCTCTGATCCCCGCGCCAGCGAGGCGGTCACCGCCTCACCCTCGACGACCATCGTCTGGAAGTGGGCGCTGATGCAGCCGGTCTCGAACCAGCGCTGCCCCCACACCGAGCATGCCAGGGGATCGAATTGGCTGAAATGGGTCGGCCCCTCGATCGGGGCACCCGGCAGCCCGAGCTTGTCGGCGACCTCGCCGTCGTGCACGCTGGCATGCCCGTCGTAGGCCTGCTCGGCCAGCATCTGGCGAGGCTCGCGGGCGGGACCGGTGATCGTGTCACCATCGAAGACGAGCGGAGTGTCGAACGCCATCACGGCATCGTACGAGCTGGTAGTCGCGCCTGGGAACCGAGCGGATCGTCGCTGCGCTTCCGGTCATGCCACATGGTTCCCCGGTGACGATTGGTCGCAGTCACCGATCGGCTCAGGGAGTCGGCGCATCTCCCAACTTGCGACCCGGGCGGCCTGGTCTCGTAGGTTCGCGTGCGTGAGCAACGGACCTGGCAACGATCTGCACCTCCTCGTCGACGGCGTCGACTTCGGAGAGGGCCCGCGATGGCACGACGGAGCCCTGTGGTATTCCGACTTCTTCCAACGGTCGATCTTCCGGGTGACGGCCGATGGCGAGCGGACCGCGGTGTTCAGCGGGCTCGAGGATCGCCCGTCCGGGATGGGTTGGCTCCCCGACGGCACCCTCGTCGTCGTGTTCATGACCGGCCGCCGCGTGATGCGTGACAACGGTGATGGCACCCTCGTGGAACACGCCGATCTCGCCCACATCGCATCGTGGTACTGCAACGACATGGTCGTCGATGCCAGAGGCAACATCTATGTCGGCAACTTCGGGTTCGATCTCGATGGTCGAGCCGAGTTCCAGTTGTCGGATCTCGCCCTGGTCCGGCCCGACGGCACCGCGGAGGTCGCAGCGACCGGATTGGCATTTCCGAACGGATCGGTGATCACCCCCGACGGCGACACGTTGATCGTCGGCCAGACGTTCGGCGGCGACTACATCGCCTTCACGATCAACGACGACGCCACCCTCACCGATCGACGCCAGTGGGCCGAGGTCCCCGGCATGATGCCCGACGGCTGCACCCTCGACGCCGCCGGCGGCATCTGGTTCTCCGATGCGGTCGGTTCGCAGGTGGTCCGCGTCGAGGAGGGCGGCAACGTGACCCATCGAGTTCCGACGCCACAGTCGACCTATGCCTGCGCGCTCGGCGGTGGCGACGGGCGCACGCTGCACATCCTGTGTGCGCCCGGATCGCATCCCGACGAGGTCGCCGGCAAGGCGGGCGGTGCGATCTACACGATGCGCGTCGAACACCCCCACGCCGGTCGACCCTGAATATCGATCGACGGCACGGCATCGATGCACGTCGTCAGTTGGAACGTGAACTCGATCCGTTCGCGCCAGGCGCGGCTGCTCTCGTGGCTGCGCCACCACGAGCCCGACATCGTCCTGCTCCAGGAGACCAAGTGCGACGATGCGACCTTCGCGTCCACCGGCTTCACCGGCGCATACGAGACCCTCGGCTACGAGGTCGCCCATCACGGGCGCGACCACTGGAACGGTGTGGCGATCCTCAGCCGCGTCGGCATCGAGCACGTCCGACGCGGCTTTCCCGGCGTCAACCGGGCACCGTTCGACGAGGCGCGGCTGATCTCGGCAACGTGCGGCGGCCTCGAGGTGCACTCCGTGTACGTCCCGAACGGACGCGCGCTCGACGATCCCAACTACCTCGTCAAACTCGTGTGGCTCGAACGCCTACGGTCGGTGGTCGACATCGATCGGCCGACGTTGATCGCCGGTGACTTCAACGTCGCCCCGACCGACGCCGACATCTACGACCCCTCGCGTTGGCGCGGCAAGACCCACGCCAGCCCTCCCGAACGTGCCGCAGTCAACGCCCTTCTGGATCTCGGGCTCCGTGACGTCACCCGCGACTGGCTGCCTGAACCCGACGTGTTCACCTGGTGGAGCTATCGACCTGGACAGTTCGAGCGCAACCGCGGGTTGCGGATCGATCTCGCTCTGTGCACGTCCGACGTCGCAGCCAGGATCGAACGGGTCTGGGTCGACACCGACGAACGAACCGACGACCACCCGGCCGAGAAGCCGAGCGACCACGCTCCCCTCGTGCTCGACCTGACCCCGGACTGACCCCGAACCGACGCTGGACCGGCCTCGGGCAGGTCGGGTCCTCAGCGCCGTTGACCGGTGCGTGGACTGCGACCGGCGATCGCCTGCAGCACGAGCAGCAACAACACGGCTCCGATCGCCGCGACGACGACGCTGCGCAGCGAGAACTCGTCGACGCCGTCCTTGTCGATCGTGGCCATCAGCCAACCGCCGATGATCGCCCCGAGCACGCCGACAACCATGGTGTAGATGCATCCGGACCGGTCGTCCTTGACGATCCAACGTGCCAGACCACCGGCCAACAACCCCACGACGATCCAGCTGAGCAGGCTCACTCGGCCACCGTATCGGCCGCCGCCGCATCCGACGGGACGCGGTGGAACTCGATGGCGAACCGAACCGGGCCGACGAGTTCCACATGATGTCGAGCACCGGGTGGCAGCACCTTCGTGCCCCCGGCCACCACGGCATGACGCTCGTGCGCAGCATCCTCGAACACGACGTCGAGCGTGCCGGACCTGACCACCAACCGGCCCCATACCCCGTCGGCAACCCGGTGGGCGGAGCGCAGCCCCGCCGGCAGGGTGTGCTCGTCGAAGTCAGCGGTGACGCGCACGAACACCGCACCGTCGGGAAGTTCATCGATCGCCATCCCGACGAGTCTGCCCGGCTCGGCCGCCCAGCGCGCACCCCCTCGTCATGATGAACGCAGATCGCCGACCGACCTCGGCCCCGATCACCGCCCACCCCGGGCGCAACACGGACGGAGAACGAGATGCTGGTACTGGTGGCGACCAACGACACCCAAGGTGAATCCGAAGGCGACTTCTGCCATGCGGTCGAGGGTGAGCTCGTCACACCGATCACCGTCGAGTGCTGCCTGCCCGATCGATGCGGCTGCGGCCGCGGGTTCCCCGGCCTGGTCAGCGCCCGGGCGACGACGACGGCGATCGTGGTCGAGCGTGCCGGGATCACCCCCGCCCTGCTGCGAGCTGCCGTCGTCGACTCGCTCGAGCGAGGTGGTTGGCCGGCGACATCCGGGCCCGACCTGCTCGACGGGATGCTCGACGGGATGCTCGACGAGGTGCTCGACGAGGCAGTCGACGAACACGTCACGGCCATCAGCCGGATCGCTCATGCGTTCGGCGAACTCGCGGTCATTCGGCGCGACGGTCCGACGTACTGGGCCGACCTGCGGCGTTCTGTGGCCTGAGCCCCGGTTCGCACTCGGCTGTTCGAGTCGACGAGTGTGGTCGCGAACCGACGGTGAGACCATCGGCAATCGGGAGGGAACATGACAGATCTGCACTGGTGGTCAGCCGCCGACATCGCAGCAGCGATCCGACGACGCGAGATCTCCGCGGTCGAAGTGCTCGACCATTTCGTCACGCGCGTCAGGGCGCTCGATGGGCCGATCAACTCGGTCGTGCAGTGGGACCTCGAACACGCCCGGGATGCGGCCGCGGCCGCCGACGCAGCCGTCGTGAGCGGCGAACCACTCGGCGCACTGCACGGTGTGCCGATGACCATCAAGGACTCGTTCCAGACCGAGGGCTGCATCACCACCAGCGGATCACCAGAGCTCGCCGACTACGTGCCGGTCGTCGATGCCGCACCCGTCGCCCGGCTGCGCGAGGCCGGTGCCATCCCGTTTGCGAAGACGAATCTTCCGATCTTCGCCGGCGACATCCAGAGCTTCAACGAGGTGTACGGCACCACCAACAACCCGCACGCCCTCGACCGCACGCCCGGTGGTTCGTCGGGTGGTTCGTCGGCTGCTTTGGCGATGGGCTTCACGCCGATCGAACTCGGCTCCGACATCGGCGGATCGATCCGGGTGCCCGCCCACTACTCGGGCGTGATGGGTCACAAACCCAGCTATGGCGTGGTGCCCGCCCACGGCCAGATCCCCGGCATGCCGGGCACGCTCACCCAGGCCGACCTCGCCGTGGCCGGGCCGATGGCTCGCACGGTCGCCGATCTCGAGCTCGGACTCGGCGTGCTTGCCGGACCCGACCGTTGGAACCGACCGGCCTGGCGTATCGATCTGCCGGCGCCACGAGCGCTCGAACTCTCCGAGCTCCGAATTGCCGCGTGGCTCGACGACGACTACTGCCCCGTCGACGCGTCGACGGGTCGCGTCCTCGATGGGGTCGTGCAAGCCATCGAGTCGTCGGGCGGACACGTCGATACCACAGCTCGTCCCGGCTTCACCCTCGAGAAGGCCGACACCGTGTTCAAACGCCTCCTGTTCGCAGCGCTGGCCGGCGAATACTCGTACGCGGCGATCGAGGAGTTGGCGGCGATCGAGGATCCGACGCCGGTCGGCGACGCCCGGCGCGCCGCGGCGATGCGCCACCGTGAGTGGCTGGCCCACAATGAGCGTCGGATGCAACTGCGCGAGCGTTGGCGCGAGTTCTTCGAGCGCTACGACATCATCTTGTTGCCGGTCCAGCCACGGGGCGCGATCCCTCACGATCACTCCCAGCCGCAGTGGGCTCGTTCGATCGAGATCGGTGGCGTGATGCGCCCGTACCTCGACCTGTTCGGCTGGACCGGGCCGGCGGGCGCCGGCTACCTCCCGGCGACGGTCGTGCCGGCCGGTCTCGACGACGAACGTCTGCCGATCGGCGTGCAGATCGTGGGGCCGTACCTGCACGACCGCACCACCTTGCAGGCTGCCCGATTGATCTCCCGGACCATCGCCGAGGTCCACGGGTGGGAGTCTGGATGCCCACCGCCGGCGATGGCGCTCTGAGTCGATGCACCATCCCCTGAGCACCCGGTGATCAGCCGGCGCCGGTCGCGACGACCGAGCGCGGCGCCGAGGGAACAGCGCAGCGTCCGACGTCCGGCTGGGGCGTTCCGCTGCGCCGGCGGGTCACACCGAGTAGCCGGCCAGCACCGATCGGGCCCGCGCCAGTTCGTCGGGGTTGGCGCCCATCACGACCGCCGTGAAGTCGGTGGCCCCCGAATCGGCGATCCGGCCGAGACCGTCGGCCACCTGCTGCTCGCTGCCGATCAGTGCGATCGACTCGATCCCCTGCACCCCTTCGATGTCGAGCATCGCGCGATAGGAGGGCAGCGCGGCGTAGTCCTTGAACGTGGTCGCGACGAAGTTCTTGGCGGGGGCCATGTCGTCGGTGACCCAGACCGGCAGGCTGCACACGACGCTCGGCGCCGCTCGACCTGCAGTTTCCGCGGCCGCCGAAATGACCGGAAGGATCTGCCGCTCGATCGTGTTCGGGCCGACGCACCACAGGATCGTGCCGTCGGTGCGACGCCCGGCGAGCCGCAGCATCTGATCGCCGAGTGCGGCGAGCATCACCTTGGGCGGGTCATGGCTGGGCCGCCCACCGCTTCCCATGAAGCTCCAGATCTCGCCCTGATGGCTGACCTTGCCATCGGTGAGCAACGGCTGCAACACATCGAGGTAATCGAGCATGTGACGCAACGGCCGATCCCAGGTCATCCGTAGCATGCCCTCGACGACCGGCCGATGCGACAGACCGATGCCGAGCGTGAAGCGACCGCCACATGCTGCCTGGGCCGTGAGCGCCTGAGCAGCGAGCGCCCGGGGATGACGTTCCCACGTGGGAACGACGGCCGTACCCAACTCGATGGTCGACGTGTGCGTGCCCGCCAGGCCGAGCGCCGCTGTCGCATCGATCAGAGCCGTCTGCGCCAACCAATAGCTGGAGAACCCGGCGGCCTCGGTCGCCTTGACGTCCTCGATGATCTCGTGAAGGTCGGGCCTGACCAACTTGTCCGAGCCGTTGATACCGATTCGCATGAGCCCAGCGTACGCCCCGCCGCCGATCGGGGCGGATCGGGGCGACCCGCGTGGGTCAGAATATGTGATGGCCCGCTTGTTCGTCGCCGCCTGGCCGCCGACCGACGCGCTCCGGGAACTGGCTGCGCTGCCGCGGCCGACGACACCCGGGGTGCGCTGGCTGCCGCAGCACAACTGGCACATCACGCTGCGCTTCGTCGGTGACGTCGATGCCGACGGCGTGGAGGCCCGGCTGGCCGACTGCGCTCTGCCTCGAGTGGTCGCCAAGCTCGGACCCGAAACGAAGCGACTGGGCGGGCGACAGATCGTCGTGCCCGTTCGCGGCGTGGACGCGCTCGCTGTGGCGGTACGGAGCGCGACCTCGGGCATCGGCGACAGCGACCGCCACGACTTCGACGGCCACATCACCATCGCTCGGCTCGGACGCCACGTCGACCCCTCGCTGCCGACCGCCGCGCTCGAGTCCGAGTTCGAGATCGACGAGATCGCGCTGGTCGCGAGCGAGCTGCGGCCCGACGGCGCGGCCTACGAAACGATCGCCCGCTTTCCGACGCAGTGACCCGACGCCACTCAGCCGTGGCGACCGACGAAATCGATCACGGCCGAGTTGAATGCGTCGTTCTTGTCGCCGGCCACCATGTGCCCGGCGCCTGCCACATCGACAACCTCGGCGTGGGGCACCAGCTCTTGCAGCTCGCGAACGCTTTCGTCGCTCACGATGTCGCTCATCCGGCCGCGCACGAGCATCGTCGGGATCGTGATCCGCCGCGCCGCCGCGCAGAGACGCTCGTGATTGACGAGACCCTCTTGACCGTCGACACCTTCGCGGTTGGCGATGAAGCGTGGGTCCCAGTGCCAGTACCATCGGCCGTCACCTCGCTGGCGCAGGTTCTTCTTCAACCCGGACAGATCGGTCGGTCGCGACCGGTGCGGCACGAACGCCGCGATCGTGTCGGCTGCGTCCTCGAGCGTGTCGAAGCCGTTGAAACCCGAACGCATGAAGTCGGCGATCTTGTTGCGGCCCTCCTCCTCGACCCTCGGCGCGACGTCGACGAGCACGAGCGACGAGGCCACCTGGTCGGTGCTCTCACCGATCGCGATGATCGACGACAACCCACCCAGAGATGCGCCGACGAGCGCTGGGGGTCGCCCGAGGTGGGCGACGATCGCATGCACGTCACCGGCGAACCGGCTGAGGCCGTAGATGCCATCGGGCGACCAGTCGGAGTGACCGTGACCCCGCAGATCAACGGCGAGCGCGTACCGACCGGCGGCCGCGAACGCCAGCGCGGCGCCTCCCCAGGCGTGCCGGGTCTGCCCGCCGCCGTGCAGCAGTACCACCGGCGATCCCTGGTCGTCACCGTACGCATCGGCGACCAGGTCGACATCTTCGCCGCGGAGGGTCAGCGTTCGTGACACGACGGCATCGGGCATGCGCCATGTTGCCAACCCCGGCCCCGCCACGTTGTGTCGGACACGACCTGGCACGAGTTCAGCGGCGGTGAACGCTGACCGCGTAGCCGGCGCCGGGATGCCACGGTGTCGCGTCCCACGAGGCATGGCGCGAGTCGAGGGTCAGCCCAGCCGCGACGCAATCGAGGTCGTACTGATCGACGTCGTAGCCACGGCCCAGTTCGAAGCCGGCCACCAGCAGCCCTCCGACGGCGACGTGGCGGGCCATGTTGGCCACTACGGCTGCCTCGGTGCCGTGCCCCACGAAGATCATGACGTTGCCCGGCATGGCGACCACGTCGAACTCGCGGTCGAGTTCGACCGACACCAGATCCGCCTCGACCCACGTCAGGTCGGGCGCCTTGCGACGCGCCTCGTCGAGCATCGGCCGGTCGAGGTCGATCCCCGCCACGTCGATACCCCTGCTCGACAGCTCGATCGCCACCCGCCCGGTGCCGCAGCCGGCATCGAGCACACTCGACGGTGCGAACCGGCAGATGAAGTCGGCCTCGCCGTGAACCGACAGGCCGGCCGCAGCCATCTGTTTCCAGCGGTGGTCGTAGTCGGCCCCGCGCTGCACACCGGCGTCGGTGCTCCAGCGCGAGATCGATTCGTCCTGCATCGACTCGGTCAACGGCCGGCCTACAGGTATTCGGGGATGACGGCGGCGACTGCTTCGGGTGTCGTGATCGGGGGGAACCGACGTACCACGTTGCCCTGCTTGTCGACGAGGAACTTCTCGAAGTTCCAGGTGATCGCCGATGTGTCACCCTCGCCGGGCTGGGCGGCCTTCAACAGCGAATACAGCGGGGCCTCGCCCTCGCCGTTCACGTCGATCTTGGCGAACATCGGAAAGTCGACGTCGAACTTGGACGTGACGAACTCGAGGATCTCGGCCTCGGTGCCGGGTTCCTGGCCGGCGAATTGGTTGCACGGGAAACCGAGCACCTGCACGTCGTCGAACTGATGGTGGAGCGCACGCAGACCTGCGTACTGAGGGGTGAGGCCTCAAGCGCTTGCGACATTGACGATGAGTAACACCTGGTCTCGGAACTGATCGAAGCTGACCTGCTCGCCGGTGATGCTCGTCATCTCGAGTTCATGGATCGATGACATGGGGGCCGACTGTACAAGCCGAAGGTGGCCCGACCGCGACGGTGCGGCAAGATATCGGGGTGGACGAGGCTGGGATGAACCGACGAAAGATCATCGGCATCACCGGTCCTCCCGGATCAGGGAAGTCGACGCTGGCGGCAGGGCTCGCTGCGGAGCATCCCGACACCCACATCGTCGTTCCGATGGACGGCTTCCACCTCGCGAACCGAGAATTGGTGCGCTTGGGCCGCGCACAGCGCAAGGGGGCGCCGGACACGTTCGACGTCGAGGGTTACGTCGAACTGCTCCAGCGGTTGCGCGATCTTCCCGACCACACCGTCTACGCACCCAAGTTCGACCGCCATCTCGAAGAGCCGATCGCCAACGCGATCGCGGTCGAGCCGCGGCACACGACCATCATCACCGAAGGCAACTACCTCCTCCACGACGACGGAGGGTGGGAGCAGGTCCGGCCACAGCTCGACGAGTGCTGGTACGTCGACTGCGAGTACTCGGCGCGCATCGTGCGCCTGATCTCGCGGCACATCGAGCACGGCAGGACCGGCCCACAGGCGGCCGCTTGGGTGCACGACGTCGACGAACCGAACGCCCGGCTGATCCGCACCGCGCGGCAGACCGCCGACGTGATCATCCGCGCCGACGATGGCCGTCTCGCGTTTCCCCTTCCGCCCGACTGGCGTACCCCTTGGTGGTGACCCGATGGTGACGCCGCTTCGGTACGGTCGGCGGACGTGAACCTGATCGAGCTCCAAGACGTCATCGAGCGAACCTACGGCGACCGCGACCGCGACCGGGGTGTCGCCCCGACCGTCGCCTGGTTGGCCGAGGAATTGGGGGAGCTCGCCCAGGCAGTCCGCAAGGGCACGCAGGCCGACATCGAGCACGAGTTCGGAGACGTGCTCGCATGGGTCGCAACGCTCGCCAACCAGGTCGGGGTCGATCTCACCACCGTCGTCGACCGGTACCGAAACGGCTGTCCGAAGTGCGAACAGCTGCCGTGCGCGTGTTGAGGACCGGCTGACCGACGGCGACCATTGCCGTCGTTACCCGGCGCTGTCATGATCAGGCAATGACCCTGCGTGGCATGGCCTTCTGATGGCCGACAAGGACTTCATCTTCGGATACTTCTTTGCCAGGCGGTTCGCCAAACCTTGGAAGCCAGGGCCGCGCACGCACCCGAAGATGCCGTCCGGGCCATGGCGAATGGCGGCCGTCCTCAGCTTCTCGATCGGCATGGTGGCAGCATGGCTGCTGTTCCGAGGCAATGATCAGGGGGCGCTGGTGCCCCGCGTGCTGGTCGGTGGACTGATCGGGTTCGTGATCGGCATGTACGTCGTCGAGACCGTCTGGGAGCATCGGCGCCGCGAACGGGAAGCGGTCGAGACCTCGCCGATCGGTCGACCTAGGTGAACCATCGGTTCGACGGCAAGTGGCGGTGGGCAATCACGATCGCCGTGTTCATCGGCGCCGCCGTCGGCATGGTGTTGCCGGAAGAATGGCACCTGCTCGTTCGGTCGGTGGTGGTCGGGCTGGTCACGGGCGCGCTCCTCTTCGCGGTCGCCGCCCTTCGACCGGTGCGCGGCGACGATTGAACTCCCGCTGGCGGCGTGGTCGGCGTGCCTCGGCTACGCGCGCTGGTTGCAGCGGTCGACCACCGCTGCACGCCCGGTCCCGGGACAGGTCTCCGGGTCGGGTGGCAACGCGTCGGGCCCGGTCCAGGCACCGAGCTGTTCGGCCGTCTGCGGCCCGACGGTCCCGTCGACCACGATGCCGTCGGCCGTCCTGAATCAGGCCAGGAACAGCTCGGCGATCTGGATCGTGTTGAGGGCGGCGCCCTTGCGCAGGTTGTCGTTGCTCACGAACAGGGCGAGCCCACGACCGCCGGGAGCACCCAGGTCGCGACGGATGCGACCGACGTAGGCCGGGTCCTGGCCGGCCGCCTCGAGCGGCGTCGGCACGTCACTCACGACGACGCCCGGGGCGCTGCGCAAGATCTCGTAGGCCCGCGCGACCGAGATCGGGTTGGCGAACTCGGCATTCAGGCTGAGCGAATGACCGGTGAACACCGGCACGCGGACACACGTGCCCGACACGAACAGGTCGGGGATGGCGAGGATCTTGCGGCTCTCGTTGCGGAGCTTCTTCTCCTCGTCGGTCTCGAACTCACCGTCGTCGACGATCGAACCGGCGAGCGGCAACACGTTGAACGCGATCGGCTCGGCGAACTTCTCGGGCGTCGGGAACTCGACCGCGGCGCCGTCGTGCGTCAGTTCAGCGGCTCGATCGACCACCTGACGGGCCTGCTTGTCGAGCTCGTCGACGCCGGCCAGGCCACCACCGGACACCGCCTGATATGTGGAGGCGATCAAGCGGGTCAGCCCTGCCTCGTCGTGAAGCGGCTTGAGCACGGGCATCGCCGCCATCGTCGTGCAGTTGGGGTTGGCGATGATGCCTTTGGGTGTCTCGCGGATGAGATGTCCGTTGACCTCGCTGACGATCAACGGCACCTCGGGATCCATCCGCCATGCGGACGAGTTGTCGATCACGATCGCCCCACCTGCGACGAACTTGGCCGCATACGCCCGCGAACCCGTCGCACCGGCGGAGAACAGTGCGATGTCGAGCCCGGAGACGTCGGCCGTCTCGGTGTCCTCGACCACCACGTCGGTGCCCTTCCACGGCAGGGTGGTCCCCGCCGATCGAGCCGACGCGAAGTAGCGGATCTCGTCGACCGGAAAGTTCCGCTCGAGCAGCAGGCGACGCATCACGCCGCCGACCTGACCGGTTGCACCCACCACACCTATGCGCATGAACGAAATGCTAACGGGGGCGAACAGCAGGCAACCGGCGGGTTGTGCGATCCATCCGGATCAGGTTCCCGGGTCACGTGCCCGACTCACGTGCCCGACTCACGTGCCCGACTCACGTGCCCGACTCACGTGCCCGACTCACGTGACGGTCGCGATCAACCACCAGTGATGGGGGTTGACACCCTCGAACGTGCGCATCGTGGCATCGTGGGCGCGCAGCTTGCTCTTCGGATTGACCCACACCTCGATGTCGGCAAGCTGTGGCGTCAGCGGCCCGACGACCTGATCGGGGTGCAGCCGTGAGGCCTGCCAGGCCAAGCGGGTCACGAAGCGTTGGCGGGACAACCGGTCGCCGATCTTCGGCACCCTGTACAGGCTGCGCACGACGGCGCCCGCCGGGATCACGACCGGATCGAGCAGCGACGGTCCGCGGAAGTTCAAGGCGATCTTTCCGCCGGGTCGGACCACGCGCACCGATTCCGACGCCAACTCCAGCGCATCGTCCTCCTTGCAGTGCTGCAGCGTGATGTAACTGAACGCGACATCAGCGCAGTTGGGAGCGAGGTCGAGCGTGCGGCCGTCGGCCACCTCGAGGGTGCGCAGCCGCTCGGGCTTCCCGAACCGACCTACCGTCTCGTAGCAGCGTTCGAGGAAACCCTGATCGAGATCACAGGCGATGACGGAACCGAACTCGCGCGTGAACGCGCACGTCATGCGGCCGATCCCTGCGCCGATCTCGACCAACGTACGTTGCTGGTTGGCGGGTCCACGCAGCCCGAACTTCTCGAGGTACGCCGGAACCTCGTCGTCGCCCGTCGCCACGAACTCGGCGAGCGTCAGGTCGTCGCCGGTGGCGTTGTTGAACACCCACCCGGTCCGACGAACCACGTCGTCGCCGCTGGCCATCTGTTCGGACACCCGTCCGGCCGCTTTCCACGGGATCAGCTGGCTCCGGCGTCGCATCCGCCGAATTCTGCCAGAGATCGTGGCGGATCCATCATTTCGCCAGGGTCGACGAAGCAGAAGGCACGTCAGGCGATCGACGACGACCGCCTGGCCACTACTTCCGTTCGGGAAGCGGAGCCGAGTAGGCCTGACCCGAATCGAGTCCGAAGGCCGTGTGCAACGCACGGGCTGCGCGCTCCATGTCACCCGCCGGGATGATCACCGAAATCCGGATCGTGGACGTGGAGATCATCTCGATGTTGACGCCCTCGTCGGCGAGGACCCGGAACATCTTCGCTGCGATGCCGGGCGACGACTTCATGCCGGCGCCGACCAACGAGACCTTGGCGATGTCGTTGTCGTGGGTGACGCCGGTCGCGCCGATCTCGTCGGCAACACGCCGCACGATCGACTCGGACTGGGCCATGTCGGCCATCGGCATCGTGAAGCTGATGTCGGTGGTGCCCTCGGTCGACGTGTTCTGCACGATCATGTCGACGTTGACGTTCGCATCGGCCAGCGGCTCGAACAGGGCCGCTGAGATACCAGGGCGGTCGGGCACGCCCAGCACGGTGACCTTGGCCTCGGTCATGTCGGTGACGACACCGGAGATGATCGGATCTTCCATCGCTGGCTCCTCGTTGCTGACCCACGTGCCCTGCTCCCACGTGAACGCGGAACGGACGTGGAGTGGAACGTCATGATTGCGGGCGAACTCGACCGAACGCAGCGCCAGTACCTTCGACCCGGCGCCCGCCATCTCGAGCATCTCGTCGAAGTGCACCTTGGCGAGCTTGCGAGCCTGAGGCACGATACGGGGGTCGGCGCTGAACACCCCGGTCACGTCGGTATAGATCTCACATGCATCGGCGTTCATCGCCTGGGCGAGAGCCGACGCGGTGAGATCCGACGCACCACGACCCATCGTGGTGATCTCCTTGTCGGTGCTGACGCCCTGGAACCCGGCGATCACGCACACCTTGCCGTGCCCCAACGCGTCACGCACGCGGTCGCCCTTGACCTCGACGATCTTCGCCTTGCGATGCGTCGTGTCGGTGATGATGCCGACCTGGCTACCGGTGAAGCTGATCGCGTCGATACCGCGATCGGCGAGCGCCATCGTGACCAGCGCCGCGGTCTGGCGTTCGCCGGTTGTGAGCAACATGTCCATCTCGCGCCCCGACTGGTTCTTGGACACCGAGTCGGCCAGGGCGATCAGGTTGTCGGTCGCCCTGCCCATCGCCGACACGACGACGATCACGTCGTGTCCGCGCTTCTTGGTGAACGCGATGTTGTCCGCGACCGCCTTGATGCGGTCGGGGTCGGCGACGGAGGTGCCGCCGTACTTCTGGACGATCAGTGCCACGGGTAGTGGAGCTTACGAGTACGCGCGACGGACGCGACGTTCGGTATCGCGTGGAACCCCTGTTCCGAGGGCGGCGCCCACTGTCCCGATCGGACCGGAAGGTGCAGCGAGCGTGTCGAGCGCGACAGGCTCAGCCGGCCTGTGTGAGCGAGACGACCTCGAACTCGAGCAGGCTGGCGCCGGTCGCCACCGGATGCTGTGGCCTGGCGGCACCCTTGCCCTCGTCGTCGTGGGTTTCGCGATGTTGGTGCTGGAACGCCTGTCCGGTGCGCCAGTTCTGGAACGCCTCCTCCGACTCCCATCTCGTCACGACGAAGTAACGGTCATCACCGGCCACCGGGCGCAACAGCATGAACTCCTCGAAGCCCGGTTGCTGATCGACCATGCCGGCTCGCGCAGCAAATCGCTGCTCGAGCTCGGGTCCGGCCCCCTCGGGAACTTCGATGGCATTGATCTTCACGACAGACATCTCATGATCGTGCCAGCTCCCAGCCGTTCGGGCACATCGCGGCACCGAAGTTGATCACACTGCCCGGTTCACCCGATTCGATGAACCACCGCGTCCGGAGCATTCATTCCATCACCCGTGACAACTCGGAGTATCCCTGCCAGAATGAACAAATGAGCCTGACCGACGCACCCACCGGCCTGGTGGCCCCTCATCTCGTGACCGAACTACCCGGTCCGCATGCCCGCGCTGTGATCGAGCAGGACGAACGTGTCAGCAGCCCGTCGCTCACCCGCGTCTATCCCCTGGTGATCAGTCGCGGCGAGGGCGCCGTCTTGGAAGATGTCGACGGCAATCGCTTCCTCGACTTCAACGCCGGCATCGCCGTCAACGCCGCCGGTCACGCCCATCCCGAGGTCAACGCAGCGATCCACGCCCAGGTCGACGCCTGCCTGCATTACTGCTCGAGCGACTTCTACCACCCGGTCCACGCACAGCTGTGCGAGCGGCTGGCGAACAGTGTGCCGGCCGGCATGGGCCCGTCACGGGTCTTCCTCGCCAACTCCGGCACCGAGGCGGTGGAAGGCGCACTCAAACTCGCTCGGCATTTCACCAAGCGACCCAACGTGATCGCCTTCTACGGTGCGTTCCACGGCCGCTCGCTCGGCAGCTTGTCGCTCACCGCGTCGAAGGCCAAGTACCGCAGCGGTTTCGGCATCGTCACCCCGGGCAGCTATCACGCCCCGTACGCATTCGACGGCGAGCTCACCGGCGCCGACTACATCGAGCAGGTGCTGTTCCGCCGCATGACCGAGCCCGGCGACGTCGCCGCCATCTTCGTCGAGCCGGTGCAGGGCGAGGGCGGTTACATCGTGCCCCCGGCCGGCTGGCTGGCTGCGCTGCGCGACCTCTGCGACCGGCACGGCATCTTGCTGGTCATGGACGAGGTGCAATCCGGCGTCGGCCGAACCGGCACGATGTGGGCCTGCGAGCACGACGGTGTGGTGCCCGACATCATCACCGCCGGCAAGGGCTTGGCGAGCGGTCTGCCGCTGGCCGCGCTGATCGCTCGTGACGAGATCATGCAATGGGCGCCCGGCAAGCACGGCTCGACGTTCGGCGGCAACCCGGTTGCGTGCGCCGCCGCGCTCACAACGCTCGACCTCGTCGAACGCGAGCTCGCCGACAACGCCACCGCGCGCGGCGACCAATTGCTGGCCGGCATGCGCGAGCTGCAACAGCGCGAGCCGCTGATCACCGAGGTTCGGGGGCGTGGGCTGATGATCGGTTTCGACCTCACCAGCCACCAGGACGCGTATGCGGTCGAGCAGGCCTGCTTCGAGCGTGGACTGCTGGTGCTCACCTGCGGTCACCGCGCGGTGCGACTCGCACCTCCGCTGGTCGTCACCACCGAGCAGTGCGACGCAGCGCTTTCGATCATCGCCGACGCGTGCGAGGCCGTTCGGACCAGCGGCGCGCGCTGAATCACAACCCCGATCGCGAAGGGATCACCCGCATGAACGTCCTTCCCACCCACGCCGAGCTCACCGCACGCGCCACGCATCTGTTGGCGGCCTGTGGAGCGACCGTGCACGACGGTGACCAGCTCGCCCGCACGCCGATCACCGGAGGGTTACTCGGCTCGGCCGGTGCGGCGGGCGATGTCGACGACGCCGTCGATCGCGCCACCGCGGCATTCGCAGTGTGGCGCGACACACCGGCGCCGGTGCGCGGCAACGTCGTCCGCCGACTCGGCGAACTGCTCCGCGAGCACAAGTCCGAACTCGGCGAACTGGTGTCGATCGAGGCCGGCAAGATCCGGTCCGAGGGTCTCGGCGAGGTGCAGGAGATGATCGACATCTGCGACTTCGCCGTCGGCCTGTCCCGGCAGCTGCACGGTCTCACGATCGCGTCCGAGCGGCCCGGCCACCGGCTCCTCGAGACCTGGCAACCGATGGGACCCGTCGGTGTGATCAGCGCCTTCAACTTCCCAGTGGCGGTGTGGTCGTGGAACGCCGCGCTGGCCATCGTCGCGGGCGATCCCGTCATCTGGAAGCCGAGCGACAAGACACCGCTCACAGCGCTCGCCTGCGTGGCGCTGTTCCAGCGTGCCGTCGACGACACCGGGGCGCCGACCGACTTGGTGCAGGTCGTGCTGGGCGGCGGTGACGTCGGCGCCGCGCTCGCTGCTCACGATGGTGTGCCGATCCTGTCGGCTACCGGTTCGACCGCGATGGGACGCAAGGTGGCACCCGTCGTCGCAGCGCGATTCGGTCGGGCGATTCTCGAGCTCGGCGGCAACAAC
This sequence comes from uncultured Acidimicrobiaceae bacterium, assembly GCA_963701575.1. Lineage (GTDB taxonomy): Bacteria > Actinomycetota > Acidimicrobiia > Acidimicrobiales > Ilumatobacteraceae > Ilumatobacter. The sequence goes on from CAVPAQ010000018.1 coordinate 162,869, forward strand.
GCTGCCATCGTCGCCCCGTCGGCCGACCTCGACCTCGCGTTGCGCGGCATCGTCTTCTCGGCCGCCGGCACCGCCGGCCAGCGATGCACGTCGCTGCGCCGGCTCATCGTGCATCGCTCGGTGCACGACGAGTTGGTCGATCGCATCGGCCGCGCCTACGAGTCGCTGCCGATCGGCAACCCGCTCGCCGACGCCACGCTGGTCGGGCCGCTCGTCGATGGCCCGTCGTTCGACCGCATGCAGCAGGCGATCGCCGCGGCTACGGCAGATGGCGGCAAGTGCGTAGCAGGTGGCGAGCGAGCGCTGACCGACGAAGCGCCCGAAGCGTTCTATGCCCGCCCGGCGATCGTGGCCATGCCCGGTCAGACCGCCGTGGTACAGGCCGAAACGTTCGCTCCCATCCTGTATGCGATCGCCTATGACGACCTCGACGAGGCGATCGCGCTGCACAACGGAGTCCCGCAGGGCCTGGCGTCGTCGATCTTCACCACCGACCTGCGCGAGTCCGAGCGCTTCATCAGCGCGGCCGGCAGCGACTGCGGCATCGCCAACGTCAACATCGGTCCTTCGGGTGCCGAGATCGGCGGCGCGTTCGGCGGCGAGAAAGAGACCGGTGGCGGTCGCGAGTCGGGTTCGGATGCGTGGAAGGGTTACATGCGCCGGCAAACGAACACGATCAACTACAGCCGCGAACTCCCGCTCGCCCAGGGCGTTCACTTCGACATCGACTGAGAGATCGATCGAGAGATCGACCGGCACACATCGAAGGGGCCGGTCGGGCGAAGTCGGGTCACGTCCAGCGTGCCGGATCGTCCGGCGACACCGTGTTCGGCAGGGGTCTAACCTCGCCCCATGACATCGCTCGGAGCGACCTCGTTCGACTTCTGGTTGGGAGCATGGGACTGCGACTTCGATGGCGGCCATGCGGTCAACACGGTCACCCGCGAGTTCAACGACCACGTCCTGACCGAGCGCTTCGCGATGGATACGCCGCGTGTCTGGCACGGCATGAGCGTGTCCGTGTTCGATCCGGCGCTGTGCCTGTGGCGCCAGACGTGGGTCGACGAGGGCGGCAGCTACTGGCACTTCGTGGGCACCTTCGTCGACGGCGACCCGTCGTTCGCGACCCCGGCACCGGTCGACGCGGAGGCCCTCTACAAACGGATGGTGTTCTCGAACATCACCCCCGACTCGTTCCACTGGCGATGGGAGTCGTCGCCCGACGGCGACAGCTGGACCGTCAACTGGGAGATCGACTACACACGACGCGGCCCGGACGGCTCCGCCTGATGCGGTTGCCGGTCGAGCCGCCTGTCAAGCCGATGCTGGCGAAGCTGACTCGCACGATCCCCACCGACGATGGTCTGCTGTACGAGCCGAAGTGGGACGGCTTCCGCTGCATCGTGTTCCGCGACGGCGACGAGCTCGAGCTCACCAGCCGCAACCAGAAGCCCTTCAACCGGTACTTCCCCGAACTGGTCCCCGAGTTGATCGACGCCCTGCCGGATCGCGCTGTGGTCGACGGCGAGATCGTGGTCGCTCACGCCGAGGGAAAGGGCCTCGACTTCGACGCCCTCCAGCAGCGCATCCACCCCGCGGCGTCGCGGGTACAGATGCTCGCCGAGCAGACCCCAGCTTCGTTCGTCGCCTTCGACCTGCTCGCGCTCGACGACACCGACCTGATGAGCACACCGTTCGCACGACGCCGCGAGCTGCTCGAACAGCACCTCGCACCCAATGCGACCGTGCACCTCACGCCTGCCACGACCGACCCCGCCATCGCCGAGCGCTGGTTCACGCGCTTCGAAGGGGCCGGGCTGGACGGCGTGATCGCCAAACGGCTCGACGGCGTCTACACGCCCGACAGGCGCAGCCTGATGAAGGTCAAGCACGAACGCACGGCCGAGTGTGCCGTCGCCGGCTTCCGGGTCCACAAGGACGGCGAGGGTGTGGGTTCGCTGTTGCTCGGGTTGTACGACGACCACGGCCGGCTCCACCACGTCGGCGTGTGCGCCGCGTTCACCGTCGCGTTCCGACGCGAGCTGATCGACGAACTGGGGCCGCTGACCGTCGATGCACTCGACGGTCACCCGTGGCGCGAGTGGGCCGAGGCGCAGTCGCACGGCGACCAGCGCATGCCAGGAGGATTCTCGCGGTGGAACGTCGACAAGGATCTGTCGTTCGTGCCACTTCGGGTCGAACGAGTGGTCGAGGTGACCTTCGGCCAGCTCGAAGGTGGACGATTCCGACACGGCGTGAAGTTCCAGCGCTGGCGCCCCGATCGCACGCCCGAGTCGTGTCGCTACGAACAGCTCGACGTCGCCGAGGCGGTTCGGTTCGACGACCTGCTCGCCGAGTCGGGTTGAGCGTTCGTCCGACTCGGGGCTGCGATCAGCCGTTCGGATCGGCCGTGCCGGGAGTCGACGGCGGCGTGCTCGACGGCTCGGTCGGCGGGCTCGTGCCAAAAGGTGCTGTGGTCGTCGACTGGTCGATCAACTCGACCTGCACCGAGGCGACCGTCACCGGTTGCGGGATCGTGACGTACTCACCGTTGGCATCGGCGACGGCGAACGTGTAGGTCGCGTTCTCGAGTACTCCTGTCGTCGTCGAGGCCGACAGCTCGAGCGTCCACGTGCCCGGCACGCCGAACGGCAGCCCCTCTGACGTCTTGAGGATCGCCGTGCCGGCCGTGGTCAAGGGGATGGCCTGCTGCACGATGAACGCGTTGGAACCGACGGGTGGCACGAAGCGCAGCGTGAGGTTGGTGATGCCCTCGGCCGGCTGCTCGACCTCGACCTTCAGGCCGTTCAGCCCTACGGTGCCGGGCCCGATGAACACCTTGGCTGCCAGACCGCTGGCCTGATCGTTGTACTCGAGAGCCGGCAGATAGGTCTCGCCCGCGTACGGATCGACTCGAGGCGGCGTCAACGTGAGCATCCAGCCGCTGAAGGCCAAGACGACCACACCGAGCGCCGCCTCGGCTCCGAAGGCGCGGCGGAATCGGTCGGCGAGTGGGACCGTCATCTCGTGGGCGCGATCGAGCCGGAGGGTCACCTGTTGGCGGACGGCGACCGAGACAGCCAGCATCGCCGCGACCGCGATCACCTTCAACAGCAGCACTCTGCCGTGGCTGCTGCTGAACAGCTCACCACCGTCGAGCCGGATCACCTGGATCACTCCGGTGACAGCGGTGACGAGGATGGCCGGCATCGACACGCGGCTGAACGAGCGCGTGGCGTGGACCAGATCTTCCTCGCCTGGCCCAGCGAGGACCACCCTCGCGACCAGGGCCGCCCCACCGAACCAGATGGCGACCGCGATGAGGTGTACGACACCGACCAGGAATCCGATCGGAGCGGCCGGACCGTCGACGCGGCTGAGGGCCGCGGCGACCAGCGCGGTGCCCGGAATGCCCCACGCGAGCATGGCGCTCTGTGGATCGATGATCCGTTCTGGACGCATCGCCACCCACCCACTGGCCGCCACGAACACGAGCCGCAACAGTGCGCCGCGACCCGACCAGCCCTGGTCGTACAGATCGAGCCAGGCGCCCGGGCTCATGGCCGCTCCGAATGAGGTCCCGGCCGTGTCGGCCGAAAACGCGACCAGGTACAACACCGTGCCGACCAGGCCCACCAGCCAGACGGCGCGCAGGAACCGAACCGTGACGACGTACTCCGGGCCTTCCGGCCATCCGATGCTGATCAGCGCCAACGACCCGAAGACGACGAGAATCGCCAAGGTCGACAGCATCCGGCCGAGCCACAGGGCTCCACCCGTGCCGCCGGGGTTCTCCTCTGCCGTGCCCGCGTTGGTGGTGGCAGGCACCGCCGGGACGCGATCGAAACTTTCCGTGGTGCTGGTGGCGTCCGACGTCGCCGACACTGGCGGGTCCGACGTGACACCGAACGACGACGTGCTCTCGACGATCGTTTCCCCGAGACCGTCCTTGAGGAACCACGACACGAAGCAGCTGCCGCGCGGCACGGGCGAGTTGATCGCGACGGTGACGATCAGACCCTCGGCGTCGACCTCGGGGATACCCGTGTCCTGAATCTGGTTGTTGCACGCCAGGCTCAGTGTGAGCTGGTCGTCGTCGGCCAGCTCCTGGTTGAACGACAGGGTGATGACGGTCGGCGAGACATCCAGCGAGGAACCATCGGCGGGATCGATCGATTGCAGCGAGTTGGTGTCCTGGGCGACGGCGATGCCCTGGACGGCGACGGTCGGTATGGCGACGACGGCCAACCCGATCAGGAACGCGAGGCCTCGGCGACGCCGCGCAGGCACTGCTGTGGATGTCGCGGCGGGCGACGATGAGAACGCCGGCGGGGTCGCCGAGGTGGTCGGCGCTGTGGTCGACGAGGTCCGACGTCGGCGACAACCGACGCGTGAGAGAACAGAGGTTCGTGCGCCCACATCGTCCACGGTAGCCATGCCACACACCCAATGATCGACATCGCTTCGCAACGCCGCCGCAACACTCCCGACGTATGCGGCCTCAGCCGAGCCCGGTTACCGCTCGATGCCCGGGCGCGCACCCTGTGGGTAGGCTCGGCAGCGATGGCCACCCAGTCGCTCTACCGCCGCTACCGCCCACGCCGGTTCAGTGAGCTCAAGGGTCAAGACCACGTCGTGCGGGCGCTTCGCGATGCCGTGGCCTCGGGTCGCGAGGGGCAGGCCTATCTCTTCTCCGGGCCGCGGGGCACGGGCAAGACCACGTCTGCGCGAATTCTCGCCAAGGTGCTCAACTGCCAGAACGTCGTCGATGGCGAGCCGTGCTGCGAGTGCGACTCGTGCGTGTCGGTCGAGCGCGGCACGAGTTACGACGTGCACGAACTCGATGCCGCGTCGAACAACGGCGTGGATGCCATCCGCGACCTGGTCGAAAAGGCGTCGCTCGGCACTCCCGGGCGCCACAAGGTGTACATCCTCGACGAGGTCCACATGCTGTCGAAGGCGGCGGAGGCAGCGTTGCTCAAGACGCTCGAGGAGCCGCCGCCGCACGTCGTGTTCGTCCTGGCCACCACCGATCCGCAGAAGATGAGCGACACGATCAGATCGCGCACGCAGCACCTGCAGTTCCATCTACTTCCCAGCGACACGATGGCCGATCACGCGAAGTGGGTCGCCGAGGATGCCGGTCTCGATCTGTCGCCTCAGGCGATCGAGGCAGCGCTCATCCAGGGTGGTGGCTCGGCCCGCGACACCCTGTCGGCGCTCGAACTGCTGGCCTCGACCGGGGGCGACGTCGGCGATGTGATCGACCTCGACGAGTTCCTCACGGCGCTGATCGAACGCGATCCGGGGCGGGTGCTGACCGCGATGGGGCACGCCGTCAGTCTCGGGCGTGACCCCCGCACGGTCACCGAGGACATCGTGCGTCATCTTCGCAACGCGTTCTTGTCGCTGATGGCCCCCGAGCTCGTGGTGCTGCCCCGCGAGCGACTCGACGCGATCGCGGCGCAGGCTCAGCAACTCGGCGCCGCCGGGCTCGTGCGGGCGATCGAGCGACTCGGCTCGGCGCTGGTCGACATGCGCCATGCACCCGATCCACGAATCCTCGTCGAGGTCGCGCTCGTACAGCTCACCCACGACGCCGCGGGCTCCGACCCCGATGCGCTGTCGGTGCGGCTCGAACGACTCGAGGAGAAGGTGAGGTTGCTGCGGAGCTCGGGCCCGGCGCCCGAGCAGGCGACCGACGCACCGCCGACCGATCCGAACACGGGGCGGGCGGTGCTCGGTGGTGCGGCTCGACGACCGACGCCGACGGTCGCGGCCGCGCAGACCGCTCCGGCTCCCGAACCGCAGGCGGCGTCGGCCACCGCATCGCCCGACGCCGACGACCCCCCGTTGTCGACCCCCGCCGACGAATCACCACCTGAGCGAGAATCGGTCGAGCCGCAACCGGCCGGCCCGTCACCGGCGGCCACCGGCGCGCGCCTCTCCGTCGTCGACGCCTGGGAGCAGACGGTCAAGTCGCAGGTCAAGCCGCTCGTCCGCGCGCTCTACTCGGCCGGTTCGTTCATCGGGAACGTGGGCGACACCTGGCAGTTCGCGGTACCCAACGAAGCACACGGCGGCAAGTGCAACGAACACCGCGCCGCGGTCGAAGCGGCGCTGTCGACGGCGATCGGCGCACCGATCACGATCGAGTTCGTGGTCGGGGCCCGGTCCCACGACGATCACGATGCGCCGGCACGCCCCGCGGCGGCTCCATCTCCTGCGCCGAGTTCTGCTGCCGCCGAACCGACGATGCCGCCCGATTCGGCCCCGGGGCGTTCGGTGCCGGGCGGTTCGGGTAGCGAGGCCCAGGGCCGACCGGGGGCGCCGTCGGACGACGAGCCGTTTGTGCCGCAGCGGCACGAGCCACAACAGCCCCAGGACGACCACGAGATCGATCTCAGCGAACTCACCGATGCTCCGCCCGATTCGGTGAAGACGCCCATCGATCGACTGGCCGAGGCCTTTCCGGGTTCCGAACTCATGAACGACGACTGACCGAGCGATCATGGCCAGTGCATACACGCCACCCGTCCAGGCCCTCATCGACGAGCTCGGGCGCCTCCCCGGCATCGGGCCCAAGTCGGCCCAACGGATCGCTTTTCACCTCTTGAAGGTGCCCGCCGACGACGCGAACCGTCTCGCCCATGCCATACGCGAGGCCAAGGACAAGGTGCGGTTCTGTGAGCGTTGCTTCAATGTCAGCGAGGACGCACTGTGCGGCTACTGCAGCGACGATCGGCGTGACTCGTCGATCATCTGCGTGGTCGAGGAGTCACGCGACATCGTGTCGATCGAACGAACCGGCGAATTTCGCGGCCGCTATCACGTGCTGCTGGGGGCGATGAGCCCGCTCGAAGGTATCGGCCCCGAGCAACTCAAGATCCGCGAGCTGCTCAACCGTCTCGGGCCCGAAGGCGTCGAGGAGATCATCGTGTGCACCAACCCGAACACCGAGGGCGAGGTCACGGCGATGTACCTGGCGCGTGCACTCAAACCGCTCGGGCTCCGGGTCACCCGTATCGCCTCCGGCCTGCCGGTCGGTGGCGACCTCGAGTACGCCGACGAGCTCACGCTCGGGCGGGCGCTCGAGGGCCGTCGCCCGATGGACTGAGTCGACATGAATGGTGCCAGGCATCTGTGCGACCGGACGCGGCGACCGGACGCGAACGAGGCGCCATCCTGGCCGAGTCGGTAGCGGGCGGACGGGCCGGCTCGGTTCGTATGACGCCTCGTTCTACGACTGGTGCGCTCGGCAGAGCGTCACGCCGTATATGTCGATTACATTACGAATGTAACGGAATGATGTCAAGTCAACATTACGTCAAGCCGATCGACGTCAGAGTGTGCGCACGATGATCGCGTCGCCTTGGCCACCGCCGCCGCACAGCGCGGCGGCCCCGGTGCCGCCACCGCGTCGACGCAGCTCGTGGAGGATCGTGAGCGCGAGACGGTTGCCGCTCATCCCGATCGGATGACCGAGCGCGATCGCACCACCGTTGACGTTCACGATGTCGAGGCTGACGCCGAGTTGGCGGGCCGACGCGATGCCGACCGCTGCGAACGCCTCGTTGAGCTCGAACAGATCGAGATCGCCGACCGACATCCCTACCTTCGACAGAGCCTTGTCGATCGCGTTCGCCGGCTGCGGGAGCAGCGAGGCGTTACCGGGCCCCGCGACCATGCCGTAGCTGACGACCTCGCCGAGCGGATCGACGCCGGCCGCCTCCGCGGCAGCCTTCGACATCACCACCACGGCCGATGCGCCATCACTGAGTTGGGACGCGTTGCCGGCGGTGATCGTGCCGTCGGGATCGAACGCTGGGCGCAGCTTGCCGAGGCTGTCGGCGGTGGTCCCGGGACGCACGCCCTCGTCGTGCTCGACGAGCACGGGATCGCCCTTGCGCTGCGGAATCGACACCGCGATGATCTCGTCGTCGAATCGGCCGTCCTTGATCGCGGCCGCCGCCCGCTCGTGCGATGCAGCCGACACCTCGTCCATCTCGCCACGACTGATCGAGTCAGCGGTGTACCGGTCGGTCCCCAGCCCCATCAGACAGGCGTCGAACGCGCACCACAGGCCGTCACGGATGATGGCGTCCTCGAGCTCGGTATTGCCGTAGCGGAACCCACCGCGCGCGCCCTGCGCCAGATACGGGGCGTTGGTCATCGACTCCATGCCGCCCGCGACCACGATGTCGGCATCACCCGACTGGATCATCTGATCGGCGAGGTAGATCGAGTTGAGGCCGGACAGGCAGACCTTGTTGATGTTGACCGATGGAACGCTCATCGGGATACCGGCCTTGACGGCCGCCTGGCGGGACGGCACCTGGCCCTGACCCGCCATGAGCACCTGGCCCACGATGACGTGGTCGACCTGGTCGGGCGTGACCCCGGCGCGCCGAAGCGCCTCGGCGATCGCGAGCCCGCCGAGATCGACGGCAGAGAGGGATGAGAGGGCGCCAGACATCTTCCCGATGGGAGTACGAGCGCCTGCGACGATGACGGATCCGGACATGACCCAACGGTACCGCGCGGTAACGGGCAGCTTGCAAGCGGCCGGGAGCGATGGCCGGCCCACGGCGCTCTCGTTTCGTCAGCCTCGGTTACTCATCAGTAACATCGCGCGCATGAAGCAGATCCTCGCAGCCATCCAGGACGGTGCACCCGGCGAAGAAATCGCCAGCATGTCGATCCCCGAATCGTTCCGCGCGGCGTTCGTGCGGCGCGAGGACGTCGACATGTTCGAAGGCGTCGAATCGAGCGACAAGGACCCCAGGAAGTCGATCCACGTCGGCGACGTCGCCACCCCCGAACTCGAGCACGACGAGGTGTACATCGCCGTGATGGCAAGCTCGATCAACTTCAACACGGTGTGGACCTCGATCTTCGAGCCGCTACCGACGTTCGGGTTCCTGGATCGGCTCGCCCGCGAATCCGAATCGGCCAAGCGGCACAGCCAACCGTTCCACGTGATCGGCTCGGACGCCTCCGGCGTCGTGCTCAAGGTCGGCAGCGAGGTTCGCAACTGGAAGCCGGGCGACCGCGTCACCGTCCACTGCAATCACGTCGACGATCAGGACCCGAGCGCTCACAACGATTCGATGCTGGCGTCCAACCAGCGGATCTGGGGCTTCGAGACCAACTACGGGGGGCTGGCAGACCTGTCGGTCGTGAAGGCCAACCAGCTGATGCCCAAACCGACCCACCTCACGTGGGAGGAGGCGGCGGTCAACGCCCTCTGCAACTCCACCTCGTACCGCATGCTGGTCGGCGAGAACGCCGCCCGTATGAAGCAGGGCGACACCGTGCTGGTGTGGGGCGCCACCGGCGGCATCGGCGGCTATGCGATCCAGTACGTGCTCAACGGTGGCGGCACGCCGGTCGGCGTGGTGTCGTCGCCCGAGCGCGCGGCACTGTTGAACGCGATGGGCTGCGAGGCGGTCATCGACCGGCGGGCCGAGGGCTACCAATTCTGGAGCGACGAGCACACCCAGGACGAGAGCGAGTGGCGCCGGTTCGGCAAGAAGATCCGCGAATTGGTCGGCGAGGACCCCGACATCGTGTTCGAGCACCCCGGGCGTTCCACGATGGGGGCATCGATCTTCGCCGTCCGGCGGGGCGGCACCGTCGTCACCTGCGCGGCGACGTCGGGCTACATGGTCGAGTTCGACAACCGTCACTTCTGGATGAAGCTCAAGCGCCTGCTCTCGTCGCACTTCGCCAATTACCAAGAGGCGTGGGCGGCCAACAAGCTGATCGATCAAGGCAAGATCCACCCGATCATGAGCGACGTCTACTCGCTCGACCAAGTCGGTGACGCAGCGCTCGCAGTACACCACAACAAGGCCGAGGGCAAGCTCGGCGTGCTGTGCCTGGCGCCCGAAGAGGGCCTCGGCATCGACGACCCCGAGAAACGTGAACGAATCGGCGAGGACAAGATCACCCGCTACCGCACCAAGCCCTGACTCAACCCCGTTCTGGTCGCGAAGCGGCGGCACCGTGTCGGCCACTTGATGACCAGAACGGGGTTGGGGGCGGCAGAATGGGGGCATGATCCTGACCGAGATCGACCACATCGCCATCGCAGTTCGAGACCTCGACGCGGCGATCGATTACTACCAACGTGCGTTCGGCGCCGAGGTGCATCACCGCGAGATCGTCGAGAGCGACGGTGTCGAGGAAGCGCTCGTGAAGGTCGCCGACAGCTACATCCAACTCACGGCAGCCACGCGCCCCGACTCCCCGATCGCCAAGTCGATCGAGAAGCGCGGCGAAGGGCTGCACCACGTGGGCTACCGCGTCGACGACTGCGCCGCCGCACTCGAGGCCATGGTCGCGGCAGGGGCGACACCCATCGACCACGCGCCCCGCCCGGGAAGCCGCGGCACCACCGTTGCGTTCGTGCACCCGAAGGGCAGTTTCGGAACCCTGATCGAACTCGTCCAGGAGTGAGTCCGGACGACGCACCGACATCTGCGCGCCTTCCCGCCGCGGTGCTGTGGGACATGGACGGCACGCTCGTCGACACCGAACCCTATTGGTTCGCATCCGAACGCGACCTCGTCGAGGAGTTCGGATACGAGTGGCCCGACCATCATGCACACGCGATGGTCGGGTTCGACCTGCTCGACTCGGCGGCGTACATGCAGGAACACGGCCATGTCGATCTGCCCGCCGAGGAGATCGTGAATCGGTTGCTCGACGGCGTCATCGCCCGGCTGCACCGCCGCATCCCCTGGCGGCCTGGCGCCCGCGAACTGTTGGCTGACCTCAACGACGCAGGCGTGCCATGCGCGCTGGTCACGATGTCGTGGCGAAGGTTCGTCGATCCGGTCATGGCTGCGTTGCCCGACGGGTCATTCGTTGCCACGATCGTGGGCGATGAGATACCCCTCGGCAAGGGCAAGCCCGACCCCGAGCCGTACCTGCGGGGTGCCGCTGCATGCGGCGCCGACCCACGGGACTGCGTTGCGATCGAGGACTCCCCCACCGGAGTCCGCTCGGCGTTGCGAGCGGGATGCCGAGTGCTCGGTGTGCCGAACGTCAAGGAGCTCGGCGCAGCGCCCGGATTGCGGCTCGTCGAATCGCTGGAGCCCGTTCGGATCGACGACCTCGCCGAACTGCTCGACGCCGACGTCACGCCGGCTCGCACGAGCAGCATCCAGATCGATCGCCGTCGATTGCTGGCGTTGGCGGTCGTGACGATCGTCGCACTGGTGATCGGCTTCGCCGTGACCCGCGGCGGGAACGACCGGCCCGCGCTCCCGCCCGGCGCCGTTCCGGTCGACGTCTGGGCGCCGTACTGGACTCTCGCCGACACACTGCTCGATGCCGAGTCCCGACTCCCCGACATTCGCGAGGTCTCGCCGTTCTGGTTCGGAGCCCGAGGGGTATCGGACATCAGGGTCGACGAGAACGTTCCGGCCGAGCTGGCGCAAAGCTTCGTGGATCGCGCCAGGGACGCACGGGCCGATGTCGTGCCGTCGATCCGAGACGAGATGCCCGCCGGTGCGATGGCAACGATCCTTGCCGACCCCGCCACACGATCGAGCCATGTCGCAGCGATTCTCGCATTCGCCGACAGCCTCGACGCCGACGGCATCGATCTCGACTACGAACAGTTCGCGTTCGCCGACGGCGCCGCGACGTGGGACGCGACCAGCCCGAACTGGGTGGCGTTCATCGTCGAGTTGGCCACGGGGCTGCATCGCGACGGGCGGACGTTGACCGTCAGCATTCCGCCGGTCTACGACGTGGCGACCACCGGCGACCGTGGGTACTGGGTGTACGACCACGGTGCGATCGCCGAACACGTCGACGCAATTCGCATCATGGCCTACGACTTCTCGGTCGCCGAGCCCGGCCCGATCGCGCCGCTCGGGTGGGTGCGCGAGGCGGTCGAGGGCACGTCGCTCGCTGTGCCCGAGCAATACCACGACAAGCTCGTGCTCGGCGTGCCGTCGTATGGGACGAACTGGGTCGTGTCGACCACCGGCAACTGCCCGGCCACTGCCGAGGGCCGCACCGGCGTCACCGCCCGGACGGTCGACGAACTGGCGACTCGACGCAACGGCATCCCGGCGTTCGATGCTGCGACCGGCGAGTGGACGTTCACGTACTCGCTCACGGTGGACGACGGCGTCACGACGTGCGTCCAGAATCGCAAGGTCCACTGGGTCGACGCCGAGGGCATCGCATCCCGTGTAGAGATCGCCCGCCGTGCCGGCTGGGGCGGCGTGGCGCTGTGGGCGCTCGGGTACGACGACGACGAGGCCTGGCAGTCGCTGATCACAGCCAGCCGCGTGGCCCTTCCCGCCACGGCCGGCGGCTGACCAGCGATCGGGCCGAGCTGCCGCGCGCGACGGGGACGGGGCGGGCGATCGTGAACAATTGCGAAACGACCTGTGATCGACCGTCGCTGCTGACAAATTGGAGCGATGCGGGCTCCGGGTTACTTCGCCGCCGCGGCTGTCGCAGCAACGTTGCTGGCAGCCTGCGGATCGACAGGCGCGGACACCGGTGGCTCCGCCGTCGCCCCACCATCCGATTCCTCCACCGTGGTCGTGTCGACGACCGACGCGCCGGCCCCGGCCCGGCAGCGCGGCCCCCGACGAGCCGGTGACATCCGAACGTTCGTGGATTCCGACACGCCCGACGAGCCGGTGACATCCGAACCGTCCGCGGATTCCGACATGCCCGACGAGCCGGTTGCGACCTCACCGGGCGCGGAGCCCGCGATTTTGTGGCCCGACGACGGATGCTCGGCCGACAACAGCGCAACCCCGACCGAATCCGCAGAGGGGCCGGCGCCGGTGCTCGAGCGGCGGGCCGATTCGGCGAACTCCCCCCTCCCCGACCTCGCCGTGCGCCGCATCAACTGCAACGGGGGCTGGGTGAACCTTCGCAACGAGCTGCCGAGTGACCGACCGTTGCTCGTGTGGTTCTGGGCTCCACATTGACCGTCGTGCCGACGGGAAGCCCCCGCGGTCGAGCAGTTCGCTCGAGAACACGCAGACCAGGTCCGCCTGATCGGCTTGGGCACACAAGACGACGGAGAGTACGCGATCGATTTCGTCGAGTCGCGCGAGACCTACTCCTTCCCGATGTACTGGGACGAGACGTTCGAGTCGTGGATCGCGTTCGGTGTCAACAGCCAACCGGCCGCGGCGCTGTTGTCACCCACCGGTGAGATGCTCGGGGCGTGGCTGGGGATGTTCCCGGTCGACGAGGTGCTCGACCTCGCGGCGAGCCAGTAGCGGCCCACAGGTCCCAGCCTGCGCCGCTTGACGCGAGCGCGCCGTCACGCGGCGGCGTGTTCGAGCTCGGGCAGATCAGCCTTCGCGGACGCCTCCGAATCGAGACCCATCGCGAATCTCAGGTTCGGGTCGTCGAGCAGGTTGCGGATCTGGAGATCAGCTTGTGTGGCCGACGGATCGGCATCGATCCGGGGCGAGCGAGCGGACCGTCGCTTGAACAGCCTCAACATGGCGAGTTCTCCTCGGCGACGACGACGCCCTGGGCGTCGAGATCATGGTACGGACTGGGTGCATGGAGGAATCCGCTCTCCGCGAGCGTGCGCTCGAATCGGTCGTGGTCAGTGCCGGTTGCGGCGATCTGTCGCAAGCCGGTCTGGGCGACGAACGCCTCGGCGGCGACCTGGAGCTGGCGTCCGTCGGTCCGACAACTGGCGTCAGCGGATTCCGCCGTGATGCCGCTGACCGACATCACGACCACGGTGGCGAGCACGCCGATGATGGTGATGATCATCAGCATCTCGATCAGCGTGAACCCGTCGTCGCACGACACGGTCGAACGATTCGATGATTGCTGCCGTATCCGCTCAGACGTCGTCGATTCCATGAGATGTTCTCCTTCCGTCAACTCGAGCGACCTTGCGCCTTCCACACACATTTTGCATGAACTTGACACGATTGGGTATCAAGAGGCCGCCAAGCTTTCCGGGCACCTTCGACAGCGGGCGCGATGCCCGTCGCTGTGTGTGAGACCCCCAGACGAATCCCAGACACGCGTCGAACTGGATCCGGACAACACCGGTCCGGATGGCGCCGGTCAGGACAGCACCGGTCAGGACAGCACCGGTCAGGACAGCACCGGTCAGGACAGCACCGGTCCGGATGGCGCCGGTCCGGACGGCACGGTCGAGACGGCAACTCGTGGAACTCGATGGGAATGGTCACGCCTCATCGGGGGTTCAACCCGCATGAAGTCACGTGTGATCGGCGTCGCCCTCGCAGCCGGCGCGCTGCTGCTGGTCGCGTGTGGTGGCGGCTCGAACCTGCCGGATGGGTTGACACTTCCCGAGCCGGCGCCGGGTCCTGTCCCCCAACTGGCGGTCAGCGCCGAGTCCGCAGCGTCGAGTCCATTGCCCGAGATCGCGGTGCGTCGGCTCAACGGCGAGGGCGGATGGACGCAACTGAAGAACGAGCTGCCGTCCGACAAGCCGTTGCTCGTGTGGTTCTGGGCCCCCCATTGACCCGTCTGCCGCCGGGAAGCCCCCGGCGTCGAGCAGTTCGCTCGAGAGCACGGCGACGAAGTGAACGTGATCGGTCTCGGCACCCAGGACAACACCGACCTGGCGATCGATTTCATCGAGCAGGGCGGCACCGTCAGCTTCCCGATGTATTGGGACGAGACGTTCATCTCCTGGCAGGTGTTCGGTATCCGCAGCCAACCCGCGGCAGCATTGCTGAGCCCGGAGGGCGAGGTGCTCCAGGGCTGGCAGGGCGCGTTCGACGAGGACGAGGTACTGCGCCTGGCCGCCGACTACTGACCGCCCGCAACTCAGGGGGTGGTGATGACGTGGATCTCGGGATTCGTGCTCACGATGACCGCCTCGTCGACTCGTGAGTGGTCGTGCCGCACGGCGAGGCCGATCTCGGTGGCCTGGAGGGGTGGGAGCACGGCGAACGCGGTCGATTCGGCTTCGCTTTGCGGCAGCTGCTGCATGGCTGCAACGAACTTGGAATAGGTCACCGGACTGTCGGCGGCCCACCGCCGGGCGTCGATCACGTACCGCTCGAAGCCGTCGAGATCGTCGAGACGGAAACCTCGGAGCATGATCGGCTCCACCAGTGCGACGTCGACAACTGCGAGGACGGTGGACGCCGAAGCGGAGTCATCGGTTGCGGAACCATCGGATCCGGCCTCGTCGATCGGCTTCTGCTCGATGTCGTCGACGGCCCGTCGGGCGTCGCCGACGGCATCGAGCAGGCCACCGGCACTGGGCGCAGCGCCACCCGAATTCAGGTCGCCGAGCAGGTCGACGACCTGATCCTGAGCGCCGAGCGGAGTCAATGCACCAGGAAGCTCGCCGGCCTGCTCCGCGGCGTCGCGCGCCGCGGCACGTTCGGCGCGCGCAGCCGCGTCGCGGTCCTGATCGCTTTGGTAGGCACGGAACGCCAGCAGACCGGCAGCGCTGAAGCCACCGATCAACGCGACAGCGATCGACCATCCGAGGGTCTTGTTGCGTCTGCGGATCCGCCTCGCCTCCGTCCGGAGCGCTTCGGCCGCGGCCAGGCTCTCGGCCGTGGGCTTCGGGATCGCTCCGTAGACGGGGCTCGCCGTGAAGTGCTTCTGTGCTGCGACCATCGCCTTGGCATCGAATGCGATCGCCGGGGGAGCATCGGAAACGACGGGACCACGCGATGTCGGGCTCGTGTGCAGTTCGCCGGTCAGCGCCGGCGCCGAGACGGCGGACACGAGCGGTTGCGCCGGCGTCGGGCGCACCGCCGGGGGCAGGTATGGAGCGCCGGCCGTCGGATCAGCGTCGGTCGCATCGGATGCATCGGATGCATCGGATGCATCGGCCACGTCATGAGGTTCGGCAATCATGATTCAGACCGTGCACTGTGAGCCGGACACGGCGACGAGGTGCCCGATCGAGTCGAGGTCGTGATATTTCGAGGGTCTCCGCAGGAACCCCTCGGCGACGAGGGTCTTTTCGTAGCCGTCGGGGCTGGCGTCGGCCGAGGGAATCACCACCGCATCGCGTTGGGCGAAAAACGCCTCGACCGCAGTGATCAGCGTCGTGCCGTCCGACTTGCAGCTCGCCGACTCGGCGTCGCCCGTGACCCCACCGATCGAGGCGACCACGACGACCGCCAGGATCGCCAACACCACCGTCACGAGCAGGAGCTCGATCAGCGTGAATCCGCCGTCGCCTTGCTGGTCCGTCTGGTTTCCGCCGGTGTGCATGAGAGGAAGGTTCCTTGCGTCAAGAATATGCAAAGTCATTGTAGTAATCCGCACGTTATCGGCGCAAGGGTCTTCCCAAACATCTAGATACCGTCAAGAAACAGGGCGAGGACGACGAAGTAGGAGCAGTGGCTTTGCAGTAAATTGGGGGCGTCAGGGGCTGATCACCAGCATCTCGGGCCATTCCCCAGCCAACCGCCTCAAGTCAGCTCAAAGTTTGCCGAAGAGTAAGGACCACACCAACCAGATTCTCAACCACAGGACTCAGCGATGACAGGCACCCTGAACCACCTCGACGAATGGCAGCTTCGACAGACGATCGACGACATCGACGTCGTGTCCGCCCCGATCGAGGTCGCGGTGCGCCGAACTCCAATCCGCAAGCGCCTGTTCGATCTGGTCATCGCGGTCCCAGCGGCCCTCGTCACGCTCCCGGTCACGTGCGCCCTCGGTGCCCTCTCGACCATCCACTTTCGCCACTCGCCCATCTTCACCCAGCCTCGACTCGGCAGGGGCGCCGCAACGTTCCGGTTCTGGAAGATCCGCACCTTGCCACGATTCGCGCCCGACACGGCTGACAAGTATCAGCTCCGCTCGCTCGAGTTGCCAAAGTTCTCGAGGCTGTTGCGGCGCCGCCACCTCGACGAACTGCCGCAGTTGTGGCACGTGATCGGCGGCACGATGAGCTTGGTCGGGCCACGTCCCGAGATGCCGACGCTCAGTGCCTCGTTCGACCCCGACTTCGTGGCCCATCGGTTGTCGATACGTCCCGGCCTGACCGGGCTCTGGCAAGTGTCGAAGGACTCCCGCCGCTTGATCGGCGAGACGGAGGATTGGGACCGTCACTACGTCGATCATCACACCCTTCGGCTGGACCTCTGGATCGTCTATCGCACCATGCTCGCCATGACCCGGCTCGAGGAACTCGAGTCACTCGACCAGATTCCTCGGTGGACCGGCGCACACGTGCAGGGCGCTGCCTGACCCCTGCAAGCACTGCAACGGGCGGGCCGTCGCACTACGGTCAAGTCGAGATGCTGAGTTCTGGATCACCTCCGCAGCTACGTCTCGGGCCCGTAACAATCGATTTCGTCACACTCCAGGAAACCGCGACGACCATCGCAGCCGGCGAGCTTCGAGGTGGCGTACATCTGTGCAACGCGTACACGGTCGCGCTCGCCGAAGAGGATGATGAGGTCGCCGAGGCGCTTGCGGCCGACACGGCGAACCTGCCCGACGGAACGCCCCTTGTCTGGTGGGCCAAGAGACACGGTCACCCGGACGCCGAGCGCGTGTACGGCCCCGATCTGATGGAGGCGGTGCTCGATCGCGGCCGACGAGTCGGCACCAAGCACTACCTGTTCGGCAGCACGCCAGACGTGCTCGCCGCCTTGCAGACCGCGATCGCCCGGCGGTGGCCGGGGGCCGACATCGTCGGTTCGGAGTCTCCACCGTTTCGCGACCTGTCCCACGACGAGCTCCGCGCCTCTGTGGATCGCGTGCTGGCGGCGGGTGCGACCGTCGTGTGGGTGGGGATGGGCACGCCCAAACAGGACCTGCTCGTCCACAGGATGGCGGCGATGGGTGACGCGACCTTCGTGGCGATCGGGGCGGCCTTCGACTTCATTGCCGAGACCAAGACGCAGGCGCCGCGCTGGATGATGAAGCTGGGACTCGAGTGGCTGTTCCGGCTGGTCACCGAACCGCGCCGATTGTGGAAGCGCTACCTCGTGTACAACGCGAAATTCCTGCGCCTGCTCTGGCGATCCCGTGGGACGCCGTGACATGAGAGCGCTCATCGTTCACAACAGATACGCATCCACCCAGCCGTCCGGGGAGAACCGAGTCGTCGACGACGACGTGGAGTGGCTGCGAGCGGCTGGGGTGGACGTCGCGACCTACTTCCGCAACAGCGACGACATCGAGAAGATGTCGACCGGCGAGCGGGTCTTGCTGCCATTCCGTCCGACGTATTCCCGTGCCGAGGCGAAGAGGTTTCGAACGGCCCTCACCGAATTCGACCCTGACGTCGTGCACCTCCACAACGTCTATCCCCTGATCTCTCCATACGTGGTGCGCCTGGCGCGTCGGCACGGATCGAAGGTGATCCAGACCGTGCACAACTATCGCCATTCGTGCGCGAGCGGGATCCAGTTCCGCGACGGCGAACCATGCACCCAGTGCATCGGGAGACGCCTACCGACGCCGTCCATTCGGTACGGCTGCTATCGGGCCTCGCGGCCGGCCTCGGCAGCGGTGGCGCTGAGCCTCGCCACTCACCGATCGACCTGGGACCTCGTGGATCTGTATCTGGCGGTCGGGCCCGATGTGGTCGACGAACTCCGCTCCGCGGGTATCGCTTCCGACCGGATCCTGCTGCGCCCGAATCGAACGTCCGGCGCGAAACCAGTCGCTGCATTGGGCGACCTCGTGGCCTACATCGGGAGGCTCACGCCGGAGAAGGGCATCGCGCTGCTCCTCGACGCCTGGGCGCGCGTGGGCCCAAACACCGGACGCACACTGGCGATCGCCGGCGCTGGGCCGCTTCAGGAGGTCGTCGAGCGGTTCTGCGACGACCACCCGACAGCGAGATATCTCGGGATGCTCGCGCAGTCAGAGATCGCTGATCTCCTCGACCGATCGGCGCTGGTGGTCGTTCCGTCGCTCTGGCCAGAGCCCGACCCGCTGACCGCGATCTCGGCGCTCGAACACGGCCGTCCGATCCTCGCGACACGTCGCGGTGCGCTCGCGCACTACCTCGATGGTGACTCTGGTTGGCTCGTCGACGCGACGCCGGAGGATCTGGCCGCGGGCCTCGCGATCGCGTGCGCGGACGCGGCCGAACTCGAGCGCCGTGGCCGCGGAGCATTGTCGGTCGCCAAGCGACGAGCGGAACAACACGTACCGCTCGATGTGATTTATCAGCGGCTCTCGAACCCGACGCGTCGCCACGGGCTCGCCATCGCACGAGACTCGGCGATTGCAGGCAACCCACACATCGGAGGCACAGGTGATTGACACCCGCGGCCTTTCGATCGGTGCCGCTGGCCGGCGCATCCTTTCGGACCTCATCGCCGGCCAGCGAGGGGTCGGAACGCTGCGCAAGCCGATCAGCATCCAGTTCCCCGTGAATGACGTCTGCAACAGCGCTTGTCAGATGTGCAACATCTGGCAACAGAGCGAAAGGTCACCGATCACGCCCGACGAACTCCACCTGCTCCTTCACAACGATCTCTTCTCCGATGTCCGTACGGTCGGGCTCAACGGAGGCGAACCGACCCTCAGGAAGGATCTCGGGGCGTTGGCGGCGGTGCTCGCCGAGCGACTCGAGAAGCTCCAGAAGATCGCGATCATCACCAACGCGCTCCATCCGCCGACGGTCCTGCGACGCATCAGAGACGTCAGGGCAGCGTTGGTGGGAACGAACGTCGGGCTCGACATCATGGTGTCACTGGACGGTTGGGGAGACGCCCACGACCGTGTCCGCGGCAAGGTGGGCAACTTCGCCTCTGCGCTCGAAGTGATCGACACGATTCGTGCCGAGAAGCTCGCCGACCATCTCAGGATCGGCTCGACAATCGTCACGGACAACGTGCTCGAGATCGAGGAACTTCGATATCAACTCGGTCGTCGCGAGCTTCCCGTGAACTTTCGCGTCGGTGTCCCGCATCGGCGCCTCTACATCGGGCCCGGCGGCCCGTTCGCACTCGACGACGTCGAGACCGACCACCTGCTCCGGTTCTTGAGTGACCTCGCATCGACAGCCGGCAATGCCGACGAGCGGCGCATTTATCGAAGCATCATGCACCAGATCGCCTACGGCGCGCCGAGAGCGGTGGGGTGCGACTTCCAGGGCCGCGCCGTCACATTGACCTCGCGACGTCAGCTTGCGTTGTGCCCGGTCGTCGGAGACAGCATCGGGCCGGCGAATCCGGACACGTGTGAGGACAGCTACTTCTCGGCGGATGACGAACTCGAACGGGTCTTCACCACCGAATGCGACGGGTGCGTGCACGACTACCGCGGCCCTCGGAGCCGTGGCGCAACGCTCGCTGTGGCGGCCGAAGCCTCGGGCGTCGCAGCGGTCGTCGAGCGTGGCCGTGCCGACCTGCTGCGGCGACCCGGCACCCGACGTCTCGTTCTCAACGCAGCCGCGGCGGTCGACGACGCGCGAGCACGGGTCCGTCCGACCAGGCGCCAAGGGGTTCAGGACGCGCCACCGATCGACGCACTGATTCTGGGCTGGTGGGGCACCGAGACCATCGGCGATCAAGCAATCCTCGCGGGGATCGCAAGAGCGCTGAAACACGTGCTTCCGATCGGTGCCAACGTCGCCGTCGCGTCAACGGAGTGCTTCGTCACCGAAGAGTCGCTGCGAGCCATCGAACGACCAAACTGGTCGGCGATCACGATCGAGTCGGCACGGGAGGCAATCCGGACGGGACGGGTCAGAAACGCGCTGATCGGCGGCGGCCCCTTGATGTCGATCCGACCACTCAAAGAGCTGGAACGCCTGTTCGTCGATGCCCACCGATCAGGGGCCCGGACCGCGATCGTGGGGTGTGGGATCGGCCCCATCTCGGGCCGATGGGCAGCATCGAGCATCAGGAACATGCTGGAAGCCGCCGACTTCGTCGGCCTCCGTGACGAACCCAGCGTGCAGGCCGCGCATGATCTCGGTTTCGGCGACTCGAGACTGATTCACGACCCGGCACTGTGGCACGTCGCCACCGGCGCACCGAACGCACCAACGACTGAGCGGGTGGCACTCGCAGTTCGCCTTCCCGACCCGCTCTACGCGTCGGGACATACGCCCAGCACCACCTGGACATTCGCACGGGAATTGGCTGACGCCATCGATCGAACAGATCGAGATTTCGTCGCCGTGCCGATGCACACGTACCACGTCGGTGGCGATGACCGATGGCTGCTTCGGGATGTCGCCGAGCACACCGACAAGGTCCGATTCTCATGGCGTCGCACGACACTGACGGAAACGTGCGCCGTGTTCGCTGCTTCACACGCGGTCATCGCTGGTCGCTATCACGCGTTCGTGCTGAGCGCAGCTGCCGGAACGCCCACGGTGGCGCTCGACTACAGCGGGCGCGGCGGCAAGATGAGTTCCCTTGCCGTATCGCTCGGATTGGAGAACGTCACCGCCGACATCTGGAAGGGGGTGCCCCGAATCGGTGAACTTCTCGAGGCGAGCGACGACCTCGACTGGGTCGGCGTGGCTCAAGAACTTGGAGCGCGGGCGACGGCTGGTCGAGCGATCTTCGAGTCGATGCCGTTCGGCACCTGACACCCGGCGTCAGAGCGCTCCTTCGATCGCGGCGATCAACCGCTCGCGGTAGCGCGACCGGAAGCCCGCCCACCAGGTAGCTACGGCCAAGCACGATCCAGCGGCAAATCCTGCGAGCGCGCCCTCTGGGATCGAGTGGAAGGAACCGGCCGCAGTGCCCGCGATGATCAGCGCCGCCGCAACGAGTCGCAAGCGCAGGCTCAGTCGTGCCCAACCCATCGCTCGTAGACCACTGACGGCCCCTGTCGTCGCGGCGTTCCCGACGTAGGCCAGCCCGACCACGAACAGGACATCGCTGGCACCAGCCCATGAGGCACCGAAGACCCGCTCGCCGATGAAGTCAGGAATCAGGAGTGCGGCGAGGAGCCACCCCGCCGCCAACGCTGCGAGTAGGACGGACTGGATCTGGCCGATGCGATACGTGCGCCGGCCCCCGCCGAGCGACGCACGGGCCATCTCGGGTATCACGTACATGGCAGCCCCAGCAAAGACCACCGTGACCGGACCCATGATGATCTGCGCCGCCCTGACAGCCGCGGCGTCATCGAGACTTCCCAGACCCGCGAGCACCACGACCATCAGATACCCCGAGACGGTGAGCACCATGAACTCTGCAGAGATCGAACGCGACAACCCCCCGACCTCGGACAACCATCGGATCACCCTAGGTCGATGCCACGTGGACGAGACCTGGCGGAAGCCGATGAGCGCGCCAGGAACGGCGCCTACCATCCAGGCGGCCATCGCCAATGGCAGACTTCGGTTATCCGCAAGACGCAAGCTCATGATCGACCCGATCGCCACCACCAACCAGATCAAATCGCTCACACAGGCACCCCATGGTCGCTCGAGCATCACGAGACCAAACCGCCACACGTCTTGCACCAGGGCGAACGGAAGCAACACCGCCAGAACGAGCATCGCCTCGCCCGATGAACCGCGAACCACCAGTCCGATCACCATCGCCACGAGCGCGAACGCAGCCCCCAAAGCGGCGGCGACTAGAGCCGCACGGGCCACAGCCCGTTCTGACAACGCCCGGTCAGAAGATGCGGACCACAGCACCAACAGAGGATCGCTCGTCCACGAACGCGACAACCCCAGTGCGATCAAGTAGAACGTGAAGGCAAGTGCGTACGCACCGAAGTCCGGGGCCGTGAGAAGCCCGGCAACCAGGGCCGACGCGCCGAAGTTCGTCGCGCTCGACAATGCCTGATCGGCGAAGACGGGCAGCTTCTTGTTCAAAGGACGATCACGAGTCCGTGCTCGAGATCTCGAGAACGTCGCAGCGTCGGATCGACGCACACGACACCTTCCACAGCCGACCCGTCAGCGATCGTCGCACGCGTCCCCGATGCCGACGCGACACAACCGTTCACGAAGGTCGACAGCAAGCCGCTCGTCGCCAGATTCGGTCGCAACGAACTCCATGATCTGCATGGACAACGGATGATTCGGCTGAAGATCGAGACCCCGAGCTGCGGCAGCTGCTGCCCCTTCCAGATCATCGATCCGGAGACTCCAGAGGCCGACGAGGGTCCACCAATGGGTGAAGCCGGGCTCGTCCTCCGCGGCCCGTTGCAGCCACAGGAGGCCGACCCGTGACGGATCGTCGCCGGTGTGCCGCACGAGGTTGAAATTGCGAGCCGCCATCGCCTCGTCGACCCTGGGATCGAACCGGAACCAGATTTCTACACCGCTCAGGTCGTCACGGCGCGGCGATTCGAGCGGCCTGCTGACCGACGCCGTCGCGAGGACGAACGAGGTCGCGAGCGAAACGCCCACGGCGGCAGCGACCCAATCAGCGCGACGGTTCATTCCCAACTCCCGGCCGCGGGCAGCAGGGCCGGAAGCTGCCCCCAACAACAGCGCAGCGAGGGCATACGTCTGAGGCCCGTACGCTTCCACCAACCAGCCGAGCGCAATGGCACCGCACATCCACGCACACGGCCCGCTCGCTCGGCGCGCCTCGGCGACGACGAACCAGATCAACAGCGCGAGGCCGACGATTCCGACACCGACGAGATGCTCGACCAAGATGTTGTGGGCATCTCGCCAGACACCGTCGATATCGCTCGGGAAGCGTTCGACCCAGCGGTCAGGGAACTGCGCCTGGGTCGCAGGTCGGAACTGGCCGACGCCCCATCCCTGAATCGGGTGTTCGAGCCAACCACGCAATCCGAACGACCAGACTTGGAGTCGATCTCCGATGCCCTCGCCACCCAGCCGGTCCACCGCGCTCTGACCCGAGCCGAACACCTCTGACAACACGCTGGCCGCAACCGATGTCACGATCACGATCGGTATCAAACCGCCGGCAGTGGCCCGACGGCTGCGGGCCCACGCGACAGCCGACACGATCACCGTCGCAAGCAGCGCGACTCGCGATCCACTCAGCGCTACGAAGAACGAGCTGACCACGAAACCGGCCAGCCCCATGCCAGATCGGTACTTGTACACGCGATAGGCGAAGAACGAAGCGCTGGCGGCGGCGTGCGCCCCGAAGTAGGGCGCAAACGCCGCAAGCCCGGGAGGCCGACCGCGATGGAGCCCGAGCGCGAGGCCCGTCGGTTGCGCAAACAGTTGAAGCAGTGCCACCAGCGCGCTCACGCCCGCGCACCCGACGACGAACCAGGGAAGCGCCGCTCGACCTTGTCGATTCAGATTCCGCCCGATCGCCCATGCGCCGGCCGCCGAGCACATGAACAAGACACTCGAGGGCCGGTCCACAACGCCGAGAATCCCGACACCAGGAGCGGTGGAGAGCAGCGACGTGAACGCTGCCCAGAGCACGTATGCGATCGCTATCACGGCGGACCGATTGGCCCCGATCACCAAGCGAACGAGCAACCAGATTCCCAAGGGCAATGTCAGCAGGGTGATCGTCATCCGCGGCACCCACCAGCTCGACAGCGACACCGGAGCGAACGCCACGATGGCCGACATCACGATAGCCGCTGCAGCCAGCTCGACCAGGCCGAACGAACGGTTGACGGTCTCATTAGAGATCGTTTCGACGTCCGGTGTCGCAACGTCGGTCACTCTGTCATCACTCCCTCCGCCGTTCGCCCGAGCGGCCCCCTCGGTCAGCATTCGCTGGCTCCGCTGTCATCGTCCGGTCAGTACGCGCGACACTCCCCTGATCCGGTGGCGCCATTGGCAAGTCGTGACCGATCTGCGTAACCACTGACGCGACGGTAGTTGAAGTTCGCACGGGTACTCAGGACCGGTCAGACACGGCTATACGGCGGCTAGGCACCGGGTTCGCACGTCGTCGGCTCGATCGCGCACCGGGCTGCTGCGACCCGGTTCTGCAATTGCTCGTCTTCCGACCGAGCCGCTGCGACACCCAGCAGCGCCCACGACCGCGTGTTCCAAGGCTGCAAGGCGAGCGCACTGTCGAGCGTCCGGCGAGCTGTCGCGGTCTGGCCGGCCGCGAGCTGCAACTGCGCCAGCCGGTTGCGGTAGTACGGCCGGTCGGGTTCACGATCGATCGCGGCCTGCTCCCAGAGGATTGCCGCCTCGATTGCCCCTGGTCCGGAGCCGTAGGCGACCTGCGCCTCGGCGGCCAGATCTGCGACGACCGGGTCCCAGGGCACCCGATCTGCCGCGGCGGCGAGCGAGTCGGCCGACCGCGATTCGACTGCCGCCTTGACCTGCACATCTGCAAGGACGACGAGCAACGAGAGCGCCACTCCGAACAGCAAGGCGAGTCGAGTTGCTTCGGCGCGAGCGGTCGATTCGCTCGCGACCGAATCATCACTCGATAGCGGGCACGCCGGTCGGATCGACGCCGCTCCGAGGCTGAACAGCACCAATGGCAGCGTTGCCAGACCCGCCGGCTGCAGCAGCCACGATGTTGCGACGATGCCGGCGAACCATGCGAGCGGCCCCCGCGCCCGACGAACGACCAGGAACCCGAACACCACCGCGAGCGCGAGGCCGACGACACCGAGTGTTGCCGCAGTGTTGACGACGATGTTGTGGGCGTCCCACCAGATCTGGGTCAGCTCGTTGCCGGCGTGCGTCCCGGTGAACTCAGCGGAGAACCTGCCTTGCACGGCGGCACGAAAACGCCCCGGGCCCCACCCGAGCAATGGCCGGTCGAGCGTGGCCCGCAGTCCGTAGCCCCACGCTTCCAGCCTGCCCGCCGAGCCGGCGGTTGCGGCCCGCTCGGTAGCAGATTCACCACCGAGCACGAATGTGGCGGCGAGCACCGAGAGCCCAGCACCCATCACATACGTGAGGACCGGCGCAACGGCATCCCGTCGGGGCCTCCGGGTCACGAAGACTCCAGCTGTCGCCAGGAATCCGACGAGCAGGGCGAGCCGGGAACCGGAGAGGTTGGCCATCGCCGCGAACAGCGCGATCAGTGCCAGTGCTCGCCGATCACGATGCGAGCCGGGCCGGGCAGCGACCAACGCCGCCCCGCCCGCCATGCAAGCCCCGAACGCGACGTGTGAGACGAGCAGACCGGTGGCGCGGCCGCCATACAGCTGGAAGGAACCGCTTTCGATGTTGAAGACGACCTGCGCGAGACCGACGAACGCATTGGCGAGCAGGCCCCAGAGGAGCAGTCGCTCGAAGCGCTCGCGGCCCGCCGATCCGATCTCGCGCGCGGCGCCCCATCCGAGCACCGACCCCGCCAGAATCAGCGCGCTCGACTCGCGACCGAACACGCCGAGCAGCGAGACGATCGCTTGCCCGCTCAACGAGGCCGACAACACGATCCACGCACACAATGCAGCCGCGACTCGAGCAGCCGAGTCACCGTCGACGGCGCGGCGAACGACACCGACCGCTCCCACTGCACCCAACACGACGACCAGCGCGAGGCGCGGCGTATACGACGGGATGAACAACCAGGGAACGAAGGCCACCGTCAGCGCGGCGGCCAGCGCCACCACGACCGCCTCGAGCCCTCGATCAGGGGCGCGTCCGGTCACCGGCTCGGCCACGATCCCTTCCCACTCGGCAGTCGTCGCGACCTCGGTCACCAGCTCATCCCCGCCAACGTCGAGGGGGTGCCGTCGACATGGGCCCGGAGTCCATGCGATCGGAGGCTAGCTGCAACCAGCGAAACGGATCGTGACACCATCGCGACCGACCGCACCGACGTCGATTGCCTCGACCGACCCGACGTTCATCCGCCGGCGTCGATCTGTGCCGGCCTCGGCCAGCCCGGCTCGCGCCATAGGGCAATGCCGGCACTTGGATGACGCCACACGATCTGAGCCCCGCCCTCAAGGAGAATCTCGTCGTTGGTCGTGGCCAGGACGATGGGCCCGACATCGTCGCGGAGCCCTCTGTCCACCACGAACGAGTGGTCGGGATCGAACCACTGCAATAGCAGACTGTAGGTGTTTTGCAGGAAGGCCGGTTCGTCGGGAGACAGCACGTCCGGCATGATCAGCACACCGATCGGCACATCCTTCGGGAGTTCTTGCTCCGACAGCCGGGCGACCTCTTTCGTGGCGCTCCAATCCCCGTTCGCGTCGCTGGCCCTGAAGCTCACATAGCTGCGGGCTCCTCCGGCGACCAAGAGCACGCCGATCGCAAGCGCCACCCAGGCCGGTCGGCGTGCCGCGGGTACGGCGAGCATGGCGAGCACGACGAAGGAGAGGATGCCGAGAACGGTGACCGTCAGCACGTTGACGACTCCCAACCACGGGACGAACGGCGTCAGCCCGGCGATCATGTCCGTGACAGGCGTCTGGGCGGCGAACTGCATGTGGTGGAGCTGATGAAGGAGCAGCCCGAGTTCGGCGGTGACGACCACCAAACCTGCGGTCATCCAGATCGCGATACGTCGAGATTCTTGCCGGCGATCGGCAAACAGCCATGCAGCACCAACGGCAAGGACCGGCCACAGGACCGCGTCGTTATAGCGGCCGTAGATCAGATAGTCGGGGCGACCACGATCCGACATGAACACGACCGAGAGTGCAACGAGCGGCAGTGTTGCCACCAGGATGATCCGAGCGTCGATCGCTTCCGAGCGGGAGCCAGGTAGGTGTCCAGAGCCCCTCCGAACGAGCACGATCATGCCGAAGCCGGCGATCAGAGCGGTCGAGCAGAGCTGGTACCAGACCTGCCCGGCTGCCGCGTCCAGCACTCGCAGCGGGGACTGCAACCGGCTCAGGATGTCGACCGCTGATCGACCTCCGTACGGGTCCTCCCAGACGTGGTCGATCACCCAGCCGGAGTACCAGTCGGTGGCCACGACGCCCGCGATACCGGCTACCAGGGCGAGCGTCGCGATCAGTGCTTGCCGTGCGGCGAGGGCGGCAACGACGACCAGCCCGACCACGATCGCGACCAGCAGGAGGAGGCGGCCGTGCGCCAGGTATCCCGCCACCGCCCACCCGACCGCGCCCAGGCCGTACGCCATCGATCGCTCGTCGTAGAAGCGCAGGACGCACCACAGCGACGACAGGAACGTCAAGGTGACGAGCGGCTCTGCCCACACGTGGGCCGATGCCGACAAGGAAGACGGCGAGAGCGCGATCGCGCCAGCGACGAACAGCGTTGCGGCCGGCGACAGCGACGTCAGGCGGGACACGAGTTTGACCAGCACGAACACCGTGACACCGGCGATCGCGGCATTGACCATCAGGCTGGCTCGTACGAGCCATTCGGGATCGTCGACCAGCACATACACCGGGGTGAGCACGGTCGCCAACCCTGGCTGCCAGGGAGCGTTTCGCAACATGTTCCAGTTCCCGCCCGAAAGGAACCGCGCCATCCCGGCGTTCGCGAGCTCGTCGGGTGTGATGCGAAACATCACCAAATGGGCAGCAAATGCGTATCGCAGAAGCGCCACGACGCCCGCCAGCGCCACGACGTGCCGACGCAACGGCAGGTTATGTTGACGCCCGACGTCGAACGTCGAACCGACCGGGTCGACGACCTCGGCGGCCTCCACGTCGCCCACTGCCGCGTGAGTTGGACTCGTGTCATCGATCATCGACACGTCTTGCGTGATCTCGTTGTTGTCAGTAAGCGTGAAGGGCACGGCGGCTCCCGTCAGAAACGGCGAGAGCCCCGCCCGGTTTACCGGACGGGGCTCTCGTTCCGAGTATGGGTCAGGTCACTCCGGGAGGCAACCCTGGGTGGTGCCGGCGGCTGCCACAGTGATCGTTCCGCCGGGGCCCACGGCGTACAGCGTGGGAGTCTGGCGAACGAACGACGTGATGTCGGTGTTGCTTGACGGGTATCCGCCCTCCTGAGCGCGGTAGGCCTCAACAGCGACCTGGATCGTCGCCAGTTCGGCGTCGCATGCCGACTGCTCGCCCTGGTTGGTGATACCACCGACCGCGAACACCACGACACCGGCGAGGATGCCGAGGATGACGATCACGATCAACAGTTCGATGAGGGTGAAGCCCTCGTCTTGGTTCTTCATTGGAGTTTCCTTTCGTGGGCCCGGGTTCGGGCGGCTATCTCACTGGTTTTGATTCCCGCACCGTGAGACAGGCTCCCGGTTACGCAACATGGTCATCGGCGCTGCGATGTCATCACTTTAGAGGAATCTGTAAGAAATTCCAGTCGACTTGTCAATTTCAAGAAAGCTGACACACATGCCGATGACTAGGAGATGATGACGCTACGCGCACGTCCCTGCACGCAGGGTGAATGGAGTTGACGATGGTCGGTCGCAAGCATATGGCCCGTGAACTGGGCGAACACAGCATTTTCGGCGATGAACAAGCCGCGCAGCTCCGCCTGGAACTTGACGAACTGCGGGCGGCGGTCGGCGACTTGTCGTCTCGACTTCACGCCCAATTCACGACCATCGCCGCCCACGCCGAAATCGCCCGCGAACAGGCGGAATTTGCACGCGAGGAGGCCCGAGCCGACCTGGACCGCACACGCCGAACCTTGATCGAATTGATCGAACAGGTGCGCGAACAGATCGTCGAAGCCGGCCATCATGTGCCCGGTGCGGCCCCTGGGCCGTCATTCGCAGTGCAGGCCGAACGCTTCGCGGAAATCGAAATCCGGCTCGACCACGTGAGCACGACGGTCGACACATGCTTCGGCCGTCAGCGCGAGCTGGCAGACATGGTGGCTGCGGTGCTCGACACCGTCCTCGACGAGCCGCAAGGTCAGTCCGTCAGCGGCCTGGCACTCACCTGATCGGCATGCACCCAGGGGATCGTTCCGTGCGATCGTTCTGCGACCGCCGCCCGCCGACGCTACCTACCTGACGAGCTCGATCCGGATACCACCCTCATCCCACTCGGGGTCGGTCGGCAGCCGGCTGATCGCACGGCCCGAAGCCCGGCGAGCCGTCCACAGCATTGCCGCTGCGTCGTACATGTGCACTTGGCCGGCGCCCTCGGGCGGGACGCGAGTGACCACGTCGTCGACACCTGGCAGCTTGGCCCGGATCAGTTCGAGCCGCTCGAGACGACCATCCTCATGGTACGGCGACGTCTTCAGCGGTTCATCACCGTTGAGGTGCTGGAACGACAGGTCTGCGTTGCCGCTGTAGACGGAACGGCTGTGGAACGGCTGGATCTCGATCGCTGCTTCCTTCATCCACCGGAAGTGCCGGAAGTCGTTGCGGGTCAGCCACGGTTCGAGCTGGAGTGCCTCGTTGCGACTCTTGGCGAACAGCGCCGGCCGCGACGGCACCGGATGCAGATTCACCATGCGCGGCCAACCGACCATCTCGCGGGCCTCCCGGTCGCACGATCGGTACGGCCCCTGCGGATGCTCCGGGTAGCCGAACGGGATGTTGATCGCCGCGAAGTCGAACTTCGGCCGGTAGTCGAGCACTTCCTGGAGTGTCTTGAGGACGAACGCCTCTTCGGCCACCACGGTCACCCCGGCAAGACGAGCGGGGAGTACCAGCCAACCTGCCGGGCAGGGGGTGACACCCCCGATCGCCTTGAAGGGGTTTGAGTTGGGGCCCGCCATGGATCAGCCGGCGGCGGCCGGTTGGGCGGGCTCGCCCGCCTCGTTGGTCTCGGGTTGCGAGGCGCCTGCGCTCGTGCCGGCCAAAGCCGATTCGTCGGATCGCACACCCGAGCCCGACGTTGCAGCTTGCCCCGATGCAGTCGTTGCCTGCGCCTGGGCCTGGGCCCGCAGCGTCGACACCTGCGCCTGGATCTCGTTCGGATACGCGGAGACCGACTGGGCCATCTCCATCGCAACGAGACCTGAGGTGACGAGACGAGCGAGGTCCATCTCGATGGTCTGCATGCCGTCGGGACCACCGGTGGCCACCACGTTGCGAAGCTGACGGCTCTTGCCTTCGCGCACCAGGTTGCGAACCGCCTCGGTGCCCATCAGCACCTCGTATGCGGCGACGCGGCCACCACTGATGGCGGGGAGCAGACGCTGGGAGATGACGCCCTGCAGGGCGCCGGCGAGCATCGTCTGGATCTGGTCGCGCTTGTCGCTGGGGAACACGTCGATCATGCGGTCGAGCGCCTGGGAGGCATCGTTGGTGTGGAGTGTGGCCAGTACGAGGTGGCCGGTCTCGGCCAAGCTGAGTGCGATCTGGATCGACTCGAGGTCTCGCATCTCGCCGAGCAACACCACATCGGGGTCCTCACGCAGTGCGCTGCGCAAGCCCTGTTCGAACGAGACGGCGTCGGTGCCGACCTCACGCTGGTTGACCATCGCCGTCTTGTGGTGGTGCAGGTACTCGACGGGGTCCTCGATGGTGAGGATGTGCACGGGCTTGGTCTCGTTGATGCGATCGACCATTGCGGCGAGCGTCGTCGACTTGCCCGAGCCCGTCGGGCCCACTGCCAGGACGAGACCATACGGCCGGTTGAGCAGCACGTTGACCGACCGCGGCGCGCCCAGTTCCTCGAGCGAGCGGACACGGAACGGGATGACGCGCAGAGCGAGCGCGACCGAGTTGCGCTGGTGGAACGCGTTCGCACGGAACCGACCGAGGCCCGGGATGCCGAACGAGAAGTCGACTTGGAATCGCTCCTCCATCTCCCTGGCCTGCTGGTCGTCGAGCAGCGACATCACCATGCGTGTGGTGTCGTCGTTGTCGAGAATCTTCACGTTCTCGAAGCTCACCAGCGTGCCGTCGCGGCGCGCCGTCGGGGCGCGCCCGACGGTGAGGTGGAGGTCGGAGGCGCCGGAGTTGACCGTCGCCTGGAGCAGGGTGACGAGCACCGGATCTGGATCGAACATTGCTATTCCCTTCCGCGAGTGCCCATCGGGCCTAGCGTGCTGACGAGATGGACACGACACTGGTACTGATCGCCTGCATCGTGATGGGATTGCTGGTCGGCTCGTTCCTGACCGTGGTGGTCGATCGCGTGCCTCGTGGCGGTTCTGTGGTGCAGCCGCCGAGCGCATGCGGGGCATGCGGCAGTCGGCTGACGGCGCTGGATCTGGTGCCGATCGGCAGCTGGATCGTCTTGCGAGGCAAGTGCCGGCATTGCGGCAATCCGATCGGGGTCGAGCCGCTGATCATCGAAATCGCGACGGCCACGATCTTCGTGCTGTTCGGCCTGAAGTTCGGCGCCGACCCTGTGCTGCCCGCGTTCTGCATCCTGGGCGCAGCGCTGGTGGCGCTGGTGTGGATCGATCTGCACGAGTTCCGGCTGCCCCGCGAGATCACGTACACGGCGTTCGTGATGAGTGCGATCGTGATCGTGATCGCAGCGCTGATCAACGACGAGCCCGAGCGGATCTGGATGTCGGCGCTGGGCGCCGGGATCGCGCTGGCGATCATGGGCCTGATCTACATGGCGAGCCGCGGTGGCATGGGCGACGGTGATGTGCGCTTGGCGCCGCTGTTGGGGTTGCACCTCGGCTACCTCAACCCCGGCATCGTGCCCGTCGGACTGTTCTTCGGTTTCGCGATCGGCGCGGTGATCGGCGTGTTGGCGATGGCGTTCGGCAAGGCGGGCCGCAAGACGGCGCTGCCGTTCGGGCCGTTCCTGGCGGCCGGCGCAGTACTCGCCGTGTTCACCGGACAGTGGTTCGTAGATCTGATCTGGCATGTCTGATCATCCCTACGCGGACTCGTTCACTCCACCGAGCACGCCGTACATCGCCGACACGAGGGCGATCGCGACGAACCCGACGATCATGCCGACGAAGATGATCATGATCGGCTCGAACAGGGTGGTGAAGGTCTTGATGCGGTACTCGAGTTCGCGGTTGAAGTACTCGGCGGCGACCTCGAGCTGCTGGTCGAGCGTTCCGGTCTCCTCACCGACCTTGAACATCTGACGGGCCGCACCGGGAAAGAGCTCGGTCTCGATCAACGGCTGCGTGAACCCGGAGCCCTCCAGCATCTGCTGGCGAGCGATGTCGAGCTGCTCTCGGTACACGATGTTCGACACGGCCTCGATCGTGGTCTCCATAGCCGATGGCACGGAGACGCCGGCGCGCAACATGGTGTGCAACACGCTGCAGAACCGCTCGAGGATCGCGTATTCGATGATGCCGCCGATGACCGGGATCTTCAACGACATTCGTTGCCAGACCTCTTTGCCCGTTGGGTGGATCGTGAGGAACAGGATCACCGCCACGAACAACAACATGCCGATCGCCGTGATGTACCACAGGTCGGTGAAGAAGCGGGCGGCGAACAGCATCATGCGCGTCGGCAGCGGCAGCTCGGCGTCGAGCTCTTCGAACAGCGGCTTGAACTGGGGCAGCACGTAGCCGGCGAGGATCATCACCGTGACCAGTGCGAGCGCCATGACGACGACCGGGTAGGCGAGCGCTCCGACGACCTTCGATCGTGTTTCCATCTCGCGATTGAGATAGCCGGCGAGCGAGTCGAGTGACTCGTCGAGACGACCCGTCAACTCGGCGGACTGGAGGATGCCGACGTAGTAGTTGGGGAACACCTGCGGGTGCTGGGCGGCAGACGCCGACAGCAGACCACCGTTACGGAGGTCGTCGACCATCTCGCCGATCGCACGGCGCAGCGCCGTATCCGTCGACTCGTCGCCGATCGTGGTGAGCGCGTCGGTAATCGGGATACCAGCCTTGACGAACACCGACAGCTGTCGCGTGAAGTTCATCAAGTTCTTCTTCTTGACCTTCTCCTTGGTCAACTCGAAGTCGAACAGGCCGCGTGCCTCTTCGATCTTGATCGGGAACAGGTTCTGCTCGACGAGGATCGTGCGCGCGGTACCGAGCGTGTCGGCCTTCGTCGTTCCCTCGATTTCGGCGCCCGAGGCGTCGATGGCGGAGTAGGCGAACTTGGGCATCAGGTGCTCCGATGAAGGGTGGGGCGAACGGATGGATCAGACATGAGACGATTCACGATGCGAACAGTGTCTTCACGACTTCGGGGATGGTGGTGACGTCGTCCTCGACGAGCTGCATGGCCTCGCGCAACATCGTGCGCATGCCCTGGGCCACGGCGAGACGCCGCAGCTCCTCGGTGGTTGCCCAACCGACGATCAGGCGCCGCAGTTCTGGTGTGATGCGCAACAGCTCGTACACACCGATCCGGCCGTGGTACCCGGTGTTCGAGCAGTAGCTGCAGCCCTTGCCGCGATAGAAGTGGCTCTTGTCGGAGCCGCCCGAATGCTGGCGATACACGGCGATCTCGTCGGCAGTGGGCTCGTACGATTCCTTGCAGTTGTCGCAGATGCGGCGCACGAGGCGCTGCGACACGACGGCGACGACGGCAGAAGCGACGAGGAACGCCTCGATGCCCATGTCGAGCAGTCGGTGGACGGCCGCAACCGAGTCGTTGCCGTGCAGTGACGACAGCACGAAGTGGCCGGTGAGGGCCGACTGCACAGCGATGCGGGCTGTGTCGGCGTCGCGGACCTCACCGACGAGGATCACGTCGGGGTCCTGACGCAGGAGGGCCTTGAGACCGGTGGCGAACGTGAGACCCGCACGCTCGTTGGTGCCGACCTGGTTGATGCCAGGAAACACGTACTCGACCGGGTCCTCGATCGTGGTCACGTTCTTGCCGGTCGAGTTGATCTCGAGCAGGGTGGCGTACAGGGTGGTCGTCTTACCGGCGCCGGTCGGGCCGGCACAGATCACCATGCCGTACGGGGCGTGCACGATCTTCGAATAGGTGTTGTACGTCTCGCGCGGCATGCCCAGCTCGTGCAGGCCGACCATCGACTTGCTCTTGTCGAGCAGACGCATGACGACCTTCTCGCCGAACACCGTGGCGACCGAGGAGACGCGCACGTCGAGCGGGCGACCATCGACCGTGGTCGAGAACTGGCCGTCCTGTGGGGCACGCTTCTCGACGATGTTCATCGACGACATGATCTTGAGGCGGCTGACGAGCGGATTGTGCGCCGTCATCGGCAAACGAACGGCCTCGACCAGCTGACCGTCGATGCGGTACCGGACGCGCACCTCTTTGTCGAGCGGCTCGATGTGGATGTCGGAGGCGCGGTCGCGCAGGGCCTGGCCCACGATGCGCGACACCAGCTGAACGACCGGTGCCTGATCGTCGAGGCTGACCTCGTTGAGCGCCTCTTCACCGGCCTGGTATGCGGCCTCCGCATCGGCGAACGATGCGACGAGCCGACCGATGTCGGCGTCCGAGCGCCACAGCTGCTCGGTGTACGACGTAATCGTCTTCGGGTCGGTGGCCAGCCAGGTGAACTTCTTGCCGGACGCGGACTCGGCCGCATCACGCTGGGCTTTGGAACAGTCGGCGCCCCACACCGTGATTTGGCCACCCGCTTCGGCGACCGGGATGAAATAGAACTTGCGGGCGATGCGCTCTTCGACGTGCTCGGCGAGCTCGGGGCTGACCGCGGTCGACTTCGGATCGGCGACCGGCAGGCCGCACGCCTTGCCCAACGCCATCGCGTACTCGGCGCGACCGACGCCGTACTTGGTGAGCACCATGTTGCCGAAGCCCCACAGCTCGCCCTTGCCATCGTTGAGCGCCTCGGCGAGCGCCTCGCTGGGCATGTGGCCCATCTGCACCAGCGCCTGCCCGAGCGCGACACATTCTTCGACGCTCGCGCCCTGTCGATCCTCGACCGCGACACCGCCGCCGCTCGTGGATTCGGGTCCCCGCTTTTCGTCTTTGCCTTTTCGCAGTGCCATCTGGCGCAGCTCCCGTCAGCTTCCGTTGGTTCCGTCTGGTACGTCGGCGCCGGTGCTTCCATCGGCACGCGGCGCAGAGTTCTTAATTGATTCGTTCTTGAGCACGAACTTGTTCGGATCGAGCTCGAGCAACGCCCGTTCGATCTCCTCGAGGCGATCGAGCTGGACCGCCGTCGAGACGTCCATCGTTGCGTCTTGCAGTTGGGTCTCGATTTCGGCGACGCGCAGGGTCACGGTGTCGGTCTTCTCACTGACGCTCTTCTCGAGTCGTTCCATCTCGATTCGCACGAGCATCGCCTCGCCGACTGCCGACGACATCTTCTCGCGCAACTCGTCGAGTGCAGAGCCGTCGATGCCCTGCACTGACGACTCGACCTCGTCGATGCGCCCACCGAACTCGACGAAGCGACCGTCGAGGCCGGCGACTCGCTCGTTCAAGACGAGCATCGTATCGTCGAGGCCTTGGGCCACCTTGCCGACGTGGGCATCGATGTCCGCGATCTTCTGTCCCGACTCCTCGCGCATCCTGCTCTCGGCGGCCAGCAATCGGTTGTTGAACCGGTCCTCGGTGTCGTTGAGCTTCTGCGTGACGGACTGGCCGACGTCGTTTTGGAATCGACGCACCGCAGAGTCGTTCTCCTCGACCAGGATCTTCAACGCATCGATCTGGGTGGCGATGTCGGCCTTGAGGGTGGCGCTCAGCTCGTCCTGGCGGAGTTCCATCTGTTGCGACACGTCGTTGAAGTAGGTGACCATGCGAGCTGCCTGCTCGTCGAACTTGCGCAGATTGCCATCGAGCCCCTCGACCCGGCGCTCGAGCGCATCGTGCTGCTCGGCGATGTCGGTCATCAGCGGCCGCACGGCTTGTTGGACGAGTGCTTCGACGCTGCCGGAGACGTCGTCGAGACGCCGTGTCTGGCGGCTCTCCGACTCGGCGAGACGCTGTTCCATCGACTCACGACTGCGATCGGCGTAACTCTCGCTCCGCGATTGCGTCTGTTCGACGGCCAGTGCGAGCGAGCTGACCTGCTTGGTGATCTCGGCGCGCAACTCCGCGCGCTGTTGCTGACCCTCGGCGCGAAGCCGATCGACCTCGGCGACGACTGCGGACGCGTGCCGTTCAAGCTCGGCCTGCACGGCGGCCACCAAGCTTTGACGGAATTCGTCGATGTCCGAAGTCATGTACTGAACGATCCTCCCGCTGGACCGCCACGGGGGTCGTGGCGGCGAACCCCAATGGGTCACGAGCTGTTATCGGCGACAGCCTCGGGAGACTTGAGGAATCGCAGACACTTCAATGTGCCGACGACGCCCACCGACATGTAGCCACGTGAACCATGCTCGCACTCTTGTTGTGGTGAGTGTCCGCTTTTTCTCAAGATACTCGACCTGCGCCCCGATACAGGGACGACACGCTCATTCGGCGGCAGATCTTCACGCTGTGCTCCAGCAGCATCTCGAAGGTCATCGCTGACAGCCGGCGAGCAGGAACCCAGTCGGAGGACACCACAACATGCGACGCCCAACACTGTCGACGAAGCTGATCGCCGCTGCGCTACCACTCGTGGTCGCGGTCGTGGCGCTGCTCGCCCTCACCGTGCGCGCCGACCTGGGTGATGCCCGACAGGCCGAGAACGGCGCCGAGCTCGGTGCCGTCTGGAATCCCCTGATCAACGCGCTGGCCTCGATCGATGCCGAATCGGCCAGCGCCGCCGCACCAGCCACGGACGACGACACGACGAACGCAATCCGACAAGCGACCGACCAGGCGCTCAACGCCGTCCGCACCAATATCGAGTCGTTGGATGCCTCCGAGGCTGCCGGCGCTCACGTCACGTCCGGACGGTCCGCTCTCTCCGCCGCCCGACGCGATCTCGACATGGCCAGCGCCGCCCCCCAGATCCAGACCGAGACCGACCCGTTCGAGGCATACGATCTCGCCAGCCGCGAGCTCGTTGCGGTGGGACAGTTGCTGCCGTCCGAGGCCGGCGACCCAGCCTTGGGGCGCGAGCTGCTGGCGGTCGTCAAGCTCGCCGAGGCAAGGCTCAGCGCCAACTCCGTCATCGCCGGAACGTCACAATGGACAGCCGACCGCACCGACCGGACGGCGCTCGCGACCGCTCGCAGTGCCTTCGGCGAGATGGAAGCCACGCTGGGCGAGTTCGAAGTGATCGCCCCGGCCGAATGGGCGGCCCAATACCGCCAGAGTGGCTTTCCGGCGGAGGTGTCGAAGTATCGAGACGACCTCGACCGGGCCGTGCGCTCGGCGCAAACGGGTCAGTCGGCTTCCTTTGACACGGAATCGTTCACCGGGCTCGTGGACCGAGGCGTCCAGTTCCAGAGCGCCATCAGCCAGGAGATCGTCGACCGCGCCTCGCTCGAGGCCGACGCCACCCGCCGCTCGGCGCTCATCCGCATCGGCATCAGCCTCGGAGCCGTGCTGTTGGCCGCGCTCACGGCGCTGTTCATCACCCGTTCGATCACACGCCGAATCAAGGCCGTCTCATGGAGCGCCAACCAGGTCGCCCAGGAACAGCTGCCCGCATTGGTCGAGGCGCTGCGCGACCCGCGCGGCAAGTCCGTGTTGCCGGACATCGCACCGGTGGATGCTCGGGGCAACGACGAGCTCGCGGAACTCGCGAATGCGTTCAACTCGATGCAGAGCACCCTCGTCGACGTCGCCCAAGAACAGGTCGAAGTGATGCGACGTGGCGTCAGCGACCTGTTCGTCACCATGGCTCGGCGCAACCGCTCGCTGATCGACCGTCAGCTGGCAATGCTCGACGAGTACGAGGCCGAGGTCGACGACCCCGAGGTGCTCGCGAACTACTACCAGCTCGACCACCTCGCCACCCGTATGCGCCGCAATAGCGAATCGCTGCTGGTGCTCGCCGAGCGCGGAGCCCAAGCGGCGCCGCGTCAAGGCGACCGAGATCGACGATGTCGTGCGCGCCTCGATCGGCGAGATCGAGGACTATCGCCGGGTCGAGATCGAGCACCTCGAGAGCTTGCAGGTGCGCGGCACTGTTGTCGCCGACATCTCCCACCTCATCGCCGAGTTGCTCGACAACGCGACCGCATTCAGCCCACCGGAGAGCTCCGTTCGGATCGGTGGCCGTCATGCCGGCGACTCCTACTTGCTTCGCGTCGTCGACAACGGCATCGGCATCCCCGGACAGCGTCTGGTCGAACTGAACGAGCTCTTGCGGGAACCGCCGGTCGTTGGTCTCAGCGTCGAACCGACGCTCGGGATGTCAGTCGTTTCGCTGCTCGCCTACAAGCACGGCATCGAGGTCACGCTCTCGCCCGGCAGTCCCGGTCTCACGGTCGACATCTCGTTGCCCGCCTCGCTCTTCGGTCCGATCGATGTGCCGCTCGACCGCGGTGCAGCCACCTATGGCCCGATCGCGACGCATGTCGAGGATGAGTCGATCGTTGCCTGGAGCGACCAGAATCAGACGGGCGCCTCGTTCGACGAAGCGTTCCAGCCCGTGGCCGGCGCCGACACGATCGGTGCTGCCCGCTCGCCACAGCCCTCGACGCCGTACGGTGGATATCCCGAGGACGAAGAGCGCGTCGTCACTGCGTCCGATTGGACGAAGATGGCCGCCAGTCTCTCGGCATTCAAGTCCGGCCAGCAATCGGCGACCGAGACGCCCGCCGCTTCCGTCTACGACGCGGCCGACACCGAATCGTTCGACACCCCGAGCCTGGTCGCCGACTACCAACCCGACCCCACCACCTACGACTACACCCTCGACGACAACAGCAACGGCGACGGCACCGGCCACATCGCACAACCCATCACAGCCGACACCGAATCGTTCGACACCCCCAGCCCGGTCGCCGACTACCAACCCGACCCCACCACCTACGACTACACCACCTACGACCCCACCCTCGACGACAACAGCAACGGCGACGGCACCGGCCACATCGCACAACCCATCACAGCCGACACCGAATCGTTCGACACCCCCAGCCCGGTCGCCGACTACCAACCCGACCCCACCACCTACGACTACACCCTCGACGACAACAGCAACGGCGACGGCACCGGCCACATCGCACAACCCATCACAGCCGACACCGAATCGTTCGACACCCCCAGCCCGGTCGCCGACTACCAACCCGACCCCACCACCTACGACTACACCACCTACGACCCCACCCTCGACGACAACAGCAACGGCGACGGCACCGGCCACATCACACAACCCATCACAGCCGACACCGAATCGTTCGACACCCCCAGCCCGGTCGCCGACCACCAACCCGACCCCACCACCTACGACTACACCCTCGACGACAACGGCGACGGCGACAGCAACGGCGACGGCACCGGCCACATCGCACAACCCGTCTCCATCCCCGAGCCCGGACCCGTCACATCCGACGGCAGCACCGACGTCACG
The DNA here is from genome assembly GCA_963701575.1 of uncultured Acidimicrobiaceae bacterium. Lineage (GTDB taxonomy): Bacteria > Actinomycetota > Acidimicrobiia > Acidimicrobiales > Ilumatobacteraceae > Ilumatobacter. The sequence continues at coordinate 202,844 of CAVPAQ010000018.1, forward strand.
GACCTCACCGAGGTCCCGGTGAGTGCAGCGCTCGACCACCTGCCGCCACCCCCACCCGCGACCCGGGTGCATGGCGAGTTCGATACACCGCTTGCGCCGCCGATCAGCGCTGACGGCCCCAGTCGCAAACCGGTGGCGCCGGACTCAGCACTGTCCGCGAACTCCGGCCCACTGACCGACCTCCCCACCCCCAGCCTTCCGACCCGGAGCCCGAGCAGTGGGCCCGACGGTCCTGATCGGCTGGTCGATGCATTCTCGACGGACGACGGAGCAGCTGTGCCCGATCCGTCGAGCCCGAGCGCTCTACAGGCGGCACTCGCCGCATTCGACGCCGGTTTCAACCGGTCGAACGGCTCGCTGCCGAACCGAGCAGCGGTCGGTGGCACGACCGAACACGTCGAGGAGCCCTTGGCACCGACCCAGCCTCGCCTGGACCCCGATGCACTCCGACAACGTCTCCGGGAATTCCAGTCCGAGTTCCGAACTGGTCTCGACGACCAGTTCCCGGTCCCCGGTGACAATCATGCGAGCGCCAACAACAGTGATCTCGGAGGGGATCGTCGATGAACCCAGCAGACAACCTCAACTGGCTCGTGGGCCGATTCGTCCAACAGGTCGCAGCCGTTCGTCAGGCCGTGGTCGTCTCCTCGGACGGTCTGCCCTTGGCAGGGTCCGACGGTGTCGACCGGGAAACCGGTGAACGTCTCGCCGCGGTCGCCTCCGGCATGATCGGTCTCGCGTACGGCTCAGCCGGCCGATTCGGAGCCGGTGCCGTTTCGAACGTGATCGTCGAGATGGAGAACGGGTGGATGTTCGTGACCGGGATCCGTGACGGCTCACTGATGTGCGTCGTCACGACGAAGGAAGCCGACATCGGCACGATCGGCTACGAGATCGCCGTCTTCGCCGATCGCGCCGGCGCCGTGCTCACGCCCGAAGTTCGAGAAGAACTCAAATGCTTGATGTTGTCGAGGAGCTGATGATGATCGAGGAAGCCGATGTGGGGGTCGACGAATTCGATGCCGACATGGGAGACGAGACTGGCCGATTGATCCGGCCGTACGCCATGACGGGCGGCCGCACCGGTGTCGAGAGCGACATCGGCCTGGAGACACAGATCCAGGCGACCTCGCGGGCGTCACAGCATCTCGGCGCCTATCGATGGGAGACTGCCAAGGTGGTCGAACTGGTCCAAGCGCCGATGGCTCTGGTCGAGGTCGCCGCACGCATGCAAATCCCGATCGGCGTGGCGAGAGTGCTGGTCGCCGATCTCGTGGGGGACGGCGCCGTGATGCTCCACGTACCGGCCAAGACCCAGAACTTCGCAAGCCTCTTGGAAAGGGTGCTCGACGGTGTCCGCAATCTCTGAATCAAACAGGCCCGCTCCGAGCGGGAAGATCCCGGTCAAGATCGTCGTCGCCGGCGGTTTCGGCGTCGGCAAGTCGACCTTCGTCAACACCGTCTCCGAGATCGAACCGCTGCGATCCGAGGCGACGATGACCACCGCGTCTGCCCAGGTCGACGATCTGTCACAGGTCTCGAACAAGACGACGACCACGGTGGCGATGGACTTCGGGCGCATCTCGCTCACCCCCGAGATCGTGCTGTACCTGTTCGGTACACCCGGTCAGGAGCGATTCCAGTTCATGTGGAACGAACTCTCGCGCGGGGCGATCGGCGCCGTCATCCTCGCCGACACTCGGCGACTCGGCGACTGCTTCGCAGCGGTCGACTACTTCGAGTCACGCAGCATGCCGTTCGTGGTGGCCATCAACCCGTTCGACGGACGACGCACCCACACCATCGAAGCGATTCGAGATGCCGTCCAGGTCAGTGACGGCGTGCCGATGCTGTACTGCGATGCCCGCGATCGCGGCGACGTCAAGAACGGGTTGATCTCGCTCGTCGAGCTCGCATTGCTCCGCGAGCGGTCGAAGACTCACGTCTGACGCGACCCCACAGCGCGCTCGGCCCGACGATCGACCTCGGTCCGCGATCACGCGGCCATCTGGGCAGCTCTCGCTGCCAGGGCCGGCACGCCCAGCTGCTCGCACACATCCGGGAACCCCGCTGTCGGGCCTCTCCACAGCCAGTCGTCGACCTGGCCGACGGGTACGTCGAGATCGACGGTGGCGATGATCCTGAACAACACCGCGAGCTCGGCGTTGTCCTGCAGCGTCTTGGACAGTTTCGCCGCGCCGCGCAGACCATCGACATCCCACAGGCTCGCCTCGGGCGGGATGTGTTCGAGATGCTCGTACCGGGCGAGCACGAGTGAAGCAGATTTGGCCCCCCACCCCGGAAGTCCGGGAAACCCGTCAGCGGTATCACCCACCAACCCGAGGTAATCGGGAATCGACGCCGGCCCGACACCGAACTTCTCGCGCACCGCGTGCTCGTCGATGATCTCGCGTTTGCGCCGGTCGTACTGCACGACGCGGGTGCCCTTCACACACTGCCCGAGATCCTTGTCGGGCGTGACGATCAGCACCTGCTCGACTCGTTCGTCACGGTCGGCCACGTGTGCAGCGGCCCCGAGCGCATCGTCGGCCTCCCATTCGACCATCGGCCACGTGGTCACTCCCATCGCGATCAGTGCATCCTCCATGACCGGAATCTGATGGAGCAGTTCGGGCAGCATCCCTTCGCTCGTCTTGTAACCCTCCCAGAGCTCGTTCCGGAACGACTCGATGACATGATCGCTGGCCACACCGATGTGCGTGGCGCCGTCTTCGATCAACTGCAAGGTCGATGTCAACACCCCGATCGTCGCGTCGAACCGACCTGGCTCACGGCCGGACTCGTCACGTCGGTGGGCGCTACCGAAGTGCTGCCGGAACAGCTCGTACGTGCCGTCGACCAGATGCACCTTCATCGGGCGAACCGTACTTGACGGCCCACCGAGCGTTCACACCGCGTGGATCGGGGCACCGCCCGGAGGTAACGACTCGGGTTCCCGGTGGATGAGGTGGTGGCCAGGCGATCTGCGGCACACAGACGATGCCGATGAAGGCTGCTCCATTCCTGGCCTGACCTGGTTCACGGGCGCCCGTTGCACAGGACCCGACCACCACCTCACCCGCCGGGAACCCGACGAGTACGGTCCAGGTTATCGCCCGGATAACCTGCCAAGGCACAACACCTGGAGGGGTGCGAGAGCGGCCGAATCGGCACGCTTGGAAAGCGTGTGAGGGGCAACCCTCCGTGGGTTCGAATCCCACCTCCTCCGCCATGCAGACCCGGTCTGATCCTGGCCCGGACGACGAGGCTCGATACGAACCAGCGATGCGCCGGGCGCTCGAAGAGGCCAGGGCCGCGCTGGAACATCACGACGTACCGGTCGGGGCCGTCGTGATCCGCGACGGGGCGATCATCTCGGCCCGCCACAATGAGCGCGAGCTCGTCGGCGATCCGACTGCCCACGCGGAAGTGCTGGCGCTCCGTGACGCCGCGGCGACAGTTGGACATTGGCGGCTCGACGACTGCGTCATGGTGGTCACCCTCGAGCCGTGTGCGATGTGCGCCGGAGCGATGGTGAACAGTCGGCTCGGCCATCTGGTGTACGGCACCACCGACCCCAAGGCCGGCGCCGCAGGTAGCCAGTTCGACCTGATCGACGCGCCGGCGCTGAACCATCGCGTCACGCGCACGCAGGGGGTGCTCGCCGCAGAATGTGCCGCGCTCCTGGTCGACTTCTTCGCCGCCAAACGCCACCGCTGATCAGCGGCGGACCGTTCGGACGCGCTCACTGGCGCCGAAGACTGCCGATCAGGCGCCGCAATGCGCCGACCCGCTCGGCGCGCCCGGTCGGCGGATCGCTCGATCGGCCTGAGGCCGCCGAGGCGTCGACCGGCGGGAGTACCGGTACCGGCAGATCCTCCGGCACAACAGCCGGCACCGCCTCCGGCACGACGACTGGCACCCCCTCATCGAAGACCGATCGATCCGAGGCCCGTCGACCGAGGTTCACGCCGGGCGCCCACTCGTGCTGCATGACCCTGCGTCCGGGAGGCGTCGAGGACACCGAGCGGTCCGACGGCGCATCCACGCCTCGCGACAGATCCGTGGCGGGGGAGGTCTCCGCCAGGCGGCGACGGGTGGCGAGCGATCCGGTCTCGATCGTGGCGACCGCTCGGCGCACCGCCAAGACCACGTCATCGGAGACCTCGGAGCCGTCGTCGGCGGCGACCGAGGCTCCGGCGTCGTATTCTGCGCCCGGGAGTGCGGCCCCGGCCTCGTCGGTCGGTTCGCCGGTCGAGCCGCTCGGAACCGTCCGGTTCTGGTCGAGATCTCGGTCAGTGGTCGACGCCTGGGCTGGGATCCCGAGGCGGCCGTCGACCTCGCCCGAGGGCCAGATCACCTCGAATCGATCGACTGGCGCCCTCGAAGCCTCCGCCTGGGCCGAGGGCCCGCCAGTTGAGGACCCCGACCCGTGGATCGGTGCCGAAGCCGGCTCGGAAACCGGGGCATCGGGTGGCATGGCCTCGCGAGCCCGGTCGGATGCAGGCAGACCGGCCTCGTCGGTGTCGTCGACGGCGAGATCCAGCCGGGAGACCCATTCGGACAAGCTCAGCCCATCACCTGGGGCGCCGGCCGGTGTACGGGTGGGGAGCACATCCGGCGACGTATCCAACGCGGGCGACGGCGACACGTCGGCAGCCGCCGATCGAGCCCAGTCGACCGACCCGCGCCCTGCCGGATCATCTCCTGATCGCTGGTCGGGGCGACCGCGGGGCGACCGGCGGTCGAGATCGAACGGCGCAACCGCGGGCGCGGACGAAGGCTCTTGGGTCGGCGTCGAAAGAGAGCGCGGCGACGTGTGTGAATCGAGCGCAGCGGAAAGCTGCGAGACGATCGGCATCGTGGGCTCGGACGCGGCGGCCTGCTGCCCGGGCTCGGTCGGTTCCGCACGCCCGACCGCTGCCTTCGGGGGCGTCGGGGGCCAGTCGACAAACGGTGGCTCGTCGGTGGACAGACCGGGCTCAGCGCCCGAACTGGCGCGAACCCTCGTGGGAAGCAGGGGCATCGAATCGAACACGGACGACGGCGCGGCCGCATCTCCGGAGAGGTCGGTGTCCGAGCGGTCGGAGACCGCCGGCCGATCGCGTCCGCTGCGGGGCCGCTCGTCGAGCCACGACGGCTCGTCCCAAGTGATCACATCGTCGTCGAACGCCTCGAGTGGAGTGAACAGTGGTTCGGGCGGGGGCGCCGGAATCGCGGCGTCGCCCACCTCGGGCGACGGCAATGGATCGCCGGGCGACAGGTCGAGCGCCCGAGGCGACTGGGTCCAACGTCGAATCCCCGCTGGATGATGGCGATACGGCGTCGACGTGACGTTGCGCACCAGCTGACCTGCCAACCAGCCGACACACTCCTCGGTCATCATCTCGGTCATGACGAGCACCGTGTGCCGGTTCACCGAGGGCACGCGTTCGAACAAGCGGCCAAGATGGGCCACCTCGCCGACACGGATCGAACCGTGCTCGAGTTGAGCGGTGTTGATGGCACCGGCATCGATCAACCGCGAGCCGAGCGGTGGGTCGGTGATCCGCTCTGCGAGATAGATCTCGCCTCGGTCGAGATAGACCGTGACCACCGGCAGCGTTTCGAAGACCAGCTCCCCGGTGAAACGATGGCTGCGGGCGGCATCGAGCACGATCCAACCGGGTCGGGGGAAGGTACCGACCAGTCCGAACAGATCGTTCGTGACGTCCTCACGTTGCATCGTCATGCAGCACCGACCATCTGGACCACACGCACGAGTGAACCCTGGAAGTCGCTGTCGTCGCGTTCCAGCCGATCGAGCACGGCGAGCAACGACTCGACCACGACCGTTCTGCCGGACTCGTGATGGATCAGCTGGCAGGGCACCACCATCTCGCTGGCGAGCGTGCCGAGCTGCCGCGCGAGCAGGTTCGCCTCGTCGAAATCGTCGCATCGATTGACGGCCACCACGAGTGGCACCCGCAGATCGCGCAGCAGGGCGCGCATGGCGGCACCGGCTTCGGTGTGAGTGTGTGTCGCCTCGGCGTCGATGACGTAGATCACCGCGTCGACGTCGCCTTTGAGGATGTCGGTCATGAACCAGAAACGGCGTTGTCCGGGAGTTCCGAACATCAGCAGTCGAACGTCATCGCCTTCGATCGCATACGTACCGAAATCCATCGCGACCGTGGTTCGTTCCTTGACCGATGCTTCGTCGCCGGTGGTCAAGACGTCGGTGTCGACGACCGGAGTCTGCGACACCGACTGGATCAACGATGTCTTACCAGCCGCAAAAGGGCCCGTGACCAGGAGTTTGAACACGTGTTCAAAGCCCACGTGTATCTCGGCCGTCACGAATTCCCTCCTGTGTCAGTACTCCCGCGCACGGGCGGGTGCCCGGACGCAGATTGTCGATTTCCTGACAAATGTATCGGCCGTGGAGAACCCGTTCTTGAGGCGCGTTATCACGCCGGCCCGCATGGGCGCGGGGTCGTGACCGCAACCGAATGCCGCTAGCCTCGCTCGACGGAGAGGTGCCCGAGCGGCCAAAGGGACACGCCTCGAAAGCGTGCGAGGTGCAAGCCTCCGTGGGTTCAAATCCCACCCTCTCCGCCACTCGGACGACCGCCGTGCTGACTCGATCACGCGGCGGTCGTTGCGCGTCCGCAGCCTGGTCGACCGACCGCGCCGGCCTCTAACGGCACTCGGTACCGTCGTCGGGCGGATCGAGATCGATCAGGTAGTCGTTCACGACCTCGACGACGCAACGATTCACCCCGTAGCCGGTGTGCTGATCGGCCTCGACGATCACGAGCCGGCCGTCCTCGAGCGCGTTCGCCATGCGCACCGTCGATTGGAACGGGGTCGCCGGGTCACCCGTGGTGCCGATCACGACGATCGGACCGGCACCGGCGCCCGTGATCGCGACCCGGGGATCGAGGGACTCGGGGAAGAACGTGCAGAAGTAGCCACCGGCAGAGCCGGCCGGGGCCAGACGGGGCGCCATCTCGGTGAACCGCGCAGCCTGAGCATCGGTCTCCTCGACCGTGAGACGTTCGGAGACATCGGCACACGAGATCGCCTGAAACGCCTCGAGCTCGTTTCCGTACGAACCGTCGGCTGCGCGCTGGTAGTAGTTGTCGTTGAGCTCCAACAGGCCCGCTCCGTCGCCCCGCTGCGCCGCGGCCAGCGACTGCTCGAGTGCCGGCCAGAACGACTCGGAGTACATCGCCTGCACCGCTGCCGTGATCGCCACATTGCGATTGACCGGCGGACGCCCGGGCGCACCGACGATCGGGTTTCGATCGAGGTCGTCGAAGAGCCGGTCGAACGCGCCCTCGGCGTCGCCATCGTTGTGAAAGGAGCAGCGCTCATCGGCGCTGCATCGGGCGAGGAACGTGTCGAGAGACGCCTCGAACCCTGCCATCTGTTGCAGGCTGGACTCGAGCGCGTCGGCGTTCGGGTCGGACGCTCCGTCGAGCACGGCGGCGCGCACGGTGTCGGGGAACAGCGTCGTCCACGTCGCGCCGAGCTCGCTGCCGTAACTGAGCCCGAAGTACGAGATCTGATCCTCGCCGAGCGCACGCCGGATCGTGTCCATGTCGCGGGCGCTGTCGTTCGTACCGACGTGATCGATGATCGTGCGGTTGCGGCCGATGCACTGACGTGCGAAGTCCTGCGCCGTCCGCACGAGCGCCTCGTGTTCGGCGTCGGAGTCCGGGGTCGTATCGATCTCGGTGAAGTACGGGTCGTAGTCGTCGATGCAGTCGATCGCAGGCTCGCTCTCGCCGGTTCCGCGCGGGTCCCAGCCGATGATGTCGAACCGATCGAGGAGTGAGCGGTCGAAGATCTGAGCGGCGAAGAGGGCCAAGTCGCTCCCGCCGAATCCCGGCCCGCCGGGGTTGACGAGCAGCGAACCGATCTTTCGGTCCTGGTCGAGCGCGCGGTAACGGGCGACGAACAGCTCGAATCTCGGGCCGTCGGGTTCTGTGTAGTCGACCGGTACCTCGATCGTCGCGACGTCGACCGCCTCGTTGAACTCGTCCCATTCGATCGGTGCCGGTTCGAACTCGCCGAGCGGCTCGTCCGGGCCGGCGGTGCCGGTGGTGACTCCGTCGGTCGTGGCGACGGAGACCGACCCAGGGCTCTCGTTCGGCCGGCTGGAGGTCTCGGCCACGCCGGGGGCCGCCGAGGAACAGGCCGCCAGTGCGAACGCGACTACAGCGATCAGGGAAACGGCCCGCCCGGACATGGACGACAGCGTACGGCCGAACGGCAGCCGAGACGCCGCGGCGTCGCTGGACGAATCGTCCGTAGCCTTGCGACCATGCGGATGGGCCCACACCACATGATGCCGAGGGACACCGACGCCGTGAAGGACGTCAAGCTCGCCCGCGCCACCGCCCGCCGCGTGTGGGTGTTCGCACGGCCCTACAAGGGCACGATCATCGTGTTCCTGCTGTCCATCTTCACGGCGGCCCTGCTCGGGATCGTGCCCCCGCTCGTCGTGCGCCGGATCATCGACGTGGCAATCCCGAACGCACAGGCCGACGGCAACCGCAGCCCGATCTGGTGGCTCGCCGCGATCGCGGTCGCCGCCGCGATGATCGACGCCGTGCTGCAGATCGTGCAGCGATGGTGCAGCGCCCGCGTCGGTGAGGGGTTGATCGCCGACCTGCGACGGGCCCTCTACGCCAAGGTGCAGCGCCTGCCGATCGCGTTCTTCACCCGCACGCCGACCGGCGCGATCACGAGCCGCCTCAACAACGACGTGGTCGGCGCCCAAACGGCCGTGACCAGCACACTCGGCAGCGTCGTCAGCAACGTGATCGTGCTGGCCACCACGCTCACCACCATGTTGCTGCTCGAGTGGCGCCTCACCCTGCTCACCCTGGTGGTCTTGCCACTGTTCGTGATTCCCGCCCGCCGCGTCGGGCGCCGCCTCCAGGACATCTCGCGCGAGCAGATGACCCACAACGCGGCGATGAACACCCAGATGACCGAGCGGTTCAACGTGTCGGGCGCGATGCTCGTCAAACTGTTCGGGTCGCTCGATCGTGAGAACGAGACGTTCGGCAAACAGGCCAATGCGGTCAGGGATGCCGGCGTGCGGGCGGCGATGCTCGGTCGCGTGTTCTTCGTGGCGCTCGGATTGGTGGCTGCCGTCGGCACTGCCGTGATCTACGGGATCGGTGCCCAACTGGTTGTCAGCAACGACATCGAGGTCGGCACGCTGGTCGCCCTCGCGGCACTCGTCACCCGTGTGTACCAGCCCCTGACGGGCCTCACGAACGCACGGGTCGACCTGATGACCTCGATGGTGTCGTTCGAGCGGGTGTTCGAGGTGCTCGACACGCCCGAACCGATCACCGACCGCCCGGGCGCGTTCGATCTGATCGAACCGAAGGGCCGGGTCGAGTTCCGGGACGTCGGGTTCCGCTATCCACCGGCGAACGCCTCGTCGATCGCCTCGATGGAGACGCAGGCGATCCCGGGCGCCGACCCCGACCGCGACGTGTTGACCGGCCTGTCGCTCACCCTCGAGCCGGGCGAGACGGTGGCGCTGGTCGGCGCGTCGGGCGCCGGCAAGAGCACGCTCGCATCGCTGATCCCGCGGCTCTACGACGTCACGACAGGCGCCGTGCTGGTCGACGGCGCCGATGTACGCGATCTGACGCTCACGTCGCTGCGGGCGGCCGTGGGCGTGGTCTCACAGGACCCTCATCTGTTCCACGAGTCGATCGGCGACAACCTGCGGTACGCGGACCCCGACGCCAGCGACGAACGCATCGTCGAGGCCTGCCGAGCGGCGCGCATCCACGACACGATCGCCGCGCTGCCCGACGGTTACGACACGGTCGTCGGTGAACGTGGGTACCGCTTGAGCGGCGGCGAAAAGCAACGGCTGGCGATCGCCCGGCTGTTGTTGAAGAACCCGGCGATCATGATCCTCGACGAGGCGACCAGCCATCTCGACAACGACAACGAGGCGCACGTGCAGGCGTCGATCGAGGTGGCGTTGGCCGGGCGAACCGCCCTGGTGATCGCACACCGGCTGTCGACGGTGCGGTCGGCCGACCGGATCGCGGTCCTCGACGGAGGTCGCATCATCGAGCTCGGACCGCACGACGAGCTGGTGGCGCGTGACGGGCTCTACGCCTCTCAGCTGCGCGCCGGCGAACTGCTCGAGCCGACCTGACCGGCGAACCGATCTCCGCTCGAGTTCAGCAGTTCGCGAGGTAGCCGTTGCATCGAGTGTTCGCTCCCGATGCACCCGCCGTCACTGGACGACCCACGAGTTGATCGCGTAGGCGCCGTTCTGGTTGACCTGCACGATCGCCACCGATGTCGCGATCCCACTCATGGTCGACGTGATCCGGAACTTGCGCTGGACGACCGCGCTGACGAAGCCGACCTTCACGGAGTTGGGGCCGGTGTCGCGGCCGTCGGTCACATCGAATTGGGCCGCGATGACGCCACCGGTGATGTCGACGTTGTGGCTGTTGGGATTGTCGATATGGATGCGACCCTGTGGGATCGAGACGTAACCGGGAATGTCGACGACGACCGAGGCCGTGCTCGGCAGATCGACGTCGATCAGCGCGGTCGGCGCGAACGGGTCGCTCACCGTGGGCGGTACCTGCGGCGGGTCACCGAGCGCACCCAGAGGGGTCGCCACCAGCGAGGCGTTCGATACCGGGGAGTCCCCGATCGCGTTGGTCGCGGTCAGGGTGAACGTATATGGCGTCGCGTTGGTCAGACCGGTGATGTCGCACTGCAGCGGCGGCGCGGTCGCACCCGTCGTGGTGACCGAGCACGTCGACGAGTCGGACGCCGTGACGGTGTACGTCCTGATCGCGGCCATGAGAGGTGGCGGTCCGATCAACGCCGGCCACTCGACGCGGACAGCGCCGTCGTAGGGGGTCACCGTCGGAGCGTTGGGCTTGGGGGGGACGATCAGGGTGCCGCCGGTGTTCGGCGTGATCGCCGGCGACGCCGCAGACGGATCCGAACTTCCGACTGCGTTGGTGGCGACCACGGTGAAGGTGACCGGGGTCGCCGTCGACAGCCCGCTGAAGTGACACACGGTCGCGCCGGTCGTCTGGCACGTCGCACCCGACGAAGCCGTCACCGTGTAATCGATGATCTCTGCGCCACCGTCGAACGGGGCGGTCCACGATACGACCGCCCCGCCGGTGCGCTTCACGGCGGTCACCGCGGTGGGCGCGTCGGGCGCGGAGGTCTTCGGGGTGAACTCCGACGGTACGTACCCCTTGGTCGTCGCAACGGCGGGTGTTTCGACACCGACCTCGGAGACGGGCACGAAGATGACGCCGGGATCGTCGAGGTCGATGCCGGTCGTGCCGTCGATGTCGAGCTCGCCGTTGACACTCATGATCGATACGTCGGCCGACGGGTCGGAGCCGGCGGCGGCGACCGGCACGTAGCGCCGGTTGAAGGTGAGCGAGATCGGTTGGTTGTTGGCGTTCGACACGACGATGCGGCCCTGCTTGCCGAGCACCCACGTGCCACCGAGGCCGCTGATGTTGTGGGTGCTGGGCACGTTCTCGGCGTAGAACAGCGATTGCTGGCTGCTGGTGCAGCCCTGTGTGGCCCCGTCGCCCACGACGACTGTCGCGCCACCCTCGATGACCACGTCGGACTCGAAGTAGTAGATGCCACTGGTGAAGAAGGTCGGGCCGTCGAGTGTGACCGCCGTCTTGTAGGTGCCCGGGAAGTACACGGTGCAGGTGGGCCAGCCGGCCTTCATCTGCGTGCCATCGGTCTGACGGAAGTCGAGCCCGTGTTCGGGCAGGTTCGGATACCAGATCTTGCCGGTCTCGGAGAGCTCGGATGTCACCGTGGTCCACTCTGTGGGCGACAGCGGGTCGGCGGGGGCGTAGCGATCACCGGAGAGGCCGGCGGGGATCGGCGACCCGACCTGGGTGGCCGTCAGACCCAACCGCAGCTCGTCGGCCGACTGAGCCGACTGGAAGTCGATGAAGTTGCACTTCGTGGACACGACGTCACCGTTGACGGTGACGGGGGCCAGGATCTTGTCGATGTTCGGGCCACCGCCGTCGCCACAGGTCTTGTACAGGCTGACGGGGTCGGCGAGTGCGATCCGAAGGCCCGACTTGACGCCTTCGAGATCCTGCGACTTCCCGCTGAGCACCTGGTTCGACCGCATTACCGCGATCGAGTACGACATCATCGGCACCACCAGCAACGCACACACGACCATCAGCACGAGCACGAGCAGGAGCACGGAGCCCTCGTCCCTGCCGCCGAGGTCGCGTCCGGAACGGGCGCGCGCGGCACCCACCGTACGCTCGCTCACAATGTCACCGACAGGGTGCATGCGACGGCCTCGTTGGCCGCGACCTGAACGCGGATGCCCTTCCAGCCGCCGCCGACCCCGAGGTCGAACTCGTCGAAGGAACGGGGGGTGATACCGGCCTGGCACGACCACGCACCCGGCGAGTACGCCGTCAGCTCGTCGTAGTTCTGGGGCCTGACCTCGACGGTGACGTACTGACCGTCGGGGATCGTCATGTCGAACGTGCCGGACGTGAACTGTTGGCTCGTGGTGACCGTGGTCTGCTGCACCTCGAGCGGCACGTCAGCCGGATCGAGTACGGCGCTGCGCTGGTAGATGAACGAGTCGGCCGCGGGGTTGCCACCGATCTTCGTCTGCAACGTCAGCGTGCCGCCGCACTCGCCGAGCGCGACCGACTTCATGGCGCCGACGAGCTGATCCCAAGCGGGTAGCACGTACATGTTGGCCTCGTCGGTGTTGATGTACGGACCACCTACCGGGTAGGCCGGAACCCCGGAGTCGTTGCCGGCGATCAGGTTGGCCAGGATCACGTCGTTGCCACGGGTGTAGGTGACCGGAGCATCGAAGCCGGAGTACCCGCCAGGCGGAGCCGTGGCAGGGTGCTCTTTGCGGGCGCGGTAGCCATTGGGCGGATTGGTCGGGCTGCCGCTGCCGGGCGCTGCGACGACCGCCCAGTCCAGTGCGTCGGCGGTGTTGGTGACCCAGTTGTTCGTGCCGGTGTCGATCCAGCCGTCGCTAGCGTCGGGGGTGGTGTTGTAGCTGTCGTAGGTCGCCTTGCTCACCCAGGCGCCGATCGTCGATGCACGCCAGCCGTCGGTCTCGCTGCCATTCACGTTGTGCAGGTCGTACAGCGTCTGCGACACCGGGTACCACGACGTCGTTCCGGTATTGACTCGATACTTGTCGGGGTTCGACGGCTGGTTGGCGTAGTAGTCGTCCGGGGTGGTGTTGGTCCATCCGCTGACCCGGAAGTTGCCGGGCGACTCGGATCGGTACAGGTCGTAGACCGACTCATCGATCGAGTACCACGACCGCGTTCCGTCGCCGTTCTTGATGCGGTATCTCCAATCGCTCGCGTTGGGGTAGTACTCGTCGGGATCGATGTTCCTCCACGACCCGTTGTTGCGCCGTTTCTCATAGTCGAGGTTGGCCTGGAACGACGAGCCGCGCTCGATGTCGAGGTTGCTCTCGTAGATGCCGACGCCACCCTGTTGGTAACGGCGGTAGCCACGCTCCCACACCCAGGTGTACCCGGCGCCCGGATCGGACATCCAGGTCGACGATTCGTTGATACCGCCGACGCCGACGCCGATCAGGTCGATCGACGGGGCGACTCGGAAGTCCTTGGCGATGTACTCGGCCCGGTTGTAGGCGGTCTGGCTGTAGCCGGAGCCCTGCGCCGGCCACGGCGGTGACAGCTGCGGGGTGGGCTGCGACGGGACGACGCTGCCGGCGCCGCCGGCGCGCTGGGTCAGGCGGTCGCGGTTCGGAACACCGTCGGTGAAGAACACGACCGTCTCGGGCATGATCGGGGCGATCGTGCCGTCGGCCTTGTAGAACGTGCGGAACAGCGCGTCCTCCCAGTTGGTGTAGCCGCCGAACGTCATGTTGTTGTCGATCAGCCCGAGCAGCGTGTTGACCTGGGCCGGATCGGTCATGTCGAAGTACTTGTGCCACTCGGTGGTGTTGTTGCCTCCAAGCACCTCGGACTGCGTGGAGAACTCGACGACCTGGATCTTGACGGGAGTTCCGGCGAGCGTCTCGACGAACGCCCTGACGCTGTCGACGACATCGCCTGCGGCACCCGCCGAAGAGATCGAGCCAGACTCGTCCACGATCAGCGAGACCGGGCCGCCGCAGCGGCTGATCGCCTCGATGAACGAGGGCGTGCCCTGCGTGCTGCTGGCGTCGATCGTGCTCCGCGACGTACCGCCGGCAGTGATGCTGATCTGGTTGAGGCCGCCGCCGGCGCCGTCGACATCGCCGCCGCCGTTGATCGACACGATCACACGGTTGGCATCCTTGCGCTCGGATTCGGAGGCGAGTTGCGTCTGGTCCGTCGCGTCAGCGGCCAGCGGCTCGCTGACGATGATCACCCACGTCGGGCGAGTGCAGGCAACCGGATTGACCTCCTGCGTGCATGCATCACCGTTTGCGACGCCCGGGATGAACGGTGCGCCGCCAGGAGGCCCCGGCAGGTCGTTGAGCACCACGAACGACGAACACGACCAGCCCCCGCCGTTGTTGGTGCACGTGATCCGAGTCAGCTCGAAGAATTCGCCGTCATCGGCGAGTGCGAAGCTGTACGACACATTGGTCTCGATCGTTCCACCGCTTGCTTCGGTGGCCCACGACAGCATCAACACGTTCGACGAATCGCTGAGGTCGATGCCGTCGCACACCGAGAGCCCGCACGGCGTTGCCTGCGGGCTGGTGTCGACGGTGTCGGCCGACGAGAGGTCTGCGGGCACCCACAGGCTCACGCTCTGCTCGGCGCGGGCGACATTGAGTCGGCCGGCCGTGTTGTCGTTCTGCTGCATCGTCACGATGATGGCGCTCGACAGAACAGTCACGATCAGCCCGATGACCGTGATCGCGATCAGTAACTCGGGCAACGTCATGCCGCGGTCGCGACCGCCTCGCCGTGGCTTGGACACGGTCTTGAATTCGATGTCAGACATCGGATTTCACCACCTCGATGGCTCTGGTCACCTTGCCGTCAGGACTGGTGATACGGATTGTCACTCGCTGAACGAGTAGGTCGGTCGGCTCGTCGGCCGAACAGCCGGGGAAACTGGGGTTGCCGGTCGCCCAGGTGCCTGCGTCGGCAGCGGTCGCTCCCGGCACGAAGTACTCCTGGGTCACCGAGGCACGGGACGGATCCCAGCCCTCGATCTGAACGGCCGCCTTGGCGTAGATCGAGTAGTCGCACTTCTTCGGTGCCCGGTTGATGCGGTCGGCGGCATTCACGATCGCCGTCTCGACGCGGGCGGCTGAGCGGGCGGTGCCCGACGCCCCGATCGCCGTGACGATCGCAGACATGATGGCGACGACCACGGTGCCGAGCAGCACCACGGTGATGACGATTTCGATCAGGGTGAAGCCGCGGTCGTTCCGTACCGCCGTCGAGCGTCTCTGCCGCATTCGCTTGAACATGCTTGACCTTCCAGGCGCCGCCTCGCGCCACTACCGAGCTGGTGTGCTTGCGGTATCGGCCGGCCTGGATGGAGACTTGAGAAGAAATTTTCAGGACTTGGCCAACGATTGACGCATAGCGAGTCCGGAAACGCCAATGAGCCGCCCCAGAGGGCGGCTCATTAGCGATTACAACGTTGTCGGAGGTGTCAACACCTCGTCAGGTCGTCAGGGCGGGTTACTCGCTGACGGTGTCCTCGTCGGCGTTGTCGTCATCGTTGACATTGTCGTCATCGTTGACATTGTCGTCGTCGACCTTGGCGTCGTCGTTGTCCTTGCGGCCGGGGATGATGTCCTCGACCTTGTCCGACACCTTCTCGTACGCGTCCTTCACCTTGCCGGGCACCTTGTCACCGACCTTCTCGACGAGGTCATCGACCTTGTCCTTGACGCCGCCTGCCTTCTCCTTCATCGAGTCCACTGCACTCGAACCGGCATCGTCGGTTGCGGCGGTTGCGGCGGCACCATCTGACGTGGCCTTGCCGCCGCCGAACATGCCCTTGATCTTGTCCAATACTCCGGCCATCGAATGGCCCTCCTCACGTGGTGGTTGATCGAATTCAGTGCGTCGCATCGAAATGATGTCGCCCCGAACTCGGACACTGTACTGGGATGCCGGCCGATCTCGACCGGACGCCGCAACGATCGACGGTGCCTCGGGCGGGCACGCAATGATCAGGACTCGGGCAGGGTCGCCCGCGCGGCGCCTTGACCATGGGCCTCGAGGTCGTAGCCGATCTGGCAGAACCCGTGGTTGCAGTAACCACCCGGATGCTTGTGGAGGTACCCCTGGTGATAGTCCTCGGCGTAGTAGAACACGCCGTCGCCCGCCTCGTCGGCAGGGACGATCTGGGTGCTGATCTGGCCGTACCCGGCGGCCGTCAGCGCCCGCTGATAGCGATCGCGCGATGCCTCGACGAGCGCCAGTTGGGCATCGGTGGTGGGATACACCGCGGAGCGGTACTGCGTGCCCACGTCGTTGCCCTGACGATTGGGGGTGGTCGGATCGTGGTTCTCCCAGAACGCCTTCATGAGCTGCTCGACCGTGACGACCGAGGGGTCGAAGGCCACCAGGACCGACTCGGTATGCCCGGTCCGGGCGGTGCAGGTCTCCTCATAGGTGGGGTGCGTGGTCCAGCCACCCATGTAACCGACCGCCGTGGTGTACACACCGGGGATCTGCCAGAAGATCCGCTCGGCACCCCAGAAGCACCCCATTGCCAGATGGATCGTCTCGATGCCATCAGGGAACGGGGGCTGGAGCGGAGTACCGAGCACCACATGTCGGTCGGCGACGGGCATCGGGGTATCGCGGCCCGGCAGGGCGTCGGCGGCATCGATCATCTCGGTCTTCTTGCGGAACAGCATGCAATCAGCGTACGTGCCGCCGTGCGGCCCTGTCGCAGCGTCCCCCTTGTTCGCGAAAGGTTCGCGAGTGGCTACTTCAACAGCAGACCGTCGATCCGGCGAGCTGTCAGCGACACGCCGAACAGAGCCATCGACACGAGCACTGCGAGGTGCCCCGCGAACGCCCACGACCAGTCGCCGATGTTGAGCGCACGCATCATCGCCACCCCGTGATAGAGCGGGCTGAGCTGCACCACCCACTGCCAATCGCCATAGCTCGACAACGGGTAGAAGGTTGCCGAGAACAGGAACATCGGCAACATCAGGGCAGTCACATACTCGAAGTCGGCCACCGCACGTATGTAGGTGGCGGCAGCCATGCCGACCGAGCTGAAGGCGAACGAGATCAGGATGGCAACCGGCAACATACCGAGCGCCCAGACCGAGCTGGTCATGCCGAGCGCCACCATCGTCGCCAGGAACGCGGCCGAATAGATCGCCCCCCGGATCGCGGCGTACGAGATCTCGCCGAGTGCCACGTCGCCGGACGTGAGCGGCGTCGCCAGCGCCGAGTCGTAGACCTTGTCGTACTTCATGCGAAAGAACATGTTGAACGTCGACTCGTAGAGGGCTCCGTTCATCGCAGAAGCCGCCATCAGGGCCGGGGCGACGAACTCGGCGTACGGAATCAACCGGCCCCCGTCGTCGACGTCACCGACGAGCGCACCGAAACCGACACGGATCGACATCAGGTAGAAGAACGGCTCGAAGAACCCCGACAGCAAGATCGTCCAGCCTCCGGCGCGGTTGATCATCCATTGCCGTTCGAGCATCCGGTGGGGGCGTGTCGCCTGGACCACCTGCACCGGCAGGATTCGCAACGGGAGTTCGGCGAGCGTGATCACGCTGCCAACCTCCTGGCGAACGTGATCCGAGCCGCCAGCCATCCGAAGAGCGCGAACGATGTGAGCACCGTGATGTGGACCACGGCCGAGCCGAGTTCGAGGCGGCCGTGAACAGCACCCCGGCACAGTTCGACCCCATGCCACAAGGGAGTGATCTTGGCGATCGGTTCCATCCAATCGGGAAGCTGCTCGATCGGATAGAAGGCTCCACCGAAGAGGAACAGCGGCATGATGACAAAGCGGTTGATCGCCGGGAAGGAGGTGTCGGCCTGACGGGTCGACGACCACGCCGACAACGGCGTGGCGAACGCCAGACCGGTCAACGCGCCGAACGGCACCGCAAGCAGCAGGCCGATCGAGCGGGTTTCGGCGAACAGCACCAGGACCAGTGCAACGCCGGTGACGGAGATCAACGCCTTGGTGCCGTGCCACAGCGCCACGCCACCGGCGACCTCGCCCGGTGAAAGCGGCGTGGCGGCCTGGGCGTGGAAACCACGCATCCACTTGAAGCCGCCCATCACGGGCCACAACGCTTCGTTGGCGCACACCATCATCGCCGTGGTCGCCAACAGGCCGGGGGCGAGAAACTGGAAATACGTGAGTCCTTCGAGCAGCTGTTCGGAACTCTCACCCCGGTCGACGAGCGCCCCGACGCCGAGGCCCATACCGACCAGGTACATCAGTGGCTGCAGGAAGGAGCCGACCACGTTCGACTTCCAGATCGTGCGATAGAGCGTGAAATGGCTCTCCCACGCACGGATGGTTGCTGGGGTACTCATCGTTCCGCGATCCGATCAGTCCACCAACGAGCGACCGGTGAGGCGCAGGAACACGTCTTCGAGCGAGCTACGACGAACCAGCACCGACTCGGGCCTGCTGCCGCGGGCATGCACCTCGGCGAGCGCCGCCTCGCCGTCGTCGGAATAGATCAGCACCCTGTCGGGCAACACCTCGCGGCGATGCCCGATGCCATCGACCTCGACGGCCCGCTCGTCGTTGGTGCCGGCCGAATAGCGCAGCTCGAGCACCTCGCGCGGCGAGTGCTCCTGAATCAACTGGCGCGGCGAGCCCATGGCGACGATCCTGCCCTGATCCATCACGACCAGCCGATCGCACAGTTGCTCCGCCTCGTCCATGTAGTGGGTGGTGAGCACCAACGTGACGCCGCGCTGCTTGAGCCGGTACAACCGGTCCCACAGCACATGCCTGGCCTGTGGATCGAGCCCGGTCGTCGGTTCGTCGAGCAACAGCAACTCGGGCTCGTTGATCAGCGAGCGGGCGATCGTGATGCGCCGCTTCATGCCACCGGACAGTGGTTCGACGCTGCTCTTGGCGCGATCGGTGAGCTGCACGAACTCGAGTAGTTCCTTGGCGCGACGCCTGCATTCGGCGCGCGGGATGTCGAAGTAGCGCCCGTACAGGATCAGGTTGTTCTCGACACTGAGTTGTTCGTCGAGTTGGTCCATCTGAGGGACCACCCCCAGGCGGGCTCGAATCTGTTTCCCCTCGGTTGCCGGATCGAGACCGAAGATTCGCAGCTTGCCGTCGCTCACCGGCGAGACACAGCCGATCATCCGCATCGTCGACGACTTGCCGGCACCGTTCGGGCCGAGGAAGCCGAACGACTCACCACGCTCGACCTCGACGTCGATACCATCCACTGCGACGAACTCACCGAAGCGCTTCACCAGCCGCTCGGCCTTGATGAGTGGGGATGCAAGATCGGGAGACATGCGGGCCTCGACGCTACCGGTCGTCACTGTCGGTGGCAGGGAGGGTCACCGAGCGGCGGCACACGATCCGGAGGGACGCCTTGCGCCCGACTCGAAGTCGAGCCGCTGGCAGACTGTCCGCGTGATGCGACGGGTGCTGCGTACGTGGGCCGACGACGCGGCTGCGTTCGCGTCCGAACTCGCCCGCATCGACCCGGCATGGGGCAGCGAGACCTTCGAACTGGCAGGTGGCAGAGCCGTCCTGTGCGGGCCCGGCTTGTACATCAATCGGGCGATCGCGGTGGGGCTGGACGGCCCGCTCTCCGACGAACAGGTCGAACTGTTCGAGGCGCGCTGCGCGGCGGTCGGCGTGCCGCCGGCGGTGGAGGTGACCGAGGCGACGCACCCTTCCGTGGCGCCCGGGATGGCGGCCCGCGGCTACGTCGCCGACGGCACGACCTCCGCACTACGTCGAACGCTCGACGACATCGACGAGCTGCCTGCGCCCGACAGCACGATCCGGATCGAACCGGCGAATCTCGGGCTGCTCTCGGTGTGGCAGGAGGCCTCGGCGCTCGGATGGGGGCATCTCGACCCCGATGCACGGCGCGCCAGCGACGCCTTCGCCCGAGTCGCCGCTGCGGTCGACGGCGACGGGCTCGTGCTCGCCACTGCCGCCGGAGACGGTCGCCCCGTCGGCTGCGCGAGCCTCACGATCCGCGACGGTGTCGCGACGCTCGGCGGCATGTCGACGTTGCCTGGCGAACGGGGGCGCGGCGTGCAGCGCGCCATGATCCTGCACCGTCTGCGTGTCGCTCACGACCGAGGCTGCGACGTCGTCACGAGCTCCGCCGTGCCCGGCGGAGCCTCGGAGCGAAACCTGATCCGCCACGGCTTCGCTCCGTGGTTCACCGTGTCGACGTTCGCCAGAACCGACCCAAGCACCCGTGCCCGTCGACCGTCCCTGAGCCCTCGGTAACGTCCACGCGATGTTGCTGCGAACGTACCGACCCGAGGATCTCGAGACCATCCATCGGATCAACCAGGGCGAAGTGCCTGCCGTCGGCACCGAGACGATCGACGATCTGGGCGCCATCGCCCAGCAGTCGACGATCGCGCTCGTCGCTCAGGTCGATGACGAGGTCATCGGTTTCTGTCTCGTGCTGGCGCCGGGTGCCGACTACGACTCGATGAACTATCTCTGGTTCAGCGAGCGCTACGACGACTTCGTGTACCTCGACCGGGTCGCGATCCCCGCCCCGTTCCAGGGCCGCGGCATCGGGCGCGCGATGTATGCCGAGGTCG
Organism: uncultured Acidimicrobiaceae bacterium; assembly: GCA_963701575.1. Classification (GTDB taxonomy): domain Bacteria; phylum Actinomycetota; class Acidimicrobiia; order Acidimicrobiales; family Ilumatobacteraceae; genus Ilumatobacter. The sequence goes on from CAVPAQ010000018.1 coordinate 223,633, forward strand.
CCAGGCAGGCCGCTGTCGTGCGACCGAGCGCGACCGAGTTCACGCTCGAGGTCAACCTGCGCCCCCGCAACGACCAGTCGTTGGCGTTCCACGCCCGGCTCGGCTTCGCAGAGGTCGGCCAACGGGAGACCGACTACGGCACCCTCGTCAGCCTGATGTCCAAACCCCTGTGATCGCCCAGGCCCCAGATCAGCGGATCGTGGGAAACACGAACAGGCCGAAGGTGCCCGGGCCGGTGTGGGCGCCGACGCTCGGCCCGATCCGGTAGTGCACGATCTCTTCGATCGCCGCCAGACCGGCGAGCGCATGTTCCAGGCGGGCGGCCAAGGGCCGACTCGATGCATCCGAGGTACCGATCGCGACGGTGATGCCGCCGCCCGATTGCCCGCTGCTCGACCGCGTACTCGGGCCTGCTGCGGACGTTCGGGCCTCCCATCCGGCGGCGTATGTCGACATCACGTCGATCGTGTCCTCGACCGTGGTCACCCGATCGAGGATCTCCAGTTGGCCGTTGCTCATGGCGAGCACCGGCACGCCGTCGCCGTCCAGCTCGACCGAGCGGGCTCGACCGCCGCGCTCGGTCAGCAACGGAACACCCACCATGAACGCAGTGCCGATCCGGGGCACCAGCTTGTCGATCCGCCTCCGGATGTCGTCGGGCAGACCGCCGCGGCCGATCGCCACCCCGGCGGCCCAGACGCACACGGCCACGCCGAAGCTGGCGCTGGCCGTGTCGATCACGTGCACCGGCACTGCGACGCTCGACGCAGCGATCGCAGCGCTGGCGACGGTGCCCGACATCGACTCGGAGATGTGGATCGACACGATCTCGGTGCAGCCGCGAGCGATCAAGTGCTCGTAAGCAGTGACCAGCTGCCCCGGCGACGGCTGACTGGTCGTGATCTCCGGTCGCGCGCCGTCTACGAAGTGGGCATAGAACCGATCGGCATCGAGATCACGACCCTCCGCGTACTCGACGCCCGCGATGGTGACCGCCATCGGGACGACCTCGACGGCGAACCGATCGACGATCGCAGACGTGATCTGACTGCTCGAGTCGGTGACGATCCCGATCACCGGGGTGTTCGCATCGTCGAACACGATCAGGCGGGGGAAGCGGCGATGAAGCGACGGATGATGACCGCACTGCTCAACGCCGAGGCGACGGGCAGCGCGGCGCTCGGCTTCGGACCCCACACGTTCGGGAGCGCACGACGCCACCAGACCACACCGCCGACCACCCAGCAGACAGACGACACCACCGCGGTTGCGAATGCACGCTGTTTCCAACTCGGCACGGCAACGGTGACGACCGCGACCGCGGCATCGATGGGGAAGTAGGCGGGGAACGTGGCGAGGCACTGCCCGACGCTCGCGGCCACGCCCTTGCCCCCACGAAATCCGTTCCAGACGGGATAGCAGTGACCGATCACGGAGGAAGTGCCGGCGACGTGGGCACCGAGCGGGCCTGCGACCGCGGCGCCGAGCGCCGACGCGGCTGCCCCCTTCGCGATGTCGCCGGCGATGATCGTGGCGCCCGCCCGCGCGCCGAGCACCTTCGCCGCGTTCGCCCCACCCGGATTTCCGGTGCCGACTTCACGCAGGTTGACCTGTCCGCCCGAGACCTTGCGGGCGACGAGGTCGGCGGTGGGAAAGGTGCCGAGCAGATAGCCGAACGCCGCAGCCTGGAGCACCCGCTTCGTCCGCCGTGAGATCTCCATCGTCGCTCACGATACCCTGGCGCCCGAACGCGAGCCGACGTTGGTGGATTGCACCGCGCGTGCTGCTAGGTTTCTGCACGCTCTCAACGAGATGAGGCTTTCCGGCCCCCATCGTCTAGTGGCCTAGGACACCACCCTTTCAAGGTGGCGGCACGGGTTCGAATCCCGTTGGGGGTGCTAGTAGATACATATATCTCCAGGTCCCGTGGTGAAGTCTGGAGTTCACGCCGGCCTGTCAAGCCGGAGGTCGCGGGTTCAAGTCCCGTCGGGACCGCTGCAGGGCCGCCGAAAGGCGGCCTTGTGCACATACCGGGTGCGCACCACCGCACCCGACACGGTCGAGTAGCTCAGTCGGCAGAGCACACGCCTGAAAAGCGTGGGGTCCGGGGATCGACGCCCCGCTCGACCACCTCGAAAGCCCCTGGTAGATCGCAGGATTACCAGGGGCTTCGACGTGTTCGGGAGCCACCTTGGCGGATTTGTCCGTTATCTGTCCGCACGGCCTTCGTCCGCACGGCCTGTCCGAGGGTTCCACGCCCATCGTCACGCCCTCGAACTTCACTCATGTTGTGCCTGTTGCCGACCGGCGCCAGGCCCAGCGAGCGCGGGTAGGCGACTGCACCCGATGCACGGATAGTTGCCCATATCCGTGGACACCTGGGACTGACCGCAGCCCGATCACCGTCGGCGACAGCTGAGTACCCACCCCGATCCCATCCGTGAGGACATCCGCAACCCCGATTGGGGTCAACCCCTCGGCGCCGCGGCGCAGTGATTATGCGCCGGCCGACCGCGGGTCGGACCTCCAACAGTTCGCCGGAACTCATGCGCGGTTCGGCGCGTCCTCGACCGCGATTATCGCTTGGGTTCCAACGACGCGGTCGCCGATCGGAAGTGCCGTACCTGAGCGGTTGGGTAGCTGAGGCGCCAAGGGTGTTATGTGCGACAGTCGGGTCACCCCGTCGATGCGGAACTTCTGTGATCGGTGACTGCAGCGACTGTCAAGATCTCTCGATGGTCAAGTCGCAGAGATGGGAAGCGCCGCTATTGGGCGGTGAGCGCGTGAGGCTTCGTCAACTCGACGAAAGCGATGCCGACGCCGTGTGGGAGATGGTCAACGACGCGGAGGGCAACGACCTGACCGCTACGACCGACACGTTCACCCGCGAGCAGATCGACGAGTGGTGCCGGTCACGGCCCGCACAAGATGAGCGTCTCGACCTCGCGATCGTCGACAACGACACCGGCGACTTCGTCGGCGAAGTCGTGCTCAACGACTTTGATTCCAACACCAACTCGTGCGGCTTTCGGATCTCGCTGCGCGGACCGGCCTGGTACGGCCGCGGACTCGGCACGGACGCGGCCCGGCTCATCGTGGCGCACGGACTCGGCACGATCGGGTTGGAAGCGATTTCACTTGAGGTCCTCGCCCGTAATCGTCGGGCACGTGCGGTCTACGACAAGCTTGGCTTCGTGGCCGTGTGCGAGTTCGACGAAGACGACGAATCGTGGATCGAGATGCGCATCAGTCGGTGACCGATGACGCCCCGTCTACGGGAGCCGCACAATTCATGAGTACTCCAAGCGATCGAATGTGATGCTCACCGGCGAAGGTCAATCCGAAGAACCCGTTGACGCCGGGGTTGTTGAGGAACTTGGCGCCGGAGGGCTTGAGGCGGGTGTGGTCGTCGGGCGCAGCAGGAGTCACGGCCGCAACGGCGACCAGCCGGATTTGTGCAGGCGTTCGAATCCGTCGATCAAGAGGTCGAGCGCGAACTCGAACTCGGTATCGGCGTCACAGCCCTGCCCACTCGCTTCGACGGCCGTAGCCATCTCCACGATGGAGGGGTACTCGACGGCGGCTTCCTGCAGCGCTGCGGCGCGGTCGGCAGGTTCTGTCGGCATGGCTGGGGTCGGGAAGACGTCTCGAGTGAGGCCCCACATCCGAGAGCTGAGTGCGTGCATGGCATGGTGCGCCAGGTCCGTCGACAGCCCGCCGTTCAGCATGATGCCGATGAGACTGTCCATGTAGCGAAGAACCGTCGGGGTCGACTCCTGTCGGGTCTCGATTGCCTCGGTCGCCCACGAATGGGCAACGAGTACGCGTCGAGCATCGAGTATCCGGCGGCGCAGTACAACTTGCCATGGGTCGTGCGTCTCGATCGTCGGCGGGATCTCGAGGATGATCGTGTCGACCATCCCGTCGATCAACTCCTCACGATTGGCGACGTGCTTGTACAGCGCCATCGGCGTGACATCGAGCGCCTCGGCCACGCGGCGCATGCTTGCGGCGTCGAGTCCGTCGGCATCAGCAAGCCCGACTGCGGCCTGCAAGATCCGATCCCGACTCAGTCCACGCTTCCCGGCCACCGCCGCTCCTTCGAGAAATTCGCTCATCGGTTGGAATGTCTACACCGTACACCTAGATTCGAGATCCAATGGTGTACGCCGTATACCTTCCCCTACCCGAGAGGACCCGTTCATGACTTCACACCAGCTACCGACAACCGCACAAGGACATGGTGATCCCACGGAAGCGACACCCGACAACCCACCGTCCCCCGGCAGCATGACTGCTGTCGTGCAGCATGCCTACGGCCTCGATGCGATCGAGACCAGCGAACGTCCAGTGCCTACGGCAGGCCCAGGACAACTCCGGATCAAGGTCGCCGCAAGCGCCCTCAACCCGATGGACTGGCACCTCGCGACTGGAACACCCGGAATCGTGCGACTCGCCGAGGGTCTCCGTCGCCCCAAACACCAGATCCTCGGACGCGAAGTCTGCGGGGTGGTCGACCAGCTCGGTTCTGGCGTTGACGACTTCGAGGTTGGACAGTCGGTGTTCGGCTGGGTGACCGGAGCGTTCGCCGACTACACGATCGCAGATGCGAACCGCATCTCGCTCGCACCGACAACGATGACCGAGGTCGAATGTGCTGCGCTGCCGATTGCAGGCACCGCTGCGTTGGAAGCAATCGAGCTCGGCGATGTCCGAGGCCGGCGAGTCGTCGTGAACGGCGCGTCCGGAGGCGTGGGTCACTACGCCGTCCAGATCGCCAAGGCACGCGGTGCGGCTTGGGTCGCGGGGGTGTGCTCCAGTAGAAACGCAGATTTCGTGCGTGGCCTCGGCGCCGATCAGATCGTCGAATACGAATCGGCGGACTTCACAGCAGAACGATGGGACGCGATCATCGACTGCATCGGAAACCGCAGCGGCTCCGAGATCCGGGGAGCGCTTGTCGACGACGGCCGATGGGTCGTGGTCGGCGACCAGAGAAAGGGCGGCCTGCTCGGCCCACTCCCTCGCCTACTGGCGAGGCTTGTTCGTTGGCGCTTCGGGTCGCGATCCTGTCATTGGTTCGTTCAAGGCGAGGACGTTCGGTACCTCGATGAAATCGCCGCACTCGTCGATGAAGGGCTCGTCCGCGCACATCTGAGCGACACGCTCAGCATCGGGGACCTGCGCTCGGGCTACGACCGAATCGAGAGCGGACACACCGTCGGCAAGCTCGCCGTCGACGTCGCATCCGCACCTGGCGTGGCATCGAATGAACCGAGCAACGACGTCGGAGTGACACCGTGAACACAGCAACACAGGACCTTCCGACGGGCCAAGACCAGCGCATCAACCGATTGGAGAAGAAGGCGCTTCTCTCCGCACTCTGGCTCTTCGTCCTCTTCAATTTCATCTTCCGCGATCTCCACGAGATCGTGAAGGCGGAGTTCCTCGCAGACGCGCTCAACGGGATCTACGATGGGCGGGAAGTCACCGACGCGATGTTCCTCCTCGGGGGCATCATCGTTGAAGTACCAATCCTGATGATGCTGATGGCATGGGTGTTCCCGGTCCGAGCGAACCGGTGGGCCAACGTCATCGTCGCACCACTCTTCGGGCTCATCCTGATCGGTACGCCCGGCGACCTCGACGACTACTTCCACATCGGCCTGATGCTGATCGCACTCGCAATCATCGTCTGGCACGCGTGGAACTGGGAACGATCCGCTTCGTAGCCTCACGCATCGGAACGGAGTAGCTGGCCCGACCGCCGACGGGCCCGGGCAGCCATGAGCCGCTGAGGAGACCAGGCGATCTGCGGACGCCTACGTCGCCAAGACGCCCGTCCTTCACAGTCACCGCCACAGGGCGCCCCGTCGATGGTCCCACCGTCTTCATCTGACCAACGTCTCGACCAGGCGGAACGGGTTCCGCAAGAAGAGGGGCTGTGCGCTCGACGAACCGAGGGACCGCCTCCTTCGGCCGGATCAGGGGCGCACAACGACATCAGCCGACCGAGCTGCAACCCGGCCTGGAACCGGCACGGCCGATCGGCTGAATCCGAGCGATTCCAGCGCCGGCCGCTCGGACGCGCATTTCCGTGCGGGTCGGCGAGCGCATCGGTGCCGTACCCGAGCGGGTCGCCCGTCGGCGGATCGCCGCAATTATCGTGCGGGTCGACGTCACGTCGAGCCGTTCCACGAGTGCCAAACCTGGCCGCCCACGGTCTTCGGGAACTGCGGCGTATCGTCGGGCGTCGAATGCGTATGCGACGCTCACGCCTGCTGCTCGGCTGCCTGTGCGCGGCGACCCTCGGACTCGCTGCGTGCGGCGAGGGCGATGGGCAGGGCGGCGGCGACGGCGCGCTCGGGGGCGCCGCCGCGGACTGTGTTGGCGGGCTGGTCGTCGACGGTGTGTGGTATCAGCCAGATTGGAACAGCCCCATACCCGACGAAGCCGAGCTCGGCGAGGTCGTCGGAACGGTCGAGGGGCCGTGGGACTGCTACATCAGCCCGGAGGAGCTCGGTGACGGAGTGTTCGCGACCGGTATCCCGAACGGGAGCGAAGTCCGCCTGATCGGCACGAGGACTTCCGACGAGGCAGTCGCAACGGTGTCGACCGCCGGGGTTGCGGTGTTCCGTTCCACGGACTCGATGTCGCTGGCCAGTGCGCTCGACGACGGGATCGTCGCGATCGGGATCAACAGCGAGTTCGACGGCACGACACGCTTCGCAACGATCGACGATCCCGAAGTGATCGCCCGCCTCGTCGATGAAGCGCGCGCGGTCGAGCAAGAGTCGTCGTTGGACGGGTTGAACGAGGGCATGCGCTACTTCATCGAGTTCGTCCACCCTGACGGCTTGTCGACGTCGTTCGCGTACGGCGTCGAGCGCGCACAGCTGTCCGACCGGATCGTCGGCGAGGTCTGGGCGGAAGCGATCGCTACCGCGATGGCGCAGTCCGGCGGAGCCCCGAACGTCGACGGGCTTCTCGTGACAGCCGGCGTGGTGGAAGCGCCGACACACCCCTTGGGCGCGTGTCGGCTCGATCGGACCGACGTGACCGCCGCCCCCGGTGAGATCGTCACGGTCGCAGGCGAGGCGATGACCGACGAGGCGATCGAGCCGTGGTGGTGGATCAACCCTCCCGGCGGCGCGGGCGATCTCGTGCCCGGGGCGTCGCAGATCGGACCGGGCCTGCTCGTGCCGAACGTGGACGGGGCGATGATCGTCGAGATCTACCTGCGCACGGATGCGACGTTCGACGTGCCGGTCGTGGAGGCGTGCTTCACGCTCGCCACGACCGGCGCGACCGCCGACACCGACGGGCCGGTCCCTACGGACTCGCTCGACTGCACGAGCCAGTCGAGTGAGCCAACCGTCGAGGAGTACGACGACACCGCTTCCAGCTCTCCCACAATCGCTGAAGCCGCCACGGAGTGGTTCACACGAGCCGCCGACGAACGCGCCGACATCGCCGGACTTCAGCTCGTCACCACCCCGTACGACTCGATCGTCAACCTCGTCGACGCCGATGGCCGCTCCCAAGCGGTGATCAAGCTCGCCGGCGATGGCGGCACGAGCTGGCGAGTCAGCGAAGCCGCCGTCTGCCCTGCACCCTGAACCCTGAGTTGCCCGAGCGACCTGCGTTGGCGCGCGTTTCCGAGCACGGCGGCGAGCGCAACGGTGCCGATCCTGAGCACTCCACCGGTGCCGATCGCGGTGTCGATATCGGGCGGTCTGTTGTCCGGTCAGTTTGCTCGCAGGTCGGCCCGCGCGGCGTTGGCTCGGAGCGAGAATGGGTGCAACGCTTCTGTCGTCTAAGACGACGTACTGGGTGTGAGCACGAAAGTTGAGCCTGTGACCCGCATCGAGGACGTGTACCGCGAGAACCGCCTCTCGTTTATCCGGTTGGGATTCCTCCTGACCGGTTCACAGCACGAGGCTGAGGACCTCGTGCAGACAGCGTTCGCTGCCGCGCAGCCTCGCTGGTCAGAAATCGACCAACCCGTCGCCTATCTCCGACAAGTGATCGTGAACCGAGCCAAGGACGCACAGCGCCGGGCGTTCCGAGCACCTCCGTCGCCGCCGGAAGCCATCACACACATCGACGAGATCGACGAAACATTCGCCGCGATCCTCGAACTCTCCGAGATGCAACGAGCAGTCGTGGTGCTCCATTTCTACGAGGACCACAGCCTCGTCGACATCGCCACCATTCTCGACCGACCCGCCTCGACCGTCCGCTCCGACCTGAACCGCGCACTGACCCACCTCCGAAAGGCCGTCTCATGAACACCACACCAGCACCCGACGACACCGCCCTGAGCGACCACCTTCGCCGCACCCTGCGAACGGTCGCAGAAACGATCACCGACAACGGGCAGGCCCCGACAAACGACACGGTGATCCCGTTCGTCGAACGGTCCCGGCGCAGGCAAGTGAGGAAGAACATCGCCATCGCGGCAGCGATTGCGGTCACCGGGCTCGGACTCGTTGCGTGGAACACGTTCGAAGACGGCGAGATCGAACGCATCCCCACCGAGGCCGCCCTGATGCAAGGCTCCACCGACGGGTTCGATTGGTGGCTCATCCCGAGCGCAGCAATCGGACACACCAATCCTTGCGGCGTCGCGTTTCCCGGCGTCGAGCTGGTGTCGTCGTCCACGAACAAGCCCGGCCAGGAATGGAACACCGGGGGCGTGGACTACGGCCTCAACCTCCTCGATGAACAGGCGCCAGACGCAGACGGCACGTTCACCTACGACTGCTCGAACCCCCAGAGCGAGTTCGACGAGACAGCCTGGTTCGGTGACCCGACACTGATGAACGTCGGCTTCACGAGACTCGGCCGCAACGACGACCCTGACAGCCCATGGGGCGCCTTTGCGGCAATGCACCCGACGATCGAACAGATCAACGTCATCGTGGATGGAAACACCATCGACACGATCGACACGGTCACCAAGGCCGACGAGCCTTCGGGTGTTCGCTACGCAGGTTTCACGATCCCCAGCGACGCCTGCACTTTCCGCCTCGATTACCTCGCCGCAGACACCGAAACCCCAGTGGTGTCAAAGACCTCCACCATCTGCTGAACCTGGCACCCACCGGGCAAAAGGGCGCCCGTCCGTGAACATTCTCGGACGGGCGCCCGAGCGCGTACGTGCCGATCCTGAGCGGGGTGTGACTCGGCGCTGCGTTGCGATTATGCGTGCCGCCCGCCGGCATGCCGCCTGTAGGAGGGCACGCCACCGGGGCGAGAGTCCTACTGCTGGCAGCCGAGTGCGTCGCGGCTGCTGTCGGCGAGTGCTGGGCCGTCTGGTGGGAAGACCTGGCCGTCGGTGTGCATGGCGTCGACCTGGGTTTGTAGGACCTGGCCGTAGGCACCCCGTTCGTTCATCTCCTGGATGATCGGCCACTGGCTGGATGTATCCATGGCGTCGGTGGCCTGTCGCGCTGCGGCTGCGTCGCCGGTCTCGGTCGCGGTGAGCCATTGCTCGATCCAGGCGCAGCTGACGGCGCCGACGACTCGGGCGCCGAGTTGGTAGCGGTCCTTGATCCCGGCATCGTCCGCGAGGCTGCTGGGATCGAAGCCGTCGGGAAGCGGGATGCCGGTGAGCATGTCGCCGATCACCGCTGGCTGGTCAGCGGCTTGGATCACGCTGGCAGGCATCGCGGTGAGCCAGGAGTCGACGTCGACGACGGCGAGCGCGTCGAGCAGACCGGCGAACTCGTCGGCGTTGGACGCTTGTGTGCGGAACTCGAGCACGCGTCCATCGGCTTCCCACAGCGCGGTGAACTCGTCGGTGCCGTCGTATTGCACGATCGTTGCGGTGCCGTTCGCAAGGTCGTGTGAGCCGTGATCGGTGCCACTGTCGAGTCGATCGTCGAGCCATTCCGACAGGGGTCCAGACCGCCACGCCAACTGTGCTTCTCGCTGCCCGTCAGTGAACGTCAGCTCACCCTCGTCGCCGTACTCGTCGGCGTAGGTGACCTCCCACGTAGGATCGTCGATGAGCATCAGTGGTGAACGCTCGGCGAACTCGACGAGCTCGGCGGCCCAGGCGGTGCCCGCCCCGTCCTCGTTGCCGCGGATGTTGATGATCGCGCCGACTCCCACGAGCACGATGGCGGCCGCAGCAGCGGCGGCCACGAGGCGGGACCAGCGTCGCGGCGGTCGCGCTGGTTGGTCGTTGCGGAGCTGGATGGTTGCTGGCGCGTCGGGTTGGTGGGTCGGATCGGTGGTGGTGGACATGATCTCCTCGCAGAGTTCTTCGAAGGGTGCGTCGCGAATCCACTCGGCGATGTCGTTGTCGGTGACGGCTGCTGCTCGGGTGAGCAGGGCGTCGAGTTCGTGATCGTTCATCGGATGTCCTCGTGCCTCGCAGCGAGCGATTGCTCGCTGGCTGCTACATGTCCAGTTCGGGCTGACCGTTCGGATCCGCTTGTGTCGTCGGTGTCCGCGAGCGCGCATCGCAACGCGTGGCGGGCTCGGTGCAGCCGGCTGCGAACGGTGCCAGGCGGAACCTCCAGCACCGATGCGATCTGCGATGGCGACAACCCTTCCCACGTCGCGAGCAGCAACAGCTCGCGATCGTCGTCCCCGAGTGTGGAGAGCGCTTGACGGAGCGCGATGACGTCAGCCGTCGCCGGGCTGATGGCTGTCGGCAGAACGTGGAGCTCGCTGCGGAGGCGTTCCACGAGCCGACCGCGACGTCGCGCGCTGCGGGTGTGGTTCGACATGACGTTCCTCGCAACGCCGTACAGCCATAGCCGAGCCTCCAACCCTGGTGGTACGTCGCCGATTCGTCGCCACACGATCACGAACACGTCGGCGGCGACATCGGCGGCCTCCGTCGGATCATCGAGCCGGCGGGCCGCGTAACCAACGATCGCGACGAACTCGGACTCGAACAACGCTCGAAAGCGGTCTTCCTCAACACCCACCGACAACCGCCAGACATTGGACACCCCGAGATCTCATCATTCGACACATGTCCGGCATCACGCCAAGCGTTGCAGACCCGTTCCACAGATTGCAGCGGATCGGAGGCCGCTCGCATTGCCAGCGGCCTCCGATCGCCTTACCCGCACCGGATCCGGCACGGCGAGCGGCACGACGCCAGCGACCGTCGGCCACCGTCGGTGATCGCGATAAGGAGCAGCTCCGGCTGGCCGTAGCGCTCCGCTCAGGTGCCGATCTGCTCGGGTCCCGGGCGTGTGAAGCGGTGTGAATATCGAGTGGTCCGGCACCGGCGATGTCGGCCGGCGGTGTCCAGTCGGTCGGGGCAACATCAGTCGGCGACAACGTGGGATGATGACCGAATGGAGGTCCTGGGTCTGGCCGTTGCGATCGTGCTGGCTGCCGGCGGATGGATCGTCAACGGTGTTCTGACCCGGCGGGCCACGCGTCGAGACTTGAGAGTGCAGTACCTGCTCTCGGCCTACCGTGCGCTCGACGCTGCAAGCAACCGTGCAGGGATGTCTGCACAGCATGAGCAAGATGTCGAGGCAGCCGTCGCCGATGTCGTGCTCATGGGAACCGAACAGCAGGTCGAACTCGCAAATGCCTTCTCCCGCACCTTCGCCGATGACGGCCATGCAGACACGTCGCCGCTACTCGAAGCGCTTCGGTCGGATTTACGCAAGGAACTTCTTCTCGGCGACGTGGGTCCGCGATCTACCTGGCTGCGAATCGAGTCTGGCCGACGATGGGCCCACGAGTCGGCCCGGGTGCGCGCTGGCCTCGCAGCGCAGGCCCATCACGCTCCGTCCGAACGTGCTGACACGCCGCCGCTAGCGGCGGGCGCGGGAGCGGAGCCCGTCGAAACAGTCCTCGCCGCGTACCGCGATCTAGAGGAGGTGGTACGGCAGCGTCACCCGGCTGTCGCAGGTTTCGACAACGGGCCTGTAGAGGTCGCCGTGCAAGAATCGCTCGTCAGCAGTGCGTCAGCGCAGTCACTCGAAGGCCTCAAGATCATGCGCGACCTCGCCCTCGGTGCTCCAGAGCGCTTATCCGACAAGGAGGTCAACGACTTCGTCACGTTGGCGAGGGCTGCGTCCTACGCAATCAAGACCGAGAAGCTCAATCGCTGACGCACCGCCTACGCATGCACAGTCCTGCGTGAAGTCGGCTGCGCATTCTCGTGCGGGTATCAGCGCACCGACGTGCCGATCTGCTCGGCACGAGCGTCACTGGGTCGCAGCCAATATGTGCGCCCCGAACGGCACTTCAGGGATGCTGCCACAGGGCATCTCTTCATCGTCGAAGAGGCCTTCGCGACCGCCGCCACGCGTCTGCCCGAACGTCTCAACAGGGCGAGCGGCGTGAGCGTAGCCGGATTCGTTGAGCCCTGAATCGGCTGAGCGACGCACGATCGAGTCTGAACGATCTTCAGTCATGGTGAGCGGCGAGGGAAAGCGATAACGACGACGAGAACGCCAGCACACCGGTCAGTTCGAGGCCATCTGCAAGTCAACAGGCCCCATCTCGCCGACATCGGTGCGCTACAAGTTGAGCGACCCATCACCGATCCACGCGAGTGCGTCGGAAGTGCGTGGGCGGAATGGAACCCGGCGTCGAGCGGTTCGTCACAGATTCGTGGCCACCGCCCACTCCCTGCGTCGAGATCCTGGTTCACGACTGATTGGCCAGTGCGATGCCCGCAGCACCCCGGACCTGACCAACCAGCTTCAGGAAGAGCACACAGGCTCCTATACGACAGCGCGGGAGGCAATCGGACCCGAACGGTGGTATGGGCTGGCCGAGGTCCACTAGGGTAAGAAGTAGGCGGCCGAAGCGTTCGGCGCAGACCAGGAGACCAGCTTCATGCGCAGGACACTTACCGTGGCGGCCGTGGCGGCCACACTCATGGCCCCGGCAATCGCAGCGACGGATTCCGTGGCTGGTGCGGCCGGCGGGTCCACCGTGCGCGTGAGCGTCAACGACAACGGCATCGAGGCCAACGACTACAGCTTTGCTGACTCCATCTCAGGTAATGGGCAGTACGTGGTGTACGCGTCGTTGGCCTCGAACCTCGTCGCCAACGACACCAACGGGCGAGCCGACGTGTTCCTGCATGACCGGCACGCCGGGACAACCGAGCGGGTCAGTGTGGCGAGCAGCGGGGACCAGGGCAACGGCGGCAGCACGAGCCCGGCCGTCAGCGACGAGGGTCGCTTTGTGGCGTTCTTCTCGTCCAGCTCGAACTTCTCGCCCGGCACTGCGTGCTGGGATGCGGACAACGACGAACAGTGTGAAGCGGTCTACGTGCGCGACCGCAGCCTCGGCACCACCACCCTCGTCACCGTTCCTATCGCGGCCGAAGACATCAATGGCTTCAACGGTGAGAGCCTCGCTATCAGCAGCGATGGGAACTTGATCGCCTTCTGCTCGGCCGCGTCGAACCTGATACCCGATGACACGAACAACGAAAGCGACCTGTTCCTTCGCAATGTCAGCGCCGGCACCACCGAGCGTCTGAGTGAGACGAGCACCGGAGACGAAGCGAATGGACGGTGCCTCGGCGGCCTCTCGATGAGCGGTGATGGTCGCTACGTGGCCTTCGACAGCACCGCCACGAACCTCGCCCCCGGCGGTACTGGCGCGGGGACGATTTACGTCGTCGATCGCCAACTCGACACGATCGAAGTTCGAGGCGTGGGTGGTCCCGCCAGTGCGGGGGCTTTCTCGCCCACGATCAGTGATGATGGCCGGCTCGTAGGCTACGCGTCCTACGACGAGTTGGTCGTCGAAGACACGAACCCGTCGTACGACCCTTATCTCGAGGACCGGGCGACCGGCGTGAAGACGCTGGTGAACCGGAACCTCGACGGCGTGGTCGGCTTCAACAACGACAGCATCCGGCTGAGCGGCGACGGTACCACGGTCTTCTTCCGCGGAGGCGGCTTGCTGGCTCCCGGTGCCGTCAGCGGCACTAGTCACCTCTATGTTCGGTCGGTCGCAGACGGCACCATCACTTTGGCCAACGTCACGAGCTCGGGGAACGAGATCACGAACCCGGCCTTCGGGTTCGGCAATCCGCTCAGCGACAACGGCGGCCTGATCAGCTTCGGGACCTCGAACCCGAACGTCGTCACCGGCGACACAAACGGAACCCAGGACATCTTCGTCCACCAGCTCGTGGTTCCTCCCGATTCGGTGGCTCCGGTGGTGACCATCGCTTCGCCTGTCGATGGCGCCGCCTACACCCTCGACCAGGTCGTCAACGCGAGTTTCTCCTGCGACGACGGCGGCGGCGCTGGCGTGGAGACTTGTGACGGCACGCAACCGACCGGCACCCCTGTCGACACGGCGTCGGCGGGACTTCACACGTTCACGGTCACGACCTCCGACGGCGCTGGCAATTCGACCCAGGTCACGCACACCTATGAGGTCCTCGCCGGCAACGTGGAGGCGATTGTGACCGGAGGCGAGACCATCTCCACCGACCCCGGCGGTCTCGGAGCGTCACCCACGATCCCTGTTCAGACCGAGATCTCGGTGCCGACCGGCGTAGCGGGCCAGATCTCGGTCTCGTCGCAGGCGGCAGGCACTGCGCCGAGCGGGTTCACGCTCTTCTCCCGCGAGCTGGTGCTGAGCGGCCCGGCCGCTCCGAACGCGGCCGACCCCTATGTGTTGACGTTCACGATCGACGCCAGTGCGCTCGGCTCGACCACGCCAGCCGGGGTCGTCGTGTTCCGCAACGCGGCTATCGTCGCGGACTGCACCAGTCCCACTGATGCGGCACCAGACCCGTGCGTTGCCGATCGTGCCGCGGGAGCAGGTGGCGACGCCGTCATCACCGTCCGCACGACGGCGTTCAGCGTCTGGTCGCTCGGCGCCATCACACCCGCCCCCGACGACGACATCGCACCCACCGTCGAGATCGCCAGCCCAACAGCAGGCGCGGTGCTCACACCCGGCCAGCAGGTTCCCGCCGAATACACGTGCGCTGACGAACCGGACGGGTCCGGGATCACAACCTGCGAAGGCACCGTCGGCGGTTCCGCTGTCACCAATGGTGACCTGCTCCCCACCGACGCGCTCGGGAACCTGGCGCTCGTCGTCACCGCAACCGACCACGCCGGAAACACAACCGTCGCCGAGGCGCCGTACACCGTGTTCGCGTCGTTAGGATCGCCGAGCGACCGTGTCGATCCGGCACCGACCGTGAACTCGGGCATCAAAGCTGCAGCGGTCGCACCGGTGAAGTTCTCCCTCGGCGGGAACTTCGGCACATCGATCTTCGCGGCCGGGTCGCCGACATGGCGTCAGGTGAGCTGCGCCAGCCTCTCCGGCGATCCGATCGACACGTCCACACCCGCGGAGACGCCGGCTGCTACCGGCTTGTCATACGACACCGGGAGCGGCATGTACACCTACCGGTGGAAGACATCCAAGACGTGGGCAGGGCAGTGCTGGCGGCTGACGATGGCGTTCGGTGCGGGCGCCGGCGACTTCGACGGAGCAAACCTCACGTACCTGTTCCGGTTCGACAAGTAGCCGCCGAACGAAACCCCTTCCGGCACTTTGGGATCAGCGATGTTCCTCTTCGTCTACCCCGCCCGCCGCCACCACCACTACATGCTGTGCCCGCGTGAGGGTCGAATTCCCCATCATCTCGCTCCGCTGCCGACCTCAGATCGAACTGCGTTCGGCAGCGAGGGTGGGGACTCGTGCACAAATCGAGCACCTCTTGTGGTTTCGGCTTGGCTCCCTCGGGCACGACGTTGATCGTCTGGTCTTGGGCGACCTTTCTTGGCTGCGTCACATGACGTCCTCGCAGTTTCGCATTCGCCGGCGCGGAGTCCGGACGGACGATGAGGTCCGAGGCTCTCCGGGTCCCCAGCTTCGAGCATGGACGGGCGCCCGGAACGACGGTTCGGTCGGCTACTCGACAAGTACTGGGCTAAGACGTTCGCGGGTAGCACCGATGATCCTCCTGCGATGTCCGACATCACCATCACGTCCCCCATCGGCACGACCAGTTGGATCGCTGGATCAGTCCACACCCGACCAGACAGCGTCGTCGGGCTCCGAGATTCCCGCTGGTTCAGATTGAAGCCGGTCCCACTGGATCCCCGACTGCCGAGGAAATCCCGACCACGCTCGACTCAGCAACACCTACTCAGGACCGCTCCTCGCCGCTCGCACGGACGACGGTTTCGACCACATCCAATCAACCAGCGGATACGCAGGCAGCGCTATCTGACACGTGCCAACACCGACACCAGCGGGGCGGCCACCGTGGACATCGTTTTGGCTGGCGGTTCCGATCAAGTCGCTGGGGACGTAAAGTCGCGAGCAAGTTGTGCCGGCATCCGGGGGAACACTTCGGCGCGGGCACTCCAGGATGGCGTCCTCGCAACGGCGCTGTACGACGACCCCTACCGAGCGCCCATCATCCCGTGTGACCGGACGGCCGGAGCGCCACCTACCGCCGGCTGTGCATCGCAGTGGTCAGTGAACGAGGCTGGCACTCCAGGGTGGCCTCGCGACCGTCCAACACCTGGCAATTGGACCCTCCTTCAAATCAGATGATGCGGTCGAGGTCGCTGCTGATCGCAGGTGCCCGTTCTCGGGACCTGCCGATTGCGAGTACGTTCGGGCAGGGGGAGTTCACATATTGGGAGGAATCATCATGGCTGTCGTATCACTGACGAGCTTTCGGAGCGAGCCTGGCCGAGCCGGGGAACACATGGCGCTGCACATGGAGGCAGCGGAGCGGCTGCAGGGACTGGGGATGGCCGCTGCCCCGCTACAAGTGCTGGCCGGTGGCGACATCGGCACGTTGGCAATGTCGGTCAGCTACGCGAACAACGCCGAGTGGGTTGCGGGTGTGAAGAAGATGCAGGCTGATGCGAGCTGGCAGGAGTTCTATCGGAACGCGATGGGCACGGGTGCGGCGACACAGGCAGAGAGTTCTCTCTTCACTGACGTCGACCCGAACTTCCAGGCTGCCAATCGTACGCTCGGCGTCGTACTCGCGGTGCAGTGGCGGGCGCTCCCGGGGCGGCTTGCAGACTTCATGGGCAAGGTCGCCGAATCGTTCCCGCACATCGAGCGGATGGGCGGTCGACCTCGAGCCCTGCAGTCGGTCATCGGCGCACATCCGATGACCACACTGGTGAGCACGGCGTTCGACGACCTCGATGCCTACGGGGCCTACGCAGACGCGACGGCCACCGACGCGGAGTGGCAGGCGTTCTGGGCCGGCGCGATGTCGGATCCCACTGCCGAACTCATCCGGAGCGGGGTCTACGTCAACATGATGGGGGCCTGATCTCGACCGACCGGCCCGGTGACCGCGGTCAGCGAGCGCGCGTTGGCCAAGGTCATCGGGATCGGCGGAGAGTTCTTCACGGCGGAGGAACCCGAGGCGCTCCGGGATTGGGACGGCCATCATGTCGGGCCGCCTCAACCTCCCCGTGTCCCGAGGAGCATCACCTATCGCCGGATCGAGGCACGCATAACGACGCAAGCGGGCGGCCCCCTGACCCGTCCTGGATCCGGCATTCTGATCGAGGTCGACCGAACCACCACCGGTGCATAACGCGCGCTCCGTAAACCGGTCGACGCCCGTGCTGGCGCGCAGCATCACGGCCCCAGCGTGACGCCGCATAGTCCCGGCTGTTGGTTTGGCTATGGAGCGTTGACGGATTGCCCGTAGCGCTGGCGGGCTGCTTCGCCCGAGGTTCCGACCATGGCTCCGATCGCTGCCCACGAGTGCCCGTTGTGCCGGGCGTGGACGACGGCGTCACCGAGCGTGCGTTCTGCGTTGGCGCGGTCGAGGAAGGCCTCTCGGACGAGTCGCAACTCGGTGGCGTCGTGAACGTCGTCGGGTTCATGGGCTTCGAATCGAGCGGCGAGTTCGTCGGCATGATCGAGAATCTCTTGTGCGGTGCGGGGCATGGTGGTCACCTCAGGTACTTCGGTCGGGCGGGCATGGCGTGCACGATGATCGGACCGTCGCTGGTGTCGACGACGCCGATCTCGAGCAAGTTGGCGGCGGGGTCCGCGCCGATGAACATGGTGAATCCTTCGTCGAGTTCGTCCACGAGGATCGGATTGTTGAAGGCGTGAATCATGTCGTCGTCGCGGATGCTGTGTTTGCGTGCGCTGGGAGCGATGAGCGGCGCATCCACCTCCACAAGTTAGCTTGCATCACCGGGGATCGCAAGTTGACTTGCGAACGCACTCGATATCGGCACACGTAATCCCGCCCGACCGTTGTGAGACCGCGCCGCAGTGCGGCCCAAGCCGGGCACTGCACTTTCACGCTCGCGGAACTGGCGTGCTCCCGTTGCGGTCATGGCATTTCGGTCGTCGTCGCGACCGTGAGGTGTTCGGCGAAGTCTCGATACCACAAGAGTTTGGCGTTGAACCCGGGGTACGCCCGGTTGCGGCCGCTGGGGTTGGGCAAGACGTAGACCTCAGCGCCGCCTACACGTTCCGGTTTGGGCCCGGGACCACGCGAGGTGCCGGTTGGGACGTACAGCGGGTAGAGCGTGAGTCCGAGCAACGCGATTAGTTGCGGTTCGTACCGCTCGACGAGGCCTCGCACCCGTGCGGCCCCGGCTCGGCGTTCGGTGAGCGACAGCGCCGACGCGGACGAAGTCGGGCGCGACACTGTCGAGACGAGTCCGAGACCGTGATCCAGTAGCCGGTACTCCTCGCTGGGCTGGAGGCGGATCGGTGTCAACCCCAATTCGTGGAGCAGATGCCAGAAGGGGTTGCTCGGCGACGAGAACGAGTGCCCGATGCCGACCGACCGGGTCGACGGGTTGATCGCGACGATCAGGGCACGCAGACCTGGCGCGACCAGGTCGCCGAACGGAGACCGGTCCGGCTCGGCGACCTCGCTCATCGGCGCAAGCCTTTGAGCCGATGAGCCCTTGACACGAGAATGATTGTTCTCATAGAGTGCGAGAATACACATTCTCACCAGTGCGAGCGAGCCGATGACGAACCCGAGCAGAACACCCGTACCACCATTCGACGAAACGTCAGCGCGACAGAAGGTGCTCGCGGCCGAAGCGGCCTGGAACACCCGCGACCCCGAACGCGTCGCCGGCGCATACACGACCGACTCGGTGTGGCGGAACCGCTCGGAGTTCGTCGAGGGCCGCGACCAGATCATCGCCTTCCTTCGTGCCAAGTGGCAACGTGAGCTCGACTACGCCCTGCGCAAGGACCTGTGGGCATTCCACGACAACCGCATCGCCGTCCGCTTCCAGTACGAATGGCACGACACCGACGGACGATGGTTCCGCTCCTACGGGAACGAGAACTGGGAGTTCGACCAGCACGGCTTCATGCGGCGCCGCGAGGCCAGCATCAACGACGTCACCATCACCGCTGCCGACCGGCGCATCTTCGGACCGCGTTCCGATGGCGACACGAGCGGGTTCCCGCTGCGATGAGCCCCGCCGCCACTATGACCACCGACGAGTCCCGACACGCCGTGCTGCGCGCCGCGGATGAGTTGTTCTACGCCCGCGGCATCACCGGAGTCGCCATGGCCGACGTCCGCGACGCCTCCGGTGTGTCGATGCGGCGCCTCTACATGATGTACCCGTCAAAGCGCGACCTCGTCGCCGGATGGCTCACCGACCGCCACGAGACCTGGATGGCCTGGTTCACAACCAGCGTCGAGGACCACATCACCGCCGGCGCCGACCCGGTCATGGCCACATTCGACGCAATCGCCGACTGGGTCACCGCACCCGGCTACCGCGGCTGCGCCTTCATCAACTCCCTCGCCGAGACGAACGAGATCGGCGACTCCCACCGCTCGATCATCGCCGCCCACAAACGCGACCTCATCGAGCACCTGGCCACCCTCGCATCACGCGACCACCCCGATGCACCCGACTGGCTGCCCGCCGCGCTCGGCGTCATCGTCGACGGGGCAATCGTGCAATGCACCATCTTCGCCAGCACCGAACCACTCGACGCGGCGCGGTCCACCGTCCACCAACTCCTCGAAATGATCCCGACATGACCCTCACCGTCGGCGCCCTGTGGCGCTACCCCGTCAAGACCCTCGCCGGCGAACGCCTCGACACCGCCGAGATCACCAACAACGGCATCGTCGGCGACCGGATCGTGCACGTGCGCGGCCCCGAAGGAGTCCGCACCTCACGTCGCCACCACAACCTGCTCGGCCTCCACGCCACACTCGGCCCCGACGGCGAGCCCCTCGTCGACGGCCAACTATGGACCTCACCCGAGATTCTCGAACGCGTGCGCGCCGCCGCCGGGGCCGACGCCACCCTCGCCCGCTACGACGGCCCGGAACGCTTCGACGTCCTCCCCCTCCTCGTGGCCACCGACGGCGCCATCAACTCCTTCGGACGAGACGTCCGCAGGCTCCGCCCCAACATCGTCATCGACGGCGTCGACGGCATGGACGAGATCAACTGGCCCGGCGCCGAACTCCACATCGGCGACACCATCATCGCCCTCGATTCCCGCCGCGGCCGCTGCCCCATGACCACCGTCGACCCCGACACCCTCGCCGTCGACCGCGCCGTACTCAAAGACATCATCACCCGCTTCGACGGCAAACTCGCCCTCAACGCCGCCGTCATCCGACCCGGCACCATCCGCATCGGCGACCCCGTACAACTCGTTCGCCCAACCGACTGACGACACACCGCACCCAGCCAGTCCGAACACCACGCAATCGTCCGCCAGGATTCGATGACCCGCCCCGCACGTGCATTCGACACGCCGACGGCTACCGCTCGATAGCGCCGCACGTAATCCCGATGTGAGTCATCTACCTCGAGTGCGACTTCGGCCCAAGCGTGACGCAGCAGTATCACGGGCATATCGAACCAAGTCGAGCACTCGCATAGTCCCGGCTGGCTTTGACGATCTTGCCTTCATCGAGGTCGGAGCAGCCGAGCCGCAAACAGCGGACATTGGTGCGAGCCCGGTTCCGGACGGTGCGACACTTCCATCGTGGAGTTTCCTCAGCTGCGTGCCGAGCACCCGACCTTGACCGGCACCGCGGTGCGCATGCTCGGCATGCTGCGGGACTGGTCGGCGCGGGTCCAGCCGGCGACGGGCACCAGCGTATGGATGCATCACATGGACTTCACCGAGCGCACCGAGGCACTCGAGCGACATTTGCGTAGCGCGATGCTCGTGGCCGACTCCGGTTCCTACTTCTCGGCGTTGGCGCTGACAAGAACCGGACTCGAACATCACCTGCTCGATCGACTACTCCTACTCTCCGACCGCTACGAGGAGACCATCCGTCCGCCGGATGTCGCCCAGATCGACCAATGGGAAGCCGACTTCGCCGCGGGTACCGAGCAGTGGACTCGCGACGTCGCATCGATTGAGCGCACCAGGGACGGGCGCGGCCTCAAAGTCGTGCGAAACGGCCACAACGTGACTTCCGACGCTGGGATCGTCGAGGAGCAGATCTCACCGTACTGGGCTGCGTTCGAACACTACGACGCGTTCCTGGGGCACCCGGACCTGCAGGCTGCGATCGCGCGACCGTTCAGCTCGGTCGAGGACCTCGAGAGCTGGGCGCGCCGCAACCAGGCGGTTTACGGATCGTTCCTGAAGTGGAGTTCGATGCTGTGGAACCTGCAGTTGAGCGGCCTGGTGACAGCTGCAGATCTGGTCCAGCTGCAGTTGCACTATGCGTTCCTGAGCGCATTCGCCCACAGCACCACCGGCCGGCGCAACGGCGGCGCTCTCGCTCGGCCCGGTGGCCCACCAGTAGACCATGTGCTTGGCGAACTCGTGCTGCTCTACGCGATCGTCATCGCGGTCGCCGAGGCCCATACGTGGAGTACCTACATCGAACGGCGACCACAGCTCCTCACTCCGCTCGATCAGTCGCTCACCCAGCAGCTCACCGAGGTCAGTCGGATCGTCGACCACTTCTGGTTCCTCGGCGGATCCCCCCAGCCGTTCGACTTCTACGAGGAAGCCAACCGGCGGGCACATCCGCTGCTCCTGAAAGGAGAACAGCCGACGTTCACTCCGGCGACGATCTCGCCTGCTGAGGTGGGTTACTACTCGAATCCGTTGGACCGACTGAGCCGCATGCACATAGGAGAGAACGAAATGACCACTGGGTTCGGATTCTCGCCGGCGTGGTCATCGCTGCATTGGTGACGGGCTCCCCACTCGATCCTGGGTGCCCATGACTGTCGGGGTGGCGCGACATGGCGACGGCGTAGTCGGACAATGCGCTGGTGAACGGACGCGAAGGGTCACGGAACTCGTCGTTGTCAACGGTGCGCGTCGGGCCGACCACGATGGTCACCCCACGGTGGGGTGTCCCACAGTTGGGCGGGCACTGCGACGAAGACCCGCCCTGGTCGTACACGGTGGGCGTCCGCTCCGCTGCCTATCGACCGTACTCAGGGCCGCCGTACCGGTGGTACGACAAGCCCGACGACGGACTCTGTGTCGCGGGCCGTGTTATCGCAGCGAGCCTACGGACGAAGTTCCGGCCAGCGTTGGGGTGGTCCCAACGGGTTGAGCGAATCGCAACGCGTACCGACTGGCGGCGGTAGTGATCGCTGGTGCTGTGACCGAGGGCGGCGATCACTTCGTGGTCGTGGCCGTCGAGAGCGGTCACGACGGCGGGTGGAAGTTGGGGTCGGACTCGCTCCCACCAGTCGGCCGCTGCTCGGGTGCGGCGGTCGTCGGAGCGATCGGCTTGGCGTGCTGGCGTGCCAATCTTCCAGTCGGCGCGGACGCTGTGGGCGGAGCGTTGACCGTCACCGGTCCGGGTGATCGCGTCGGCGAACGCCTGCGTCGCGGTGCGATCGCCGAGGTCGAGTTCGGCGTGGTCGTGGCCGTCGGTGATGACGTGGGCGGTGTTGTGGCGTCGTCCTCGGGTCATGCCGACGTAGATGGCAGCGCTCGACGTGCGCGGCGTGACGACGACGTGACCGGTGTCGGTGGTTCGGCCCTGGGCGCCGGCGATCGTGGTGGCGTAGGCCAGCACGACGTCGGCGGCGACGTACTCGCGAGTGAGGGTCACAGTGGCCCGGCGGGTGAGGCTGACCGCTTGGATCTCGCCGTTGGCGGAGCGTCCGGTGATGCGCCACACGTCGCGGTTGAGGACTCGGGTGCGGTCGCTGGTGGCGAGTTCGCGGGTGTTGCGGCGGGTCTGGATCACGTCGCCGAGATGGAGCGGGTTGCCGTCGCCGCAGGCGTCGGCGACGCGTTCGCCGAGCCGATCGTCGACGCGCAGCAGCTCCTGGCAGCGGCCGGACAGTGCTGCCGCTGCAGCTTCGGTTTCGACGACGATCACGCTGTCGAGGCCGTCGACGTTGTCGGCGAACCAGGCGTCACACACCGACACGGTGGCTTGCGTGGCGAGCGTTCCGACGATCCGCCCACGCTGCTCGTACTCGGCTGCGACCTTGGGATCGTGAGCCCGGAGTCGCTTCGATGCCGTCCGCTCCCACTCCTCCTGGAAGCGGCGCACGGCGACGAGTTCCACGGCGCTCGGCTTGGCGGCCAAGTCGCGCAGCAAACCCCCCGCTTCGGGCGAGCCCATCTGGGCGTAGTCGCCCAGCAGCGCCACGCGCGTGTTGCGGGCGCTCGCGACCCGGACGAGTTGGTCGAGCGTCAAGGTCGGCACCATCGATGCTTCGTCGACGATCACCAGGCCGCCGCGGGGCAAGTCGACCTGGCCGACGCGCCATGAGGCGATCGTGTGAGCGGGCAGGCCGGTTTCGTTCGTGACCACCCGGCCCGCCGCGGCCGACAACGCGAGCACGGTCACCTCGCGGTCGGCGGCCGCCCACGAGTCGGCGACAGAGCGCAGCATCGTCGTCTTGCCGGCGCCGGCTGGGCCGACCACGGTCTGCACCTGGCGGTCGCCGGTGCACAGTGCGTGCACGGCGGCGGCCTGGTCGTCGCCGAGTTCGGCCGCAGGCTTGGCCGGGACCACAACGGTCGTGGTGTTGCCGGCGGCGGTCAGCACCCTGTGCTCGGCGTCGAGGATCGTCGTCGAGGTGAGCTTGGAGGCGTCGTGGTCGGCGTACTCGACGTCATCGTCGCGCTCGAGCGGGACACAGAGTTGGGCGATCCGCTCCGTCTCGACCTCGATCGCTTCGAGGGTCGGTTCGGCGATCAGGTCGGCGACCTCATGGGCGATGTGAGCGCGCGTCCACCACGAACGCTGCTGATGGAGGCGGTCGAACACAGCGCCGGCCAACTCGTCGCTCGCCGATGGAATGCGACCTCCATCCGCCGCTTTCCGCTCGGCCGTCGTTTCTCTCGCGACGGCGCCGTCCACATCTGCCAGCTCGGCACCGCTGCACTCGGCGCGCCATCGGCTGTGCAGATCGGAGACGCCTCCGGCCTTGGGGCTGCGCGACCGCAGCGTCGCCTGCTCGTGAAGCTCGGCCCGTTCGGCAGTGGTCGGGCTGCGGCCCTGGACGTCGCGCCACTGCGCTTCGAGCCGGTCGTAGGTGGCGAGCACATCGGCGCGGCGGGTCGAGAACCGGGCTCGCAACGCGGAGGGTATCCCCGCGATCTCGCGCATCGGAACGCGTCCGTCCGGGGTCTCCCAGGCCACGCCGAGCCGTTCGGTCAGGAGCCGTTCGAGGTGCGCGCCGTACACCGCACCCGCTGCGTGAGCTTGTCGGTAGATCGCCTTGGAGTCGAGCGTGCGCCACTTCCCGTCGACGCCGCGAACCCGGTTCAAGATGGCGCAGTGCGAGTGAAGCTGGGGATCGCCGACACGCTCGCCGGGGGTTGTCGAGCGCGCCGTGCGATGACGGAACTGGGCGATCACGAACCCGTCCCCGTGCACCTTGCGCACGCCGCCCGCACCCGAACGGGTGTGACCGGCGTGGTGGTCGAGGTACTCCAGCGCTACCGTCACGGCCTCGTCGTGGGCGGCGAGAACGGCTGCTTGCACATCGGGACGCGACGCAAGTGCCCACAGCAGCGACACCGACTTCGACGGCGAGAACGTCACGTCGAATGCGGCGATCGGCTCGGAGACGGTCCCGTCGGGACGCACGCGTGATGACACCTTGCGGCCGAGAATCTGCTCGTGCAGCCATCGTCTCGATGGCAGCCGCGTCCCGCCAGCGGTTGACGGCACCACGAACCGTCCGTACAGCGCAGCCATGTCGTCGGCGTCCACCTCACCCGCGAGCCCGAGCAGCGCGGCGCCTCGCCCGGCCCATCTACCCGGCGTCTCGCCGGCACCGGTGTAGTAGTCGTGCTTCGACGTGGCTACCTCACGAGTGAGGTACTCGTAGCCCGTCCCGGCGGTGATTCGGCCTACCGACGCGACCACGACGTTGCCTCTCGGGACCCCGCACAGGTGCGGTTCGACCGCACCGAACGGTGGCGCAACCGCCGCCCCTGCACTGATAGTGCCAGTGTATGACCAGAAATCGGGAGGCGCCCACGAGCCTGACTACACATCATGGCCGACCTACAGCGCCCGGAGTCGAATCGAGGCGGGGCCGAACCGGGGAGGCGTAGCAACGATGGCCGACTCGGCAAGACCTGCGAGCAGCAGGATGTCGTACAGGTCGTGCACGCGGGGATTGTCACCCTCAGCCGGGATCTCGGTACAGGCGTGCAGCTTCTGGGCGATCTGGTAGTGCACGTTCAGCACCGTCACGTCACCAGTGGGCCCGAGTTGCACTCGGTCGAGGTCGATCCTGTTGGCGAGCGTCTCGAGGAGCGTGAACGACCCGGCTTCGGCGTGCCCGAGCTCGAAGGGAACCGTGAAGAACGGCTTGCCTCGATACGACAGCTTCACCTGACAACGCTCGGGCGCCGGCACGATCCCGACGCGTGTGATCGCCACCCGTTCGGTCAGACGACCATCGAAGCCCTCCCACCCGACCTGAAGCCGTTCGGCGATCTCTCCGAACGCGTCGTCGATCGACACGTTGACCACCGCGTCGACGTCGCGTGAGGCGCGGGCGCGCGGCCCGAACCGCACTTCGAGCGCCGCTCCGCCCTTGAACGCCAGACGCGGAGTGCCGTCGACCTCGAGCCCGTCGAGTATCGCCGCGAGTGCGGACACGCCGACCAAGCGCCGCAGCCGACCGGCCGGCGCGCGATCCTCCGAGTCGGTCTTCGACCAGCGGTCGATCAGGCGTTCGAGATGCGACAGGTCGCCGGGGCGGCGTTGCTCGCTCATCTCGTCGTCGTCCGCTTCGTGGGCGTTGCGCCGCGGTCGTAGAGCGCAACCGCCAGACGTGCGGCGGTCTGGCGCCCGATCAGCTCGCGTGCCTCGGCGCGTCGGATCGCCTGTTCGACGAAGTCGGCACCGACACCATCCCCGATCGCGTGGCGGATTGCCACCGCTGGCGTGACGACCGGCACCCCGTCGACCTCGTCGACCTCGTCGGGTGCCAGATCGGCGCGGCGCACTCGGTAGAGGTCGCCGCCCTGCCGACGCGGCCGATACGACTTCGGCACGATGAGGTCGATCCGTCTCGGGTTCACGTCAGCCAGATCCCACAGCACCAGCGCCGCCTCTCCACCGATCACGCCGCGCCCTTTCGCCCACAGCACGGCCTCCATGTACTCGGCCGCCGGCCCGAGCGGAAACGCGACGATCCGGTACACACCCTGCGCCCGACGCTCCAACACGTCCCGCGCCGCTAGCTTGCGCACCACTGCGTCGACCACGCCGACGTCTGCCGCCTGCTGCACCCCGAACAGCCCATGCTGACGCGCCGCCACTTCGAGCAACGCTGCGGGCAGGGTTCCAGACATGTGCATAACCGTACTCCTACGGCACGGTTTTGTCACCTTTTGTCGCACATCTATGACATCTTCCTGGGCAGGTGGCGGGGTTCAGCAACGCAGCCGCCATTGCTCGCGAATCCCCGAGTAGTCGTCACGCGCGATCTCGACGATGGGCCGCGACAGGATCAGATCCCGCTCGATCTGCTCGGGCGTCGGCCACGGCACCCGGGCCGCCCATTCGGTGATCGCCGATTGTGGGATCACGACTCGAGCTCGATCTCTGCGTTGGCGATGACATTCCAGAGCGGGTCCGGGCGAGCGTCTCGCGGCCCTGACGGATCGAGCAGCACCGACGATGCATGGGCCACCAACGAACGCAAAGGTTCGGTGTCGACGTCCACGCCGAGCGTCCCGGCTGCGTCGTCGATCATCCATCCAACCCGCTGAACGACCGCTGTTGGATAGGTGTCGCCGACCTCGGCGAGTTGAACGATGTCGAGCGCCGTCTCCTCGAGCATGTCGCCGATGATGGTCCCGACGTTGTACAGCGAGCCGCCGTCACTCGGCCGCGACGCCAAGTCAAGAACGGTCACCTCTGGCGTGGACACGCGCATGGTTCCGGTCGGCGTGTTCACCTCGACCACCGGCCGGTCGGCCGTGTGCCGCGAGGTCAAGAAGCGAAGATGGACACGTTCGAAGGAACGGTCACGCACGTGTGCACTCGTCATCACCTGGAACACCTGGGGCCGCTGATGGGCGAACCCGTGCACCTCGGCAGCCGAGAGCAGACATACGTAGTACGGATGCCCGAGGTGACGCATCATGGCGTCGATGAAATGCGCCGCCGGCACCGCGCCCCACAACCGGTACTCCGCAGGGATCGCCACGTACAGCCCCCGCGCTGGGCTGAACAGGCGCCCCTGATGCTGCCAGCGCGCCAGAGTCGGAGACACGTGCGCCTCCGGGATGCCGAGGATGTCCGCTGCCTGGGCTGTGGTCACCCAGTGTCGACCGCGCGCCAGTAGCCAGTCCGCCAAGTCCCGCGGTGTCGCGGGCGAGGCGTCGACAGACGTAGCCATAAGTAACAAGACTAAATGATGTGTTTAGTTTACGCAACAGACACGGGGGCGGCCCGAACCGCACTTCGAGCGCCGCTCCGCCCTTGAGCGCCAGGCGCTGGGCGCCGTCGACCTCGAGCCCGTCGAGCATCGCCGCGAGTGCCGACCAGCCGGCGCACGGTCCTCTGAGTCGGCCTTAGACCAGCGGTCGATCAGCCGTTCGAGATGCGACAGGGTGGTCTCAAGGGATCAACGCCGCTCATCCCGGGCATGTGCGTTCGATGAACGCCACCGGCAACAACCCGACCGTAGATAAGTGGCGCGATTATCGCTCGGGTCGCGGTGCGCATCCCTGCCGGTTCCAGAGCGGATCGGTCGCGGGAAATTCTGATCACAACGGCCGAGTTCGGAGCCCAGTGAAGAGTCGTGGTGTCGGACGAACGCGCGAGGCCTGACACGAGCAGAACAGCGTGGGAGCATGACGTGATGAGAGCCGCGACGATTCCACTCCTTGTTGTTGCGACCGCCGCGCTCGTCTCGTGCTCGGACGACGCCGCTGATTCCGCATCTGACTCTTGCGAGACAACGACAACGGAGGCCGAGCCCGTGCTCGGCGTCGAGGCCCAAGCGAACTCGACGAGCGGACACGAGGTCTGGGCCCTGTTCTTCAATACCTGGCCACTCGAACCCGGCGAGCCCGTACGAATCCCGGTCGATGAAGAAGTGAAGATCGTTTGGCGGTCCACCGGCGAGGGATCGTTCATCATCGAGGCGGACGGACCCGGCGGCGAGTCGATCGATCCCACGTGGGGGCCAGACCCCCACGGCGGCTCAAACTGGGACCGTCCCGGCGAAGAGTGGGGTACTGGTTGGATGTTCCCTTCAACCGGATGCTGGACCTTTGACGTGAGCCACGGTAGTCAGGCTGCGCAGCTGGTTGCCGAAGTCTTCACACCAACCGAGTCGGGCGATCAATAGTCCGACGGCCGGCGCGCCCTGACCCGCTCGGGTACGGCACGTCGGCGGCTCGCTCAGGTACTCGAGATCGTGCGGGTCGCTGTCGGATCTGCAGCAAGCCGGCGGTCGCTCGCCTGATGCCTGGTTGGGTGCCGGGGGTGCGAGCATTCAGGTCGAGAATCGCAGCTTGGGATCGGATGCATTGAGGGTCTGGATGCTGAGGGTCGCGTCCAGCCGGTCAAGGGTGTCGAGCCTCAGATCGGCTTCGAGGATGGCGACGAGTCCAACCTGGCCATTGCGGGCGCTAACGATCCGCCGGATTCCTTGGAGATCAGCGACCACATCTCCCGATACGGACCACCAGCGCCCGCCTCGTTCCGGTTCGTCTACCGGCCTCATCTCGATCAGCGGTCGGCCCGCTGGCGACGGCCGGCCGTCACTCTGCTCGAACGGCGACGCGTCGTCGGTGACATACAGAACGTGGTTCCCGACCACGTCGTCCATGGCTTGAAGCACCGCTGGCGCGAAGTAGCTCCCACCTCTCTTGAGCCCAAGAACGTGAGCGGCGAGGCCGAGGTAGAAGCGATGTAGGCGACTGAGGCTCTCGCGGAGCCGGTTGCGCGCGGCGTAGTCATGCGGCAGAAGGTAGGTGCGGCTTGATTTTGAATGCGCTACCGCAGTGCGTCCTTCGGCGTAGAGCTCGTCGCACAGATCTGCGAGCGGGGATGCGGAGTCGGGCAGGAGTTCTGCCGCGAGGTTGATCTTGGCGTCCGCGGACGCCATGGCTCTTGCGAACCAACTGCCCTCGCCTTCCTTGCCCTGGGGCGCAACCTTATCGAGAAGTGATTCGAGGGCCAGGAAGCCGTTGCGGTATGCGTCGTGCAGGTCGTGCGTTGTCTGCGACACCCGGAAGTAGCGATAGCTGGGGTGCCACTGCAGTGGCGGGCCCGGCGTCGGCGGGATTGGCTTGCCGCTCTCGTCAAAGGACGTCACCACGACCGGGCCGGTGCGCAGTTCGGATACCACTTCTGCTCTAGCGGCGATGCGCAGACCGCCCGTGGTCAGATCGGGCCACCAGACGAGATGCTCCTCGTCGGCGTTCTCGATGAGGAGTCGGTCAGTCGACATCGCGGCAAACATGTCGAGTCCGCGGTTCGCTGCAGCGAGGGCTTCCTCGAACGCAGCGATGCCGTCGCCGTCAGCGCCGCTTCGGACCACCACAACCTTCGACCCCCTGACCACGTCGATGGCCCATCTATCAAGCACTACATGCCGCGATTCGGGCGCAGGCGACCGCAGCACGAAGGACCCGCCGATCCCTAGGGTCCCGTCGCCTCCGCGAACATCCAGCCCTGCGAACTCCGCCACGCAGAAGAGCATGTCATGCCTGTGCACCGCGGTGGTGAGGACGCCAACTGATCCGCCCATATCTCGGGGCGAGGACAGCGCCGATGCCGCTCAGGAACGGCACGTCGGCGCACGTGGATATGCTCGGAAATCGCGCAGCTGCGTCGCGCTGTGCCGTCAGCGGGTTGCTGCTTCGAGCCGTCGCCGCGCAGTGGTCGTCCACTCGGTCGACAGGTCGTAGCCCAAGTGTCGTGCGGCCAGGTCAACGCACTCGTCGAGCAACTCGGCGACGTTGCGAGATGCCGCGATGAGGGACGTCCTGTCGGTCGGTGCCGGGTACGTGTCAGTCAGCTTCGGCGGCAGCGCGAAGGGTTCGTAGTCGAGCAGGCTCGTGAGCCCGAAGCCCGGGTACGGCACGTCGTGTGCTGCCGCGAACAACTTGAGGGCCTCGTTGCGCACGAGCGCAATGCGTTCCGCGGCTTCGAATGGCGAATCACGTTGGAGATACTTCGCGATGTCCGACACCCACCACCATGCGGTCATCGTCCACTCGAGCGCGACGTCTACGTCGGGTGGGCCGTATAGCTGCGAGATTGCGTTCCCGGACAGGTCGCCGTCCTTGTCGACAATCCCCACCTCGCGATCTCTCAGACCCGACATCTGCGGAGCCGGCATCACGACGAGGTCAAGCTGCACGCCGTTTGTGTACTCGACGGCCACACGACGCAGATCCGGCGGCCAACCCTCCATTGCATGGACGAGCACGTCTACCGCCTCACCGACTCCGGTCACCAGCTCACGAGCGAGCGCCGATGCCTCATCAACATCGAGCACGTCGGAGTATCCGGCGGCGGCGTCGATGTCAGACCACGCGTCACCGCCGCCCGCACCGAGCGAGCAGGCCACGTCGAACCAGCGCCATCGGTCATCGTCCGCGATCGCGTCGCGTAGAGCACGCACCAGCCCGCCGTGCCGCGGCAACCGTGCCGAGAGATCGTCGACCCAGCTGACATCCACAAAAGCGATGGTACGACGCCAACGACGGCGGCCACCCGCCGGATGTCTGAGCCGCGTCGCCAGACGCCCACCGTCAGCGTGACCCGTTCGATTAGCCGGATGCGAACTCATCGAGCGCTGCCGCGACGAGTGCCGGCGCGGCGACGTGTGGGAAGTGCCCGCCACCGATCTCGACTGCGGTCACCCCGAGGCGCTCTTGCGCGGTGCGCCGCATCCACTCGGGGCGGATCGTGCGGTCTTCGACGGGCACGACCACAGCGGTCGGACGCGTGGTGTCGAGTGGAACGACTTCGTCGTAGACCGCAGCTGGATGGAATGAACGCAACGTCGTCATGGCCCACTCGGTCGTCTCGTCGTCGCAGTCGTGGAACAAGAAGCGTCGAGCGGCGTCGTGGTCGGCAACGGGATCGACGCCGATCCAGTCCGGGTCGAACATCTCCGCCGCGTGTTGTCGGAGTTCCTCGGTCAGGCTGTGGACACCGTCGGGCACGATGGCCGCGAGGAACACCTGGCAACGCGCATCGAGCGCAGAACAGATCGCACCGAGCAGCAACCCTGAACCGGAGTGAGCGACAACCATCGGATCCCGCACGACGGCCTGATCAGCCACCGCCGCAGCGAATTCCGATGAGCTGCCGTGAGCATCGTCCGCGCCGAGGTCTACGACCACGCAGCGATGACCGATCAGCTCGAGTTCGCGCACCAACCGGAGCCAACCGGACGGCGACTGCGTCGTGCCATGAACCAACACCATGTCCACCCACCCATAGTCCCACACCAGAACAGCGCCGACTCCCGTCCTGTATCGGCACGTACGCAGGCGCGCCGGTGCGCGAGAAAGCGCGTCCGGCGGCGAGACTGGCGAGGGCATCGGTCGAGTGCTGGAGCCGAGGGACACGATGCGCCGTTACTTGTCCGCTTTTTGTCCGCATCCGGAGTTTTCCACAGCGTTCCGGGCGAGAGCGCACGAGACCGCACTAGGCCATCTACCTGGTGTTTCGTCTCCACGGGGTTCCGCGCGATTCCACCAGATTCCGCCGAAATCCCCTCGTTTCGACCTGAAAAGCGTGGGGTCCGGGGATCGACGCCCCGCTCGACCACCTTTCGACCCCTGCAGGACTCATCGAGTTCGCAGGGGTCGAGTCGCTTGTCGACCGCCGACGAGCGCGGCCCTGATCACCGCAGCGCGTCGCCAAGGGCGTGGCCCTGATCAACGCAGCGCGTCGCCGACGATCCGACGCTGTGCGATTCCGACCAGGCACTGATAGCGGCGGTCGCCTTGCTGCCACGATGCGGCGGACGGACGGGTGACGGGCACGTCGAGGACCGGCTGATCGCCCGCGGCGAACTGCTCGAGGGCCGAGGCGCAGGCGGTATCGACGGCCGATCGGACCAGTTCGGGATCGAAGGCGACAGGGAGCGCGTCGGGGTCGAGTTCGGCAGCGGCATAGCGCTGGAGGTCGTGGGGCTCGTCACAGGACACGACCTGGAGTGCGGGACCGGCGGCGAGTTGTGCGAGGCACTCCCCGACGTCGCCGAACGGCCAGGTCACCGCCGGATCGTCGATGGCGGCCAGCCCCGGCGGTCGGCCGACGACGTCGAACAACGCAGGCGGTACCGTGCCCGCCGGCAGCGGCAAGCTGGATACGTCGCCCGATCGATGGCCGAGCCCGGTCACCGGCACGACCCCCGCGGCGAGCGGCGTGCCAGTTGTCGATGTGGTCGTCGATGCGGGTGTCGACGCGGTCCTCGATGCGGGAGTCGACGCGCTGGTCGCGGCGGGCGCCCAGACCGTCGCCGGCACCGCCCCGGCCGTCGCGCCGGGTTGCGCCAGGATGTCCCGCAACGAACCGGCCGACGGGCGCGCCCAGACCACCGCCGCAGCGATCACCGCCACGACGCCGAGCACCGCTGTAGTGCGTGGCCACCGTGGGCGAGCGGGCGAGGCAACGGGCGGTCGCGGCGGGATGTTGCGAACATTACGGTGCAGCGTCTCGTCTGCGTCCGGAACATCGAGCGGCCGGGGGCGGCCGGGTCCGAACAGCATGGACTCCAACGAGCGATCGTCGCCCTCTGGCTGAGCGCGGACCGGAAGGGGCGACAGGGCGAACCGGGTCCGGGTGTCGAAGTCGAGTGACCGTCGGCGATCGGAGAGCGTCCAGCTCATGCGCTCGAATCGGTCGACCAGGTCGCCGGCCGAGGGCCGTTCGCCCGGTCGTGGATGCAGACAGCCCGCCAGCACTTCGTCCAGCGCGGCCAGCTGAGGATCGTCGGTGGGCGGAGCCACCCATTCGGTCAGACGGTCCCGCAGCGTCGGCGGAGCGCCCCGCGCGAGATGCAGCAACGTCGCGCCCAGCGAATACACGTCCGATGCCGGGCCGACGGCCGCGTCGTCGTCGAGATCCTCCGGGCTCGTGTAGCGCATCGACCACGCGCTCGTTCGAGTGCCGAACCCCTCGGTGCGGGTGAGCGACGCGATCCCGAAATCGCACAGTTTCACCTGGCCGTAGGCGTCGATCAGCAGGTTCTGCGGCTTGATGTCGCGGTGCACGATGCCTTGGGCGTGTGCAGCGACCAGCGCGGCCGCGGTGTGGCGACCGACCAGCATCACCTCGCCAACGGTCAGCACTCCGTGCCGTCGGGCCAACAGATCTGCCACCGAGCCGCCGGGTGCGTACTCCATCACGAGCGCCGGGCCGACCGGCAGTTCGAGCAGCTCGAATACGTGGATGACGTTGGCGTGACCGGTCAGCGCCACGAGAGCCGTGAGCTCGCGCTGCATGCGGTGCCATGCCACGGACTCGTCGGAGAGATCGCGCAGCACCTTGACCGCAACGGCCACTCCCGTCGAAGCTCTGGTGGCGCGGTAGACCGCCCCGATCCCACCCTGGCCGATCGGTTCGATCTCGGTGTAACCGGCGATCTCGATCGACGACCAGTCGGTGTCAGTCGCCTGCATCGACACCACCGGCCGCGGGTGCGACGACGCATTGCAGGCCATGCGGCTCGGCGTGTTCGAGCAGTTCGAGATCGTCCCTGGTCACCAGCCGTATCGCGAGCGCGTACTCGACCAGACGAGCCCGGCGATTCGACGCCAGCCGGCCGGCGTCGCCGTGGAGTCCGCGAACCCCTTGCGCAGCGAGCTTCTGACAGACGTTGTCGAGCTTGCGATTGAACTTCGTGGTGGTCCAACCCAGCCGTCGGGCGGCGTCACCCGACGAGGGCATCGCAGCGGCGGTGCGGCCGCCGCCGCGCAAGGCCGGCTCGGCGAGCGCCAACACGAGGCGCAACTGGTCGGGGGTCATCGGCACCCGACCGATCGTGGGATCGCCCGAGCACTGCTGTTCGATCCGGCCGGCGGCGAACGAGGGCGCGGCCAGGCGGATCGTGAACTCGTAATTGGTCGGGCCCGCCGTGAAGCGCACACGGGTCCGGGCGAAGACCACGGGCAACACAGCTCCGGGAGCCAAGCAGGCCTGCAGGCGACCCTCGACGTCCGACACCGTGGCCGTGAGCTGATCGCCGATATTGGCCAGCAACCAGACCCCTTGTTGCGACGCGACGGCCAGGAACTGGCGGTGCAGGAAACGGTTGCCGTCCTCGATCACGAAGTCGGCGTGGCGCCCGATGGTGAACGGTTGATGGTCGACGATGATGGTCGTTCCGCAGAACTCGATCGTGGGCGCGTGTGGCGCGGGCACGACCGGGAAGTGATCGGTCATACCCGTGAGTTCGCTGATCGGCATGGTCATCGCCGTTCGCCTCCATGGTCATCGCCGTCGGTCTCGGCGGATCGTGTTCGTCACGACTCGGTTCGAGCCCAATGTGGGCGTCCGCGCGTCCGAAACGGAAACGTCGCTCGTCGATCCACGACGACCTGCGCGCCCGCTCCGCCGGCCTCCACCGACCAGGACCAGCATCGCGAGCGGACGCGGTCGTCCGTGCCGCGATCGGGCGTCAGGCGCAGTCGACCCCGTGATCCGGGCCGACCTCGGTGCTCAACTTGCGGGCGTATGCACCCTGCGGGCCTTCGGCGCGAGCGGCGCAGGCGTCGGACGCGAACGCGAACGGGCCGAGATAGACCACGTAGATCGGTTCACCGTCGATGTCGGGCGTCAGCGATGGACAGGTCTGATCGGTGCGCAGGTAGTTCGACCCCGGATAGGTATCGAGCACGTTGCCGATTGCGACGGCTGTGGCCTGGGCTCCGACCGCCGACGCGAGCACCGTGATGAAGCTGTCGTCGCATCCGGGACGTTGCATGGGACGGCCCGGAACGGCGAGGTCACCGAGCACCGCGCCATCGTCGGCGCCGGGCGCAGTGGTCACGGGCGGCTCGGCCGCGTCGACCGACGTCGAGGTCGTCACGGGTGGCTCGGCCGCGTCGATCGAGGTCGCGACCGCGGACGGATCGGGCATCGGAGCAGGGCTCGTCGTCTGTGCCACGACCAGGGTCGTCGTCGACCCATCGGTGGCAGGGACGGTCGCCAACGTCGACGTCGTCGAAACCGCGGCATCGTCGTCGTCGCCGCCGCTGCTGACCACGACCCAAACGACGACGCCCACCAGCAACACGAACACGAGGCCGATCACGGCGGGCAGATTGACGTTCCACCGCTCGCCGGCCGGGTTGGGCGAGCCGGACACCGGTTGCGTCATGGATCAAGTCTGCCAGCGTCGACCCGCCGAGTCACCGCACCCGGCACGACGCGGGTCACGAACGTCCTGCGCAACGTGTCCGCACGACGTTCGTGACCCGGCTTGCGTCGATCAGCCCAGACCGGCCGCTATCGCAGCGGCGATCTGCTCGGCCGGGACCCCGCAGTCGGCACCCGCTTGGCCGACGAT
This sequence comes from uncultured Acidimicrobiaceae bacterium, assembly GCA_963701575.1. GTDB lineage: Bacteria > Actinomycetota > Acidimicrobiia > Acidimicrobiales > Ilumatobacteraceae > Ilumatobacter. The sequence continues at coordinate 259,578 of CAVPAQ010000018.1, forward strand.
CTCCAACGCTGCCGGGTCCGCTGCCAGCAGTTGGGTCACCAGCACGTCCTCGCCACCACCGCGTTCGTAGGAGGTCACGATCGTGCAGTGCGCCGCGTTGCCCGGCACACCGGCTTCGGTGAGCAATGCGAACAGTGCCGGGGCGAACGCCCCAGCCGGAGCTTCGTCGGGGAACTGGTTCGGATCGATCGCCGAGCCCGCATCAGTCGTGGGCGCAGCATCGGTGGACGGCGGCGGCTCCTCGCCCGCGACCGTCGTGGTGGTCGGCGGAACCGTCGTCGTCGTCGTCGTGGTGGTGGTCGTCGTCGTGGTCGGCAGCGGCACCGCCGTGAACGTCGACTCGTCCGCCTTGCCCGACGAGGTATCCGCCGTGGCGTAGATGCCGCCCGCGGCGGCGGCGAACACGACCACGCCGACGCCTGCCATCACCGTCTGATCGCCGGGCAGCGGCGCCGCGAGGCGCACCGAACGATTCGGATCGCGCTGGGCCGACGTCGACAACCACCCCTTGGTATCGACCCACACCATCATCGGTGGCATCAGCACCAAAGCGGCGAGCAGCGCGATCGACACGTTGAGTGTGACGATCAGACCGAAGTCGCGCAACAGCGGCAACGGCGACACCATCAAGACGGCGAAGCCACCGATCGTGGTGACCGCCGAGGTGAAGAATGCGCGACCGGTGCGGGCGGCAGCCGTGTCGCTGGCATCCCGGGGTTCGAGCCCGGATTCGCGTTCTTCCAGATAGCGACCGAAGATCAGTACCGAGAACTCGGTACAGCTGGCGATCACCAATGGGCCCGACACCGTCGTCAGCGGGCTGAGCTGAATGCCCACCAGGCCGACGATCAGCGATGAGGTGCCGACCGCCAGGAACACGGGGACCAGTGCCAGCAGTGCGCGGCTGAGGCTGCGGAAGCGCAAAACGAGGAACAGACCCGCCAGGCTGAGCGCGAGGTACGTCAACGCCGCTCGGTTCGACGACAGGTTCTCGAGCAGGCCGATGCCGACGGTGGCCAGACCGGCGGGCGTCGCCTCGACGGCTTGCTGGCCGGCGGGCAGGTCGACGAGCAGCACGCTCTCGGCATCGAGATTCGCCTCGAGCGCCGCAATTCGCGTGTCGAGGTCGGCCTTCAGTTCATCGACGAGCACGGAACGCTCCTCGAGGCTCGCCGGTGCGAGACGCAGGTTGACCTGGGCGGCGGTCGGCGGGTTCGCGGGATCGAACGCACCGGCTGCGGGGAACACGAGCGCGTCCGCGATCGCGTCAGGCATCACCGCCGCCGAATCGGCGATGTCGACCTCAGTGGGAGGTATCACCGTGGCGCCGTCGATGTCGATGATCTTGGCCAACGTGTTGACCAGGCTGGACGACGAGACGACCGCCCCATCTGGGCGGTTCTCCGCCTCGATCGTAAAGTCGTGAATCAGATCGATGACGTCCTGATCGAACACGTTGTTGGCCTTCACGATCACGCCGAGCGTGGTGGCGAAGCCCGTCTCGTCCTCGAGTCGACCGATGTCGGAGACGACCTGACTGCCCTGGTCGATCCACTTCACGGGGTCGGATTCGATCTTCGTGCGGCCCTCGACGAGCACGCCGCCGACGAACAGGAACACCGACGCGATCAGCAGGCCGAGCCCGGCCTTGGTGGGCAAGCCGCCGAGCTTGACCACGATCCGCTCGACCAGCGACCGGCCGCGCCGCTCGGTCGGCACCGTCCATTCACGGATGCCGAGCACCGATGCCGTCAGCCCGATGCCGAGCGCCACCAGCACGATGATGCCGATCGCGAGCAAGATGCCGAAGTCGCGGATCATCGGAACTCGCGACAGCCGGAGCGCCATGAATGCCACCACACCCGCGAATGCGGCGGCGATCAGCGGCGGCGCCAGGTTGGCGACCGTCTCGGCGATCGGGTGCTCGGCGCGATCGAGCACCACCTCCTCCTCGACTCGGTTGTGGATCTGGATCGCGAAGTCGATGCCGAGACCGATCAGGATCGGAAGGCCGGAGATGGTGACGAGTGACAGATCGATCCCGATCAGCCCGAGGATCGAGAAGGTCCAGGTCACTCCGAACAGCACCGAGAGCAACGGCAGGAGGCGCCACCTGACCCGGAACATGATGGCGAGCACGAGGGCCATCACCGCGAAGGCGATCAGGCCGAGCGTGAGCATCCCGCCCTTGAGGTAGTCGTTGATCTCCTTCAGATAGACCGGCGAGCCGGTGACGGTGAGCTCGAACCCGTCGAGATCCACGGACTCGAGGATCGCCAAGACCTCCTCGGTCGCGGCCGACTGGGCGTCGAGGTCGAGGTTGCCTTCGAGCACGATCCCACCGACGGCCGTGGAGTTCACGCGGCGACCCTCGAGATTGGGGAACGTTCCGGCCAGCGACTTACGGATCACCAGGGCATCGGGCGCCGGCGTGACGACCTCGCCGTCGACGACCTCGAAATTGTTGTTGCCGTAGATCAGCAGGTCGTTCCAAGCCGGATCGCCCAGCACTTGGTTCTCGATCGCGCCGAGGCGGGCGAGGCTGAGCGACACATCGGCTCCGCGCACGCTGCCCCCCTCCGCGTCGCGGGTGGTCGCCGACAGCAGTGCCGAACGACCGGGACCCTTCAGCAACGCGTCACTGAACGCGATCGACACCGGAGGCGTGATCACGGACCGCACGTTCTCAACACCCGCGAGTTGCTCGGTGATTGCAGTGAGTTCGGTCAGGTTGTCGCCCTCGATGAGATCGGCGACGTCGGCACCCTCGTCGGTTGCACTGAACAACAAGATGACGGTCTCGCCACCGAACTTGTTCTGGAACTCGACGTTGTCGATCGCGATCTGCGAGTCAGGATTGAGGTAGCTGTCCTGACCGGTTGCGAAATTGATACGGGTCGCGCCGATCCCGAGCACCAATGTGACGACGGCGACCACGGCGAGCACGATCTTCCAGTGCTTGCCCAATTGGACGCCGGCGCTTCTCCAGAAAGATTCCATATGGTCAACGTACTCCAAGCGTTCGTCCGACCACAGGGTGCAAAGTCCCGGGCGCGAAAGTCACCGAAGGTGAGGTTTCTCGGTACGGATTGCTCCTCGCTGTTGTACGATCGTCGTGGCGGTTGGCGTGTCGAAGTTGGGCGCGTCACAGATTGCGGACTTGAAGGACCAGCGGTGTTGGCCAGCGAAGAACTCACCAGGGGCGGAACCGCACGTACATCGACCCGGCGCGATCCGGGGGCCACCTTCGTCGAGATGTTGGTCGCGATCGTGCTGCTCGGCACCGCCGTGGTCGGAACGCTTGCAGCGGTCCGGACGAGCGTCATCAGCACCACCGTCGAACGTGACCATGCGAAGGCTCAGCAGTGGCTGCAGTCGGCGGTGGGAGTGATCTCCGACTACGACTTCGCGCTCCCGGACTGCGTCAATCCGACGCTCGACGGCCCGGCCGTGCAGGCCGCCTATCAGACGGAGATCGACAACGAGACGACGAAGCCCTACGGGTTCACCGGCGGCACGATCACGGTCCTCGTACCTGAGGTGTGGGACGGCACCGCCTACGTCCCATTCGCGTCGCAGACGCTGTGCTACGACGACGAGCTCTTGCGCCAACAGCTCGTGACCATCCAGGTCACCAGTCCGAACGGCAGAGTCAACGAGTCGGTGGAGGTGGTCAAACGTGATCGCTGAGACTCGACCCGATCGCGACGGCGCGTTCACGCTCGTCGAGTTGCTGATCACCGTCACGATGATCGGGTTGCTGTCACTCGTGATCGGATCGGTGTTCACCGTCATCGTGCGAACCAGCCCCTCGACCGAGGCGCGCACCGACGATGCGCGATCGCAGCTCGGCATCACCAACTGGCTGCCGCAGGACGTGGTGTCCACGTCGGAGAACGGTTTCGACCAGGGCCCGTACAGCACGACCAAGTGCAACGGTGTTCCGGCCTCGCCGGGAGCATCCATCGAGCTCCTGCAGCTGTCCTGGTCCGAAGGTGGCAACAACTATGTCGTCGACTATCGATATGTCAGGTCGACACCGGTCGGGGAAGGACAGATCTTCCGGTACAGCTGCCTCGAGGGGCAAGCAGCTCAAGCGATCCGGATGACGCCCACGTTGACGGATCTCGGCACGACCACACAGTCACCCGCGCCGGTCGACATCACGTTGGTCTCGAACGGCGCAGGCGGTCACCGAGCGGTTCAGTTCGACGTGCAAGTCATCGACCCCGACACCAACGCCCTACGCGAGCTGATCAGTCTCGACGCGTCCACGCTCAATGTCCTCAACACACTGCCTCCCCTCGCGACGACCACCACCACGAGTTCGACGACGACCACCACGACCGCCGCACCGAACCTGCCACCCGAGGCGGCCGACGTCGACGTCAACATCGACAACGGCGCCAACTACAGCTTCGCCCTGCCGGCCACAGATCTCGACGGTTCGCCCCCGACCTACCTGTCGGACAGCAACAGCGACCCCCGCCTGACGATCACCCCGCTCGGTGGATTGCAGATCAACATCGCGGTCGGTGGGGCCTTGCCGAACGACGAGATCAGTTTTTCCTACACGGTCGAGGACGACGCCGGCGCCACGGCGACCGGCATCGTCAAGGTCATCGTCAATTCGACACCGTCCAGCACGACGACCACCACGACGACGACCACCACCACGACGACCACCACGATCCCATGCGCCGTCTCGATCAATTCGGTGAATCCGTCCTCGGTCGCCCGGAAGAACAACGGCACCCTCCAGAACGACGTCGCCGTCAGCATCACGGCCACCGGGTCGTGCGCTCCGCTCGTGTTGAGCTTCGATCCCGATCCAGACGACGCGAATGCAACACCAGAGGCGATCCCGTTCAACAGCGGTACCTCCGTGACGATCAGCAAGAACGCGTACGTGTGGGACGCCAATCCCAGCCCGGGTCATCCCCTCGAGATCCGGCAAGGGGCGAACGGGCCCGTCATGGCCACGGCTACGTTGGCGGTGACGTGATGAGTCGACGCTCGGATCGCGGTTCGATCCTCCTGCTCGTGCTCGTCATCGTGATCGTGCTGGGTCTCGTCGTGGTCGGCATCGCACGCGTACGCGACCGCAACCCTTCGGTACGGCCGGGTCGTCGAGGACAGCGCCGACCGCCTCGCAACGGCCAACGGCGCGATGGACAACGCGCTCGAAGCCCTCGATCGTGGTTCGTCGATCTGTGCCCTGTCGGATCTCGCCAACAACCCCGCCGGATACAGCTACCAGTTGGGCGCCACGATCAACGACATCGACCCCACGATCACCTGCACCGCGGTGGGCGGCGACATCAATGCGGTCGACGCCTTTGCGGTCATCATCACGGGCGCCGGTGGACAGACCGGGCCGCTGTTCCGGATCACGAACGGTGGCAACTCGCCGCAAGCGCAAAAGGTCTTCGAGGGCCCCGTCTACATGGGCAAGCCACCAGTCGACGGTTCGACGATCGATTTCACGGCGACACTCACGATCAAGGAGGGCGACCTGTGGTACAGCACCACCGGTACGTGCCCGGACCCGAGCGTGACGCTGCCGGGCCAGCTAACGATCACCCCGGCGGGCTATGGCACCAAATGCCTCGAAGACGACTGGGCCACACTCTTCGCCTCCCGACGTCCCGCCGAGCCGAACGTCGACGACACCGCGCTGTTCCCCGTGCGCGCGTCCACCGCGCCGGCACCCGACCCCGATGGCTGCTACGTGTGGCCTGCCGGGAGATACTCCTCGCCACCACAGCTCGCCAACCAGAGCTACAACTACTTCGCCTCCGGCGACTACTACTTCTCGGGCATGGGCACCTGGACGATCGGCAGCGCCCACGTGCTGATGGGGTACCCAGGTTCGACCGGGCCCGGAATCCCGGGATACAAGAACAACGACACGTTCGCGTCGAACCCCTGCAACAGCGCTTGGACCAACGACCCCAATCAGACCGGGTCGGCCGTGTACATGGGCGGCAACAGCCAGATCGTGCTCGCCCAGAACTCGGCGCTCGAGGTATCCGGCTCGAGCCACGACGGCTACAATGTCGGCCTGCAGGCACTGGAGACGAACGGCGTTCCCAGCACGATCACCGGGGACTCCCGAATCTTCCTGTCGGGGCCCGGCTCCAACAAGCAGCTCGCGATGAACGGGCTCGTCTGGGCGCCCTATGCCGCCTTCGAGTTCGATCTGATCGCCAACGACGCCGTCGCTGCGCTCACCGGTGGTGCGGTCGTCTCGGAACTGGTCGCCGGTGCGTCGGCCAACGCCAACAACTTCGTCATCCGCGTCGACACCCAACCGTCGACGACCAACTTCCTGTTCGAGGCGACAGCCACGAATACAGGAACCACGACCGTTCGCACGTTGCTCACCTACCGCTCCGACAGGCAGTACGCCGTGCTCAGCCGGCGGGTACAAGATCTCACGCCCGAATAGACCGAAGCGTAGGCTCGCCACATGTCGTGGGAACAGCTGGTCACCGGAGTGGAACTGCCGTTCGCGGACGATCTGGTCGTTCCCGAGCTGTTTCCATATCCGCTCGATGTTCCCGCGCCTCGTGCGGTCGATGACATCGAGCGGGGCGCTCACGACGCCGCGCTGAGCACGTTCGGCGACACCGTCACACCCGGGATGACGATCGCCGTCGGGGCCGGGTCGCGGGGGTTGACCGGGCGGGTCGAGTTGTTGCGGGGCACGATCTCGGCGCTGCTCGAGCTGGGGGCCGAGCCGTTCGTCGTGCCGGCGATGGGGTCGCACGGAGGGGCGACCGCCGACGGTCAGCTCCACATGCTGGCCGAACTCGGAATGACCGAGGGGTCGCTCGGGGTCGAGATCCGGGCCACGATGGACACGGTCGTCGTCGCCCACACCACGAGCGGCACCCCGGTTCACCTCGACGCCAACGCCGCCGCCGCCGACCGGTTCCTGCCGGTCAACCGGATCAAGCCCCACACGTGTTTCAAGGGGCCGATCGAGTCGGGTTGCATGAAGATGGCGGTCGTCGGGTTCGGCAAGCAGCCGGGCGCGGCGCTGGTGCATTCGTGCGGCCCGATCGAGATGCGCGATCGCCTGCTCGACGCCTGCGCCGCGCTGCGCGGAACCGGCAGGCTGTTGGGCGGGATCGGCTCGATCGAGTCGACGTCGGGCGAGGTCGTGCGGATCGCCGGGCTCGGCGCCGACGACGTGGGCGCCCAGCTCGAACACGAACTCACCGAGTACGCCCGCACGCTCGTGCCCGCCCTGCCGTTCGACCGGATCGACGTGCTGATCATCGAACTCGGTGGCAAGGACATCTCCGGCACCACGCTGGACCCCAACGTGACCGGACGGTTCTGGGTGCCCGGCCTCGACGACCTCGCCAAGCCCGCCGTCAGCGCGATCGTGCTGCTCGACCTCACCGACGTCAGCGGCGGCAACGCGCTCGGCATCGGTTTCGCCGACTTCATCCCGGCCTCGCTCGCCAACAAGCTCGACTTCCGCAAGACCTACATCAACTGCTTCACCGCCGGGCCGGCCGGGATGCGGCGAGCCCGCATGCCGATGGTGCTCCCCGACGAGGAGTCGTGCATCAAGGCGGCCCTGTCGATGTGCGGCCGCGGTCCGACCGAACCCAAGCGCGTCGTTCGAATTCGGTCGACCCTGCACCTCACGGAGTGCCGGGTCAGTGAAGTTCTGCTCCCCTGACAGCAGGCCCTGTGCCCGTCCTGAGGTCGACGGGACTCTCGAGTCCTCACGCTCAGGTCGAACACGTCGGTGACGGCACATCCACGACTTCCAGATCTCGGCAAGCTGAACCGATTGTGCTCAAGTCGACGAATTCGAATGCCGATGCACGAGGGTGACAGAACACGACGGTTCAGCCCGTGCAGGCAACGACGGCGGGATGAGTCTGATCGAGATCCTGATCTCGATCACCCTGCTCGGCATCGGAGTGGCTGCGATGCTGACCACGACCGTTGTGGCGATCAACGGGTCGGCAACCGAACGCGACCACGCGAACGCCCATGCCTGGCTCCAGTCGGCGACCGACGTTCTCTACGGCGTAGAGCGCGTCGACTGCGACGACCCCACTCTCGAAGACACGTACCGAGCGGTGATCAGTACGACGCAGGATCCCGAGGGTTGGTGGGAACCGACCAATGCCGGAAGTATCGAACTCGTATCACCTGTGCTGTTCTGGGACGGCGACATCTACCAGAGCGTCTGCTACGACGACCAGAACGTCAATCTCCAGCTGATCCGTCTCCGGGTCAGGAATCCGGACGGCACCATCGTCGAGTCGGTCGAGGTGGTGAAGGGATGACCACACGTTCGTTCGACCGCAGTCGATCCGACCGCGGATTCACGCTGCCGGAGGTACTCATCTCGATGGTGGTGATCGGCCTGATCTCCGCCGTTCTCAGCGGGGTGTTCACGGTGTTCATGCGCAGCACGCCATCCACCGAGGCACGCGCCGAGGACGCTCGCTCCGTGATGGGTCTCGTCACCTGGCTCCCCCAAGACGTGGACTCGACACCCGCAACCGGTTTCGACGTCGACCCGACCACCGACAGCGGCTGCAGCCTGAACCCTGGCATCAACCTGCTCCGCATGGAGTGGAGCGAGAAGATCGGCAGCGTCACGACCCGGTTCATCGCCGATTATCGACACGTCAGCGACGCGGACGCGGCTCGCGTCGTGCGGATCACCTGTAGCGGGGTGGGCAGCCCTCCGTTCACAACAGGTTCCGAACAGAACCTCACGAGCGACCTACCGCTCCTGCCGGCCGGTTGGACGCCGACGAATGCGCCCGCGGCGGTCACGATCGTCCGCACGGACCCATTGGACCCGAGCTCACCGGTCGAGCTGGTAACGCTCGAACTGACCACATTGGCCGGCGACACGGTGCGGACCGACTCGGCCTCGAAGAACCCCGATGAAACCCTGCCCACCACAACGTTGCCGTCGTGGATCCCGCCGACACCGATCACCGTCGCCAACGTGAACAACCTCCCGACCACCGTCGACCAGACGATCACCGCGTACCCGTCGCCGGCTGTGTACACGGTGAATCTGATCGTCGACGACATCGACGGTGACCCGCTCGTCGTCACACTCGATTCGGTGCCGAGTGGCTGGGTCGTGACACTGGTGGGCCTCCAGATGAAGATCACACCCGCCGCCTCCGACGTCGGCCAAACCAAGACGATCGAATACACCGTCGACGACCTGCGAGGTGACGGCGTCGTCGACGGCCACATCGTGGTCCAAGTGGTGCCGACCACCACGCCTACGACGACGACGACGACCACCACCACCACCACGACGACCACCACCACGACGACCCCGCCCGTCTGCGCGGTGACGAGCAGCACGCTCTCCCCGAGCAGCGTCAAGAATGTGAACCCCGAGGGGAACGGCAACGGCAGCGTCAACGTCGGTGTCCTCTTCAAGTCGGTCACCATCAGCGCCGTCACCAACGGGAACTGCAGCGGTCTCGAGATCCGGTATACGTCCGGCGGTGTGAACAGCCCCGGCTTCCTCGTCCTCACCAAGACCGGTCCGACCAGTTGGAGCGGCAAGTTGCTGAGCCGTGACGACGGCTCCGGGGAGACCTGGAGTGACGGCCCGCATCAACTCTTCTTCCACGATGCCGCCGGCGGGCCCTACGCCTCTCCCACTTTGACCATCACGTGAACCGACCCGACTGAGATGACCATGCGTACCTCCTGTCCCAGCCGCAAGCACAACCGAGATCACGGCGGCATCTTGCCGCTGGTGCTGGTGGCGACCGTGGTGTTCACGATGGTCGGCGTCGCCGTCGCCAATTTGGTCACTACCGGACTGCGCTACGGCACGGTCGTCGAGGACCGCGCCGATCGGCTTGCAGCCGCCGACGGTGGGCTGCGCTACGGCGTCGAACGGCTCCGCAACATGGAGGATCTCTGCTCGACCGGCCTGGGCACCGGCGGCGGCTACACCACGATCTTCCCTCCCATGATCAACGGAGCCGCGACAACGGTCACGTGCCGTCGGGTCGGCAATGACATCAGTGATGTACAGGGATGGGGGGTGGTGATCACCGGCTCGAACGTGCCCGGCGGTCAGGACATCTTCCTACTCAACGGCTCGGCCACGACCGACACCAAGTCGTTGCGCGGGCCCGTCTACGTCGCCGACTCACAACGGCTCGGTTTCAACGCCAAGCTCGTGATCGAGGACGGCGACATGTGGTACACCAAGGCATCTTGCGACCCACCCGCTGTGATCCCTGAGACGCTGGGGGCCTCACCGAGCCTGATCTTCCAACCGTCGTTCCTACGTGGCCCGCAGTGCGGCACGAAGCCCTGGAACGAACTGTTCACGGCACCGTCGGCGCAGACCCCGACCACAGCTGCTCTCCAGGTACCGAATGCCTTTGACGACGTCAGCTTTCCGGGCTGTCGCGTGTTCTCGCCTGGTCGCTACAGCGGCGTGATCCCGCTGACCAGCGACGCCTACTTCCGATCGGGCGATTACTACTTCGAGAACGTGGATTTCACGCTCACCCACAAGAACGTTGCCTTCGGCTTCCCCAGTGGTTCGGGCGACACGCCGCGGATCTCCCAGTCGGCCGCCTGTCAGAACGCGATGCTGTACGACCAGACGACGAGTGGGGAACGTGGCGGCGCCACGATCTGGGCGGGCGGAACCACCAAGTTCGTGGTCGGTACCCAGGCCGAACTCGAGATCTTCCGCCGCCAGCAGTCCGAGGCCTACATCAGCTTGTGGGCACTCGACGTCAACGGCGTGGGGTCCAACGGCGTCCCGTTCATCCCCAGCATCCACTCGTACAAGAAGGCCCCCAGCGTCGACTGGATGCTACGAACGGCCGGCGGCAACACCAACGACGTGGCGTTCCACGGCCTGTTCTGGGCACCCCACTCGAAGGTCCAGCTGGGCAACGTCACGAACGCCGCAGTCGGCCAGCTGATCGGTGGCGTCGTGATCGCCCAACTCGACGCACAAGCGTCGAACTCGGCGCAGGCGTTCGCGATCGGGGTCGAGGGCACTCCGATCGAGACGCACTTCCTGCTCGAGTCGACCGCTGTCAAGGACGGCAGATCGACGACGATCCGGGCCGTCGTGCAGTACCGACCCGACGGCCGTCAGCTCGCCGTCAACTCCTGGCGAGTGGCCGGCTGATCATCGCGACCGTCGGGTCGTCGAGGCATCAGGTGCCGTAGCCGAGGTCGAGCATGATCGGCGGCGCGTACGCCACGGTCGCGGCCGTCGACGCCGACACCCGGGTGTTCGAGCCCGAACTGATCTTCGGGCCAATCTGCCTGAAGAGCGAACGAGACCGCTCGACCACCCAGGACCGGCAATCCGGCCCACGGGTGCCGTTCGGCGTAGCACACGACTAGCGCAAAGAGTGGCCGACTGGACACCCGTAGTGAGATTATGTTACCGTTCCTCCGGGACGAGGCGGTCGTTCTCGCCGGCGGTCACCCGGTTCCATCTCGTTCGCCGACCAAACATCGACGAGAGTGGAACGGTGGACCACCCGACGAGACGGAGATCGCGTTTGGTGGGCGGGAATGAGACAACTGGCGCACAAGCGGACGAAACCCGAGGGTCGGGGCCTTGGCCATGCCGGTTTCGCGACGATCGAGATCGTGATCTCGATCGTGTTGATCGGCACGGTCTTGGCGTCCACCCTGGCCGCGACACGAGTGAACATCATCGCCTCGTCGATCACCCAGAACGCCGCCGGGCTCGAGACCGCGCTGCTGAACGCCGCTGACCGTGTCGAGCGCGCGACCATCCGCGACTGTGACTACCAGAACGAGGTCGCAGCGGGAGCGCCCGACGGCTTCGTGATCACGGTCTACGAGGAGATGCTGGTGGACCACCCGACCGGGGATCCGGTCGCGGACTGGATCCCCTGCGCAGTTCCGATTCAGGCGTTCGACGTCGAGCGCCTCACGATCACGGCGACCAGCGCTGACGGAAAGATCACGAGAACGATGATGGTGGTGACGAGCGATGTCGACTAGATCGATGAACGTCAACGTGCGTCCGGCTCGCCGGGATGCCCGGCGAGATCGAGGGATGACCCTCGTCGAATTGCTGGTCGCGGTCTCCTTGATGGGACTGGTGACAGCGGTGGTCTCAGCGGCGATCGTCGTGACGCTCCGCCAGACGAACGCGACCGAGGGGCGGACCAATCTCGCCGCCTACGAACAAAGCATCGACACCTGGATCCCGGCCGACCTGTCATCGACCGACGTCACCGCCGATTTCGAGGCGCTGTACGGCGCTGCCTATGCCGGTCTGCTTCCGGTGAACACGGCTGCCGGCGCCAGCCCGTGCGGCAACTGCGGATCGCTCGACCTGTCGGGCGCCAACGCGCTGCAACTCGCATGGTTCACCGCCGCCAACGACGGCACGCCCGTACTCACCCAGGTGCAGTACCAGTACATCGAGACGGGCAGCGGCCAGTGGCAACTCCAACGGATCGCATGCGTCGGCGACTCGCCATGCACCAAGGCGGTCGTTCTCCGCGACCTCGCGCCGCCACCGGATCTCGCGACGTACAACCCCGATCTCGACCGTCCGACCTGGATCCTGTCGACCCCCGAACTCGACGACCCAGCCGATCTCGCACTGGCGACCAACGCCCAGCGCATCGTGGTCACCATCAACGGTGGAGGCGCCGGCGGCAGTACCGCGGGCGGCACCAGCTCGGTCAGCCTGACGGCCGGTGGCGTGCTGACCAGCGACATCGCCGCCGACGACTTCACCGTTCCGTCCTTCATCCGAGCGAAATCGCGATGTGGTGGGCCGGTCACCTTGATCGTCGACGACTCGGGGTCGATCGGTGGGGCAGTGTCGACCGTGGTCGAGCCGGGCGTGGTCAGTTTCATCGAGGCGTTCCGCGGTACACCGACGCAGGTGCAGGTCGTCCAGTTCTCCTCGGACGCCCAGGCGATCGGCCCCGGATCCGGATGGCATCGCTACATCGACATGACGAACGATGCCGACGTCGATCAACTCAAGACCGACGTGGTCGCCGCCCTCGACAGCAACGGCGGAACCAACTGGGAGGAGGCGTTCTTCCACACTCTCAAGGAGAGCGACGGTACGACCGCAACCATGCTGCCGAACCGCATCGTGTTCTTCACCGACGGCATCCCGACCCGGAACCGGACATCCCGCGACCGAGGGTGGTGGGACACGTACTCGAACGGCACGAAGAACATCCACTACAACGACGGGTCGTATCGCACCGCCGGGTCGAACGCGTGGCCGATGGACAACGGCACGGCCTTCAATCAGGAGTCGTACGACCGAGCCGACGTGATCCTCGACGATCACCGCGGCATCGACTTGATCTTCGTCGGCGTCGGGCCCGACCTCAACAACAACGTCAGCTGGATCTACAACGAAGCGGTCTACGCGAACCACAACGCAGACCGTGGGCCGACATCCACCAAGAAGGCGCACGAGGTGATCGCAGGCTTGCTGACCAATCTCGCCTACAACGAAGTCGACGCCGTGTTCTCGGGCGGCGAGTACACCAATCCGGAGGTCGCCAACTTCTACCTCCAGTCGTCGTTCGACGAGGCAGCGTTCGGGGCGGCGATGAAGGCGTCAGCACTCAAGGACTGCGGCGGCACGCTCACGATCCAGACTCGACTGCCCGACGGCACACCCGTGGCCGACGAGTTCGTGTACGAGAACAGTGAATATCGGACCGACGACGGCACCCCGGTCGACGCCGAGTCGCGGGTGGTGACCACATCGGCGACGTTCCGGACCGGCACGTTCGACTTCGACATCCCAGGAAGCACCGCGTACTACAGCGTCGACGTCGTTCCGCAGGAACTCCAGACTCTCGAGGGCTACGACTTCGGTGACTGGAGTTGCCGTGCCGGCGCGACCGCCAAGTCGACGATCCCGGTCGTCATCTCCGGCTCGGCGTTCGAGGGCGTCACGGTCGACGTCGCTGCCAACGAAGCGGTGTCGTGCATCCTGACGGTGGTACCGACGTGACGACCGGCCGACGTCCTGGCCCACATCTCGCTCGGCGAGACGAGGGCAGCACGCTGATCCTCGTGCTCGTGCTGGTGTTGATCTCGGCGCTGATCGTCGTGCCGCTGATCAACTACACGATGACCGTTTCACGGGCGGCCCGAGTCGAGATCGACAAGGCCCGCAGCGTGCAACTCGCCCGCGGCGGCTTCTGGGTGGCCCTGAGCTACCAGGAGGACCTCTACGACCTGTGCACGGGAGGCGCGTTCCCCAGCTCATTCGATGATGTGGCCACGACCTGCACCGTGCTGCGCACGGACACGTTGCGGCCGATCGAGAAGGTGCCGGCTCACATTGCCGTGCTACAAGCCGACATCGGCGATGGAACGGCCGCTGTCGTGCCGCCGGCGATCGTCACGGCCGGCTCGTACACGAACCCGAACACGGCCACCGACGAGAGTTCCTGGCTGAGCACTCCGGATTGGACGACCGACTCCACGGCGACCAAGGTGTGGCTGCCCGAGCTGCCGGTGCAGTCGACCAGTGGTGGCGGGATGCGGGACACGACGATGCTGCCGGGCGCGCAAGACCCGCTGTACACGTCGTGCCGGGTGTTCTTCCCGGGTACGTTCACGACGCCGATCACGATCGCCGAACCCGCGTACTTCGCGTCCGGTGTGTACTACTTCACCGAGCCGATCACCCTGGAGAACGGGGCCGACGTGGTGGTCGGCAACGGCGCCGAGGGCGGTTGCACCACCGACTTCGAAGCGGTGGCGAGCGCCACGACGGTGCCCGACCCCCTCAACATGAGCGGACTCGGGGGTACCTTCGTGTTCGGGGACAACGCCCGTCTGGTCGTGGACGACACCGCCGGCGCGGGCGACATCCGCTTCGCGATGAACCAGAGGTACGTGAGCACCGAGGAGGCGAGCGTGATCGCATCCTCGAACGTCTCGATCATCTCGGTCAACGGCAACCACGCTCCGTTCGACCCGACCGACCCGGGCGACGTGCTCGGTACGGACCTGACCGTCGACGGTGTGATCGCCGTCCCCCTGTCTCGGGTCGACGACCCGATCGACGACCCGCATGACCCGACCGACGACCAATTCGCGACCGATGCCGGGTACTTGCCGTCGTTCCACACCCCGAAACCGGTCCCGCCGGACTGGAACGGACTGGCTGCGCCGACCGCGACGCCGTTGCGTACCGGTTCGAACGAGTACGACGCAGCAGCAACGATCAGCTGGCCGTCGGCCAACGCCAATGGATCCCTGATCATCGACTACGTCGTCACCGGCACCTGGACCGGCGTGGGGAACGACCCGGGTCCCGGTCCGTTCACCTGTTCGCCATTCGTGCCGACGTTGCCGGACACGTCGATCCAGCCGTCGTGCACGATCACCGGGCTGCGGCATCGCAGCGAGTTCACCTTCGACGTGGTGGCGACCAACGTCTACGGCGACTCCGACGCTGCAACGTCGAACGCGATCCGGCCGCTCACGGTGCCGATCGGAACGGGCTCGATTCCGGCCGATCCGCTGATCGTGGCACCGTTGGCTCCGCAGAACATGGCCGTCGGGCAGGTGTACTCCGACGGCGTCGAGATCACCTGGGACCCCGTCCTGCCGCCCGATGACGGCAACAGTCCCGTGACCACCTACGTGGTCACGGCGTCGCCCGCCGCGACCCCGCTCGATCCGTCCGACGACGTCACCTGCCCACCTGTGTGGTGGGACGAGACCTCATGTGTGCTGCCGCTCACCGACACGGTGCTGCCGGTACCAATCGACGACTTCTATCTCGTCTCGATGTTCGCTGCGAAGCCCGATCCTGCCAGTGGGGGCATCCTCGTGTCCCCCCTGATCCAGCTCGACGGTGATCCGGACGACGGCGGCGCGCCTCCCGAACCCGACCCGTACCTGTACGAGGCAGGGATCGACCCGGCACCGATCGAAGTGGCTGAGGTTCCGACGATCCGGAACCCCGATCCGATGATCGATCTCGTGCTGTCCTCTGCGAACAAGGTCTCGTTCTCGATCGCCGGGTACGTCGCGGTGCCCCAGGGCCACGTCCGCATCGATGCGGCCAACCCGACGGACAAGACCGTCCGGATGTCGGGCGGCCTGGTCGCCGGCCGGATCGTGCTGGGGACGCAGCCGGCCTCGCTACAGGTGACCTTCGACAACCCGATCGCCCAGAAGACGATCCGGATACGGAGCACCGCGACGGTGCGGTACGCCGCGGTCGCCGACGCCGTGGTCAAGGTCAACCGCTCGGGATCGGTCGCCGTCAACTCGCTCGTCGTCCAGTAGCCGGCCTTCGACCCACCCCACCCTTGGTCGCTGCGGCGCAGTCGCTCAGGTGCCGTAGCCGAAACCGAGGTCGGGCGCCGTGAGAAGTGGCGCGTACGCCACGCCGGCCTGTTCGCACATCGCAGCACACGTGCCGCCGCGGTCGACGATCAGGCTGACCAGCACCGGTTCGGCCCCGAACTGTCGCACGACCTCGACAGCCTCCATCAACGTCGTGCCGCGGGTCGTGGTGTCCTCGGTGATCACGACCTTGTCGCCCGGCATGATGGCGCCGGCCAGGCGGCCCATCACACCATGGTCCTTGGCCTCCTTGCGCACGCTGAAGCTGCGCAGGTGGCGGCCCCTCGTCGCCGCCACCGCGGCCACGCCGAACGCGACCGGATCGGCACCCATCGTCAGACCGCCGATCGCGTCGGCGTCATCGGGGATCACCGCGAGCATCGCATCGGCGACCAGCAAGATGCCCTCCGGGCGGCATGCGGTCTGCTTCGTGTCGAGGAACCACGAAGACCGGGCGCCCGACTTCAACGTGAACTCACCGCGCTTCACCGAGTGCTCGAGCACGTGTGCACGCAATGCGTGCAACGTCGGCGACAGTTCGGGGAGAGCGCTCATGGCCCCTGACGCTACCGAAGGCTCCGGCATCCGCATGTAACGTCGGCCGCCATGCAAGTCGCCGATCTTCGCATTTTCACCGAGCCCCAGCACGGCGCCAGTTACGACGACCTGCTCGCCGTTGCCCAACGCGCCGAGCGGCTGGGGTTCGGCGCGTTCTTCCGCAGTGACCACTATCTCAGGATGAGTGGCCCCGGCCGACTGCCCGGCCCGACCGATGCCTGGATCACCCTCGCCGGCATCGCCCGCGAAACCAACACCATTCGAATCGGCACGCTGGTCACCGCAGCGACCTTCCGGATGCCCGGGCCCCTCGCAATCTCTGTGGCAGGCGTCGACTTGATGTCGAATGGTCGCGTCGAGTTCGGTATCGGCGCCGGATGGTTCGATACCGAGCACACCGCGTACGGCATACCGTTCCCCGACCTGTCGACCCGTTTCGACAACCTGGAGGAACAGCTCGCCATCATCCACGGTCTGTGGAACACGCCGATCGACGAGACGTTCTCGTTCGACGGTGAGTTGTGGAAGGTGACCGACTCGCCTGCGCTGCCCAAGCCCTTCCAAGCGGGCGGACCACCGATCATCATCGGGGGCAACGGCAGGACCCGCACACCGAGACTCGCCGCGCGGTACGCGGCCGAGTTCAATCTGCCGTTCGTGTCGATAGAGGGGTTCGTGAACCAGCGCTCGGTCGTGACGCGTGCATGTGAAGACGTCGGCCGCGCCCCGTCGACGATGACCTGGTCGGCGGCGCTCGTGGTGTGCGTCGGTGCGAACGAGGTAGAGGTCGCCCGACGCGCCACGGCGATCGGCCGCGAGCCGGCCGAGCTGCGCGCCACCGGTATCGCCGGTACTCCCGCCGAGGCCATCGAGTCGATCCGCGGCTGGATCGATGCGGGTGCCGATCGTCTGTACCTGCAGGTGCTCGACCTGTCCGATCTCGACCATCTCGACCTGATCGCCCAAGCGGTCGCCCCCGGTCTCGCCTGAGCACACCCTCCAGTTTCGTGCTCGCCGAGCATCGATCGGGCTTTCGATACTCTGTCACGCCCCTTCGCCAAGATGGACGAATGAAGATCGAAGCGGTGGTCGAGCGGGTTCGGGAGGTATCGCACACCAGTGGCAATCCCACAGCCGGCCGATCCGCGATCGAGGCTGCGATCACCGCGTCGGCGCAGCTCAAGTCATGGCTGGCCGCCGCCGATGCTCGGCTGGCGACGGCATTGGCCGAACAGGTGTCGTTCCCGGAAACGGCGATCGCCGCCTGCACCCGCGAATCATTGCGCGATGCAGCGCGGGCCAAGGAGCGCTCCGACACGCTCGGCAAAGTGCCATCGCTGGCAGGCGCGCTAGACGACGCGGCGATCACGCCCGGCCACGTCGACGCCGTCACCAGAGCCACCAAAGGGCTCGACGACGACGATCAGCGTGCCAAGCTGCTCAACCGCGTCGACAGCATGATCGACGTCGCATCAGCCGCCACGGTCGAAGAGTTCCGGCGTCGCCTGGCGCTCGAGGTCAAGAACATCCAACGCGACGACGGCATGGCCCGCCTTGAACGTGAGCGGCGTGCAACACGGCTGCGAACCTGGGTCGACGCAGAGGGTATGTGGCGCTTCGACGGTCGGTTCGACCCGGTCACCGGTGTCGCGTTGGCCGCCCGGCTCGACGCCGCGGTGCAAGCACTGTTCGCCGAGGCGGTGCCCGACACGTGCCCGAGCGATCCGATCGAGAAACAGCACCATCTCCGAGCACTCGCCTTCGCCCGACTGCTGTCCGAGGGCAGCAACGGCATCGGCCGCCCGGGCCGCCCCGAATACGTGGTCGTGATCGACACCTCCCGACCCGATGGCGCCGGCGGCCCCGTCCTCGACTGGGGCCTCCCCGTCGAGATCCCCGCTCGGGTGCTCGCCGAGATGTGGGGCTCGGGCGACGTGCAGGCGGTCGTCATACGCAACGGTGTCGTGCTGTACGCACCGGGCGAACTCGACCTCGGACGCTCCACCCGGCTCGCCAACCGAGCCCAGCGCCGTGCACTGCGGGCGATGTACTCGCGATGTGCGATCCCTCGCTGCTCGGTTCACTACGACCGCTGCAAGCTCCACCACATCGTCTGGTGGCGACATGGTGGACGAACCGACCTGGCCAACTTGATCCCGTTGTGCACCAACCACCACACCAAGGTTCACTACGACGGGTGGACACTCAGCCTCGGTTCACATCGCGAGCTCACGATTCGATTCCCCGATGGCACCGTCCGCAACACCGGCCCACCCACACGTCGCGCCGCCTGATCGGCGAGTATTGACCATGGCATACGCGAAATGGAGAGCATCGCCGCGAGCGGCTTGCCGACATTACTGACGCGGTTCGCGGAGCAGCACCTCTTGAGCGATCGTGGCGACGTGCACGCCTTCTTGATCGAAGACGTGCCCGATCGCCAGACCCCGCGCTCCGGTGTAGTGATGGCAGGTGAAATCGTGCAGGTGCCATCGGTCGGCGCGCATTGGGCGATGGAACCAGACCGTGTGGTCGAGGCTGATTCCCGACAGATGCTGCTCTGGGTCGCCTTGATACACCGTTTGATGGGCGGCGCGAACGGTGTCACTCGCCAGATCGTCCGACACATATGCCAGCCAGCATTGATGAACAAATGGCTCGTCGGCGCGCTCGGAGTCCGGAAGTTGATCGGTGACTTTCATCCAGGCTGTTACTCGTCCGGCACCATCGCGTGGGGGGCCCTCTACGTCGTGTTGCGCGACGAATCTTCGATCAAAATGGGGAGAGAACGACGTGTTCTCGACACCGTCGGGGGCGGGCACGACAGGGAATGGAACCGACTGCAACTCGGCCGACTGCTCGGGTCGTTGGAACGAACACTCGGCATTGAGGATCGCCCCGATGGCTTGGCGGGCGATCACGCGCCGGGTGAGGAAACTCCTGCCGTTGCGCGTTCGGTCGACCTCATAACGCACAGGTTCGGTGTGATCGCCGGGGCGAATGAAGTAGGCGCGAATCGAATGCGGTCGAAAGACCGGATCAACCGAAAAGGCCGCGGCCCGCAATGCTTGGGCGACGATCTGCCCGCCGTACAGACCTCCCCATGGATAGCGAGGACCCGTCCCGACGAACGTATCGGCGCCATGGGCTTGCAGATCGAACATGTCACCACGTTATTGCATCAAATGAAAAGCGCCCTACAATGCTGCAATGGCTGCACAGCGAGGACCGAAAGAGATGACACCCGCCCACAAGGCCGCGCTCGAACAGGGCCGCGCCGAGGGCCGCGTGGTGCGCGAATATCTCGAGGCCCTGCGCACCAACAAGCCCAAGCGTGGCCGCAAGCGCACGCCCGAGTCGATCGAAAAGCGACTCGCTGCGATCGAGCGTGATCTGGTCGATGCCAGCGCGATCGACGAGCTCCAGCTCGTGCAAGAACGACGCAATTTGCAGGCCGATCTCGAGGCCATGGCCACCACCGTCGACCTGTCGGCGCTCGAGGACGCGTTCGTCGGGGTCGCCAAGGCATACGGCGAACGCAAGGGAATCTCGTACGGCTCGTGGCGCGAGGTCGGCGTCTCCGCCGCGACCCTCACGCGGGCCGGCATCGGGCGCGGTGCCTGAGCGCGCCCGGCGAAGCCCGTCTACGTTCGATCGCAGCCAGCTGCTCGAACACCACGCCCAGATTGCCGAGTCAGCGACACCGATCGCTCAGGGCTCGATCGCAGCCAGCTGCTCGAACACCACGCCCAGATTGCCGAGTGAGCGACGCAGGTCGAACGCGTCGTCGAGCAGCGCGTCGTCGACGTCCGGGTCGGCTTCGAGCAGAGCGCGGAAATCGGTGCCGTCGTCCCACGCCTGCATGGCGTTGCGTTGCACGATGCGGTAGGCGTCGTCGCGTGCCATGCCTGACGCGACCAGACCGAGCAGGACCGGCTGGCTGAACACCAGGCCGTGGCTGGCGTCGAGATTGGCCTGCATCCGTTCGGGGAACACCACCAACCCTGACAGCAGCCGGCCGAGGCGTCGCATCACGTAGTGCGCGAGATGTGACGAGTCGGGCAGCACCACCCGCTCGACCGACGAGTGCGAGATGTCGCGCTCGTGCCACAGGGCGACGTCTTGGAGCCCGGCCAGCAGGTTCGACCGCAACACCCTGGCCAGCCCCGAGATCGTCTCGGCCGAGATCGGGTTGCGCTTGTGCGGCATCGCCGACGAACCCTTCTGACCGGGCTTGAACCCCTCCTGCACCTCGCGTACCTCGGTGCGTTGCAGGTGGCGCAGCTCGACCGCCATCAATTCGCAGGTGGCGCCGATCGAGGCGCAGGCATACAGGAACTCGCTGTGACGGTCACGGGCGATCACCTGAGTGGCGGCCACGGGACGCAGCCCGAGTGCAGCACCCACGTAGGCCTCGACCGACGGTGAGATGTTCGAGTAGGTGCCGACCGCGCCGCTGAGTTTCATCACGGCGACGGTGTCACGTGCCGCGCGCAGACGGGTGCGATCGCGGTCGACCTGCAGCGCCCACAACGCAACCTTGGCTCCGAATGTGGTCGGCTCGGCGTGCACGCCATGGGTACGGCCGATCATGACCGTGTCCCGGTGTTCGTTCGCCAGGTCGATCAACGTTCGGAGCAGGCGACCCGACTCCTCGATCAGCAGATCGGCCGCATCGGTCATCTGCCAGCACAGGACCGTGTCGCCGACATCACTCGAGGTCAGACCGAAGTGGATCCATTTGGCTGCATCGTCGGCAATCGAGGATTGCACGACATCGACGAACGCCGCCACGTCATGATCCGTGATCGCCTCGCGCTCGACGATCGCTCGTACGAACGCCTCGTCGACGTGCGGCGCCCGCTGGCGGCACAGCGCTGCGTCGGCCGCAGGGACGACCCCGATCGCGGCGTGCGCCTCGGTGGCGAGCACCTCGACCTCGAGAAAGCGGGCGAACTTGGAGACGTCCGACCACACATCGTTCATCTCGGGGGTCGAGTAGCGCGGAATCATGAGCGACGCTCGATTCCCAACGCGGCAGGCCTCGACACGGCGGCGGTCGACACGGCGGAACTCACGGCGTCCACAGCAGATAGTCGTCGCGTTCGGCGCCGACACCGACCACCTTGACCGGTACGCCGACCTGCGCCTCGACCAGGGAGAGAAAGGCCTTGGCCTGCTCGGGCAGCGTGCCCGACTCGCGGGCCGCCGACAGATCGGTCCGCCAACCCTGCAAGGTCTCGTAGACCGGCTCGATCCGGGCCAGCACGTCGGACCGATCCGGGTAGTAGTCGATCAACTCGCCGTCCAACCGATACGCGACGCACACCTTGACCGACTCGAACCCGTCGAGAATGTCCAGCTTCGTCAGGGCCAGCTCGGTCAAGCTGTTCAACCTCACCGCCTGGCGCAGCATGACGCAGTCGAGCCACCCGGCACGCCGACGGCGCCCGGTGACCGTGCCGAACTCGCGCCCGACATCGATCAGCGTGTCACCGTCGGCGTCCACCAGTTCGGTCGGGAACGGGCCGGCGCCGACCCGAGTGGTGTAGGCCTTGGTGATCCCGACGATCCGGCTGATGTCGCGAGGGCCGAGCCCGGAGCCGGCGCATGCCCCGCCGGCAGTGGGGTTCGACGACGTCACGTAGGGATACGTGCCGTGATCGAGGTCGAGGAACGTCGCTTGAGCTCCCTCCAGCAGCACCTGCGCGCCGCGCCCCAGCGCCGTGTGCAACAGCGTGACGGTGTCGGCCACATAGGGCTGCAGTCGCCGGCCGTACCCGACGAAGCGATCGACGATCTCGTCGACGTCGAGCGGCTGCCCGCCGGCCTGTTCGATCAGCTTGCTCTCGGCGATCGCTCTGGCCCGAACGGTGTCCGCGAAGCGATCGATATCGACCACCTCGCCGACTCGGACACCTACCCGCCGAGCCTTGTCCGCATATGCGGGACCGATGCCCTTGAGGGTGGTGCCGATCTTGTCGTCGCCACGCATCGCCTCGGCGATCGCGTCGTGGGCTTGGTGCCACGGGAAGATCAGGTGCGCCAAACTCGAGATCTTCAAGCCGCGACATGAGATGCCGCGGCCTTCGAGCGTGTCGATCTCGTTGAACAACGTGGGCAGATCGACGACCACGCCGTTGGCGATCACCGGTACGACGTGGTCGTAGAGCACCCCGCTGGGGATCAGTTGCAATGCATACCGCTGGTCGTCGACGACGACGGTGTGTCCGGCATTGTGACCGCCCTGGTAACGCACCACATAGGTGTGCTCCTTCGACAGCAGGTCGATGATCTTGGCCTTGCCCTCGTCACCCCATTGGGCACCGACGACGACTGTGACGGGCATGGGCACGCTCCCCGGATATGCGGACTGAACGTGGCATGACACTAGTGCCGAGCGGGCCGCCACCGTTGGTTCGATCCGGATCTGAACGATTTGTCCGTCGAATACGCGTTCGTATCGGACCCGAGCGGCAGATGTACCAGAGCGTGGAGGCGGCGGTTACCGTGACACACCGTGACGGTCATGCGGCTCCAACGGTGGGACGAGATGGATGACGCCGCCCGCGCCGAACTCGTCGCTCGCGGGCTCGACGCGATCTTCGACCCCGATCTGCGCCACTCGATCGGCGAGTTGATCGACGACGTGCGCCGCCGCGGCGACGAAGCGGTGTGCGCGGCGCTCGCCGAGTTCGACGGTGTCGATCTCACTCCCGATCAGCTCCGCATCACCGACGACGAACTCGACGCCGCGACGGTCAGCGACGACGTCGACCGCGCCATCGACGACGCGATCTCACACCTGCGAGCTTTCAACGAGCGCCAATTCGAACGTTTCGACGACTGGTCGTTCGAGTCCGAGCCCGGCCTGATCGTCGGCGAGAAGGTCACACCGATCTCGTCGGCGGGCCTGTTCACACCATCCGGCAAGGCCAGTTACCCGAGCGTCGCATACCAGCTGGCCGTTCCGGCGATCGTGGCCGGCGTACCCGATCTGACACTCGTCGTGCCGCCGTTGCCGGCCGGGAACGGTGACGTCGACCCGGCGGTGCTGGTGGTCTGTCGCAAACTGGGCCTCCGCCGCGTGTTCCGAGTGAACGGGCCAGCGGGCGTGGCGGCGCTCGGTTTCGGCACCGACACGATCCCACAGGTGCGGATGATCGTCGGGCCGGGTTCGCCTGCTGTGACGATCGCCCAGGTGGAGATGCAACGCCACGGTGTCGCCACCATGATGCTGCTCGGCCCGACCGAGAGCCTCGTGATCGCCGACAGCACCGCCGACCCGTACCGGCTGGCGGCCGACCTGTTGGTCGAGGCCGAACACGGCACCGACACCTCGGTGGTACTGGTGTGCACCGATGCGGACGTCGCCGCCGCCACCGACGACGAGCTCGAACGGCAACTCGCCGAGCTCCCGGCCGTGCGGGCCGAGGCCGCCCGCAGTGCACTCGGCCCGAACGGTGGATGCGTGCTGGTCACGGAACTCGCCGATGCCATAGCGGTCGCGAATCGGTATGCACCCGAGCACCTGCAGATCGCCGTCGACCCGCACGACGTCGACATCGTGCTCGACGGCCTCGTCAACGCCGGCGAGATCCTCGTTGGCCAGCACACTCCGTTCAGCGCCGCCAACTTCGTGATCGGGTGCCCGGCATCCTTGCCCACGAGCGGGTTCGCGCACGTCAGTTCGGGCATCACGGCGTCGACGTTCCTCAAGCGCACGGCGGTGGCCCGCGCCGACGAGCGGGCCCTGCGGCGGATGGCCAACTCGGTGATCGCGCTGGCGGACCACGAGGGTTTTCCTGCCCACGCAGCCGCCATCCGGCGACGGTCTTGATGCCTTCTTGAAGCGCAGGGATCGCCGCAATCGCATTCCGACCCTCCCAGTGGCGTACGCTGTCAATCCGTGACGACGATCCTGTTGGTCGAGGATGACGAACGCATCAGCGAGCCACTGCTCCGCGTGCTCACTGCCGAGGGTTTCGAGGTCGTGCACGCTGCGACGGGCAACGACGGACTGGCAGCCGTGCTGGCGCGTCGCCCCGACCTGATGCTGCTCGATCTCACCCTGCCCGACATCGACGGTCTCGACGTCTGCCGGAAGGTTCGCGAGGATCGCCCGGAGATGCCGATCATCATGCTCACTGCGCGAGCCGAGGAGATGGACGTCATCGTCGGCCTCGGTGCAGGTGCCGACGACTACGTCCCCAAACCCTTCCGGCTCGCCGAGCTCGTCGCGCGCATCAAGGCCCGGCTTCGGATCGCGCAAGCTGCACACCAGATGCCCCGCGAGCTGATCGGTGGACCGCTGCGCGTCAACACCGAGTCGCGGCGCGCCTACCTCAACGAGAACGAACTCGACCTCACCTCCAAGGAGTTCGACCTGCTTGCGCTCCTCATGAGCAAGCCGGATGCCACCTTCACCCGCGAGCAGATCATGTCGACCGTTTGGGACGAGAACTACTGGGGTTCGACACGCACGCTCGACACCCACATCTCGACCTTGCGGCGCAAGATCGGCGACGACACCGATCCGCCGACGCTGATCGTGACCGTTCGTGGTGTGGGGTTTCGGTTCGAAGGCTGACCGGGAGCGACCGTGCGTCGTCGCCTCGTCGTTTCCACCATCGCCATCGTGCTGGTGGTCCTCGGAGCACTGGCCCTGCCGATCGGGCTCGTGGTCTACAACGCCGCCGAACGCCAGCTCGACTCGCGCCTCGACCAGCAGGCGGGCACGATCGAGGCGACCTACTCGCGCGGTGTGCGGGCGGGCGAACCACTCGACCTCGGAGTCGTGCGCTCGACCGGTGCGCTCGGGCCATCGGACGGTCTGCAGGTGCTCGATGCCGACGGCAACGAGCTGTACAACGACGATCTCACGACGGTCGGCGCGACGCGTAGCGCCAGCCGTGTCGCCGTCGATGGGACGCTCTTCATCGTTCGTACCGACGCCGACCCGCTCGACGAGAACTTCCGCGACCAGTTGAACGTGCTGGTGATCCTCGCCCTGGGCGCGATCATCGCCGCTGCCGGTTTGGCCGCCGTCCAGGCCAGGCAGTTGGCGAGGCCACTCGAGCGGCTCGCAACTCGGGCCAGCCGGATCGGTGAAGGCGACTTCAGCCTGCAGCCGTACCATCGGACGCGCATTCCGGAGATCGACGACATCGGTTCAGCCCTCGAGACGAGCGCCCAGCGAGTCGACACGATGCTGGCCAACGAGCGACATTTCACCGCCGACGCGACCCACCAGCTCCGCACCGGCATCGCCGGCATCGCCATGCGACTCGAGATCCTCACGATGAACGGGGACGACAGTGTCGCAACCGAAGCGACGGCGGGGCTGGCCCAAACCGACCAGCTCAACGCCACGATCGACGACTTGCTCGCCGCCGCCCGCAATCGAACCACCAGCGAACGCACCATCTTCGACCTGACCGCCCTGGTGATCGCCCACGTCGAGGAATGGCGGCCCCGTTTCGAACAGCTGCGCAGGCACGTCTCGGTGATCACCGCCAACACGGCGCCGCCCGTGTACGGGACCACCGGGCTCGCCGGTCAGGTGATCGATGTGCTGATCGACAACGCGATCCGACACGGTGACGGCGCCGTCACCCTGATGATCGACGGGCCATCGGTGATCGTGATCGACCAGGGCCCCGGCGTGCCACGCGAACGGCTCAAGTCGTTGTTCGACGGACCCGTCGACCCGGCCGCCCGCCACGGTCGTGGGTTACCGCTGGCCCGGCGGCTGGCACAGGTCGATGGCGCCGCGCTGGACGTGATCGGCAATCACCCGCTGCGATTCCGCCTGCGCCTCGTGCGAGGCGATCGCGCCCCCGCCGGCTGACCTCGCGGATTGGAGTCGGCGGATTGGAGTCGGCGGACTGGAGTTGCAGACTGGCATCGGTGCGCGGCCGGCAGCGCGCCGTCGCGGTGTACCACGCCCGGAGGAGCTACACGGCCCGAAAAACCATTCGCCGCCTCCAGAAGGCGGGATCTCTGGAGGCGGCGAGCGGAAGGAAACATCAACACCTTGACGATCAGGCGGTCAGCCGTGCGACAACCGGCGGTCAATTCTCCGAAAAATCGACGGCCTCGACGCACAGCGCCGGTTCGGTGTCGGCGTCGTCGCCCACGCTCACCCGAATGGTGCCGCCGTCGGTCGCCCGACCCTCGAGAATCAGCACCGCCGCGCGATCGCCGATCTCACGCTGGATCACCCGCTTGAGCGGACGCGCCCCGAAGGCGGGATCGAACCCCTCGTGGGCGAGGAACTCCATCGCCTCGTCGGTGACGTCGAGGGACAGCCGCCGCTCGGCAAGGCGCTCGCGGATCCGTTCGAGCTGGATGTCGACGATGCGCCGCAGGTCGAGCTCGGTCAACGACCGGAAGCGGATCATGTCGTCGATGCGATTGATGAACTCGGGCTTGAAGTGGGCTGCGGGATCGCCCGGCAGATTCGACGTCATGATCAGCACCGTGTTGGTGAAATCGACCGTGCGCCCCTGGCCGTCGGTGAGCCGACCGTCGTCGAGCACCTGCAACAGCACGTTGAACACGTCGGGGTGGGCCTTTTCGATCTCGTCGAGCAGCACGACCGCGTACGGGCGGCGCCGGACCGCCTCGGTGAGTTGGCCACCCTCGTCGTATCCGACATAGCCGGGAGGTGCACCGATCAGCCGGCTGACCGAGTGCTTCTCCATGTACTCGCCCATGTCGATCCGGACCATCGCCCGCTCGTCGTCGAACAGGAACTCTGCGAGCGCCCTCGCCAACTCGGTCTTGCCGACCCCGGTCGGCCCGAGGAACATGAACGAGCCGATCGGCCGATTCGGATCGGACAGGCCGGCACGGCTGCGCCGGATCGCGTTCGAGACCGCCCGGACGGGTTCGTCCTGGCCGATGACCCGCTGGTGCAACGAGTCCTCCAGATGGATCAGCTTGGCCGTCTCGGATTCCAGCAGACGCGTCATCGGAACACCGGTCCAGTGCGCCACCACCTCTGCGATGTCCTCGGCGTCGACCTCTTCTTTGAGCATCCGCTGCGTGCCCTGCAGTTCGTCGAGATGCTGGGTGGCGTCCGCGATCCTGCGCTCGAGCTCGGGTACCCGTCCATAGCGGATCTCGGCGGCCACATTCAGGTCGGTCTCACGCTCGAGTTGGGTGCGGAGTTGCTCGAGTTCTTCCTTCAGATTGCGAATCGCATCGATCGCCTGCTTCTCGCCCTCCCAGTGCTCCTTCATCCGTGCGAGCTCGACATTGAGTTCGGCGAGTTCGGAGTGGAGCGCATCGAGACGCTCCAAAGAGGCGGGGTCGCTCTCCTTCTCGAGCGCGACCTGCTCGATCTCGAGCTGCAGGATGCGACGGCCCACGACGTCGATCTCGGTCGGCAACGAGTCGATCTCGATCCGCAACTTGGACGCCGCCTCGTCGACGAGATCGATCGCCTTGTCGGGCAGGAACCGGTTGGTGAGGTAGCGATTGGAAAGGACCGCAGCGCTGACCAGCGCCGAGTCCTGGATGCGCACTCCGTGGTGCACCTCGTAACGCTCCTTGAGGCCACGCAGGATGCCGACCGTGTCCTCGACCGAGGGCTCTCCCACATACACCTGCTGGAATCGCCGTTCGAGGGCGGGGTCCTTCTCGACGTACTTGCGGTACTCGTCGAGGGTGGTGGCGCCGATCATCCGCAGCTCGCCACGTGCCAGCATCGGCTTGATCATGTTGCCGGCGTCCATCGCGCCCTCGGCGCCGCCCGCGCCGACGATGGTGTGCAGCTCGTCGACGAAGGTGATGACCTCGCCGGCTGCGTCGGTGATCTCCTTGAGCACAGCCTTCAGGCGCTCCTCGAACTCACCGCGATACTTGGCGCCCGCGAGCATCGAGGCGATGTCGAGCGCGATCAAACGCTTGCCCTTGAGCCCCTCGGGGACGTCGCCGTCGGAGATCCGGCGCGCGAGACCCTCGACGATCGCCGTCTTGCCGACGCCCGGCTCGCCGATCAGCACCGGGTTGTTCTTCGTGCGGCGTGACAGCACCTGGATGACACGCCGGATCTCGTCGTCGCGCCCGATGACCGGGTCGATCTTGCCCTCGGCCGCACGCGCCGTGAGGTCCTGTCCGTACTTCTCGAGCGCCGCGAACTTCTCCTCCGGGTTCGGGTCGGTGACACGGTGGCTACCTCGGACGTCGCGCAACACGGTGAGCAGCTCCTCGCTGCCGACGCCGAGGCGCTCGTTCATGGCCAGCAACAGGTGTTCGACCGACAGATAGTCGTCGCGTAGATCCTTGCGGTACTGCTCGGCGCGATCGGTCACATTGCTCAGTTCACGGCCCATCCGGGGCTCGGAACCGCCGTGCGCCTGCGGCAGCTTGTCGACGGCGGTCATCGCACGGTCACGTACCATGCCGGGCGACTGACCGAGCTTGGCCAACACCGGCGCGACCACCGTGTCGTCCTGTCCGGTGATCGCGGCCAGCAGATGGTCGGGCGTGAGTTCGGGATTGTGCCTGGACTTGGCATCGTCGATCGCCGCTGCGAAAGCCTCTTGGGTCTTGACTGTCCATGTCTTCGGATCGAACGCCATGAGAAGATTGTACCAGCGGAATCCAGATCCTGATATGGTTCGACTCAGGTTTTCTAAGTGACTAGCCACCGTTCAGTCGCCGACGGGCACCGAGACATCGATCGCCAGCGCGGTACCGGATGTCGCGTATCCGGCGACATCGACCGACTCGAAGAACGACACGACGCTCGGATCGCTCGTGCTCGCCACGTGGGCCACGTAGTTCGCCGGATGATGCCCGAACCCCTGACCGCCGCCGGCGAACACGTCGACGACCTGCTGCTCGGTCGGCCGACTGACCCCGGGGCCGAGGGTGAGTAGGTCGCCGACACCGTCGGCGACCCAGCTCGGGCGGTTGATCGCCACGCCGGCACCGATCCGAGCGAGCGAGTCGGGATTCCCCGCCAGGTAGCCGACTCCATCGGCCACTACCCCGACCTCGTGATACGCGACACCGCCGAGGTGACCGATCGCGCCGAGCGGATCGAGGTGGAACACGCTGCCGAAGAATCCTGTGGTCTGCTCGACGACACCGGTCACGTGACCGTGGCCGACGGCCTCGACGATGACCGCAGCATCTCGATGGTTCTGCAGCACCAGCACCTCCGTCGACGAACCGACGTGAGGGAGTTGGGGCTCGGAGTGGTAGCCGGCCGCCACGACATGGGTGACATCGAAGCCACCTGTGCCGTTGAAGGCGGGATTCGCGGCGAGGTCGAGCGCCGTGTCGGCACCGTAGCTGTGCCCGACGATCATGAGCTCGGCGCCGGTCGGTACCCCTGCCGCGATCAGACCGTCCCACACCATCTGCGCGTATCG
The DNA here is from genome assembly GCA_963701575.1 of uncultured Acidimicrobiaceae bacterium. Classification (GTDB taxonomy): domain Bacteria; phylum Actinomycetota; class Acidimicrobiia; order Acidimicrobiales; family Ilumatobacteraceae; genus Ilumatobacter. The sequence goes on from CAVPAQ010000018.1 coordinate 289,913, forward strand.
GTTGTCGGCGACATCGGTCGACTGTGCCGATGGGTAGGCGAACCGGTCGACATCGCGGACGGTCCGGTGACGATCGTCGAGACCCAGGTCAGGTGACGACAGATCGGTGACACCCGGCAGCACGACGAGGTAGCGGCCGTTCGCCAGCCGCACGATCTCGAACTCGTCCTGGCGGATCTGGACCTCGTCGTTGGTGTCGGCCAAGGCCCGAATGATCAGATTCCGGCCCCGCTCGTCGGCGCTCGACCCGAAGATCGAGTAGGGCGAACGCAGATCGGCGTCATAGGTCTCGCCGGCGTCACCGAAACGAGACGACGAGGAGTACTCGGCCCACGATGCCGCGCAGGCATCGCCGAGTCGCAGCTGGATCGCGTCGCCGGCCTGCCGCCGAAGCCGATCGACTGCGGCGGAGTCGATCGAGCCCAACCCGTCCGAGGACTCGGCACGATCTGCGACCAGTCGCACGAACGACACGTTCACCCACAGTTCGGTGCTCGCCGCAGCGAGGCTGCGGACCACGTCAGGACTGGCGCCGACCAGTTCCAACTCCTCGAGATCACCCTCCAGATCGAACTGGGTGCGGAACCACGCATCAGCATGTTCCGCCCACGTGGTGGCCGCCCGGAGCGCCAGATCGGTGTCGATCCAGGATGCGCTCACCAGTCGACCCAGGGTGCCGGTGGGACCGGAGGCCGGACCAACAGGCGCTGATCCCAGCTCAGCTCCCAGTATCGCCTCACGGCGCCGGCGTGCTGAGCGCACACGTCGGCTCGCATCTCACAGACCCTGGCGAGCCTGCCCATGTCGTCGCCGGCCGAGCGGAGGTGATCGCGGGTGCGATCGTTCGAGGTGTCGATGGTGTCGCGAACGAGACCGTCGCCGACGAATCCGGCCCGCCATCCCGCCATGGCTCCGGCCTCCCGGAGCAGGTGCTCGGCGATCGCCCGATACCTCTGAGCTGCATCTCGATAGTCGGTTGCATTCGGCACGCCTCGAACTCCTGCGCCACGCCGATCTCACCGGGCGAACGGGTTGTCCACCGCTTCGACGGGCACGGTCCGAGCGTAAGAACGCGTCGCCGTGCTGACCATGGGGACGACTCCCCATGCGATTCCATGTCGGCACGCGGACAAGCATCACGATGTCCGATGGACGATCGGAACGGCCGGGAACCTCGTCAGGCGAGCTGCGTGGCGCTCAGCGCATAGAGGTCATCGGACGATGCCAGCACGGCAGGCAGCAGCCCCTGGACCGAGGGAAGGATCTGCTCGCCGAAAAACTTGGCGCTGGTCAGCTTGGCGGCCCGGAACGCCTCGTCGTCGCCCGCACCGGCGCTGGCAGCCAGCGCCGCCTTGGCCAACAGGCCCGCACACACGGTCGTACCGAGCAACCGCAGGTACGGCGCCGACGCTCCCAGCAGCGAGCGCGGGTCGGACGGAGCGATACCGACGAGGTGGGCTGTCGCCTCCCGTGTCGTCTCGACCGCCATCGACAGGCGCGCCCCGAAATCGGAGAGCTCGTCGACCGCTGCCAGTTGCGCGGCGCGATCGTCGAACTCGTCGAGCAGATCGGTCACCACGGCACCACCGCGCATCCCGAGCTTGCGACCCACCAGGTCGGCCGCCTGGATGCCGTTCGTACCCTCGTAGATCGCGGCGATACGGGCGTCCCGGTAGTGCTGCGCGGCGCCGGTCTCCTCGACGTAGCCCATGCCTCCGTGGATCTGAACGGCGAGCGAGGTCATCTCGTTGCCGACATCGGTGCACACACCCTTCGTGAGCGGGATCAGCAGATCTGCGAGCTCCTGCCACGACCGGGCATCGTCGACATCGCCGGCGAAGCGGGCCGCGTCTGCACGATCGAGCGCGGCGGCATTCGTGTACACCAGGCATCGCATGGCGTCGATCCATGCCCGCTGAGTCATCAACATGCGCCGGACATCGGGGTGCTCGATGATCGGGCTGGAGGCACCGGCCGGGGCACCCACGGCACGGCCCTGCTGGCGGTCCTGGGCATACTGCAACGCTTGTTGATAGGCGCGCTCGGTGATCGAGAGCCCCTGGAGGCCCACCGACAGACGGGCATTGTTCATCATCGTGAACATGTTCCGCATGCCGTCGTGCTCGCCTCCCACCAACCAACCGATCGCGTCCTCGTACGCCATCACACACGTCGGTGAGCCGTGGATGCCGAGCTTGTGCTCGATCGACACGCACTGTGCGCCGTTGCGCTCGCCGAGCGAGCCGTCGCGGTTCACGAGGAACTTCGGCACCAGGAACATCGAGATGCCCTTCGTGCCGGGAGGCGACCCGGGCGTGCGCGCCAGGACGAGATGGATCAAGTTGTCCGCACAATCGTGCTCGCCCCATGTGATGAAGATCTTCTGGCCGGTGATTCGCCAGGCACCGCCGCCGATGTCGTCGGCGGGCACGGCCTTGCTGGTGACGGCGCCGACATCCGAGCCGGCCTGGGGCTCGGTGAGGTTCATCGTGCCGGTCCACTCGCCGGTGAGCATCTTGGGTAGATAGGTCGCCTTCTGCTCGTCGGATCCGTGAGCATGGACGGCATCGATCGCGCCCTGCGTCAACAGCGCGCACAAGGAGAACGCCATGTTGGCGCTGGTGAGCATCTCTTGCACACCGATCGCCGAGATCCACGGGAAGTCAGCCCCGCCGAAATCGGCGTCGAAGGGCATCGCGCCGAAGCCTGACGCGACCCACTTCGCATACGCAGGCTTGAAACTGGGCGGCGTGGTGACCGAGCCGTCCGCCTGCCAGTGGGCTCCGATCGTGTCACCGTCACGATTGGTCGGCGCCACGATCTCGGCCATGAACCGCCCGACCTCGGCGAGCACCTCGTGGATCGTGTCGGCGTCGACGTGGCCGAACCGCTCGCTCGAAACGATCGAACCGAGATCGGCCACGTGGTCCATCACGAACCGGATATCACGAAGGGGCGGGGTGTAGTCGCTCACCCCGACAGGCTGTCACAGACTTCGCGCGACCTGAAAGCCCAGGTTGCTTCCGCGGACTCGGTGCCTGCTAAGTTCGCCCACCAACAACGGGTGCCATCCGTCACAACAGACGGAGGTATCGCCAACGGGGATCACTTGGCGATCGTGAGGGGATGACATGACGCTGACCGAGCAGACGAAACCAGCCGCCACCGGCGCGACCGGGGCAACCACGGTCGCCTCGCTGGCGCGTAACTGGGCCACCCGCTCACCGAGTCAGGTCGCGATGCGCGAGAAGGACTTCGGCATCTGGAAGGAGTACACGTGGGGGCAGACCTGGGAACTGGTCGAACTCGCCGCCCACGGCCTCTTGGCACTGGGCGTCGAGCCGGGTGATCGGGTCTCGATCCACGCCGAGGATCGGCCCGAGTGGATCATCATGGACCTCGCTGCCGTCGCCGTCCGGGCGATCACCGTCGGCTTCTATCCCACCAATCCGTCTGCGGAAGTCGCGTACCTGCTCCAAGACAGTGGGGCCTGCGTGCACTTCGCCGAGGACGAAGAGCAGTACGACAAGATCGACGAGATCGGCCGCGACGCCGTGCCCGACGTGCGACGGATCATCTTCGTCGAACCGCGCGGCATGATCGGCAAGGACGACGGACGCCTGTTGTTCTGGGACAGTTTCGTCGAACTCGGTCGCGAGCATCGGGCCGCGCATCCCAACGCCGTCGCAGATCGGATGGCGGCGGCCAAGCCTGACGACGTGATGACGTTGGTCTACACGTCAGGCACGACCGGCCCCCCCAAGGGGGCGATGCTCACCAATCAGAACGCCGCGTTCTGCATCGACAAGATCGTGAACGCCGGCGACCGAGTACCCGGCGGCCCGCCCAACCCCAAGGACCAGATCGTCACCTACCTCCCCCTCTGCCACGTGGCCGAGCGGATCTTCTCGACCTGGACGATGGTCGGTGCCGGACCGGTGCTCAACTTCGCCGAGTCGATCGAGACGGTCAACGAGAACCTGCGCGAGGTGCAGCCCACGATCTTCTTCGCGGTGCCCCGCATCTGGGAGAAGCTGCACGCCCTGTCGCTGATCCGGGCCAACGATGCAACCTGGTTCAAGCGCAAGATGCTCGGGTTCGGGCTCGGGCTCGCGAAGCGGATCGGCAAGATCAAGGTCGCCCACGACGGCAACCACACGCTGCAGTCGAGAGTGCTCGCCGCGATCGGGTGGGTCGTGGTCTTCCGGCCCATGCGCGAGCGTCTCGGCCTGCGACGGTGCCGGTACGCCAGCTCGGGCGCAGCGGCGATCGCACCCGAGGTGCTCCAGTTCTTCATCGGCCTCGGCGTGCCGGTGTTCGAGCTGTACGGCATGACCGAGAACGCCGCCGTCGCCACGGCCAACTTCGTCGGACGCATGAAGCTCGGCACGGTCGGCGAGCCGTACCCCGGCATCGGCCTCCGCATCGCGGAGGGCACCGGCGAGATCCAGGTCAAGCACGACGGCGTGTTCAAGGGCTACTGGAACAAGCCCGACAAGACGGCCGAGACCTTCACCGAAGACGGTTGGCTGATGACCGGCGACGTGGGCGAGTGGGTCGATGGCACCCACGTCCGGATCGTCGACCGCATCAAGCACATCATCATCACCTCGGGCGGCAAGAACATCTCGCCATCGGAGATCGAGAACAGCCTGAAGACATCGCCGTATGTCAAGGAGGCGATGGTGATCGGCGAGGGTCGCAAGTACCTCACGGCACTGATCGGGATCGAGATGGACACGGTCGGTGACTGGGCGCTGCGCCGCAACCTCCCGTACACCACCTACCGCGACCTCTCCGAGAAGCCCGAGGTGATCGAACTGATCGATCAGGTCGTGCAGGAGACGAACGACAAGTTCGCGAGGGTCGAGAACATCCGCAGATTCGCACTGCTCCCGAAGGAGCTCGACCACGAGGACGGCGAGTTGACAGCGACCCAGAAACTCAAGCGCAGCGCCATGCTCGACGCGTTCGGCGACTTGGTGGAGTCGCTCTACTGATGGCCAAGCTCAAGTTCAACACATCCGATCCCAGCCATCTCGTCGGACTCGCGCTGGTGGTCGGCGGCGCGATCTTCAGCGCCTACCAACTCGCCACCGGTCCCGACATCTTCCTCACCACGCTGCTCAAGTCGTTGGCGCTCGGGTCGGTGTACGCGCTGATCGCACTCGGAACCGTGCTGATCTTCAAGGCGACCGAGGTCGTCAACTTCGCGCAGGGCGCGATGGCGATGATCGGAGCCCTGTTCATCTCGTTCATGGTCGCCGACGAAAACCTGCCGATCATCGGTTTCTTCTGGGAGATCCCGAACCCGATCTACAGCATGGGTGGCCCCGAATGGCTCAAGTGGGCCCTCAGCTTCATCGTGGCGCTCGCCTGTGCAGCGGTGTTCGGCCTGCTGATCGAGCGGCTGGCGATCCGTCCGATGATCGGCCAGCCGTTGTTCTCGGTCGCGGTCATCACGCTCGGCCTCGAGATCGCACTGCGGGTGTTGGCCAACGACACGGTGAAGATCCAGTTCCGCAACATCGATGCACCGTGGGGCGCGGGCGGCTTCAACATCGGCGATGGTTTCGTCAACTGGGCCTACTTCGCCTCGATGATCGCCGCCGCAGCGGCGTTCGTCGCCGTGTTCTTCTTCTATCGCTCGCGCATGGGTATCTCGATGCGGGCGGTGGCCCAGGACCAGGAAGCTGCGATGGCGCAGGGGATCAGCATCGGTCGGGTGTTCGCGATCGCTTGGGGCGCCGGCGCCGTCCTGGCAGCTCTCGGTGGCCTGTTCGCCACCCAGCCACCGGTCAAGCAGACCGGTGCCATCGATGCAGAGGTGGCGACGGTCGCGTTCCGTGCACTGCCGGCGGTCATCCTGGGCGGGCTCGACTCGGTCCAGGGCGCGCTGGTCGGCGGACTGATCATCGGTACGGCCGAGATCTACGCCGGTCAGTACCTCAGTTCGTACACATCGGTCCTCGGATCCGGATACCCGTTGATCGTGCCCTACGTCGTCATGATCATCGGGTTGTTGGTGCGACCGTACGGCCTGTTCGGCACACCAGAGATCCGGAGGGTGTGACCGCGATGTATCACGACTCCACAACCAGTGCGGCGCGCACGACTACTCGGCGGGAGGCCTGACATGTTTCTTCGACCGAACCTCTATACGAGCTACGAGCAAGAGTCGCAGATCCTCCCGACGTACACGAAGAAGGTCCTGGCGACGATCGCGATCCTGTTGCTGTTGCTGATTCCGTTCGACATCCCGATGCTCACGTCGGCCACCGACCTGCCGCTGTTGCGCAACATCCCGATCATCTCGAACGGTATCCCGCCGCTGCGCTTCCTCGGCGACAACAACTGGCTGCGGGTGCTCGACGAGGCGCTGATCTTCGCCATCGCAGCACTCGGCCTGAACATCCTGACCGGCATGGCCGGGCAGGTGTCGCTGGGTCACGCCTTCTTCATGGGCGTCGGCGCCTACACGGGTGCGGTGCTCGGCGGCGTGGCGAGTGCCAACGTGTGGGGTTGGAACCTGCCGATCTGGATCTGGCTGCCCGGCGCCGGCATCGGGGCCGCCGTCATCGGCATCATCGTGTCGCCCGTCGCCGTTCGATTGCGAGGCCTCTATCTCGCGATCGTCACCTTGGGCTTGGTCTTCATCGGAATCCACATGTCGAACACCACCTGGGGCAAGCACATCGCGGGCGACCCCGGTCTCGGTCGCGACTTCCCCACTTACGACATCCGGCTCTGGAAGGAGAATCCCCCGCTGATCTCGATCGACGACGACGGCAAGTGGTTCGGCTTCCTCGACGTCACCGACAGCCAGAAGAAGTACCTCTTCCTCGCCACACTGTTCCTGGTGTTCATCCTGCTGGCGAAGAACATCGCACGTACCCGTACCGGGCGTGCCCTGCAGGCCATTCGCGACCGCGACATCGCGGCAGAGGTGATGGGCGTCCCCGAGTTCAAGTACAAGCTGATCGCGTTCGCCACCAGTTCGTTCTTCGCCGGCGTCGCGGGCGCGTTGTTCGCGTCGTTCGCCGGCAAGCTGCCGGCGAGTCAGTTCAACCTGGCATTGTCGGTCGAGTTCATCGCGATCTTGTTGATCGGTGGCGTCGGCACGGTCAGCGGCACGATCATGGGCACGTTCTTCGTCGTGCTGACCCCCAAGTTCGTCGAGTCGTTCACCGAGTGGCTCGCCGACAAGACCGACGGCACCGGACTCGGCTCGAAGGTCGCGGATGTGATCATCTCCACGGGACCCGGCAACCAGGGTCCGATCTCGTCTGCCACGCAGACTCCGGGATACCCGCTCAACGTCTTCGACTGGAACCTCGTGCTCTACGGGGTGCTGATCATCATCTTCTTGATCTTCGAGCCGCTCGGCTTGTTCGGCATCTGGGTCAAGATCCGCAATTACTGGAAGCGGTGGCCGTTCAGCTACTAATGCGTTCGGTCACCGGTTCGCGACGATCGGTCCTCGTGACCGATGTCACGGTGCTCCATCGGCAAGACTCGTCGATGGGATACAACACAGATGTGGGGCGTCGACACCGGCGCCTCTCACACCCAAACCATCAGGGGGAATCAATGAGAAAATTGACCAAAGCGATCGTGCCGATCATGGCGCTCGCTCTCGTAGCAGCGGCATGCGGCGGTGACGACGACGATACGGCCAGCACGGACGCGCCACAGGCGACCGACGCACCGGACACCACCGATGCACCGGACACCACCGACGCGCCCGACACGACCGACGACATGACAGATGACACCACTCCGGCCGAGACCTCACCGCCTCCGGCGGCCGAGATCGTGACCGATTACGGCGTCACCGACGACATCATCCGGGTCGGCCTCAACGCCGACCTGTCGGGTGCTTTCGCCCCGCTCGTCACGCAGATCGTGGCCGGCCAGGAGGCCTACTGGGACATCGTCAACGACAACGGCGGCATCGCCGGGCGTCAGATCGAGCTCGAGATCATCGACAACGCCTACGACGTGCCGACCCACCTCGAGAATTACGCCACGATGTCCGACACCGGCGACACCGGTGTCATCATGTTCAGCCAGTCGACCGGCTCGCCCCACACCGCTGCCACCGCAGAGGACCTGGTGAAGGACAACCTCCTCGCCATCCCCTTGTCGTGGTACTCGGGCTGGGCCGACCCGGCGATCGGCGCCAACGTGATGGAGCTGTACACCAGCTACTGCCTCGAGTCGATGAACGGCGTCGAGTACTTGGCCGGCGCGAACAACGCCGCGACGATCGGCATCATCTCGTTCCCGGGTGAGTACGGCCAGGACGGCGCCCAGGGTGCCAAGACCGCAGCTGCGGCACTCGGCCTGGAAGTCGTCTACGACGGCGAAGGCCAAGTGGTTCCGGGCGCCGACCAGACGCCGGTGATCACCGAGCTCGTCGCGGCCAACCCCGACATCGTGTGGGCGACCACCAACCCGACGACGCTCGCCGAGATCCTCGGCGGCGCCTATGCGCAGGGTCTGCGGGCACAGTGGTCGGGCAACTCGCCGACGTGGAACTACCAGCTGCTCGGCACCGACCTCGGCCCGATCGCCGACGAGGTGTACACACACTCGACCTACACCGCCCTGTGGGGCGCGGTCGACACGCCCGGTATGACAGCCATGATCGAGGGCATGCGCGACAAGCAGCCCGAAGCTGTGCTGTCGGACACGTACATCATCTCGTGGACCGAGGGCATCGCCACCAAGGCCGTGCTCGAGCAGGCCGCCGCCAACGGCGACATGACCCGCGCCGGCGTCGTTGCCGCACTCCAGGACGTCAGCGTCGACTTCCAGGGCCTCGCCCCGGATCAGACCTGGTCGGGCGAGCCGAACGACTTCATCGTTCGCGAGTCCTACCTCTACGACGTCGACCTGGCAGAGTTCACGCCCGGCGCGACCGTGTCGGACGAGGGCGCCGGTACCGGCTTCACCCTGCTCGAAGGACCGTACGTCGGTGACATCGCCGCCAACTACGACTTCCAGGGTGCCTGCTTCGTCGCAGGCTGACACGTCAACACGTCACACCATTCACGCAATACCACGGTGAGTTCGTGGGGGCGGGGCTTCGGCTCCGCCCCCACGGAACCACCACTGAATCACTGCAACCGAAACACTGCAACGAACGCACGGACGGAGCAAGCAAGGTGCTGGAACTCGCCAACGTCGAAGTCGTCTACAACGAGGTCATCCTGGTCTTGCGCGGCCTGTCGATCGAGGTCCCCGACGGCCAGATCGTTGCCCTGCTGGGCGCCAACGGCGCCGGCAAGACGACCACCCTGCGGGCGATCTCCGGCCTGCTCGACGTGCACAACGGAGAGATCACCAAAGGTACCGTCACCTACAACGGCGAGGTGATCAACGGCAAGAAGCCGAGTGACATCGTGCTCTCCGGCATCACCCAGGTGATGGAGGGTCGACGCGTGTTCGGCGAGCTCACCGTCGACGAGAACCTGATCTGCGGCGGCATCACCATCAAGGACCGCGAGCAGAGCGACGCCGCCTACGAGCGAGTGATGGACCTGTTCCCGCGTCTCGCCGAGCGCCGCAAACAAGTCTCCGGGTACCTGTCGGGCGGTGAGCAACAGATGCTCGCCATCGGCCGTGCCCTCATGGCGAGCCCGAAGCTGCTCGTACTCGACGAACCATCGCTGGGTCTCGCCCCCAAACTGATCGAACAGATTCGCGACATCGTCGTCGACATCAACAAGCAGGGCACGAGCGTGCTGCTGATCGAGCAGAACGCCATGATGGCGCTCTCGATCGCCAACTTCGGCTACATCATGGAGACCGGCAAGGTCGTGATGGACGGGGACGCGAAGAAGCTGCTGGCGGACGACGACGTCAAGGAGTTCTACCTGGGCCTGCACGGCGACGAGGGCGAGAAGAAGTCGTTCAAGGACGTCAAGCACTATCGCCGCCGCAAGCGGTGGGCCTCGTGAGGAACCGGAGGAGTACACCATGACCGCTTTGCTCGAGGTCAACGACATCACGCTGCGATTCGGCGGCGTGACCGCGATCAACGGGGTCACGTTCGACGTGCAACCCGAGGAACTGTTCGCGATCATCGGCCCGAACGGCGCCGGCAAGACCTCGATCTTCAACACGATCAGTCAGGTCTACCGCCCCCAGGAGGGCACGATCACGTTCGAGGGCGAATCGATCATGGGCCTGCGCCCCGACAAGATCGCCCATCTGGGCATCGCCCGCACGTTCCAGAACATCGAACTGTTCCCGCAGATGAACGTGATCGACAACCTGCTCACGGGGCGCCACATCCGGATGAACGGCTCGATCTTCGACGGCGCACTCTGGCTCGGCAAGGCCAAGAAGGAAGAGCTCGCGAACCGCCGCAAGGTCGAGGACATCATCGACTTCCTCGAGATCGAACAGTGGCGCAAGCATCCTGTCGCGCTGCTGCCGTACGGCTTCCAGAAGCGGGTCGAGCTCGGCCGTGCGCTGGCGATGGAGCCGAAGCTGTTGCTGCTCGACGAGCCGGTGGCGGGCATGAACCTCGAAGAGACCGAGGACATGGCGCGCTTCATCCTCGACATCAAGCGCGAGCTCAACATCCCGATGATCATGGTCGAACACGACATGGGCCTCGTGATGGACATCGCCGACCGGGTGATGGTGCTCGACTTCGGCGAGCGGATCGCGCTCGGCACACCCGACCAGGTGCAAGCCAACCCCGACGTGATCGCGGCCTATCTCGGCAGCGAATTCGCCTGAGTCACCTCGGCGGATTCGCCTGAGTCATCTCGGCGTGTTCAGAGCGCGTCCAAGACGGTGCGACCGACGCGCCGTGTCCGCCCACGCATCAGCGCCACCACCGTGCCTTCGTCGTCGACGTCGGAACCGGCCGTGACCACGATGTCCCACAGCGTCGATCGGCCGCTCGACCAACGTTGATCGGCGGTCGCGGTGAGGACTTGACCGATCTCGACCGGGGCCAGCCAGTCGATCTCCGCACTCGACGCGAGTGCCATCTCGTTTCCCGCGTTGCTGGCGAACGCCATCGCGCTGTCGGCGAGCAGGAACGTCATGCCACCGTGCAGGATTCGGAATCCGTTGCACATGTCGGCGCGTACGGTCATGCGCGCCACCGCTCGCATCGGGCCGGCCTCGATCAGTTCGATGCCGAGCGCCGCCGCGGACCCATCCTTCGCGTACATGGCGTGGGCGGCAGTCTCGGATTCCATCGTGGCGAGATTACGAGGATCGCGATCGACACGGGCAATCGGCGCCCGGCGGCGACCTGGTCGTGGGCCCAATCTGCCCGCCGGCGCCCGACCGCCATACCCCGTCGGTACTCTCGACGGGTATGTCCCGTGATCGCGAGCCCCACGTAGCGCAGGGCATGTGGCGTTCCGGGGCCCTGCACGTGTGGGGCTGGAACGGCGAGTCGCCGGCATCGGCGGCCTGGCTCTACGGAGGGTTCGGCAGCAGCCGGTGGAGTGGGCAGGAATCCTCGGGCTGGCACGATTCACCGATCTCGTACGGTGAGCTCGGGCGGGTGCAACTCGAACTGCCCGACGGCGGCCAGCGGTCGGTCCCCGCCGTCCGCCTCGACCCGTTCGGAGCCGCAGTGTGGCTGAGCGACACCCCGCGCGGCAACGAACTCTCACCGTCGCTGGCGTGGTTCGCGGCCCTCACGTCGTTCGCGGTTCGCCTGGTCGGCAGCCGCCGCGTCACACCCGAAGTGGTCGACGAGGGTCCGTTCACGGTGGCTCGCTGGCGCCCGGTGCTCGAGGCCCAGCACCACGACGCGCTCGCCCACGCCGCAGCGAGCGCTCCCGCGATCTGCCGCAACGGCTCGCTCGCCACCACCGAGGACATCTTGTCGGCGTTGGTCGACGGGCTGTCGCGCGCCGTGCTCCACCACGGCAACTGGCGCCCCGAGCTCGGACGGAAGCGTTCGGTCGAGGTGCAGGCGCTGCGTGCCGTGTTCGCAGCTCTCGCCAAGCCCGACCCGGTCATCCGGTCGGGCAGCGGCGAGTTCCACGACGCATTGGCAGAACTCACACGTTCGCTCGAGCGGCACCGGCGTCGACTCGCCGGCGAGCCGGTCGTGCGCGGCCGGGTTCGGCTCACCCTGCCCGACGACGCCCTCGATCCGTGGCTGGTCGAGCTCGAACTGGTCGACGACGCAGACCCCGGCAGATGGTGCACCGCCGACGACGTCTGGAGCGGCTCGCCACGGGCGCTCGACCTGGCCGGGTCCGAGTCGCGGTTGGCGGCGTTGCGTGACGAGGTCGGCGGGCTCGTGCAAACGGTTGCGCCCCATGTTCCGGGCCTCGCCGAGCTCGCCACCGAGCACGAGCCCGCGGAGATCGAGCTCGACCTCGAACAAGCCGACGACTTCCTCGACGTGGCGCCTTACGAACTGCAACGACTCGGTATCGAGCTGCTCGGGCCGGAACATCTCGTCCGCGCCAGCGTCAAGGTGCGCGGCGTCGCCGCCGAGTCGCCCAAGGACGACCGCACGGCCAAGTTCGGCAAGGAAGCGCTCGTCGAGTGGAAGGCGATCATCGACGACACCCCGATCTCGGCGGCCGATCTGGCCCGGGCCGAGGCGGCGGGCACCACCTTGATGCGCACCGGCCATCGCTGGGTCCGCATCGACCCTGCCGGCCTGCGGCGGGCGCGCGCGTTGCTCGAGGACCATCTGGTCAGCAAGGCGCGCGTCGGCGCGATCGATCTGTTGCGGTTGTCCGCAGGGCACTCTCCGGACGGCGAGACCTCGGTCGAGCTCGTCGCCGCCGATGGTGCCGACGCGCCACTCGACACCAGCCCCGTCGACGAGGCCTGGGTGCGGTCGTTGCTCGACGGGCTGCCCGACGAACGCCTCGTCGAGGCCAAGGAGTCGGCCGATTTCCACGGCGAGCTCCGCCACTACCAACGGCGCGGCCTGGCCTGGATGCAGTTCTTGGCCAAGGTCGGCCTGGGCGGCTGCCTGGCCGACGACATGGGCTTGGGCAAGACGGCGACGGCACTGGCGCACCTCGTCGAACGCCCCGGGCCACACCTGGTGATCTGCCCGCTCAGCGTGGTGCACAACTGGGAGGCCGAATCACATCGCTTCACGCCGGGTCAGACCGTGGTGATCCATCACGGTGCCGGCAGGCATCAGAGCGAGCCGGCGCTGTTCGGGCTGGCCGATGCCGACATCGTCATCACCACGTACGGGCTGCTGCCGCGCGACATCGACGCGCTCGCCGCGATCGAGTGGAACACGGTCGTGCTCGACGAGGCCCAGATGGTGAAGAACCCTGCCACCAAGGCCGCCAAGGCGGTGCGCAAGCTGACTGCCGGCCAGAAGATCGCGCTCACCGGCACGCCGGTCGAGAACCGCCTGAGCGAGCTGTGGGCGATCCTCGACGCCTGCAACCCTGGCCTGCTCGGCAGCCAGCAGCGCTTCCGCCAACAATTCGCCAGCGCGATCGAACGCAACAACGACCCCGACGCCGCGGCGCGGCTTCGTCGACTCACCCAGCCGTTCGTCCTGCGCCGCACCAAGGCCGACCGGCGACTGCTGCCCGACCTCCCCGACAAGATCGAGCAGATCGCGTTCGCCCAGCTCACCAGAGAGCAGGCGGCTCTCTACCAGAAGATCGTCGACCAGCTGCTCGTCGACGCGAAGGACCTCGAGGGCATGCAACGACGCGGCAGGGTGCTGGCGGCGCTCACGCGGCTCAAGCAGGTGTGCAACCATCCGGCCCACGCGCTCAAGGACGGCTCGCGCCTGGCCGGGCGTTCGGGCAAGCTCAACCGGTTCGACGAACTGATCGACGAGCTGTTCGATGTCGGCGAGCGGGCCCTCGTCTTCACCCAGTTCCGCGAGATGGGCGACCTGCTCCAGCGCCACGTCGCAGAACGCTTCCACATCGAAGCACCGTTTCTGCACGGTGGCGTGTCGCGGGCGGGGCGCGATCGCATGGTGGCCGACTTCCAGGCCGGCGCCGGCTCGCCACTGCTGCTGGTGTCGCTCAAGGCGGGTGGCACCGGACTCAACCTCACCGCTGCCAGCCAGGTGATCCACTATGACCGGTGGTGGAACCCAGCTGTCGAGGATCAGGCCACCGACCGCGCCTGGCGAATGGGCCAGCAGCGCACGGTCAACGTGCACAAGCTGGTGTGTCAGGGCACCGTCGAGGAACGGATCGGACAGGTGATCGACGAGAAGCGTGCGATCGCCGACGCCGTGATCGGCACGGGTGAGGCCTGGCTCACCGAGTTGTCGACCGACGACCTCGCCAAGCTGGTGGTGCTCGAATGAGCCGGCCCCGCAAGCCGTACGGCCCCAAGCCTCCAGGCCGTTTGTTCGGCACCATGATCAAGGTGCTGGCCGCCGAGCTCAGCGACCAAGGTCGGCTGTCGCGCGGCAAGCAGTACTGGGCCGAAGATGCCGTCGTCGACATCGTGGTCGGCCATGGGGCGGTCACGGCGGAGATCCAGGGCAGCCGACCACAGCCATACATCGTGACGCTCGAGGCGGCCTCCGGCACGGGGGTGCCGACCAAACGCGACCTGTGGCTGCAGTGCACCTGTCCGGACGACACGGGAACGGGCTCCGACGCCTGCAAGCATGCCGTCGCAGCCCTCTTCGCCCTCAGCGACGAGGTCACCATCGAGCCCGAACTGGTCGAGCGGTGGCGTAACAGCCGTCGTCCACCCCGCGCTCGCGACGCCACCGGCGTCACCGCCCTCCCCGGCCCGACCGCCGACCCCGACGACACCGAGACCGACCCCGACGACAGCGACGAGTCGGGTCCGGACGCCGAGATCATCGAGCTGCACCCCCGCACCGACCCCGGCCTCGACAAGATCTCCGTACTGCTCCAGGCACCTGCCGGTGTGAGGCCACCACAATTCCCCGACCCGACCCCGATCGATCACCGGGGCATCCGCGATCCGTTGCTCGCCGAAGTACTCGACGACGTCTTGGACAATCTCGCGATCCGCTGGGAGTGACCGGTACGCCACCCGCTCGACACGCCGGCCGACCGCTCGACCGTGTCAGCTGCCCGTGAGTTCCCGGCGCAGCTTGCGTTCGAGGAACTTGCCATTGGCATTGCGGGCAGTTGACCGCCGCGGAACCCGCCGTCTCAGCCGGCGAGGTGTCCGACGACGAGGCCCCGCAGCTGATCGATGTTGACGTTCTTGGCCGAGCTGACCCACACGATGTCACCGGTATCGAGCATGCAGCCGGCAGCCAGCTCGTTCTTGCGGGTGCGCCGCTTGGCCGACTTGACCTTGTCCATCTTGGTCGCCACCACGGTGTGGGGGACCTCGTTGTCGCGCAACCACTCGAGCATCTGCTCGTCGAGCGGGGTCGGTCCGATCGGGCCGTCGACCAGCACGAACACCATCTCCAAGCCCTCGCGTTCGAGCAGGTACCCCTCGATCATCGCCCCCCAGTCCTTGCGGATGTGCCCGGGGACCTTGGCGTAGCCGTATCCCGGCAAGTCGACGACCGTGCCTCCGCCGACGTGCTCGAACAGGTTGATCAGCTGCGTTCGCCCCGGCGTGTTGGAGACACGCGCCAGCTGCTTGTGGTTCGCCAAGGCGTTGATCAGCGACGACTTCCCGACGTTCGACCGTCCGACGAAGGCGACCTCACGATCGGCCTCGGGAAGCTGGTGGGTACGACTCGCCGACGACACGAAACGGAGCTGCAACGGTCGACCGGACATGTGCGGCAGTGTACGACCCGGCTCGAACAGGGCGGGCGGCCGGTCGGTCGACCGCCGGCTGCGGAGCTGCCACCATGTGACTGGGACGCGCCGCGGGTTGATCGAACGAGCGCGTCAACCGGCGATCAGCGATGCGAGCGCCCACACGGCGGCGATCAGGCCGAGCCCGGCGTACAGCAGGCTGCGACCGATCGGCGCACGCTCGAGGAGGTCCTCGTCTCGTTGACGCTCGGGCGGCTTGACGATCGCGAGCAGGTTGCCGGCGAACAGTGCACCACCGAGCGCCAGGAGCAGCCAGAGGATCAGATCCTCACCGAGAAACATGTCCGCCATCATGCCGCGCGAACGCCCGTGCGACACTGATCACGTGGCCAACGTCCTGCAACTGTTCGAGAACTCGGCGGCAAGGGTCCTGTTCACCGACGGTTCCGAGCACTCGGCAGCCGAGCTCGCCGAGGAGGGCCGGCGCGTTGCAACGTGGCTGACCACACACGGGGTGCAACGCGGTGACCGGATCGCGATCCGGTTGCCCAACGGAGCCGCATACGTGAGGCTGCTGTTGGGCTGCGCGGCCGGCGGGTTCGTCGCGGTCTGCGTCAACACTCGTTACAGCGCGGCCGAAACCTCGGAGCTGATCGAACGGACCAGGGCCCAGGCCGCTCAGCTCGACGACGGCGTCCACGGGTGGCGTGCCCGACCACCGATCGAGCCGATCGGAGGTCGCGACGACCCGTTCGTGGTGTTCACGACCTCTGGCACCACGAACCGGCCCAAGCTCGTGCTGCATCGCCAACAATCGATCGCCGATCATGCCCACGATGCAGCTGCCGGCTTCGGGTACCGGCCCCACGACACGGTGCTCGTCGCGATGCCGCTGGGCGGTACCTTCGGGCTTGCATCGCTCACGGCTGCCGTCGCCGGTGCCGGGCGTATCGTCGTTGCCGACTTCGACGTCGATGCGACCGCACGGCTGATCGCAACCGAACGCGTCACCTGCGTCAATGGCAGCGACGACATGTTCCATCGCCTGCTCGATCATGGTGCCGACCTGACGTCGCTCCGACTGGCGGGGTACGCGCGGTTCAACACCAGTCTCGACGGCATCGTCGAGCGTGCCGAGGCAGCGGGTGCAACCCTCACCGGGCTGTACGGCATGAGCGAGGTGCAGGCGCTGTTCGCGGTGCGCAATCCTGCCGGAGGAGCTCGGCAGCGATCGCGGGCCGGCGGCACGCTCGTGTCGGCCCGCGCCGCATATCGGGTCGTCGACGGCGAACTGCAGCTCCGCGGGCCCAGCCTGTTCGCCGGATACCTCGCGGACGGCGGCGACCGCATCGACGAGGCACTCACCGCGCAACACTTCGATCACGATTGGTTCCGCACAGGCGATCTCGCCGAGCCGAACGGCCCCGCAACGTTCGAGTACAACGCACGGATCGGGGATGTGATGCGCCTCGGCGGCTTTCTCGTCACCCCCGACGAGGTCGAGCAGGTACTGCTGGCGTTCGACGGTGTCGACGCGGCGCAAGTGGTGGCGGTCGATCGACCCGGAGGCGCCCGCCCGGTGGCGTTCGTCATCGCACCCCGCGGGGTCGACGAGGACGCGGTGATCGTCCACTGCCGCGAGCGGCTCGCCCGTCACAAGGTGCCGGTCAAGGTGATCACGATCGCCGAGTTCCCTACGACCCCCAGTGCCAACGGCACCAAGATCCAGAAGACCGAGCTGCGGACCTTGGCCACCGACGCGCTCGATGATCGGCCGTCTTGATCTACCGGTCGCCAGGCCGGATCAATCCGTGCGGTCGCGGGCGAGGTGACCGCGCCGGTGACCGCCCTCCCAGTCCTCCTGCACCGGATCAGCGCCGATCCCGCCGAGTACGTCGAGCTGTGGCCGCTCGCGCAAGCTGCGCTTCATCTCGGCGAAACCCGGGAATCGAGCCAGCGTGGTGACCGCGTCCCACAGCTCGCCTGCCTCCTCGTCACTCGGCACCCGCGAGATCACCGGCCCGAAGAACGACAGGCCGTCAGGGGGCTGGAACGTGATGATCGGCGTACCCACGTCGCGACCGGTGCGACTCAGTGCCAGTTCCGATTCGGCATCGAGCAGACCGTCCCACGACGTGTCGTCGAGTGCATCCGCGAACCGGGCCGGAAGACCGGCCGCACGGAGCACCCCTTCCACGTGCTCGGTGGTGCTGAGCCGGCTGCGCATCCCCGAACCCTGCGGCAGGTCCCAATAGCTGTGGCCATAGGCCGTGACCACTCGCCCCAGCGGGTCACGTCCCAGCTCGCTGCGGATCGCAGCGGCAACCCGCAGCATCCGCAGGCCGGCCGTGTGACCGAACTCGTAGTCGGGCGGGAACTCGGTCGCGTAGTCCTTGTGTTTGTTGATCAGCCGCAACGAGATGAAGCGCCAATCGACCCGGAAGTCACGTTGTGCGGCGACTTTGACGAGCCATCGCGACGTGATCCAGGCGAACGGACACACGGGATCCCAGAAGAACTCGACGTCGTAGGAGCCGTCGGCGGTTGGCTGGGGCACGGGTGGGGATGTGGCCGTCATCGTGCCAGTGTGATGCTGTTGGGAACCCGATGCCAACGCGGGCCACACGGTGCGCCCGCGCAGCGCTCCGGCGCTCTACGCCGCGACGAGTACCGGTTGCGGGCGCTCGAGGGGCATGCTGCACCAACGATGGGCGAGATACGTCCCGCCCACCACGATCAACACGTCGCCGATGCTGAACACGTTCGCCAGAGGCCAGCCGGCCGGTATCGCGAACACGTCACCGAGCAACGCCAGTCTGGGCGACGCCAGTGCACGCGAGTTCTCGAAGACGTTCGGATCGAACTCGGGCAGGCCCGCACGTCGCCATGCGGCCGCGTCGGCCGGCATCGTGCCGCCGTTGGCGGTGATCACGATCAGGTTGCAGGCGGTGCCGAGTCCGATGATCCAGCTTCCCGGCACCTGGCGGTTGCGCCAGAGGAACGCCACACAGAAGCCGTACGAGACGAGGTGTAGGCCGTTGGAGACCCAGAGCGGGAGCTGTGCACCGACGAGCTCGAAGACGACGACCTGCAACAGGATCGCAGCCCATACCAGCCACAACCCGTCGAGGCTGAGCTGGGCGAAGCGCGCGATCCGATCCCGGCTGAACAGCGCCGATGCCACCCCGACCGCAGTGAGCACGAGCACGATCATGCGCCGATCGGCTCCCAGAAACGCTCGAGGGTCGGTGCCGTCACCTTGCCGTGCCACCCGGCCACCATCATCCGCAACTGCTCGAATGGGACCGGGCGGGCAATCGCGTAACCCTGGGCAAAATCGACGTTCATACCCTCGAGCGCAGCCATGATCTCTTCGGTCTCGACCCCTTCCACGACGACGTCCAAGCCGAGGCCGTGGCCGAGTTGGGTGATGGTGCGCACCACCAGCTGGTCGTCCTGCGACACCACGATCTGCTTCGTGAAACGCTGGTCGATCTTCAGGCGATCTGCACGGATCTGGCGCAACGAGCTGAACGAGCTGTAGCCGGTACCGAAGTCATCGATCGCGAATCGAACGCCGGCATCCCGCAAGATGGCAACGGTCAGGCCGGTCCGTTCCGGATCGTCGGCGATCGCCCGCTCGGTGATCTCGAGCTCCAGGCGATCGGCGGGAAAGCGGGTATCGGCGAGACAGCGCAGCACCGCGCCCGCGAACGTGCGCTGCAGCAGGCTGCGCGGCGAGATGTTGACGGCGAGCGAGATCTCCGGATGCCCGAGCCCGAGGATCTCGGTCATCGAACGTCGCAACATGAACTCGGTGACATTGTCGATCAGATCGGTCTGCTCGGCCATCGCGATGAAGTCGTTCGGCGGGATCAACCCGTGCCGAGGATGCTCCCAGCGAACCAGGGCCTCGAGGGTGTCGATGGAGCCGTTCGCCATCTCGATCTGCGGCTGGTAGTGGGCCGTCAATTGATCGGCATCGATCGCCTTGGCCAGCTCCGAGAGCAGATCGATGCGCCCGGTGGCACCTTGACTCGACGAACTCGCGTGCGGTGAGACGGCCGATCGATAATGGACGACATCGGACTCGCTCTGCTTGGCACGGTACATGGCGAGATCGGCCGCCGCGAGCAGGTCTTCGGCGTTCGTGCCGTCGTCGGGTCCCATGGCCACTCCGATACTGACCGAGACCGACAGCGGAAAACCCTGGATGTCGAACGGCTCGGTGAGCTGCCTGTGCAGGAGGGTGATCGCCTGCTCCGGCGAGGTGCCGTGATGTGGACCCGGAATCACGACGGCGAATTCGTCGCCACCCAGCCGCGCTGCGGAAGCGATCGGTGGCAGCAGTTCGCTCAACCGCTCGGCGAAGCTCGACAGCAGGGCATCGCCGACGGCATGACCGAGCGAGTCGTTGATCTCCTTGAATCGATCGAAGTCCATCACCATCACGATCGTTTCGCGTTCGCTGCAGGTCAACGCGACGGCCGCGCTCAGGCGCTCGTCGAAGACCCGCCGGTTGAGCAGGCCGGTCAGCGGATCGTGACCGGCATCGTGTGCACGCTGGAGCGAGTTGCGGGCCGACCTGATGACGATGTAGGAGGTCGTGGCGAGCAATGGCACGAGCACGAAGCTGTAGTCGACAGCGATCACGAACACCGGCGCCAGCGACAGCAGCGCTCCGTCGGCCGTCATGCTCAGCGCCAGGCCGGTGCGGAACGTGGCGAAGAACCCGGCGCCCGTATGGAGACCGATCACCCCCGCCGTGAGCACCCCGTTGAGCACAAGCATCGTCACCGCAGCGGCAAGGATTCCGAGGCCCCACTCGAGCGGAATCCGGTCGAGCTGGGTCATCGAGCCGCGCAGCCCGAACAGCTGCAGAACGAGCGCGCCGGCGGACATCGCGAGGGCGATCTGAGATGCGTTGAACACCACCATCCGGGCGGGATTCTGGAGGCGCACATCGACGATGATGTTGGCGATCACCATCACGATCAGGGCGCCGACCGGCATCCCGTACAGCATGAGGGCGAACGCGAACGTCCATCCCGGCGACACCTCGCCGTTGTCACCGAAGCGCATCGAGAAACTCGGCTGCGTCTCCCCGAGCAGGAGCAACACAGCGAAGAGCCCGAAGATGGCCCAGTTCGATTGCGAGAAGAAGTATGTGCGCTGAACGACGATCAGCACGGTCGTCAGCGAGAACGCCGCCACGGCGACCGCGGCGACGTAGACGAGTACATGCCGATCCCGGCGCGCGTCGTGCTCGTTGAAGGTCATCGATTCATCCCGAAGTGCGGGACACGGGGACGAGGAGTGAGCGTCCGGGCTTGCATGGCAAGCCCGGACCGATCACGTCAGCGCCACTTCCACGGTGCGCCGACAGCTGCAACCAGCGCGACGACGGTGCCCGCAGTTGCGGCCGCCTTGTACGCCGGCGCAGCAACGCGCCACTTGATGGTCTTGCGAACCTTCGACATGGAGGGTTCTCCTCTCCCGCCCCTGAGGGGTTGAGTGGTCGGAGGCACCACTGGTGAACCTCCAGCAGCCCGGCGGACCGCCAGATACGACATCGGTCATGTCGTCGTTATCTTGAGTTACTTTGCCAATCCTTGACAAATGCCGTGCCGCGCGACGTCGCTCGGTGCCAAGACCCCTGCTCACGCCACGGTCGAGCGGTTGAACTTGCGGATCGACAAGGAGGCGAACACCGCGATGATGCCGAACGACCACAACAGCGAGTAGACGGCGTCGTTGCCGACCGGATTGCCGTTGTACAGGGCCCGCGCCGCGTTGGTGACGATCGTGAACGGGTTCGCCTCGGCGACCGGTTCGAGCAACGCCGGCAGCGTCGAGGGATCGATGAAGGCCGATGACACGAACGTCATCGGGAACATCCAGATGAACCCGGCCGAGTTGGCCGCTTCGACAGAGCCCACGGAGAGGCCGATCAACGCCTGCACCCAGCTCAAGGCGTAGCTGAACAGCAACAGCAGCAGGGTCGCCAGCAGCGCCTCGAGCAAGGTGCCCTGGAACCTGAACCCGATCAGGAACGCAACGCCGAGCATCACGAAGAACGTGAACAGGTTGCGCACGAGATCGCTGACCGTCCGGCCCACGAGCACCGCAGAGCGCGCCATCGGGAGCGACCGCAGGCGATCGACGAGACCCTTGCCGAGGTCCTCCGCCAGGCCGATGCCCGTGAACGCCGAACCGAACACGAGCGATTGACTGAAGATACCCGGCAACAGGTACTGGTCGTAGTTGTCGTAGCCGGGCACCTCGATCGATCCGCCGAACACATAGACGAACAGGACGACGAACATGACGGGCTGGATCGCCGCGAAGATCAGCAACTCCACGTTGCGCGGGATGATCCGCAGATGGCGCTCGGCCTCGACCCACGAGTCGTGCAAGGCCAGCGTGATCCGCTCCATCACGCCACCGCCTCCTGCTCGGCGTCCGCCGCGCGACCGGTCAACGTGAGGAACACATCGTCGAGCGTCGGGCGCCGCACCTCGACGTCGAGCACATCGATGCCGGCGTCGTCGAGCGCCCTGATCACGCCCGGCACGACACGGTCACCCGAACGGATCGGCGCCGAGAACGACCGGTGATCGTGCGACACCTCGATCTCGCCGGTGCACAGGGGCAGCAGCGCCGAGACAGCCGCGTCGCGATTCTCGACGCGAGCGATCGACACGGTGAGCCGGTCTCCGCCGACGCGATCCTTCAACTCGTCGGACGTACCGTTCGCGATGACTCGACCGTGGTCGATGACGATGATCCGCTCGGCGAGGCGATCGGCCTCGTCGAGATACTGCGTGGTCAACAGCACGGTCGTGCCATCGGCCTCGAGCTCCTCGATCAGCGCCCACATCGCCAGGCGACTGCGCGGGTCGAGGCCTGTCGTCGGCTCGTCGAGGAACAGCACCGACGGGCGGGCGATGAGGCTCATCGCGATGTCGAGCCGCCGGCGCATACCGCCGGAGTAGCCCTTCACCAATCGATTGCCGGCTTCGACCAGGTCGAATCGTTCGAGCAGTTCTGCGGTTCGGGACTTCACCTCGGCCCGCGGGAGATGGAACAATCGGCCGACGAAGTCCATGTTCTCGCGGCCCGTCAGTCGCTCCTCGACCGCTGCGTACTGACCGGTCAGGCCGATCCGTTCACGGACGCCGTGCGGATCGGCGACCACGTCGATGCCGTCGATGAACGCCTGGCCACCGTCGGGGCGCAACAGCGTGGTGAGTACACGCACCGCAGTGGTCTTGCCCGCCCCATTGGGGCCCAGCAGTCCGAAGATCGCCTTGCGCGGCACCTGCAGATCGACGCCATCGAGAGCGACCGTGTCGCCGAATCGTTTCACGAGACGGCGGGCATCAATGACGAGGTCGGCGGGCATGCCCGCCAGTCTGGCGGGCAGGTGCGCCTCCGACACGCGGTTCATCAGGCGGGACGATCAGGCGCCTTCGAGAAAGTCCGCGACCCGGTCGGTGAGGAATCCGATGTGGCGGAAGTACTCGTCTCCCATCGTCAGGCAGAAGTTGACCAGGCCGAGCGCCCGGGCTGCGAACAGCGGGCGCAGCTCGTCGATGTCATCGATCGGCCACGGCGCAACCCGTTGGTAGCCCTCGCGCATCGCCGCCACGACCAGTGCGACGTCCGGGCGGTTGTAGTAAGGACCGTAGAGCGCCACGGCGAGATCGTGTTCGGGGTGGCCGACGATCACGTCCTCGAAATCGAAGCAGACCAACCGCCGCCGATCGACGAGCACGTTGCCGTCGTGGAGATCACCATGCAACAGCCGGACCGGGCCGCCCTCGCGATACCGGGCGGCCAGCACAGGGTCGAGGACGGCGATCCCGTCGCGCAGCACGGCGTGCTGGGCGTCGGTGATCACATGATCGTGGTCCCACAACTTCACCGGCTCGTAGGGAACGACCGAATCCCACCGCCGAGGCTCGGCCCACCCCGGCAGCGCCAGCCCGTCGGAGTGCCGGTGCAGCCGGGCCGCCAACTCGCCCAGGGCCGTCCAGAACCACAACGGTCGATCGTCGGCCTCGCTCCCGCGCAACCACTCGAACAACACGCACCGTTGACCATCGGGCACGCCGGGCACACCATCGACGACCGTCACCGCGTGGTGGTGGCGGTTCCTGACCACGCCGGCGACCGGCAACCCGTCGGCGCTGAGGCGTTCGACCCACCAACACTCGAGATCGGTATCGGCCGGCTCGAACAGACCGGGTCGCTGCACCCGCAACGCGTAGCGGCGACCCTGGGCGCTCGTGACCCGGAAGATGTAGTTGCTGTGGATCGCGATCTGCCTGATGGTGAACGGCTCGACGTCGTACTCGGCGAGCGCTCGCTCGGCGGTACGGCGATGACGACGGGCCTTGCCGACATCGGTGAGCGATGCGAACGGTTTCACGTCGACCGGACCACTGGATCGCGCGGTGATCGCGGCTCAAACGCTGCGGGCCGCGTTGTCGAAGCGCGTGTATTGACCGAGGAACACCAGCCGCTTGGTACCGATCGGACCTGAGCGGTGCTTGGCGACGATCACCTCGGCCGAACCCTTGTCGGGAGAATCGGGGTGGTACACCTCGTCGCGATAGAGGAACATCACGACGTCGGCGTCCTGTTCGAGCGAGCCCGACTCGCGCAGGTCGGACAGCATGGGGCGTTTGTCGCTGCGGGCCTCGAGATTGCGGCTGAGCTGGCTGAGCGCAACGATCGGCACCTCGAGCTCACGGGCCAGGATCTTGAGGTTTCGGCTGATCTCGCTGACCTCGAGCTGGCGGTTCTCGGAGTTACCGTTGCCACCCATCAACTGGAGATAGTCGATGACGATCAGGCCGATGCCGCCATACCGGGCCTTGATGCGTCGGGCCTTGGCACGGATTTCCATCACGGTGACGCGCGGGTTGTCGTCGAGGAACAGCGGCACTTCGAGACGACCGATCGCCTTGCCGATCTTGGCCCAGTCGGCCTCGGCGAGCTTGCCGGTACGGATCTTGGTGCTGTCGACGCGCGCCTCGCTGGACAGGATGCGCTGCGTGAGCTCTTGGTGACCCATCTCGAGCGAGAACACCAGCACGGGCTTGACCGAATGCTGCGCCACGTGCGCCGCCATTCCCAAACCGAACGCCGTCTTGCCCATGGCGGGCCTGGCACCCACGATGTAGAGAGCGCTCGGTTGCAGGCCGGACAACAGCTCGTCGAGGTCTTGGTAGCCGCTGGGCACGCCGGTGATGATGTCGCCACGGTCGTAGGTCTCTTGGAGGTGATCCATCACCTCGGGCAGCAGTTCCTCGATCGTGCGCGTCGAGTCGGTCACGCGCTGCTCGGCGACGTTGAAGATCTTGGTCTCGGCCTCGTCGAGCGCCTTGACGACGTCGTCGGGCTCGCCGTAGGCCAGCTCGGCGATATCGCCGGCGGCATAGATCAGCTGACGCAGGAGCGCCGTCTCCTGGACGATCTTGGCGTAATGGCCAGCGGAGGAAATCGCCGGGGTCGCATTCTGCAGCTCGTGCAACGCCTCGGGCCCGCCGACCTCGACCAGCAACCCGTTGCGGCGCAACTCGTCGGCGACCGTGACCGTGTCTGCCGGCGATGCCGTCGAGTAGAGCGCACGGATCGCGTCGAAGATGTGACGGTTGGCCGGTCGGTAGAAGTCCTGCGGGTTGAGGCCCATCTCGCTGACGACGCCGATCGCGTCACGAGACAGCAGCATCGCCCCCAGCACGGACTCCTCGGCGTCGATGTTGTGCGGTGGCACGCGACCCCGGCTCGACGACGTACGGGCGCCCTGGGAGGCGCGATCGTCACGTCGAGACTCTCTGGCTCCGGTTTCGATGGGGAAGTACTCGTCGCCAGTCATGGGGTCTCAACACTGCCTCACCATGGCTGTGGGGAGGAAGGGGTACAAGTCGGGAAATGTCGGGGATAACCCCCCGGTACAAGCCTGTGGACAGCCAGTGGACGCATGTGGACAAGTGTGACAGGCGGGTGTGGCAGGCGTGCGGCGACGGGCCAGTGGTGCCATTCGGGTATGCCAGGCGACGGCACGGTCAGGACGCGCGACGGCCCCGCATCGCGAGATGCGGGGCCGTCGCAGCCGGACGTTGGCGAGAACGTCAGCTCTCGGCGACGACCTCGATGGTGATCGGAAACGAGACGTCGGTGTGCAGCGATGCGGTGACCGTGTGCTGACCGATGGTCTTGATCTGCTCGTCGATGTGCACGACCTTGCGGTCGAGCTTGATACCGGTCTGTTCCTCGACGGCAGCGACGATGTCGCTGGAGGTGACCGAGCCGAACAGCTTGCCCTCGGTGCCCGCCTTGGCGGGGATCGAGATGACCTTGGGCACGAGCGTCGACGCAATCGTGGTGGCCGCGTCGCGGTCGCTGGCATCGCGCAGATCCCGCGAACGACGCATCCGCGCGGCTTGCGCAACGGCGCCGTCACTGGCCTTCATGGCCTTGCCCTTGGGCAACAGGAAGTTGCGAGCGTGGCCGTCGGCCACCTCGACGATGTCGCCGCGCTTGCCGAGCCCGTCGACATCGGAACGGAGAATCACCTGGATCATGAGGCGTCGCTCCCCTCGGCCACTGTCTCGACGACGACCTCGTCGACGTCGTCGATGACGACGACCTCGTCGACGTCGTCGATGACGTCGACGACGTCGATCGAATCGTCGGCAACTTCGGCCACGACGACCTCGATCTCGAGCTGGGTGTCGGTGTCTTCGCCACGAGGCGGACGACGATCGCGGTCACCGTCGCGGCCGCGGCCGGGACGGCCCGACGAGGCCACCCGTTTGGCGTATGGCAACAGGGCCATCTCGCGGGAGATCTTGATCGCCTTGGCGATTTCGAGCTGCTGCTGGCGGTTGTTGCCGCTGACCTTCATGTTGCGGATCTTGGCGCGGTCGCTCATGAAGCGGCTGAGCAGATCGACGTCCTTGTAGTCGACGTACTCGACCTTCTCGATCAAGAGCGGGCTGGTCTTCTTCTTGTACTTGCGGGGATTCTCAGGCTTCCCGCGGCCCCGTTGGGGTTTCTTCGCCATGTGTCTTCAAGTCCTTCCTGGACGATTCGTTGGGCCCGAACGATCCGTCGGGCCGGGAGATTCGGTCGATCACGACCGAATGCGAGGGTGGATGATCAGAACGGCTCTTCGTCGCCGTAGACGGGATCGGGAGCACGATTCGCGCCACCACCACCGGAGCCACCACCGGAGCCGCCACCGGAGCCGCCACCGGAGCCACCACCGCCGCCCGAGAAGCCGCCGTCGCCACCAGTGCGCTCGGTGCGCTCGACCTGGGCCTGGGCCCAGCGAAGACTGGGGCCGACCTCGTCGGCGACGACCTCGACGACCGAGCGTTTCTCGCCATCTTGCGTCTCCCAGCTGCGCTGCTCGAGACGGCCGGCGACGATCGCACGCGATCCCTTGGTCAGCGTGGCTGCGGCATTCTCGCCGAGCTCACCCCAACAGACGATGTTGAAGAACGAGGTCTGCTCTTGCCATTCGCCGTTCTGCTGGTAACGCCGATTGACGGCGAGACCGAAGCTGGCGACGCCGCGCCCGCCGGTGGTGTACCGGAGCTCGGGATCACGGGTGAGGTTGCCGATCAATGTGATGGAGTTGGTTGCCATGGGTGGCTCCCTTCGTGGATGCTGCTCGACACGGGGTCAGGCAGCGCTGACCACCATGCCGCGGCGCTCGGCCTCGGCATCGGGCAGTCGGATGAGCTTGTGGCGAACGATGTCGTCCGCGAGGCGGAGCTGACGCTCGAGCTCGTCGAGGGCGCCGCCGTTGGCGAGGCACTCCACCACGAGGTAGTAGCCGGCTTCCTTCTTGTTGATCGGGTAAGCGAATGGGCGCTTGCCCCACCAGTTGGGCTTGCCGTGGATCGAGCCCTCGACCTTGGTGATCTCGTCGGTGACGAACTTCATCCAGGATTGGGCCTTGGGATCTTCGACGTCGCCGTCGATGATCACCATCAACTCGTAAGCACGCATCATGCGTGTTGCACTCCCTTCGGACTGCGGCCGCGGCTCGGATCGAGCATCGGCCTGAGGCCCCATCCATGTGATGGGGCAGGGTGAATATGACCCGGTGAGTGTAGCGGCGCCCCGACAGACATGCTCCCAGCGTGCACGAGGGGTGTGACACTCGGCGCCTGCACCGGCCATCGACGAGATGATTGCCGATCCGCGCAAACCCCCGCCCCGATTCGAGGGCCGCACTGGTAGACACGTTCCGTGCACTCGAACATCCCGGAACCACGCTTCGCACGCGGCAAGCGGTACGCCCGGTTCGTTCGGAGCATCACCTCCCTGCACCCTCGGCTGTTCGCCGCGGCAGTGGCAGGCGCCTTCTTGTTCGGCGTGTCCACCGTGGCCTCCAGCATCGCCGTGCAGTGGGTGATCGATCAGGTCGTCGTGCCCCGTTTCGAAGTCGGCGAGGTGGCGACCGCGACGGTCGTCGCCGGCTGCGCACTGATCATCGGGATCGGGATCCTCCGCGCCACCGGTGTGGTGATCCGGCGGTCCTTCGCCGGGTTGAACCAGTGGCGGATCGCCGAGTCGCTCACGAACGAGATCACCGATCGCTACCTCCAACAGCCGGCCAGCTGGCACCGCCGCCAGAGCGAAGGCCAACTCGTCGCTCGTGCCGGCGTCGACGTCGACACGACCGTCGGTGTGATGGCGCCGATCCCGTTCGCCAGCGGCACGATTCTCATGATCGTGGTCGCCGCGATCTGGCTGATCGCCACCGACGTCGTGATGGGCGTCACCGCTGTCGCCGTGTTCCCGGTGCTGATGGTCGCCAACGTGATGTACCAGCACCGCGTCGACCGCCACTTCGACGATGCCCAGAAGGCGCTCGGGGCCTTCTCGGGTGCCGTGCACGAGAGCTTCGAAGCGGTCCAGCTCGTGAAGGCCTACGGTGCCGGCCAGCGCGAGACCGACCGCTTGAGCCTGCTGGCCGGCGACATTCGCGACGCCCGCGTCCGGGCTGTACACCTGCGCGGCACGTTCGAGTCGCTGCTGGAGATGATCCCCTCGCTCACGAACATCGGTCTGGTGGTCCTGGGCGCCACCCGCGTGCAGTCCGGGGCGCTCACCATCGGCGAGCTGTCGGGCTTCATCTACATGTTCACGCTGCTCGTGTTCCCATTGCGACTCGTCGGCTACGCGCTGTCGGAATTGCCGCACTCGTACGCCGGCTACATCCGGTTACGCGAAACCCTCGACGACCCGCTCGACCCCGATCCCGTCGCCGCGATCGGCGTCACCGACGGCGAGACAGCCGTGCGCGTCGAACACGTGTCGTTCACGCACCCCGGCGATCCCGATCCCGTCGTGATCGACGCCTCGTTCGAGATCGACCGGGGCTCGGTGACTGCGTTCGTCGGCCCCACCGGATCGGGCAAATCCACCCTGATCGACCTGCTGGCCGGGCTGCTGCGACCCACGGCCGGCTCCATCGACTTGGTCGACGGTCGGCGCACCGTGGTGTTCCAGGAGGCATTTCTGTTCGGGGGCAGCATCCGCGACAACGTGTGCGTCAGCGAACCACTCGACGACGAACAAGTGTGGGAGGCGCTGCGACTGGCGTGTGCCGACGAGTTCATCCGGGACCTGCCCGACGGGCTCGACACGCTCGTCGGCGAGCGCGGTGTCACGTTGAGCGGCGGTCAGCGGCAACGGATCGCGCTCGCACGCGCGCTCGCACGCCGACCAGACCTGTTGCTGCTCGACGACACGACCTCGGCGCTCGACCCCGCAACCGAGCTCGCCGTGCTCGAGAATCTGCGCTCGTCGCTGTCTCGCACGACTGTGGTGATGGTTGCGTCGCGGCCGTCGACGATCGCCCTCGCGGACGACGTGCTGTTCGTCGCACAGGGCCGCATCGTCGCCCACGGGCCCCACGCGCAGCTGATGGGCGAGGTCGATGCCTACCGCCACCTCGTCGAGGCGTTCGAGGCCGATCGGGGTCGCGCGGCGTTGTCCGGCGACGAGTTCGATTCCGCCGCTCGGGCGGCTGCCAGGGGTGCATCATGACCGAGCCGATGGGTCGTTTCTCCGCGACGAGCACGATCGGCAGGGGGCTCGAGGAAGCGCCGGTGCTGCGCCAGGGCCTCGGGCTCACGTGGCTGATCGCCGCGTTCGGTGCCGGCGGCCGGGTCGTCGTGCCGATCGTCGTCCAACAGGCGATCGATCGCGGGATCGTGGGTGCCGGCGACACCGTCGACGTGCGGATCGGTTTCATCGTCTGGTGTGCGCTGATCGGCGTCGCCGCCCAGCTCGTCGCAGCGGCCTGCCAGCGCACGGCGATCGTGCGCCTCGGTACCCGCAGCGAGCAAGCGCTCAACGACCTGCGCACCCGCCTGATCGACCACATCCATCGCATCAGCCTCGCCGACCACAACGAAGAGCGGCGCGGGGCGCTGGTGGCAAGGGTCACCAGCGACATCGAGACACTCGCCGAGTTCTTCCGGTGGGGCGGTCTGGCATGGTTGATCGACGGCACCCTCATGATCATCGTCGCGTCGGTGATGTTGGCCTACAACTGGCTGCTGGCGCTGATCGCGATCGGCATCTCGATCCCGCTCTTCCTCGTGCTGCGCATCGTGCAGCGCTACCTGGTCGCGGCCTACGACCGAGCTCGCGAACGCAACGGCAACATGCTGGCGACCGTGACCGAACTGGTCAGCGGTGCCGAGACGATCCGGGCGTACGGTGCCGGCCGGATGTTCGCCCGAAGGACTCGGGCAGCCATCAAGGGGCGCGCCGACAGCCAGATCCACGCCAACATCATCGGTGCGTTCCTGTTCCCGTTGGGCGAGGTGTTCTCGGTGGTCACGATCGCCACGATCGTCGCGGTCGGCGTCGCGATCGGGCCGGCGGGCGGGCTGACCGCCGGAGCGCTCGTCGGGTTCATCTTTCTCACCTACCGATTCCTCGAGCCGATCGCCGAGTTCACCGAGGTGCTCGATCAGACCCAGACGGCGGTCGCCGGACTGCGCAGGGTGCTGACCGTGCTCGACATCCCCGTCGGCCCGCCCCCGCCCCAGTCGCCGCGGCCGCTGCCGCCCGGGCGGTTCGACATCGACATCGACGACGTCACGTTCTCGTACCGCAGCCGTTCCGACAGCGGCACCAGCGACGACATCGTGCTCGACCGCGTCTCCGTGCACATCCCTGCAGGCCAGCAGGTCGCCATGGTGGGCGCCACCGGCTCGGGCAAGACCACCCTCGGCCGGTTGATCGCGCGGCTCGTCGATCCGATCGCCGGCGACGTGCGTCTCGGCGGAGTGCCGCTGGTGCTGGTCGACGACGCCGAGCTACGGCACCGATTGGTGGTGGTCGCCCAGGAGCCGTTCCTGTTCGACGACACGGTGCTCGCCAACATCCTCTTCGCGCGACCGGGCGCCACCCGCGCCGAGGTCGAACGCATCGTCGACGAGATCGAGGTGCGGGACTGGATCGACTCGCTGCCCGACGGACTCGACACACGCGTCGGCGAACGGGGCGACTCGCTGTCGGCCGGCGAGCGCCAGCTGGTCGCCCTCCTGCGCGCCGGCCTCGCCGACCCCGACGTGCTGGTCCTCGACGAGGCAACGTCCTCGGTCGACGCGCTCACCGAGGTGCGCACGTCGCGAGCACTCGCCAAGCTGGCCGCCGGGCGCACCACGATCGCGATCGCGCACCGGCTGTCGACCGCGGCGCGCGCCGACCGTGTGCTCGTGCTCGAAGGCGGTCGTCTGGTGGAGGACGGCCATCACGACGAACTCGTGCAGGCCGGCGGCACCTACCAGCGGCTCTTCGACGCCTGGCTGTCTGCCACCTCGACCTGACACCCCACCCGACACCCCGACCCGACACGTCAACCTGAGTCGGGGGTTTCCTGCTCGCACGGCAGGTCGAGCAGTTCCAGTGTGCTGCCGGCGAGCATGCCCAGCTCGTCCAGCTCGCCTCGGTGAGTCTCGACGGCAATCAGGAAGCCGGTCGGGGTGGGGTACCTGGTGCAGTCGGTGGTCACACACGGCTCCATGTCGAACGAGTCCATGAAGGCGCCGTCGGGTCCGTAGAACGCGATCGAGAGCGCGAGCAGCGTGTCTTTCATCCAGAACCATGTGCTGCGCGGAGCGGGGTACCGGAACGCCATGCCGGCAGCGGGCCCGAGATCGGTCACTCCCATCAGGCCCCGGTTGCGCTGCTCGGCCGTACTCGCCAGCCAGAGGCACACGTCGCACACCGTGCCATCGGGCTCGGTGACGCGCGCGGTAACCAGATCGAACCCGACGGGCGCCACGGCGTCTCGCGCGGGATCGCCCGTCGTCGTGGCGACGTCGCTCACGCTCGACCGGGGCGCAGCGTTCGCGTCGGCCGTGGGGTTCGTCGGATCGGTCGTGGGCGAACCGGCACAGGCGGCGGTGACCACGAGCACCACGAGCACCGACCGCCGCATGTCCAGCAGGCTAGGCCGACCCGGTCGACGCGTAGGGTGACGGACATGACGTGCGATTCGTGCGGGGCCGAGAACGAAACGCTGCAGCTCGTTCATCGCAAGTACGTCACAGCCGCCACCCGGGAAACCGAGCCGTCCGAACGCGTGCTGCCAGATGCCGAGCGATGGTGCTTCGCCTGTCGCACCCACTACCCGCACGAACCGGCCTGAGGCGACACTCCTCGTGCCACTGCTTCCGGCGAGTGCCACCCACGACGCGACCGTGCTGCTGGAGACACGGGGTATCCGGGCCTTCGGGGATGGGCTGGTCAGCGTGGTGCTGTCGGCCTACCTCGTGGCACTCGGCTTCTCGAGCGCCCGGATCGGCATCCTCGTCTCGGTCACGCTGCTCGGTTCGGCAGCGCTGACGCTGGCCGTCGGGCTGCGAGCCAACGCCTACCCGCGTCGGAGGCTGCTCCGGCTGGTGTCGCTCCTGATGATGGCCACCGGCATCGGGTTCGCCGTGTTCACCGAGTTCTGGTGGCTCGCGCTGGTGGGCATGATCGGCACGCTCAACCCGAGCAGCGGTGATGTCAGCGTGTTCCTGCCGACCGAACAGGCTTTGCTGCCTGCCACGGTGTCCGACGCCGACCGCACGGCGCTGTTCGCCCGCTACGCCCTGATCGGGTCGCTGCTGGCTGCATTCGGCTCGCTGTGCGCCGGCGTGCCGGAATGGCTGGGCGGGCGCTGGGGATGGACCAGCGTCTCGTCGCTGCGCATGGCGTTCGTGTTGTACGCCGCCCTGGCGCTGATCGTGTTCATGCGATACCGCTCGCTGTCGGCTGACGTCGAATCCACCGAACTCGCTCCGTCCACGCCGCTCGGGCCATCGAAATCGGTCGTGTATCGGCTCGCCGTGCTGTTCAGCCTGGATGCCCTCGGCGGCGGTTTCGTCATCACCGCGATGCTCGTGCTGTGGCTGCACAACCGATTCGGTCTGTCCGTCGCGGTCAGCGGTGCCGTGTTCTTCTGGGCGGGCGTGCTCTCGGCCTTCTCGGCGCTGGTGGCCGTGCGCCTCGCCAAGCGGATCGGGCTCGTGCGAACGATGGTGTTCACGCACCTGCCGGCCAACGGGTTCTTGATCCTCACCCCGTTCATGCCGAACGCAGCGCTCGCGGTCGCCTGCCTGCTGGCGCGCTCGGCGCTGTCGCAGATGGACGTACCGGCGCGCACGTCGTACGTGATGGCCGTCGTGTCCCCCGAGGAGCGGCCCGCCGCGGCGAGTGTCACGAACGTGCCCCGCAGCCTGGCCGCCGCGCTGCCACCTTTCATCGCAGGCTGGCTCCTGCACCTCACCACGTTCGGATGGCCACTCCTGATCGGCGGCGGTGTGAAAGTGACGTACGACCTGTTGCTGCTCCAGCAGTTCCGAGACCACAGGCCACCCGAGGAGATGTGAGCGGGCTGCCGCGTCCCGTGACTTCGACTCCGGTCGAAAGTCGTAGATTCAGCCGCATGAGGTTTCGGTATCTCGACTACGAGGCCAGCCGTACCGTTCCCAACATCGTCGTCGACGGATCACCGAACGAAGCATCGGTGCTGGCGCTTTCGCACTGGCCCGGAATCGCCGCCCCGCCGGGCCTGGCCCGGGATCTGTCGGCCGAAATGGCGTTCGCCTACCTCGCCGAGCCGGCCGAGCACGAACCCGCCGAGGTCGTCACGAACAACCATTTCGACCAGGACGGCCTGGTTGCGATCCACACCCTCGTCGAGCCCGAGATCTCGCTCACCAACCGCGAGCTGCTGATCGACCTGGCCGCAGCCGGCGATTTCGGTACCTACCGCGACCGTCGGGCGGCGCGCGCCTCGATGGTGGTCTCGCACCTGGCCGCAGCCGAGGCGACGTGCAGCTACAGCGAGTTCACCGACCAGCTCTACCGCGACCTGTTGCCGCAGCTCATGTCGATCGTGCTCGACACCGATCGGTATCGCGACCTGTGGGCCGACGAGGACGACGCGCTGACCGACAGCGAGCAGGCGTTGGCCACGGGCGCCGTCACGATCACCGAACATCCGGGTATCGATCTCGCCGTCGTCGTCATCGATGCCGATCAGCCGGTTCGCAGCGGCCATCGGTTCGGCGGCGACAGCTTCGAGGGCATCCACCCGATGGCGATCCACAACGCGACCGATCGATTCCGGCTGCTCGTCGTGCACGGCCGCCGCTATCGCTACGTCGACCGGTACGAGAGCTGGGTGCAGTACCGGTCGCGACCGGTACTGCCCCGGATCGATATGCGCCCGCTCGCCGAACGACTGACCGCCGCGGAAACCGGCGGGGTCGGCTGGAGTGCCGGCGATCCCGGTGACCTGTCACCCGAACTCGGTCACGACGGTGAATCGACGATCGACGCCGAGACGTTGGTGCGACTGGTGGCCGATCACCTGTCCACTACGGCTTGACGACGCTGCGGCCCCTCGCCTTGCCGGCCAGGATGTCGGCCAGCACCTGATCGAGGTCGTCGAGGGTGACGTCGTGGCCGATCTGGTCGAGATTGCTCGGCTTGAGGTCGGAGGCGATCCGGGCCCACGCAGCGCGGCGCCGGTCCATCGGTATCTCGACGGAATCGATGCCGAGCAAATTGATGCCGCGCAGGATGAACGGCAGCACGGTGGTCGACAAGCCGGGTCCACCGGTGAGGCCGCTCGCAGCGACGGAGCCGCCGTAGTGGATCTGCTTGAGCACGTTGGCCAGCGTGACACCGCCGACACAGTCGACGGCGGCCGCCCAGAGGGTCTTCTCGAGCGGGCGACGGCCCTCCTCGGACAACACGTTGCGGTCGATGATCGAGCTGGCGCCGAGCGCTGTGAGGAAGTCGGCTTCTTGCGGCTTGCCCGTGCTGGCCACCACCTCGTAGCCGAGGTTGGAGAGCATGTCGACGGCGGTCGAACCGACGCCACCGGTCGCGCCGGTCACCAGTATCGGGCCGGAATCGGGCGTGATCCCGTGCTCTTGCAGGGCGATCACCGACAGCGCAGAGGTGAACCCACCGGTGCCGACCACCATCGCGTCACGCGTCGACAACCCGTCGGGAAGCGCAACCAGCCACTCCGCGGGCACCCTGGCGTACTGGGCGTAGCCGCCGTGGCGGGCGACTCCGATCTCATACCCGTGCGCGATCACCTCGGTGCCGGCCGGCATCCCGGGCGCATCCTCGACCAGCACACCTGCCAGATCGACGCCAGGGACGATCGGTGAGATACGTGCGACACGACCGGCCGGGGTGGAAGCGAGGCCGTCCTTGTAATTGACGCTCGACCACTGCACCTCGACCAGCACGCCGTCGGAGGGCAGGTCGTCGGCCGACATCGTCACGACTCCCCGCTCGACGACGTCGCCCTCGGTAACGGCCTGGAACGCTCGGAAGTTGTCATGGCTCATGAGGGCAAAGACTACGGACCGCATTCGCCAGCACATGAAGTGGGCGAGCGTCGAAGCGAAGCCGAGGCGGCGAGCTCGGAAGGCGAAGCCGGTCATCTCACCGACACGAATCATGTCGCCCAGGGCCGGGAGGCGAGGAGCGCAGCGCAGCGAGCACCGCAGCTCGGAGGGGCCGAGCTGCAGCTCTGCCCCGTGCGCAGCACCGAATCAGCGGGTGAAGTGTTCGGGGATGATCAGGTCGTCGGGGCCCAGTTCGCGGATCGACGACTTGCCGAGGCCGAGCAAGTTCGAGTCGATCCCGCTCCGGAGGATGTCGAACACGTTCTCGACACCGACCTGCCCATTGGCTGCGAGCCCCCACAGGTAGGCGCGTCCGATCATCACGGCCTTGGCGCCCAGGGCGAGCGCCTTCACCACGTCGCTGCCGCGCCGTATGCCACCGTCCATCACGACCTCGACCTGGTCACCGACGGCGTCGGCGATCCCTGGCAGCACACGGATCGGCGCCGGGGTGCCGTCGAGATTGTTGCCGCCGTGGTTCGACACCGAGATCGCGGTGGCACCGGCGTCGACCGCTCGCTGCGCCTCGTCGATGCGACAGATGCCCTTGACCATGAACGCCCCGCCCCACTGCTCCCGCAACCAGGCCACGTCCTGCCAGCTGGGAGGTGGGGTTCCCATCCAGGTCCCGTAGGCGCCGAAGAAGCCGGGGATCGGGTCGTCGCCCGTGACGAAGTTGGGCACGCCGAACGTGGGCAGTT
Source organism: uncultured Acidimicrobiaceae bacterium (assembly GCA_963701575.1). Classification (GTDB taxonomy): domain Bacteria; phylum Actinomycetota; class Acidimicrobiia; order Acidimicrobiales; family Ilumatobacteraceae; genus Ilumatobacter. The sequence goes on from CAVPAQ010000018.1 coordinate 326,285, forward strand.
CACCGTTCCGCAGCCACTCGAGCAACCACTGCGGTCGCAATGCGACCTCCGGTGCGAACTTGATCATGGTCTTCAGGTCGATCGACTGCGGCACCATCACGCTGCCCCAGTCGCGGGCGGTCGCGAACGACCAGTCGAGCGTGAGGATCAGACCGACCGAGCCTGCCGCCCTGGCGCGCTCCATGCGGTCGAGCATCGAGTCACGGTCGCCGGCCCAGTACATCTGGAAGAACGTCTGCGGGTTGGCGGCGATGACCTCGGCGAGCGGTTTGCTGGCGAACGAGCTGAGCCCCATCGCGATGCCGCGGGCGGCGCATGCCCTCGCGACCGCGACCTCGCCGTCGGGATGCACGGCCTGGACTCCCGTCGGGGACACCAGCACCGGCATCGAGATCGCTTGCCCCATGATCTCGGTCGACATGTCACGCGTCGGCGACTGGCCCGCCGTGACCGGCCGGATGCCGAGCTCGGTGAACGCCGCCTCGTTGTCGGTCATCGATTGACCTCGTTCGGAGCCACCGACCAACTGCAGGTACAACGATTTGGGAAGACGCCGCTTCGCCCTGCGCTGCGCAACCGCCACCGACTCGAACCAGGAATTCGCCACCCGGCAAGAGTAGGTGGTCGGTCGCGTGGCGATTCAGCTGCGCTCGGCCGCACTGCCGCGCCGCCGGCGCTGCTCGTCTAGCGTGACCACCATGAGCGACATGCCGCCTCCTCCTCCCCCACCACCGGGTGGTCCGCCGCCGTCGGTGGGATGGTCACCACAACCGCAGGGTTTCCCCGGTCAGGCGGCGATCCACCCGCAGGGCCGCGCACTCGGCAAGCGGCGCTCGGTCGGGCTGGTGATCCTGCTCACGATCGTGACCTGCGGGGTCTGGGCCATCGTGTGGTCGTACCAGAACGGTGACGAGCTGAACCGCTGGTCGGGCAAGGGGATCGGAGGTGGCCTGTATCTCGTGATCACGATCCTGGTCTCACCGGTCACGATGTTCCTGATGGCCGGCGAGGTCGAGCAGCTGTACCGCGATGACGGCCAGGAGCCGCCCATCACCACCCTGTGGGGCCTGTGGTTCCTGCTGCCCCTGATCGGCAACATCATCTGGTACGTCCGTATCCAGGATTCGATCAACGCGTACTGGACCGCCCACGGCCAGACCAACGACCTGGGTCTGTGATCGATCGCTGACGTGACGACTCGACTCGTCTACGCGGACGGCCCTGCCTCACCACGTTCGAGTCCAACCGATGTGCTGGCCGCGGCCGGTATGGCTACGACCGGGTCGAATGATCCGGTCGAGGTGTTGTTGGGTTGGACGCTGGAACGGCACCCGTGGGTCGACGACCCGGCGTTCCGGGCATCGACCGTGTTGGCCGGGTACGGCCTGGCCAAGGCGGTCGACGAGGGCCGCGTGATACCGCTGCCGGTTCGGCTGTCGGCGGTCGCGCCGATGCTGGAGGAGGATCCACCGGACGTCGGTGTGGTCAGCGCCGTCCGGCGCGGGTCGGGGTTCGCGTTCGGTGGCGCCGTCGGGTGGGGCGATGTGCTCGCACGGGTCGCCCGGCGGGTCGTGCTCGAAGTCGACGAACACGGCAGCGATCTGGGCGGGCCGGCGATCGAGGGCAACATCGTGGCCACGATCGCCCGACCGCGCCACATCGGACCTCCACCGGCGGTCGCGCGACCGGCCGACGACGTCGACGCCCGGATCGGGCGACTCGTCGCCGAGCTGATTCCCGACGATGCCACCTTGCAGTTCGGTCCCGGCGGGATCGGCGAAGGCATCGCCCGCGCCCTCGATCGGCCGGTGCGGATCTGGTCGGGGCTGTGCACCGACGCCATGGCGTCACTCCACACGCGTGGCCTGCTCGCCGCGCCGGCGGTCGCCGCCTACACGTGGGGAGGCCAACCGATTCGCTCGCTCGCCGCCGCCGACATGCTCGAGCTGACGTCGGCCAGCATCACCCACGACCTGTCGACGCTGACCTCCATCGCTCGTTTCGTCGGCTGCAACACAGCGCTGCAAGTGGGCCTCGACGGCTCGGTCAACGTGGAACGGGTCGGATCCCGGGTCATCGCAGCGGTCGGCGGCCATTCCGACTTCTGCACGGGCGCGTCCCGATCCCGCGGCGGCCTGTCGATCATCGCCGTCCGGTCGACCTCCGCGGCCGGTGCATCGACGGTCGTCGGCCGGGTCGACGTCGTGTCGACACAGCGCAGCGACATCGACGTGGTCGTCACCGAGCACGGCGTCGCCGATCTACGCGGCGCCTCCGATGCCGAACGCGCCGAGCGGTTGATCGCGATCGCCGCGCCGCAGCACCGGGCGGCGCTGCCGTCGTCACCGAGGTGACGTCAGGCCGGACCGGCTTCGTCGGTCGGCGTTCGGTTGCCGACGGCCACGTCGTACAGATGGTTACAGCGGCAGGACCCGCAACAGATGATGCCAGCGGCACTGTGGGCACGCCTCGACCACGTAGGCGGTCAGCTCGCCTTGCGCCTGGACACCGAGCTGTCGCAATTCCTTCTTCGTGGTGACGCATCGACCTGATGCGGGCAGCCGATGACCGAACACGTACGTGATGATCCGCAGCTTGTCGTCTTCGCAGATCGGGCAGTCGGCGACCGTCTCGGTGCCCACGTTGCGGGCGGCGCGGATCAACTCGGGATGGGCGTCGCACACCTCGGTGCGGCTGATGCGCCCCAGGCGGACTTGGTTGATCAGCATCCGTCGGGCCAGACGATGGTCGACGATGCCGCGGCGTTCTTCGCCGCCCCGCATCGCTCGTACCGAGAAACCCATCGCTTCAGGCTAGCGATCCGCGAGACTGGACCCCGTGACGACCTCTCCCATCTCCTTCGGACGCGACATCCCAGACGATCGCGAGCTCCGACTCTGCGGTGACATCAGTGGCGGAAAGCGGGCGATCGAGCTGGGTATCAGTCGCGAGTTGAACGCGATCGCGTTTGCCCTGGCCGGGGCGAAGGCGATCGCGATCGACCCCGACGAATCCGCTGTCGATCGTCTTCGGGCCGCCGCGACCAGCGCGGAGGTGACCGTGGAATGTCATGTCGGCGACCCGGCCGATCTCGGGTTCGCCACCAGCGGATCGATCGAGCTCGTCGTCGCCAACCACACCCTCGTCGACGTCGATGATCTCAGCCGGCAACTGCGTCAGGTGCACCGTGTGCTCAAGTCGAGCCATCCGTTCGTGATCTCGGTGCCGCATCCGTTCGCAGGTGTCTACAGCACCGACGAGTACGGATCGAAGGTGCACCCCTACGGCACGGTCGGGCGCACGATCGGTGACTGGCACATGCACTTGAACCGCGCCAACTTCCGCGTCGACCACATCCTCGAGCTGGGGGTCAGTGACATCTCCCCGGTTCCGACCACGCTCGTGCTGAGGGCCCGCAAGGAGGGCGACTGAGCCCCGGCGACAACCCGGGCGGGAACCGCGGCCGGCGCTGCAGCGTCCAATGAACATGAGGTACTTCGCGCGCATCGCCGTTCCCGTCGCACTCGGATTGGTCGCCGTTTCGTGCGGGTCCGAGGGCCCGACCGGTTCGCCCCCAGACGGGAGCGAGCCGTCGACCACCCCACCGGCTACTACGGCGGCCGAGACAACGGAGCCCGTCGACGTTCCCGGGCCGGGCGGGCCGATCGCGATGCCCGCCCGCCTCGTGTCGACGGAGTCACCGTCGATCGCCGGCGAGGCGGTGACCGCATTCGGGTACGAGGTGTTCGCCGGGTCGACAACTCTCGCCGACCCCTCCGACAACGTGGTGGTCTCGCCGCTGAGCATCGCGATCGCGCTCGCGATGCTCGAGCCCGGTGCGACCGGCGACGCTCAGACGCAACTGCGAACCCTGCTGCACATCGACGATCCGGTCGCCTGGCATGCTTCCATGAACGCCCTGTCGCGAGAGCTCGAGGCGCGGGTGGCAGAGCTGCCGGGGCCGGACGACGAGCAGGATCCGGGTGAGTTCGTCGCCCGCATCGCCAACGCCGCGTTCGTGCAGCCCGACTATCCGTTCCTGCCCGCCTACCTCGATGTCGTCGGCACCAACTACGGAGCCGTGATCGAGGAGCTCGACTTCCTGGTCGATCAGATGGCTGCCGCCGATCGGATCAACGAGTTCATCGCCGACGCCACCGACGACCACATCACGGATCTGGTGAGCGCGAGCGACCTCGCGCCCGAGACCAAGCTGGCGCTGGTCAACGCCCTGCTCCTGCGCGCGTCTTGGCAGAGCCAGTTCGTCGCCGAGGCGACGGTCGACGACGAGTTCACGTTGCACGACGGATCGTCCGTCACCGTGCCGTTCATGCATGGTTTCGGTGATCGTTCGGGCAGCGGTGACGGCTGGGTGGCAGCTTCGAAGCAACTCGTCGGCAACGTTCGCCTCGACGTCGTGCTCCCCGACGAGGGCCGCTTCGACGAGGTCGCGGACACGCTCCCGAGCGTGCTGTCCGAGTTCGACCAGTACGCGACCAGCGGCGCCGAGCTGGTCGTGCCGCGATTCGAGACACGGGTCGACGTCGCGTTGACCGACGTCTTGCAGGGCATCGGGCTGACCGCACCGTTCGCCGAGGGCAACCTGCTGGGCATCGCCGACGACCCGAAGTTGGTGCTCGACAAGGCGCTCCACCAGACCTGGCTCTCGGTCGACGAGACCGGCATCGAAGCCGCTGCCGCGACGGTGCTGGTGATGATCGCCACCAGTGCGCCGGCCCTCGAACCCGTGCCGGTCGTGCTCGACAGTCCGTTCCTGTTCCGGATCGTCGACGGCGTGAGCGGCGCCACGTTGTTCACCGGCCGGATCATGGACCCCGCCGGCTGACGCGCGGCGACCTGATCGATCCGGCCGATCGCGTCAGACGCCGGCGCGCTCGGCCTCGACCAGCGCGGCGGGACGCGGCCGGCCGAACAGATAGCCCTGACCCCGGTCGCAACCGAGCTCGCGGAGGCGACCGAGCTGCAACGGCGACTCGATGCCTTCGGCCACGACGGTGAGCCCGAGCGACTGACCCAGCCGAACCACCGCCTCGACGATCGTCGAGTCCTCCTGCTCGATCCCCAGGCCCGACACGAACGACTTGTCGATCTTGATCGCCTCGACCGGGAACTTCTTCAGATACGTGAGCGATGAGTAGCCGGTGCCGAAGTCGTCGACCGACAGGTGCAACCCGAGGCTGCGCAGCTCGCGCAACGCGACCGTGGCCGCCTTGACATCGGCGAGCAGGGCGGTCTCGGTGATCTCCAACCACAGTGAGTCGGCGTCGACCCCGGTCTCGGCAAGCGTCTCGGTGACCGTGTCGTAGAAGTTGGGGTCGACCAGCTGGCGCGTGCCGACGTTGACCGAGATGGTGCAGTTCGCGAACGGGTGGCCCGTGGCGCGCCACCGAGCGAGCTGCGACAGCGAGTCGCGAAGTATCTGCGCTCCCAGATCGACGAGCAGACCGCTCTCCTCGGCCAGCGGCAGGAACTCGCTGGGAGGCAGCATTCCCCGATCCGGATGCAGCCACCGGGAGAGCACCTCGTATCCGATCACGCGCCCCGATTCGAGATCGACGATCGGCTGGAAGTACGGCACGATCTCACCGCGTTCGATTCCGCGCCGCAACTCGCCGGCGGTGCGCAGCGCCTGCACACCCGTCTCGTGCGAGCCGGCCTCGAACGCTTCGACGCAGTCACGTCCACGCGCCTTGGCGCGATACATGGCGGCGTCGGCATCGCGGAGCAGATCGTTGGGTGACATTCCCGGGTCGTAGTTCGAGCAGTAACCGATCGAGGTGGTCACGAACATCTCGTGCTCGCCGATGACGATCGGCGGATGCACCGCCCGTCGTAGGCGCTCGGCCACATCGACGGGGTCACCGGCGAGCACGACGACGAACTCGTCACCGCCGAAACGTGCCAATACGTCGTCGTCACGCAGCACCGACCGCAGGCGGTCCGACACGAGCTGGATCAACTCGTCGCCCACCTCGTGGCCGAGGCTGTCGTTGATGACCTTGAACTGGTCGAGGTCGACGAACAGCACTGCGATCGAGTCGAGCTCCGCCGTCGCGAGACGGTCTTCGAGGATGTGCATCAGATATGAGCGATTCGGCAGACCGGTCAACTCATCGTGGCGCGCCGCGTAACGCAGCTGCTCGGCGGCACGGCGCTGTTCGGTGACGTCCTCGATGTGCGTGATCGCCAGCATGACGCCGTCGTCCTCGGTGGTCGACACCCGCGTCCGCGCCCAGATGAACTCGCCGTCGCGGCGGCGGTACCTCTGGTCGATCCGGAACGAGTCGACGATGCCGAGCTCGAGTCGAGCACGGTGGGGCTGGGCCGCGCGCACGTCGTCGGGATGGGTGAACTCGCGCAGCGTGCATCCGACGAGCTCGTTCGCGTCGCGTCGCAACATCTCCGCCAGCGACTGGTTGGCGTCGACGATGCGACCGTCGTCCAATCTCACCAACGCCATGCCGGTCGGAGCCGACTGGAACGCCTGGTGAAAGCGGCGGCGCGCTTGTTGGAGAGCCCGGCTCTGCTGCTCGCGTTCGGAGACGTCGCGCAGGCGTACCACGAGGCGGCGCTCGCGATCGAACACGGGGCTGTGGCGTGGGAGATGGAACGACGCCTCGACGATCACCCGCTGGATCGCGCCCCCGTGCACCTCGATCTGGACCGGCTCGACGTCGTCGCCCTCGAACGCCCGCCGAATGGCGACCTCGAGGGCGGGCTGTTCGTCGGTGTCGGTGTGATCGAGCAGGTCGCTCTCGATCAGCTCGCTGCGGTTCAGGTCGAACAGCGAGAGGGCGGCGGCATTGATGCTGTGGACGATGTGATCGGCATCGATCAGCAGAACCGCTTCGGGTAGTTCGTCGAGCAGGTTGCGGACTTCGCTCTCGGCCGCCTCAACCGCCTCGAGCTGGCGGCGCATCCGCTCGGCCTGCCGACGGGTGTTCCGGACGCTGAGCGTCAACAGCACGATCGAGACCGCGCCGAAGGCGATCACCAGGGCGTCCGCTGTACTGCTCACGCGACGAGGTTAGATCGGGTTCAGCGGTCGGATCGGCGATACGGTCGCTCGCGGCGTCGCGGATCCGGCGACCGTCGACGCTCGGTACCGGACGCCGGTGGTGGGTCAACTCGAGCGCCGGGCCCACCACGCGTCCAGGCGCGCCTTCGATTCCGCCTCACCGATCAGGCCTTCTTCGAGGCGGATCTCGAGCAGGAAGTCGAGCGCCTCACCGATCTCGCGCCCTGGGGCGAGGCCCAGATGATCCATCACCGCCTTGCCGTCGAGCTCGGGGCGGATCGCCGCCAGCTCCTCGGCATCGGCGAGCGCGTCGATCCGCTCCTCCAGGTCGTCCATCCGTTTCGACAGCTGCTGCGCCTTGCGTTCGTTCCGGGTGGTGCAGTCACAACGCGTCAACACGTTGAGCTCGTGCAACAGATCGTCGGCGTCGCGAACGTACCGGCGGACCGCCGAATCCGACCATCCGAGGCGGTACGTGTGGAAGCGCAGATGCAGCGCGACGAGCGCCGTGACCTTGGCGACGTCGTCGTTCGAATAACGCAGTTCGGTCATCCGCTTCTTCGTCATTCGGGCGCCCACCGCATCGTGATGGTGGAACGTGGTGCCTTTGCCCTCCTGGTGGCCGCGGGTGCGAGGTTTGCCGATGTCGTGAAACAACGCGGCCAGCCGGACGATGCGAAAGTCGAACGGGGGGCGCGCAGCGGGCTGTTCGGCCATCGGCCGCACGTTCTCCACCACCGCGATCGTGTGGGAGAGCACGTCCTTGTGACGGTGGATCGGATCGTGTTCGAGGCGCATCGCCGACAGTTCGGGAAGGAATCGATCGGACAGACCGGTGTCGAACAGGAACCACAAGCCGGCCCCGGGGTGATCGACGACCATCAACTTGTCGAACTCGTCACGGATTCGTTCGGCCGAGACGATGTCGAGCCGCGAGGCCATCGAAGTCACCGCCGATACCAGCTGCTCGGTCGGCTGCAGCTCGAGACCGGCGATGAACCGCGCCGCCCGCAGCATCCGCAGCGGATCGTCGCTGAAGCTGATCTCGGGCCCCAGGGGTGTACGCAACACCTTGTTCATCAAGTCGAGCGCACCACCGTGGGGATCGACCAGCATCGGAGCCGCACCGGCGGTGAGCTCGAGCGCCATCGCATTGACCGTGAAGTCGCGCCGGCTGAGATCGGTCTCGACGTCGTCTGCGTAGGTCACATGCGGCTTGCGCGAGTCATCGGTGTACGACTCGGCCCGGAACGTGGTGATCTCGTACGTGCGATCCCCGAACTTGGCACCGATCGTGCCGAAGCGCTCGCCCTGCGTCCAGAGCGCGTCCGCCCACCCGCCCAGACATCGCTTGATCTCCGGCGGGCGGGCATCGGTGCTGAGATCGAGATCGTGATCGGTCCGCCCGGAGTCGACCATCAGGTCGCGCACGGTTCCGCCGACGAGGTACAGGCGGTGTCCCGCCACGGAAAACCGCTCGGCGAGCGGTGCCAGTTCGGCGAGAACGGGAGCGAAACGGTCCGGGATCATGGCTCGATCAGGCTAGTGCGACCACCTCCGCGACCACCTCCGGGACCACGTCTGCGACTGTGTCCGCGACGATCTCGTGGGTCGGTCGTGCCGATACCGGCCAGTCCACCATCGGGCTCCGACTCGGGAACTCCGTCTCGTACGTGCAAACTTTGCTGCGCCCTTCGGGCGCCACGTCGGGCGAACGAGGGCTTGCCCGACTACCGTCGAGCCCGTGAACGGGTCGGTCGTGCGGACGGAGCAAGAGGCGGCGCGCATGTGGCGCCTGCGGCGCTGGCCCAACGACCGAACCGTCGCCCACCTGATCTACGTCGACCACCTCGTGATGCCGACGCCGGCATCGGTGAGCGCGGCCCTCGAGCAGGCTCGACGCTCGGGCGCACGGACGATTCGTACCTCGGCCCTGTTCCCGCGTGTCGCAGAGATCATGTATCAGGCCGGGTTCGAGACGATCGACCGGCTGATGCTGTTGCGGCGTGACCTCGGCGACGCGGTCGCGTCGACGTCGTCCGCAACGGGACATCGAACCCGTCCGTTTCACCCGTGGCACCTGTCGAGCGCCGTTGCGGTCGATCAGGACGCCTTCGGACCGATGTGGGGCAACGACATCGCCGGCTTGCGCGAGATCAGGCGCGCGACACCCCACAACCGCGCCCGGCTGGTGCGCGTCGGCCGCACCGTCGCCGGCTTCGCGATCTCCGGAGCGGCACTCGACAGCGGGTACTTACAGCGGCTGTCGGTTGGCTCGGCGTTCCGCCGCCGACACATCGCCCACGATCTCGTGGTCGACTCGCTGCAATGGATGCATCGCCGGGGGCTGGCCGCGGCCTACGTCAACACCGGCGTCTCCAACGTCGCAGCGCTCAGCCTGTACGAACAGCTCGGCTTCGAGGCGCTCGACGACGAGCTCATCATCGCCGGACGACGGCTCGACGGTTGACGGCGTACCCGATGACGCGAGCCAGGTGAGTCCACGATGAAGCGACCAGTGGTGCTGGCAGTGATCGCAATCGCGATCGGCGTCGTGGGCGCAACAGCTCGAGACCAGCCGGTTCGGTCACAGGTCGAGACCGGCGGGCTGGTGCTGATGTCGCAGACCTACGCCGTGAGACCCGGGTCACAGGCCCGCTTCGAGTACATCGTCACCGCCGACGTGCCCGAGATCGCTCCGACGACCACCACGACCACCACGACCACCACGACCACCACGACCACCACCGTCCCGGCGGGCTCGGCCGTGGGCACCACTGCCCCACCCACCAGTCAGGGCGTCGACACAACGGTGAAGCCGCGGCGAACGACGACCACCGTCGACCCCGGTCCGACGATGATCGTGCAGATCCTGGCCCACGCCCGGATCACCACGCGCGCCGGCATCGACCGTGCCCTGGCCGTCGACCCCGGCCCGGTCATCGACATCCTCGAGCGCGAACTCGATGCCGTGAGTCGGTTCGATGAAGAGACCGGTCAACGTCGACTCGCCTTCGACCTGCCGATCAGCAGTGATGTCCCCGACTTCGATGCGCTCGATCTGTTGGAGCCCGGTGTGTACCCGATCACGGTGCGGATCAAGCGCGACACGACGGTGGTGTCCGAACACACCACGTTCATCGAGATCGTCGATGTCGCCGGACCTGGTCGGGGACCGTTTCACTTCACCGTGCTCGCATCGCTCACCGACCCCGGCCCCGACCCCACAACCGCTGAGTTGGCCGAGGCGCGAGCAGGGCTGAGGGCGATCGCCAAACTGGCAGCCTCTTCGCTCGCGCCGATCACTGCGGCGATACCTCCGACACTGGTGCGCACGGTGTTGGCGGACGATCCGGCGCTCGCCGCCCGACTGCGCACGGCATTGGACCCGAACGACGAACTCATCGCGCTGCCTGACATGCCGCTCGATCCGTCGGCGGCCGCCGACGCCGGACTGGCCGGTGAACTCGACACTCGCTTCCGCGACGGAGAGGCAGCCCTGACGGTCGCGTTCCCAACCCAGACCGTCAGCCGCAGCGCCTGGCCGACCACGAGTCGAGTGACCCCTGACGGGGCAGCATTGCTCCGCGACATCGGTATCCCGTTGCTCGTCGTGCCGTTCGATCGGTACGCCGACTTCGGGGGCAACCTCGGGGTGCTGACCGACACATCGCTGTTGTTGAACGCCCAGCTTCCCGACGGATCGACGATGCGCCTGCTGGTGGCCGATCCCATCAATGAGTTGCTCGGCCCCGCCGACGATCCCGCGACGTCGCCGATGGAGCAGGCCGTTCACCTGATGGCGATCACGGGCGCGATGAGATATCAACTCGACCCGGACCTGCGGACGATGGTGCTCACGTCGAGCGATCTCGGCCCCCCCGAACCGGACGTGCTCGCCGTCCTCGAGACGCTCGTCGCCGAACATCCCAACTACTCGTTCGAGACGATCAGAAACGTCCCCGACCCGGACATCACCAATTCGTTCTTCGTCGGCGGAGCACCCGTCGTCGTGACGCTCGACGACCGAGCGGCCGTCTCGATCGAAGGTCGCGTGCAACGAATCAATGCGACCCGGCTGCGGATGGGTGACATCTCGTCCATGTTGCCCGACACCGACGCCCGTCCTGCCGAGTGGGACGACACCATCCGGCGGGCGTTGTCGACCGGCCTCGACACCACTGCGGCAATGAATCTGATCGATGCCGTCGAGACGGAGCTCACCGAGATCCGCACCTCCGTCGAACCGCCGGAGGTCTTCTCGTTCACGATCACGGGACGATCCACCGACATCCCCGTGCGGATCGAGAACACCGGCCCGACACCGCTGCGGGTGGCCTTGCGACTCACCGCCGAGAAGCTGAACTTCCCTGCCGATCTCGTCGAGGCGACGCTCGAACCCAACACGATCACCGTCGTGTCGATCCCGGCTACCGCGCGATCGAACGGCATTTTTCCGGTCCAGATCGAAGTGCTGACGCCCGCCGGGAATCGGCTCACCGGCCCGGTCGAGCTCACGGCCCGCGTCAGCACGCTCACCGGGCTCGGCCGGCTCGTCACGGTCGGGGCGCTGCTGGTGCTGGCGTCGTGGTGGTTCAGCTACTTCCGGCGTCGCCGCAAGGCAGCGCGCAAGGCGTACATCGAGGCCGCTCATGATCGGCACCCGGCGCAGGTCGTGCCGACCGCCGAGACACCGCCGATCCCGTCGACCCCGGCACCCGAGTAACATCACGTCCCCGTGAGCATCCGTATCGTCACCGACTCGTCCTGCGACCTCCCCGAGGCCGTCGTCAGCCAGCTCGGCGTACGTGTCGTACCGCTGTCGATTCGCTTCGGTGACGAGGAGTTCATCGATCGCGAACAGCTTTCCACCGACGAGTTCTGGGCCCGCTGCTCCCGACAGGACACGCTGCCAGAGACCGCCGCGCCGGCGCCCGGCCAGTTCGAGGTCGTCTACCGCAGCCTGGCCGAAGAGGGCGCCACCGGCATCGTCGTCGTCTCGCTGTCCGGCGCCCTTTCCGCAACTTTGCAGAGCGCCGAGTTGGCGGCGCGCTCGGTGAGCGATCTGATTCCGGTGCGGGTCGTCGACAGCCGCAGCGTCAGCCTCGGCGTCGGCACGATCGTGCTTGCGTGCGCCCGGCTCGCTGCCGACGGTGCTTCCCTCGAAGATGTCGAGGCGCTCGCCCGCGACCGGGCGGCCCGTACCCACGTGTTCGGTGCGCTCGACACGCTCGAGAATCTCAAGAAGGGCGGGCGCATCGGCAATGCCAAGGCGCTGCTCGCCACCGCGCTCGCGATCAAGCCGATCATCGAGGTGATCGACGGACAGGTCGAGCAGGGCGGCAAACAGCGCACCCGGTCGAAGGCCCTCAAGTTCCTCGTCGACAAGGTTCGTCAGTACGAGGGTCGGATCAGCGATCTCGCCGTGCTGCACGCCGACTGCAGTGACGTCGACGAATTCGTCGACATGCTGCGTCCCTTTCACTCGGGCGAGATCGTGATCGGTCAGATCGGCCCCGTTATCGGCACCCACGCCGGTCGCGGCACGATCGGCGTCGCCTTCGACGTCACCGACTGACGATCCCGATCGACGAATCCGCCCATCGGCGCGCCGGCCGTGCACGACATCGGGGGCCGATCGCACCCGATCGCCCGTCGCACCAGACCGTCCCGGATCCTGCTCCCGACGTGGTCCGTCGAGCGTGGTCGCGGAACAATGACGGTTCGCGTCCGCTCAACACCACTAGCGTGACGTGCGATCATGCCCTCGAGCGCCGCCACTCCCCCACACGCTCCAGCAGGTGAACTGCTCGCGGGCCGGTACCGGTTGGAGCGACGCATCGGTCAGGGCGGGATGGCCGAGGTGTGGGTCGCGACCGACAACGACCTCGATCGCAAGGTCGCCGTCAAGTGGCTCAAGACGAATCTCGCCGGTGATCCCGTGGTTGCGGAACGGTTCCGACGCGAGGCGATCGCCGTGGCACGCCTCAGCCACCCGAACATCGTGACGGTGCATGACGTCGTGGCACACGAGAGCCGTCAGGCCGTGGTGATGCAGCTCGTCGACGGCAAGAGCCTTCGTCAACTGCTCGACTCACAGAAGCGTCTCGGCCCCGAACTCACGATCCACATCGGCGCGGCCATCGCGGGTGCACTCGACGAGGCCCATCGTGCCGGTTTCGTGCATCGTGACGTCAAGCCCGGCAACATCCTCGTCACCTCCGATGGTCGGGTCCTGCTGACCGACTTCGGCATTGCCAAGGGGCTCGACCCCGGCGACGAAGACCTCACGAGCGACAACGTGATGATGGGTACGGCCAAGTACCTGTCACCCGAGCAGGTGCGGGGCCGAAAGCTCGACGGGCGTGCCGACCTGTATTCGCTCGGGCTCGTCCTGTACGAGTGCCTCGCCGGTCGGGTGCCGTTCCTGGGCGAGACAGACGCCGACACGGCGCTCGCCCGATTGCAGCGCGATCCCACCGACCTCGGCCATCTGCGTCCCACCCTGCCGATCGGTCTGGTCAACCTGATCCACAAGACCCTCGCCCGCAATCCGGCGCATCGCCCCCAGAGCGGAGCCGACCTGCGCAGCTCGCTGCTCGCTGTCGACACGACCCCACCGCACATCGACGGCACCCCGGCCGAACCGCCCGCCCGCATCGCCGATCCCCCGGAGCGTGCGCTCGGTGCCGGCCCCGGCATTCCCGGAGACCCGCACGTGTCGGGCGCCGTACCGGTCACCCGTTCCCGCCAGAGTGCGAGGCGCCCTTCCGGTGACACTTCCACCCCGCGAGCGATCCCGCGCCGCGAGGACACGCCACCGGCACCGACACCGATTCGTGGCACGCCGGCCCGGCAGCACCAGCAACGGTGGACACCGTCGCTGATCGCTGTGACCAGCTTGCTGGTGGTGGCGTTGATCGTCGCCGGCCTCCTGTTCGTGCGCGTCAATCGCGGCGACAACCCGAACGGCCTCACGGACACCACCCTGGTACCGGACGCAACGGCCAGCACCGCGGCGGCGGTCGACCCCACGCAGGTCACCGGCGACGTCGTGGTACCGGAGGGTGCCTCACAGATCGTGGGTGCGCGGGCGTGGGATCCGGACGGTACGAACGGAACCGAGAACGACGCTCAGGCCGCTCTGGCGCTCGCAGATGGCAGCGACAGCACCGCCTGGGCGACGGAGTGCTACCAGAATCAGTACATGGGTGGCAAACGCGGTGTCGGACTGATCCTCGACCTCGCCGCGCCGTCGCCGGGCACTCTGTCGTTCCACACCCTCAACGCGCCGTACCAGATCGACGTCTACGCCGCGACGACCGAGGCCGCGCCCGCCGAACTCGACGCGTGGGACCAGGTCGGTTCCGCCCTGTCCGGTGAGCAACCCGGGATCGTCGAGACAAAGGTCGACGTCGCGGCGACCTACCTGCTCGTCTGGTTGCGCGAGCTCGGTCCCGACGAGTCGTGCACCACCGCCAACCCATACCGGGGTCGGCTCGGCGAGATCTACTACCAGCCGTGAGCACCGCAGTCCCGACCGACGATCAACTCGTCGCCGCCGCCGTGCGTGGAGACGCGGCCGCGATGGATCAGCTGCTGCGTCGCCATTACGACCGTGTCCACGCCGTTTGCCGACGGATCGCGGGCACCACACGCGATGCCGACGACGCGGCCCAAGAAGCCATGATTCGGGTGGTGCGCAATCTCGATCGCTTCGATGGTCGCGCTGCGTTCGGCACCTGGGTGTATCGAATCGCGACGAATACGGCGCTCGACGAGCTGCGTAAACGCAAACGGCGACCCCAGCTGCACGTCGTGGTCGACGACGCCGACGCCCCCTATCGCGAGCCCGCCGACGAGCTCGCCCATCGCCACGTCGACGGGGTCGTCGACCGCATCGCGATCGATGCTGCGCTCGCCGAGCTCCCCGAGGAGTTTCGGGTCGCTGTCGTGATGCGAGACGTCGCCGACCTCGATTATGCCGAGATCGCAGCGGCGCTCGACCTCCCGCTCGGCACCGTCAAGTCACGAATCGCTCGCGGGCGTCGGCTATTGATCGACAAACTCGGGAACCGCGACGACCCCGGCGAACGTCCAAATCACAACTCCCCCACACAGCCATGAACGACGCCCAGTATCTCCTTGCCAGCGTGTACGTCGACGGTGAAGCCACCGCCGACCAACGTGCCCTCGCCGAAGCCGATCCCGATGTGATGTCGGAGGTCGCTCGAATGGTCGCGCTCCGCGTCGCCGTCAGCGATGTCGAGTCGCCTGCCGACTCGGCCCGCGAGCGTGCGCTCGACGCGGCGATGGCGGTGTTCGAATCGAGACTGCATCGGGCTCGCCTGGTCGATCGATCCGCTGTCGTCAGGACGATGCGGCGCCGTCCGACCTACGCCCGGGCAC
Source organism: uncultured Acidimicrobiaceae bacterium (assembly GCA_963701575.1). GTDB lineage: Bacteria > Actinomycetota > Acidimicrobiia > Acidimicrobiales > Ilumatobacteraceae > Ilumatobacter. The sequence continues at coordinate 341,733 of CAVPAQ010000018.1, forward strand.
TGAGCATCGCTGCCGCGCTCGTCGCAGTCGGAGCGTTCGGGTTGGTGGTCGCGAACCGGCTGGGCGGTGACTCGGATCTCGACTCCGCCGGATCCGATGCGGCCGTGACGGAGGATCAGTCGGGTGGCGCAATCGACCGCTTGCAGGAAGTCGCCGAAGGTGACGAGGCGAACACGACGACCGCCGGCGACCTGAGCGCCGCCGAGCTCGCACCGACCGGTGCGAGCGACGACGCTGCCGATGCCACGATTGCCGCTGCGGGAGGCGACACCGCGAGCGCGGCCCCGGCGTCGGATCAGGCCTTGCACGATCCGTCTCTGCGTCCCGACATCGACTTCGACCAGCCGGTCACCAACGAGGCCGAGCTCGGCTCGTTCGGCACCCGTCTGCTCGAACTCGAGGCCACGGGCGTGTTGGGTCCGACACCCAACACGCGTTGCACGCAGCCTCGCATCCTCGGCGAGACGGAGTACGTGTTCGACGGCGACCCCACCCCCGTGTTGGTTGCCGTCGATACCGAGCTGCGGATCGTGCTCGCCATCGATCCGACCACGTGCACCGTGTTGGTCGAGGGCCCACTGTTCTAGATCGCCCCGGGCCCACTACAGTCTCTGGGATGCCGGGCAATCCGCTGACCGACCCCAACTGGGCACCCGATCTCGCCGAACAGATCACGACGTTCATCGGCAACATTCGGGACAAGACCACCAACAACGCCATCAAGGTGGTTCGTGGGGTGGTGTTCGGCTTGCTCGGACTGTTCCTCGGACTGTTCTCGATCGTGCTCATGGTGATCATCGGTACACGTGGCTTGCAGTCGTTGCTCGACATCTGGCTCGAGTGGGACAAGTCGGTGTACCTCAGCTACTTCATCGTCGGGGGAATCCTGACGTTGCTGGGCATGTTCCTGATGTCGAAGCGTCACGCCACCGACGCCTGACCACGCCCCGGCACCTCACCGCACCTCACAGCACCCTGCCTCCCAGCACTTCGGAGTACTCCCATGAGCGACCACGTCCGCAATGTTCTCATCATCGGGTCGGGCCCGGCCGGGCTGACAGCGGCGATCTATGCCGCCCGCGCCAATCTCGAGCCACTCGTGATCGAGGGTGAACCTTCGTCGACATCCGACCAGCCCGGTGGCCAGCTGATGCTCACGACCGAGGTCGAGAACTTCCCGGGTTTCCCCGACGGCATCATGGGTCCCGAGCTCATGATGAACTTCCGTGCTCAGGCCGTGCGATTCGGCGCCGAGTTCCTCACCGACAAGGTCACCCGTGTCGACTTGTCCGAGCGCCCGTTCAAGGTATGGGTGCGCGACCAGGAGTTCCGGGGCCATTCGATCATCGTGTCCACCGGCGCCCAGTCGCTGATGCTGGGGCTCGAGGCCGAGTCGCGGCTGCTCGGTCACGGCCTGTCGACATGCGCCACGTGCGACGGCTTCTTCTTCCGCGGTCAGAACATCGCCGTCGTCGGTGGCGGGGATTCGGCGATCGAGGAAGCGACCTTCCTCACCAAGTTCGCGGACAAGGTGACGCTGATCCACCGCCGCGACGAACTGCGGGCCAGCAAGATCATGCAGGATCGGGCGTTCGCGAACCCGAAGATCGAGTTCCTGTGGAACCACACGGTGAGCGAGATCAACGGAACCGACAAGGTCGAGAGCATCCAGGTCACCTCGACCGTCGACGGCACGGTCAGCCAGCTCGACGTGACGGGGGTGTTCGTGGCCATCGGGCATCGGCCCAACACCGACCTGTTCAAGGGCGTGCTCGACATGGAGGACAACGGGTACCTCACCACGGCGCCGGGCTCCACGTACACCAACGTCGCGGGCGTGTTCGCCTGCGGTGACGTACAGGACCACACCTATCGCCAGGCGATCACGGCCGCCGGCAGCGGGTGCATGGCAGCGATCGACGCAGAACGCTGGCTCGAAGCGCAACACGGCTGAGCCGGCAGCCGTTCGCAGCGTGCATGACGGCGAACACGTGACAGTTCGGTGACCGTCGATCCGGAGTGTGTTCCATTGTGTTCCATTGTGTGACAGATGGCGACCGTCCACCCGTCAATGCCTCCAGCGCACTTGCCAGCGGTCGGACATCGTGCCCGATTCGATTCGAATGATGTCCGGACAGCTTGCCGTCCGCCTGTTCGTGTTACACTGTGTGACACCTGAACCAACGATCGAGACGGAGGTGCGGTGGCGATCGACGAGCGTCCACATGACGACCAACCGGTGCCGGACGAACGATCATCGCGCGACGGGCTCGAGCGATCACGCCACGTGTCGATGCGGGTTCCGATCGAATTGTTCGTCCGGCTCGAGGCACTCGCCGCCGAGCGCAACGAGTCGGTGTCCCAAGCCGCCAGACGCCTGCTGAGCTCGGGACTCGAGCCGCCTGGGCGAGACGCCTTCGATGCCGTGATCTCGACGTTGCTGTCGGTGCGCGATCAGCTCGCCCACGAACGACCTGCCACCGCGTCCCCACACGATGGGCGCGGCTCGGGGCGATCGGCGTCGATACGCACCGTGGACATCTTGAACGCCAAGACCGATCTGCAGCGCCTGATCTCCGACGTCGGGCGCGGCGAAGAGGTCGTCATCACCCACGCCGGTGCACCGCGAGCCAGGCTGGTTCCGGTCACGAAGCCCGTCGATCGGATGCCACGGAACTGACAACACCGGGATCGCCCTCGGATCAGAGCCATGGCACCGGGACCGGAATAGATGCGCCTGCCGTCCGGTTTCCTGTCGGTACACTGACGCCGCCCCGCGATTCAGCAAAGGAAGTTCTCGATGGCCAACGGCATCACCAACCTCAACAGTGCGACCTTCGACGAGGTAGTCGCCGGTTCGACGGCACCGGTCCTCGTCGATTTCTGGGCCGAGTGGTGTGGTCCGTGCAAGCAGATCGCACCGGTGCTCGAAGAACTCGCTGGTGAGCTCGGCGATCAGATCACGATCACCAAGCTCAACGTCGACGAGAGCCCCGACATCGCGATGCGCTACAGCGTGATGAGCATCCCCACCCTGCTGCTCATTCAAGATGGCGACGTCAAGAAGAAGATCGTCGGTGCCAAGGGCAAGGGTGCACTCCTCCAGGAGCTCAACGAATTTCTCGCTACTTCCCGCTGATCCCCGGTCAGCGCGGCGACGCAATCCGCGATCTGCAGCGCCGGCTCGGAGCCGCCGGATTCCTCCCGGCAGGCGTCGAGGCGGGGTTCTTTTGTGCCTCGACCGAGCACGCATTGAAGAGCTTCCAGCAAGGACGCGGGATCAGATCGTCCGGCCGGTGCGACGAGGACACGTGGCGGGCGCTCGTCGAGGCCTCCTGGAAGCTGGGCGACCGCTTGTTGATGCTCGTCGCCCCGAACCTGCGTGGCGATGACGTGGCCGAGCTGCAAGCCGGCCTGGCGAGGCTCGGCTTCGACTCGGGTCGGGTGGACGGCATCTTCGGTCCCGCGACCGCCCGGGCGCTCACCGACTTCCAGAACAACTGCGGCCTGTATGTCGACGGGGTGTGCGGCCCGGACACCGTGCGCGCCGTGGAGGTGCTCGCCCGCCAGAGCGGGAGCGGCCCCGGTATCACCGTCGTCCGCGAGTTGGAGGCCCTGACCGCCGGTGCCCGCTCGCTCGCCGACCAGCGTGTCGTGGTGGGCCAGTTCGGTGGCTTGAGCGCCCTGTCGCGTCAACTCGTGCAAGCGCTCCGGCATCGCAGCGCGACCGTGATCGCGTCCGACGAGCCAGATGCGGCGGCCCAGGCGGCGGCGGCGAACCGCTTCGCAGCCAACGTCTACATCGGATTCGAGACGCAGATCGACGTGTCGTCGACCATCCACTATTACGCCGTCCCCCAGTTCGAATCGGCCGGTGGCCGCTCGTTGGCACTGACGATCGCCGACCGCTGCCGCGAGGCCGGGACCCAGCTGCAGCCCGCCGTCACGGGTATGCGACTCCAGGTGCTCCGCGAGACGCGCATGCCGGCGGTGCTGTTCACGGTCGGGCAGGTGCAAGAGGTCCTCGACGAGGCCGCCGACCTGGTTCAGGCCATGGTTGATGCCCTGGAAATCTGGGCGACGGGTTCACCGTTGTCCACAGGTTGAGCCCATTCAGCCGTTGGTCGACGGTTTATCCACAGATTTCTCCCCACCCTGTGATTCAAGGTCACCGGACGGTTCAGAGTTCGATGCGATGTACGGCCCAATATGTCCGGACTATTCGCCAGTCATGCATCGATAAATCCGCTCCAGATCCTCGAGATCGGCAAAATCGATCGCGATTCTCCCCCGTTTGGCGCCCATCTGGACGCTGACCCGGGTTGCGAGGTGATCCGCCAACAGCTCCTCGAGTTCGAGCAGACCGGGCGGTCGCAGGCGGGTGGTCGGCGCGATCCCCGCACCGTCGTGACCCGGCGCGGGCGTCGCCGGGATGTCCTCGTCGACCGTCGGCTCGGCAACCGCGACCCCGCCGTTCTTGACCGCCTCTTCGACGCCGCGTACGGTCCAGCCTTCCTCGGCGGCACGGTACGCCAACGCCTCTTGGAGGGCGCGATCCGGTGTTGCCAGGAGCGCGCGGGCGTGACCGGCCGACAGTTGGCCGTCGGCGAGCAGTCGTTGGATCGCCGGCGGCAGACCCAGCAGCCGCAGCGTGTTGGTGATCGCCGAACGGCTCTTACCGACGCGATCGGCCACTTGCTCGTGGGTGAGCTCGAAGTCCTCGATCAGCTGCTGATATGCCGCTGCCTCTTCGAGCGGGGTGAGATCCTGGCGGTGCAGGTTCTCGATCAGCGCCTGTTCGACCGATGCGAGGTCGTCGGTGTCGCGCACCAGCGCCGGGATCGTCGCCAGGCCGGCGCGGCCCGCCGCACGCCACCGCCGCTCGCCGGCGATCAGTTCGAAGCCTGATTCGGAGGGCCGGACCAGGATCGGTTGGAGCACTCCGATCTGCTGGATCGAAGCGGTCAGCTCGGCAAGCGACTCCTCGTCGAAGTGGACGCGGGGCTGATGCGGGTTCGGCGTGACAGCGGCCAGCAGGATCTCCTGCAGATACGCGCCGGCCGACGACTGCCCCGGCACCGTTTCGCCAGGGGGTATGAGCGAGCTGAGCCCCTTACCGAGTCCGCTACGCCGAGCCATAGTGCAACTCCTTTGCCACATCGCGATAGGCGACCGCACCCCGCGAGCGGGGATCGAACGTGATGATCGGCTGCCCGAACGACGGCGCCTCGGACAGACGAACCGACCGGGGGACGACGGCGCGCACGACCTTGTCACCGAAGTGGGCGCGCACTTCCTGAACGACCTGGTCAGACAGCTTGGTGCGGGCGTCGTACATGACACACACGATCGTCGACACCTCCAACTCGGGGTTGAGGTTGCGCTTCACCAGATCGACGTTGCGCAGCAACTGACCGAGACCCTCCAGCGCGTAGTACTCGGTCTGGATCGGTACCAACACCTCCCTGGCCGCGGCCAGCCCGTTGACCGTCAGCAGCCCGAGCGTCGGCGGGCAGTCGATCAGCACGTAGTCGTAGTCGTCGATCACGGACTCGATCGCCTTCCTGAGGCGGGTCTCCCTGCTGAACGCCGGCACCAACTCGATCTCGGCACCTGCCAGATCGAGACTGGCGGGGGCGACGAACAAGTTCCGCACGTCGGTGGGCTCGATGCAGTTCTCGAGCGGGACGTCGTGCATCAGCACGTGATACATCGACGTCTCGAGTCCCCGATTCTCGATCCCGAGACCGGTCGAAGCGTTGCCCTGAGGATCGAGATCGACGACCAACGTACGAAGTCCCATCTCGGCCAGACAAGCTCCGGTGTTGATCGTCGTGGTGGTCTTGCCGACTCCGCCCTTCTGATTGGCGACGGCAATAACGCGGGGGAGAGGGCGCACGGGCTGTCGTGCGAAGGCGGCTTCGTCCATTGGACATAGTCTGGTCGCTCGGCGACGCAATTGCGCGGACCCTCGGCGAATCATCAGCACCCCTCACCGGGGCCTGTCGCGCCCCTCCGCATCGTCTGGCAATCAGCCTTCACCCTGCCGTGCCGGCGAGACAAACCCGTGTCGGTCGCGGGGAACCGGATGTTTCACGGGAAACAATTCGGTGCGAACGACGATCGCGCGAGCTCATCGCGCGATGACATCCCATGGGGCCGACGGGAAGGCTTGTTTCACGTGAAACATCAAACCGAGCGGTCGATCGAACGCGAGAACACTCGCACCCGACCGCTCGCTACGGCGGAAAAGCCCAGCTCACCGAGCAGTTCCGCCGACCAGCGGTCTCCCGCCGGCGGCTCGCTGATCACGATTCGCCCACCGGGACGGATCAACCGAGACGCACACTTGAGCGTGAATTCGGGCGGACCGAAGCCCCGAGCCGTGACGACGTCGAACCCGGGCGTCACGCCGCGACGGACCTCGTCGATCAGCACCTTGACGTCCGCGCAGCGAACCTGGACGTGTCGCATGCCGAGGGTGATCACCGAGCGTTCGAGGAAATCCGTCCGCTTCTGACGGCGGTCGAGCAGCACGATCGTCGGCTCGGCGAGCGCGTCGGCGAGCACCAAGCCCGGTAACCCACCGCCGGAGCCGAGATCGACCAGCCGCGCCGTCGCGTCGAGTTCGCCGACGGCCCGCACGAAATCCAGCGAGTGCTCGGCTGCCTCCTCGATCGGCCGTGGCCCGAAAAAGCCGAAACGCTGCGCCGTGCGCAGCGTTTCGAGCAGAACTGGATTCATCTCGACGAGCCTCAGGCCGGCGTGATGACCACCCGGCGATTTGGATCATCGCCCTCGGAGTGGCTGCTGACACCATCGATCTCGACGATCGCGTCGTGGACCGTCTTGCGGTCGACCGACGACATCGGCTCGAGCGCCTTGGGGGTGCCCGACTCGATCACACCGGACGCCACCGAGGCGGCGAAACGCTCGAGCGCCTCGCGGCGCTTCTCGCGATAACCACCGACGTCGATCCGCAGGCGCGTGTCGTGATCGCCGAGACGACGCTGCGAAGCGACCCGGGCCAGATCCTGCACCGCCATCAGCGTGCGGCCGGCCGGTCCCACCATCAGACCCAGATCCGCACCAGTGACGCGGACCTCGAGGTTCGTGCCGTCGACGTCGAGTTCGGTCGTGGCCTCCGCTCCGAACGCGGTCGCCAGGCCACTCATGAATGCGACTGCGGCATCACCGACCTCCTGAGGCGAAACGGGCGACTGCTCGCGTTGATCCCGGTCATCCATGCGCTGGCTCTCCTTGTGTTGCTTCGGTCGTTGTGGGCGCTCACGCCTGCCGGAGCGCGCGCCGTCACGGCTGTCGCTGCCGGTTCGAGCTGTGTCGTCGGCGCTCGGACGGTCGGGCGCGGGCCGCTCCTGACGGGCCGCCACGTTCTTGTTGGCCTTGCCCTCAGCGGTCGTGCCGTTCGATTTGCTCTTGCTCCCACGGGAGCGTCGTTCCTGCTTGGGCCTCACCGCCGCCGGCATGATCCGGGCCCGAACCCGGGCCTCGCCACGCGTGCGACCGAACAGCCCGCTGCGGGGCTCTTCCAGGACTTCGAATTCGGCTTCGTCCGCTGCGACGCCGAGCTGATCGAGCGCGAGATCCTTCGCTTCCTCGAGGCTCTTGGCAGTCGTTTCGACCCATTCCATCAGATGGTCTCTCTTTTCTCTTATTTCTTCTTGCGTTTGTCGGTGCCGGCGGGGCGCCCGGTCGGGCGGCCACTGGGGCGACCCGACGACCGCTTGGATGCCGGCGTCGGTCGGTTCTTGGGTGGCGTCGTGCGTTTCGACGGACGGACCACCGGTTCAGCGGCATCACCGTCTTTGGACTTGCCCGACGACTTGCCCGACGACTTCTTGGGCGACGACGACTTGGCCCCGGACAAATCGCGACGAGCCTGTGCCAGTGGTCCACCGCCACCGCCATCCTTCTTCGACAGCTCGCGAGCTCGCTCGCTGGCCGCCTGCGCTTGGCGCCCCAGCGACTCGTCGCCGTGGTAGAAGCGCTTCGTGATGTAGAACTGCTGCAGGATTCGCAGAATCGACTGCACGATGTAGTACACGACCAGACCGAGCAGGAAGAAGATCTGGAAGACCGCGAACACGACCGGCAGATACTGCATCAACTTCTGCTGCGACGGCGACATCGTCGGGCTCACGGCGGCACGGGCGGCGACCATCCGCTGCTGGAAGAAATAGAGCCCGCCGAGCACGGCGACCAAGCCGGCGTAGACGAGTCCGCGTGTGAAGTTCTCGCCCAGCATTTCGGCCGGCGAAACCGACAGATCGAGGCCGAACGATGTCATGTGGGTTTGGCGGACCAGCGACTTGTACAAGTCAGAGCTCGACGAGAGATACCGGGGTAGGAATCCGACCGGCACATCGCTGCTGACACCGCCGGCGTTCAGGACCGCTCTGGCAACGACCGCATTGCCACCCACCGGCTCGTAGGTCATGCCGTGCAGGATCCGGAACATGATGATGAACACCGGCATCTGGGCGACCAACGGCAGACACGAGGCCATCGGATTGACCTTGTGTTCCTGGTACAGCTTCATCATCTCTTCGTTGAGCTTCTGACGGTCGCTGCGGTGTTCGTTCTGGAGCTTGCGCATCTCTGGCGCCAGCCGTTGCATCTCGAGCATGCCCTTGGTGCTCTTCAGGATCAGGGGCGTCACCAGCAACATCACGATCACCGCGATCAGCGCGATCGAGATCGCATAGTCGCTGGTCAGGGCATACAGCCAAGCCAACAGCGCAGCGGGAACTTCGAAGACACCAGCGAACATAGGTCAGGCTTCCTCAGAGGCAGTGTGGACACGGTCGCGATCGTCGTGATCGTCGTGATCGTCGTGATGATCGCCGGTGTCGCGGGGGAACGGCACGGGATCGAAGCCGGACGGCCCGAACGGTCGGCAGCGACCGAGCCGCTTGACGGTCAACCAACCCCCACGTCGGGCCCCGTGGACGGAGATCGCCTCGTGGCCGTACTCCGAGCACGACGGGAAGAACCGGCACGGCGATGGCCGACCCTGCGCGCCACGTTGGTACCACTCGATCGAGCGCAGCATCAGGCGCTGTAGTCGAGTGCTCGATGTTGGGAGCGGATCTCGTGCACCAACGACGTCAGATCCCCCCGAATCTGATCGAACGTCAGTTCGATCGATGTCGGTCGCGGGCCGATCAACAGCATCACCGGTGGCAACTCGTCGCTGCGGTCCAGATCGCGCAAGATCGCTCGCAGCCGACGACGAAGTCGATTGCGGTGGACAGCCGGTCCGTACGCGCGAGTGATCGCGAACGCCACGGACGTCGCTGTCGAATCGGGATCGGGACACCAGGTGCACCACAGGACCGAACGGCGGATCCGCCTACCGTCACGGCCCAGACGGGCAAAGGCGCGACGATCGCGGAGCCTGCCGATCAAGCTGACAGGCGGGCGCGGCCCTTGGCGCGGCGGTTCTTGAGGACGGCACGACCGGCGCGGGTGCTCATACGAGAGCGAAACCCGTGCTTCTTCGCACGTCGATGTGTATTCGGTTGAAATGTACGCTTCACGTCGTCCTCCTCGAGTACCCGGCCCGGATGCAGTGCCAGGTCGACACGATCTGATGCAATTGGCCGAACGAAGACATCGCCCAGCTCGACCTGACAATGCTACGGGCAGGAAACCGCCTGCGGCAACCAGGTCGACGATCCGGGTCGACGATCCGGGTCGACGGGCAATCTGCGTCGACGGGTCCGTCCGGCGACGAGCTCCATCGAATCGAATGCGGTGGAGGGACGACCACACCGGTCGGACAGGGCGGGCGGGCGAGAGTGGTGAGCAACTCGCACGTCCACGATCCGCCACCACCCCGGCGATCGGGCACCGACGTGTCGATGTCGCGCACGGCCAGAAGCAGCAACCACCGGGTTTCGGGGCCCGACGCGATCGTGCTAGGTTGCACCGCCTGGCCGCGACATGTGGGTTGTCCACACCTGTGGACAACCGTGTGGACGTGCGTGACGACGGGTTTCGCGGAGGTTCGAGTGAGTGATCAACTGGAGGTGTGGACAGCGGTCGCGCAGCTGCTCCGTGCCCAGCTCACCGAATCGGTGTGGTACTCGACATTCTCCGAGGTCGTCCCCCAGGTGAACGACGATCACACGATGCTGGTGATCCAGGTCCCGAGCACACTCGCCCGCGACCGGATCCTCACCAGATACCAGCCACTGATCACCGACGCGATGGCAGAGATCGGCATCGGCGACCGCGTGTTCGACGTGATCATCGGCGGATCCGAGCACGTGGCGACCGAAGCCGTTGTGGCCAATATCGCCTCATCGAATGCAAACGACCGGCTCGGCGTCCGGAACGACCGGCTCGGCGACCGCAATGACGACGCACTCGACGAAGCGGGCCTGAACCCGCGTTACACGTTCGAGACGTTCGTCAAGGGCGCATCCAACCAGTTCGCCCTCGCAGCCGCATTGCGCGTCGCCGAGACCCCGGCGCGCAGTTACAACCCGCTGTTCATCTACGGCTCGGCCGGGCTCGGCAAGACACACCTGTTGCACGCGATCGGCCATTACGTGCACAGCAACTACCAACACCACGTCGTTCGATACGTGTCGACGGAGACGTTCATGAACGAGTACGTCGACGCGATCCGATCCAACTCGATGGCCGGGTTGCGCCGCAAGTACCGCGAGATCGACGTGCTGTTGATCGACGACGTCCAGTTCCTCGAAGGCAAAGAGGGTCTGCAGGAAGAGTTCTTCCACACCTTCAACTCGCTGCACGGTGCGAACAAGCAGATCGTGCTGTCATCGGACAGGATGCCCGACGCGATCCCGACCCTCGAGGAACGACTGCGGGGACGGTTCAAGTGGGGACTGATCACCGACATCCAGCCGCCAGATCTCGAGACCCGATTGGCGATCCTGCGCAACAAGGCCGAACGCGAACGGGTCAAGGTCCCGGCGGCAACGCTCGAATTCATCGCTTCCAAGATCTCCACCAACATCCGTGAGCTCGAGGGTGCCCTTATCCGGGTCACAGCCTACGCCAGTCTCAGCGGCGCGCCGATCACGACCGAGCTGGCACAGCAGCAGTTGGCCGACCTGCTCACCGACACCGAAGCCAAGCCCCGCACCGACAACGAACTGCTCGACGAGATCGCCGGAATCCTGGGTTTCGAGGTCGAGGCGTTGAAGGGCAAGAGCCGTCAGCGCCCTCTGGTCACCGGGCGACAGATCGCGATGTACGTCTTCCGTGAACAGACGGACCTGAGCTATCCGAGCATCGCCAGACTGTTCGGTGGACGCGATCACACCACCGTCATCCATGCCGTCGAGAAGATCCAACGTCAGATGGGCGAGCGTAAGGCCATCTACGAGCAGGTCACCGACGTGTTGCAGAAGTTGAAGCTGTGATGTCGACGCTCGCTACCACCCGACACCTACGGCGCGACCGGAGCGACGCACACATCATGTGGACAAGCACTCGGACAACTCGGGGACGCGCGGGGGACAACCGGTGGTCATCCACCGAACGACATGATTGTCATCCGCGAGCTGTGGATCATGGTGGACGGGGCCGCGCGCAGCCGCCCACCCTCTACGCTGGGAAGACATCGGGTTGTCCACAATCCACAGCACCTACTACTACTGCTAATTCCATATATCAATCACTGGGGAGAAGGGCCGCACTGTGAAGTTCCGTTGTGAACGAGAAATCCTGGCCGAGGCACTGGCAACCGCCGGACGCGCAGCCACCAGCCGAAGCGGCACACTTCCCGTGCTGTCCGGTGTACGGCTCGACGTCAACGACGGCGCCTTGACGGTGACCGGCACCGACCTCGAGCTCACGATCAGGCTCTCCGTGCCGGTCCACAGCGATCGAGATGGCTCGGCGGTGGTCCCGGCGCGCCTCGTGGCCGACATCGTGAAGGCGTTGCCGGCGGGTGGCGTCGAGGTCAGCCTGGTCGACGACGAGATGTCGATCAGCGCGGGTCGCTCCCAGTTCTCGGTGCGTCCGCTCTCGTTGAGCGACTACCCGGCCCAGGTCGAACCCGATGCCGATCCGGTGACGTTGAGCAGCGACCAGGTCGCGAACGCACTTCGACAGGTGGTTCGTGCCGCGTCGACCGACGATGCGCGGGCGGTGCTGACCGGCGTGTTGATCGCATCGGAGGACGACGGATTGAAGTTGGTCGCCACCGACTCATATCGACTCGCCGTTCGAGAATTGCCGCAGTCATCGATCCTGGCGGCTGGGCAAAAGGTGCTCGTCCCCGGGCGCGCGCTGGCCGAGCTCCAGCGCATCTTGCACGGTGATGCCGAACTCACGGTACGCCTCGGCGCGCGCGAGGCGGTCTTCGAGGTCGGTGGCACGCGCCTGACGACGCGTTTGATCGAAGGCGAGTACCCGAACTACCGCAACCTGCTGCCCTCGTCGTACCCGAATGTGCTCACCGTCGCCCGCGACGCGCTGCTCGAGGCTCTGCGACGTGTGAAGATCCTGGCTCAGGATTCGACCCCGGTTCGCCTGACCCTCGGTGGCGACACCCTGCAACTCACGGCCATCACGCAGGACGTCGGCAACGCGGCCGAGGAGATCGACGCCAGCTATGACGGCGCCGAGATGACGGTCGCGTTCAACCCCGACTATCTCGCCGCCGGAATCGATGCGATCGACGGCGATGAGGTCACCCTGGCCACGATGGACCCGATGAAGCCGGCCGTCCTGCGCGGCGTCGGGCACGACGAGTATCTCTACCTCCTCATGCCCGTCCGCGTCCCGTGAGCGAGGCCGGGTTCCGCCCTGGCTGCGTTCCGTCTCGCCGCTCGTTGCCCGCAAGGCGATTCGGGCTCGTCGCGCCTTGCCACGACAAAACTCGATCCTGGCTCACCTGACAGGGTCGCGAATCTGGTGGTACCAACCCCGGTGAGGCGGTCACATTCCAGCGTTGCCTGCACCTGGCACGGTGCTCCATGATCGTCGAGCGGTTGGAGCTGGTGGATTTTCGGAACTACCAGTCGGCGACGTTCGATCTCACCGCCGGCACGACCGCGGTGCTCGGGCGCAACGGTCAGGGCAAGACGAATCTGGCCGAGGCGCTGGCGTACCTGGCCACCTTGTCGAGCTTTCGAGGGGCACCCCCGGACGCGCTCGTGCGCGTCGGGGCTGATCTGGGCATCATTCGGGCGACGGTGCGCGAGGATGACGGGCGCGACGTGCTGATCGAGGCCGAGCTGTCACGGGTCGGCCGCAATCGAGTACAGATCAATCGCCAAAAGCTCGGGCGAACCCGTGACCTGTTGGGCGTGATGCGCGTCACCGTGTTCGCTCCCGACGATCTGATCATCGTCAAAGGTGCGCCGTCGGATCGGCGACGATTCCTCGATGACGCTCTGGTGGCGTTGAAGACCAGCTACGACGCGATGCGGCTCGAGCTCGATCGTGTGGTGCGGCAACGCAACAGCCTGCTCAAGCAGGCCGGCGGCCGTCTGACGCCCGAGATCGCCATGACACTCGACGTCTGGGATGCTCGCCTCGCCGCGGTCGGCGACACACTCGGGCATGCTCGTGCCACGCTCGTTGCGCGCTGCCAACCGATGGTGTCCGAGGCTTACGAGCAACTCGCGGGGCAGGCTGCACCGGTCGAGCTGGTCTACGAGCCCGCTTGGCGCACCGGTGGGCTGGTCGCGGCATTGGCCGAGTCGCGATCCGGCGACGTGCGCCGAGGTGTGTCGACGGTCGGCCCGCATCGGGACGAACTCGCGATCGGTTTGAACGGCTTACCGGCGCGGACGCATGCCTCCCAGGGCGAGCAGCGAACCCTGGCACTCGCGATGCGGCTGGCGGCGCATCGGCTGGTTGCAGAACGTACGGGTTCGACCCCGGTGCTGGTGTTGGACGACGTGTTGTCCGAGCTCGATCCCGAACGGTCGACGGCCCTGCTCGGTCATCTGCCCGCCGGTCAGGTGGTGATCACGTCGGCGTCGCCGTTGCCGCCCGGTGCGAACCCTGAACGGATCATCGAGATTCGCTCCGGTACGGTCGTGAGTGATTGGCACCCGCATGAACAGCCGTGACCCGATTCCGATCTCGAACTCGCTCGACGGTGTGATGCGTTCGTTGCGCGGCCCCAGCCGCGAGGCGGCGAGCGGCTTGTTCGGACGATGGACCGAGGCGGTCGGCGATCAGGTCGCGGCGCATGTCAGACCGGTCAAGCTCGACGAGGCCGTGTTGACGGTCGAGGTGGATGACCCCGCGTGGGCGACCCAGGTCAAGTTCCTCAGCTCGATGATCATCGAACAGCTGCTGAGCGTTGCCGGGGTGCGCGTCGAGCGCATCGAGGTGCGCGTCGAGCGGCGTGGCGCGCGTGGCGCCCGCCTCACCTGAGTCGGCGCCTACGGCTGTGTTGCCGGTGTCGGCTGTGTTGCCGGTGTCGGCTGTGTTGCCGGTGTCGGCTGTGTTGCCGGTGTCGGCTGTGTTGCCGGTGTGGTGGGTGTCGGCTGCGTGGTGGGTGTCTCGCCGGTGGAGGTGCTACCGGCCTCGTTGATCGCGGTCACGAGCCAGCGTCCGAGTGGAGGGCCGACGAGTCCGGTGAACACCAGCATTCCGGCGGCGACGCCGATCTTGATCTTCTTCGCCTTGGCCTTTTGAATCGCGCGTTTCTCAGCGGCGCGGCGCGACGCCTCCCCGGGCACCGACTTGGCCGGCATGAGATGCGCCATCGGGTGCTCTGGTGGTGCGGTCGGCTCCGATGCGTCATGTTCGTCCGGTGCAGCGCTCGTGATGCCGTCAGCGGGTAACGCTGGTGCGGTCGACGTGGACAGTACGGGTGACACGACCGGCAAGGAGGGCCCGTCGACAGGCGCCATGGGCTGTGGCGTGGCGAACTCGCTCGGGGTAGCGGCCGGTGGCGGCGTCATGCTCGGCCCGGTCCCCAATCGCGGTGCCTCTCCGTCGAGGAAGAAGGCGTGCGGTGTGGGTGGTCCGGCCGTGTCGCTCGAGTCGTTCACGACGAGATCGCTCATGGATGGGTCATCGGTACCGAGCGCGCGGTTCTTGAGCACGATCGGCATGATGGGGGGATGGCGAACGTCGAGAACTCCCTCAAGGCACGGTTGCAGGCCGACCTCACGGTCGCGATGAAGGCGCGCGATCAGCTCGCGACGTCGACGATTCGGTTGTTGCGCTCCGCGATCACCAATGCCGAGGTGGCCGGCAGCGAGGTCGTCGAGCTCTCCGAGGACCAGGTGATCGCGGTGGTGCGCTCGGAGGCCAAGAAGCGCGCAGAAGCGGCAGCGGTCTACGAACAGAACGATCGCCCCGAGTCGGCCGCCAAGGAGCTCGCCGAACTCGAAGTCATCGAGCGCTACCTGCCCGCTGCGATGAGCGACGAGCAGCTGGTGGCGATCGTCGACGAGGAGGTCGCAGCGGCGGCCGCCGGCGGCGTCGAAGGCGGCAAGGCGATGGGCCTGGTGATCAAGGCCGTTCGGGACCGCGCCGGCGCAACCGCCGACGGCGGTCGTATCGCAGCGCTCGTGAAAGCGCGGCTGACCGGTGCCTGACCGTCGCACGGTGACGGATCGCGGCCGACCGCGCCGGTGGTAGACACATCCCATGGGCGTTCTGGCTGACAATCCGCTCCTCCTGCTCTTCCTGGTCGTCGGACTCGGAGCAGCGCTCGGTCGGGTGCGGGTGCGCGGGATCGGACTCGGGCCGGCCGCCGCCTTGTTCGTTGGGCTCGCGTTCTCGGCGTTCGATCCCGACCTCGCCAACACGCCGGCGATCATTCCGACCCTCGGGTTGGGGTTGTTCATCTACACGATCGGGCTGGCGTCGGGCCCGTCATTCATCGACGGCGTCCGCCATGGCGGGGCGCGCATCGTGCTCGGGAGTGTGGTCGTCTTGGCGGCGATCGCCGGGGTGGTGGCGATCGTCATCAGCGTGCTCGACCTCGACGTCGGCGCACGCGCCGGCCTGTATGCCGGTACCCAGACGAATACGCCGGCGCTCCAGGCGGCGCTGGCGGCGCTCGACGCCGAGATCTCCTCCGGCTCCGTCACCGATCCGGTCGTCGGCTACTCGATCGCCTATCCGTTCGGTGTGTTGGCGATGATCGCAGGGGCGTACTGGTCGATTCGGAGGGCGACCAAGCCGGGCCCTCACGGCGAGGCACCCGTGGTGGCCTCACCGGCTCGAACGAACGCCACCAGTTGGACGGTCGAGATCACGCGTCACGGACTGCCATCGCTGGGTGATCTCCGGCATTGGCAGGGAGAGCGTCTGGCGTTCTCGCGGGTCGAGCACGACGGCGACGTCGACCTGGCCGTCAACGCCAAGCTGTTGCAGCCGGGGGATCTCTGCACCGTGATCGGCACCCCCGAGGCGGTGGCCCGCTTCACCGAGTGGGCCGGTCGCCGCAGCGAACGGCACCTGGCGCTCGATCGGCAGAAGCTCGACTTCCGGCGGATTTCGGTGTCGAACCGCGCGCTCGCCGGCGAGCACCTCCGTTCGCTCGACCTCGAGGGGCGATTCGGCGCAACCGTCACCAGGGTGCGGCGCGGCGATGCGGACCTCGTCGCCGACAGTGACTTCCACCTGCGTCTCGGTGATCGATTGCGGGTCGTGGGCCCCGGTGACCGGATGGGCGAGATCGCCGCGCTGTTCGGTGACTCCGACCGCAGCCTCGGCGAGGTCGACGCGATGGGGTTCGCGCTGGGGCTGGCGATCGGGCTGGCGATCGGCGTGATCTCCGTGCCGCTCCCCGGTGGTGGTGCCATCGAGTTGGGCATCGGCGGTGGTCCCTTGATCGCCGGACTGGTGCTCGGCACGATTTCGCGAACGGGGCCGATCACCTGGCAGGTACCGCACGCCGCGAACCTCACGATCCGCCAGGTCGGCATCTTGATGTTCCTGGGCGGTGTGGGTATCCGGTCGGGGGCGACATTCGCCGACTCGGTGGCGACGGTCACGGGCGCCAAGCTGGCGGTCGGCGCGCTGGTCGTGAGCACGGTCACGGCGGTCAGCGCGGCACTGCTCGTGAAGTTCGTGCGGTCCGATCCGGTTGCGGGTGCCGGCCAGATGTCGGGTTTTCAGACCCAGCCGGCCGTGCTGGCGTTCGCCAACGAGCGCTCGAACGGCGACGAACGTGTCGACGCCGGCTACGCATTGGTGTTCCCGGTCGCGATCGTCGTCAAATTGATCCTCGTGCAGCTGCTGCTCTGACGCAGGCGAACGGGCCCGACCTGTTCCGGCCATGGCCGACTGCGTCCGTGGTGCGGCTCCAGCTGCGGCCTGCAAGCCGTTGATCGACCCTCGAGATGACGCCGATCGCGGATGTGCAACCATGCGGGTTCCGCCACGCCGGGAGCAGATTCAGCGTTTCTCCGCAGGTGGCTACCAGAAGTGGGGGTTTTCGTTGATTTCCGGGCATTTCGGGGCCGGATAGACCCATCTCTGCGGCACCCTGCTGGTACAATCACATCATTGCAATTTGGGGCCTGGTCGAACAGATGATCGACGTCCGCTCGGGCATCGAGTCGCCGTTCGAACGAGCCGTTCGCAACCAGCCAACGTGATTTGAGGTACCGCGTGTCTGCTGACACCACACAAGCCACACCACCCACCCCGTCCACCCCGGCAAAACAGGGCAATGCCAGTTACGCCGCCAAGGACATCCAGGTCCTCGAGGGCCTCGACCCGGTCCGCAAGCGGCCCGGTATGTACATCGGCTCGACCGGTCTCGCCGGTCTCCACCACCTGATCTGGGAGGTCGTCGACAACGCTGTCGACGAGGCGATGGCGGGGTACTGCGACCGCATCGGCATCACGCTCCTGGCCGACGGCGGTTGCCGGGTCGACGACAACGGCCGCGGCATCCCGGTCGATCCGTATCCGTCGGGGCCGCACAAGGGCAAGAGCGCCGCGGAGGTGGTGCTCACCGTGTTGCACGCCGGTGGCAAGTTCGGCGGCGAGGGCTACAAGGTGTCGGGTGGCCTCCACGGCGTCGGCGTCTCGGTGGTCAACGCGCTGTCCGAGCGGCTCACGATCGAGGTCGACCGCGGTGGCCAGCGCTACTTCCAGGAGTATGCGAAGGGCGGCAAGCCGCAGGGCAAGATGAAGGTCGTCGGCGAGACACCCAAGCGCGGGCGCACGAACGGCACCACGATCGTGTTCTACCCCGATCCGGTGATCTTCCAGGCCGAGGGCACCGAGTTCGTCGCTCGCACCGTGCTCGAACGTCTCCAGACGATGGCGTTCCTCAACAAGGGTCTCGAGATCGTTTTCACCGACGAGCGGGCCGACAAGGAACAGACCCAGACGTTCCAGTACAAGGGTGGTCTGGTCGACTTCGTCAAGCACATGAACGCCTCGAAGGATCCGCTGTTCTCGAAGGTCTGCAACTTCGAGGACGAAGACACCGCCGACGGACAGATGCTCGACATCGCCCTGCAGTGGAATACCGGCTACCACGAGGGTGTCCACGGTTATGCCAACGGGATCTCCACCATCGAGGGCGGCATGCACGTCGAGGGGTTCCGCACGGCCTTGACCAGCATCGTCAACAAGTACGCACGCGAGAAGAACCTCCTCAAGGAGAAGGACGTCAACCTCACCGGTGAAGACATCCGCGAGGGCCTCACGGCGATCATCTCTGTCAAGCTGCGCGACCCCCAGTTCGAGGGTCAGACCAAGGCCAAGCTCGGCAACGTGCCGATGCGCTCGTTCGTGCAGAAGGTCACCTACGAGCGGATGGGCGAGTGGCTCGCCGAGAACCCGACCGAGGCCAACAAGGTCGTCAAGAAGGGGCTCGCCGCCGCCCAGGCCAGAGTTGCCGCCAAGAACGCCCGCAACGCGATCCGCCGCAAGACGGCGCTGTCCGGTGCCGGCATGCCCGACAAGCTCAAGGACTGCTCGTCGAAGAACGCCGACGAGTCCGAGCTGTTCATCGTCGAGGGCGACTCCGCCGGTGGCACGGCGCTCGATGCCCGCGACCCGCGCGTGCAGGCGATCCTGCCGATCCGCGGCAAGATTCTCAACGTCGAGCGGGCGCGCATCGACAAGATGATGAAGAACAACGAGATCCAGGCGTTGATCACGGCGATCGGGGCCGGCGTCGGTGAAGAGTTCGAGGTCGAAAAGGCCCGCTACCACAAGATCATCGCCCTGTGCGATGCCGACGTCGACGGCAGCCACATCCGCACGCTGTTGCTCACGTTCTTCTTCCGCCAGATGCGCGACATGGTCGAGGCCGGGTACGTCTACATCGCCCAGCCGCCGCTGTACTCCACAGAGGTCGGCAAGGAGAAGGTCTACCTCAAAGACGACATCGCCAAGACCCGCTTTCTCGCCGAACGCCCGAACCACAAGAAGGAGTTCGCCCGCCTCAAAGGGCTCGGCGAGATGGACTGGGAAGAACTCAAATCGACCACGATGGACCCCGACAGCCGCACGTTGCTGCAGGTCACCGTCGAGGAGGCCGCCGAGGCCGACACGATCATGAGCGTGCTGATGGGCGACAACGTCGAGTCGCGACGCAACTTCATCACCACCAATGCCCGCGACGTCCGCAACCTGGATTTCTGACCGTTCTGATGGTCGGGACTGGTCTCCGCTCCGCTTTGACCGCTCCCTCCGTGTCGGGCTGCGCCCGACCTGACAACACGAAGGTGAACCTCACCAATGTCTGATACACCGATTCCTCCCACTGATGTCGACGACGACGGCACGGCCGGCGACGGCCCGATCCAGCCGATCTCGCTCCAGGACGAGATGGAGAACTCGTTCCTCGACTACGCGATGTCGGTCATCATGTCGCGCGCTCTGCCCGATGTGCGCGACGGCCTCAAGCCGGTGCACCGCCGGATCATCTGGGACATGGAGCAACAGGGCTTTCGGCCCGATCGCCCGTTCGTCAAGTGTGCTCGCGTCACCGGCGACACGATGGCTCGGTTCCACCCGCACGGCGACTCCGCCATCTACGACGCGTTGGTCCGCATGGCGCAGCCATTCTCGTTGCGCCACCCCCTGATCGACTTCCACGGCAACTACGGCTCGCCCGACTTCGGCCCGGCCGCCTCGCGCTACACCGAATGCCGCCTGCATCCACTCGCCATGCAGCTGCTCGCCGACATCGACGAAGACACCGTCGACATGATCCCCAACTACGACGGCACCACCCTGCAGCCCGCCGCGCTGCCGTCGCGCTTCCCGAACCTGCTGGTCAACGGTAGCCAGGGCATCGCCGTGGGCATGGCCACCAACATTCCGCCGCACAACCTCGGCGAGGTGATCGACGCCACGATCCATCTGCTGGGCGACCCCGACGGCACCACGGTCGAAGACCTGATGGAGTACGTGAAGGGCCCCGACTTCCCGACCGGCGGCCAGATCCTCGGGCGGGCCGGCATCATCGACGCCTATCGCACGGGCCGCGGCAGCGTGAAGACGCGCGCCAAGGCCTCGATCGAGGAGGGCAAGAACGGGCGCTATGAGATCGTCGTCACCCAACTGCCCTATCAGACGAGTTGCTCGTCGATCGCCGGCCGCATCGAAGAGCTCGTCACCAACGGCGACCTCGATGGCATCGCCGACGTCAACGACGGGTCGGCCGGGGGCAAGACCAACCTCGTGATCACCCTCAAGCGCGACGCCAACGCCAACGTCGTGCTCAACAACCTCTACAAGATGACGCAGCTCCAGAGCAGCTTCTCGATCAACATGGTGGCGCTCGTCGACGGTGTGCCGCGCACGCTCAACCTGCTGACCGCCCTGCAGGGCTACATGCGTCACCAGATCGACGTGGTGACCCGCCGCTCCCAGTTCCGGCTGGCCAAGGCGCAGCGCCGCGAGCACATCCTCGAAGGTCGCATCAAGGCGCTCGACGTGATCGATGCGATCATCGCCCTCATCCGCGCCAGCGACGACGCCGCCTCGGCCAAGGCGGCACTGATGGCCGAGCCCTACGAGTTCAGCGAGGTGCAGGCGATCGACATCCTCGACATGCAACTCCGTCAGCTCACCCGGCTCAGCCGGATCGATCTGGAGACCGAGATCGAGGACGTCCGCAACACGATCAAGGAGCTGCAGGCGATCCTCGGCGACGACGCGCTGCTGCGCCAGGTGATCCGCGAAGAGATGCTGGCGATCAAAGAAAGCTTCGCCACACCGCGAGTGTGCGAGCTCACCTACGACCCGGGCGACATGTCGGTCGAAGACCTGGTCGACGACAAAGAGCTCGTGATCGTCATGACCGAGGCGCAGTACGTCAAATCGGTTCCCGCGACATCGTTCAAGTCGCAGGGCCGCGGTGGCCGCGGCGTCAGCGGCGGCAAGCTCAAGGCCGACGACATCGTGCGGCACGTGATCTTCACCACTGCCCACGCGCACCTGCTGTTCTTCTCGAACCGCGGCAAGGTCTACCGACTCCGGGCGCTCGACATCCCCGAGCGCGAGCGCACCGCCAAGGGCATGCCGATCGTCAACCTGCTGCCGCTCCAGGCCGACGAGCAGATCCAGGCGATCATCGACACCCGGGACTTTGCCGGCGAGCGTTTCCTGTTCTTCGCCACCAGGTTGGGCCAGGTCAAGAAGACCGTGTTCGACGCCTACGACTCCAGCCGGCGCGATGGCATCATCGCCATCAACCTGCGCGATGGCGACGAGCTGGTCAAGGTGATCGAGACCAGCGGCAGCGACGACATCTTCATGGTGTCCAAGGGCGGTATGACGATTCGCTTCAACGAGAACGACGTGCGCCCGATGGGCCGCAGCGCCGGTGGCGTGCGCGGCATGAAGCTCAAGAGCACCGACGACGCCGTCGTGTCGTGCGACGTCGCCCGCGACGACACCGCCATCCTGGTCATGACCGAGGCCGGGTACGGCAAGCGCACCCAGCTCGACAAGTTCAACATCCAGGGCCGCGGCGGCCAGGGTGTTCGTGGCATCAAGCTCACCGGCAAGAAGGGGTTCGTCGTCGCCGCCTTCATGGTCGGCCTCGACGACGAGATCGTTGCGGTTTCGTCGGGTGGTGTCACCATCCGCATGGAAGTCCGCGGCATCTCGAGCCAGGGTCGCGACGCAACCGGCGTTCGCATCATGAACCTCGACGACGGGCAGACCGTCGCCTCGGTCGCACCGATCATCGCCGAGAACGACGACGAGTGAACCCGATCCGATCCTCGGGCCGGTTGACCCGGTCCTGATCGCGGTCTCTGCCGCCATTGACAGTTCGAGGTGAGGAGGCGGTCGTGCGCGATCGCGGGTCGATGT
This sequence comes from uncultured Acidimicrobiaceae bacterium, assembly GCA_963701575.1. GTDB lineage: Bacteria > Actinomycetota > Acidimicrobiia > Acidimicrobiales > Ilumatobacteraceae > Ilumatobacter. The sequence goes on from CAVPAQ010000018.1 coordinate 364,008, forward strand.
TGGTGGTGGTCGTGTTCGTCGGTGTGGCGATCTCTGCGGCCGTGGTGATGGCGATCGTGCCGCTGCTGAGTGGTCTGATCGATCGCCAACAGGCAGGTTCGGCCGCCGATGCGGCGGCGCTCGCCGGGGTGACCGGTGGTCGTCCAGCTTCGGTCGCATTGGCGACTGCGAACGGTGGTGACCTCGTGGGCTGGTCGAGAAACGGCAGGCAGGTCACCGTGCTGGTTCGTGTCGGCGACCACGTCGTGACGGCACGCGCCACCGACGGGCCGTGACGCATGCCTACACTCGACTCGATGAGTACCCCCGACGACGCTGCATCGCGCTTGTCGCACGCGCTCGACGAAGTGTTCGCGAAAGGGGTTCCCGACCTGGCTCGCGGCGAGTCGTCACAGAACGGCGCCGAGCCCGAGCCCACCGTCGAGTTGACCCTCGATGCCGAGATCAACGCCGCGACGGACATCGCGAAGGTGGAGATCGCGGAGCCCGTGCCGTTACCCCAGATCGTTCCCGCAACCGAGGATCACGAAGTGATCGACCCGGTGTTGCCCGCCCAATCTCGAAGTGTCGCCGGGTCGGCGACCGGCACCGGCCCGGCAGCCCACGCGACACAACCCGTCACCGCGCCGGTGCCGAGCGCTCCTCGACCGGCACCGACACCGACACCGGCACGGGCACCGGCGACGGCATGGGGCGACCACCTCACCCCGATGCCCGTTTCGTCGGGTGCCCAACTGCGCGGGCCGGGCCGACGACCGCGCGTGCGCCGGGTCACCCGTGTGTTGCGCCACATCGATCCGTGGAGCACGTTCAAGGTGGGGCTGCTGTTCAGCCTGGTCGGTTACGTCGTGATGCTGACCACGGGCGTACTGTTGTGGAGGGTCGCCGACAGCACGGGCACCCTCGACAACGTCGAGCGCTGGTTCACGCAGTTCGGTTGGGAGACCTTCGAGTTGAAGGGTGGCGAGGTGTTCCACAACGCGTGGATCATCGGCCTCTTCGGTGTCGTGGCCTTCACCGGTGGTCTCGTGCTGCTCGCCACGCTGTTCAACCTGGTCAGCGACATCGTCGGCGGGGTCCGTGTCACCGTCCTCGAAGAAGAAGTCGTCGAGCGCACGGTGTCGTCGACCCGACGCTATGTGGTGCGACGTCCGCCGATGGGCGAAGCGGTGGGGGCGTCGAGCGCGAACGACTGGAATGTCGACGGTGACGAACTCGGCGAGGGTGATCCCGTCGACACTGCAGGCTCAGCCGACATTGCCGGAGCCCGTCAGCCGTCCGCTTCGCCCACGAAGCCGGCGACACCGACGGCCACGGTGACACCGACGGCGACGGTAACGGGTGACGACTGGAGCGTCGACGACGACTGATCCGGGTCGGGGCGCGTTGAGGAATTGCCTCCCGCGGCGATAGCCTCGCGACCTTGCTGGGGCTATAGCTCAGTCGGTTAGAGCGCTGCCCTGATAAGGCAGAGGTCACAAGTTCGATTCTTGTTAGCCCCACCAGAAAGTACCTGCTAGACGAGTTGCGAGGCGCCGAGAGGCGCCTCGCTCCTGTTTCCAGGTCAGGGCCGGGTCAGGGCGTGGAACGTGTGGTCCCGGTTCACGGCGGACATGTCGGCTCCGGTAGCTGTATTCCACCTTGCGGACCGGCGCCGCGACTCGGCCTCGTTGTCGTTCCGCTCGCTCGCATCGAGTCGGGACGAAAGCCCCTACCGACCGGTAGGTCGGTCCGATAGAGTATGCGCTGATGAGTCCCGACACGGCAATCATGCCGCGCCCCCGTCAGCGGTCCCTCAACGACGTTCGGGCGGTGATCCCCGAGTCCTGCTACCGACGATCCTCGATGCGCGCCGGGTGGGCATTGCTGCAGGCAGTGGTGCTGTACGTCGTGCCGGTGATCGGCCTCCTGCTGGTCGATCAGTGGTGGGCGCTGGTGCCGTTGTGGCTGCTCGCCGGGCTCGGCATCGCCGGTCTCTTCGTGATCGGCCACGACGCGTCGCATGGTGCCCTGGTCGAGTCGCGCCGGGCGAATCGGCTGATCGCCCAGATCTGCATGGCCCCCAGTGCCCACGTCGAAGCGGCCTGGGACCTCGGCCACAACCGGGTCCACCACGGATACACGACCCGTCAGGGGTTCGACTTCGTCTGGCATCCGATGACCGTCGACGAGTACCGCGCTGCCGGCCGGATCGTTCGGCTCAGGCACCGCCTCGAATGGTCGTGGTTGGGCTCTGGCGCATACTTCATGCGCTCGGTGTGGTGGGACAAGATGTGGCGATTCAGCGCACCCGGCAAACGGCACGACGCGATCGTGCGCGACAAATTGACGCTCGGTTCGGCGCTGACCGTGCTCGGGGTAGGCACGGTCGTGCTCGGGGCGCTCACCGGCGGATGGGTCGCCGCGATCTGGCTGCCGATCAAGGTGATCGTCGTGCCGTTCCTGCTGTTCCTGCAGATCATCGGTTGGACGGTCTACGTGCATCACGTGTCGCCGGAGATCCGCTGGTGGACGCGCCGCGACTGGTCGCAGTTCAACGGGCAGATGGAATCGACCACGATCATGCGGTTCCCCGCAGTGATCAACCGCCTGTGGTTCCACAACATCTTCGTGCACGTGCCCCATCACGTCGACGCCCGGATCCCGTTCCATCAACTGCCGGCAGCGGCAGCGGCGATCAGCGACGCCTACCCCGACACGGTGAAGTCGTCACGGTTCTCGATCGGCAGCTATGTGCGGGCCACGCACGCCTGCAAGCTGTACGACTTCGAAGCGGGTTGCTGGCTGCCCTATTCGGCAGCTCGCTCCTGAGCCCGGTCGACGCTGCGATCAATCGCTGCTCTCACCCGCGTGATCAACCCGTCCGGTCAGCCGGCGTTCATGTCGCGCCAGTCGGGGCGATCGGGAGCATCCGGCTCCCACGAGCGGATGTGGGCGAACACCGACTTGATCTGCTCCCCGGCACACGGCCAGACCCTCGACTCAGCGGGAACGTAGTGCGAAGGGGAGTACAGGTCCGCTGCCGATGTCGGTGAGTTGCCAGGCGGCGACCGTCATCGTCCAGCGGCTGTCGACCTCGTCGTCGACGAGCAGAACCGGGCCGGCCAGAACACCGGGGTCGGGCAGCCGCGACGGGTCGACCATGAATCGATTCCACACGTTGGAGACCTGGTGGGCCGAGTTGGACTGATCCGACTGGAAGCCTTCGCCGGCGACGGAGCTGGTGGTGAGCGCGCGATGCACCGGCAACTTGCCGAGTGCCCCCAACGCCTCTGCGACCGAGGTGACGAGGCTCGCCCGTCGGCGTGACGGTACCGGGCAGATCCAGGTCGGTCGCTCGGCCCAGTCCCAGCGTTTGAGGATGGCGGCGAGCGCGGTGACCAGCTCGGGCGGCACCGTCACGTGGCCGCCCGCGTCGGCGGTGCGGATCAGCGTCTCGACGATCGGGTTCCAGCCACCGTCGCCGAGGCGTGCCAGCGCCCGGCCCGGCACCGGTTGGCGATCGGCCTTGATGCGGCCCTTGGGCTCGCTCAGCCCCGATGGCCACTGTCGGCGGGGTTCGACCACGATGTCGCCCCCGCGCAACACATCTTGAGCGGCGGCGACCGTGATCGGATCTGGCTGACGCTGCCATGAATGGGACGTGCACCGATCGCAGCGCCCGCAGTCGGTGGCGGTTTCGTCGTCGAGCGCCTCGCGCAGGAACCGCAATCGGCACGTCGTCAGATCCGCCCAGGCCAGCATCTGGGCGGCCTCGGCGCGCCGCAGCTCGCGCAGCGAGGCGACCAACTCGTGGTTGTACGACCAGTGCTCGTCCGTGCGGATGAAGCCACTGCTGACGCGATCGATCGCGCCGTCGACCTCGAGGATGCTCATCAGGATCCCGAGCCGACTGCGCCCGAGGTTGACGTTCGGTTCGAGCGCCACCAGCGACGTGGGCTCGACGGGGTGCAACAGGTCGAGCACCGACCGACAGATCTCCTCCGACGGCAGCGAGACCGACTCGAACCAGCGCCAGATCGCAGCATCCTCGGTGGGGCGTGGCACGGCGATCACCTCGGCCCGCTCGATCGCACGACCGGCGCGTCCGACCTGCTGGTAGTAGGCGACCGGCGTCGGCGGCAGCCCGAGGTGGACACAGAATGCCAGGTCGCCCTTGTCGAACCCCATCCCCAGCGCCGACGTCGCGACCAGCGCCTTCATCTCGTTGTTGCGCAGGGCCGACTCCATCGCCAACCGCTGTTCGGGTTCGACCGCGCCCGTATAGGCGGCGACGTGGTGACCGCGCGAGCGCAGCCACACGGCTGTCGTGGTCGCCTGGTCGACGGTGAGGCAGTAGATGATGCCCGAGCCGGGCAGCTGCTCGATCGTTTCGTCGAGCCACGCCAACCGGTGGGCGTCGTCGGGCAGATCGACGACCGACAGGTGCAGCGATTCACGGTCGAGCGGTGTGCGCAACACCAGCGTGTCGTCGCCGAGCTGTTTGGCGACATCGTCGGTGACGCGCTGATTGGCGGTGGCCGTGGTCGCCAACACCGGGGTCCACGCCGGCAGGTCGGCCAAGAGCTGACGCAGGCGCCGGTAGTCGGGCCGGAAGTCGTGGCCCCAGTCGGAGATGCAGTGCGCCTCGTCGCAGACCAGTGCGAACGCCCGGGTCTGCATCGTGTCGAATACCCGCCGTCGGAACCCGGCGTTGGCGAGTCGTTCGGGGGCGATCAGCAACAGGTCGACCTCGTCGCAGCCGATCCGCTCTTCCATCTCGGCCCACGAGTCGATGTTCGACGAGTTGATCGTGACCGCCGACAGCCCGAGCCGCTCCGCCGCGGCCACCTGGTCGCGCATCAACGCCAGCAGCGGCGAGACGACGACGGTCGGCCCCCAACCCCGGTCGCGCAGCATGCGTGTTGCGGAGAAGTACACGGCCGACTTGCCGAACCCGGTGCGAGCCACCAGCAGCGTGCGACGACGCTCGGCGACCATCGCCGCGACGGCCTCGACCTGATCTGGTCGGGGCACGGCGTCGGGCCCGGCCAGTGACCGAACGTGTTGTGCCAGTTCGAGCTCGACCTCGGCCCGGGTGGGTCGCGGCGGCTCGATCACGGCGGTCATCCCAAGGACCGTAGCGAGAGAGTGTGGCGCTACGGTCGAGCCATGACGAATGGACTGAGATTCGGGTGGCTGTCGCCGGTGATCGGCAACCGATGGAGCGACCACAAGCCGATCGTGATGTACCAGGAGCAGCACATCTTGCCGACCGCCCTGCCGCACTTCGATTCGCTCTGGATCGCCGACCACTTCTACGGGTTCGACGCCAAGACCGATCCGTTCATGGAGGGTTGGACGACGCTGACGTGGTTGGCCGCCAAGTTCCCCGACGTGCTGCTGTGCCACCACGTGCTCGGCCACGGATATCGCCCGCCGGCGCTGACGGCCAAGATGGCATCGACACTGCAAACGCTGTCGGGAGGGCGCTTCATCCTCGGGATCGGAGCCGGTTGGCGCAAGGACGAATACCGTGCCTACGGATACGACTTCCCGCGGCCGGCCGTGCGCTTCGCCCAGCTCGAGGAGGTGATCGAGATCTGCCGCCTGATGTGGACCGATCCCGAACCCACCTATCAAGGCCGCTACTTCCAGATCGACGGCGCCTCGGCCTCACCCTTGCCAGAGGTCGTGCCGCCGGTCTGCATCGGTGCTTCCGGCCCCCAGATCGGTCTGCCGCTCGCCGGTCGTCTGGCCGACATCTGGAACGGCACGTCCCGTGGCACCGACGACGACTGGCTGCGCCGGGTGGAGATCGTTCAGGCCGCGGCCGCCGAGGCAGGTCGCGATCCGACCGACATCGAGATCAGTACCACCCTCGAGCGCGCCCTGCCCGAAGACGACGCCCAGGCCGCCGAGCTGCTCGAGTTCTTGGCACACAAAGTCGAACTCGGCGTGCAGCACTTCGTGATGGACTTCGGCCACCCCCAGACGACCGAGCCGGTGCTGCGTTTCGTCGAGCAGGTCATGGCACCGCTGCGGGCACAGCACGACAGTTGACGTCGAGCGCCTATCGTGACCACATGACATCGGGGAACATGGTGGGCGAATCGTGAAACTGCTGCGCAGGCTCCTCTCCGCGCTTGGTATCGCAGCGATCGGCGCCGCCGGTATCCGCTTGAAGGGCACGGGTGGCGTCCCTCCCCAACATGGTGGATGGCGTCCCCTCGAGCTGCCCACCAAGCGGCGCGACTCGTGACCGGTACCCCCACCCTGCACGTCGTGGGGCGCGGCATCGTCGCGCAGCGACTCAGGCGGGTGTTGGAGGACCGGCGCATGATCGTGCACGACGCACGCTGGAGCGATGTCACCGGGGTCGAGGTGGGCGATGTGGCAGTGCTGGCTCATGGTGGCGCCCACGCGCCGCTCGCCACCGATCTGGTGCGACGTGGACTCCACGTCATCACGGTCGGCGAACACGTCGACGATGCCGAGCGGCTCGTCGACACCGACGCTGCCGCGCACGGTTCGACCTTGGTGGTCGGCGCCGGGATGTCGCCGGGACTCGCCGGATTGATCGCGCGACATCTCGCTGATCAGCTCGCGTCGATCGACGAGATTCATGTCGCCGTGCACGGCACGTCGGGCCCGGCCTGTGCACGGGTGCACCATCGCTCGTTGAGCGGCCTGGCAACCGGATGGCACGACGGCGAATGGCTCGACTACGTGGGCGGCAGCGGACGCGAGTTGTGCTGGTTCCCCGAACCGGTCGGCGCCAAGGACTGCTATCGGGCGCGCACCGCCGTGCCGCAGTTGCTGCATCGATCGTTCCCGACCGTCGAGCGCATCAGCGGTCGGCGTTCAGCCCGCCGGCGCGACCGCCTCACGGCGTGGCTGCCGATGCTGCGTCCACCGCACCCGGAGGGCGGCATCGGTGCTTTGCGCGTCGAGGTCCGTGGTGCCGATGCGAGCGGCGGTCGACAATGTCTCATTGCCGGCATCGCCGAGCTGGTCGGAACTGCGGCCGCCGTGACTGCGGCAGCGTTCTACACCGCGCTGCTCGACGACCGGCTTCCCCTCGGGGTGGTCGTGGCCGGCGACGAAGCGCTCCCCACCGTCGACCTGCTCGCCCGCGTCGAATCCTTCGGGGTCCGCCTGCAGGAATTCACCGGCGTGCCACAACCGGTCTGACAGGGCCCAACGCTGCTCAGGTCGGCTCGATGACTCGATCGGCGGCGATCCGGTCGAGTCGCTCGGCCAACCCTTCGATCGAGACGGTCAGGGCCTCGAGCTTTTCGCTGAGCTCCTCGCCGGTGATCACGTCGGCGAGCGCCAGGCGAACACTGGCGATCTCACGGGCGAGGAACTCGGTGTCGGCCTGAGTGCGCTCGGCGACGCTGCGGTCGTGCTCTCCCGTGATGCGGTCGCGACGCTCCTGGCGGTTCTGGGCGAGCAGGATCAGTGGGGCGGCGTACGAGGCCTGGAGAGACAGCACCAGGGTGAGCAGCACGAGGCCTCGACCCCACGGGTCGAACTGCCAGTTCGCCGGCACCAGGATGTTGAGCGCCAGCCAGAGCACGATCACGATCGACTGCCACACCAGGAAACGCGCCGTTCCCAGGTAGCGAGCGATCGACTCGCTGAAGCGCCCGAACGCCTCGGCGTCGTACCCGACATCGAAGCGGCTGCGCTGGCGGGGCTGGCTGAGTTCGGAACGGCGCTTCATGGTCGGGGCCCCCCGAGCGCGTGACGACCACGATGCCTCGGCAGCACGACCGCCACGACGCGAGCGGCAACGTTCGCCGCGTTCGCCGTGGTCACTTCGTCACCATCGAGCTGGCGCGGCGTTGGCGTGCCCGCTGACGCCAGCCCGAGCCGAGCATGCGGTCGACGACATCGTCGACGCTCACGGCCCCGAGCAGCTGGCCGGCCTCGTCGAGCACCGGAATCGCGAGCATGTCGTAGGAGGCGAACTGCTCGAACACCTCGCGGTCGGGCGTATCGGCCTCGACGGTCGCAACTTGTCGGACGCAGTGGCGCAGCTCCATCGATGGCGGCTCACGCAACAGGCGTTGCATGAACACCACGCCGAGATAGGTACCGGTCGGTGGCTGCATCGGCGCGTGGCAGATGAAGACCTGGCTGGCGATGCTCGGGGTCCAGTCGGGGTCGCGGATGTGCGCCAGCGCCGCGGCGACGGTGTCGGTGGGTCCGAGGATCACGATCTCGGGCGTCATCATGCCGCCCGCCGTGGCCTCTTCGTACGACAGCAACCGGGTGATGACCTCTGCCTCGTCCTCGTCCATCGCCTCGAGGATCGCGGCGCGCTGATTCACCGGCATCTCGTTGAGCAGGTCGGCCAGGTCGTCGTACTCCATCTCGTCGAGCACGCCGATCAACCGGTCGAGGTCGAGGCCCTCGATCAGGCGCAGCTGCTCCTCCTCCGGGAGTTCTTCGAGCAGGTCGGCCAGGCGTTCGTCGTCCATCGCCTCGGCGAGCTGGCGGCGTTGCGACAAGGGGAGGGCACGCACGACGCTCGCCACGTCCGACGGGTGCATGTCGCGGAGGCGGGCCGCCTCGGCGGCTGCCTCGTTGGGTGCGGCGAACAATTGTGGGACATCGTCCCAGTTGACCAGCCGGTATCCGGGCCGGCGGCGCAGTGCGGTGCGGCGCGCCAGCCGAACCTTGGTGACCTCCCACCAACGTGTACGGCCGTCGCCGACCTCGCTCAGTCCGATGTCGCTGACGCGCTCGTCACCGATCGGGCGGTCGATCAGATCCTTGCCGACGAGGGTCTCACCGGCGCGGGGCTTGAACGGGTTGAGATCGACGTCCCAGCTGCGCAGCCTCGCGCCGTCACCGTCGAGCTCGGCGATGCGGGCCGCGTTGACGAAAATTCGCCGACGCTGACTGGTCGCCACGAAGCCGACCACCCTGGGGGCATCCCCCGGACGGCCCGGTACGACCACGAGATCCTGGATCTTGCCGATTTCGGCGCCGCCGGCATCGAGCAGCGGCAAGCGCATCACCCGGAATGCGTAGATCAGGTCGCCTGGCATACCGCGAAGGCTAACGGAATGGTGCCGAGCACCATTCCGTTACGCAGGGGCGCGTGACAGGTCCCGGTGACCCGTGCGGGCCGCCAGTTCGGTCAGGCCGGTTCGATCTGGACCAGGGTGTCGCTGTAGGCGACGCCGCCGCCCCATTCCGTGAGCGTGTCGTTGGTGAGGCTGTTGGCGACCTTGCCGTCGGGGTGGTGGTTGCGCCACCACCCCCAGGGGATCGATGCGAGTCCGGGGCGCAGCCGCTCGGTGATCTTCACCGGTAGTTCGAGGCTGGCGCGGTCGTTGAAGACGCGGGCCGTCGCCCCTTCGATGAGGCCACGTGACCTGGCGTCCGCGGCGTCGAGCTCGACGAACGGGCCACCTTCGGCGGGTCCGTGCTTGGGCAGGTCGGAGTAGCCCGAGTTGAGGAAGCGGGTGTGATGTTTGGGGGTCATCAACTGCAGCGGGAAGCGGTGGGCATTCGGGCCCTGTGGCCCTTCGCGCGGCGGGACGAAGGCCGGCAATCGGGGTTGCCCCATCTGCTCGAGCGCGGCGCTGGCGAACTCGACCTTGCCCGATGTGGTCGGGAAGCCGCCGTCGGCCCACGGCCGGTTGTCCTCCGGGAACGGCACGCGCAGCCAGCCATCGCGACGCAGCGCATCGAGATCGACCGTTGGCATCGATTCGCGAAGCACCGTGATGTCGTCGTCGAACAGCGACGCTTCGCGCAACCCCATCGCCCCGGCGATCCGGCGGAAGCACTCGCTGTTGCTGACCGCTTCACCGAGCGGTTCGATCGCGGCCTCGTTCCACCCCAGCCAGAGGTGACCCCATGCCGTCGTGACGTCGCTGGCCTCGATGTGGGTCGTCGCCGGAAGCACGATGTCGGCGTACTTCGCGGTGTCGGTGAGGAACTGCTCGTGCACGACGGTGAACAGGTCGTCTCGGGCCATGCCGTCGCGGGCGGCGTCGGCGTTGGGCACGATCACGAGTGGGTTCGAGTTCCACACGATCATCGCCTGCACGGGTGGCTGCTCGTCGAGCAGGATCTCGCCGAGACGGCTCATGTTGAACGTGCGCACCTCGCGCCCGGCGAGCAGGTCGGGGCGGGCCAGTACCGCCTCGTCGACCAATTCGTCCTGCCACGAACCGACGCTGCGGAACAGCCCACCGCCGAGCTCGGCCCAGGCACCGGTGAGCGCAGGCAGGCAGGCGATCGTCCGGTAGAACATCGCACCGTTCTCGTGGTGCTCGGCACCGATCAGCGTGCGGATCGCGGCGGGACGAGTGGTGGCGTACTCACGGGCGAGAGTCTCGATCACGCCGGCATCCACCCCACACGCCTCGGCGGCTCTTGCCGGTGTCCAGTCGCTGACCGCGGTGGCCAGCTCGTCGAATCCCTGGGTGTGGTCTCCGACCCAGGCGTGATCGATCAGGTCGTCACGGATGATGACGTGCATCATCGCCAGCATCATCGCGATGTCGGTGCCCGGCAGCGGCTGGACGAATTGGTCGCAGTCCTCGGCGGTGAGTGTGCGGATCGGGTCGATCACGACGACCTTGGCGCCGTTGGCGCGGGCCTTCTCGATCACCGGCCAGAGGTGGCGATTGGTGAGCTTGGTGTTGGTCGCCCAGAGCAAGATCAGCTTCGAATGCTCGAGCTGGAGCGGGTCGCCACCGAGCCCCGTGCCGTTGGTCATCCGCACGCCGGCGCCCACGGTCGGCCCACAGATGTTGCGCAGCAGGCGCGTGGCACCGATGTGGTGGAAGAACCGTGACGAGATGCCTTGTGTGGCGAGCACGCTCTGATTGCCGGCATCGCTGAAGGGCATCACGGCCTCGCCACCGTGCTCGGCGATGATGCTGTTCAGGCGCGTGCCGATCTCGGTCAGCGCTTCATCCCACGTGATCCGTTCGAATTCGCCGCTGCCCTTCTGGCCGGTTCGACGCAGCGGGTACAACACGCGGTCGGGCGAGTAGACCCGGTCGAGGAACCGGTTGACCTTCGGGCACAGTTCCCCATAGCTGTAGGGGTGCTCGGGATTGCCGCGCAGCTTGACCGCAACCCGCTGCGGTCCCGACGTGTCGACGGTGACGGTCCACCCGCACGAATCGGGGCAGTCGTGGTGACAGACCCCGTTGACGGTCTCGAGGTCGGTGGTGCCGGTGGTGCTCATCGCGCCATGGTACGACGCCACCGGGGCCGACGTCAGGGGGTATCGGCCATGTTGTCGATGGGGCAGCAAACCAGGACGGCCGCGGATGGCCCGCCGGGTACGGTCGGGCGATGGCCCGAGGCGACGTCGCGACCACGTTCTTGCGTTGGGCATGGATGCGCGCCACGAGCTTCCGTGGGTACTGGATCGTCACCAGCCTGTACCTCGTGATCGATGCCGACTTGTCGGCGTTCCAACTGGTGTTCCTCGGCACGGCGATGGAGCTCACGGTGCTGATCTCGGAGATCCCGACGGGCGTGATGGCCGACACCGTCAGCCGCAAGTGGTCGATCGTCATCTCGCACGTGCTGATGGGCGCCGGCATGGTGATCACCGGTCTCGTCACCGCCTTTCCGTTGCTGGTACTGGCCCAGATGCTGTGGGGGTTCGGTTGGACCTTCTCGAGCGGCGCCGACGTCGCCTGGGTCACCGACGAACTCGATGAGCCACTGCGGATCGACAAAGTGCTGACCGCACGGGCGCGCCGGCAGCAGTACGGCGCAGCGGTCGGGATGGTCGGGTTCGGAGCGCTTGCCTGGGTCACCAGCCTGGGCGCGGCGATCGTTGCTGCTGGGCTGGTGATGGTGATGCTGGGCGGCTACGTCGCCGCACGCTTCACCGAGCACGAGTTCGAGCCGACCAGCGAGCACCGTTGGGAGGAGGCGAAGGCGATCTTCCGACGCGGTTTCGCGCTCGGCGCGCAACGATCACGAGATCATGTTGGTGTTCGCGGCGACCGTCTTGGTCAACTCGGGCGCGGAGGCGTTCGATCGGTTGTATCCGAAGCGACTCGTCGGTCTCGGGTTCCCCGATGATCCCGAGCCGATCGTCTGGTTCACGGCGCTGGGTGTCGTCACCTTGGCGGTCGGTGCGTTGTCCCTGCGCATCGTCGAGGCCCGCATCGACGGGGTCGGCGTGGCGCGTCGCGTCTACGCTGCGACTTGTTTCGTCGGAGCGATCGGTCTGATCGTGCTGGCCCATGCGCCGAACGACGTGGCCGGCATGGTCGGGGTGCTGCTCGTCGGCGGCGTGGCCTGGACCGTCATCCGGGCGGTCAGCGTGATCTGGGTCAACCGCAGGGCCACCAGCGATGTGCGTGCAACGGTGCAATCGTTCCTCGGCCAGGTCGAGTCGATGGGCGAGATCATGGGTGGCTTGGTGATGGGTGTGCTGGCGCAGGCCACATCGATCACCGTTGCTCTCACCTGTTCGGGTGCGATGGTGGCGTCCGCGGGATTGGTGGTCGTTCGCTCGCGCGCCGGCCGCGACAGCGGTGCTGCGGTCATCGGCGTCTCGGCGTGACATCGCAGTGATCGGTCGGGCGATCGAGGCGCTGTACCGTGACCGCGTGCCGACCGATGCCGTTTCGTGTGCTCCCTGCGACCGAGCCGGGGCATCGTGAGTCGGGGGGTTCGCATCGCGCTCGCCGGCGCGGCGTTCACGATCCTCGGTCCGCTCGTGGGGCTCGTGCTGATGGTGGTGGCCGACAACGTTCCCGATCGACTGGTGATGGAGCACCTCTTCGATGCGACGGTCGACGGCTCACTCGATGCCGAGGACTACGGGAGTGGACTCGCCGGACGACGGGTCGATCAGTTCACCGAGTGCATCGCGATCACGGTGGGCGTCGGCGATCCGGCTGGGGTCAACAGCTTGGAGTCGGCGATCGTGACCCCGACGCTCGGCAAGTGTTCCGAGGCCGTTCCGAAGATCGTCGCCTGGGCTCAAGGGGACGGTCTGACCCGCGGGTACGACTACTACCGGTACTGGCACGGGCATGCCGTCGTGTTCCGCCCGCTGATCGCGGTGATCGGTGTGGCCGGCACGCGCATGCTGGCCGTGTTCGCGCTGTTCGGCGTGGTGGGCGCGCTGACCGTCGGTTTCGCTCGGCGCTTCGGTCGTCTGTCGGCCGTGTTGCTGGTTGGTCCGTTGATCGCGTCGACGGATTTCGTCGACCTGCCGCGCTCGCTGCCGCACGCGCTGTCGATCGTCGTGATGCTGCTGACCGCGATCGTGCTGCTCGAACGCGCTCCTTCGACGCGTCCGATGGCGTTGGGCGCCGGCGCGGTTGCCGGCGCCGTGTTCGTGTACGTGGACATCTTGCTGAACCCGCCCGCGGCCTGGGCGTTGTGCGTCGCCGCGGTCGGCTTTGGCTTGGCGGGCCGCACATCGACGATCGAGACCGCAGGCCGAATGGCAATGGTCGGCTCGGGGTGGATCCTCGGGTATGCCTGGATGTGGATGTCGAAGTGGATGCTCGCGGCCTGGGTGCTGGGGGCCGACACGGTGCGCTCGTCGATCACCGAGCAGATCGACCAGCGACTCGATGGCGACCAGGCCGGCGTCGATCACGCGTTGTTGGCAGGCGTCCGCTCCAACCTGCGCGAGTGGTGGGCGTTGCCGCTGGCACCGGTCACGCTGATCGCGGTGCTGCTCGCGGTCGCGTGGGCGGTGCGCGCCCGGCGGCTCGCCGGCGGTGATGGTCTCGCTTCGGTCGACCGCTTGCTGCTCACGGTTCCGGCCCTCATCCCGTTCGTGTGGTTCGAACTGTTGCGGAATCACAGCCAGGTGCACGCGCTGTTCACGTATCGATCGATCGCGGTCGCCCTGGGGATCGCAGCGGCTGCGTGGACGGCGCGTGTCGACGTGGCCGATCGTTCAGCGCCGGTCGAGGTTGAGCACCCCCAGCACGAAGCCGGCGATCATCAGTTCGCTGCCGACCGCGACGGCGGTCACCGACGGGATGACGATGCGCATCGTGTCGGACGCGTCGAGATCCCCGAATGAGTCGGCCCCCCACTTCCACGCGGCGACCACCGACCCGATACTGCCGGCGATGACGAGGATCAGTCCGAGCACGAGGCCGTACTCGAGCCGAATCGAGCGGATCAGCCGATTGCCGGCGGCCTCCTCGGGCAGCAGTCCCGTTCTCGCCGCGTAGACGCGCGCGAACGCCGCGATGAACACCATGTGCAGCCCGGTCAGCAGGGCAAGGTGCGAATACAGCAGGGCGTGGATGTCGAGCTCCACCGATCCGATCTGGACGGGGCCGGGCAGCAGTACCACCATGCCGACCACGCCGATCGCGAGCAGCGTCAGGCCGGGCACGAGCAGGAGCCAACGGGGCGACAGCAAGAGCATGAACCGAAGATGTCGCCAGCCGTCGCGCCACGTTCGAAGGTGGGGCGGGCGCGAGCGTCCGTCGGGTCGTAGCGTGGTCGGCACCTCGCGCACATCCAGGCGGCGCAGCGACGCTTTGGCGACCATCTCGCTGGCGAACTCCATGCCCGTTGTCCGCAGCTCGAGGTCGAGGATCGCCTGTCGATCGAAGCCGCGCATACCGCAGTGGAAGTCGTGGATCGGTGTGCGGAACAGGCGCCGCCCGATCGCCGACAGCACCGGGTTGCCGATGTACCGGTGCAATCTGGGCATCGCCCCGGGCGCGATGCCGCCCGCGAACCGATTGCCCATCACGAGATCGGCGCCGGCGTCCAGGGCCTCCACGAACGGCCCGAGGTCGTCGAGTGCATAACTGTCGTCGGCGTCGGCGATGATCACGTACCGTCCGCTCGCGGCGCGGATGCCATCGAGCACCGCTGCGCCGTATCCGTGCACGGCGACATCGATCACGCGGGCGCCCGCGCCGTCGGCGATCTCGCGAGACCCGTCGGAGCTTCCGTTGTCGGCAACGATGACCTCGTGACTCAGCCCGAGCGCGGAAGCGCTGCTGCGTGCCTTGGCGACGCAGATGCCGACCGTTTCGGCCTCGTCGAGGCACGGGAGCACGATCGACACGTCGACCTCACCCGGAGGAGCAACGTCGTGATCGTGGGCTCCAGCCATGCCTGGCGACGATAGCTGGCTCCTGATCGACCTCGACGACGGCGCATCGCGGTGGTCGTGCCGCCCTACCCTGGTGTGATGGCACCCGAGGTCCAGCTCCCCGGCGCGGTCTCGAGCACGTCGGACGGAGTTGTGCGGTGATCGTTCGACCGACTGTCACCGTGGTCGGTGCCGGACCGGCCGGGCTGATCGCGGCCGAAGTGCTGGCGACCGAGGGTGTCAGCGTCACCGTCCACGACCACAAGCCCTCGGTCGGGCGCAAGTTCCTGCTCGCCGGTCGAGGTGGATTGAACATCACGCACAGCGAGCCACCGGCGGCTCTGCTGGCCCGGTACGGCCCGGCCGCCGAGTACCTCGCACCGGCGTTGTCCGCCTTCGGGCCCGACGATCTGCGGGCGTGGTGCGCCGGGTTGGGGGAGCCCACCTTCGTCGGCACGAGCGGCCGGGTGTTTCCCGAATCGTTCCGGGCGACCCCGCTGTTGCGGGCGTGGCTGCGGCGGCTCGATCGGCTCGGGGTGCAGTTCGTGATGCGTTCGCGCTGGTGCGGGTGGGCACCGGATGGCTCGAATCGATTCGTCGATCAGCACGGTGTCGAGGTCGACGCGGCCGGCGACGCGACGGTGTTCGCGTTGGGCGGCGCCAGTTGGCCGCGTGTCGGATCCGACGGCGGGTGGGTCGCACCGTTCGAGGCGGCGGGCATCGACTGTCAATCGGCTGCGCCCCGCCAATGCAGGCGTCCAGGTGGCGTGGACGCCCGAGTTCGTCGATCGCCACCACGGCGAGCCGCTCAAGAACGTCGCGGTCCGCGTCGTGTCCGACCCCACCGGCGATGTCGTTCGGGGTGATCCGATCGTGACGCGGGGCGGCCTCGAGGGTGGGCCGATCTACGCCCTGTCGGTCCCGATCCGCGAAGCGCTCGACCGGCATGGCTCGTGCGAACTCGCGCTCGATCTGCATCCCGACCGCTCCGGCGAACAGGTTGCCGAGCGGCTCGCGCGTCGGCGCCCGAAGGACTCGACGTCGAATTGGCTGCGGCGGGCGGTCGGCCTCCATCCGACGATGATCGGCCTGTTGCGTGAAGCGACGGGAAATCGGCTGCCCACCGACGCCGGTGAGATGGCGGCGCTGGTGAAACAGGCGATCGTGCCGGTCGTGGCCACGATGCCGATCGAGCGGGCGATCTCGACGGCGGGCGGAGTCACCTTCGACGAGCTCGACGAGTCACTGATGCTGCGTCGACGCCCTGGCACCTTCATTGCCGGTGAGATGCTCGACTGGGAGGCACCCACCGGTGGCTACCTGCTCCAGGCCTGCTTCAGCACCGGAGTCGCCGCCGCACGAGGCGTCCTGGCCCGGATCTGACGAACGGTGCCTGGCACGGTTCCCGATTGGTGCCTGCCACCGTTCCGGAGGGTCGCGCGTGGGGCGCGACCGGTCGCGTAGCCTGACCGGCAATGTCGGATGAGTCCTCGATCGCGCGCGTCTCGGGTCGTCGGGGTACCACTACGTCGAACTTCGGGGTCAGCCGCCGCGAATCACACGACGCGTCGGGCTTCTACGGTCGATTCGAACCACCGGTGGTCGATGACGACGACACCGTGCTGCCCCCGGACCCGATCGCCGATCCGTTCGTGTGCGGCGACGCTCGCAAGATGGACACCTTGGCGGACGGTTCGGTCGCGCTGGTCGTCACCTCACCGCCGTACTTCGCCGGCAAGCAGTACGAGGAGGAGCTCGAGCGCGACGGGGTGCCCAGCTCGTACCTCGAGTACCTCGACCTGCTCCACGATGTGTTCGCGGAGTGCGTTCGCGTGCTCGAGCCCGGCGGGCGGATCGCCGTCAATGTCGCCAACCTCGGACGCAAGCCGTATCGCAGCCTGGCCGCCGACGTGATCCACATCCTGCAGGACCGGCTCGGCTTGCTGCTGCGCGGCGAGATCGTGTGGCAGAAGGGTGCCGGCGCCAGCGGGTCGTGCGCATGGGGGTCGTTCCGCAGCCCGTCGAACCCGGTGCTGCGCGACGTGACCGAGCGAGTGATCGTGGCCAGCAAGGGTCGGTTCCAGCGGGCACTGACGTCCGAGCAACGGCGCGATCGAGGCCTGCCACACGAGGCCACGATCGCCACCGAGGACTTCATGGCGCTGACCCTCGATGTGTGGCAGACGCCGTCGGAGAGTGCGCGCCGAGTGGGGCACCCCGCGCCGTTCCCGATCGAGCTGCCCGAGAAGCTGATCGAGCTGTACACCTTCGCAGGTGATCTCGTGCTCGACCCGTTCATGGGGAGCGGGTCGACGCTCGTCGCGGCGTCGCGCACCAATCGCCGCTATGTCGGCTACGACCTCGACCCCGGCTACGTCGAGCTGGCGATGTCGCGCGTCGACGACGAGGGCCACCCGCCGCTCGTCGAACCCGAGCGACTGGCCGGGTCGAAGGAGCGGATCGATCAGGTGCTGATGGCGGCCGGTTTCGAGACCGAAGGCCCGAACGTTCGGCTCAAGGGCAGCGGAATGACGGTCCACGACATCGCCACCGACTCGGCCGGGGGTCGCTGGGTGATCGAGCTCGGTGGTCCGTTCCTCGGCTATCGCGGCGGGCTCACGTCGGTTGACGCTGTCTGGCGAACACTCGGTCGCGCCCACACATTGCGCGGTCTCGGCGAGCGGGTGCTGGTGCTCACTTCCGATCTACCCAAGCGCCGCAGCGAGTTCGATCTCGCGATCCGAGCTGCTGGTCCCCAGGCTGTGTTCGACGTGATCGACGTGTTCGACGACGACGCCCTGGAACGTCTCGCCGACTACGCCTCCGGTACGACGGCGCAACTCCCCGGCTTCTGGAACCCGAGCGATCTCACCTGAGCGCGTGCGGGGTCTGTCGGGCACTCCGAACATTGCGGTCGATCGGCACGAACGACGATGGTGTTCCGTGCGGCGTCGCGGCGAGTGGTGTCACCGGCACCGGGTGAGGTCGATCTCGTCGCCGATGGTGCCGGTGCGGACCTGCTCGCGGATCAACCCGCCGGCGCGGTCGGGATCGATCACCCACGCACGACCTGCCGAAGTCCTGCTACGGGCCCACACCACCCCGACCACGCGGCCGTCGATCACGATCGCGCCGCCCGAGTCGCCCGGCTCGATCTCGGCGACCAGTTCGAAGCCGGGGCGTACCGTCTCGCCCTCGAGGTACACGTCCTCGGTGCGGATGTTCACGCTGCGCCGTACGACCACCGGCACCTCCACGACGGCGCCGTTTCGCACCACGTAGGCGACGCCGGCGTCGCCGGCCTCGACGCCATCGCTCGAGACCCGCAGTGGCGTGCCGATCAACCCGTCGGCGGCGAGATAGGCGAGGTCCATGTCGGGATCGAAGCCGACGATCTCCGCGGTCGTGTACGAGCCGTCGCGCACCACTCGGATGTCCTGTGCTCCGGCGACGACATGCGCCGAGGTGAGCACCAGCCCGGGGCCGACGAGCACGCCGCTACCGGTGTCCTGGCCGGGATCGCACGAGTCGACGACGACGCCGACCACGGCGGCAGGAGGGTCGGGTGCGCACGCCGATGCGCTCAGGCACGCTCCGGCCAGCAACACCGTCGCCCGTCTCAGGTCAGCTCCTTCGACATCCAGATCGACGTGTCGGCCGCATAGCCGTGGCGCTCGTACAACCGGCGGGCGCCCTCGTTGGCCAGCTCGGTCTCGAGGAAGATCCGCTTCACGCCGCGCCGACGGCACTCGGCCTCGATCACGCGCAGTGCGTCGCTGCCCTTGCCCTGCCCTCGGGATCGCACATAGAACTCGTCGAGCACGACGTCGAGCCCACCGATCTCGATCGACCATCCCCACGTGACCACGATGTAGCCGTCGGCCAGGCTGTGATCGGGATCGGAGTCGGGATCGATCATCCAGATCGCGCCGTAGGTGTCATCGGCCAGCAGGGGCTCGAGCCCGCTGCGAACCACCTCCTCGTCGAAGTCGTGGTCGTCGGCCTCGCAGTACTCGCCGACGAGCTCGATCAGGGCCGGCAGATCGGCGGGTCCCGCACGCCTCACGAACGTCGTCACCCCCAAGAACCTACTGTTGGCAGCCCTGACGTCGTCGTTCGGCATCGGTGCGGATGTTCCTGGCGTGCGTCTTCGTGCCGGTCGGCAGCGAGGTGTTGATCGAACGCCGGGTGTGACGACGCCTCAGTCCGTCAGGAACGCCACCGCGAGGTTCGATGGGGCGATCTCGCTGAGATCGATCGCTTCGGTGAGTGCGAAGTCGTCGTCGATCCCGACCAGCTCGGTGGTTCCGGTGGTGGTGGTCCGCACCACGGTGCGTCCGTCGGGCCCGAGGGTCGCGGCCCGCAGCTGGCCGAACCGAATGGATCCTGCGCCTGCGACGACCTCGGTACCGCCCGCCCGTTCACCGATCACGGTGCATCCGTCGCTCGAGGTGCTGGTCACCACGAGCCCGGTCAGGTCGGCGAGTTGCTCGCCCGACTCGAGCGAGATCAGCGAATGGAAGCTGTCTCCGCCGCCGACGGGCAGGCACGTCCAAGCGGGTTCGGGCGCTGCGACCCCCAGCGCGGTGGCGAACGACGTGGTGAACACCGTGTTGCCATCGAGGTCGACGACCGCCTCGAACGTGTCGCCGGCCACGACGATTCGCTCCTGGTCGAGCGCCGGCCGCACCAGTCCGACGCGGTCGCCGGAAGGTACCGCGATCGTGCCGATCTTGTCAGCGGTCTCGGCGCCGGCCTCGAGCCGATACACGCCGCCGTCGACCGAAACCATCACGAGTTGATCGTCGATCATGATCGCACCGGCGGGGATCTCCGACCGGACCTTGGCCTGATCGCGGCGCTCGTGATCGACGAGCGCGATGTCGACTTGCAGCCCGACGGTTTCGCTGGTCGCCACCAGTTCGTCGCCGACGGCGACCGGTTGATCGGGCAGAAAGATCGCGGTCGCGACGCCCGGCTGGACCAGGATCGTCTGGAAGTTGGCGGCATCGGCGGCGGCGAACGCCGATCCGTCGGCGGCCCATCGCAGGGTCTCGGGGAAGATCAGGGGCCGCACGGGGTCGGCGGCGGCGAACACGTCGATCACATTGCCATCACCCATGTCCACGATCAGTACGTTGCCGCCCGTCGGATTGCCGAGGATCAGGTAGGACGAGCCGGTGGTGGATACCGGCGTCACCGTGCTGCCCCGCTCGAACGGGATCAACGTCGGTTCGGCGGTCGGATCGTGCGTGTCGACGATGGTGATCTGATCGGCCCCGATCAGGGTCACCTGTGCGTCGTAGGCGTGCACGTCGGTGGCGCGCCCCGAACCGACGATCGTCGCATCGACCTGACCGGAGTCGTCGACCGTCGTGATGGCACCTGTCGTCCGGTCGACCAGGGCGATCCGGTCCCAGGTGCCCGCCGCCGACCTCGACGAGCCGGAATCGCCCTTGACGACCTGCCACCCGACCAGGCCGGCAGCGGCCAATGCAGCGAGCGCGATCGTCATCACCAACATCCGACGTGCCGCGTAGTGCGGCGGCGGACGCCGCCGCGATGAGGTGGGACGAGAGGCGCCGCTCTCTGGTGTGAAGGTCGGCGCGTCGGTCATCAAGGATGACTGTAGGCAATCGGGACGACCCTTGCCCGGTTACAGTCGTCTTCTGTGGAGTTCACGTGCCCGCGATGCCAATCGACCGCCGAAGCCCGGTTCTACGGGCCCTGCGAATCATGTCGCATTCAGCTCCGCGACAGCTTCCGCAGCGATGGCCGCATCGTCGAAGTCGCCGAGTACGAGCCGAAGATGAACGTCACCCCCAACGCCGTCGCCCTCAAGGACGACTGAGCAACGGAAGGTGCCAAGCACCTTTCCGTAGCACTCACGGCTCGGGGATGCCGCCTCCGGGGCGGAACTCGGTCTGCTCGCCGGATTCGGCGCGCTTGGCCATCCGCCCGGCGGTGATCTGCATCGCCTCGGCGGCTCGTTCGTTCTGCATCACCTCGGCCATGATCGCCCGCCCGGCGCCACCCATCAGCTCGGTCCGGTTGGCGTGCAGGTAGGCCTGCGACTCGCGCAGCCCGACGGTCATGCCGCGCAGCTCCGGGATCACGTAGCGGGCGAACAGGTCCCATGAGCGCAGCGTGTTCTCGCGGTTGGCCCAGTCGTGGGCGAACCCCATCACCACCCCGAACCCACCGGTGATCTCCTGCAGGTTGCGGATCGCCGTCACCAGCTGGTCGGGCGTGCCGATCACCGACGTGCCGGCGCCGGTAGCCCCACCACCGGTCGTGCGCTCCATCAGGTCCCACTTGTCCTCGACGTGCTCGGCGCCCGGGCGGCCGAGCGTCCAGACGTTGTATTCGTTGTGCCAGCGGTGCAACCCGTCGACGGCCTGGTTGCGGGCCTGCTCCTCGGTCTCGGCGAGGTGGAACGCCATCAGCACCCGCCAATTGGCGCGGTCGACGGTCTGGCCGTGTCGGGCGGCGGCTTCCTCGGCGAACGACCACTGGGTCGGCAGGGCGTCGAGCCCGTCGGCCGAGTTGGAAGCGATCGACAGCACGCCCATGCCGTACTTGCCGGCCAGCGTCATGCCCGATGGGGAGATCGACGAGGCGGTCACCATCGGCATGTCGGCCTGGATGGGCAGCAACTGCAACTTGGCGTCGTGCAGCTCGAACCAGTCGCCCTGGTAGCTGAAGCGATCCTCACCGCGCAGCAGCCGCAGGATCACGCCGAGCGCCTCGTCCTGGCGGTCACGCAGTAGCGTCGGATCGATGCCGTGCGTCTTGGCGTCGGACGGCAGCGCGCCGGGGCCCGATCCGAACATCGCCCGCCCATTCGACATGTGGTCGAGCTGCACGATCCGCTGCGCCACGTTGAACGGGTGGTGGTAGGGGAGGCTGGTGACGCCGGTGCCGAGCCGGATCCGGTGCGAGTGCTGAGCCGCGGCCGCGAGGAACATCTCCGGCGAGGCGATCATCTCCCACCCCGACGAGTGGTGCTCTCCGCACCAGAACTCGTCGAACCCGAGGTCGTCGAGGTGCTTGACCAGCTGGAGGTCGCTCCGGAATTGGAGCACGGGGTTCTCACCGGTGGGGTGGTGAGGCGCCAGGAAGCAGCCGAACTGCAGCGATGTCGTCGGGGGCATGGGTCGAGGTTAGAGATGCCCGCTCATCGGGGTCGGCCCGGACGACGCTCCCGCTATCCTGTGCTCACCCGAAACACTGGGGGACGTAGCTCAGTTGGCTAGAGCACCTGCTTTGCAAGCAGGAAGTCGTGGGTTCGAGTCCCATCGTCTCCACCACGTTTGACCAGGTCCGATAGCTTGGCTGGCAGGTGCTGCGAGGTGCAAAGTCCACTTCAGAGTCGTTGACGCCTGCGCACTTGACGAGCCGAGCGACTCGTTCGACGCTGTCCGATCCGAGCGCACCCTGCAATGGATCGCTGACCCGCTGGCGGCAATCAAGGAGATGGCCAGAGTGTTGCGTCCAGGCGGCCGGGCCTCGTTCATTGATACCGATTGGTCCACGCTCACCCTCGACGTCGGCGACGAGGAGATCACAGCGCAGGTTCGCAACGCCATGAGCGTTGAGCGCAACCGACCGTCGAACATCGGCTGCCGGCTGCACGAGCTGGCCCGAACGGCTGGCCTCACACCGATCGCGAGGACCGCCGAGATGCACACCTGGACAAGGTGGAGCCCTGATGAATCGCCCGCACCCGACGGCTGCTTCTCGATGGAGAGCTTGGCTGACAACCTCGTCGACGCAGCCGTACTCGCGTCGAATGAGCGGATCGACTTCGTGGAGATCATCCGTAGGGCGGCATTGCGCAGCGAGTTCACGATGAGCTTGACCATGCATGCCGTGGTCGCGACCGGCTGATTTGACGCACCGCAAAGGCGAAGAGCACGTGTTCGACGCCGGGTCGCGAACTGCTCGCGACCATCCCGATCGGCGAATCAGAGGGCTCGCGCTTGACTGCAACCTCTACAGGGCCCGATGACCGCGCTGCTGGAAGGGCATCCGTGACGGTACGTGCACCATTGGTGCAGATGTACAGAGCAGTGACCGGGAAAGGAAGTGTGACCGATCCCACTCGACTATCGCGAGCGGGGAGCGCGATGCAGGCTTCTCGACGCTCGGACATCAGTGGAGGTCCGTGACGATGGTCCCTGGTACCGGGTTGTGGCTCGGCGCACCCTTCAATCAGCAAGGCACCGAACTGACGGTGACCTTGCACGCGGAGGTCCGCCGATGAGCGATCTCGAGTCACTCGACCAAGGTCAACCGACCACTCCGACGCCGGACTCGAGCAAGAGGTCGTCGCAGCTCACGCGCCAGACCTGGTGGGCGTTCGCCGCGCTGGCCCTGTCGTTTGTTGCCGCCACGATGCTCGGCAGCTGGCTGATTTCACTCCGGAGCGACGACGGCGGCTGCATGAGAACGGGCCCATCGGCCGTGCGGCTCTCCGTGCCCCTCGGCTGGCAGCTCGAGTCCTACTGCGTCGACGAGACCTGCCTATCGCAGAGCGAGCGCATACCGGCGCCGGATAGCTCACCACCTGACCCGCTCCCTACCTATTTCGTCGACGTGAGCGACACAGCCAGCGTGCGCCACTATCGAATCGAGGTCACGTCGCCGGACGGAAGGGTGCTCACGTACGAAGGCGATGTAGAAACCGTCGGGAACGATTTCGGTGGAGAGCACTGTCGGCCAACGATGTTCACCGCAGGACTGAGCATCGGCCCTCATGGCGAACTGACAACCGAAGATAGGTGACGATCTCCTATCGGGCGGGGCGTGCTCGTTCCCCCATCGGACGACTACCGAGCCCTCGATTCCGATGGGTGTTCACGTGAAAGCGTGACGTCGCGTGAGGGTCGTGATGGGGAGGGAGTCTCCGGGTCGTTCTGTGAGTACGCGTGTCGATGTCGTGCGGCGGACTCACTGCGTTGGTTGTGCTGACGTAGGGCGACGCCGCCGGCGATCGACTTCGACGCGGTCCCACGTAGGTGGCTTCTGCTCTCATCGCCGACGGGAGAATTGGTCGAAAGGCATTGTGGATGGTGCCGCCGCGGCGCATAGTGACGATACAAAGAGCGTCGCGGACGTCTCATAATTACGTCGCGATCGCGTCTGAGAATGAGGCCATCATGTGGTGTCTGTCGACTTCTCAGCGATTGCGGCTGCTTGTTGCCGCGTCGATGTTGCCGTTTGCGGCGTGCGGTGGTGACACGACCTCGAAGTCGGCTCCCGGATCGACGATGCCGGGTTCGTCGCCCGACCGGGGGGTCACGTGTGCCGACGGGGAGGATCCGGCGGTGGGCGCGATCGATCTCGCCAATGGTGAGGTGTTGTGGGTGGCGTGCTCGTCGGCCGAGGTGTGGCGCTCGCTCGTCGGGGCGACCGACGAGGTCGTCGTCGTCAGCGAGGCCGGCGACTATCCGGAGGCGCAGACGGTTGGACTCTCGACGGCCGACGGCACCGAGCTGTGGCGGCGAGCGACCTCCGCGGGGATGGGAGAGATCCCGCGCGGTCCTGTCGCCGGCGCAGGCGTGGTCGTCCGGGTCAACGACACCGGGACCGGTCTGGTCGGGCTCGACGTGCTGACCGGCGACGAGGTGTGGCGCGAGGACGCTGCGGTCCAGCTGCTCGGCCAAGGCGAAACGGTCACCGTGGTGGCCGACACCGAGCCGGTCAACGGACAGCCGCCCGGCATCCGCGGTCTCGACCGGGCGACAGGTGCCGAGGTGTGGTCGAGCGACATCTGGTTCGGGGACTCGTCCGGTACCGGGGTCGCGCGTGGACCTGCGGCAGTGTGGGACGACACGATCGCAGTACCGACCAACGAGACGCTCACTGCGGTCGACATCGCGACCGGAGCCATACTGTGGACTGCCGCTCAGACCGACCACCCCGAGGCCGCCGACGGGGTCGTCGTCGGCGCGACGCCGGGATCGGGCCCATCTCGTTCGATCCGTGCGCTCGACGCAGCCACCGGCGACGTGCTGTGGGAGGCGCCCGGCCAATCGTCGTACGGCGACCTTCTGGCAGTGGGCGACGGAATCGTCACGGTGATCGACGGCACCGAGATCGTCGCCTACGAGCTGCGAACAGGCGACGAACGCTGGCGCCGCCCGGCGGAGGGCCCCGCCCAACCGCAACTGATCGCCGGCACCACGCTGATCTCGCTGTGGGAAGCCACACTCGCCGCCACGTCGACGAACGACGGCTCGACACTGTGGACCGCGACCCAACCGCTCGGATCACCGCTCATGAACAACGTCAGCGCACTGGAGTCGACGTTGTACATCGCAGTCAACTCCCGGCAATGGGGCGACTGACAACACCTCAGACCAGCACAACGCCCTGCCAAGATCGACCAGCTGACACACAGCGGGGTCCGCTGGGACCAGACCAACGCATCGGCAACACCTGATTTCGGTGTTGCCGATGGTGTTCAGTATCGCCTCAGCACCGTCAGGGACTCTGAGCGGTGAGCGCTCCGTTGCGGTCCATCGTCAAGGAAGCGGTGAACATCGTCGGTCGACAGATCTCTCCGCCAAGCCGATTCCCCGCAGTTTCGACGTCGCCCTTCCGCGAGAACGTCACCCCGCCCGAGGCGCCGCGGCGACCCGATCGTAATCGCGCCCACCTCAGTCGCCAGTCGCGCCCCGATATCCGGCGTTACGAGCGAGGCGGTCGCTCGGTAATGCGTGCTGGTGCGGCGGGCTGCTGTTCGGTGGCTCACACGATGTCGAACTTGCAGCGGACCCCTGGTGCGTTTGCGAGTCGTTGGTCGGCGGTAGCGAGCGAGCAGCCGAGGGCTTCGGCGAGCGCGACATAGCACGCGTCGTACGCGGTGGCGTTGTCTCGAAGCTCCCACGCGCGGCGTAGGAGTGCTGCTGTGGGGTAGACGGTGATGGGGAGGTTCAACAGGTCGTCGATTGCGTTGGTCGCTTGTGTTGCGGTCAGCGCGCCGGTCAACAGATGACGACGGATCACCGAGACTGCCTCAACTCGCAGCAGATCGGGTGCTGCAAGTGATTGACCCTTGATTCGTGCGCGGCATGCCTCACCGTCGGGTCCGCCGTCGGCGACCGCTGGAGCGATCACCGAGGCGTCAACGACGAGCACGTTCGTCCACGATCGCGGAGACCGCATCGGCTCGCGACAGCCGGCCCTTCGATCGGTGCTCGATCCGGGCGATCATTTCGTCGATCGTCGGGGTCGCCACCATCGAGGCCAGCTGCGCTGACAGGTATTGCTGCAGCGACTGGCCGGCGAGTTCGGCCCGTCGGACCAGTTCGTTGTGCACCTCTTCGGGTACTTCTCGGATCTGAACATTCGGCATGCATGCATTATACATGCACGATGGGTTGCCGGTCGAGAGACGTCTGCCGAGGAGACGGGACCACCCACGCTCGCGCCGATCGAACCCGCCACCGGCGGCGCGATTATCGGGTGCCACGAGTTGGGCCGCAGTGTTGTGGTCGACTTGGCCTGGTGGCCGGGTTATTGCTGGTCGTTATCGAGTGGGTCGGCTCGGTAGTGGTGGGGTCGGCCAGTGCTCAGGTTTGTCGAGTACGAACGGATCAGAGGTTGTTACGGCGTGGGATTCCCGAGCACCACAGGAGGGCGGGTGCGGTTCGGGTATCGGCATGGCTCACTGCATCGAGCGATGATCGGGTTTCCCAGGGCTCGCCGCGTCCCGCGAACATACGGGTCACACGTCGTCTCGACCGGCGCCGACGTCACAGAGGTGGAGGGCGGACCGCCGTTATCGCCCTCCACCATCGATGATCTTGCACCCAAGTATTCGACTATCCGTGTGGGCTGATGATCAAGAGCTCGGTGACACCATAATCCTCGCAATCAAGGGGCGGATAGTCCGATGGGTCGAGGCCCAAGGTCACCTTGAGCAGCCTTCCGTCGTCGGACCTTCCGGAGGCTCGACCGTAGGCGCTGTTACCCCAGCTCCAGGTCCCCTCGAAATGCCCGAGGTTCCCGTCCCAGTCGAACGTCCCCCAGATCGTCGCGAAGGACTCTGAAGCGTTGACATTTGCCATCGTGTTGTTCACGCCGACAAGACTCCACTCGGTGTCTTCGAGCAAATATTCGTCGTAGA
The DNA here is from genome assembly GCA_963701575.1 of uncultured Acidimicrobiaceae bacterium. Lineage (GTDB taxonomy): Bacteria > Actinomycetota > Acidimicrobiia > Acidimicrobiales > Ilumatobacteraceae > Ilumatobacter. Next base: position 391,208 of record CAVPAQ010000018.1, read on the forward strand.
CGTTGTGCGCGCCTCTGATCAACACGCGATTCGGGTTCGGAAACTCGAATCGTTCCGGTGGATCGCCACCCGTGGGGCACTCGGCAACGATGTAGGCATCCTTTTCTGCTCTTGCTGCACTCACCGTAGGAGCACTCGCGACGACGATTCCTGCGAGCGCGATCACGGCCGTCCATGCTGTTGCACGACGCATAACTTTCTCCTCTCCTGCTACTCGTCGAAACGGTTCCACCATGTGAGCCCACCGTTGTCTGGCCGACAGCTCACCTCCTCTGAGTAGTGGCACTTTCCAACGCCGCTACAAAACCGCAGGATCACATCGTCAACCAGGGATCGACCAGGGCCAATCCCTTATGACTTCATCTTCGCAACCGCGCATTGGGAGCTCAATGCGACAGACGTCACTCGTCATGTCGGAACCAAACCAATCGAGGATCTCGCCACTACCCGACGTGAAGCAGCATCTCCGCCCGCACGGGAACGACGCTTCTGATGGGCCCGAGGCGCCGCGGCGACCCGATCGTAATCGCGCTCACCTAAGGCACCAGCCGAGCCCGGTAACCGGCCGAAGTGTTTGAGGTCGCGTCGTATCGAGGGCATCGCATAATCACTTCTCTCGACCTCACCGCTCAATGGCGCGCAACGGAGACGTGGTTTCGATCGTCGTTCTGCGCACCTGCTCTGAACGGAGTCGGGTCAGAACAAGCCGAGCTGCGGCGCAGCAATGAGCTTCTCAGCAGCGGAGGTGCAGGCGCGGGCGGCGTCGACTGCTTCAGCGGCCTCGTCGGTGGTGACGGGGTCGTAGTTCTGAGGATCGGGGTACTCGGCCTGGTTGCGACGGCGACGGAGCCGGTCGATCGACTTGAGACCGGCGACACCGGGGAACTGCGCGTTGATCGCCTCGACGATCACGATGTGCCCGCCAGCCGAGGTCGGCCGCAGACCTTGATGCGCGAGCAGCGCAGTTGCGGTCTTGCGGGCGGCGTCGTAGGCGAGGGCGAACGCGCCTTCAGGATCGGCCGAGGCGGTCATCGCGGCCGAGGCGACGTGGCGGCGAGCCGATGCGAGCAGCGCGGCGACAGTGTCGGCGTCGGCGGGTACGTGTTCGAGGTAGCGGGTCTCGAGCAGCCGCTCGATGACCTCACTTCCCTTGTTCCACCGCGCCATGGTCTGCAGGATACGGAATCTCGACCGACGGCGAACTGCGAACCTGCTGGGTGAACCCGTCGGTGGCGCTGTCCCACTGCTTGCGCGTGCGTTGGGTGACGTTGACCTCGCGGCCGAGTCGCTGTTGGGCGCGTTGGGCTGCTGCGTAGACGTCGTCGCGGTCGGGCTTGCCGATGACGAGGACGTCGATGTCGTTCGGCGCAGGCCCCTGCTCGCCGTGGTAGCGGGCGGCCCACGACCCGTAGATGTAGATCGCCTCGATGTCCCGGACAGTGGTGTACTCCTCGCCGATCACGAGCGGTGGACCGAACGCCATGATCGCCAACTGGCTCAGGGGTCGTAGGTACGGGTTGGCCTCGTTTGCGGACAGCAGCTTCGTCCGGCCGATCGCGGTCGCCTGGAGTAGCTCGGCCTCCTGCAACCGGCGCACTTCGGTGGCGACCGTCTGGTATGGCTCCCCGGTCCGCTCGGCGAGCTCGTCGAGCGTCCACTGTCGAGACGGGTCCACGAGCACGAGCGCGAGCAGTTCCCCTTGCAATTGCGACCGGAAGATCGGCAGCAGAGGTGGCGCGGCGGCTCGCATGATGCCAGTATCGCTCAATAGTCAAGCGATATCAACCGAAAATGAAGCGTTTGACGATCACATCTCAGACACTCGGACCGAAATCCGCGACATAGACGATTGCCTCTGGCCCTCCCGATCGGCTCGTCAGCCGGCCGTCAGAGCAGGACGATGTATCAGAGATGTATCAATCCGGGGAGCACCGGGCCGTGTCAGCCTGTCCGGCCAGTGTCAGCCTGTCCACACATCACCCCTGCTAGACGGCACATTCCGACACATCCCAACACGAGACGGCACAGGCCAATATCGCCGCTTTTCAGATTTGCAAGCAGGAAGTCGTGGGTTCGAGTCCCATCGTCTCCACCACACCTGACCAGGCACGAAGCTGCGCAGCACTGGGGCCTGATTGATACTCGAGGGGCGTTGCGGCGGTTGTCGTAGCGTTCGGAGCGCCGGTCGGCAGCCTCTTCTTAGGGCCTGTCACCTTCGTGGTTGACCTGATCGCGAACTGTCTGTCGGCCGGTGTTCTGACCCGGGGTGTGGCTCGAAAGAGGCGCGAGCTCAACGAACCCAAATCAGGAGTGCCCACCTCGGTTCCCCACCACCGAGACAAGGAGACATTCCCGATGAGAGTGATGATTGGCATCGATCCGCACAAGGCGACACACACCGCCGTGGCGATCGACAACAACGAAATGATGCTCGACGAACTGCGAGTTCGAGCGTGCAACTCGCAGGTGAAGCGACTGACGAAGTGGGCGGTCCCGTTCGAGGATCGGGTGTGGGCAATCGAGTCCGCACGCCGGGCTCGGCTACCTGTTGGCCCAACAGCTCGTCGCCGCCGGTGAGACGGTGATCGACGTGCCCGCGGCGTTGTCGACACGGACCCGATTGTTGGGCTCAGGTCGAGCGCAGAAGAACGACCCGAACGACGCCCGATCGGTGGCGATCACCGCGATGCGCGTCGAGGGGCTCCAACGCGTGAGCGCTGATGAGCACGCCCAGGTGTTGAAGCTATTGGCGAAGCGGCACCGTGATCTGGGCCAGTTGAAGAGCAAAGCGGCGTGTCGGCTGCATGCGTTGCTGATGGAGCTCTTGCCGGGCGGGATGGCCAAAGAAATGACCGTGAACAGGGCAAACGGACTGTTGGACCAAGTCACCGACTCCGGTCAGATCACCCAGCATCGCGTCGAGGTCGCCCGCGAGTTCGTCGCTGACGTCGCCCACTACGAAGCCCAGATGAAGGCATCGATGAGGCGGCTGCGTGCTGCGGTCGCAGCGTCGGGGACGTCGCTGACCGACATTCGCGGCGTCGGCGTCGTGACAGCCGCCATCATCATCGGTCACACCGGCAACGTCTCCAGGTTCGCCTCAGCAGGGCACTTCGCGAGCTACAACGCGACCGCTCCGATCGAAGCATCATCAGGCGAGCACCGCCGGCATCGACTGAACCCTCGAGGGAACCGGCAACTCAACTACGCGATCCACATCGCCGCGATCACCCAGCTCCGCTACCCGTGTGCCGGCCGTGAGTACTACGACCGCCGCTGCGCCGAGGGCAAGAACTCCAAAGAAGCCATCCGGGCGCTGAAGCGGCACATCTCCAACTCGGTCTACCGAGCCCTCGTCGCCGACGCCCGACGCGTCACCGACTGAAAGTGGGCCCGGGAGGACACTCAGGCACGACTCGAAATCCAGCGTGACCGGCTCAACATCCTGAACGGCCGGCTCTTCGGATCAGTCACTTCCCGGACCCAACAACCAACCCTACGACCCCAACCTCGGCCACGCCAGAGGCACCCTTCAACGCGCCCGCAGCCGCCACGAAAATCGGGGGTTGACACAAAGAGGCATCGCGATGCGGTGCGTGCTCGTCAGCAGCGACCGGATTACGGAGTGCACGTTGCATGCGTGGGTCAGCCATCTCAGCGGCCGATCGCAGTGCCGGTTCTGGGCGGCTCGGGGAGCGTCTCGCCGTCACTTCGGGGACGGTTCCCAGATCCGGGGAGTCCTGGGTTCTGGGACGGTCTCAGCGGTATTGGTTGACCAGCGCGTTGCCGATCGAGGCCAGGTGGTCCCGCACATCTGGAGGGCCAGTCACCTCGAGCCATTCGACCAGCCCGGCAAGCTCGCCGGCGAGCGCGTACTCGTTGTGGCCGCGGATCACGACGTCGATCCGGCCGTCGCTCGCGGAACCACCCACCTCGAGCCGACCGCCGAGCACCATCCGGAGCAGGCCGATCCCGTCGGGAGCGCAGACCGCCTGGATCTCGAGGGGCGTTCGCTTGCGGTCGACCTCGTCGGCGATCTCGCGCCAACTCTCGGCAAGGTCGAAGTCCTCGGGTCGGTGCACGGGATCGTCGGTCGGTGCGACGGACGACACGCGGTCGATCCGGAAGGTCCGCCGACCGGCCTCGGTCTTGGTGACGAGGTACCACGTAGAACCTTTGGCGACGATACCCAGCGGGTGGACGGTTCTCTCGGTTTCGGTGCCCTTGCGGTCGACGTAGCCCAGCCGCACCTGGACGCCGCGGATCACCGCGTCTTGGAGCTCGTCGAGAAAACGAGGGGGTGGTCGGTGCTCGACCCGACTCGACCCCCATCGTTGCGGGTCCACGATCATCGACGACGCTGCTGACTCGGCCTGCACCCGGAAGGGCTCGGGCAGGGCATGGACGAGCTTGCGCAGAGCGGCTTTCACAGCCGGCGTCGCAGCCGAGGCCGGGCCGGCCACCAGGAACAGGGCGCGGGCCTCACTCGCTGTCAACCCGGACAGGTCGGTGCGGGCGCCGCCCACGAGGCGCCAGCCGCCGCCTCGGCCCTGCATGGAGTACACGGGCACCCCGGCCATGGCCAGGGCGTCGAGGTCGCGGCGGGCGGTGCGCTCGGAGACCTCCAGCTCTCGGGCGACCTCTGCTGCTGTCACCTGCTCGCGCTGTTGCAGCAAGAGGAGGATGGCCACCAGCCGGTCGGTTCGCACCCGACGATACTTTCATAGTAATCCGGTCATGATCTGACCGGTTTAAGTCACCATGATGGCGACATGACCTCACCGACGAGCCCCACCACCTACGACCGCATAGACCCTCGGCCAATTCTCGACAGTGCGATCGCGACAGGCGGGTCTGTCATCGCTCGCGTCCGGTCTGATCAGCTCACCGCCCCAACGCCGTGCTCCGAGATGGACGTGCGCGCCATGCTCGGGCACCTGGTCGCCGTGCTCGACCGCATCGCCGCGCTCGGACAGGGCGAAGATCCCTTTGCCGTCACCGAGACCCACGCACCCGACGACGGCTGGTCTGACGCCTGGACGACATCGGCCCGTCGCGCCGCGGACGCTTGGCGCGATGATGCCGTGCTCGAACAGCCCATGACGCTGCCGTGGATCCAGGGCAACGGTGCCGAGGTCCTGGCGTCCTACTTCTCCGAACTGACGGTCCACACCTGGGACCTCGCGATCGCGACCGGACAACAACCCGACTGGGACGACGCCGTCGTCACCGGGGCGCTCGCTGCGTGCGACTTCCTCCCCGCCGAGAACCGCCGAGCCCTCTTCGAGGAGATCTCCACCGCGATGGGCCTGGACGAGGTCGCGATCCCGTTCGCCGAGCCAGTCCCCATCCCCGACGACGCCCCTGCCATCGACCGTCTCGTCGCGTGGAACGGCCGAGATCCCAGACGCTGACCCAGTCCGACGACGCTGCTCGGTATCGGCATCTGAGGGCGGGCGATTCTGCTCGATATCAGGTTCTGAGCGGGTGCAGGTCGGAGGCGAGGCGGCGGTCGCCACGCTCTGCGGCTAGGTCGGAGGCGGTCTTGCCTGAGAAACCGGCAGCGCCAGAGCCGGTGCGCGCCAGATCTGCGCCTGCGGCGGCGAGCATCCGGGCCACGCGGTCATGACCCTGGATCACTGCCAACATCAGCGCGGTCAGGCCGAATTTGGCGGAGCGATCGAGGTCGGCGCCGTGGGCGATCAGCAACCCGACCGCCTCGACCCGGCCGGCGTGGGAGGCCCGCATGAGCGCGGTCTGGCTGTAGCCATCGGTCGCGTCGACGTCCTGGCCGGTGGCCAGGAGCCGACTGATGGCGGCGATGTCACCGGCCCGTGATGCCGCCTCCCAATCCAGCCGCACCGTCAATGGTCGCAGCCGCTCGACCACGTCGAGGTGGCCAGCTGTCGCGGCGACCTCGACCGGCGTTCCTCTGTCGTCGATGCTCGCGATCACGTTTGGGTCTGCACCGTGGGAGATGAGCAGATCGACCATCGCGAGGTCGCCACGTTCAGCGGCGATGTGCAACGGTGCGTATCCATTGACGCCTCGTCGGTCCACGTCGGCGCCGTGAGCGATCAGGGCCTCGACCACCTCGGCGACGTCGGCCTGTGCCGAACCGCCGGTCAGCGCTGCGATCAGTGGCGAGAACCCGTCACCGTCGTCAACGTTTGGGTCGGCGCCGAGCTCGAGCATCATCGAGACCAGCGACGCCGGACCGTGATAGATGGCGTATGTGAGGCACGATCCGAAGGCGACGCCGGCGCTCACGTTGGGAAACCCCGCGGGATCGCCGAGCAGCGCCCGGATCGCGTCGAGGTCCCCTTCATGGAAGGCACGATCGAGTTCGAGCGCTGCCCGTCTGGCAGGAGACGAACCACCCATGGGGGGCAACGGTAGCTCTGGAGATTCGGCGATCCGGGACCCTATCGCCGAAGCGCAGCACGGCGGAGCAGCTTCGAGATCGAGCGGCCCCACATCCGCTCGATCGGCGCACCCGTCGTCAGCCGTCGGTCCATCACGACACGAGCAGAACGGCACCTACGCGAGCGGCCGGGCGCTCGAGAATGTGCAGCACTGCGCCTTGGTCATCCACCGATCGCGAGAGCGAGTCTCAGCGCTGGGTGTGGACACGTGGATCGTCGTCGCTGATCCGGCGGATCGCGACGTGGGTCCACCCGCTCCCGCGAGGCGATACGAAGCTCGTTGGACGACCCCCGTGCTCGCTCGCCCTGCAGACCTCCAACACGTCCCCGCTGAACCGGTAGATCGCAAGCTCGCGTGCGGTCTGCTCATGTGGGTCAGGGGCTTCCTGCACGTTGGTGAAGCCGTCCGGATCGAGCGTGAAGTCGACGTGGCAGCCTGCGCCGATGCGTTCGCCGCCGCTGAACACAGCGAAGTTGCCAGCAGCGTCCACGTGCTCGATGATGCAGGTGACGTCTGTCTGCTCACCATCTCTGGTGTGGAAGACAATCTCCCACCAACCCGCGAAGAAATCGGGTTGGCTGGCTGAGGAATCGGATAGCGGGCGCACTTGCGTCATGGGAGCAGGTCGGGCTCGGTCCCACACACTGCGTTCACGGGACACGGCCAGGTATTGGCGGGGCGCTGTGTCATGACCGCCATCATGACATCAGACCACAGCCGTCGCGAGGGTGGAAGACCTCGCCGCGGCGACCGCCCGGTCAAGAGAGCGCATATCAGCAGCCGTCTTCGCCTCGATGACCTGTCCGAGTACAGCACCTCGGAGCCATGGACACTGCCGACATTCTCGTGAAGGTGACCGCTGACGCCGTGACCGAATCGGTCCATCGGCGGTCGCCCCGGTATCCCCGGCTGGGCGTGACCGGCCTGGGCTGGCAACGCTTCGATCGACATGCCGGCCTCACGCAGCCGGGTGAAACACGTGTGGAGCAGCAACCCGAGCACCTCGCAACGGCGCAGACCACCGAGCAGCATCGCGTCGACCATCGCCCGATCCGCTCGGTCCGCAACGCCGCCACCAGACGATCAACATCGCCCGGTGACAGCACCTTGGGCAACGTCACCGGTGTGCGCACCAACGGTGCTCGACGACGAGGACCCGAGCGTTGACGACGAGTCACCAACCCACGCGGCACCGGGTTACGCGTCACCGAGGTGTCATCGAGGTGTCGTCGCGGACCATCAGATACGCGTAGAACCCTGACACCGACGGCAACCGTCGTCGGATCGTGCGCGGCGACAACCCCGACGAGCGGTCGATCGGCACGACCTTGCCGTCACCGTCACCGTTGCGTTGGCGGTGATGAACGCCATCACATCCGCCGAGGTCACCCGCACCGGGATCCTGTCGACGAAGGTGAAGAACACCTTCAAATCGAACGCCACCGCCCGGATCGTGTTCGGCCCCGCCCAAGCCCGCAAGACTCCAGATACGCGTCCACGAGCGGATGACCGATCGTCACCACCAGCGACCCGTCGGACCTCTCGGACTGCACCACAACCGGCTTCCAACGCATCACGAGCTCCTCACCATCGAGCCCGCTCACCGAGAAGCCCGGTCGCTGTCGCGCCATACACGCCCCCTGTTGACCGCTGCTACTTCAGGCGAGTTCGACTGCCTCGACGAATCGCGATGTGCCGCATCCGGCGAGGCCATCCGGGCTCGGCCTGCTCCTGTAGGTTGTCTCGAACAGGATCAGGGGGCAGGTCGTTGAGCGGAATTGAGATCGGGGCGGGGATCGCCGTCGTGTTCGCGGTGGGCCTGATCGCCTTCTTCGTGGGTCGCCGCCAACGTGGGTCGTCGAGTCTCTCGACTCCGACGACCGAGAAACGCCTCGAGGAGTACGACTTCTACCCGTTCGTCATCGATGCCAAAGGGCATGTCGAGTTCGACCCTGCGGGCTTCGCGGCCGCCGTCGACCACTTCCTCGACGAGCCCAATACCCGAGCGGCACGTGAACTGATCGTCATCGGTGAGCAGAACCTGGTTCGCGACACGTTCCCGAGCGACTGGTTGCACAGCTACAAGCTGCTCTACGCCCGCTATGACGGCGATGCCATCGTGAGCGACAACGACCTCTATCTCGAGAACTACGTCCGAATCGTTCATCAGATCGGACGATCGTTCCCGAACACAGGCATCGAGATCCTGCTCCACAACCTCGTGAATCCATCGAGGTCGCTGGTCGCGATCGAGAACGGCGAAGTGACGGGTCGTCAGACCGGAAGTGGTGCCACCAACCTGGTGCTCGACCTCAAGACTCGTCGACAGCGCGGTGAAGACAAGGTCAACTACGAGCTCGACATCGAGGCCCGTCAGTTCAAGTGCACGACCGTCCCCATCTTCCGACCGGAGTACGGACTCGTGGGCGCGTTGTGCATCAACGTCGACACCCACTTCATCCGCGACGTTGCGGCAACAGGAGGCGACCGGCTCGAGGCCTTCATCGACAACTTGTTGCGAACCGACTTCGTCCTGGAAGAGAACATCCTGTCGAAGGCCGAACATCGCAATGCCGAACGGGGGAAACGTCACTTCCTCGACGAGCAGATTCGAGCCCAGGGCAACCGCACGCAAGGGCGCAAACTCGCAGCGATCTTGTTCTCCGACATCGTCGGGTTCACCTCGCTCATGGGGAATGACGAGGCGGCGACCTTGCGCATCATCGAGGCCAACGACGCGATTCATGACGCTGCCCTCCGGTCCAATTCGGGGATGCTTCTGAAGAAGCTCGGTGACGGGATGCTCGCCAGCTTCGACTCGGTGTCGAACGCGGTTGCCTGCGCGACGGTGATTCGGCAGGCCGTTGCCGATGACGGCCGATTCCAGATGCGGATCGGCATCCATATGGGTGAGGTGGTCATGGCTGACGGCGATGTGCATGGCGACGGTGTCAACATCGCATCGCGTATCCAGAGCGAGGTCGACCCCGGGGAGATCGGGCTGTCGCGTGTCGTGTACGAGAACATCAAGAACAAGGACGGCTTGAGCGCGACACTCGTCGGCGAGCGGAACCTCAAGAACGTTTCGACCCCGACCGTCTTGTACACGCTCGACCCGTAGGGCCCGGCGGTTCTGTCCGAGGGTCACCGGGTACGAACGGCGAGGACTCTCCAGTCTGCGCCGGCCTCGAATGCGACGTCGAGGAACATCCGGCGCTCCTAGCCCCCGATTCGCGTCTGGGTGTCTCGGGTTCGACGACCACCAACCCGGCATGTCGGTGCCGGCCTGTGGATTCACCTCGGCGACGCGTGGAGGCTGTGGGAACGGCCGTGATGCTCATCGCCGTACCAGCAGTCCCACCGGCCGTCTCGCCGAAGTCTGCCCGGGTCGGGGTGAGCACGGCCTACACGCGACTGTCCCTATCTCCGCGGGCTCGTGACGGTCGTCAAGCCGCGGGAAGCGTGACACGAAATGTCGCACCCGTTCCCACGCCGTCCGACGAAGCCACCACGTCGCCACCGTGGGCGCGGGCGAGGCTGCGGGCGATCGTCAACCCGAGTCCCCGCCCGGCACGATGTCGGGTCGTGGCGCCGCTGTCGGGGCCCCGGTAGAAGCGCTCGAAGATGCGCTCGCGCTCAGCGGGGGCGATGCCCGAGCCCGTGTCGATCACTTCGATCCAGTGCATCGTCCCGTCACGGCCCGCCCGCAGCGTCACGGTGCCGCCGCTCGGCGTATGGGTGAGTGCGTTCCCCAGCAGGTTCGTCACGATCTGGGTCAGGCGGTGCCGATCGCCTCGCACGAGCAGCACGGCGTCGGTCGTCGGATCAGCCACGAGGGCCACATCCTCATGTTCGAACTGCGGGCGCAAGCGCTCGGCGGCGTCGGTCGCGACCCGGGCGAGGTCGAGTTCGATCATGTCGATCTGCAGCGCACCTTCGTCGGCCCGCGACAACGTCGTGAGGTCGTCGACCAGTCGCTGCACCCTCGAGGCCTCGTCGGCGACCGCGACGTAGACCTCTTCGGTCGGCTCGATCACTCCATCGAGCAGACTCTCCATCTGACCCCGAATCACCGTGATCGGCGTCCGGAGCTCGTGCGTGACCTCCCCGAGCAGTTGGGTCCGACGACGTTCGGTAGTGGCCAGATGGTCGCCGAGCTCGTTCACATCGTGAGCGAGTGAGGCCAACTCGGCCTCGATCGGGACGGGAATCTGCACCGCATAGTCGCCCGCGGCCATGCGCCTGGTCGCGGCGCGCACCTCGTCGAGCGGGCGAAGCACACGACGTCCGACGAACCAGGCCACGATCACCGCCGCGAACAATGCTGCTGCCGCGCCGGCCAGCAGTGCCGGGACGAGCGACTCGTCGAGGGCCGTCTGCAGTTGTGCCTCGCTGACCCGGTTCTGACGGCCCGGCCCTCGACCCAAACCGAAGCCGCCGACCCGGCTCTCGTAGACCGAGCGGGTGACGACCGTGCCGACGGCAAACATCGTCACAGCGCCGACCAGGATCACCACCAGGTACGACAGAAAAAGCCGTGTGCTGAGGCGGTGCGGCCATCCCTTCATCGCGGGTCCGCCACCATCTTGTAGCCGACGCCCCGCACGGTTCCGATGAAGCGCGGATCGTCGGCCGGGTCTCCGAGCGACTTGCGAAGGTTCCGCACGTGCACGTCGACGAGCCGTTCGTCGCCATAGAAATCCCAGCCCCACACCCGCTCGATCAGCTGGCCGCGGGTGAAGACCCGACCCGGCGTGCTCGCGAGCGCGACGAGCAGCTGGAACGCCAGGTTGGTGAGCTCGATCGGGGCTCCATCCACACGGACCTCGTGCCGGTCGACGTCGATCTCGAGGCCGTCGAAGCGCATGTGCTCGTCGTCGCCGGTGTCGTCGCCGCGGCCGCGGCGCAGCACCGCGCGCACCCGGGCGACCAGCTCGCGAGGGCTGAATGGCTTGGTCATGTAGTCGTCGGCGCCGAGTTCGAGACCGATCAGTTTGTCGGCCTCCTCGGAGCGAGCGGTCAGCACGATCACATAGGCGGCCGAGTCGCGGCGCATCTCGCGGAGTACGTCGTAGCCGTCGATGCCCGGAAGTCGGAGATCGAGAACGACGAGATCGGGTTGGTGTTCGCGGAAGCGAGCGAGCGCCGCCTCGCCGTCAACGGCCTCGTCGACGGTGTAGCCCTCGTTGCGAAGATACGTGCCCACGAGCTCGCGGATGCCGGCCTCGTCGTCGACCACGAGGATTCGCTCACGGGGCACGACGCCCATCGTACGACTGGACACAGGTCCGGCACCCCCGGAGCACATCCATGCGTCCGGCACGATCTCGTCGCAGCCGGCCGCTTCGAGCTGGGCCCGTAGCCGACGCCGCGTTCGTCGAGTCGTGGGGTGAACGCCCGCGGGTGGTTGCTCGGCCCGTTCTCGAGCCGGCTGTACACCGACTCGTGTCCGCGATGTCGGCAACTACCTCGTGATCATCTCCGGCTCGGCACGGGCAGAATCGGTGGTCGAAGTTCTGCAAGACATGTCTGTCGAGTACCACTCGAGTGCGTCTATGATTCGCCGAACACCAAACGTGGTGCGATCCCCGGAGGCGTGCAGAAATGTTCAGTGGACGGCGTATCCGAGGTGTCGCGATGCTCGCATCGGCAGGCATCGGCATGATCGTGATCGGCGGGGCACCTGCGGTCGCCGTTGTCAGCACGACGAGTGCGCTGTGGGAGATGAACGAGGAGCCCGGCGCGACCGCGATGGTCGACAGCAGTGGCAACGGCGTCGACGGCTCGATCGGGCTCGATGTGCAGACCGGGATCTCGTTCGACGGTGCTCAGGGTTACCGATGGGCGTTCGCGAGCCCGACGAAGCCGCCGGCCAAGCCCGAGCGCATCATCCTGGTCTGGAATGACGATTTGAACCCGGGTTCGGCCGACTTCGCGGTGGAGATCCGGTACCGCACCAAGCAACCGTTCGGCAACATCGTCCAGAAGGGTCAGGGCGGCGCGACCGGCGGCTATTTCAAGCTGGAGAACCCCAAGGGGATGCCGCAGTGCGTCTTTCGCGGTGTCGATGCCAACGGCACATGGAAGCGCAAGCAGGTCCAGTCACCGACACCGCTCAACGACAACCAGTGGCACACGGTGCGCTGCGAGCGTGAGGGCAAGCAGCTCCGGCTCTACATCGACGGGTCGCTCGTTCGAACCGCGACGGGGTCGAGCGGCACCATCTGGAACAACCGTCCGATCTCGATCGGCGGCAAGTACAACTGTGACCAGATCACGACCAGTTGTGACTACTTCACGGGTGACATCGACTACGTGAAGATCGAGCAGTAATCACGACAACGTAGGTAGCGGAGGCGCTTTCCGGTGACGAGCTGGGCGGCGTGCGAGTCGCGTGCCCGTCGGTCGCGAGCACGGTCAGGGCTCATCGTTCGAAGACGACAGAACACATCGAGTGGGCCCGCGTCGTCCCGGTGCAGGCCCGTCCCGTCACCCAGGTCCCGTCAGCTGGGCCCGTTTCGAGAGGTCGGTCGCGCTTCTGGTGAGCGTGGCGTCGAGGTCGCTCGGGACTACTGCTCGATCTTGATGTAGTCGATGTGCCCGGTGAAGTAGTCGCACGTCCGCTTGATCTGGTCGCAATTCTTCTTGCCGCCGATCGAAACCGGTTGGTTGTTCGAGATCGTTCCCGTCGAGCCGTTGGCGGTCTTGACGAGCGACCCGTCGACGTACAGGCGGAGCTTCGTGCCCTCACGCTCGCAGCGCACCGTGTGCCACTGGTTGTCGTTGAGGGCCGTCGGTGACTGAACCTGCTTGCGCGCCCAGTCACCGTTCGCCGCACGCCCGCGGAAGACACACTTGATCTTGCCCTTGGGGTTCTCCAGCTTGTAATAGCCGCCCGATGCGCCGCCCTGACCCTTCTGGATGATGTTGCCGAACGGCTGGTTGGTGCGGTACCGGAGCTCGATGGCGTAGTCGGCCGAACCCGGATTCAGATCGTTGTTCTGCACCAGGATCAGGCGCTCGGGCTTGGCCGGCGGCTTGGTCGGGCTCGCGAACGTCCACCTGTAGCCCTTGGCCCCCTGATACCACACCGAGGTCCGCACCGCGGATCCGATCACGCCGTCGTTCCCGTTGCCGCTGCTGTCGACCATCGTCGTCGCCCCACGGCCTTCGTTCATCTCCCACAGCGCACTCGTCGAACTCACCACGGCAGAGGCCGGTGCCACTCCGATCGCCGCCAAACCGATGCTCGCAACCGTGAACATCGTCAATCCGAACAGGCCTTGCTTCCGCCTCATCATCGTCCTTCCAGTGCCGTCCTTTGCCGTCCTTCAAGTGGATCGTTGGATCCTCTCTTGATGCAACCTTAACAAATCGGTTGATTCGGACGCCCCGGGGTCGCGATTTCGCCGGGTGTCGAGCCAGATCTCGTCGCTTGCGTGTCGATCGCTCCCACGAGGAACTCGCCGCACTCAGTTCGCGGCCGACCGGCTGTATTCTCGGCGGGTCGCAACAGATGCTGCGACGCAAGGCGGGAGGCTTCACGACGAGATGCGCAGATCTGCACTGGGTCTCGGGTCGCTGGGACTGACGCTCGTCGCCGTGTTGCTGTGGCCGGGCTCCGATGACCCGGTGGTCGTCGACCCGACGTTGCCGCCATCGATCGGCGCCCCGGTCATCTTGCCCGGCGGTACCGATGTCCCCATCGATCTGGAGAACGTCGTTCGGCCGTCGATCACGACCTCGGGCACTCGATTCGTCGACGAGTCGGGCGCGACCGTCCTCCTCCGAGGCGTCAATGCCCATCCGTCGGGTTCGCCGAGCGCTGTGCTCGCGACCGGATCCAACTTCGTGCGCATCTACATCAAATGGTCCGACCTCGAACTCAACCCCCCCGTCGATGGGCTCCACACCTGGTCAGAACATGACTTGGAGCAGCTGGACACGATGATCGATGGCCTCCGGGACGAGGGTGTGCAGGTGCTCTTGGACATCCACCAGTGCGGCTGGTCGTCGTACTGGGCGCCGGTCAGCAAGGGTTGCTCAGCCGGTATCCCCGAGTGGTACTACGCCGACGGTCGATTCCCAGCCACCGGCCAGGGGCGCGGCGCGGCGCGCGCCGCATGGTGGACCTCGGAGGCGGACCGTGCGGCCGCCGCGTACGTCCCGTTCCTCCAGATGATCGTCTCCCGATACTCGGCGTACGAGAACGTCGTCGGCTACGAGCTGTTCAACGAGCCTGCGTGGGGTGCGCTCGGTCCGTCGACGGAAACGACCAACACCATCCTGCGATGGCAGGCCGCGATGATCCCCGTGGTCCGTGCGATCGACCCCTGGCGAGCGATCGTCGTGATGGGCCGCGGTGGCGGCGAAGGCATCGGTACCGCCGACCTGTCGCTGTTGGGCCCCGACCCGCATCTCGTGCTCGACTGGCACGACTACTACAACGGACGCGCCGGCACGGGGCTCGACGCCGACGGAGATCGGTGGGTCCCGAATTGGTCGGAGACCCACATGCAGGACACCCCGATCTACGACGGCACCCTGGAACAGCAGCGGGAGGTGTTGCGCGTGCCGGTTGCGGCGGCGACCGCCGCCGGCATGCCCCTGCTGATCGGCGAGTGGGGCGCGCGACACGACGCCGTCGGTGCGGACGTGTACCAATCCCACATGTTCGAGCTGTTCGAGGAATTCGGCCTCTCCTGGTCGCGCTGGGGGCTGAGCACGACCGACAAGATGGGTATCCGTCTGAGCGGCGATCAGCTCCGCCCCGTCGGGATTCAGCTGCGCGACTACTTGAGCAGCTCGGCGGAATGATCCGAACGACCGCCCGCCCCGGGATCGCGCCATGATCTGAGCCGATGGCTGGCTTCACTCACCGCACTCAGTCGATACCGAGCACGTCGCGGGCGGTCCGCGTCGCCCACTTGTAGTCCGACTTGCCGTTCGGGCTGCGGAACAGACGGTCGACGCGCACGATGTGCTTGGGCAGCTTGTAACCCGACAGGCGTGCACGAAGAGCGTCGACGAGCTCGTCATCGGAGACGTCGGCGCCCTCGGTGAGCTCGACGACCGCCGTCACCGCGGAACCCCATTTCGGATCCGGTACCCCCACCACGTTCACGTCGGCGACCGCATCGAGCAGCTTGAGCTGCTCCTCGACCTCTTCCGGAAACACCTTCTCACCGCCGGTGTTGATCGACACCGACCCACGCCCCAGCAAGGTGATCGTGCCGTCGTCGGCGACGGTCGCCCAGTCGCCGGGGATCGACCACCGACGGCCCTCGATCTCGCGGAAGGTCTCGGCGGACTTGACCGGGTCGCCGTAGTAGCCGAGCGGGATCGGCCCGCCGACCGCGAGCTGGCCCTGCTCGTTGGACCCAGGTCGAACCCGGACGCCCTCAGGCGTGAAGACCGCCGCGTTCGGCCCGAGCGTGAACGTCGCGGTATCGGTGTTGCCGCCGGTGGTCGACGATTCCTTGCCGGCGAACCCGACTCCTTCGCTCGAGCCCAGCGAGTCGTAGCACGACAGCATCGAACCTGTCGCCCGGGCGTGGGCCAGCAACCGCTCCTTGACCGGTTGGCTCCACATCACACCAGAGGAGGTGATCGTGCGAACCGACGTGAGGTCGACCGGCTCGCCGGCGGCGGCGCGCTCGTCGAGCGCATCGACCATCGGAGCGCAGAACACGTCACCCACGATCGACACCGTCGTGCACCGCTGCTGTTCGATGGTGCGCCACAGGTCGTTGGCGTCGAAGTGCCGATGGTTCGTCGTCACGACCGCGCCGCCGGCGAACAGCGTCGCGAGCGCGCCGATCCCGGCGGTGCCATGCATCAATGGCGACGCTGCCAGTTGGCGCGGTGTCCGACCGGTTGCATCGATCGCGTCGATGGTTGTCGGGATCTGCCCGATCGACGTCGGCAAGGGCACACCCAGACCGTCGAAGAGTCGCCGGCTGATCGCGACGATGTTCTCGTGCGGCCACATGACTCCCTTGGGATGTCCGGTGGTGCCACCCGTGTAGAGGATCCACAGGTCGTCACCGCGCCGATCGATGCGTGGCGCCACCTGCGAGGCGGCGATCAGCGTCTCGTAGTCGACGGCCCAGTCGGGCACGTCGTCGCCGCCGACCTGGATCCACAGCCGAACGTCGCCCAGACTCTGTCGCACGTGGTCGAAGCGTTCGGCGAGTGCTGCGTCGAAGAACACCGCACGCGCGTCACTGTTGTCGATCAGGTGCTCGAGCTCGGCCTCGACATAGCGATAGTTGACGTTGCAGGGCGCAGCGCGCACCTTGAATGCCCCGAACTCGGCTTCGAGATACTCGTTGCCGTTGAACAGCGCGCACGCCACGTTGTCGCCGGCGCCGATGCCGGCTGCGTCCAGTGCCCCCGCCAAGCGCCCGGCGCGCTGCTCGAACTCGGTCCACGAGCGCGACACGTCTCCGCAGTGGAGTGCCAGCGCCCCGCCCCGGTGGTCGGCGATCGCCTCCCATGCGGTCGCCAGGTTCATCGGAGCACCCCTCGGCGGGGCCTGTTCGCAGCGGTGTTCATAGGGCGCCGATCGTAGGGCTCGCGCCGTCGGGGGATGGAGACGAGCCGCAGCCGAGGCGACCGATCATGTCGGTGTCGGTGTCGGTGTCGGTGTCGGTGTCGGTGTCGGTCTGGTGTCGGTGTCGGTTTGGACGAGCGCGGTGAGGCGAAGCGACGACCGCAACCCGGAGTGGTCGCGCCTGCTCAGTCGTACGCCTCGAAGAGCTCGGTGAAGGCCTTGGCCTGGCCCCCGGAGGTCGACGACGGCACCACGATCGGTGCGGTGACGCCGGCGTCGAACCAGGCCTCGATGCCATCACGAACCCGGCTGACCGAACCCGACAGGGTGCAGTCGTCGAGCCACCGGTCGCTCATCGCGGCCAGCACCGCATCGCTGTCGCGCGCCTCGAGCCCCGCGATCACGCCGGCCATCTCGGCCTCGTACCCGGCCTCGATCCAGTAGTTGCGGTAGTTCGGCAATGCCACGTAGCCCTGCAACGTCTTGCGGTTGCGGGCGCGAGCCGCCTCGACGTCGTCGTCGATCACGGTGGGGATCATGTTGCCGATCCAGAAGTCTCCGGTGCGATCGTCGGGCAGCTGGTGGAGCGAGTGCGCCATCCGACCGAGCGAAGCATTGGCCCACACGGCCCCGTTCCCGATCTCGACCGCCAAGGCGAGCATCTTGTCGCGCAGTGTCGCCAGCACGATCGGCGGCAACCCGCCCATCGATTCGCCGGCGGCCCGCATGCTGCCGACGTACTCGCGCATGTCGCCGAGCGGCTTGCCCGTCTCGACGCCGAGTCGCTTGACGACCGGGCCATGGGTGACGCCGACCCCCAGACGGAAGCGCCCTTCGGCGATCTCGTGCAGGTAGCTCGCCGACGTCGCCAGCGCCGCGGGGTGCTGCAGATAGATCGGCTGGATCGACGTGCCGAA
The DNA here is from genome assembly GCA_963701575.1 of uncultured Acidimicrobiaceae bacterium. GTDB lineage: Bacteria > Actinomycetota > Acidimicrobiia > Acidimicrobiales > Ilumatobacteraceae > Ilumatobacter. The sequence goes on from CAVPAQ010000018.1 coordinate 409,106, forward strand.
CTCGATCGAGTTGGTCGTATGGGCGATCGACAGACACAAACCCATCGCATCCCCGAAACTGGGGCAGTAGATCCCGGAGAAGCCCCGGCGCTCGATCTCAGCGGCGAGTTCGAGCGTCCGGGCGCGCCGGCCGGGGACGGCGGCGAGCGACAGGGCAGGCATGCGTTGGGTCATCTTCCGAACCTAATGGCCTGATGGGCCACCTCCGTCGCCTCGCACGGCGTGGTCGGTCGCTGCAGAGCGAGTCGGCGAGCGGGGTCTTCGAGGTGACGTCGGCGTCGAACATGGCGCGGTGCCGCAGGCAGCTGCCGAGTCGTTCGATCAGGCCCGGCGCTCACTTCCCAGCGAGCAGATCAGCGCATCGGCGGGCGCGCTCGCGAGACCTGCGCACGGCCTCAGCCGTATCGGCCGACGACGTGGCAAGGATCTCGGCGAGGTGGTGTTCGCTGTCGCGTGCCAGATCGACCGCCCGTCTACCGTCGGCGTCCCGAATCCCGGGATCGGCGCCCAACGCGAGCAGTGCCACGGTGGCCTCGACGTCACCGTCCTGGGCGACCAACATCAGCACGGTCGTGCCGCCCAAACCGACGACGTCCGGGGCCACGCCATGGCGGACCAGGGCCCGCACCGCAGCAACACTGGCACCATCGCTGGACTCGAACCCGGAGCCGTGCGAATAGGGCATTGCAGCAGCGTGCAACAGGCTCCAACTGGCGTCGTCCCGAGCATGGACGTCGGCGCCGGCGGCGGCGAGCGCGTCGATGATGGATTCGGTGTTCGGGCCGCCGCTTCCCCAACAGGCCGCGGCCAGCGGCGGCGGTCTGTCGTCGGCGGGAGCACCGAGGGCGAGCAGCGCGGTGACCGCACCGACGTCGTTCGCGAACGCGGCCACGTACACACGCGACCATCCGTGTTCGTTACGCCGGTCGAGGGATGCACCTGCTTCGACGAGCCGCCGGGCGACGGCGAGCCGCTCGACCGGGTCCTCGATCGATGATTCGTCGTCGGAGACTGCGATCTGCAGCGCGTCATGCCCGAACCGGGTCGGGTCGAGCGACGCTCCGGCGGTCAGGAGAATGTCGACCACATCGAGATTCGATGCGACCATCAGTGGGGTCGTGCCGATCGAGTCGAGCAGCTCGTCGGGTGGGTGGCCGGCCGCGAGCAGTGCGGTGACGCGCCGTACATCGCCGTTGCGACATGCTTCCCCGAGATGTGCACTCATCTGTGCCATCGAAGCAGATCGGACCGCACCGTTGGGGAACGACGAGGGTCGTCATCGAATTCGGGGAATCTGGGGAATTCGGGCGACCCCCACAGCGTGCCGCTCACTGGTATCATCGGAGTTCTTGGGAGAGTCGCCTCGTTTGGGCAGGACGGCCGGTAGCGCTGTCGCCCCGTACAGGCCCGACGTCTGTCCTGAGCCAGATCTGGTTCGAGGAGCGTCGCCATGACCGAACGTCCGCCATCCATCTGTCGGAGTCTCGGCAGCCCGCTCGGTGATCGGCCGCGCCGTCACCTCGTCATGATCCGCCAGGCGTGGGCGCAGGCGGATGTCACGTCCGACGCCGATCGTCGCACGGCCGAGGTGCCCCGGGCAGCAGAAACCGCTGCACACCTCACGGACCGTCGAGCGGCCTGAACCGCCGGTCCCGAACCCCACGAAGCAGTCAAGGAAACCATGAGCCCCGTCCAGACCCCTGATCACACCGAGCTCGGAGATGCCGCCGGACGCGTCCTTCCACCGGCCATCACCGGCACGCGCGTGATGGACGCCCCGCTCGGATCACCGGCGCGTCCTTCGTGGCGCGGCCGACTGCACCTGATCGCTCTGTGGTTGGCGTTACCGATGGTCGTTGTGCTCGCCATCCATGCTCACGGTGCTCGCGCCCGCGCCGGCGTGATCGTCTACGCCGTCGGGCTGTGCTCGATGCTCGCCGTGTCGACCACGTACCACCGCTGGGTCCACACCATTCGGGCCCGTCGGATCTGGCGTCGCGCCGACCACGCCACGATCTTCGCCACCATCGGCGGTACGTTCACCGCGCTGGCGATGGTCAGTCTCGGCACGGGCTTCGTGATCACGATGATGATTCTGATCTGGTCGGCCGCCGTCGCTGGAGCCGTCACCAAGATCGTGAACGTCCCCCGTTCGGACCGGATCGGCGTGATCCTGTACATCGCGATCGGGTGGGCGGGGCTGATCCTGGTGCCGGCGCTGTGGATCCATGGTGGGCCGCTTCCGGTCGGTCTGCTGCTGGGCGGTGGCGTCATGTACACCGTCGGCGCCCTCGGTTTCGGGCATCAATGGCCCAGGCTGCGCCCGAGCACGTTCTCGTACCACGAGGTGTGGCACGCCTTCACGGTGGCGGCGGCCGGGCTGCACTTCGCCGCTGTCTGGTCCGTGGCGGCATGAGCACCGAAGCCCCCGTCGCTCTGTTGCGCCAGTGCGGACGCTGTCGACTGCGATTTCCAGTGCCAGCGGGCACCGATCCCGTCACGCTGAGTGACTGGTGGGCATGCCCGGCCTGCCACGAGAAGTTGTTTCCTGGACGAGGTTCGCGGTCCACGTCCGATCAGCCGGATGCCGATGCTCGAGACGGTCGTACCACTCAGAGCAGCGGCACCCCAGGTCAGAGCAGCGGCACCCCAGGTCAGAGCAGCGGCACCCCAGGTCAGAGCAGCGGCACCCCAGGCCCCGGCTGATTCGGGCGAGCCCAGTCGGCCACAACCGGCCAATCGGCCACAATCAGAGGAGTACCCATGTCCAGCAAGTCACCGCAACAACGAGCCGGCAAGAAGCAGGGCAAGACGCTCAAGGAAAAGCGTCAGGCCAAGAAGGAGAAGTCGGAGTCGAAACGCCCGCTCGTGAGCTGATCCCACGAAGCCTCGCCGAGACGAGTCGACCGAGCAGCTGGTAGGGTCCGAGTTCTCGGGTGAGTCGCCTCGTTTGGGCAGGACGGCGCAATGTCGCAGTCGCCCCGTGCAGGCTCGACGCCTCGACCTGAGCCGATTCCCCCGTGGAATCGGTGTGTTGCTGACCCCTCGACCAGCTGCGACGGCGTTGTCCGCAGCGTGTCGCAATCAATCCGAATCACTGAGAAAGAATCATCATGGCAAAGAAGAAGCTTCCCGTCTCCCGTTGGCACAACGGAACGATCCCGGTCGAGGATCTGGGGCCGAACGAGCAGCTCGCCCATGAGATCGTCACCGAATTCGGTGACCTCACCCCTTCGGTCGTTCGGATCATGGACGCCGAGATCAGCGAAGAGGACCGCAACGTGGCGCTCAACTCGTTTCGCGATTCGCTCGGCACGATCGGCGACCCCAATCGCGATCCCCGCGTCGCGATCACCAATGCGATCGGCGTCGGCGTCGCCGCCGAGTGAGTTCAGGCGCCGTTGCGGCGCACGAAGACCGGTTCGTCGGCCGACGAACGAACAGGGTCATATCGGTACCCGCCACCGTCGAATTCGACGAGCGCCCTGGCCGACTTGATCCGCTCGCGGATGATCCATCCAGCCATCGCTCCGCGGGCACGCTTGGCGAAGAAGCTGATCACCCTGTACTCGTCGTCGCCCTTGGCATCGAGGAACTTGGGCGTCACGATCCGAGCCTGGACGCGGTCGGGCTGCACGGCGCAGAAGTACTCGTGCGAGGCGAGATTGACCAACACCGGCGACCCGGGGCTGGCATCGATGTCGGCGTTGAGGGCGTCGGTGACTCGGCTGCCCCAGAAGCTGTAGAGATCGCCACCTTCGGGATGCTCGACCTTCGACCCCATCTCCAATCGGTAGGGCTGGATCAGGTCGAGTGGTCGCAGCACCCCGTGCAGGCCCGACAGGATCCGTAGCACCTTCTGGGCATGGGTGTAGTCGCGTTCGGAGAACGTCGCCGCGGCATCGAGCCCGATGTAGGTGTCGCCGTTGAACGCCAATACAGCAGGGCGGGCGTTGGCCGGCGTGAATGGCGGCTGCCAGTCCTGGAAGCGCTCGAAGTTCAGCTCGGCGAGCGCCGGGGAGATCGACATCAGCGCCGACAGATCGTCGGGCGTCTTGCGGGCCATGATCGCCGCCAGCTGGCGCGATCGGCCGAGCATGATCGGTTCACTGAACTTTCGCGTTGGCAGCCTCGATTCGAAATCGAGTGCCTTGGCGGGCGAGACGACGATCAGCACCCCACAGTTCTACCCGACCGACCGCCACGTTGTGTCAGACGCGACGTGGTGGGTTGTGCTCGGTCACTCGGCTGACACCTCTCGGACGACGTCGACCAGCTGGGCGACCGTGTCGAGTCGCTGTTGTGTGGTACCCGACAGCTTGGCCTGGAGGGTGGTGACTCCGGCGTCGCGGTAGAGCCGCACCCGCTCGGCGATCATCGCCGGCGTGCCGAGCAGGTTGGTGTGGAGTCCGATCTCGATCGGGACTCGGGCGGCAGCCTCGGTGCGGCGGCCCGCCTGCCACAGGTCGTAGACCGCCTGCACGTCGTCGCCATAGCCCTGCTTGGTGAACGAACGATTGTAGAAGTTGGTGTCGGCGGTGCCCATCGCCCCGATCGTGAAGGCGTAACCGTCGGCGTGTCGCCGCCCTGCCTCTTCCACGTCGTCGGTGAACTCGACGGCGACCGGCATGATCAGTTCGAGTTCGTCCAGGGACCGACCTGCCCGCTCGCACCCGGTACGGATCGATGACACGAACACGTCGGCGTGTTCGGGCATGAATGCGTTGCCGAGCCAGCCATCGGCGATTTCACCGGTCAGCTCCAGACTCTTCGGCCCGAGCGCGGCGATCACGATCGGGATCGGCTCGACGGGCGGCGCCATCGAGCGGATCCCTCGCCCCGAGCCGGGCAAGGGAAGTTGGTAGACGACTCCGTCGTGTTCGAGCCGGTCTCCGCGAGCGATCCGGCGCACGATCTCGATCGTGTCGCGCATCGCTGCGAGCGGCTTGTGGAAGGGCACACCGTGCCACGCCTCCATGATTCGCGGACCGCTCGAGCCGAGCCCGAGCACGAGGCGCCCGCCCGACAGCTGCTGGACCGACATCGCCTGCATCGCCAACATCGCGGGAGACCGCGCCCCGACCTGCACGATCCCGGTGCAGAGCTTGATGGTGGACGTGTGTGCCGCCAGGTGGGCGAGGGGTGTCAGGGCGTCGTATCCCCACGCTTCGGCGATCCACACCGAGGTTGCCCCCAGGTGCTCGGCTCCGACCACAAACTCGACATCGTCAGCCGATGACACACCGGTTCCGACCCCGACCCGCATGAGCCGAAGCTAGCTGCGCCCGGAGCGCAGGACCTTGCCGGGGCCCGCTCCGGTCGGCGGCCGTCGGTGCAGGTGACGCGGCCGCGATCACACCGTCGTCGCTCGGCACGTCCGCCGTGCGAGCCGGCGCCTCGTACCGTCGACGATCGCCCGATCGTCACGCTGACGTGTCGGTGCGTCGACGCCCCTGCATACGATGTGGGGGTGAACGAGGGCGGCAGGGTGCGACGTGGTGGCGCCGTGCTGATGCTGGCCGTGATGCTGCCGGGCGGCGTCGTCGCATTGACGAACGGCATCAACCACGGCGCAGACGCCACCAACGCAGCAGAGCGGGGCGAGCAGATCCAGGTCACGCCGACGACACCACCGGCAACGTGCAACCGAGTCGTCGTCGTCGGTGACTCGTTGATGGACAATGCCGAACCGTGGCTGCGAGTCGGCCTCAAGGAGGCCGGTTTCACCTACGAGGTCGATGCCCAGCCGAGCCGACGGATCCCCGCCACCGTCAGGTCGCCGTACAGCGGGGTGACCGCGGCGCGCTCGATCCGCGCGACCTGGGGCGAGGCGGACTGCTGGCTCGTCTCACTGGGGTCGAACGATCTGATCTTCGGTGCGGACGACCCGGCGACCGCTGATGCGATGATCGCCGAGATGACCGCTGCGCTGACGCCTGGTGCACTGGTGTGGTGGATGAACGTCGATTACCACCGCGACCCCGACATCAGATTCGACTTCGTTGCCGCGACCGCGACGTTCAACGACCGGCTCGACGCACGTGCCCTCACCGATCCGCGTTTCACCGTCATCGACTGGTACTCGCTGGCCGAGGCCAACCTCGGTTGGTTCTTCGACCCCGTCCACGTCGACCGGACCGGCAGCATCGTCCGTGCCCAGCAAGCGGTTGCCGCCCTCCCGCCTCCGGGCTGACACCGGGCGCGCCGACCCGAGTGGTCGAGGTAGCGCTCGACGCCGGCGCCTCACCGAGGCGGGATCGCCGTCACCGACTCGGTCATCGCGTCGATCAGGGCGTCGCAGTCGGCCTCGGTGATCGCTGTCGAGAGCGCCATGTAACCGCGCGGGGCGACATAGATGCCGCGTTGGAGGAGCTCGTGGAACAGGAGTTCCTTCAGCACGGGGTCTGCGTCGCGGAGATCCTCGGGCGACGTGACCGGGCCCGCCACGGTGTGGATGGTCATCAGCGACCCCATTCCGCTCATGCACAGCGGCAGTGACGACGTGTCGAACACCCGGGTCAGACGCGCCTGCAGGGACTCGCCGCGCTCGAACAACGCGTCGAGCACCGTGGCCGTCAGCAGTTCACCGAGCGCTGCCGCGCCGGCAGCCATCGTGACGACGTTGTTGTTGAACGTGCCACCGTGGGTCAGCTCACCGCCGCGTGCAGGATCGAACGCGGCCATCACATCGGCGCGACCTCCGAAGGCTCCGAACGTCATCCCACCGGCGAGGTATTTGCCGAGCGTCGTCAGGTCGGGCGTGATCCCGAGCCGCGCCTGCACACCACCGGTGCTCATACGCGACGTCATGACCTCATCGAAGATCAGCAAGGTCCCCGTCTCGTCGCAGCGGCCGCGCAGGGCCCGCAGGAATTCGACCGTCGCCGGAATGCACCCGGCGCCACCCATCATCGGCTCGACCAGTACGGCAGCGGTCGCGTCGTCGATGATGCGTCCGACGTCACCGAGATCGTTGAATCGCAGACGGGCGAAGTCGAACGGGGCGAGCAACGCCTCGCCACCGTGCCCGAAGTAGAGCAGGCCGCCGTGGTAGGCGAAGTCGCACACGACGATCTTGTCGCGGTTCGTGTGATGGCGGGCGAGCTGGATTGCCATCAAGTTGGCCTCGGTGCCCGAGTTCGTGAAGCGCACCTGTTCGATCGACGGGAAGCGGTCGACGACGGCTTCGGCGAATCGCACCTCGTCGGTGTGCACCCCGCCGAAGCTCCAACCGCGTTCGAGTGTGGCAGCCACGGCCGCCTCGACGGGCCCGGGGTCGTGGCCCAGCAGGCCGGCGGAGTAGTCGCCGAGGAAGTCGATGTAGTCGTGCCCGTCGACGTCGGTGATCCGCGACCCGGTGGCCGAGGAAATGCGAAACGGGAACGGTTGGAAGTCGAGCACTGATCTGGTCGAACCTCCCGGCATCACCACCGAAGCGCGCTCGAACATCTCCTTCGACTTCGGACGTCGGGTCGCATATCGAGCCTTCGCCCGCTCGAGTGCCGTGGCCAACCCGTTGCTCATGACGCCATGTTCGCGCCGGACTCGAACCGGACGAGACCTGGAACGCGGGTCCGGGTTCAGTCGATCAGTGACAGCACTTCGTCGATGATCGCGAGGCCGACCTCGGCATCTTCGACGCTGGTGTTGCAGGGCGGCACGACGTGGATCCGGTTGGCGGCGATGAACGGCCACAGCCCGCGCGACTTGCAGGCCGCCGCGATCGTCTGCATCGCGGCTGCGTCGGCGGGCGTGCGCCCCTCCTGGTCGCTGACGAGTTCGATCGCCCAGAAGGCGCCGAGTCCGCGCACCTCGCCGACACACGAGTGACGCTCGGCCATCGAGCGCAGCGACGGGCCGATCACATCGGTGCCGAGCAGGCGGGCGTGCTCGATGATGCCCTCGTCCTCGAAGATGCTGATCGAGGCGACCGCCGTGGCGCAGGCGAGCGGGTGACCCGAGTAGGTGAGGCCGCCCTGGTAGACCCGGTCGCGGAACGTGGCCGCGATCTGCTGCGAAATTGCCACGCCGCCGAGTGGCACGTAGCCGGAGTTGACGCCTTTGGCGAACGTGATCAGGTCGGGTACGACGCCCCAGTGGTCGACGGCGAACCACTCGCCGCACCGACCGAACCCGGCCATCACCTCGTCGGAGATCATCACGATCCCGAACTCGTCGCACAACGCCCGCACACCGGCGAGGTAGCCGTCCGGCGGCACCAGGATGCCGTTCGTGCCGACCACGGTCTCGAGCACGATCGCTGCCACCCGATCGCCACCCTCGCCGACGACCACGTCGCGTAGGTGCTGGAGGGCTCGCTCGCACTCCTCCTGCTCGGTCGTGGCGTGGAACGCGGAGCGATACAGGTACGGCCCGAAGAACTTGATCGCTCCCGGCATACCCGGCTCGCTGTCGAACCGGCGCGCCTCACCGGTCAGGCTGATCGCCCCGGACGTGCCGCCGTGATAGCTGCGATAGGCGGACAGCACCTTCAGGCGACCGGTATGGCCCTTGGCCAGCCGGATCGCGTTCTCGATCGCCTCGGCGCCGCCGTTGGTGAAGAACACCATGTTCAGATCGCCGGGCGCTCGTTCGGCGATCATGTAGGCGGCTTGGCTGCGCATGTCGTTGGCTGCGCTCGGGGCGATCGTGCACAGCCGGTCGGCCTGGGCCTTGATCGCCTCGATCATCTTCGGGTGCTGATGCCCGATGTTGACGTTGACGAGTTGGCTCGAGAAATCGAGGTAGGTGTTGCCCTGATCGTCCCAGATTCGCGACCCCGAACCCCCCGCCATCACCACCGGCTGGAGCACCGCCTGGGCCGACCACGAGTGGAAGACGTGGGCCCGGTCGTTGGCGTATGCAGTCGCCAGGTACTGATCGGCGTGCTGCGAGGTCGGGGCGTCGACGGTGGACATCGAGTCAGCCTAAATCTCGCACCGCGCGATATCACTAGGATGAATTTCCTGGGGTGGCAACGCCGCCCGGAACACACAGACCGACGCGAATCCGAGGTGTACCGATGGCGAACACAGTTCGAGCAGCCCTGTTGCAGACCGACTGGACCGGCGACAAGGAATCGATGATCGACAAACACGAGGAGCAGGCTCGTGAGGCGGCCGCCCAGGGTGCGCAGGTGATGTGCTTCCAGGAGCTGTTCTACGGCCCGTACTTCTGCCAGGTGCAAGATGCCGAGTACTACGCCTACACCGAAGAGATCCCGAACGGCCCCACCACCAAGCGCTTCCAGTCGGTCGCCAAGGAACTCGGGATGGTGCTGGTGCTGCCGATGTACGAGATCGTGCAAGCCGGCCTGTACTACAACACGGCGGCAGTGATCGACGCCGACGGCACCTATCTCGGCAAGTACCGCAAGCAGCACATCCCGCAGGTCAAGGGCTTCTGGGAGAAGTTCTACTTCACGCCGGGCAGCGACGGGTACCCGGTGTTCGACACGGCGGTCGGCAAGGTCGGCGTCTACATCTGCTACGACCGCCACTTCCCGGAGGGCTGGCGCTGCCTCGGCCTCAACGGCGCCGAGATCGTGTTCAACCCGTCGGCCACCCACCGCGGCCTGTCCGAGTACCTGTGGAGCATCGAACAGCCCGCCGCGGCGTGCGCCAACATGTACTACGTCGGGGCGATCAACCGGGTCGGCATCGAGCCGCTCGGCGAGAACGACTTCTACGGCCAGAGCTACTTCGTCAACCCGCGCGGCCAGTACGTCGGCGACAAGGGTGATCCGCACCTGCCCGAGTTGATCGTGCGCGACCTCGACCTCAGCCTGATCCGCGAGGTGCGCGACGGCTGGCAGTTCTACCGCGACCGTCGCCCCGACGCCTACGGCGAGATCGTCGCCCGCTGACCCGACTGAAGGAGGGAATTGACATGACCACGACCTTGATCACCAACGGCACGATCGTCTCTGCCACCGGACGATCGTCCGGCGACGTGTTGGTCGACGGCGAGTCGATCGCCGCCATCCTGGCGCCAGGCCAGGCGGCCGGCCTCGGCATCACCGCCGATCGCACGATCGACGCCACCGGCAAGTACGTCGTGCCGGGCGGGATCGACGCCCACACCCACATGGAGCTGCCGTTCGGCGGCACGTTCGCGTCCGACACGTTCGAGACCGGCACGATCGCTGCCGCCTGGGGTGGCATCACCACGATCGTCGACTTCGCCGTGCAGAAGACCGGCGAACCGGTCCAGGACGGGCTGGCAGCATGGCACGAGAAAGCGGCCGGCAACTGTGCGATCGACTACGCGTTCCATCAGATCGTCGGTGGCGTCGACGAGGAGTCGCTGAAGGCGATGACCTACCTGGTCGACAACGAGGGCATCACCAGCTTCAAGCTGTTCATGGCCTACCCCGGGGTGTTCTACTCCGACGATGGTCAGATCCTGCGTGCGATGCAGAACGCCGGCGAGTCCGGCGCCCTGATCATGATGCACGCCGAGAACGGGATCGCCATCGACGTGCTGGTCGCGCAAGCGCTGGCGCGTGGCGAGACCGACCCGATGTATCACTCGCTGACCCGACCGGTCGAGCTCGAGGCCGAGGCGACACACCGGGCGATCGAGCTGTCGAAGGTGGCCGGCAACGTGCCGCTGTACATCGTGCACATGTCGGCATCGGAGGCGCTCGAGGAGGTGGCCGCCGCACAACATGCAGGCCTCAACGTGTTCGCCGAGACCTGCCCGCAGTACCTGTATCTCTCGCTCGAGGACCACCTCATGCAGCCCGGCTTCGAAGGTGCCAAGTGGGTGTGTTCGACGCCGCTGCGCACCAAGCATCAGCATCACCAGAGCGACCTCTGGAAGGGCCTGCGGATGAACGAACTGGCGATCGTCTCGACCGATCACTGCCCGTTCTGCATGAAGGATCAGAAAGAGCTCGGGCTCGGCAACTTCGCCGCGATCCCGAACGGGATCGGTTCGGTCGAGCACCGGATGGAGCTGCTGTACCAGGGTGTCGTCACCGGCGAACTCACGCTCGAACGCTGGGTCGAGACCTGCTGCACCACGCCGGCCCGCATGTTCGGGCTCGGCAAGAAGGGCGAGATCGCCCCCGGTATGGATGCCGACATCCTGATCTGGGACCCGAACGGCCACACCAAGCTCGGCATCAACGACAAGCACCACATGAACATGGACCACTCGGCGTGGGAGGGCTTCGAGATCGACGGCAAGGTCGACACGGTGATCAGCCGCGGCACGGTCGTGGTCGAGAACGACTCGTTCACGGGCAAGGTCGGCCACGGCAAGTACGTCAAGCGTGGCTTGAGCACCTACCTCCACTGATACCTGACCAACCATCGGCTTCGGCGAGCCGCGTGCCGGACCGGAGGGGGTCCGAGCCCTCCGGTCCGAGCGAGAACTTGCCCTCTGGTCAGCCGGCCGGGTGTCGGGTCCAGACACCGGTCGAGGGCGTCAGTGCCCAGACGAGCTGGGTGCCGTCGGCGCGCAGGATCGGCACCTTGATCCGGCCGTCGGGGAGCGGCCGCACGGCGAAGATCCCCTGGCCCTCGCGTGTCGGCTCGAACTCGGGGACTTCGAACTCGGTGCGTGTGGCGTCGTCGAAGACGACGATGCGCTGGAGCGACGCGTCGCTGTCGACAGCCTGGTATTCCAGGTACCAGGTGAACGTCGGATCGAAGGACTGCGGGATCGGCTGCCCGTCGGGGTCGATGTACGGCGCCATGGTGTCACCGCCCAGGTCGCCGGAAACGACGCCGTTCGGGGTCATCGACCCCAACCAGGGGCCCTCGTGCACGTACGGCGGGACCAACTCGTAGACGGTGCCCGTGTTCGGCCCCGTGGTCGGTACACCGACGATCCGCGTCCCCACGCCGGCGGCCTGGGTTCGCAGGTACGCGACGCCCGTCGGGCCGACGCCGTAGAAGTAGATCTCCGGTTCGGTCAGGTCGAGCGGGATGACCTGCTCGGGTGTGCTCCGGACGACGAGATCTCTCCCGACCAGTTCCCGTTGGAACCCGTCGGCGGCGAACGCGAGCGGGTCGGGCAGGACCTCGTCGGACACCGGCCACTCGGAGACCATCGGCGGATCGGTCTCTTCGACGGCCGGGTCGGTGACAGCGGTCGCCGGCTCGGTGGTGTTCGTCGGTGATTCGTCGGTGGTCGGCGTCTGGCCGGTCACGCTCGACGGTGGCGGGGCGGTCGCGACGGTCGAGGCGACCGTGCTGTCGGTGCTGACGACCGGCGGCGTGTCGCTGATCGTGGTCTCGTCGCCGCGCGTGCCGAGCCAGAAGCCGCCGCCGACGAGGAGGACCGCGGTGACGCCTCCGGCGACGGCGGTCGTGGCACGACGACGCCGATGCGAGCGATGCACGCGGTCGAGGCCATCGCCGGGTGCCGGGCGGCGCAGTTCGCGCCCTGCCCGGTCGGCCACGTCGTCGAACGGTTCGCCGCCGATCGTGAGGCCGGGGTCGATCGGACGTGGCCGGTCGGGATTGTCGTCGGTGGGCATCTCAGTTCTCCAGTTCACGGGCGAGCGCTTGTCGCGCCCTGCTCAGGGTGCTTCGTACCGTTCCCTCCGGCACGTCGAGGATCGAAGCCACTTCCGCGGTCGTCCGGTCGGCCGCATAGAACAGCGTGACGATGAGACGCGGGCGTTCCGGCAGTTGCCGGACCGCCGCCCAGAAGGCGATCGTCTCGTCGGAGTGCTGTGTGGTGCTCGGTTCGTCGCGTCGCTGGCGGGCGAGGAACATCGCCTCGGTCCGCTTGCGGCGCCACCAGGTGCGGCACCGATTGATCAGTACCCGATGGCACCAACCGCCGGGGCGGTCGAGCTCGCGGACGCGTGGCCAGTGCATCAGCGTCTTGACCATGGCGTCGTGGACGAGGTCTTCGCCGTCGTGGCCCGACAGCGCCGTGGCGACCGCCACGAGGCCCGGAAACTCGCGGCGGTAGAACTCGTCGAACTCGACGGTGGTGAGAGACAGCTCCACGTTGTCGAGACCTCGGGACAGGGGTCGTTCGGATGGGGTGATTGCGCAAGTGTGCATCGAGAGAACACACGTCCCACCGCGATGGATTGCTGCACGATGTTTTGTGACGTGCGTCACACTGCAGTCGGGGTGGCTGTGGTAGCGAGTGCGAGCGCTCGACGTGGTCGCGGAAGCCTCGCCGATGACAACGCGAACCCCGCGGCGTACTCTTGCCGACATGAACGAGATTCACCACTGGATCGACAACCGGGTCGTCGCGTCGACGTCGGGTCGTACCGCACCCGTCTACAACCCGGCGCTCGGCGAACAGACGGGCACCGTTGCATTGGCCTCGATCGAGGAGGTCGACGCTGCCGTTTCTGCGGCCGAGGCAGCGGCACCCGGTTGGCGTTCGACGAGCCTGTCGAAGCGCGCCGAGATCCTGTTTCGGATGCGCGAGCTCGTCGACGCCAACCGCAAGGAGATCGCGACGCTGCTGACTGCCGAACACGGCAAGGTGTTGTCGGACGCGATGGGCGAGGTCGCCCGTGGCCTCGAGAACATCGAGTTCGCGTGCGGCGTACCGCATCTGTTGAAGGGTGGCTTCAGTGAGCAGGCGGGGACCGGCGTCGACGTGTACTCGATCCGTCAACCGCTGGGCGTCGTGGCCGGCATCACACCGTTCAACTTCCCCGCAATGGTGCCGATGTGGATGTTCGCCAACGCCTTGGCGTGTGGCAACACGTTCGTGCTCAAGCCGAGCGAGAAGGATCCGTCCGTGGCGCTGCTGCTCGCTGAGCTGCTCGCCCAAGCCGGACTCCCCGCCGGATGCTTCAACGTCGTCAACGGCGACAAGGTCGCTGTCGATCGCCTGCTCGAACACCCCGAGATCAAGGCCGTCAGCTTCGTGGGTTCGACCCCGATCGCCAAGTACATCTATGAGACCGGCACTGCCAATGGCAAGCGCGTGCAGGCACTCGGCGGCGCCAAGAACCACATGCTCGTACTGGCCGACGCCGATCTCGACATGGCGGCCGATGCCGCCATCGGAGCGGCCTACGGTTCCGCCGGCGAACGCTGTATGGCGATCAGTGTCGTGCTCGCCGCCGACGCAATCGCCGACGAGTTGGTCGCCAAGATCGCTGAGCGGATCCCGTCGGTCAAGGTCGGTGCCGGCAACGAGCCCGACAGCGAGATGGGCCCGCTGATCACCGCCGAGCACCGTGACAAGGTGGCCGGATTCATCGACGGCGCTCCCGGTGAGGGGGCCACGATCGTCGTCGATGGCCGGCCCGAGCAGCCGACCGATGGGTACTTCATCAACCCGACGCTGCTCGACAACGTGCGGCCCGGCATGGCGTGTTACGACCAGGAGATCTTCGGGCCGGTGCTGTCGGTGATGCGGGTCCACGGCTACGAGGACGGTGTCGCCACGATCAACGCCAATCCATGGGCGAACGGTACGGCGATCTTCACTCGCGACGGCGGGGCGGCTCGCCAGTTCCAGTTCGACATCGAAGTCGGGATGGTCGGCATCAACGTGCCGATCCCCGTGCCGGTCAGCTACTACAGCTTCGGCGGCTGGAAGGCAAGCCTGTTCGGTGACACCCA
>CAVPAQ010000019.1:0-192500 GCA_963701575.1 uncultured Acidimicrobiaceae bacterium
CTGACCTCGTCTGCTGCGAATCCTCGGCCAGGCAATGCCGCTCGACGGCCGTGCTGTGTCAGACACCACCTCGCGAGGACCGAGGCGATGTATCCAGCGACGCGAACCAGACCGTGTCGGACACAACCTGGTTAGCCTCGGCCGACGTGCATGTCGTGGAGTTCGAGACCGTCGTGTCGGACGGCGCAGCGCGGGCCGGAGTCGCCACTACGGCGAACGGGTCGTACACGACCCCCCTGTTCATGCCGGTCGGCACGCGTGGGGCGATCAAGTACCTGAGCGCCGACGACTACGACGCACTCGGCGCACAGATCGTGCTCGGCAACACGTATCACCTGATGTTGCGTCCGGGCGCCGAGACGATCGCCCACTTCGGCGGGCTGGCGAAGTTCGCCGGTTGGGGAGGGCTGACGCTCACGGATTCGGGCGGTTTCCAGGTGTTCTCGCTGGAACCGAAGGTCGACGACGAGGGCGTCACCTTCGCCAGCACCTACGACGGCAGCAGGCATCACTTCACGCCGGAATCCGCGGTCGCGACCCAGCAGTTGCTCGGCGCCGACATTCAGATGGTGCTCGACGTCTGTCCACCGCTGCCGAGCCCTCCCGACATCGTTCGATTGGCAGTCGAGCGCACGGCCGCGTGGGCGCAACGGGCGCGGGTCGCCCACCACCGCGACGATCAGGCACTGTTCGGCATCGTGCAGGGCGGCACCAGTGAAGCGATGCGCGCGGAGAGCGCACGGCGAACGGTGGCGCTCGAGTTCGACGGCTATGGCATCGGTGGGCTGTCGGTGGGTGAGACGAGGGCGGAGATGTTGCCCGCTCTCGCTGCGGCGATCGAATATCTGCCGCCGGACCGGCCCAGATACTTGATGGGTGTCGGGGACCCGGCCTCCATGGTCGAGGCGGTGGGTCTGGGTGTCGACCAGTTCGATTGCGTGATGCAGACGCGACTGGGTCGCCATGGCACGGCACTGACGAGCGAGGGGCGCGTCAACCTGAAACGCAACGAATTCGCGCTCATCGACGCTCCGATCGACGGGTCGTGCGGATGCGCCGTGTGTGCGCGCCACAGTCGCGGGTACCTGCGTCACCTGTTCAAGGTCGGTGAGCCGTCCGCATCGCGACTGGTGAGTCTGCACAACGTTGCCTGGACGATCAGCCTGATGGACCGCATGCGTTCGGCGATCGTCGAGAACCGCTTTGCATCCTTGCGCGCCGACATCCTGTCGGTATGGGGTTGAGATCGGTAGGCTTGCCCGCCGCTATGCATGCTCTCTCAATTCTGGCCACGGCGGACTCAGGCAACGGCGGCGGCGGCGTCGCCCAGCTGATGATCCTGCTGCTGATTCCGTTCGCGATGTACTTCCTGCTGATTCGTCCGCAACGCAAGCGGATCAAGCAGCAGGCGGCGATCCAGTCCTCGCTCGGAATCGGTGACGAGGTGATCATGAACTCGGGGATCTACGGGTTCATCACCGGCGAAGAGGGCGACAGGTTCTGGATCGAGATCGACGACGACGTCCAGATCCGCGTCGCCAAGGCAGCGGTACAGGGCAAGGTGAACACGGCCGACGAGGCGCCCGCGAAGTCGGACGAGTCCGACGAGTCGGCGGAATCGTGAAACGCTCCTCCCTCTGGGCCTCGTTGCTGATCTTCGTCGGTGTGATCGGTGGTCTGGTCGGGCTGAACATCGGCCTCAACAGGACGCCGGTACTCGGACTCGACCTCAAAGGCGGCCTCTCGGTCATTTATGCCACCACGGAACCGGCAGACGCCGAACAGCTGATCATCGTTCGCGACCTGATGCGCGGGCAGCTCGAGAGCTTCGGCATCGCCGAACCCGACGTGCGCGTCGAGGGCGACAACATCATCGTCGACCTGCCAGGAGTCAGCGACCAGGAGGCTGCATTCGAGGCGTTGCAGGTGTCCGGCATCGTCACGCTACGACCTGTCATGCAATGCCAGGCGGGCTCGCTCACCCCCGACGCTTCCTCCTCGAGCGTGCCGGGTGCTGACGTCACGCCGTCTGCGACGACGCCGGTCGACGAGGGGTCGCTCGGTGTGCCTGCGGCTCAACGCGGCCCGGTGGGCTTCGCCAACCCGGTTCGGGCGGTCACCGACTCGACGGCACCCACCACCATCCCCGACACCACTCCCGGCACCACCCCGGCCACCACAGCGCCCGACAGCACCCCCGACACGACGGCACCCGGCGCAACGGTGCCCGGATCATCGGTTCCCGGCGGCTCACCCGACTCGACACCCACCACGGTGCCCGCTCCGGCGCCGATCCCGAACGGTCAGACCGTGTTGCCGTACCCAGGCGCCGGCCAGGTCTGTCTGGTCGGCCCGTCGGGTGGCACCGGCGTGGTGTTCGCCCAGGGCAGTGCCACTGCTGCGATCGACCAGAACACCGGTCAGTGGGTCGTCAACGTCGACCTGCGAGACGATGGGCAGGCAGTGTGGAACGCCCTGGCCCGTGAGTGTTTCAACGCTACGACCGTGTGCCCCTCCCAGCAGCTCGCAATCGTGCTCGACGACGTGATCCAGTCGGCGCCGGTCGTGCGCACCCCCGACTTTCCAGGCTCTGTCCAGATTTCCGGGTCGTTCAGCGAGTCCGAGGTGCGCAGCCTCGCCCGTGTGCTCAACCGCGGTGCGTTCCCGGTCCCCGTCGAGCAGCAGCGGGTCGAAACGGTGTCCGCAACGGCGGGTAAGGATTCGCTCAACGCAGCGATCATTGCCGGCCTGATCGGTGTCGCCGTGATGCTCGCGTTCATGGTCGCCTACTACCGCAAGCTCTCGGTCGTCATCCTGGGAGGCCTCGTGGTGTGGGGCATGACCGTGTTCTCACTGGCCGTCTTCGTATCCCGAGCCACGAACTATGCGCTCACGTTGGCCGGAGCGACCGGCATCATCGTTGCCGTCGGTGTCACCGTCGACACGTACGTGGTGTTCTTCGAGCGGTTGAAGGACGAGATGCGGCACGGGCGAACGATGCGCAACGCCGCGCCGCGCAGCTTCAAGGCGACCTGGCGAACGATCCTGGCAGCCGATCTCGTGTCACTGCTGGCATCGCTGATCCTGTTCTGGCTCAGCGTCGGCTCGGTGAAGGGCTTCGCCCTCTATCTGGGGCTCACGACGATCTGTGACCTGGTCGTCTTCTACTTCGTGGTCAGACCTGCCGTCTATCTGCTGTCCGAGACGAAGTGGTTCGACGACGACCAGCGAAGTACCGCCGCCCCCACGCCTCTCGGAGCGAGCTCATGAGCGACATTGCCCAAATCGCCCGGCCCGAGATCGCCAAGTCGGGTCTCGGACGGCTCTTCGAGGGGCAGACGTCCATCGATTTCGTCGGTCGGCGAAAGATCGGCGTGACCATCTCGGTGGCACTCCTCGTGGCGACCGTGATCTCGCTCTTCGCACAGGGGCTCAACCTGGGCATCGACTTCGAAGGTGGCGTCTCCTGGGACGTCCCTGCGGCCAACGGCTTCACCGTCGACGACGCGAGCGCCGTTCTCGCCGACAACGGGCTGTCGACCGAGGGTGCCAGGTTGCAGCGGCGCTCGTCGGATTCCGGCGATTTCATCAAGGTGCAGGTCGGCGACCAGCCCGAGGAGGTCGGCGCCCAGCTCCGTCAGGCGTTCGCCGACGCGGCCGGAGTCCCCATCGACGACGTGAACGTCAACCTCGTCAGTTCGTCATGGGGTAGCGAGATCACGAACAAGGCGCTGCGGGCGCTGGTGATCTTCCTGGTGGTGGTAGCGGTCTTCATCTCCTTGCGATTCGAGTGGCGAATGGCGTTGGCTGCCATCGTCGCCATGGTGCACGACGTGCTGATCAGCGTGGGCATCTACTCGATCTTCCAGTTCATCGTCACGCCGCCCACCGTGATCGCGTTCCTGACGATCCTCGGCTACTCGCTCTACGACACGATCGTCGTGTTCGATCGTGTCAAGGAGAACGAGGCCCGGTTCGCTGCGCAGCGGCCGCCGTACGAGGACGTTCTCAACGTCTCGATGAACCAGGTGCTGATGCGGTCGCTGAACACCAGCTTCTCGTCGATCGTCCCCGTCATTTCGCTGCTGTTCATCGGCGCCGGTGTGATGGGCCAGTCCACGCTCGCCGAGTTCGCATTGGCACTGCTGATCGGGATGGCGACCGGCGTCTATTCGTCGATCTTCGTCGCTGCCCCGTTGCTCGGAGTCCTCAAGAAGAGCGACAAGAACTGGGCGAGTCGCAAGATCGATCGTGCCGTCGGCGAGGTTCTGCGCGACATGGTCATCGGAGGCGTCGTGGGCAGCCGCCGGACGCGCGCCGTCGCCACCGGCCAGGCCGTCGGCAGTTCGTCGTCCGCCAGCACGACGGCACCATCGATCCTCGACGATGCTGCGCAGGCGAAGGCTGTCCTCTCACATCCGCCTCGGCCTCGTAAGAAGAAGCGCCGCTGACGGCAGCCGCTTGGCGGCCCGGGTCGGTAGTCTCGGCCCATGGCCGGCGACAAGTCCTGGGTTAGAGATCACATCAGGGCCATCGTCGACTACCCCACGCCCGGGGTCACGTTCCGGGACATCACGCCACTGCTCGGCAACGCATCGGCGTTCGGTCGTGCCGTCGACGACCTGGTGACCCGGTTCTACGACGTCGAGGTCGACCGTGTCGTGGGTGTCGAATCCCGCGGATTCATTCTCGCTGCGCCCGTCGGGTATCGGCTGCGTGCCGGATTCGTGCCGGTGCGCAAGCCGGGCAAGCTCCCGTGGGCGGTCGCTCGCGAGGAGTACGAGCTGGAATACGGCCGTGACAAGCTCGAGATCCACCGCGACGCGATCCACCCGGGCGAGCGGATCCTGATCGTCGACGATGTGTTGGCGACCGGAGGCACTGCGGCTGCGACGGGGCGGCTCGTCGAGACGCTCGGCGGCAACATCGTCGGCTTCGGCTTCCTGCTCGAGCTCGGAAACCTCCCGGGGCGCAAGGCGCTGGCGGGGCATCGCGTCGAAAGCCTCACGACCTACTGAGGTCGCACCATGGCCACCGTCGATCGAGTCCTTCCGTGGCGCCGGAACCACGAGACCGTGACGTCCGGCGAGCTGATCCCGCTGCTCGCGAGTTACCGATCACATCACCCCAAGGCGCGCGTCGACGTCATCAACCGCGCCTACCACATGGCAGCCGAAGCCCATCGATCCCAGACCCGTTCGAGTGGCGAGAGCTACATCAATCACCCGCTCGCCGTGGCGCAGATCGTCGCAGACATCGGGCTCGACGAGATTTCGGTCGCGGCGGCTCTGTTGCACGACGCCGTCGAAGACACCGAGATCAAGCTGGCCGACGTCGAAGATCAGTTCGGCAAGGAAGTTGCCTGGATCGTCGACGGCGTCACCAAGCTCGAACGGATACGATTCGACTCTCGCGAGGCCCAACAGGCGGCGACGATGCGCAAGATGCTCGTCGCAATGGCCAAGGACCTGCGGGTGTTGCTCATCAAACTGGCCGATCGCCTGCACAACATGCGCACCCTCGGCGGGATGGCCCCCGACAAGCAGCGCCGGATCGCCCAGGAGACGCTCGACATCTATGCACCGCTGGCGCATCGGTTGGGCATACAGGAGATCAAGCAGCAGCTCGAGGACCTGTCGTTCGCGGCGCTGCATCCCAAGCGCTACGCCGAACTCGATCATCTCGTCGCCACCCGCTCGCCGGAGCGGGAGATCTTCCTCGCCCAAGCCGTGAGCGATATCGCGGCTCGCCTCAAGGAGTTGGGTGTCGAGGCCGAGGTCACCGGTCGCGGCAAACACCTGTGGAGCATCTACGAGAAGATGGTGCTCAAGGATCGCGAGTTCGACGAGATCTTCGACATCGTCGCCGTGCGTGTGATCGTCGACTCGATCAAGGACTGCTACGCCGCGCTGGGCAGCATCCATGGCCGGTGGCGGCCCGTGGTCGGCAGGTTCAAGGATTACATCGCCGTCCCGAAGTTCAACCTCTACCAGAGCTTGCACACCACCGTGATCGGGCCGTCCGGTCGAGCGATCGAGGTGCAGATCCGCACGCGTGAGATGCATCAGCGCGTGGAGTGGGGTGTCGCCGCCCATTGGGCCTACAAGGGTGACGGCCACGTCACCGACATCGATTGGCTCAATCGCATCATCGACTGGCAAGAGGAGGTCAACGATCCCGCTCAGTTCATGCAGAACCTCAAGACCGACCTCGAACAGGAGGAGGTCTTCGTCTTCACGCCCAAGGGCAAGATCGTCACTCTTCCGGTCGGGTCGACGCCGGTCGACTTCGCATACAGCGTGCACACCGAGGTCGGCCACGCCTGTATCGGCAGCAAGGTGAACGGTCGGTTGGTGTCGCTCGATCACCGGCTCGCGAGCGGTGACACCTGCGAGATCTTCACGTCGAAGGTCGAGACAGCCGGTCCCTCTCAGGACTGGTTGGGGTTCGTCGCCTCACATCGCGGACAGAACAAGATCCGGCAGTGGTTCAGCCGTGAGCGGCGCGTGGACATGATCGAGGCGGGCCGTGACGATCTGGCCAACGAGTTCCGTCGCGAGGGCCTGCCGATGCAGAAGATCTGGCATTCCGAGCAACTGACCGAGGTGATCACCGAGCTGAGTTACACCGACCTCGATACGTTCCTGGCAGCGATCGGGGAGCACCACGTTTCGGCTCGCAGCGTGGCCCAGAAGATCTCCCGTGCCTTCCGCGACGGGGGCGATCGGGAGCAGCTTCCCTCGACCATCTTCTCGCAGCGCGGCCGCCAGAAGTCGGGTGACGACACGATCGGCGTACACGTCGAGGGGCTCGACGATCTGATGGTGCGATTGGCGAACTGTTGCACGCCGCTACCGGGCGACGAGATCATCGGATTCGTGACCCGTGGCCGCGGGGTCAGCGTCCACCGGCACGACTGTGCCAACGCCGCCTCCCTCGCCCAGGAGCAGGCCATGCGGCTGATCGAGGTCGAGTGGGACGGCGACCGCCGTGACCGACTGTTCAAGGCGGGTATCGAGGTGGTCGCCCTCGATCGGTCGAGGTTGTTGCTCGACATCGCCAACGCGCTCGGCGACCAGGGCGTGAACATCCTGTCGTGCGAGACCATCACCGGCGACGACCGCGTCGCCCGCTTGCGGTTTCAGATCGAGATGTCCAACCCGGCTCAGCTCGCTGCGGTGATGAACAACGTCAAGCGTGTCGATGCGGTGTTCGACGTCCACCGGATGGTGCCGGGCGGTCACTCCTCCGACTGATCCACCAACTTGCCGCGAACTCTATCGCGGCGAGCCGAGTGCGCGCCGGTAGCCTGGCTGGCCGTGCCAGCGTTCCAGACGAGCCCAGGGATGCGTGACATCCTCGCCCCGGAATCCGGCCGCTGGCGTGCCTTCACGTCGGTGTTCGCCGAGGTCGTCGAAGCGGCCGGCTACGAGCTGATCATTCCGCCGCTGATGGAGGATCTCGGCGTGTTCAGCCGGATCGGTGAGGCCACCGACGTCGTGACCAAAGAGATGTACGATTTCATCGACAAGGGCGAGCGGCACGTGGCGCTCCGACCCGAACAGACCGCCAGCGTGTGTCGTGCGTTCGTGCAGCACCGACCGCTCATCCCGTGGAAGACGTGGTACTCCGGCCCGAACTTCAGGTACGAGAAGCCCCAACGCGGCCGCTACCGCCAGTTCGACCAGGTCGGGATCGAGGTGCTCGGCGTCGACGACCCGTACCTCGACGTCGAGGTGATCGCCCTTGGCTGGGACTTCTATCGGCGACTCGGCCTGCGGCAGATCGAGTTGCGGCTCAACTCGCTCGGCGAGCCAGACGATCGCGTCCGCTACGTCGAGGCCTTGCGGGCCCATTTCGAGGCCGCCGGCGGGGATCTCTCCGAGCAGAGCCGTGACACGCTCGCCAAGAATCCGCTCCGGGTGCTCGACTCGAAGCGGGCACCAGACGCCCCGTTCGTCGCGTCGGCTCCGACGATCGACCAGTTCTGGAGCGATGCGGCAGCTGCCCATTTCGATACGGTCCGGTCGGGGCTCGACGAGTTGTCGATCCCGTTCACGCTCGACATGAAGCTCGTACGCGGTCTCGACTACTACCGCCACACCACGTTCGAGTACGTCGGCGGCACGCTCGAGTCGGCCCAGAACGGGCTCGGTGGCGGAGGCCGCTACGACGGGCTCGTCGAGGCCCTCGGCGGACCTGCGACCCCCGGCATCGGCTTCGCCCTCGGCGTCGATCGTACCTTGCTGGCATGCGACGACGAGGATGTGTTCGTCGCCCCCGATCCCGCAGTGGACGTGTACGTCGTGGATACCAGCGGGGGAGCGGCAGCACTGGCGATCACGGCACAGCTGCGCTCCGGCGGCATCAGCGCCGACCGATCCTTCGAGAACCGCAGCATGAAGGCCCAGATGAAGGCAGCCAACCGCAGCGGTGCGGCCTTCGCCGTGATCATCGGCAGCGATGAGATCGAGGCCGGCACCGCGATCGTGAAGCCGTTGCGTTCCGATGGTGACCAGCTGGCCGTCGCCCGACCCGACCTTCTCACCGATCTCCAGTCCCGTCTCGAGAAAGCACTCCCATGAGCAGTACATCCATGCGCACCCATCAGTGCGGAGAGCTCCGTCCGGAGCAGATCGGCCAGACCGTGGCCCTGACCGGTTGGGTGGGTCGCCGTCGCGAGCACGGCGACAAGCTTGCCTTCGTCGACATCCGCGATCACACCGGCATCACACAGTGCGTCGTCGACAATGACGTCGATGTCCGCTCCGAGTACGTCGTTCGCATCACGGGCGTGGTGCGCGCCCGGCCCGAGGGCACGGTCAACCCGGCGCTGCCGACCGGCGAGATCGAGGTCGGCGAGTGTTCCGTCGAAGTGCTGCGCACTGCCATCTCGCCGCCCTTTCCGATCGACGCCCGCGCCGACGACGTCGACGAGAACCTGCGATTGCAGCACCGCTATCTCGACCTTCGCCGAGAGCGCATGCAGAAGAACCTCCGGGTCCGCTCTGCCGTCAACGCCGCCACCCGAAAGGCGATGGAACGCCAGGGCTTCGTCGAGGTCGAGACGCCGATGCTGGTGCCGTCGACACCCGAGGGCGCCCGCGAGTTCCTCGTACCGTCGCGCAAGGAGCCGGGAAGCGTCTACGCCCTACCGCAGTCGCCTCAGTTGTTCAAGCAGCTCCTGATGGTGGGAGGCGTCGATCGGTACTACCAGATCGCCCGCTGTCTACGCGACGAAGACCTGCGCGCCGATCGCCAGTACGAGTTCATGCAGCTCGACGTGGAGATGAGCTTCGTCACCCAGGACGACGTGCTCGACGCAGTCGGCGAAGCGGTGCTCGATGCCGCCGAGGCGGTGACGGGCGTGCGTCCGCCGCCGATCGAACGGATCACCTGGCACGACGCCATGAACCGCTTCGGCGTCGACAAGCCCGATCTCCGGTTCGGGATGGAGCTGACCGAGCTGACCGATGCGTTCTCCGACACGGGATTCAAGGCGTTCATCGGCGCCGAGTCGATCAAGGGGATCCGTGTGCCGGGCAAGGCCGACGAATACGGCCGCAACCAGCTCGACAAGTTGACCGACAAGGCCAAGTCGCTGGGCGCCATGGGCCTGGTGTGGATGAAGGCGACCGACCAGGGGCTCGAGAGCCCGATCGCCAAGTTCCTGTCCGAGGGTGAGCTGGCCGAGATCGGTACGCGGCTCGGGACCGAGCCGGGTGATCTCGTCCTGATCGTCGCCGACCAGTGGGCGACGACCTGTGAGGTGCTCGGCACACTGCGCAACGACCTCGGCCGGCCTCCGGTGCACGAGGGATCGCCGAAGTACGTCTGGATCGTCGAGTTCCCGTTGTTCGTCGGGATCGACAAGGAGACGGGCCGACCGAAGCCGGGCCATCACCCGTTCACCCGGCCCCACCCCGACGACGTCGACAAGATCGAGACCGACCCCATGTCGGTCCGCTCGATCGCCTACGACCTCGTGCTCAATGGCTGGGAGCTCGGATCCGGATCGATCCGCATCCACGAGCCCGAACTGCAACAGCGGATCTTCACCGCGCTGGGCATCAGCGAAGAAGAAACGGCCCGCAAGTTCGGCTTCTTCCTCAACCCGTTCGACTACGGCGCGCCGCCACATGGTGGGTTCGCTGTCGGGCTCGACCGGCTGATCGCGATCCTGGCCGGCGAGGAGAACATTCGCGAGGTGATCGCCTTCCCGAAGACCCAGTCCGGCGCTGACCCGATGACCAACTCGCCGATCGCTGCCGACCCCAAGCAGCTCGCCGAGTTGGGGCTGCGGACGTTGCCACGCGTCGAATGACGAGTCCGCCCGGGATCTTGGCTGTGTCACGGGTTCGTCACACAGCTGCTCTAACCTGATCCCATGTTCGCCGCCCCGCTCGACCTCGGGATCGACCTCAACGTCTGGCCGTGGATCTGGCTGGGTACGGCTGTCCTGTTCGCCCTGGTCGAGCTGATCCTCGTCGGTGGTTCGTTCATCATCCTGCCGTGGGCAGTCTCGGCGTTCGTCGCTGCGATCCTCGCCTTCTACGACGTCCGGATCGAGATCCAATGGTCTGTCTTCGTGTTCGGTGGCGCGCTCCTGTTCTTCTTCATGTACCGCTGGGCACAGCGATTCATGAAGGAGAACACGATGGCGCCCGGCGTCGGGGCCGACCGGCTGGTCGGGCTCACCGCGATCGTCACCTCAGCGATCGTGCCCTACGACGCCGGTCGAGGCGGGCGAGTCAACGTCGAGGGCGAGGTGTGGGGTGTTGCAGACCCCGACCAGGAGTTCGCCGTCGGTTCCAAGGTTCGGGTCGTCGCCATGAAGGGCACCCGTGTCGTCGTCGCTCCACTCGATCGACCATCCGCGTCCAGCGGAGAGGAGTAGCAATGCCCATCATCGTCATTCTGATCGTGGCCGTCGCAGTGGTCGGCCTCGCCGTCCTCGCGGCTGCCGTCAAGATCGTCCGCCCCTACCAACGAGGCCTCGTCGAGCGACTCGGTAAGTACAAGACCACCAAAGAGCCCGGCCTGCAGCTGATCGTGCCGTTCATCGAGACGATGCAGCTGATCGACATGCGTGAGCAGGTCGTCGACGTGCCCCCCCAGGAAGTCATCACGGCCGACAACGTGGTCGTATCGGTCGACGCCGTCGTGTACTACGAGGCGACCGACCCGCAACGCCTCGTCTACAACGTCGCCGACTTCTTCACTGCCATCACGAAGCTGGCGCAGACGAACCTCCGCAACCTGATCGGCGACCTCGAACTCGACAAGGCGCTCACGTCGCGCGACACGATCAACACCCAGTTGCGCGAGGTGCTCGACGACGCCACCGACAAGTGGGGTGTGCGGGTCGTGCGAGTGGAGATCCAGCGCATCGACCCGCCGCCGGAAGTCGTGTCCGCCATGCACGCCCAGATGCGTGCCGAGCGTGACCGCCGTGCCACCGTCACCGAAGCACAGGGATATCGCGAAGCGGCGATTGCACGGGCCGACGGCGAGAAGCAATCGGCGGTGCTGGCTGCCGAGGGCCGCAAGCAGTCGGCGATCCTCGACGCCGAGGGCGATGCCCAGGCGATCGAGCTGCGCGCCAACGCGGACAAGCTGCGTCTCGCAGCGCTCGGCGAGGGCGAGGGAGCAGCTGCGCTCGCCCGCCTGACGGGTATCAAGTCGGCGGATGCCGATCAGAACGTGTTGACCGTCGAATACCTGCAGGCGCTCGCCAAGATCGGTGACGGGCGCGCCACCAAACTCGTCATTCCGGCCGAGTTCTCCGGACTGCTCGGGATCGTGTCGGCGCTCGGCGAGACGGCGAACACCGGCGAACGGACCGATGAGGTTCGTCCGAAGGGCGGCCTACCGATCCCAGAACGCGAGGAGCGGGTCGACCTGCCGCCGACCCGCGGCGGCTGATGAAAGTCGAGGACGCACCCCCTCCCGGGTGGTACCCCGACCCCGAGGGCTACACGAGGTTGCGCTGGTGGGAGGGCACCGACTGGTCTGATCGATTCCGGGCGCCCCCCACTCCGAGTGAGTTCGACCTGGAGGGTCAGACGTATGGCTACGTCGTCAATGATCCGGCCGCGCGTGCCGGGGCGTACGATCAGCGAGTTCCGGGTGGGATGAGCCGGCAAGAGTCCGAGGCGATGGTCAATCAGGTGCGGATGGCCGCTCGCGAGGAGGCCGAACGGGCGGCTGCGTTGTTCGGCGCCCAGGCTCGAGCGGCGACCCGCAACATCACACCGCTGATCACCCAGTACACGAACAGGGTCATCAAGTGGATCCGCATCCTGTCGGTGGTCGCGATCGTCCTCGTGATCGGCTGGCTCGCCTTCCAGATCTTCGCCCAGGTCAGCATGTTCGAGTGGATCGGTGATCGCATCGACAACCTCTCGAACAACTCCGGCACGGTCGTCCGATCGCCGTAGCGATCCGTGGGCGAACGGCCGGCACGCACGGGGCTTGTCGCCGCCATGCACGCAGAGCACAATTCGGGTGTACGTCGTATCTCCGAAGGAGGTGGCGACCATGCAGCCGAACAGGATTCGACGTCGTTGGCTCGGTCTCCTCACGGCCGCGATCATGGTCGGTTCGGCCTGCGGCGGCAGTGATGCCGAACCGCAGGCCGAACCGACCGGACAAACGACACAGCAGCAGGCCGACCAGGGCGAGCAGCAGTCGTCCGACGCAAGTGGTGAACTGACGATCGGTCGGTTGTGCGACCCGATGGCACCGCTCGTCGTCGACCTGCTCGGCGACGATGTCACCGCGGTCCACAACGACTTCTATGCCGATCGGGCCGATCGTCTCCTGGATTGCGGGTGGGAGTCGGCGCACTCTGATCGCACGGTACGCGTCGGGTTCAACGGCGCCCCCGACGACTTCATGATCAACATCTCGGCCGGCAAGCAGGATCTCCCCGAGATCGATGCCCCGAACGTGTACGCGCCCTCGCGGACGGACCTGCGGGCTCCGAACGGCTGGACGGTCACGATCCAGAACCTCGGTGCCGACGCCACCGACGACCGGGAGGCAATGGTGGCGATCGCCTCCGCCGCACTGGCGGCGATCGCGTCCTGAGCGACTGCCGGCGCGCCCGGGTCCGTCGCTTGGGCCATGGCGGACTAGAACAGGCATCGTGGCGTTCGAGCATCCCGAGTACATCGTGTCGACGGGCTGGCTGGCCGACCATCTCGACGATCCCGGCATCCGCATCCTCGACGTCACCGCGATGCTCACGTCGAGGCTCGAAAATCGTGCCGACGACGAGTGTTTCGCACTGCGCCATATCCCGGGGTCGCTCTCGTTCGACGTGCCGAGCGCGAAGGGCGTGCTGTCGCAGCAGGACGCCGCTCTGCCCTGGATGTGGCCGACGCCCGACGAGTTCGTCGCCACGATGGCGGCATTCGGGATCGGCAACGACACGAAGGTCGTGCTGGTGGCGCGCACACCGCGCCCCGGCATCGATTCGGGCACGATGTGGTGCACCCGAGCATGGTGGACCATGCACCACATGGGTGTCGACTGCGCCATTCTGCACGGAGGTATCGAGCAGTGGGAGCGCGAAGGTCACCCGCTCACCGCCGAACGGAGCACACTCCCGACAGCGCCGGCCTTCGCGGTCGGACAAGGTTGGGAGCGGGCGCGGGCGACACGAGCCGACGTGTTGGCAGCCATCACCTCGCCGACCTGCATCGTCGACGCACTCATGGAAGACAGCTACGACGGCACGGGCACCAGGTACGGCCCGCGCGGCGGTCACATCGCGGGCGCCATCAACGTGCCATTCCGTCGGCTGATCGATGCCGAGACCGCCGGCTTCGTCGACGCAGAACGGATGCGGGCCAGGTTGGACCAGGCCGGCCTGTTCGACCAGCCATCGGTGATCACCTATTGCGGCGGTGCGATCGCGGCGACCGTCGACGCGTTCTGTCTGGCGCTGTGCGGGTATGACCGGGTGGCGGTCTACGACGGGAGTCTGATGGAGTGGTCAGCCGATCCTGATCTCCCGATGGAGTCGTGAGCCTCACTCATTCCAGGTCTCGTAGCGCCTACGCATCTTGGCGACACCGTCGGTGATGATCTGCTCGAGCACGTCGAGATCCACGTCGTCCAGCTTGTTGATGTAGAGACAGCTCTTGCCGAGCTTGTGCTTGCCGAGCAGGGCGAGTTGGTCGGCGATGTCGTCGTAGCCCGGCATCACGTACACGACGAGGTTGGCCGTGCGGGGCGAGAAGCCCGTGAGCATGGAGTCGCCTTCCCGACCACTGTCGTAGCGATAGTGGTACCGCCCGAATCCGATGATCGAAGGCCCCCACATCCGGGGCGGGCAACCGGTGACGCGTGTCATCATCTCCAGCAAGGTGGCGGCGTCACGGCGCCGCACCGGGTGCTCGACCGAGGCGACATGGCGAATCGGATCGTTCGAGGTCGGTCCGGTCCTGCCGGTCACCTCGCCGGTCATCTTGCTCGCGGCGTTGCCGGTCGTGGCACGATGTCGTACTCGGTGCGGATCTGCGCGGCGCAGAGGCGTCGCTGCAGCATGTCGAAGTCGTCCGCCACGCGACGGTCCGGCTGCCAGGGCCGGGCGTAGAACACCTTCACGACACCTGCCTGGATGAGCTCCTTGCTACAGGAGAAGCACGGCTGATCGGTCGTGTAGACGATGGTGCCGTCGGTCGATGCACCGAAGCGTCCGGCGGTGAGCAGGGCATTCGACTCGGCGTGCACGCAGATGCACAGGTCGTAATCGGTACCGGACACGAACAGCGAGCGGTCGGCGCAGCGCAGGCATCCACCGTCGAGACAGTTCGGCAAACCTTCCGGCGTGCCGTTGTAACCCGTGGCGATGACCCGGTCGCCCTTCACGAGGATCGCGCCGACCTTGCGTCCACGGCAGTTGGCCCGCGTCGCGGCCGCGAACGCCAGCGCGAGGTAGTAGTCGTCGCGGGCCGGGATCGCGCCACGTTGGGACCGGTCGCCGATCGAATCCTCGCTCACACCGTCTCACCGTAGCCAGGCGACTACGATCGAGATCGATCGCGGCGCTTCCCCAGGGCCGCTCGAACAGCGCGTGAGGAAACCATGACTGAGCCCCGTAACGACTTCGCACCCGGTGTGATCACAGGATCCGAGGTGCAAGAGGTGTTTGCCCTCGCCAAGGCGCGCGGGTTCGCCCTGCCGGCCGCGAACTGCATCGGTTCGAATTCGATGAATGCGGCGATGGAGACCGCTGCCGCGCTGAACTCGCCGGTCATCATCCAGTTCTCCAACAGCGGTGGGGCGTTCGTGGCCGGCAAAGCCATCGGCGTCGGCTCGCATCAGGCGTCGGTGCTCGGCTCGTTGGCGGGCGCCGATCATGTCAACCGGTTGGCAGCTGCTTACGGCGCCCGGGTCATCTTGCACACCGACCATTGCGCGAAGAAGCTGCTTCCTTGGGTCGACGGGTTGCTCGAGGCCGGCGAGGCCCACTACGCAGCCACCGGCAAGCCCTTGTTCAGCTCGCACATGCTCGACCTGTCCGAAGAGCCTCTCGAGGAGAACGTCGAGATCAGCAAGCGCTACCTCGAGCGGATGTCCGCGATCGACATGACGCTCGAGATCGAACTCGGCATCACGGGCGGCGAGGAGGACGGAGTCGACAACTCGGATGCCGACGAGAGCGATCTGTACACGAAGCCCGAAGAGGTGGCGTACGTGTACGAGGAGCTCAGCAAGGTGAGCGACCGGTTCACGGTCGCGGCCGCGTTCGGCAACGTGCACGGTGTCTACAAGCCCGGCAACGTGAAGCTCAAGCCGTCGATCCTCCGAGACAGTCAAGAGTTCATCCAGCGGCGGTTCGCGACCGGCGAGCACCCGGTCGACTTCGTGTTTCACGGGGGCTCCGGCTCGTCGGCCGCCGAGATCGCCGAGGCGATCAGCTACGGCGTCGTGAAGATGAACATCGATACCGACCTGCAATGGGCGTTCTGGGATGGTGTTCGGGGCTACGAGGCGGCCAAGCACGACTATCTGCAAGGTCAGATCGGCAATCCGGAAGGCGCCGACCGGCCCAACAAGAAGCAGTACGACCCGCGGGTGTGGCTGCGCGCCGGCGAGGAGGCGTTCGTCGCCCGCTTGACCCAGGCGTTCCACGAGCTCAACAACGTCGGCACGCTCGCCTGAGTCGGCCGCGACGCTGTCGTCGCCCTGCACGCGCCGCTCTGCCACACCTGTCTGCCACACTGCAGTCGTCCGGCTTCCCTCCACCCGCACGAATGCACTGCACAGGAGGGGAACGTCAACATGGACGCCAACAATCTCATCGTCATCCGCGGGGTCGTCGTCAGCGAACCGCGCATCCGGGAGCTGCCTGCGGGCGGGGTCGTCACGCAGCTCGACGTCACGACCCGCAGCGAGGGGCTGACCGCATCGGTGCCCGTGTCGGTCTACGGACGGTCGGTCGACGCAGCGGCAGGCGACGTCGTCGTCGTCGCCGGGCACGTCAATCGCCGGTTCTTTCGTGCCGGCGGCACCACACAAAGCCGGACCGAGCTCGTGGCCGCCGACGTCGTGCGGATCAGCCGGAAACGGGCCGTCGACAAGCTGATCGCAGCGGTGGTCGAACTCCTGGCAGCCTGATCAGTCGAGCGGGCGCACGACCAGGCCGGTTCGAAGCTTCGGCGTGAAGAACGTCGATTTGGGGGGCATCAACAGGCCCTCGCGGGCCGTGCGTTCGATCTCGGCCACGCTCACCGGACGAATCAGTACCGCGCCGGCGATCGTCGGGTCCTCGTCGAGCAGCGTCGCGAGCTCGTCCACGCCGTGTTGATACGACACCTCGGCCGAGGTTCCATCGAGCAGGTGCTCCAGCCACACTCCGTCGAGCGCCCGTTGGTCGGCAAACGCGCCCGGTCGCGGAGTCAGCCACGACCCGCGACCAGACCGGTCGACCAGACACAGGGCGCCGCGCTGTTCCATCTCCACCAGTGTCGCCGAGTCCACGGCGCCGCCGGGGGTGATATCGAATCCGGCCGCCAATGCGGCTGTCAAGCGATCGAACTCGATGCCGCGATAGACGCGATGGATCGCCTCGACGCTGAGTTGGTCGGCGACGAGCTCGTTGACGAACGCGAGGGTCAACTCGGCCGACGTCTCTTCGGAGCCGGTTGCCGCACGGATGTCGTCCCGATACCGCCTGGCGACGCCGTAGCGGTGGTGCCCATCGGCGATCAGCACGTCGTCGGTCCACACCAGGGCGCTGATCGCTGCGAGCCGCGACGGATCGGTGACCCGTTCGACGCTGTGGCGCACACCGTCGCAGACGACCGAACCCATCGGCTCACCTGGTTCGGTCAGCAGGCTGGTCAGGCCGGAGGCCAGCGACAACCCCCAGATCGGCGACATGTTGGCGCGCGTCGCCCGAGTCAGATCGAGGCGGTCGGTCGACGCCTTGTGCGTCACCCGCTCGTGTGGCAGGACCTCGCCCGCCCCCTCGTCGACGACTTCGAGCGCACCCAACACGCCGACGATCTCACGTTCGATCCCGGTGGCGTCGACGAACGCCATCCGGTACAGCGTGAACGAGGGCTCGGGATCGCGCACCATCACGCCCTCGGCCTGCCAGGCCCGAAGCCGATCGCCCGCCATGTCGTAGCGAGCGCTGCCATCGCGCTCGCGCGGTACGTCGACGTGCACGATGTTGTGAGTGTCACGCGCCTCGAGCCCGTCGAGGTCGGCGCCGGACAACACGTCGTAGGGCGGGGCGATCAGGTCGGACAGATCAGCGGACGCGTAGCGCAATGCGGTGAATGGTTCGAAGCGGGGCACATGCACAGGGTGCCAGATCGTCCGGCCTGCTACAACGACGACATGAGCCAATCGCGCCTCGGCGCTGACTTCGAGAACGTGCGATTCGTCCTGTGTGACCTCGACGGCGTCGTCTGGCTACGCAGAGAGGCGTTGCCTGGCGCCCCGGAAGCCGTGGAACGGTTGCGCCGGTCCGGGCGCAGGGTGCTGTTCGTCACGAACAATTCGATGTCGACGATCGCCGACCAAGAGCGTGCCCTCCACGGCATCGGGATTCCGGCGGTGGGCGACGTCGTCACGAGTGCGCAGGCGGCCGCCTCGCTCGTGGTGGCTGGCGAGCGCGTCCTGGTGTGCGGAGGCGACGGCATCGTCGAGGCGGTGGAGGCCGGCGGCGCCGTCGCAGTCCGCGACGGTCCGGCCGACGCAGTGATCGTCGGCTTGCACCAGGACTTCGACTATTGGCGGCTCCAGGCCGCGAACGCCGCGATCAGAAACGGTGCTCGCTTCGTCGCAACCAACGACGACGCGACCTATCCGACGCCGCAGGGGCCGATCCCCGGCGCAGGTGCGCTCGTCGCGGCAGTTGCCACTGCGTCGGGGCGGGCTCCGGTCATCGCCGGTAAGCCCTACGTGCCGATGGCCCAATTGGTTCGAGCGCGCTGCGGACCGGAGTTCTCCGAAACGACCGTCCTGATGGTCGGAGATCGCTGGAGCACTGACGGTCGCTTCGCCGAGGCCATCGGTTGTGCCTTCGCCTTGGTGCGTAGCGGCGTGACGCTGCCGGGTACACCGATCTCCGACGAGCCGGGGAACGTTGGTGCCGATCGGGTCAGGCTCGATGTCGCCGATCTCGCCGGCGTGGCGCACGCCATTCTGGAGGATTGACCAGGCAGGATTCCGAGCGCGCGATAGTGTGAGACCATGGCGGTCAGCCCGATCAAGAAGTTCCTCGACGCAGGCCTGCAGTTCACGGAGATGTCGAGGCAACAGGCAGAGTCGCTCGTCAAGAGCCTCGTGAAGGCCGGCGAAGTGCGTCGCAAGGAGGCGGACGAACTCGTCCAGTCGCTGATCGAACGCAGCCGGGAGACCTCCGAGCACATCTCGGCGCTGGTGCAACAGGAAGTCTCCAAGCAGGTGTCCGCGCTCGCGTCGCAGTTCGAGGAGATCGAGGCGCGCGTCGAGACCCTGGCCGAGCAGCTCCGTGGAGCCAGCAGCGCGGGCGGGCAACCCGTGCACGACGTGCCGCTCGCCGACACTCCTCCCGCCAAGCAGCCCGCAACCAAGAAGACGGCCACCAAGCAGGCCCCGGCCAAGAAGACGGCCGCCAAGAAGACGCCCGCCAAGCAGACGCCCGCCAAGCAGGCGGCCACCAAGCAGGCGGTGGGCGCCTCGGGGGTCCGCAAAGTCGCTACCTCCCGACCGGCCTGACCGGCACGGCCACCTCGTGAGCTCCCGGCGCCGGCTCGACGCCGACCTCGTTCGGCGAGGGCTGGTCGGCAGCCGCACCGAGGCCCAGGCGCTCATCGACGAACACCGTGTGGTGGTCAACGGTGCCATCGCCGAGAAGGCGTCCCGGCAGGTGGCCGCCGGTGATCAGGTGATCGTGAGCGGCCCACCGGCGCGGTTCGTCGGTCGCGGTGCACTCAAGTTGGATCATGCCCTCGATGCATTCGGCCTCGACGTCTCCGGTCTTCGTTGCCTCGATGCCGGTGCGTCGACCGGGGGGTTCACCGATTGCCTGTTGCAGCGGGGAGCAGCCCACGTCGTGGCGATCGATGTGGGCCACGGACAGTTGCACGAGCGGCTTCGAGCCGACCCCCGAGTGACCAACCTCGAACGTGTCAACGTGCGATACATCGATCCTGCGTCGATCGGAGGCATCGTCGACCTGGTCGTCGGCGATCTTTCGTTCATTTCGTTGCGCCTCGTCATCGATCCGTTGGTGTCGGTGTGCAAACCTGGGGGAGCGATGGTGCTGCTCGTCAAACCCCAGTTCGAGGCGGGCCGGAGCGAGGTCAGCCGTGGGCGGGGCGTGATCAGCGACCCGGATGTCTGGGAACGGGTACGCCAGGAGATCGGCGACGCGTTCGTGGCCGCCGGATGCACGTTGGTCGCATGGACCGATTCCCCGATCACGGGCGCCGACGGCAATCACGAGTTCCTCGTCCATGCTGTCACCCCGACCGTCACATCGAAAGGGAGCGCATGAGCAGCATCGTCGTCATCGCCCACCACGTACGGACCGACGCGTGGGCGCTGGCGAGCACCACCGTCGGGTGGTTGCGCGATCGAGGGCACTCGGCCTGGATGCCCGCCGACGAGGCTGCCATGTGCGGGCTCGACGATCTCGCCGGCGAACGTGACGCAGCGGAGGCCGACCTGGTCCTCAGCCTGGGTGGCGACGGCACGATGCTGCGTGCGGTGAATCTGCTCGACGGCGCACCCATTCCGCTGCTGGGTGTGAATCTCGGCAGGCTGGGGTATCTGACCGAGGTCGAAGCCGATCACGTCACCGACGCACTCGCGCGATTCGAGGCCGGCTCCGAAGCGGGGCATTGGCAGCTCGACGAGCGGATGATGCTCGACGTATCCGTCGTCGACGCCGAAGGAGCCACCGGTGGTACCTGGCGGGCGCTCAACGAGGCCGTGGTCGAGAAATGCGAATCCGGCCACACGGTGAACCTGCTGGTTCGCATCGACGGTGAGCCCTTCACGTCGTACGCAGCCGATGGGTTGATCGTGTCGACGCCGACCGGATCGACGGCCTACTCGCTGTCGGCACGTGGGCCGATCATGTCGCCGAAGCACCGTGCCCTGTTGGTCACCCCGGTTGCCCCCCACACGTTGTTCGACCGGAGCCTGGTACTCGATCCGACCGAAACGGTCGAAGTCGAGGTGCTCGGCGATCGAGCGGCGTCCGTGGCGGTCGACGGTCGGCCGATGTGCACGCTCCGTGCCGGCGCAAAAGTGAGATGCGTCCCGTCCTCGGCGACCGCGCGATTCATCCGGTTCGGCGGACACAGTTATCACCAGGTACTGAAGGCCAAGTTCGGCCTCACCGACCGATGACACACCCCTCTGGTAGACAGACCCCGTGCTGACCGAGCTGCATATCGAGAACCTCGGCGTGATCGAACGGGCTGTCCTGGTGCTGGGGCGCGGGGTGACGGCGCTCACCGGTGAAACAGGTGCCGGCAAGACGATGCTCGTCGAGGCGATCGAACTCCTCGTCGGCGGGCGCGCCGATGCTTCGGTCGTCCGCGCGGGCGCTGCCGAGGCGCGAATCGACGGTCGGATCGAGATCATCACACCCGCCGGCATCGAGGAGATCGTGCTCACTCGCGTCGTGCCGGCGGGCGGACGGTCGCGCGCCTACGTGAATGGCCGACCCGTAACGGTCGCCACATTGGCCGAACTCACGAGCGACGTCATCGACCTGCACGGCCAGCACGCGCACCAGAGTTTGCTCTCGACCGCAACCCAACGCACCGCGCTCGACGAGTTCGGGTCGGTCGATCTCGCGCCCCTGCAGGCTGCCAGGGCCCGTCTGACCGAGCTCGACGCCGAGCTGGCAACGCTCGGGGGCGACGAGAGAGAGCGGGCCCGCGAGATCGACCTGTTGCGGTTCCAGGTCGACGAACTCGATGCGGCCGGTGTCGACGACTCCGGCGAGGATCAACGACTCGCCAGCGAGGAGGCCTTGTTGGCGGATGCCGTCGCCCACCGAGAGGCCGGCCAGACCGCGCTCGAGATGCTGCGAGGCGAGGGTGGTGTCAGCGACGTGCTCGGCGGGGCGCTCGGGGCGCTCGGCGACCGCGAACCGTTCGACGACGTCACCGAGCGCCTGCAGGGGCTGACCACCGATCTCGACGAACTGATCCGAGAGCTGCGCACCCGGACCGAGAGCATCGACGAGAACCCGGAGCGTTTGGCCGAGATTCGGATCCGCCGCCAGGCGCTCTTCGATCTGCGTCGCAAGTACGGCGACGACCTGTCAGAGGTGATGGCATTCCATGCAGAGGCCGAGCGGCGGCTGCACGAGCTCCTGGATTACGAGCATCGAGCTGCGGAACTCGATCGAATGCGTCATTCGGCGGCGGCGACCGAGCGCGAGGCAGCGCAGGTGATCGGTGAACGGCGACGGGCAGCGGCGCCCGACCTGGCCGCAGCCGTCGAGGCGCGTCTCCAGATGCTGGCGATGCCTCACGCGACGATCGCCGTCGAGGTCGGCGACGGACCCGACGACCACCCTGGCGACGCGGTCAAGTTCCTGCTGTCGGCCAATCCGGGCTCGGCGATGTTGCCGCTCAGCCGGGTCGCCTCCGGAGGCGAACTCGCCCGGGCGATGCTGGCCCTCCGCCTCGTGCTCAGCGGAGCCGGAGACGCCGGTGGCGCTTCCACCCTGGTCTTCGATGAGATCGACGCAGGCATCGGTGGGTCCGCCGGCGGAGCGGTCGGGGAGGCTCTGGCTGCACTCGGCGAGCACCACCAGGTCCTCGTGGTGACCCACCTACCCCAGGTGGCAGCATGTGCCGATCGGCAACTCGCGGTCACCAAGGTGGTGCGCGACGGCACCACGTTCGCGGCGGTCGAGGTGGTCGATGGCGACGACCGGGTGGTCGAGATCGCACGCATGCTCGCCGGCTCGGACACCCCGGCTGCCGTCGAACACGCTCGTGATCTGCTGGGTGCCTGACTTGGCGGCGCGGCCCCACAGCAAGAACGATGTCCGCGCCGTGCGGTCTGCGCCGGTGCGTGGAAGCGGGGTCGGTGGCCAGGAGGCACCGCGCCCGGTGCAGGGTTTTCATCACCGGATCCCCGGGAATCCGCGCGGCGCGCACCGCGCGCAAGATATGGTGGTCTCCCGTCGTGCAGTCGCTCGGTGCTAGCAGAAATGACGGAGGTCGGCCCCAACATGCCGAAGCACATTTTCGTGACCGGAGGGGTCGCCAGCTCGCTGGGAAAGGGCCTCACGGCGAGCTCGCTCGGACGCCTGCTGAAGTTGCGAGGCCTGCGTGTCACGCTCCAGAAGCTCGATCCGTACATCAACGTCGATCCGGGCACGATGAACCCGTACGAACACGGCGAGGTGTTCGTCACCGATGACGGAGGCGAGACCGACCTCGACCTCGGCCACTACGAGCGGTTCATCGACGAAAACCTCACGCGGGCTTCGAATGCCACGACCGGCTCGATCTATCAGGCGGTGTTGGCCGCCGAGCGGCGGGGCGACTACCTCGGCAAGACGGTGCAGGTCATCCCACACATCACCGACGAGATCAAACGCCGGATCCATCAGGTCGCGACCGACGACGTCGACGTCGTCATCACGGAGGTCGGCGGCACGGTCGGCGACATCGAGATCCTGCCGTTCCTCGAGGCAATCCGCCAGTACCGCAAGGATGCCGGACGCGACAACGTCTGCTACATCCACGTCACGCTGGTTCCGTTCATCGGCCCTTCATCCGAGCAGAAGACCAAGCCGACGCAACACTCGGTGACCGAGCTGCGCAGTCGTGGCATCCAGCCGGATCTGATCGTGTGCCGCAGTGAGGCGCCGGTTCCCCAAGATCTCAAACGCAAGATCTCGAACCTGTGCGACGTCAACGAGAACGCGGTCATCAATGCCGCAGACGCCGGCAACATCTACGAGCTGCCGCTGATCCTGCACGACGAAGGGCTCGACACGGTCGCGCTCGAGGTGCTCCGGATCGAGGGGTACGAGCTGGATGCCACGCCGTGGGCGCAACTGGTCGATCGTGTCGAGTTGTCGACGACGCCGGTCAAGATCGGTTTGATCGGAAAGTACGTCGAGCTTCCCGATGCGTACCTGTCGGTGGTCGAGGCACTCAAGCACGCCGGTTTCCACCACGAGGCCAAGGTCGAGATCGACTGGATCCAAGCCGAGGATGTCGAGGGTCTGCTCGCATCGGACCGGTTGCGTGATCTCGATGGCATCGTGATCCCCGGTGGATTCGGGTCGCGCGGCTTCGAGGGCAAGATTGCCGCGGCCCGGTTCGCCCGCGAGGAGGGTGTGCCCTGTCTCGGGCTGTGCCTCGGCCTGCACGCGATGACGACCGAGTTCGCCCGCAACGTGTTGGGTATGGCCGGGGCCAATTCGAGCGAAATGGATCCCACGACCAAGTTCCCCGTGATCGACCTGATGCACGATCAGCGCGATGTCACCGACATGGGCGGCACGATGCGGCTCGGCGCGTACTACGCCGTGCTGGCGCCCGACAGCAAGGTCGCGGAGGCCTACGGCGAGCCGGTCGTGAGCGAGCGGCACCGACACCGCTACGAGTTCAATCCGCGTTTCCGGTCGCGGTTCGAGGAGGCCGGTTTCGTGTGCAGCGGCACGTCTCCCGACAAACGGCTTGTTGAGTTCATCGAACTGGCCGACCATCCGTACTGGGTGGCTACCCAGGCTCATCCCGAGTTCAAGAGCCGCCCTGACCGAGCGCACCCCTTGTTCCGCGAGTTGATCCGTGCCTCCCTCGCGCGGCGCGATGCGACGCCACCAGGTCTGCGCCGCATGCTCAACGAGGCAACCGCCGACGCTGACAGCCTCGATCATCCTGCATGACGCGCTTTCGGCACCTCCGCGACTCCGACGTCCACCAGGGCTACATCTGGAAGGTCGTGATCGCCGAGTTCGAATCGCCGAGCGGTGAGTCGTTTCATCGAGACATCGTGCGATCACCCGGCTCGGTCGGCGTCGTGCCGTTGGTGTTCGATGCCGAAGGGCTGCCGTCGGTGGTGCTGGTCCGCCAGTACCGCCCGCCTTACGAGCGAGATGTGATCGAGATCCCGGCAGGCATGCGCGATGTCCCCGGCGAGCCGCCCGCCGAGACCGGCCGCCGCGAGTTGATCGAGGAGGCCGGGCTCGCAGCCGGCGAGATGGTGCATCTGCTCGACATGTTGCCGTCGCCAGGCATGACCGACTCGGTGTGCTCGGTCTTTCTGGCGACCGATTGCACGGTCGTCGACCATGACCGGCACGGGCCCGAGGAGCAGGAGATGGAGATCTTGCACCTCCCGCTCGACGATGCTCTGGCGATGATCGATCGTGGCGAGATCTGCGATGCGAAGACCGTGGCCGGGCTGCTGGCAACCGATCGGCGACTCAGGCTCGAATCATCGGCGAGCGGCTGAACGGCGCGGCGATGTACGCCGACGAGCTGCCGCTCGAGGTCGAGGAGTTCCTCGTCTGGATGTCGAGTGAACGCGGTAGGTCGCGCAACACACTGCAGGCCTACCGGCGAGACCTCCGACAGTACCAACGATGGCTGCACAGCCGAGGTCTGACTCCGATGACCGTCGGGCACGACGATCTCACCGAACTCGTCGCTCAACAGCGGGCATCGGACAAGGCCACGTCGTCGATCGCGCGGCAGATCGCGGCGATCCGGATGTTGCACCGCTATCTGGCGACCGAGCAGTACCGTCCCGACGACCCGACCGCACGCCTCGCCGGCGTACGAGTTCCTTCCGGCATCCCCAAACCGCTCAGCGAAGCACAGGTGACCAGCCTGCTCGATGCCGTCACGGGCGTGGATCCGCTCGAGCGCCGCGATCGGGCGCTGCTCGAGCTGCTGTACGCAACCGGCGCCCGCATCTCCGAGGTCGTCGGTCTGTCGATCGGAGACATCAACTTCGACGATTCGCTGGTGCGCCTGTTCGGCAAAGGGGCCAAGGAACGAATCGTTCCCTTCGGGTCCACGGCGGCAGCCGCGCTCGACGACTGGTTTTCACCGTCGGGCCGGGTCCGGTTGGCCCCGATCCGCTGGAAACGACGCGGCGACGCCGAGGCCGTGTTCTTGAACCAACGGGGCGGCCGGCTGACGCGACAGGGCGCCTGGCTGGTGATCAAGAAGTACGGCGAGCGCGCCGGAATCACCGATCACCTGTCGCCACACGTGTTGCGACACTCGTGCGCCACCCATCTGCTCGACCACGGGGCCGATCTGCGTATCGTGCAGGAAATGCTCGGCCATGCATCGATCTCGACCACCCAGGTGTACACCCGGGTCAGTCAGGAGCGGCTGTGGGACGTGTACCGAAGGGCCCACCCCAGAGCACGACAGGGCACTTCTCCGTGAGCAAGCCGTTGCATCTGTTCACCAAACCGCACCACCTCGTCGCCCGCTTCGTCGTGTCGTTGTCGGGTAGCCCGCCCGAGCCCGCCGAGGAGACCTGGGCGGAGTCGCAGCTGCTCGCCTCGGAGGTCGAGCTGTGGCGCCGGATGTCGAACCAGGACCGGCGTCATTCGGTCAAGGTCGCGAGACGATTCGTCGCAGCGATGCCGGAAGCGACTCGGGCTCAGATCGCGGGCGCTCTGCTCCACGATGTCGGCAAGATCGAGTGCGGACTGGGCACCTGGGGACGAGTGCTGGCGTCAGCGGTCGGCGGTCGCACCGAGCGATTCCGTCTGTACCACGACCACGAAAGCATCGGTGCCAGATTGGCCGAGGCGGCCGGGTCGGACCCTGCCACCGTGGAGCTCATCGACGAGCAAGGTCCCGCGTACGCGACCCTCAAGGACTGTGACCGCGCTTGACGGTGCTATCCGCTTGGATCCCCGGCGTCGCCCCCTGATTCGTGGCCCATGCCGCGACATGCCGCCGAGAACAGCGGGCACAGCTCGATCCGCAACGCTGGAGGGCGGACGCGGATCGCCCGTGACCCGCCTTGCCCGACAGCACAACGAACGGCGCTATGACACGGCCATCTCGACGGCCGGATTCGACCCGTTCAGCAGAGCGTTCGTTCGGCGGTCGTTGACCACCGCTCTGATCAGCATCCAGATCAGGAGCCCGCCCCAGATGCCGGCGATGCCGAAGCTCGGTCTCAGTAACGTGACGACCGCGATCGGCAAGACGGCGAGCAGATAGCCGAGGGCAGCCCGGCCAAGAAAGCGGTAGTCGCCGGCGCCGATGAGGATCCCGTCATGAGCGAACGCGATCGCTCCGGGAACGAGCATCAGGGCCAGCCACCACATCGCTCCGGTCGCCCTGTCGGCCACCGCTGCATCCTGCGAGAACAATCCGGGCAGCACCGGAGCCAACGCGGCAACGACGATGCAGAGCAATCCGCCGGTGAACACCGACAACCGGACGGCACGCCGGGCGACATGGGCAGCGGTCGGGCGATCTCCACGCCCCAGCTCCTCTGCGACGATCGTCTGCGCCGGCACGGCGAGTGCATCGAGGGTCAATGCGAGGAACATGAAGATGCTCATCACGACCTGGTGCGCTGCGAGCGTCGGTTCGTCGATGCGGGCTGCGACCGCTGTCGACCCGCCGAACACCGCGAGCAT
Source organism: uncultured Acidimicrobiaceae bacterium (assembly GCA_963701575.1). Taxonomy (GTDB): domain Bacteria; phylum Actinomycetota; class Acidimicrobiia; order Acidimicrobiales; family Ilumatobacteraceae; genus Ilumatobacter. The sequence continues at coordinate 27,119 of CAVPAQ010000019.1, forward strand.
CGAACCGACGCGCAACAGCAGGTGACGTCCGGCACTCATCAGGGGAGAGATACCCGCCCGATCGGGTCGTCGGATCGAGGCGTTCCGCAACTGCGGGGCGAGTATCCAGACGAACGCCAGCGCAGCGCCGATCTGGGCGATCACGGTCGACCATGCCGATCCGGCCACACCGAGATCGAGCCCGAACACGAACACCAACTCGATCAACAGATTGGCGACATTCGCGCCCAGCAGGATCCACAACGGGGTGACGTAGTTGCTGCCGCCGCGCAACACTCCCTGGGCGGCGAGCGTGACCAGGAAGAACGGGACGCCGATGGCACTGATGCTGAGGTAGGTCGTGGCGTAGTCGAGCACGGCGCCTTGCGCACCGAACCAGCCGGCGACCGTGCGGGCGCTGAAGAACAGCAGGGGAGCGGCCGGCACGCCGAACATCACCGACAGCCACATGGCCTGCACGCCGACGTTCGCGGCTTGTGCAGGCTCACCGGCGCCGAGACGGCGGGCAACCCGCTCGGTGGTGCCATAGGTGAGGAAGTTGGCGCCGGCGAAGATGAACGCCAACATGGTTGCCGCAATCGCGAGCCCCGCCAGTTGCTGGGTGCCGAGACGCCCGACAATAGCGGTGTCGACGAGCACATAGACCGGCTCGACCGCCAATGCCCCCAGGGCCGGGAACGCAAGCCGGAGGATGCGCCGGTCGACCGGTGTCACGCCGGGAGCAGACCGATTGCGTCATAGACGCGAGCCAACGTGGCCGACGCCACTCCGCGGGCCCGGTCCGACCCGACGCGGAGCAACCGGCTGAGCTCGGCCTTGTCGTCGATCAGGGTGCGGTAACGGACCTGGATCGGTTCGAGCATCGCCACGACGGCTTCGCCGGCATCGGCCTTCAGCGGGCCGTACTGCGAGTACTGCGCCGCGAGCGACTCGGCGGTGCTGTCCGTGGCCGCAGCGAGGATGTCGAGCAGCCCGCTGACGCCCGGTTTCGCCTTGACGTCGTAGTAGACCTCGGAATCGGAGTCGGTGACCGCCCGTTTGAACTTCTTCATGATCGACTTCGGGTCGTCGAGCATCATGACGCAGCCGGCATCGCTGTCGGACGACTTCGACATCTTCGAGGTCGGGTCCTGGAGGTCCATCACCCGCGCCCCTGCCTTGGGCGTGACCGCCTCGGGGACCACCAGCGTGTCACCGAAGCGGTGGTTGAACCGGATCGCGATGTCGCGGGTGATCTCGACGTGCTGACGCTGATCGTCGCCCACCGGAACCTCGTTCGCGTCGTACAGCACGATGTCGGCGGCCTGGAGCGCCGGATACGTGAACAGCCCGGCGGAGATGAAGCGGCCCTCGCGCTTGGCGGTCTTGTCCTTGAACTGCGTCATCCGACTCAGCTCGCCGTACGAGACCGTGCATTCCATCACCCAGCCCAGCTGCGGATGTTCGGGAACGTGGCTCTGCACGAACACGGTGGCGACATCGGGATCGAGCCCGATCGCGAACAGCATGGCAGCCAGCTTCAGGGTCGTCTCACCGAGCACGCCGGGTTGCTCGACGACCGTGAGGGCGTGCAGATCGACGATCCCGTGGAACACGTCCTTTTCGTGCTGATCCGACACCCAGTTCTGCAGCGCGCCGAGATAGTTGCCCAGATGGACGTCGCCGGTCGGTTGGATGCAGGAGAGCACACGAGTCACGGTCGAGCAGGCTATCTTGCAGGCCCGATCGCACGGGGCCTGGTTCGGGTTCGTAGAGTTCAGCCATGCCTTCTCGTCGCGGCCGCAACAAGCAGCAACCGGAGGATCCCGATCCGATCGTGCGGTTCGCGACCGCGCTGAAGCGGAGCGACGAACGCGAGAAGGCCGAGCGTCGGCGGATCAAAGCCGAGCGTGAGGAGGCTGCCAGGCTGGCCCGACTCGCGGCCGAGCACGCCGAGGCGGTCAGGCTGGCGACACTCGAGCTCGATGCTGCGATCGCCGCCGCCAAGTCGGCGCGGTCGACCGGCAGAGGCGTCGCCGAAGCCGACCTGGCCTGGCGTCGGGCGAAGGCCCGCATGGTCGAGTTGGAGACGGGGGAGCGACCCGACTGGGACATCGACTGAGGCCTGTCGGCGACGTTCGATCCGCTCCCGGTGAACCCGCAGGGCGCCGACACCGAAGATATTCGTTCGAACTGGTTACACGGATGTAACTACAGCGGGTAACCTGGCTGCCCAATGGCCATCGATGTCCACACACCGATCTATGACGGTCCGTTCGACCTGTTGCTGCAGCTGATCCTGAAGGAACAGGTCGACTTGTACGACATCGACCTCTCGCGGATCGTCGACGCCTACCTGATCGAGATCGACAAGCTCCAGGCACTCGATCTCGACGTCGCGACCGAGTTCTTGTTGATCGCGGCGACCCTGGTCGAACTGAAGACCCGCCGCCTGCTGCCGGGGTCGAACGACATGGATCTCGACGAGGAGTTCGCGCTCTGGGAAGAGCGCGATCTCCTGCTCGCCCGACTGATCGAGTGCAAGACGTTCAAGGACGTCGCCAAGATCTTCCACCTGTTGGCCGACGAAGCCGACCTGTCCTTCCCACGCACGGTCGGAGCCGACGAGCGGTTCGCCGGCATGATGCCCGATCTACTCGAAGGAACGAGCCTGCGCCGGTTTCAGAGCGCTGCGATCAAGGCGCTCACACTGCGTCCCGAGCCGATCGTCGATCTGTTCCATGTCAACCCGATCAAGATCACCGTTGCCGATGCGGTCACCGAGCTGATCGACGAGTTGCCGCGCGTCGGACGGATCTCGTTCCGACGGCTCACGGCCGATCTCGCCGATCGGATCGAGGTCATCGTCCGCTTCCTGGCGGTGTTGGAGTTGTTCAAGCAGGGATTCGTCGAACTCGACCAACCGCAGCGGTTCGGTGAGATCGAGATCACGTGGTGCGCTCCGAGCGACGTGTCGGTCGAGAGCATGTTGATCGACGCCTACGACGGCTGAGGCCGTAGGGTTGCGACGCGATGTCTGACGAGTTGCTCCCGGTCGAAGAACAGGTGGCCGCGTTCAAGCGTGCGATCGAGGCGGTGATCATCGTGTCCCACGATCCGGTGCCCACCGATCTGCTGGCGCAACTGCTCGAACAACCGGTCGCTTCGATCGAGCGCTGGTGCGAAGAGATCGCCGCCGAGTACGCCGCCCAGCAGCGTGGTTTCGAGCTCCGAAAGGTCGCCGGCGGCTACCGCTACCAGACGCATCCCGACCAGACGCCCTACGTCGAGCGGTTCGTCCTACACGATCAGAAGGCACGGCTCTCGGGTGCAGCGCTCGAGACGCTGGCCATCATCGCCTACAAGCAGCCCATCTCACGGGCACAGGTCGCGTCGATTCGTGGTGTCGACCCCGATGGTGTGATCCGGACCCTGCAGGCTCGCGGATACATCGACGAGGTCGGGCGCGACCACGGCCCGGGGCAGGCGATCCTGTTCGGCACGACGTCTCAGTTCCTCGAAAAGCTGGGCATCGACACGCTCGACGACCTCCCACCGATCGCGGAGTTCATTCCCGATGCCGATGTGGTCGAGGCCCTCGAGCACGGATTGCGGGTGCACCCTGTCGAGCAAGCGGGTGATGATGGCACCCCCCTCACCTGACCTGCCCGAACCCGAGCCACCGTTGTGGGAGCAGCTGGCCGAGCAGCATCGTCAGCTTCCGGGTGGCGAACGCCTCCAGAAAGTGCTCGCATCGACGGGCTGGGGAAGTCGGCGAGTGTGCGAGGATCTGATCGCCGCCGGGCGGGTCACCGTCAATGGACAGGTCGCACGGCTCGGTCGCCGAGTCGACGCAGACAGCGACCTGATCGAGGTCGACGGAGCGCCGGTCGGGGTCAAGCCCGGGCTCGTGTACTACCTCCTCAACAAACCGACCGGCGTCGTCACCACCGCCAAGGACACCCACGGACGCAAGACCGTCGTCGATCTCGTTCCGAACGAGCCGAGAGTGTTCCCCGTGGGCCGGCTCGATGCCGACACGGAGGGGTTGCTGTTGCTCACCAACGACGGCGATCTGGCCCACCGCATCACGCACCCCAGCCACGGCGTCGCCAAGGAGTATCTCGTCCACGTCAGGGGTCGGCTCACCTCGGGCGAGTTGCGGCGGCTCCGCGAGGGCGTCGAGCTCGAAGACGGCATCACCGCGCCCGCTGAGGCTTCCCAGCCGACACCGGGTGTGATTCGCCTGACGATTCACGAGGGGCGCAACCGCCAGGTTCGTCGCATGTGCGATGCCATCGGACATCCGGTGATGAGGTTGGTGAGAACGCGGGTCGGCCCGATCACCGACCGCTCGCTCCGGCCCGGTGACTGGCGCGAGCTGTCGACGAGCGAACGCCGTGCCCTGGCCGAGGCGGTGGCCGAACAGGCGCGCCGGTACGATCACCCCTCGTGACGACGCTGCCAAGCTCGACTCAGCGCACCGCCAACGTGATCGGCCTCGGCTTGATCGGTGGTTCGGTCGCGCTCGGCCTTCGTCGGCGTGGGTGGCAGGTGCACGGTGACGACGCCTCCGATGCCACCGCCCAGCGCGCCCTGCAGCGCGCCGTCATCGACCATGTCGGGCTGGCTCCCGATGCCCTGATCACCTTCGTGGCCGTGCCGGTGCTCGCCGTCGCCGACCAGGTGCAACGAGCATTGGCCGAGACATCGGGAACCGTCACGGATGTCGGATCGGTCAAGGAACAGGTGTGTCTCGCCTGTGACGACCCGCGCTTCGTGGGCGGGCACCCGATGGCAGGTAGCGAGATGGACGGGCTCGAGGGTGCCGATGGCGACATGTTCAGCGGTGCCATCTGGGTATTGACACCGGTCGCCAAGACCGACGATCTCACCATCGCCACGGTGTCCGGCGTGGTCCGCGAGCTGGGCGCGGAGGCCGTGGCACTCACACCCGACAAGCACGACCAGGTCGTGGCGGTGGTCAGCCACGTACCGCATCTCACGGCAGCCACCCTCATGCAGCTCGCGTCGGATCGCGCCGACGAACACGCAGCGCTGCTGCGACTCGCCGCCGGCGGTTTCCGGGACATGACTCGCATCGCGTCGGGTCATCCCGACATCTGGCTCGACATCTGCACGGAGAATCGTCCTGCGATCGTGACCGCGCTCGGCGGCCTCATCGAACGACTGACGCAGATCCGCACCGTGGTCGACGAGAATGACCGCGAGTCGCTCCAATCGCTGCTCGCGGCGGCCCGCGACGCGCGCACCAGCCTGCCCGGCCGGGTCGCCCATCCCGAGGCGCTCGCGGAGGTACGCATCCCGATCCCCGACCGCACCGGCTCGGCCGCCGAGGTCTTCACGCTCGCCGCCGAGCTGGGCGTCAACATCGCCAACTTCGAGGTGGTGCACCTCGCCGAGGGCAATCGCGGTGTGGCGGTGGTGCTGATCGACGCGGCATCGGCCGACATCTTCCGCGGGGGCCTGATCGCACGCGGCTTCAAGCCGGCAGTCACGCCCCTGGTGTGACAGATGGTCACCACCCGTCTCATTCGCCCGCTCGACCGCCCGGTCGACGCTGTCGTGTCGGTGCCCGGCTCGAAGTCGATCGCGAATCGGGCATTGGTCTGTGCCGCGTTGGCACACGGCACCAGCGAGTTGAGCAACGTCCCGGACGGCGACGACACGATGGCGATGCTGGCGTGTCTGCGCGAGCTGGGACTCGATGCCGAACTCGACCAGGGGCGCGTGGCGATCACCGGTGTCGGCCCGAACTGGTCGGACCAGCCGCGGATCCTCCATGCCGCGCTCGCGGGCACGACGTCGCGATTCGTGACCGCGCTGGCGGCGTTGGGCAACGGGCCGATCACGATCGACGGCTATCCGCCGTTGCGGCGCCGGCCGTTCGGCCCACTGCACGAGGCACTCGCCCAGCTGGGTGTCAGGATCTCGAGCGGCGAGTCGCCCGGCACCCTGCCGGCCACGATCACCGGCCCGCCCTCGACCGGCGACGTCGAGGTTCGCGGCGACATCTCCAGCCAGTTCGTCACGGCCTTGATGCTGATCGGCCCGTATCTTCCCGGGGGACTGCATCTGCGGCTGACGACCGAGTTGATCTCGCGGCCGTACGTCGAGCTGACGGCGTCGGTGATGGATTGGTTCGGCTGCGATGGCGTGGGTGTCGGCCCGGACGAGGTGACCGTGACACCCGGTGAGTACCGACCCACCGTCGTGTTCATCGAACCCGATGCGTCCTCGGCCAGCTACCCCTTGGCGATCGCCGCCGTCGCCGGCGGATCGGTCGAGATCTCCGGGCTCGGGCACCACGCGCTGCAGGGCGACGCACGATTCGCCGATCTGCTCGCAGCGATGGGCTGCACCGCCGATCGGACCGATGTCGGGGTGACCGTTCGACGCGAGGGGCCGCTGCACGGCATCGACGTCGACATGTCCGACGTGTCCGACGTCGTGCCGACGATGGCGGTCGTCGCTGCCGTCGCCGACACGCCGACCCGGATCCGCGGAGTCGGCTTCATCCGCGAGAAGGAGAGCGATCGGCTCGGTGATCTCGCGCGGGAGCTGCGGCGGGCCGGCGTCGACATCGTCGACACCGATGACGGCCTCGACGTCAGCCCCTCGCTGGGGCTGCTGCGCCCAGCGCGGCTGGCGACCCACCACGACCACCGACTTGCAATGGCGTTCGCCGTACTCGGCACGGTGTGCCCCGGCATCGAGGTCGAGGACCCCGAGGTCGTCTCGAAGAGCTGGCCGTCGTTCTGGACCATGCTCGACGAGACGTTCTGATGGCATCGGACACGATCGCCGTATTCGACTTCGACCACACGCTGACCCGCCGCGACAGCGTCCTGCCGTTCCTGCGTCGAGTCGCCGGCACGCCTCGGCTTATCGCAGGGCTCGTGCTCCGGGCACCGCGAGTGCTGCCGGCAGCGTGGCGACGTGATCGTGACGCGCTGCGAGCGCTTGCGACCGAGGCCGCACTACGAGGCGTCACGCGGGCCAAACTCGAGCGCGATGCCGACGATCTCGCAGCGCGGATCATCGCCGTCGGTCTCCGAGACGACACGGTCGCTCGGCTTGCCTGGCATGTCGAACAAGGTCATCGGGTGGTGATCGTGTCGGCTTCGTACGCGCAGTACGTGCAGGCCGTCGGCGCACACCTCGGCGTCGAGACGACGCTGGCGACGACGGTCGAGTTCGACTCGTCCGATCGCTGCTCAGGCAGAATCGCCGGCGCCAACTGCCGTGCGGAGGAGAAGGTGCGCCGGCTGTCGGCATGGATGACGTCAATCGGTCTGGCACGAGACGTTACGACGATCTGGGCCTATGGCGATTCGAGCGGGGACCGCGCACTGCTCGATTTTGCCGACCATCCCATTTGGGTCGCCGAGCGGATCGCTACCGTTGCGCCGACCCTTTGAGGCTCCGACCCATGCATGCGCTGATCCGTACCGCCCGCCCGAAGCAGTGGCTCAAGAACGTCCTGGTATTCGCCGCACCAGGTGCTGCCGGCGTGCTCGATCAGCGCGACATCCTGGGTGCGACGCTGCTTGTGTTCGTGGCGTTCTGTCTGGGGGCCAGCGGCACCTATTTCTGGAACGACGTCTTGGACCTCGAGGCAGACCGTGACCACCCCAGCAAATCAAGGCGTCCGATTGCGGCCGGCGAATTGAGCATCGGGCTCGCCAAGGTCGTGGGGGTCGTGTTGCCGCTGCTGGCGCTCGGTGTCACGGCGCTCACGGGACGCCCGAAGGCGGTCGTCCTGGTCGCCGTCTACATGGCGATCACTTTGAGCTACAGCGCAGTCTGGAAGCACGTCGCGGTGCTCGATCTCGTTGCGATCGCCTCTGGCTTCGTGCTGCGGGCAGCCGCCGGTGCGGCGGCTGCCGACGTACCGATGTCGAGCTGGTTCGTGCTGGTGACCACCTTCGGTTCGCTGTTCATCGTCACGGGCAAACGCTATGCCGAGGCGCGCGAGCTGGGCGACGATGCGCACGCGGTGCGTTCGACGCTGGGCGACTACAGCGAGGGCTACCTTCGTTTCGTGCTGGCGGTGACCTGTGGGGGTGCGCTGGTGAGCTATTGCATGTGGGCGTTCGAGGCGCGGGACCTCTCGGGCAGCCAGCTGCCCTACTACGAGCTCTCGATCGTGCCGATCATGACCGCCTTCCTCAGGTACGCGCTGGTGCTCGATCAGGGGCATGGTGCTGCACCCGAGGAGGTCTTCGGCCGCGATCGTGTGCTCCAACTACTCGGCGTGGCGTGGGTCGTCGTGTTCGGCGTGGCGGTGTACACATGAACCTGGCACGCGTGACCTTCGAGGACGCATGGGCCGCTGTTGCCGGGGTCGAGGGCTGGCTGAGCGAAGGACAGGGCAGGTCGCTCTTCGATGCGGCGGCGGCTTGTGGTCCGAACGGTCGCATCGTGGAGATCGGCAGCTTCCGCGGCCGCTCCACGATCGTGTTGGCGCTCGCGGCACCCGCAGGCGCATCCGTCATTGCGATCGACCCGCACGCCGGCACCGACCGGGGACCTCAGGAAATCGGCGGCTTCGAAGCAGAGGCCGGTGACGATCACGTCGTGTTCCAAGCGAACCTCCGCGCCGCGAGGGTCACCGATCGGGTCACACACATCCGTGAGTTCTCCGACCGTGCCCTGGGCATCGTCACGGGCGAGGTCGACGTGCTCTACATCGACGGTGCACATCGCTATCGCCCGGCGCGCGCCGACATCCGCCAATGGGGCGCGAGGGTGCGCCCCGGCGGCTCACTGCTGATCCACGATTCGTTCTCGTCGATCGGAGTCACCGCTGCGATCATGCGTGAGTTGCTGCTGAGCAGACATTTTCGATACGTCGGACGGTCGCGGTCGCTCGCGATCTACCGAGCGGTCGACGAACACGTCGAAACCGGGCGAGTGGGCAATGCACTCCGGCAGCTCGCCCAGCTCCCTTGGTTCGCCCGGAACATCGCGACGAAGGTTCTGCTCACGATGGGGATCGGGCGGCTGTACCGCCGCCTCGGTCTCGACCCTCCCGTATGGCCCTTCTGAGCCGCGGGCGCGGCGCAGCGGTCGCGAGCTACGTCAGCCGTAGATCGTGCGGTCGGCGGCGCGCAACCGGGCGGCCAGTTGGGCGAGCAGTCTTCGCCCGACCGTCGGCGACGAGTCGAGCAGCTCGTCGAAGGCTGCTTTTTGGATCCGCAACAGCGAGCCACGTGTCTTCATCACGACCGTGGCGGTCCGCTCGCCGCCATCGAGGAGTGACAACTCTCCGAACACCGACCCGGGGCCCAAGTCGGTGATCTTGCGTCCATTCCGGTGTACCGCAGCCGACCCATCGGTGATCACGTAGCACGCGTCCGCCGGGTCACCCTGGACCACCACTCGTGTCTCTTGCTCGTACTCGTACTCGTCAGCGGATCGAGCGAGATGGGTGATGCTCTTCTTGCGCAGCGTGGAGAACAGCGGGATCGACGAGACGATCGCGATCCGATCGGAGAGGCTGTGTGGCATGGGCCAAAGATAGACCGCCAGGAGGCTACAGACGAGCCCCAGAGCGCAAATCGCCGCTCGGCGAACACCACCGCTCGCCGGACGTCAGCCCTCACCTCTGCCCGCTCGTGCGGTGGGTATCCTCATGTCGTTGTGGTGCCTCCCGATCCAGCTCCTTCCGGTCGTCCGACCCTGCTCGCCGGCTGGGGCAAGGCCGGTTCGAGCGCAGCTCGGCTGATCGACGTCGGGCCCGACTCGCTGGCCGCAGCCGTGAAAGATCTCCCCGCCCGCGGCGGCATCGCCAGGGGCCTCGGCCGCTCGTACGGCGACCCCGCTCAGAACTCTGGCGGGCACGTGCTTCGGCTTGATCCGGCCAATGACCGGATCAGCATCGATGACGCCAGGTGCACGGCGACCGTCGGTGCAGGCGTCAGCATCGACGACCTGCTCGCCGTCATCGTGCCGCGGGGGTACTTCGTGCCCGTCACGCCAGGCACGAGGTTCGTCACCATCGGCGGGGCGATCGCCAGCGACATCCACGGCAAGAACCACCATGCCGACGGCTCGTTCGGCGATCACGTCGTCGGCTTGCGTCTGATGTTGGCCGACACGACGATCGTCGAGCTCGGCCCCGACCGCGACCCCGGCCTGTTCTGGGCGACCGTCGGGGGCATGGGACTCACGGGCGTGGTGATCGACGCGACGTTTCGTCTGATCCCCATCGAGACCAGTCGGATGTCGGTGGAGACCCGCCGGATCGACCATCTCGACGAGATCATGAGCAGGATGGCCGACGGCGATGCCAACGTGAAGTACTCCGTCGCCTGGATCGATCTGCTGGCCACGGGTCGTCATCTCGGACGGGGTGTCCTGACGAACGCCGAGCACGCCACTGCCGACGAACTCGACCCGCGCGACGCGGCAGACCCGCTGGCTTATGCCGGCCGGCAACTCGTCGCTGTGCCGCGGATCGTGCCGTCGCCCGGCGTGATCAACCGACTGTCGGTCGTCGCCTTCAACGAACTGTGGTACCGCAAGGCGCCGCGGGAGCGACTTGGCGAGGTGCAATCGATCCCGACGTACTTCCACCCGCTCGACCTCGTCGGCGACTGGAATCGCGTGTACGGGCGACGCGGCTTCCTGCAGTACCAGTTCGTCGTACCGTTCGGTGCCGAAGCGGTACTGCGAACGGTGATCGAACGTATCTCGGCGTCAGCACTGCCGATCTTCCTGACCGTGCTCAAGCGATTCGGAGCGGGCAACCAGGGGCACCTGAGCTTCCCGATGGGCGGGTGGACGCTCGCTATCGACGTGCCCGCCGACCGGCCAGGCCTCGCCGAGCTGTTGCGGAGCATTGACACGCTGGTGCTCGACGCCGGGGGTCGCCATTACCTCGCCAAAGACTTCCAGACCTGCCCGACCGCGATCCGTCGCGGCTACCCACGCCTCGAGGAGTGGTTGGCGATCCGTCACCGAGTCGACCCGGCAGGGGTGTGGGCGAGCGACTTGAGTCGCCGGCTCGGGCTGACACCGCAGTGAGACTGACGCAACGAGAATGATCGGACCATGCAGAACGCACTGAGAGAGCCCCAGACGATCGTCCTACTCGGCGGCACGAGCGAGATCGGACGCGCGATCGTCGACGAGTTGCTGTCGGCCTCTGCGACGACGCTCGTGCTGGCCTGCCGTCGCCCCGACGAGGCCCAACCCGAGCGGTTCGCCCGCGATGGGCTCGAGGTCGTGGTCGAACACTTCGACGCCACCGATACCGAGTCACACGATGGGTTCGTGCGCGAGCTTGCAGCGGCACACGGTGATCTCGACGTGGCGATCGTCGCGTTCGGCGTGCTCGGATCCCAGGTCGACTTCGACGAAGACCCTGCGGCGGCGGCACGCGCCGTGCAGGTCAACTACACCGGTGCAGTGAGCGCATCACTGGCGCTCGCCGGGCAGATGAGGCGCCAGGGCCACGGACACATCACCGTGTTGTCGAGTGTCGCCGGTGAGCGGGCGCGGGCCGGCAACTTCGTGTACGGGTCGTCCAAAGCCGGACTCGATGCGTTCGCCCAAGGCCTCGGCGATTCGCTGGCGGGTGCGGGTGTGCACGTCACCGTCGTGAGGCCCGGGTTCGTGCACAGTCGCATGACGCGCGGCCTCAAGTCAGCGCCTTTTTCCACGACCCCCCGCGTCGTCGGCGAGCTGACGGTCGCCGGGATGCGCAAGGGCAGGCACACGGTGTGGACTCCCGGCATCTTGCGGTACGTCTTCATCGTGCTTCGTCACGTACCGCGGCCGATCTTCCGCCGCCTCCCGCTGGGCTGAACCCGATGGTCCAGCGGACGCTACGGCGTGGCGTCGGGGTCGATGCCGCCGCCGCCGATACCTGGCGCTCGGCCTGCGATGTCGGCCGGGTTGAGGCCACCGCCACCGTCGCAACGCTCGAACAGCAACACCAGGTTCGTCTCGTAGCTGCCGATCAGGCACTGGTGATCTGCGACCGCCTGATTGTGCTCGGACGATCCGTGTTCGACGGACGCGTTCGGTTCGGTCCACCCACCCCAGGTGTTGGTCAAGACGACGAAGTCGGCTGACGCGATGTCCTCGGCCATGCCGGAACCCGCCGCGTCGGCGAGACCCGGATCCATCTCGATGTAGTACGTCGCCGGCTCGAGTTCGCTGAACAACCAGTACACGTAGGTATCGGCGTACACGGTGCGGCTGAGGTCCCCGGGGCCGACGAACAGCGAGTCGCCCGGCTCGAGTCGAGCCTCCAGGTCGGGCATCATCTGGCCGATCGCGGAGGCCACCGCCGGATCGCCGACCCAGAACCGCCGTCCGTTCCGTTCGATCTCGAACGGAACCGGCAGGTTGCCGACAGCGACCCGACTGTGCAGGAGGTAGGTCCGGTACGTGTAGAACGGACACACCACGAACATCAACAGCCCGACGCCGGCTGTCGCCGCGACCGCCGGCCACCAACCGGCGCCATGTCGGCCGAGGAACCGACGACGGCGCAGCAGTTCGGCGATCACGACGACCGCCAGCGACCACGACACCACGCCGACCCACGCGAGGTGCGTCGAGTCCGGCCGCTGGAGGGCTTGCGGAAGGATGCCCAGACCGAACAATGCCGCCGTGACCAGCACATCGCTGGGTCCACCGGTTTCGGATCCGCTGCGGCGATGGTTGTGAAGCGCCCAGACGGCGACGGCGACGGTGAGTGCGATGACCACCCAGAACCACACGAAGAGCTGGTGACTGGCAGCCATTGCGGGGAAGCGCCACCACGGCGGCAGGCTCTCGGCGACCGCCTGGAGCGCGCCGTCGACCTGACCCCAGCTCGGTGGACGGGGGAGTTCGCGACCCGGCCGCAGCCGAACGACGGGATCGATCAACATCCCGTCGACGGCGCGCACCGGCCCGGCTCGAACCAGATGGATCCACATCGGCAGCAAACCGACGGCGACACCGGTCGCGAAGACCCTGACGTCGCCGCGGCGATTCCACAGCGCCCAGCAGAAGGCCACACCCAACGCAACCACGAGGTCCGGCCGAAATCCGAGCGCCAGCCCTGCGAGCACACCCGCGACCCACCAGTTCGATCCCTGTCCGGTCGCCCACGCTCGTTGTGCGAACACGATGGCCCACAGCCCCAGCGCGACGCCGCCGTGCCACGCCAGCGCCGACAGCCCGATCGGCGTCAGGATCAGGAACGTTGCCACGATCGCAGCCCCCGTTGCCACGACGTGCCCGTAGGCGCGAACGAGGGTGTAGATGCCGAAGATGACGCCGAGATGTTGGAACAGGCCGAACGTCCGCTCGCTCTCGAGTGAGTCGCCGAACACCCGGAACCACAGCGCCAGCGAGTCGAGCGAGGCCGGGCCGTAGAGGTGCAAGAAGTCGACGTTGGGCACCTTGCCCTGCTGCACGAGCGTGGGGAAGACCAGCATGAAGCCCTCCTCCATCGAGGCTCCGGTGCCCCGATACAGACCGCGCAGTGGGAGTGCGATCACGAGCGACACGATCGCCAGCGACACCACGCCGGGTAGCTGACCGCGGCCGATCCGCCGAGGAACCCGGCCGCCGAGCACGAATGCTGGCTGTTGCTCGATCGACACGGCCGCAACGGTAGCCACAACGCGGGCCTCGCCCGTGCTCACTGCATCGACGAACTGGCAGGTGGCTCGGTCGACGCCCGGGTGATCTGCCTCGCCCCGCGCTCGGCGACCTAGCCTGCTGGGCGAGCCCGAGGGTTCACAACAGGAACACACGATGCCGGAGCGCCACGAACTGATCAACGAACGCACGGCCTCGGTCGTGGCCACAGGGCTCGCGATGACGCCCGTTGCGGTCGCCGGGGTGCGAGCAGCAGCGAGCTCGTGGGTACCGATCGGCGACGATGCCTACTTCACGATTCGGTCGATGGACGTGGCGACCAGCCATCATCCACTGGTCGGAGCCTGGTCGTCGGGGTCGCTCGACATCTCCCGGCAGGTGAACAACCTCGGCCCGATCCAGTTCGACCTCCTCGCTCCGTTCACCAAGGTCGCACCGATGGGTGGCACGGCGATCGGTGTCGTCACAGTGCACCTCGCAGCGATCGCCACGATCGCCTGGTTGATGCACCGGATCGGCGGATATCGCGCGGTGGTTCCGGCCATGGCGGCGGTGGCGCTGCTCACGTGGGTGCTCGGTTCGGAGATGCTGATTGCGGCACGGCAGCATCAGTTCCTGGTGTTGCCGTATCTCTGCGTGCTCGTCGCTGCTTGGGCTGCCACCTCGGGCGATCGCTGGGCGCCGGTTCCGTTCGTCGCTGCCGGCAGCTTGGTCACCCAGACACATCTCAGCTATCCGATCCAGGTGGCAGCGCTCTGCGTGCCGGTGATCATCGGCCAGGTGCTGGCGGCCCGGGCGAGGGGGACTCGCGAAGAGTTCCGGGTTCCGTGGATCACCGCGGCCGTCATCGGCACGCTGCTCTGGCTCCAGACCGCTGTCGATCAAGTGGCCGGCTGGGGCAACCTCGGCGCGGCCCTGTCGTCATCGGGCGAGGCGGACAACGCAGGGTTGCGTACCGGGTTGCGGGCGGTCGCTCACGTCGTCGTTGCGATCCGAGGCTACGTCCGCCCCGGCTTCGGCGAATACAGCCCCGACCGCGGCGTCGCAGGAGACCTGCGAACTGCTGCATTCGTCCTCTTCGTCGCAGCCGTGGCGGTGGCGACCTTGATGGCCATCCGCACCGATCATCGCATCGCTGCCGCCGGATTGGGGGTGGCCCTGACCGCGATGTGCGCCGGCGTGATGAACGCTGCGAGCCTCCCGCTCACACAGTTCGGTTCCACCGGTCTCACCTCCGCGAACCACCGCTGGTTGTGGTCGATCACGACGTTCTTGGTGCTCGGCGCTTTCGTCGCGGTCACCCACTATGCGACGGTTCGGTCACCACGGCGACCGCCGGTGGCGATCGTGCTCGCAGCTCTCGTGCTGGTGGTGTTGGTGGCAGCGAACCTGCCGTCGTCGCAGCAGGTGTTGCGGCCCGATCTCTACCGTCGGCAACTCAACGACACGGCCGACCTCACGCGCCAGCTCGAGTCGGTCGAACTCACCGGACCCGTGCTGATCGACCAGAGTCACCTCGAGTTCGGGCACCCGTTCGGATATCCGGTCGCCGTCGTGCTGCTCGACCGCGGCATCGCGTTCCGATTCGAAGGGGCCATGCAAGCCAGGCGGTTCGGCGAGAGCCGAGTGGCCGACGGCACCGAGCCGGAACGCCTGGTGATGTGGCACGGGCAGGAGGCGCTCGATCGGCTCGACGCCCCGAACCGAGTTGCCTACGTTCGCGGCCCTGATCCGCTCGTCGTGGTGCTGGAGCACGGAGGCTCGTCGTGACCGAGCCGACACCCACCGACGACGAGGTCAGGGCGGACTTGGACGAATGCGTCGCGGATCTGATCGCACGCGGGATTCGGCGTGTTCATGTGTTTGCGTGGCGCGACCTGGCCGATCCGGATGCAGGCGGCTCCGAGGTGCACGCCGACGAGTTCATGAGCCGTTGGGCCGACCGGGGGCTCGACGTCCTGCATCGCACGTCGGCGGCGGTCGGCCTGCCGCCGGTCGAACACCGTCACGGCTACCAGGTGATCCGCAGAGGTGGTCGCGAGACCGTCTTTCCCCGGGCCATCGTGTCGGAGATCGCGCGGCGCATGGGTTCGGCTGATGCGGTGGTGGAGATTTGGAATGGTGTGCCGTGGTTCTCGCCGGTGTGGTGCCGGCGCCCGAAGATCACGATGCTGCATCACGTGCATGGCCCGATGTGGGATCAGATCCTGCCAGGACCGCTCGCCGCGTTCGGTCGCGTGCTCGAGACGCGGCTCGCGCCGCCGTTCTATCGACGGGGACTCACCGTGACCCCATCGGACGCCACCCGGGATGAGTTGATCGAACTCGGGTTCAGGCCCGCGCGGGTCGTCGCCGCGCCGAACGGGGTCGATCCCTTCTTCACCCCCGGGGGTGTGAAGACCGAGCATCCGTCACTCGTTGCCGTCGGTCGGTTGGCACCGGTGAAACGGTTCGATCTGGTCATCGAGGCGGCCATCGAAGCACGCCGGACGTTTCCCGACCTGACGTTGTCGATCATCGGCGACGGCCACATGCGAGAAGCGCTGAGGGCGCACATCCGGCGGGCCGGGGCGGAGGCGTGGATCGAGATGCCTGGTCGCCTCGACCGTCACGAGTTGGTGGATTACTACCGAAAAGCCTGGATCGTCGTGAGTGGCTCGCTCGCCGAGGGATGGGGGCTCAGTCTCACCGAAGGTGCAGCCTGCGGCACCCCTGCCGTCGCCACCGACATCAACGGGCATCGCAGCAGCGTCGTGGCCGGCATAACCGGTGATCTGGTGGCGGAGGACCACCTCGGAGCGGCAATCGCCGAGTTGCTCGGTGACGATGCCCGGCGCAACAGGCTCACCGACGCGGCGCTGCGCCGGGCGCGCAGGCTCACGTGGGACGCAGCGACGCTCGGTCTCACGCGGTGCCTGCACGCGGAAGTGCTGCGCTCTTCGGGAGAGAGCGGATAGCGTCGGGCGGCTGTGCGTACCGTCATCGTGCTGCCCACTTTCAACGAGCGCGAAAACATCGTCGGTCTGCTGACCGCCGTGCGAGCCGTCGACGCCGATATCGACGTCCTCGTGGTCGACGACAACAGCCCCGACGGCACCGCCGAGGTGGCCCGCTCGACGGGGAGTCGTCTCGGCGGCATCTCGGTGCTGGATCGGACGTCCAAGGAGGGGCTGGGCAGCGCCTACCGCGCCGGATTCCAGCGGGTCCTCGACGAGGGCTACGAGGTGGTGATCTCGATGGATGCGGACGGGTCACACGATCCAGCGGTGATTCCCAGGATGCTCGCGCTGATCGACGACGGAGCCGATGCAGTGATCGGGTCGCGGTACGTCACGGGTGGCGGCACCACCGACTGGCCGGTTCGGCGCCAACTGCTGTCGAAATGGGGGAACGCGTACACGCGGTTCGCGCTGGATCTGCCGACACGGGACTGCACCTCGGGGTTCCGGGCCTATCGCGCCTCCGCACTGGCTGCGATCCAGCCCAGCTCGACCAGCGCCGAGGGCTACGCGTTCCTGACCGAACTCGTTCGCCGACTCGACCGGCTCGGCTACGCGGTGGTCGAGACACCGATCATCTTCCGCGACCGCACGTCCGGCAGATCGAAGATGTCCGGGCGAATCATCTTCGAATCGATGCTGCTCGTCAGCCGGTGGGGGGTCGCCGACCGGGCGCGCCGCCTGCGGCGTCGCAGCTGAACTCGCGAAGTCGGCTCAGAACGTGCTGCCGGCCGGGGCGATGAACACGGCGACGGGCTCGCCGATCAGCAGCATCTCCGCCAGATCGGCCACGATGTCGGCCGGCAGGTCGGGGTCGAGAGAGGCGCCGAAGATGTTCGTGTCGACGACGGTGATCAGCTCGGAACGTCCGATCGCGGTGAGCCGGGCGAACACCCGTTGCTCGAGTTCGACGAAGCGAATCCGTTCGGCGTCGGTGCGCCCGTCGTACTCGATCACCTCGACATACCCCTGATCGAGACGGGTCCGCCATTCATCGATCCAGGCGCCCGAGACCAGGTGCACCTCGGCGTCGTACTCGCCGTCGATGCGAACCCGGTGGGGAGTTGCCGGCACACGCCAGGTCGGATGGACACCCACTCGATAGCCACGACGTTCGAGCTCGTTGAGCAGCGCGTACCCCTGGGCACCCGGGACGATCGCCTCCTGCCAGAACACGACGTAGCTGCCCTGCTTGCCGGTTGCGGAGCCCTCGTTGGCCTCGAGCGCGGCGGTGACCGTCGGCAGTATCTCCCGCACGTCGTCGGCCAATGCCCGTTCCGGCACCTGGTGATCGACAGCAGCAGCCACGGACAGCACGGTCATCGCCGACGCCACCACGATCGCGACAGCGATCGCCCAGTCGGTCGGATGGTCCCGCGGCGTATGACGGAGCTGACGCTGTGTGATCAGGATCCATCCGGTCCAGCCGAGCGCGAGCACCGCCAGCAGCACGGCGCCGGACATCCACAGCGTGAGGTAGAACCACACCTTTCCGAAGATGCGCGAGATCGAGATCCAGCCGGCGACCAGCGCGGTCGCCGTGACGGCATGCAATTCGAGCAGCGGACGATGCCTGGTACGGAGTGCCCATCCGGCGGCGGCGGCCCACGCGACGAGCACACCGGCACCGACGAGGCTGAGACTGCCCGCCTGCCCGGCGCGGTGCACGAGGGCGTCGTCGCGCCCGATCAGGTCCCATCCGATGGCCACGACGTCGAAATGCTGGGTCACCAGCTCGAAGCCCGACTTCAGTCCGATCGGATCCTCGGGAGGGGCCGTGGCGAAGTGCCGGACGAGTTTGGCGATGTTGCCGGACTCGCCCGACAGCTGTTGGATGACCGGCGGCACCCACAACACCCCGGCGATCGAGATCATCACCCACATGGGTCGGGTGGGGCCGACGGCACCGACCCGACGGGCCCGGATCACCTCCCACCCCAGCCACGCCAGCACCAGACCGTTGAGTGCCAGCGCACTCAACAGATAGGGCACGTGGGTCTGCGCGGCGATCGTGCTGGTGACCACGACCAGCCCGGCGAGGACGTGATCGCCGGCGATCACGAACCAGGCTGCCACCAGCGCGAGCAACCACAACAGCACGGGGAAGTAGGGATTCCAGGGATGCGTCAGCACGGTCAGCCCGTACCCGCGAACCGCCACCGCCGCGAGGGCGGCGAAGACGACCGCACCGCGCACACCGAACCGACGCCGACCGAGCCAGACCAAGGCCGCGACGCAAGCGCCGTTGATCACGATGCTCCCGAGTTCCATGCCCCAGGCCGAGGCGCCGGCGAGCCGGTAGAACGGAGCGATCGCATAGAAGCTCCACGGGCCGGGATGACTTCCCTGGTCGGGAAACGTTCCGATTCGGCCCGGCAGGCCGACCAGTGGGGTGTGAACGCCACCAACGTCGCGAACTCGCAGTTCGGTCATCGCCATGTCGAGCACCGGGACCCAGGGGCGCCACAGCAGAACGAGCGCGACGAGCACGAGCGGAGCGACGACGACCAGCACGATCGCAGGCGTCGGATGTCGGGCCAGTCGAGCCCTGACATGATCGGCAGCCATCACGACGTCCGACAGTAGTGATCGTCGACGCATCCACGCGGCCAGGAGATCACGGTGTCGCGACAGTCTGATCGGGGTCGCTGATCGTGTTGCCCTCACGACCCTGGTCGGACGACTCCGCGGGAGGCACGGCGTCGTCGGCGACGAACACGCCGACCAGGATCGAAACCACGGCGAACAGCCCGACGCCGTGCACCGATGCGAACGCACTGGGCCATCCACCGTTCGGGAACGGCGAATCTCGCCGTTCGACCATGACCACGACAGCGCCGAGCGTGATCAGGCTCGCCAACGCCGTCAGTTCGCCCAGACGGGAGCGGCGGGTGCCGAGTGCCACTGCACCCGCAGCGGCGCCACCGAGCGCCCAGGAGGGCCCGATCAGGCCTGCGCCGAGTCCGACCCAGAGCGCAGCTGTGGACACCGCCTGCGGCATGCTCAGTGCACGGCCGCTCCACTGCCAGCGCGGCGCCGGATCATCGATCGCCGGGACGGCGCCATGGTGACGACGTCGATCCATCGCGATCAGTACCGCGCACAGCGCCACGATCAATCCCGACAGCACCAACGCGACCGTGAGCCTGCGCTGTGCGGTCCAGCGAACGGTCACCTCGACGGGCCCGTCCGATGGCTGCAGCCACCAGCCGTTGAACCCGCCGTCCACCAACTCGGATGCGCCGAGCGACGTGCCGCCGACATCGGCGGACCACGCCTCGTTGTAGCCCTCGCCGAGCACCAGCCAACAGCCCGTCGGGCAGTTATCCACGACGATCCGGCGTTCGAAGCGACCGGATTCCACGACGCGTGCCGTTGTCGAAGCGCTTGCGGACGCGCGGGCCGACCGGGCACCGTCGTCGAGCACGATCCCGTCGAGCGTGATCGGAATCGTGGTGTCGGGCGCTGCGACGCGATGGATGCCTGGCGAGAGCTCGCGACGCGGATCGCACACCGTCGCCGTGAGCGCTGCGCCGTCGAGCCAGTCGTCGCCCACAATGGTGATCGCTGCCTCGATCGCCGCATCGTCCAAGACGGCGACGGCGACACAGTCGAGGGTGGTCGTGACCGTGCCGAGACGTGGCACCCTCGGTGATCCGGCGAAGCTGATCTCGCTGATCGCGGCCGGCAGCTCGACGACGTCACCGAACCGCCGGTCGATGGTGGTGACCGAATCGACCCCGGTGAGCTCCACCGTCAGTGTTCCCGGTTGCAGCGCCGGATCGATGATCGCTCGCGAGATCCCCGACGCGTCGGGAACCAGGTCGACGACACGCTGCTCGCTACCGTTCGTGAGCGTCATCGTGGAAACGCGCGAGAAGCCGCTGATCGGCTGTCTGACCTCGATCGTCTCGACCGCTTCGGGAACATCGGCGATGGTCAAGGTTGCGCCCTGAGCCTGTGCGAACGCTGTCATCCAGGCCGTCGCGGGGTCTCCATCCAGCGCGGCGACCCCGGCGTTGCGCACCGAACCAGTGAGCCGCGACGACGCGACGGCGGGCCACCCGAAGAGGCCGGCGAGTTCCACGTCGGAGGTGCGGGCATCGATGTGAACAGTCGCCGAGACGTCGAACGTCCGCGCTCCGGGAAGCTCGAACTCTCGCTGCAGCGATGGCTCGGGATCGTCGCGCCAGCGATTCATCGGGTCGACCCGAAGACGGGTGAACGTGAACGCCAGAGGGGTGTCGGCGTCAGCGATCAGCAGGGCATCGGTCGGGGGCCGGATGATCTCGCTGGTCGGCCCGAGTGCGGACGAGACCTCGGCGAACCCGACGCCGGACACCGCCGAGGCCGTGCCGGGAATACCGTCGCCGACCGCCTCGATCGTGAGATCGAGCGAGCGAATCCGGGGGCTGATGTCGAGTGGTTGTCCGGGGGCGACGAGCGAACGCTCGTCGAGCGCGATGCGGGTGGGCATGTCGGCGATCGGCCCCGACGCGTCGCCACCGACGACTGTGAGCTCGGTGATGCGGCGCGCATTCGGCCGGTTCGGCTGGAGCAGGAAGACTCGGTCGACGCCCTGCTCGAGGTACAGCCTGAGCATCTCGCCGGTCGGGTCGCCGTGTTCTCCGACCAGCCAGGCCGTCTCGGGATCGCCGTCGATCGCCATGAACGGTCGGTGCTCGGGCAGATAGGCGAACGGCTCGCCGTACGAGGTGGCGGCGGCGGTGACCGGGCCGCGCTGGATCGCGACGGTCGTCGTGTCGGGATCGGACGTGCCGAACACGGGCAGCCGCTCGTCACCGGAAACGGGCTCGATCGGGTCGAGTCGCGGATCGGCGTACTCGGTGAAGCCGGTCGTGTCCTGTGAGCTGCGCCAATGCCGGGCCCGGGCTCGGTTCGAGTCGGTCACGATCACGGCCACGGCGTCGTCGACCGCTGCCACCAGGGCACGCGGTTGGTCTGCCAGTGAGGCGCTGTAGCGAATCGTCGTGTTGCCGTCGATCAGGCCGGCAGCTGCGGCATCGACCAACCCGTCACCGCTTCCCGATACCAGGATCGAGTGCTCCGAGGCGCGAACGACACCCGCCGGGTCGTACAACTCGACCAACTCGACAGGTACGACAGGCTCACCGACACGCGGGTCGCCGAGGGCCCGCTCGTCCGTGTACGGCACCTCTGCCCGATTGAGGAACAGCTCGCCGAACCGATAGGGGGGTGCGAACCCGCCTTCATCGAGGACCAGGTCGCGCACCACCTCGGGTCTGGCGGTCCGGAATCGGTCGAAGGCGTGGTCATTGGTGAGCCACACTGTGTCGACACCGAGCAATCGAGCGATCGGTGCCAACGCACCGGGATCGAGCCGGCCCTCCTGAATCCGGTCGTCGAGTGCATACAGGAGGTCCATGGCGCCCGCCGAGCCGAGCGGTAGCAGGTCGCGTGTGACGAGCGCCTTCTCGGTCAGCCCCGGGAGCGGTTGGTCGACCGTGTATCCCCAGCGATAGGCGCCGAACTCTGCGCCGGGCAGCTGGAGCACCCGGCCATCGGTGCCGGAACGATCGAGCACTGCGGCCGCCTCGATCCACGACTCGGGCGGCGACTGATCCCGATCCAACGCAGGGTCGACGAAGGCGCCGGTCCAGAGTGCGGCGAGATTGGCGATGGCCAGCACACCGACCAGTACGGAAAGTGCGCCGTCGGCCCGGATCGGGCGAGACGACGCCAGCCGAGGTATCCGCCGCGGGCCGACGGCGTCGATCGTCGACGCGACGGTGAGCGCGAGCCCGAGCGCCAGCAGCGGTATCGCTCGGGTACTGCTGCGCAGGGCCAACGTCACACCACCGTCACCGCCGCCGGTGAGCCAGGACATCAGCGGCGATCGGTCGTCGCTGGGGTGAACGCCGACGGCCAGCAGGACGCCGGTCGCGATCAGCAGAGCGGCGAATCGCCGATGCGCCCATCGTGTCCACACCAACCCGACGACGCACACGATCGGCACCACGAAGCTCAGGAAGATCGCTCCGCTCGAGACGAGATAGCGCAGTGACGCGGTCGTGGTCGCCGCGTACGGGTCCCGAAGATAGAACAGCCAGTAGCCCAAGCCGCGCCAGACTTCGGCGGAGGTGGACGTGAGCGACACGTCGGCGACCGATTCTGAGTAAGGGAGCGGGTCGGTGCCGAACTTGCCCTGGATCGTCAACATCGCCATCCACCACAGCGAGACGCCGGTCGAGAGCAGGCCGATTCGCATCGCCACCAGGATCGACTGGCGCCATGTGACACTGCGTCGCCATGCGCTGTGGATGATCCAGAGCACCGGCGCGGGCACGATCAGCGCCAATGCCGTCGCGTTGACGGCGCCCACCGTGAGCACGATCAACGCGACGGCAGCCGGATCGCCCCACGTCCGGCGTCGGGTGGCCCTGATCGTGAACCCGACGATCCAGCCGAGGCCCGCCCAGGGCAGCAGCATCACGGACGTGCGCGAGACGTACGGGAGGACGTACAGCGATGTCTGGTACACGACGGCCGCGGTCAGTGCCGCGGCCGTCGACAACCCCAGGAGGCGTGAGCACCAACGAACTCCCAGTCCGGCGGCGACCATGATCGTGCCGATCCACAACCTGTGGGCGACCCAGTCGGGCACCCCGAGCAGATCAAAGAGCACGAACCACGGACCGGATGGCCAGAGGTAGGCGATGTGTTGATGGGGGACCCATCCGGCGAACTGGCGCGGATCGAAGGAACCGGCTGCGTCGGCCATGAATCGGCCAGGGTCGAGATACAGGTAGAGCTTGCTGTCGGCCGGCATCCGCCCCGGTGCGGCCGTGATCGCCGGCAGATACGCGAGGACAGCGAGCAACGCAACCGCTCGTACGACCGGCCGCATCCAGAGCGGGGGCCGGTCGTCGATCACGGAATGGCGCCGAACACGCCGTACAGCCCGGTCAGCGCGGCCAGCCCTGCGCCGCAGGCGGCCATCGTGGCGGGCCACAGGGTCTCGTCGGAGTGACGACGGTCTTCGTACCAGCGCGCCGCACCGATCAGCAGCGGAAAGGCGGTGAACAAGAACCGAGGGCGAGCGGTCACGGTGGCGGGTACCAGCATCAAGCCGACGACCGCCCACGAGTACAGCATCATGAACCAGGGTAGGCGTGCCTTCCAGCCCATCACCAGCAAGATGACGGTCGCCACCACGCTGATCGCCGTGACCGTGTCGGTCGGGGAGGTGAGCGGAGACGTGATCGCCTCGGCCGAGTTGCGCAGCGCGGTCCAGCCGAAGCTGGCGCCCTCGCCCCAGGCCTCGCGTTGGACACGGAACCATACGCCGGCCTCGCCCGTGTGCTGCCCGAGCCAGACCTGGAACGTGATGAATCCCAACGGCGCCAACAGCACCGACGCGAGCGAACGCCAGTCGCGGTCGTCACGGATCGCAAAGAATGCGGCGACGGCACACGCGACCACCAGTGCGAGGCCGTTCGGACGTGTGGCGGTCGCGAATGCGGCGAAGACACCTGCCGCGACCCATTCGCGGTCGAGCAGCATCAGCAGGCACGCAGCCGCCAACACGATCATGAGTGCCTCGCTGTATGCGAAGGACAGCACGAAGCTTCCTGGGAAGAGGGCGACGAGGGTGACCGTCGTACGCCCGACCCGGTCGCCGTACAGCCGCTGGCCGATCAGCCCGATCAACACCACAGCGATCAGCCCGAGGATCGCGTTCAGGGTCAGCGCGGCCACCGAATCGCCTCCGGGACACATGACGTCGAACCACCGGCTGAGTATCGGGTAGAGCGGGAAGAAGGCAGCCCGCGCTTCGGCGAAGTGATACGTGACGTCCGGAGGAACGTTGCGCGGGTACCCGTTGCGAACGATGTCGATGTACCACAGGCCGTCCCAGCTGGTCAGCACATCGACCACGGGTCGGATCGCGCTCCCTGCATTGGCGGTGCCGTGTGGGTCGGCTACCGCGATCCCACGTTCGACGGCGAGGTTGGCATCGATTCTGAGTTCGGCGGCGACGACCGAGGCCCCGACCAGCACACAGAGCCGAGAAACGATGTAGATCGGCAGCGCGTGGCGCAGCACCGGCCACCACGTGGTGGCGCGCAGGTCATCCATGTCGGTCTCCGGTGGCGAGCGGCAACAGTCGCGTGGTGTGCTTGACGACGCCGAGTACACCTTGCCGGGCCGTCCGACGGTGGTGGCTCGCCGTCGCGTCGGAGGTCTCGATGCGATGGGCCAGGAACCAGTCGTAACTCTGGGCGAACATCGCGTCCGTCGACCACTTGGGCGACCAGCCCAGCTGCCGGGTGGCGTGTTCGGTGTCGAACCACATCGACTTCGAGTACATCAACCAGTGGTACGGCGCGAATGGTGTGAGGCCCAACGCCGCGCTGAGCCGCATCGCGGCTCCGGCCGCGCGGGCCGGCACGCGGCGCACGCGGGACCCGGTGGCCGCGTGCGAGCACAGGTGGTCGAGGGTCTCGTACATCGTGCCGAACCGGTCGGCTCCGATGTTGAACAATCCCGGTCGTTCGGTGGCACCCGCCAGAATGCACGCATCGGCAAGGTCCTCGGCGTGTACGAATTGGTAGCGGTTGGCGCCGTCACCGAGCACGATTGGATCGGCTCCGTCGGCGATCCAATCGAAGAGGATGCCGAAGATGCCGAGCCGTCCGTGACCGAGAATGGTTCGCGGCCGAACGATCGACACGTCGAGTCCATTGCGGGCCGCGTCGAGACACGCCCACTCGGCGGCCAACTTGGCGTGTCCATATGCTTCCTCCGGTTTGGGGACCGTGGTCGACAACACAGGGTTCGACTCGGGAATGCCGAACACGGCACTCGACGACGTGTGCACGACCTTGCCGACACCCGCCCGTGCACACTGGTCGAGCAGGATCCGCGTGCCATCGACGTTGACGCTGCGAAGCAGATGGCGATCCTTCGCGAGTGGGACTTGGGCGACATTGTTGAATACCGTGTCGCAGTCGCGAACGGCCTGCCCGACTGCGTCGGCGTTGCGGATGTCCCCTCGGCAGAACTCCACACCGGCGGGTCGATCCGCGACGTCGTGCAGATCGAAGACTCGCACCCGATGCCCGCGTTGCACCAACCGATCGACGAGCAGCGCGCCGAAGTATCCGCTGCCACCGGTGACCAAGCTGGTCGTCATAGTGGGAGGCCCTGGCTCACGCACCAGCGGATGCTACGGCGCATACCGTCGTACAACGCGACATCCGGCGAGTAGCCGAGATCACGCTGCGCGGCGCTGATGTCACACGCGATGTTCTTGTTCATCTCGCCGAGCACGTGGATCTGCTGGTGGTACCGGCCCGTCCGCTGAATCGTGGCGTCGGCGAGCTCGGCGGCCCGGGCGACGGCGTCGGGCAGGCGAATCCGGTTGGGCGACACGGCGAACCCCTCGGCGCTCAGCGCTCTCCCGACGGTCTCGATGATCTCCGACAGCGTGTAGGGCCGCTCGTCCGCGATCCACCAGGCACTCCCCGGAGCGGATTCGGTGAGTTCGGCGCGCACGACGCCTTGCACGAGGTTGTCGACGTACACCATCGAACGCGACTGCGAACCACCGGCGAACACCGGAAATCGGCCCGTGCGGACCATCTTGAAGAAGGTCGTCTGGCGCGGCGGCTGGTGCGGACCGTAGAACCACGGCGGGCGCACGATCACGGCGTCCATTCCCGCCACGACCGCCTCGAACACCTCGAGTTCGGCCTGCATCTTCGAGCGGCCGTAGCCGTAATACGGGTGATAGGGCTCGTCGTTGCGAAATCGGTCATCGGGGTGCGAGTTCGTGCCGAACGGGCTGTTCGACGACACGTGCACGAACCGTCTGACACCGGCGCGTCGTGACGCATCGAGGATCGCGGTGGTTCCGTGCACATTGACGGTGAAGAATTCGGCTACCGAGCGAGGATGGATGACCCCTGCCGCGTGAACCACGTCGACGTCACCGGTCAGACCGGCGAACAACCGATCCAGCGTGTCGCGGTCGAGCAGATCGCCGATCACCGGCTCGATCGACGTGCCCAGTGCTGCCAGACGTTCTCCTTCGACCCGGTTCCGGACGAGCGTACGAACGACACCGGCGCGGCGCCACGGGCCCTCGGCTTGCGTCAGCGCGTGCGTCAAGGCTGTGCCCAACCAACCGGCGGCACCGGTGACAACCGTGGCATCCGGATGGGGTCGCACCACGGTGGCGCTCACGACGCCTCACCGACGAGGTGCCGCGCGTTGCGGAGCGCAATCGCCATCACCGACGCCTGCGGATTGACACCGGGTGCATCGGGCAGCAAGGAGGCGTCGTTGACGTAGACGTTGACGGCGCCGTGCACCAGGCCGAAGCTGTCGGCGGCGGCCTTCGACCGGTCCGAGCCCATGGGTACGGTCGAGCACAGATGAACCGTCATCACGCTCGCCGTGACCGCCGAGAACCTGCCGGTCAGTTCGGCCAGATCCGCACGTGAGCGGACGATCGGCGCCCGCTGGAACGACGGGTAGACCTCGCGCGCTCCGGCCTCGAGCATCACGAGCGCAAGTCTCGCCAAACCCTGGCCGAGCAAGGCCCGGTCGCGCCGGGTGAGGCGGTAGGTCACCAGCGGATCGCGGAGTCCCGGCAGCGCAGCGACCCGCCCGCGACCCTCACTCGTGATCGCCGCGTAGTAGACGGCGATCTCGGGCCAGGCCGTGACGGCGTTGCGCATCTCGGTCCAGTTGTCGGTCAGCGCCAGAGCGACCAGGCCCGGATGGCTGGCAGAACCGCCGAAGGACAGCTCGGGTGAGAACTCCTTGACCTGGTGAACGGGTACGTCGTCGACGACATTGATCGCTTCGTCGAAGCGAGCTGCCAATTTGACGGTGGGGTGCACGGCGAGCGCCCTGCCGATCAGCCCCCTCAGGCCCGAACGTTGGAGCAGTGCCGGGGTCTGGATCGCTCCGGCGCACACCACCACGCGGTCGAAGTCGATCGTGCACGGCGAACCGTCGGGCCCGGTGAGCTCGGCGCGAAATGCGCGGTCGCGATCGAAGATCAAACGATCGACGCGATGTTCGCAGAGCAGCCGTGCTCCGGCGGCGACCGCCCGCGGGAGATAGGTCCGCGTCATGCTCTGACGCTGCCCCGCCGCCGCGTCGTCGCCGTCCGGGTAGGTCATCCACCGCGGGATCTCATCATGTTGCCAGCCCAGTGCTGCCGCCCCGCGCCGCAAGCGCTCGCTCGCCGGCGTGTGGCGCCCCGGAACCATCTGCACCGACAGCGCCTGCTCGGCCTCGTCGCACAGGGCGTGGAAGTCATCGTCGGTGAAGTCGCGAATCGCATAACTGGTCCGCCAGCGATGCAGCGTGCCCTCGGACGGTCGCCGGTACAGACCGCTGTTGATCTCGGTGCCGCCACCGGCGCATCGCCCTTCGGTGTATGCGATCGACGGCCGGCCGAGGGCCACGGTGACGCCACCGGACCGGTACTGCCTGTCCATCTGGTCGAGCGAGAACGGCACGACCGAGTCTTGATCGACCCACGCTCCCTCCTCGACGACGAGCACGTCGATGCCCGCCTCGGCGAGCACGGCGGCGGTGGTCGCACCACCCGCGCCGGATCCGATCACCAACACTTCGCAATCGTGGTGCGGGCGGGCCTCGGCCAACGCGATCATTGCGTCGATCCCTGGTGTGACGCGGCACCCGTGGGTGACGAGTCCGGCCAGGCCTCCCAGATGAAGGCGAACCCCAACGACCGTGACATGCGGGCGAGTTCACCCACGAACGGCAGCGTCGTCGTCTGGACGAACCGCGTGGTCGCGTCGAGGCCGATCACGCGTTGGAGCAGACCCATCGCCGCCGTCAATGCCGTGACCCCGAGGTACAGAGGCGATGGGAGCTCGTGAGCGCGACGACAGATGAAGCTGACGGTTTTCGAGCGGCGATCGACTGGGAGTTCGGGGAGTTCGAGAGCGAGGAGCCGATCGGCGAAGACACCGAAGGGCCCGTCGACGCTCAGCAGACGATTGGACACGATCCTCGTGATGTTAGTGATGCGCTACCCGTCACCACTTGGCCATCGGCAGGATTCGTTGCCGAGGGCCGAAAGCCGGCGCCTTGCCCGCTGTCGTGACGATCGACCAGAGCACTCGTCCGCGTTGACCTCGATACGGTTCGAGCAGTTCGAGCATGCGCTCGTCGTCGGCGCGCGCTTCGCCGGCGACCACCCACGCCACGGTGTTCGGGAAGTGGTAGTCGCCGACCGGAACCGCGTCAGGGTCTCCGCACACCGGTCCGAGCACCGAGCCGACCGTCCACGGGCCGACCCCGGCGATCAGTGCGAGCTTGTCGGCGAGGACCGCCGTGCCCGCCTCGCTCCACGCCCAGAGTTTGTCGGCATGCCGGGCCACCTCGACCAGAGCCCGGGCGCGCTTGGTCTCGATCCCGAGGGGATGGAACCACCACGGCGGGCGACGATGCAAGCTGGCCGGCGAAGGAGGCAACAGCAGGTCACCGATGACGTCGGAGGGTCCCGGTGCCGGTTCACCGAGCGCTCGACACAGCCGTTCCCACTGGCGAACCGCCTCGCCGGCGGTGATCCGTTGGGCGATGATCGTGGGCAACAACTGGTGATATGCGTCACCAGAGGCACCGATGCGCAGCAGGCGGGCGAGTCTCAGCGCCCGCTCGACCGCTGGATCGGCTGCGGGGAACGAGACCGCACGATCGGCATGCCCGGTGATCGCGTCGACACGGTCGAGGAGCCACCGAGCGCCCGGCCCCCACGCGTCGGCGGTCAGCCCGGAACCGTCCGTGGTCGCAGGGTCCGACGTCCAGGTGAGTCGCAGTGTGCCCGGTCCGTCGGGGGTGTATGCAGCCCGCTCGAATCGGCCGTCCGAGATACGTGTGGTCGGGTCTGCGTAACCCGCCCGGAAGACGCCGAGCGTGCGCCGCAGCGACCGCGGGGTGTCGATCGCAGTCCAGTTCGCCGCCTCACCCGACGCGGGTGCCGATCCCATGTCCCTCCGATCAGTCGATCGACACGGACGTCATCAGCGGGTGATGGCAGGCCACCGGGCGACCGTCGCCGATCGAGCGCCCGATCGGTTCGGTCCTGTAGCCCATCTCGTCGGCATGGGGGCACTGCGGACGGAAGCGGCGTCGACCATCGGTGCGAGATCGACGAATACTCGTCATGTGTTGACATTCCTCCGATGGGTCGACGGACGATCCGCCCGCAGGGGTGCGACGGACGTTACCTCACACCTGTGAGCGTCCGAGCACGAGGGCTGGTTCCGTCACCGGGCGCCATCGACGAACGATGTACGGTCGCGCCATGGTTGACGACGTTCTCGACCGATGCCGCGCCCATGATGCAACCGATCTCGACGATCACGATCCCGGTGAGTCGTTCGGATGGCACAAGGATCAAGCCAAGGCTGCATTCGTGGAAGAAATGGAGGTGGTGTCCGCGCTGCAACGCAGGTTCTTCGCTGCGCAGGACACGGCGCTGCTGATCGTGTTGCAGGCGATGGACGCAGGGGGCAAGGACGGCACCATCCGGTCGGTGTTGAGCGGCGTCAACCCCGCGGGCGTGGATGTCAACTCGTTCGGCGTTCCGTCCGAGGAGGAACGCGCCCACGACTACCTGTGGCGCGTCCACGCCCACACCCCGGCGCAGGGTCAGATCGGAATCTTCAATCGCAGCCACTACGAGGACGTGCTCGTCGTACGCGTGAAGGCTTTCGCCCCGAAGTCCGTCTGGTCGAGGAGGTACGGCCACATCAGGGATTTCGAGCGGATGCTCGACGATGAGGGCACCCGCGTGGTCAAGTGCTTCTTGAACATCTCGAAGGACGAGCAACGCGAGCGGCTCCAGGATCGCGTCGACGACCCCGACGAACGATGGAAGTTCCGGCTGGGAGACCTCGACGATCGGGCGCTGTGGAACGATTACCAACTGGCGTTCCGCGACGCAATCCGCGAGACGACGACGGATCGGGCACCTTGGTACGTCATCCCGGCCGACCGCAAGTGGGTCCGCAATCTGGTCGTCGCCAAGATCCTTCGCCACCACCTGGAACAGATCGACCCGCACTACCCGCCTGCAGAGGAGGGGATCGAGGGTGTCGTCGTCGAATGAACGCTGCGTCACCAACCGGTGGACGGCCGTCTGGGGTGCCGCCTTTCCGGCGCCCGTCACCGACCGGGTAGCGTGCGGTTCATGTCGGAGGACCGTGAGATCTTGACCTGGGAGTTGTTCGGCGTCGCGTCGCGCGAACTGGCGCAGATGGTCGCCGACGACGGCTACGAGCCCGACATGATCCTGTCGATCGCACGCGGCGGGCTGCTGATCGGCGGCGCGATGGGATATGCGTTGTCGGTCAAGAACACCTACACCATGAATGTCGAGTTCTACACCGGCATCGATGAGCGACTCGAGGTGCCTCGCATCCTCCCCCCGGCCCCTGACTTCGTCGACCTGCACAACGCCAAGATCCTGATCGTCGACGATGTCGCCGACACGGGCCACACGCTCAAATCGGTCGGCGACTTCTGCGGTGGCAAGGTCGGTGAGGTTCGCACCGCGGTCATCTACGAGAAGTCGCACTCGGTCGTGAAGTGCGACTACGTGTGGAAGCGCACCGATCAGTGGATCAATTTCCCGTGGAGCGACAAGCCACCCGTGGCAAAACGCGACTGGCACGTGGCCGACGCCTGAGCGGCGCCGACCCGTCGAGTCAGAGACCCGCCGCAGTCAGTCGCTCGCGCAGCCGTTTCGGCGGCACCATGCCGACCAAGCGGCCGTCTGCCCAGACGGTCAGGACCGGGCGTCTCGGATTGAGCCGCGACAACACGGACGTCAGTTCCTCGTCGGGCTCGGCCTTCGCGATTCCATCGAACGGCACCATCATCTGCGTGAGCATCACCCATGGCCGTTCGTCGGCAGGGATCGCCCACAGTTCGTCCTCGAGCACCAGACCCTGCGGACGACCGGCCGCGTCGGTGACGGCCACACCGCCTGCTGATCCCAGTCGGCCCCGCTGCCACAGCATCGAGTCGGCGTCCATGTCCTCGCCGGCTTCGGCAACGCCGAACCAGGTGAGATCCCGCACCTTGATGCCGGCCAGCCGCCCGGCGATCCGGGCAGCGGCGATCTCGACCTGAGCGTTGATCATGATGAACAGACCGGTCACGACCAGCCACACGCCACTCTGCGCGACGAGGATCAACCCGAATCCGAGACCGGCCAGCGCCCAACCGAGCACGACGCCGGCGCGCCCCGCTTCCTGGGCCGCCCGATGGCGATCGCCGTGGCGGCCCCACCGGACGGCCTTCAGGATCCGCCCACCGTCGAGCGGAGCGCCGGGAAGCAGATTGAACACGGCCAGCATGATGTTGATGATCCCGAGCCATCCCAGAAGCCCGACGAAGCCACTCGAGCCCTGGCCGGCGCCCACGGCGAGCCAGCCACCGATGCCGAGCACACCGAGCACCGCGCTGGCGGCGGGACCCGCGACCGCTATCCAACCCTCTGCCTTGGCGGACGGCGACTCGCGGTCGAGCCGTGCAATCCCGCCCAACGCCCACAGCTGGATCGACTCGGTTCCGACGCCGAAGCGGCGAGCCGTCAGCGCGTGGGCGAACTCGTGCACCAATATCGATGCGAGGAATCCGACCACGCCGACACCAGCGGCGAACCATCCGATCGCGCCGCCCAGACTCGCACCCAGCAACATGCCGATCAGAGCCACGCTCCAATGCATGTTGACCGCGATGCCGAACAACCTGCCGAGCTTGAACGAACCCGTGTTCATGAGGACTGAAATCCTTTCGGATCCACCGGGGGAGTGGCTCCGTTGTCGAGTTCAACCGTAGTGGCCGGCGCGGTATTCCTGCTCGCCTGCCCAGAGCTATCGTCGCATCGTGCATCAGCCCACCACCCGTCATCCTCATGGCGACCTGCGGATCGACGTTGCGAGACTGCTGGGGCGTCTGGACGCGCTGGGCGAGATCGGCGCCATCTTGGGCCCGAACGGCGAGCGCGGATGTGCACGCCTGGCTCTGACGGACGCCGATCGCGACGGCCGCGACCTCGTCGTCAACTGGATGCGTGATCTCGACCTGGTGGTCGAGATCGACCAGATCGGCAACGTGTTCGCGACTCGTCCGGGCACGGACCCCTCATTGGCGCCCGTGATGACCGGCTCGCACATCGACACGGTCCGCACCGGAGGGCGCTTCGACGGCAATCTCGGTGTGCTCGGCGGACTGGAAGTGCTCGAGACGCTGATTGCCAACGACTTCTCGACGCCGCGAGCCATCACGGTGGCCTTCTTCACCGACGAGGAAGGGGCGCGATTCGCGCCCGACATGCTCGGCAGCCTGGTGTTCGTCGGCGGAATGTCGGTCGAGACGGCGCTCGACGCGCGCGCCGTCGACGACGATGCCCGGCTCGGCGACGAGCTCTTGAGGATCGGCTACGCCGGCGGCCGCCCCGCCCCCGCGGTCGCGTTTCCCGATTCGTACGTCGAGCTGCACATCGAGCAGGGGCCGATCCTCGAGGACCTCGGTGTGACCGTGGGCGTCGTCGAGGGTGTGCAGGGCATCTCGTGGACCCGGCTCACGATCACCGGTCAATCGGCCCACGCCGGCACCACCCCGATGCGGCTCAGACGCGACCCGTTGTACGTCGCAGCTCGGATCGTGACGGCGGTGCGTGACATTGCGACCCATCTCGGGGGAGATCAGGTGGCGACCGTGGGACGCATCGAGGTCCACCCCAACCTCGTGAACGTCGTGCCCGCTTCGGTCTCGATGACCGTCGATCTGCGCAACACCGACGAAGCCGTCCTGCAGCAGGCCGAGCAACGGTTCCGCATGGTCGTCGACGAGGTCGCAGCCGCCGAAGAGGTGACGATCGAGCAGATATCGCTCGCCAGATTCGAACCCGTCGAGTTCGATGCGTCGATGGTCGATCTGGTCGAGGCCACAGCGGAGCGCCTCGGTCATTCCACGCATCGGATGGCCAGCGGTGCCGGACACGATGCACAGATGCTCGCCCGCGTCTGCCCCTCGGCGATGATCTTCACACCCAGCGTCAACGGGCTGAGCCACAACATCGCCGAGTTCACCGAGGCGTCGGACCTCGAGGCGGGCGCCAACGTGCTGCTGCACGTCATCATCGACCGGGCGCTGGCTGTCGACTGAGTTCGCAACGTCGGGGCGGGCTGCCCACCCGGTTGCAGCTTCACTTAGCATGCGGAGGTGCAACCACGACCGGATGCCGACGTCGTCGTCGTAGGAGGCGGCCACAACGGGCTGATCTGTGCGGCATATCTGGCGCGTGCCGGCATCGACACCTTACTGATCGAGGCGAGGCCCGACGTCGGAGGATGCGCCTCGACCGTGACCGATCTCGATGCGCGGTTCAACATCTGCAACTGCGATCACTCGATGGTGCGGGCGATGCCGATCGCCGACGAACTGGATCTGGCAACCCACGGGCTCGCATACCTCGAATCCGAGGTGAGCGCGGTGCATCAGTTCCACGACGGTTCAGCGCCGTGGCTCTTCTTTCACGAGGCTGAACGCCATCTCGACGCGCTCGCGCTCACGCATCCCCACGCCGTCGACGGCTACCGCCGGTATCTGTCCGACGCGACGCCGGTCGCCGAACTCGCGCTGGCCATGGCGCGCACCCCGCCGTCGGCACCGCGCATGCTGCGTAGCATCGCTCGCCGCCGGGCCGCGGGCGCGGCTCGTCTGCTCGATTGGAGCCGGCGCAGCCAAGCCGAGATCATGGCCCGCTACTTCGACGACTGGCACCTCGTGATGCCAGCCGTCAGCACCGGGCCGACCGTGTGGGGTGCACCGCACACCGCACCCGGCACCGGGATGGCGGCGGCGATCTATGCGACCCGACATCTTGTGAAGACCGGAAGGCCCCGCGGTGGCAGCGGCGCTCTCACCGACTCGGTGCGGGCCAGCTTCGAGGCTGCGGGTGGTCGCGTGCGATGCGCCAGCCGGGTGGAGCGGCTGATCGTTCGGGACGGGGTGATCGTGGGGGTACGGCTCGACGACGGATCGGAGATCTCGTCACGCAAGGTCGTCGCCGCTTGCGATCCGCAACGCGTGTTCGTCGACTGGCTCGACGACATTCCGAGCGCCGCCCGGCGGGTCGTCGATCGTTGGCGGGGGCAGCCCGTGCAGGACGGGTACGAGTCGAAGGTCGATGGGGTGCTCGTCGCACTGCCTGCATGGCGCGTGACGTCCGAGTTGGCGAGCATCGCCGGTGGCGCCGACCTGCTGGCGCCGACCACGGTCGTGTCGCCAAGCCCCGAGCAGATCGCCCATGCTCACGAGCTGCGCGGTAACGGTGCCGTTGCGCCGTTCCCGACGTTCTTGGTCAATGTGCCGAGCGTGCTCGACCCGCACATGCAGCCGACGCCGAACCAACATGTGGTCAGCCTCGAAGTGCTGTTCACGCCGTACGCGCTGCAGGGTGGCTGGCCGGGATCCACGGAGCCCGCCCGGTGGTTGGAACTGCTCGACGGCCTGATGGAGCCGGGTTCGCTCCAGCTCGATCGATGGCGTGCGATGACCCCCGATCGGTACGAGGCCGAGTTCTCGATGCACCGCGGCCACACGCCGTCCTACGCCGGCCCGCCGCTGTCGGCGTTCTTCGGACGCCGGCGCGAGACCACGCGGTATCGCACACCGATCGACGGCCTGTACCTATCGGGCGCCGGCACGTTCCCCGGCGCCGGCGTGTTCGGTGCCGCCGGACGCAACGCAGCCGACGCTGTGGCGCACGATCTGCGAACCGAAGGTCGACCGCTCGCCTCCTTACGGCGGTCAGTCGCGGCGCGCCTGTCGTAATGTTTCGGCGAGCGGAACGCCGGTGAGATCGTCGTCGGGCCCGACGATGTAGTTCCCTGCGACAACAGCCTGCACTGCATCCGCCGGGTCGAACGAGACACCCACGGGATCGAGTCCGTCGGCGACGCGTCGGACCTGCTCTTTGAACTGGCGCCGCACCATCGAGACACCACGATCTGTCGACGACAAGTGCTCTCCCGAGTGCAGGGTGATCGGGCCCTGCCCGACCTGCGTCTCGAAGTCGCCGGGGTACAACTGGTGTTCGGCATCGGTCAGGTCGAACCAGCTCTTCCCCTCGCCATAG
Source organism: uncultured Acidimicrobiaceae bacterium (assembly GCA_963701575.1). Taxonomy (GTDB): domain Bacteria; phylum Actinomycetota; class Acidimicrobiia; order Acidimicrobiales; family Ilumatobacteraceae; genus Ilumatobacter. Next base: position 62,912 of record CAVPAQ010000019.1, read on the forward strand.
ACGGGCAGACCCTGCGGCGGACGGTCCCTCGGCTTGCGCACCATCGCGTAGACCCGAGTCGTGGTGTCGTCGACCGGTACTGCCCACGAGAGGTTGTTGGTGGGGCCCAGCACCGTCAATGTCGGCGTCGGGATCACCCGCAGCGTCGGCATCCGGATCTCGGTGATGCGATGCAGCGTGGTGCCGTCGGGCAGGTCGCGATCCTGGGTGGCTGTGACACCGATCTCGTTGCGCTGCCAGTCGATGCGGGGCCAGATCTCGAGCTTCGGGTCGAACTGCGGGCCGCTGATCGCGTTGTGCAAGATGAACACGTGATACGGGTCCATCGCGTTCTCATGTGTCTGGAACCAATTACACGGGGCCTCCGTCGGACCGCCGAACGCGAAGTGGTCGATGATCACGATCTCTTCGGTGTCGGGGTCCAGCCCCTCGAAGATGTCGTAGCGCGGGAAGACGGGCTGCTTGTCGGCCGGACCGAGGTAGGCGAAGATCAGCCCGTGGTACTCGACGACGGGGTACCAGGGTTGCCGGTACGACTCGCGGTTGCGGCCCCGGTCGGGCTCACACGGCTGGTCGAGGCAACGGCCGTCCTCGGCGAACAACCAACCGTGGTACGGGCAACGGATGCCGTCGTCTTCGACCCTGCCGTAGTACAGGGTCGTGCCGCGGTGGCAGCACCGTGACAGCAGTAAACCGGGAGCCCCCTGCAGGTTGCGGTACACGACGAGATCCTCGCCGAGCACTCGAACGTTGCGGGGCAGCACCGTCGCTTCGGTCGAAGGGGCGACCGGATGCCAGTAGCGGCGCAACAGCTCGCCCGACGGTGTGCCGGCGGCGACCTCGACCAGTTCGGGGTCGTACGTCCCGGGTCGATGTCCGTATGCCCGTCCGTCGCTGCTGGTCTCCGTCGCCATCGCAGCAGTCTGTCAAGCCGAGTGCGATCGGCGCTGGTTGGCGGGTGCCGGGAGCCGGGTGTCGGTGGTTGGAGTCGGTGGAGGGCGTCGGTGGGGGTTGGTGACTGTTTGTGTGTTGTGGGTGGTGGCGCGGCACGGCCCCCGGTTGGTGGTGCCGGGGGCCGTGCTGGTGTTCGTGTTGTGGTGGTGGGGTTAGTTGCCGGCGTCGAAGTCTTCGCCGGTGGCGTTGCCCATGTTGCCGTCGGTGCCGTAGAAGTTACGGGTGGTGGGTCCGACGCCTTGTTCGACCATGGTGCGCAGGATGCGTGAGCCTTCTTGGAAGGCGATCAGCACGACTGCGTCGGGGTCGGCGCCAACGATCTCGGCGACTTCGGCGTCGAAGGTCGCGGCGGCAGGGTCGTAGGCCTTGACGCCGAGGACTTCGACGCCGTTGGCGGTCAACACGTTGTTGATCACCGCGGCGATGCCGTTGCCGTACGAGTCGTCGAGGTTCATGATGTACACCGACGCGTTGCCGTCCTCGAGTATCAAGTTCGCAACGATCGCACCCTGGAGACCGTCGGGCGGGGCATTGCGGAAGTACAGGCCCTTGTCGTCGTAGGTACTCAACGCCGGGCTGGTGTTGGCCGGGCTGAACATCGTGACACCCGCCGACGTGATCTTTTCGATCACCGTCAAGGTGACACCCGACGACGCGGCACCGATGATCGCGTCGACACCCTCGCTGATCAACCGATCAGACGTGACCGACGCAATATCGGTCGAGGTATCACCCGAATCACCAGCGGAATACTCGATCGGCTGACCGAGCACACCACCAGCAGCATTGATCTCGTCGATCGCATACTCGACACCCGCGAACTCGGGCGGTCCCAAGAACGCCAAGTTCCCCGTGCCGGGCAACAACGACCCGATCTTGAACACACCATCACCGGCACGCTCCACCGTGACCGGCACCAGATCAACGATCTCCGACTCCGGCGACTCAGCGGTCACCAAATACTCCAACGAGTCATCCAACCGGTTGTCAGCACCGAACTCGAGGACCGCATACGAACCCTTCAACGGCTCACCATTGCCATTGAAATCATGCGGACCCGAAATACCGTCATAATCGATCCCGGTCCCAGCATCGATCAACGCCAAACACTCGGCAAACGCCGTGCACTTCTCACCCGGAGCACCCGTGATATCCACGATCTCCGCAGCAAACGCACTGCCATCAGTACCAGCCTGAGCAACCGCCAACGCCATCACAACCACCGCGTCATACGACTCAGCCGCATAGTTGAAATCCGTCAACTCATCATTGCCCTTGGCAACCCAAAACTCATTCACCGCAGGAATCCACGCCGACACATCAGCACCCTTGGGCGTCGTCCCCTTCATCCCCTCCAACTCACCACCACCAGAGGCCTCAGGCGAGGTCCCCTCGGGCAAGGTGTCCGGCGTCGCCGAGGATGCGCCGAAGCCGATCGACATGTCGATGAACTCGTTGGTGACGAGGTCGCCAGGCGTGAGGTCAGCCGGGAAATCCATCGATGCCGCGGCCATGGCATCGAGCACTTCCTGGACACGGCTCTCGTCCATGTTGCCGACCGTGTCGTCAGGCCCGTTACCTGCGTACCCGAGCTCGATCTGAGTCGCCGCGGAGAACTCGGCGAGCTCGGCCGGGTAGGTCCAGAACGTGTCGTAGGCCTTGACGGTTTCGACGATGAGTGCGTTCGTGTCGGCTGGGTCGGCGTAGTAGTCGACCGTTGCGGTCTGGATGATCGGGATCAGCTGCTCGAGGCACGGCCGCAGTGTCTCGAGATCGTCCGGGCGGATGCCGAGCGTCTGCGAGTAGACCGGGAAGCCGGCATCGTTGAGGCTCTGGAAGGCGAGGTCGCGGCCGTAGTCCTCGAACTCGTTCTTGTACAGCCAGGGCTCGGCCGTGGCGAAGCCCTGTTGGGCGATGTCGCCCTCGGCGATGAAGCGGCCGGGCGTCGCATCGTATGACGGGTCGACCTGACCGGCCTGCCAAATACCCTGAGCGACGAAGACGTCAGAGAACGTGCCTCCGCCGAAGACGTTGACCGTCACGCCCTCGGTACCGAGATCGGCGAGCGTCTTGATGTTCGGGTACGTCTCGGGGTCCCAGTAGATGATCTGTGGGTTCTGCTCGAGCGGAGCCATCACCGACAGCAGCGGTGCCTCCGTGTATCGCAGGATCTGGCTGTCGGTCGTGGCATAGCCGAGCGTCAAGGAGTCGTCGAGGTACATCTCGGCGGCAACGGACGGTGATGCGATCGCGGGACCACCGGCACGGATCTCGACGTCGACACCGTAGTCCTGCCCGTTCACCACCATGCTGCCGGTCACGGTCTTCTTGTCGGTGTCGATCGTGTAGTCGTCGCCGATCAAGTGGTACAGGGCCCCGTGTTCGGCCTCGGGGAACCAGTCGGTCTGGATGCCGATCACGTCGGGGCAGACGCCGGCCAGCGACATGCCGTCGCCGTCACCGCCGTCGGGCGCCGTAGTGACCGTTGGTGCGTCGGTGGGTTCGGTCGTGTCGTCGTCGCCACCGCAGGCTGCGGCGACGAGACCCATGACCAGGACGGTGGCAGATATCTGGCGATACCGCTTTCGGTTCATTGTTGGTACTCCCCCTAGGAGTGATTGCTGTCTCGGTGGATTGTTGGGTGGATTGTTGGGTGGATTGTTGGATGGACGGTTGAACAAGATTGGGTGAACGGAGGCAAGGCGTGTGGCAGCAGAGTCATGCCCGGTCGCCGTGCCACTTGCCGATGGCGAGGTTCTGGATCCAGCCGAAGACCAGGAACACCGTCACGCCGAGCACGGACGACATGATCACGGCGGCGAGGAGTTGCTCGCCATCGAGATTGTTGGCGTACTTCTTCAGCGCCTGGCCGATGCCGGCCTCGCCGCGCCCGAAGATGAAGTCGCCGACGATGGCGCCGATCACCGAGAGGCCGGCAGCGATCCGCAGTCCGGCGAAGATCGCCGGCGAGGCCGCCGGGAACTGGAGCTTGAGCAGGCGCGTCAGGCGACCGGCGTGATGCAGGGTGAACAGGTCGTGCATGCCGCGTTCGGCCGACTGGAGGCCGAACAACGTGTTCACGATGATCGGGAACAGCGAGATGATCACGCACACGATCAGGCGACCGGTCGTCGCCGTGCCGAACCAGAACCCGATAAGCGGAGCGATCGCCAGGATCGGGATCGCCTGCAGCGTGACCATGTACGGATAGAGCGCCCGCTCGAACAGCTTCGACTGGCTCATCACGACGGCGATCGTCAGCCCGAGCAAGATGCTGATCGCCAACCCGACCATCGCGACCTTCGTGGTCGCCCAGAGCGCCCACAGGATGTCGGAGAAGTTCTCCCAGTCGAGGAAGCCGACCTTGAGCACCTGGTGCGGCGGTCGGAGCAGGAAGCGGCGACGTTCGTCGAGCATCTGGTACGACACGAAGTACCACAGGCCGAGGATGAGGATCCCCATCACGATCGGCGGGAGCACCACGGTGAGCAGCGTGCGCGTCGTCGAGCGCGGCGGAGCTGCCCGCGGGGGCAACGCCTGCTCAGGGGCATTCATACCTGCGACATCTGTGTCCGTCGACATCGGCTGGCGGGTGTCGGTCATCAGTGCGATCCCCGTAGCGCGTGCGATACCTCACCGCTGAGTCGCGCGAAATCCGCGTGGAAGCGGAGGTCGGGTGACCTGGGATACTCGAAGGGGACTTCGAACTCGGCGACGATGCGGCCCGGCCGGGCCGACATCACCAGCACGCGCGTCGACATGAAGACGGCCTCGCCGATGGAGTGCGTGATGAACAGCCCGGCGAAGCCTTCTCGCTGGAACAGCTGTTGCGTCTCCTCGTTGAGGTGTTCACGGGTGATCTCGTCGACGGCGCCGAAGGGTTCGTCGAACAGGAAGATCGGTGGGCTGAGCGTCAGCGTGCGAGCGAGCGACGCCCGCATCTTCATGCCACCCGACAGTGATTTGGGGTAGTGGCCCTCGAACCCTTGCAGCCCGACGAGTGCGATCGAGTCGGCGGCGAGGCGGGACCGCTCAGCCTTCGGAATACCGTGCAGCTCGGCCAACAGTTCGACATTGCCCTGAACCGTGCGCCACGGCAACAGCGTGGCGTCCTGGAACACGTAGCCCAGGCGATCGCGATCGACGACGACGGTACCGGAGGTGGGTTCGAGCAGGCCGGAGGCGATCTTCAACAGGGTCGACTTGCCGCACCCCGAGGGCCCGACCACGGTGACGAACTCGCCTTTGCGGATGCTGAACGACACGTCGCGGATCGCTTCGGTGCCATCGGGGAAGACCATGCCGATGCGTTCGAAGGAGAGCGTCTCCGTTCCGATTGCCGCTCCTGCGGTCGTCATCCGTTCCTCCAGCTCCGGCAGTGCCGGCAGACCAACTGCGATCGCTGCACCGTAGTCGGTCCATGGGGGGCTTCCTACACGGAGGGTTCCGTTGGCGGCTGCGTTCACACACCGTTCACAGAATCCAGGACGAGGAGCGGAACCATCAGAGTGCCCAGCTCGGAGCCCATCGGTCGACTGTCGTCACGGGAACCACGTGGGAGTTCAACGACCCGTCCGAGTATTCGTGCAGAGCGATCGCCGCAGGTTCGTCGGTGTAGCGGGGCGAGCTGTCTCGCATGTCGAGCGAGAGCTGCACCGCGGTGCTCGGCCACGAGCTGGCCACCGTTCGCCCGAAGCGGCGATGGATCGCACGATGGAGGTGCCCGCATACCACGGCTTCGACGTTGTCATGGCGTGACAGCACGTTCGCCTCGAGCTCGGCGCCGGCGAAACCACAGTCGCGGTCCATCCACGGGATACCCGACCGGAACGGTGGGTGGTGTTGGAAGACGACCGTCGGTCGTTTCGGCTCGGCAGACAACTGGTCGTCGAGCCACCCCATCTGGTCGGCCGTGACCCGTCCGTCGTTGCGCCCGGGGATCGAGGTGTCGATCCCGATCAGACGGACGGGATATTCGTCGGCGACGTAGTCGATGGGATCGTCGGCACCGCCGGCCGGTAACGACGGGAAGCGCGCGCGCATGTGGGATCGAACGTCGTGATTGCCGGGAATCGCGAGCACCGGCACGGACAGCGCACCCAGCAACGACATCAGCTGGTCGTACTGCGCCGGTGCACCATCGTTCACGAGGTCGCCCGTCGCCAACACGAGATCCGGCAGCGGGTCGAGCCGGTTGATCAGCTCGATCGCAGCCGTCAACCCGACGGTCGGATCGATCCGATCGGCCATGAGCGCGCCGGGCTCGACGATGTGGCAATCGGTGATCTGGGCGATCAGCATCGTCAGGACACTAGCGGCCGGACCGGTCACGGCCCTTCGGTCCCGACCGCGGCCTCGGTTGCTCAGAGCGAGCGTCGGCGGCGCAGCGGAGATCGCCTACCGTTCGGGCCATGGTGGTGGAGTTCTTGACGTTCACGGTGCCGATCGACGAGCTCGAAGGGTGGCTCGACGTCGAGCGGCTTCATTGGACCCGTTTCCTCGAGCAGCAGAGAGGATTCGTGCGCAAGGAGATGTGGAGGTCGCAGGACGATCCGACCGCCGTTCATGCCGTGATCTGGTGGGACTCGATGGAGGACTGGAAATCGATTCCGCAATCGGAGCTCGATCGAATCGTCGCAGCCATGGGCCCCCACGAGCGGACGGCGGCGTGCGTGGCCTTCGAGGTGGTCCGGCCGACCTGATCGTCCGGGCCTCACAGGCTGTTCAACAGCTCTGCCGCGCGCTCGACCAGCATCACGGGATCAATCGGCGAACGAGGGGCCAGATCCACCAAGTTGATGCCGATCGATGCAGGACGACAACGAACCAGCTCGTCGGCCAGCACGGCGTGAGCGCTGTCCCAATCCTGCTCACTCGGCGAGTCGGGGTCGTCGGTCGCTGATTGGTACAGCGCAAGAGGCGTCGGCCGAATCATCGCCGCCATCCGGATGATCTGCTCGTGCTGAGCCGGCGAGCATCCTGACAGGAACAGGCCATCCGCGAAGCGGGCAGCCGTCCTCACCAGCTGGGGACCGCGGGCGCCGACCCAGATCGGCACGTCACGTGGGGGGATCGCGTGAGCCGGCACTCGGTATCGGTCCGAGTCGCGCCCGGCGAACACGTCGCGGGCCGTCTCGATCGCATCGCGCAACAGCGTCACCGGCCGCCCGACCGTGAGCCCGAAGGGGGAGAGCGACAGATCTCCACCGACGCCGAGGCCGAGCAGCGCGCGTCCGTTGCTGAGCTCGTCGAGCGTCGCCAGCGCGGCGGCGATGGCGCCAGGGTGGCGAAGCGCCGGTGAGGTGATACCGACGGCCAGCCGGATCTTCGTGGTCCGCACCGCCGCTGCCGCCAGGACGGTGACCGGCTCGCGGGACACTCCCTCATCAGCGATCCAGACCTCGTCGAGGCCGAGCTCTTCGGCCGCCACGACGACGTCGACCAGCGCACCCGCTGCGACTCCGGGAAACAACCAGACGCCGCGACGAAAGCTGTCGAGAGCTTCGGGACGTGCACTCACGGCTCGCAGTTTCCTACAGTGCCACCCATGCGTACTGGGATCTTCCTGTTCGGCGGCGTCGAGATGTCGGATGCCGGAGCCGGTCCACCCGCCCCGACCGAGCGTCGGTACGACAAGCACCAGGTGTGGCGGGCGACCGAACAGATCCTGGACATGGGGGTGCTCTCGGACAGGCTCGGCTTCGACTCGTTCTGGCTGACCGAGCACCATTTCCAATACGAGGGATACGAAGTGATCCCGAACGGGTTGCTGATCGGCTCGATCCTCGCCGAGCGAACCGAACGAATACGGATCGGGATGGCCTTCAACATCGTGCCGCAATGGCATCCGCTCAAGCTGGCCGAGGACTTCGCAACGCTCCACAACATCTCCGGCGGCCGCGGCATCCTCGGGGTCGGTCGTGGCACCGTGCCGCGCGAGGCCGAGCCGTTGGGCACCAAGATCGGCAGCTTCGACAACCCCGATCAAATCGCCGCCGACGAGCTGAACCGCAAGATGTTCGACGAGGCGATGCAGGTCGTCAAGCTGTCACTCGACCACGAGTCCTTCTCGTTCCACGGCGACGTGTACGACTTCCCGCCTCCGGGGATACCCGACCGGGGCGGCTTCGTGGAGGAGCTGACCCTCGTGCCGCAACCGCTGTATCCGTACGAGATCTGGCAGGCGATCACGTCGCCGCCGTCGCTGGAACAAGTACCCAGGGCCGGCTGGGGCGGCGTGTTCTGGAACTGCCACCACTCGTTCATCAAGATGCGTTGGGAGCGCTTCGCCGAGGTGTACGAGGAAACACACGGGCGGGCGCTGGAGCGCGGTGAGAAGCGGATGCTGGTGCTGAACACGTGCATCGAGGACACTCGCGAGCAGGCGATCGCGTCGGTCCGCAACGGCCATGACGAGTTCTGGAAGTTCCTCGGCCCGTACGGGTGGAGCAAGGGCTACATGGGCGACGACGGCCGGCCGGCGCCGCCCGGGCTGATCCCGACGCTCGAGGACTCGATGGATCGCCAGCGAACTTGGGTCGTCGGCTCACCCGACGATGTGGCCGAATCGATCGCGTGGTACCGCGACGAACTCGGGATCCAGAACCTGATGATCTTTCCGGCGATGCCCGGCGACCAGTACGGCAAGGTCGAGACCCAACTGCATCGACTCGCCGAAGAGGTGCTGCCCAAGGTCGGGTGATCGATGCGCGAACCGGTCGGGCGGTATCGGCGACGGAACGCTCGAACATCGCGGGCCACGAAGCCACAGCAGCGGGTCCGTCACCTTCGCCTCAGCGAGTACCGTCGATCGTCAGCGACCGAAGTCGAACGTGACGATCTCGGCCATCTGGGCGCTCAGATGGGAGACATTGGCCTCGAACAGCTGCTTGCCGAGATCGGCGTTGGCCCCCGTCGGATCACCGATGTAGCCGACAGGGTCGAAGTCGTTCGACAGCCAGCCGAACATCACGGAGCCGCCGAACTTCACGTGGGCGTTGTCGGCGAGGGCCTCGGGCACTTTGCGCTCGGCTTTCGACAAGTCGACCAGGTCGGGCCGGAGGTGCATGAAGACCGACGTCTCGTTGAGACCACCGTGGATGCCCATTCCGAGTTCGCTCTCGGTCGACACGCCGCCGTACGCAGGCGGAACCGAAGGATGCGTCAGGAACGTCTTGAGTCCGAACTCCAGGCGCAACTCGCGGAGCGCGGTGTTGAGCAGGGTCGTGTTGCCGCCATGGCCGTTCAGCAGCACCAGGCGCTCGGCACCCGTGGTGGCGACCGCCCGACCGAGATCGCGCAGGATCGCCATCATCGTGTCAGCCGAGAACCAGAGCGTTCCCGCCGACCAGGCGTGTTCATTCGATTTGCTGATCGACAAGGTGGGCAACTGCCAGATGTCGAGGGCTTCGCCCACCGACTCGACCACGGCCGTGGCGGTCTCGTGGGCGATCACATGATCGACGGCGAGGGGGAGGTGGGGGCCGTGTTGCTCGACGGCGCCGATCGGGAGCAAGAGCGTCGAGGAGGGGGAGATCACGTCGAGGATCTCGGGACCGGTCAGTTCCTCATAGCGGCGGATCATGCTGGCCGACACTACCGGCGTCGCACTTCACGCATCGCGCCCGGGCCACCTCGGTGACCTCGACACCGGTCCGGCGCAGAGCTCAACGACGCAGAACCTGGGAGAACCTCTCGATGTACCGAGCGAACACCGCGAGCGATCCGCCGTCCGGTGTGGGGTCGGCGCGGTGAGCGTCTATGCAGTCGGAATGGAACCTGCGACCGCCAACGGTGCGTACCGAATCGCCGTACGCGACCTCATGACGACAGGCCGCACAGCGAAGGTTCGCAGGTGGGCCGTTCAGGAGCACGCCGCCTCGGCACAGCAGCAGGAGTTTCGGGCCGACAGGCCATCTTGGGACGGGCGACGACGCATGCGAGGCACGCTACCGGCACCTACGCTGCTGATCGATGGACTCCACGATCGCCAACGCTCGTCTGACCGATGGACGCGTCGTCGACCTGCGGATCGAGGGCGGCCGCATCGGCTCGGTCACACCGGCCGAGCCCGCCGATCGTTCCGAACCGGATTCGAACGACCCCTTGCGGCTCGACGTCGGCGGCTGGTTGCTGCTGCCACCGCTGGCCGAACCGCACGCCCACCTCGACAAGGCACTGACCGCAGAAGTGGTGCCCAACCCGACGGGGGACCTGGCCGGAGCGATCGATGCGTGGATCGCCGCTGCGGACGCGGGCACGTTCACCCACGACGACATGGTCATTCGGATCCGTGCGGCGATCGACAAGCTGCTGGTGAACGGGGTGACGGCCGTTCGCAGCCACATCAACTGTGGGTCGGGGGCGGGCGTCGAGCACCTCGTGGCCGCCCAGGAAGCCGTCAGCGGATACAGCCATCTGGTCGATGTGCAGTTCGTCGCGCTCACACACTCGCCCATGACCGGAGCGGGCTGCGAGCCGAACGTCCGGGCCTTGCACGCCGCCGTCTCGCTCGGAGCACATCTCGTCGGTGGATGTCCGCACCTCGAGCAAGATGGCCGCGGCACCATCGCACAGGCGCTGTCGATCGCACGGGCGGCGGGAATCGACGTCGATCTGCACGTCGACGAAACGCTCGACCCCTCGATGCTGACTCTGCGGGCACTCGCCCGCGAGGTCGTGGAACGCGGTTTCGAGGGCAGGGTTGCCGCCAGCCATTGCGTCAGCCTCGGGATGCAACCACCCGATGTGCAGGCTGCTGTCGCCGCCGAGGTCGCGGAGGCGGGAATCGCCGTCTTCCCGCTACCGCAGACCAACCTCTTCCTCCAGGGCCGCCACCACCCGATGGCGACCCCTCGCGGCCTCACCGCGATCGCTGCGCTGCGGGACGCAGGCGTCGTGATCGCAGCCGGCGCCGACAACGTCCAGGATCCGTTCAACCTGGTCGGACGATCGGATCCGCTCGAGACTGCTGCGTTGCTCGTGATGGCCGGCCACATCCGTCCCGACGACGCCTACGAGATGGTGAGCAACAACGCACGCCGGGCGATGGGGCTGCCGACGGTCCGTTTCGAGGTCGGCGACCCGGCCGATTTCGTCGCCATCGATGCCCCGTCGATCCGAGGTGCGATCGCCGATGCTCCGGCCGACCGCAAGGTCTTCAAGGCCGGCCGTCTCGTCGCATCATCGGAAACGTCGAGAACGATCCACCGTTGACGTGGCGACACGTTGCCAGGCATCTGTCCGTCGGCGCGGATGGTCAGGCTTCGTCGGGGTACGGGAACCAGCGCAGGAGCTCGAAATCGGCGGTGGTGAGCGGCAGGCCGAGCGGCGCAGGAACGCAGTCGACCAGGCTGTCGAGCAGCCGGCGAGCGCGGTCGAGGTATTCCGCGAGCCCACCCTCGGGAAGCAGTTGCGGACGACGGTGATACGCCATGGTGCCATCGGCGTAGGAGACATCGTGGAGCGAGAGGGGAGGGGCGGCGAGCCCGTCGCGGTGCTTCCACAGCCCCGTGTCCGGCTCGAACCGGTAGTACGGCAGGAGCCGGCGCCCCCGGTCAGCCAGCAAGGCCACGGCGCCGACGATGTACTCGAACGTGTCGTCGTCGATGAAGTAGTTGAAGTTGACGCGCACCCAGCCCGGTTTGATGCCTTCGCAGCCACGGGTGATCTCGCGTTCGAACTCGTGCGACCGATCGAGATCGATTCCGAGCAGGCGGTGCCCGTAGGGCCCGGCGCACGAGCACCCGCCGCGCGATTGGATGCCGAACAGGTCGTTCAGCACGCTGACGACGAAGTTGTGGTGCAGGTACCGACCCGGGAGCGTGGTGTCGCCGGCGACGTCGCGAACCACGAAGGAGACGATCGACAGACGCTCGGCATCGTGGCTGCCCAGAATCATCAAGTTGGGATGAGCGTCCCATTCGCGGATGGCGTCGCGCACGAATCGTTCTTCGCGCGACTTGATCTCGGCGACGCCGACGGCCTGCTTGAGCTGGAAGACGAGCCCGGCCCGAATCGAACCGACGATGTCGGGTGTGCCGCCTTCCTCGCGATGCTCGATGCTGGCGAGGTAGTCGTGCTCGTTCGGATTGACGTAGGCAACGGTGCCACCTCCCGGCACGTCGGGCACACGGTTCGTGAACAGATCGCGGCGTGCAACGAGCAAGCCAGGGGTCCCGGGTCCGCCGATCAGCTTGTGGGGCGAGACGAAGATGGCATCGAGGTAGCCCTCGCCGTCGTCGGGCGAACCCATCTCGATGTCGACGTACGGGGCCGCGGCGGCGTAGTCCCACAGCGCGATCGCGCCGAAGCGGTGCAACAACGACGAGACGGCAGTCGTGTCGGTCACGATGCCGGTGACATTCGAGGCGGCTGAGAACGAGCCGATCAGTCGGGGACGATCCCGGTAATGCTCGAGAGCTGCCTCGAGCTGCGCCAGATCGACGTGACCGTCCTGGTCCTCATCGATCGTGACGACATCCGCGATCGATTCGCGCCACGGCAACTCGTTGGAGTGGTGTTCGTAGGGGCCGATGAACACCACCGGGCGTTGCTCGGCGGGGATGTGGCCGGACAGGTGGTACCGGTCATCGAGCGCCGACGGGATCCGTATCCCCAGGACGCCCACCATCTTCGCGATCGCCCCGGTCGAGCCACTCCCGCAGAACAGCACGGCGTGCTCGTCGGTCGCCCCGACGCAATCGGCGATGATCGCCCGCGCGTCCTCGCGAAACCGCGTGGTCTGCAGGCCAGTGCCCGACGACTCGGTGTGGGTGTTGGCATACAACGGAAGCACCACATCGACGAGGTACTCCTCGATGAACGACAGCGACCGACCCGAGGCGGTGTAATCGGCGTAGACGACCGGCCTCGGACCGAACGGGCCGTCGACCATCTCGGCGGCTCCGATCACCGAGGATCGGATGGTGTCGATCAGGCCGCCCGTTTCGGTCATGAGCGCCAGGCTAGTGATCGGGCGGCCGGGAACTATCGAGCGGCCACCGACGACACCCGTGCCCTCGGGTCGGCCGCACCGGCGAGCACGCCGGTGTCGTCCAGGACGATCGCGTGCGCATGCCCGAAGCCGCTGTCGTAGGGCGGCAGGTTGCCGATGGCGTGACCGCGGCTGGCAAGGCCCGTTGTCCAACCGGCCGGGGCGTGACCTTCGACCTCGACGATCGCGCCGCCGGGAGCGGACCAGGTGTCGAAGCCCGTGGACGGCCCCGCCAGCGCCCACCGAGGCGCGCTGATCGCCGCCGCTGGGGAGTGCCCATGATGGAACAGCCTCGCCGCCACCTGCAACAGGATCTGTGGCTGGGCGTCGCCGCCCATCGTCCCGAAGACCGAGACCATCCGGCCACCGCTGGTCGCGAGCGCCGGGGACAGCGTGTGCGGCGGGCGACGGCCGGGCCCGAACTCGGCGGGGTGGCCAGCGATGAGGTTGAAACCGAGGCCACGGTTGTGCAGGTTGATCCCGGTGCTCGGCTCGGCCAGCCACGACCCGAAGCCGGATGCATTCGACTGGATCAACGACACCGCCAACCCGTCGACCTGGGCGGCACACAGGTAGGTCGTGTCGCCCGGCCCGGTGTTGCTGCCGAGACTCGAGGCTCGTTCGGTGTCCACGAGATGAGCCCGGTGACGAATCGACGCCAGCAACGCCTGCCCGTCGGCATGCTCGTGGAGCACTGCAGGGCGGTCGAACCCGGCCACTTTGGCCGCCTCGATCAACAGGTGCGCCCAGCGCGGGTCGTCGGGATCGTCGGGAAGATCGAAGTCGCCGGCAATGATGCCGCCACCCAACGTGAGGTAGCCCTGCGAGTTCGGGCCGATCGTGTGCATGTCCACGCCGAACATCAGAGCCGTGAGTGGCTCGGTCCAATCCGCCTGCGTGGCAGCCAGGTCGTCGGGCGTGAAGTAGCCGGGGCCCATCGCCAACAATCCGGATCCGAATTCGCCGCCGTAGTAGGCGTCGCGACCGCCGGCCACGATCGCCCGCAATGCGCGCGCGACCCCCGGGCGTCTCACGAGTGCACCCGTGTGCGTGGCCTGGGAGGCGATCGCATGCAGCTGTTCCGCACCGGCCGCGTCGAGACGTCGAGCGGATCCCGCCAGCAAGACGCTCGCGGGAAAGCCGCGCTCGGCGAGGTCGATCGCGGGCGCCAAGATCTCACCGAGTTCGAGCGATCCGAAGCGCGTGTGCAGCGCGATCCAGCCGTCGACACAGCCGGGCACGGTGACAGACCGGATGTCGTGGCGGAAGGGCATCGAGGTGCGATCCTCTGCCCGAATCGCATCAGCGTCGGCGCCCGATCCGGCCCGACCGCTGGCGTTCAAGGCCATCACACCGTCAGGGGTGTGCACCAACGCGAACAGATCGCCGCCCATGCCGCACAGGTGCGGACATGTGACGGCGATCGCCGCGTTCGTCGCGATCGCTGCATCGACGGCGTTGCCACCCACCTGGAACATCAGATCACCCGATCTGCTGGCGAGCTGATCCGCCGAAGCGACCATGTGACGGGTACCGCGGACGCTGCTGTGGGGAAGAATGGTCATCGTTGCCACGGTACGCGCCGCCGTACGCTCAGGTGGTGGTCGACCGCGCATCGTTCTCACGCTCGATCGTCGGCGGGGGCGCGGCCCTGATGCTGATCGGAACGTTCTTGCCATGGCTCAGCTCGGGCGCCCGCTCGCGCTCGAGCTACGAACTGTTCGACCTCGTCGATCGTCTGGGGTTCTCACCCGATGGTGCCGTGGGCTGGGCGTTGCGACTGTGGCCGTTGGCTCCGCTGCTGCTCGTGCTGAGCGCTGTCGCCCAATGGACACGTGGGAGTCGAGCATCGCTGCGGTGGGCGCAGGTCGCGCTGCCGGTCATGTCGGCCGGGTACGTCGGTGGCACGGCGGTCGCGCTGAGATTCGCGCCCGACGGGGGCCTCTTCCGTCTGCGGTTCGGGATCTGGGTCACACTGACCGGAGCGGTCGCGGTCGGCGTCGGACTGCTGCTGGGCAGCTCGGTGCGGATCAGATCGGCGGAATCGGCACCTTCGGAAGCTTCTTGATCCGCGCCCGCTTGCGGCGGCGCTCGGGCACCATCGACCGCATCTCCTCGAGCTTTCCGAAGCACAACAACCGGTCGCCGGCTTCGAGCTCGCGCGACATGCGAGGGTTGGGAATCACCGTGTGGCCGCGATGCAGGGTGAGCACCGTCACGTCCCGTTCTCGCAGCCCGGAATCGGCGATCGTGGTGCCGATCAGATCGGCACCCTCGTGCACCAGCAGCTCGGCCACGCCGTAGCCCGTCGATACGGTGAGCCGTTGGCGTACGTCGATCTCGGGGAACGCGACCTGGTTGGCGATGTGGTCGATGATCGCTCCGGCGACGTCGAGCTTGGTGGCCGTCTCGATCCCTTCGAGCCCAGGTGAGCTGTTGACCTCCATCACCTGCGGACCGTTCTCACCCTCCAACATGTCGACGCCGGCGACGCGCAGCCCCATGATCTGTGCCGATCTCACCGCTGCCTCTTCGTAGGCAGCATCGAGCTCGACCCCTTCGACGCGACCTCCGCGGTGCACGTTGGAGCGGAACTCGTCGCCTTGCGCGACGCGCCGCATCGCTGCGACGACACGGTCACCGACCACGAGCGCACGGATGTCCCGACCCCTGCTCTCTGCCACGAAGCGTTGGATCAGAACGTTCTGTTTCGTGCTCTGCAGCGTTTCGATGATCGCCTCCGCGACCTTGGTGTCGGGGGCGAGGATCACGCCGATGCCCTGGGTCCCCTCGAGCAGCTTGATCACGACCGGCGCACCCCCGACGCGCTCGATGGCCGGCAGCACGTCGGCCCGGTCACGGGCGAAGGTGGTGGCAGGCATCCCGATGTTGTGCCGGGACAGGATCTGGATCGCCCGCAGCTTGTCGCGCGAGTTGGAGATGCCGTTTGCGGTATTCGGGGTGTACACGTCCATCTGTTCGAACTGACGGACCACCGCAGTGCCGAAATAGGTGATCGAGTTGCCGATCCGAGGCAGGACCGCGTCGTAGTGCGAGAGCTGCTTGCCGCGGAACTGGAGGTCGGGTTCGGGCCCCGACAAGTCGATCGAGAATCGCAACGTGTTGAGCACCTTGACGTTGTGGCCCCGGTCGACCGCGGCAGCGCGAAGTCGTTGCGTGCTGTAAGACCGGGGTGCGCGGGAGAGGATCGCTAGTTTCATCGTCAAGGTCCGCGAAGCTAGCAGGGTGAGCGACCTGTCGACCCGGGAACACGTGGCTGGGTGGCGTGAATGGGTGTCGCTGCCCGAGCTGGGACTGCAGTGGGTGAAGGCCAAACTCGACACCGGCGCACGATCCTCCGCAATCCATGCCTACGACCTCGAGGAGTTCAGCCGCGACGGGGTCGCCTGGGCGTCGTTCGACATTCATCCGTGGCAGCTGTCCGACCTCGACTCGACCCGTGTCGAACTGCCCGTGATCGATCGCCGTGTGGTGCGCAGCTCGACCGGCCACGAGGAGGAACGCGTGGTCGTCGCCACGATGCTGCGCGTGATCGGCCTCGATCTCATGGCCGAACTGACGTTGACAAATCGCGATGAGATGGGGTTCCGCATGCTGGTCGGCCGTGAAGCGATGCGGGGTGTTCTACTGGTCGACCCCGGTCGCTCGTACGTCGGGCCCCGGCCAACGCGCGCGCTGCGGCGCAGAAACCGAATCGTGGAGGCCGACTGATGGCCCGTGACCCCTTCATGATCGCAGGTGTCGAGATCAAGGCCGGCGCCAAACGCGAGATCGGCCTGCCGATCGCGAGGCTGGTGACTGGAGCCGAGGTCACCTTGCCCGTGTTGGCCGTGCACGGCCGAGCGAACGGGCCTGCGGTCTGGCTCGACGCAGCAATTCACGGTGACGAGGTCGGTGGGGTCGAGATCATCCGAAGGGTGCTGCTGGACGTCACAGCCAAGGATCTCCGCGGCACGTTGATCGCGGTGCCGATCGTCAATGTCCACGGCTTCATGAACGGCGACCGATATCTGCCCGATCGCCGAGACCTCAACCGCTCGTTTCCCGGCACACCGCGCGGGTCGATGGCAGGGCGCATCGCTCACCTGATGATGACGGAGGTCGTCCAACGATGCGAGGTCGGGATCGACCTGCACACGGGTTCCGATCATCGGACCAACCTGCCGCAGATCCGGGCAGATCTCGATGACCCAAGGACACGCGAGCTCGCGGAAACCTTCGGAGCACCCGTGATGATCCACGCCCGCACGAGGGACGGTTCGCTGCGCCACGCAGCTCGCGAGTGCGGAGCGACGGTGTTGTTGTACGAGGGGGGAGAGGCATGGCGCTTCGATGAATGGGCGATCGAGGCCGGCGTGGCCGGCGTCCGGCGCGTGCTCGCATCGCTCGGGATGATCAACGACGAGTCCGCCGATCCCGCTACACCTCCGCTCGCATCCAGACGGACGGGTTGGGTGCGGGCCGGCCGTTCGGGCATCCTCAGGATCGAGAGCGCACTGGGCACATCGGTCACGACCGGCGATCGGCTCGGCGTCATCTCCGATTCGTTCGGGCGGCGCCTCTCGGTCATCAAGGCGACGCGAACGGGCATGATCATCGGACGAACCGAAGCTCCGCTCGTCAACCGGGGCGACGCGCTCGTGCACATCGCCGAGATCACCGAAGGGGTCCAGATCCCGGCGGACGCGTGATGTGCGGATCCGGTTCCCGGACGGCATGTACCCAACGGGGTTACTGCTGATGCCACTCGTCGCGCTCGACCAGCACGTCTTTGAGCACCTGGGGCCGGTCGGTCATGACGCCGTCGACGCCGAGATCGAGCAACCTACGTATCTCGACCGGGTCGTCGATGGTCCACACGTGAACCTGGAAGCCGTGCCGATGCGCACGACGAACCATGCGCTCGTCGACGATCGTGATGCGCCCCTGTCGTACCGGCACCTGAGCCGCCTGCCCGCCCCACGGCACTGGAACGCCGAACCTCAGCGCGGCGATCTGGACCGGGCCGAAACTCGAACACAGCGCTGCGCCGAGACCGCTGCGCAGGCGCCGAAGCCGACGATCGCTGAAGCCGCCGATGCACACCCGGTCGAGACAGTCGAGTCGTCGCAACGATGCGATCAAGCCGTCGACCGCGCTGTCGGCCTTGCAGTCGATGTTGACCCGCGCCTGGGGGAACTGCTCCATCAGCTCCTCGAACAGCGGGATCGGTTCACGGCCGTCGACTCTTGCCTTGGACACCTCGCTCCACGGCAGTTCGCTGATCGTGCCACCCCGATCACAGGTGCGCGAAAGATCCGGGTCGTGGAACGCGACGAGCACGCCGTCGCTCGTCGCGTGCACATCGGTCTCGAGGTATGTGTACCCCAGATCGACTGCGTGCTGGAAGGCCGGCATCGTGTTCTCAGGGTTGTCGCTCGCGCCGCCGCGGTGGGCGAAGGCGATCGGACCGGGCCAGTCGAGATAGGGATGGATCACGACGAGCGGGCGTCTGTGTGAATGTCGAGGGTGGGGTTGTCCCCCGGCCCCGACGGGAGGTTGCGACCCGGACCATGCCCGCCGGTGGCACGATTCTGCATGGTCCCCGAGCCCGCTCCGGTCCGATGGAGCAAGCCCGCCAACGCATCCCAATCACGGCTGAACATGCAGACGGCGCGCCGGCGCGGCCTGCCCCCGAGAGACCTGTTCGGGTATTCGTCTTTGAACATCACCTGGACGCCCCGCCTCTTGCCCTCACCGCAATCGCCCTTCGCAAGTCCTCTATCGCCGGGGCGCCGGCGAACCCGTCTGGGGTGGCGTACACGCGACACGAGAGCCCCGGCTCCGCTCCCGGTGGAGGGCTGAACACATCGACACCGCCGACCTGGATCGAAGGTGAACCGTAGAAATCGAGCCGCTTCGCTTGCGCGTCGCTGGCAACTATCCGCCGCCGAATCGTCAGATCGCCACGCTCGCGTGCAATCTCCGCGAGCATGTGGTCTGCCACCTTCCAGTGCGGGCAGTCACCGAAATACAGGAGTTCGATCTCCACCGCGGCAGCGTACTTCAGCTGTCCGAGAGGTTCTTCCGTTGCCTGCCGCCGAGGTATATGGATTCATATTCGTCCTTGAGAAGCCGTTTGTAGAGCTTGCCGGTCGGATGGCGGGGGAGTTCTTCGCGGAAGTCGATCGATCGTGGGCACTTGACGTCGGCGAGATGTGAACGGCAGTACCGGATCAACTCGCCCGCCAACTTGGCGGCGGCCTCGTCGTCGACCGGCATGTGCTTGGGGTGCACGACAGCCTTGACCTCCTCACCGAAGTCGTCGTTCGGAACACCGAAGATCGCGACATCGACGACCTCCGGATGCATCGTCAGCACGTTCTCGGCCTCCTGCGGGTAGATGTTCACACCACCGGAGATGATCATGAAGGCCTTGCGATCGGTGAGGTACAAGAAGTTGTCCTCGTCCAGATAGCCGACATCGCCGAGTGTCGACCAGCCCAGCGGATGCCGGGAACCGGCGGTCTTCTCGGCGTCGTTGTGGTACTCGAACGTGCCGCCACCTTCGAAGTACACGGTTCCCACCTCACCCCGGGGCACCTCGTTGCCCTCCTCGTCTGTGATGTGGACGACACAGTTGATCGGGGTGCCGACCGTGCCCTCGTGCGCCAGCCACATCGCGCTGTTGCAATAGCAGAACCCGTTGCCCTCCGTGCCGGCGTAGTACTCGTGGATGACAGGACCCCACCACTCGATCATCTGCTTCTTGACCGGGATCGGGCAGGGGGCCGCGGCGTGAATGACACATTCGAGCGACGACACGTCGTACCCGGAGCGGGTCTCGTCCGCGAGTTTGAGCATGCGCACGAACATCGTGGGCACCACCTGGCTGTGGGTGGCCCGATACTGATCGACGTAACGGAGGTACGACTCGGCGTCGAAGTGCTCCATCACCACGAGCGTCGCACCGATCGCCAGCGTGCCCATGCAAAAACGCAACGGTGCGGCGTGGTAGAGGGGCGCCGGCGAGAGATACACCTTGGACGCATCCATGCCGAACAGCACCTGCAACATGGCCGTCACCCCGGTCACCCGCTCTTCCAACGTCTGGGTTTCGAGCTTGGGCAGCACCCCTTTGGGCCGCCCGGTCGTGCCGGAGGAGTAGAGCATGTCGGTGCCGGCCACTCGATTCGCGAGCGGCTCGGCAGGCTGCGCAGCCACCGCCGCCTCGTAGCCCTCGTAACCGTCGATCGTGGTGTCGAGCATCAGGCGGAGCTCGACATGCGGGGTGAACGCAAGCACCTCGGATGCCTGCTCGGCCTTGTACTCGGAGGTGATGAACGCGCGTGCGCCGCAGTCGTTGATGACGTAGGACAGCTCTTCGGTGGTGAGCCGCGATGAGGCCGCGGTGTAGATCAGCCCGGCGTACTCGCATCCCCACAGGATCTCGAAGAAACGGGGGTGGTTCTCGAGGCACAGCGCGATGTGGTCTCCCGGCTGGAGTCCGGCGGCTCGGAACAGCTGGCTGAGACGGTTGGCACCGGTATCGAGTTCGCCGAACGTGAGCGTCGCGCCGCTCTCGGCCATGATGACGGCCGCCTTGTCGGCGTGCAGATGGACGTGTGATCCGGGGAACATGGCAGCGGACGGTAGTCGACGGTACCGTCGGCGTGTGGAGTCGACGGGCCGCTCAGAAATCCAGATTCGGGTGCGGCCGTTCGCGGAGGCGATCAGCGACCCCGAGCGAGATCTCGACGAGTTGGCGATAGCGATCGCAACCGTGCTCCAGCCGCGGCTCGACGTGATCGGCACGCTGGCCGACCTCGACGAGTTGGCCGCCGACTGCCCGACGCCGACGCGCGACGGCGTGATCAGTTATCTGTTCGGCTCCGGATTGTTCGCGGGCGACCGCACCGAATACCGCCACTGGCGTAACTCGTGTCTGGATCAGGTGCTGGCGACCCGACGGGGGATTCCCATCACGCTGGCCGTCGTCGCCATCGAGGTGGCCCGCCGGGTCGGGGTCGGGCTGGTCGGGGTTGGACTACCGGGTCACTTCTTGGTGGGCGATCCCGATGATGCGACCTGGTTCGCCGACCCGTTCCACGGACGCAGCGCACTCACCGCAAGCGACTGTCGGCAGATGTTGGTGGCGATGGGAGCGCCGCGTTGGTCCGACCGATACCTCCAACCCACCCCCAACCGGTCGATCGTGGCCAGGATGCTCAACAATCTCAAGGCCTCGTGCGACTACCACTCCGACCATGTCCGCCTGGCCCTCGTGATGCAGGCCCGTCACGAGATGCCCGAGTTCGCCGCCGAGGCAGATGCCGCTCGGCACACCTTGGCGATCTTCAACTGACCCTGGTGGACTGGTTCGATGATCGATCGCACCATCAAACGTTCTCTCGGGCAGATGATGAAGGGCGTCGAGGTGGTCGGGGCTCGGCATGCGGGCATCGCCAGGGCGTACACGAGCCACTGGGTGACACAGGTGAGCTTCGATGAGCCGATCGTGATGGCGAGCGTGTCACCGAAACACGACACCTATCCGTTGATGGTCGCCAGCGGCGAGTTCTCGGTGTCGCTGCTCGCAGCCGATCAGATCGCCGAGGGCCAGTACTTCAGCTACCCCGGCCGCAAGTTCCGGTACATGGCAGATGAGTACGTCACCGACTGGCCGGGCGATCCCGGCGGTCCGCCCGTGGTGCCGAACTCGATCGCCTGGCTGCGCTGCAGCATCTTCGAACAACGAACGATGCGCGACCACGAGTTGTTGTTCGCCACGGTGGACGAGGTGGTCGAGGGCAGACTGAAAGAGCCACCGCTGCTCTATTCGAGCCGCCTGGGCTGGCGAGCAACCGGTGACAAGGCGCGCGAACCGGGCGTCAGCATTCGCGATGCACTGCTCGAACGGCTCGCAGCGCTCGGTCTCGACGACCAACCGGACTGAACCGAGGAGGTCACGGCACGGTGGTGCCCACCACGACATCGGCGAGGGGCTGAGTCGCCGGTGGGCCCGGATTGTTCCGACTGTCGCGGCAGACGAAGTTCACATAGGCGTTGAGACGTTCGGCGGGATCGTCTTCGGGCGCGTACCCCTCGTCCGAGAAGGTCGTGTCCTGGGGAATCGGCAGGCCATCGGTGTCGGTCGCCGGCGGCGCCGTGACGGGCGGCGGCGTGTCTGGAGTCGCGATCGTGACCGGCGGAGCGGCGGCAGCCGGCTCGCTCGTGTCCGTCGCATCCGCGGCTGGGGCCGGAACCGTCAGTGGGGTGGTGTCGTCGGGGTCGACCGTCGGAATCGGTCGACCCTCGAGCCGGGCGAGGACGGCCGCGAAGTCGTTCGCGATCTCAGCCGGAACTTCGGGCGTGATCGCCCGATAGGTGTCGATGATGAAGGCGGTCTCATCCTCGGGTGGGTCGCTGGCGAGACGATCTCCCAGCTCGATCATCGATTCGCAGAACGGCGACAAACGATCGATCGGAACGGCGACGGTCCCACTGATCACCGCAGGTTCGTCCGCCGACTCTTCGCTCGACGAAGTGTCCGGTGTACAGGCCGCGACGGCCACGAGGGCGGCCAGCGCTGCGGCAGCGCGCAACGACCGGCAAGGTGACCTCCTCATCGCCACGAGTGTGGCAGGGCCGGAGGATCTTCGTGTGGCATGGCTTCGCCGAGACTCCGTTGCGATGGATACGTTGGCGCGATGAGCGTGATCGACACCCCTCTGGCCCTCGATGAACAGCGCGATGAACAGCGGGATGAACGGCGCGTGATCTCGCTGGTCGAGCAACTCATCGACACGCACCCGCCCGCGATCACGAGCATCCCGGAGTTTCTCGGCGCCCAGTACGACCTCGGACTGGCATGGGTCCACTTCGACGAGGGTTTCGGTGGGCTCGGGTTGAACCCCAAGCTGCAGCGGACCGTCAACGATCGAGTTCGGCAGGCCGGCGGGCCGTTCTCGATGGCACGCAACCCGATCGGGTACGGCATGTGCGGACCCACCGTGCACGTCTGGGGCAGCGACGCACAAAAGCGCCGCTACTTGCGCCCCCTGTTCACCTGCGAGGAAATCTGGTGCCAGCTGTTCTCCGAGCCAGGCTCGGGGTCCGATTTCGCAGGACTGTCCTCACGCGGTGTGCGCGACGGCGACGAGTGGGTCGTCAACGGACAGAAGGTCTGGACGACCCTGGCACACGTCTCGCGGTGGGGGCTGCTGGTGGTGCGCACCGACTCCGAGGCGGTCAAACATGCGGGATTGACGGCGTTCGTGGTCGACATGCGGGCGCCGACCGTCGAGGTGCGCCCGTTGCGACAGATGACCGGGGAGGCCGAGTTCAACGAGGTCTACTTCACCGACACGCGCATCCCGAACGACGAGTTGCTCGGCAATCCGGGGGACGGCTGGCGGGTGTCGCTGACCACGTTGATGAACGAGCGCACCTCGATCGGCGGGTCGATTCCTCGCCAGGGGTCGGGATCGATCGGTGACCTGATGCAGGTCTGGGCACAGTTGCCCGACGACCGCAAGGACGCGGTCGCCCGCGATCGGGTCACCTCGCTCTGGATCCGTGCAGAAGTGCATCGCCTCACCAATATCCGCGCCAACCAGAATCGCCGGATGGGAGACCCCGGGCCCGAGGGATCGATCGGCAAGATGGAATCGGCCAATCTCAACAAGGCCATCTACGAGGAACTGATCGGCCTGATGGGCGCCGACGGGATGCTCTACGGCAGCTATGAGATGTCGCGGCCCGAGCTGACGATGTCGAACGACACACCCCAGAAGACGTTCCTGCGTTCGCGTGCGAACTCCATCGAAGGCGGCACCACCGAGGTGATGTTGAACATCCTGGGCGAGCGCGTGCTCGGTCTGCCCGGCGACGTCCGCGTCGACCGCGACGTGCCGTGGTCGTCGGTGCCGCGCAACTGAACTGTCCCCGTACGCCCCTCGACGGTGCCCCACGATGCTGCCGTGCACGATTTGGGAGTCGTGGCCGGCGCGAATCCCGACTCAGGTGCCGGTGCTCAGCAGGTAGCCGCAGAACATGGCGCCGAGGGCGCCCAACAGGCCGATCGCACCACCGATGGCGAGGGCTGCCCTACTGCGGCCGACCTGGTGGACGGCAGCCGCCGCACCGCTGGTGATCGCCAGACCGATCTTCACGAACAGCGTGATCTGATACGCCGTGCTGGTGCTGGTCACATCGATCTCGGACAGGTTCCACAACCCGGTCACGACCACGACACCGAACGCCGGCCACGCGACATGCGAGTACGCGCGTGCCGCGACCTTGACCGACTCGGGTGCGGCCCGTTTGAGGCTGGGCACCAAGCCCGCCAGAACGATCTGGCCGCCGACCCAGACGGACGCGGCCAGGATGTGGAGGAACAGGCGGACGGTGTCCAGAGTGGGGGTGAGCACGGATTCCTTCAGTCGGAGAGTGCCGAGAGCACGTCGCTCGCCGGCAGGTTGCGGTCTTCCATCACGGGTCGGTTCAGGAGCGAGCCACCCAGCAGCGTCGTGCTGGCCAGCTCGATCGAGCTCTGGAGTTCGCGAATGTTGCGGGGCGGAGGGAAGTACTCGTCCTCCTCGGTGATCCGAACGGTCTCGATGCCATGCGTCGGCGCCAGGCGGTCGAGAACCGCTTCGACCAGTTCTTCCGGTGCCGACGCTCCGGCCGTGACACCGACCGTGCCGTCCAGATCGAGCGGCAGTTGGTCGGCGACATTGATGCGGTAGACGCGGTGGCAACCAGCTTCGATCGCGAGCTGCTCGAGCGCACGGGTGTTCGACGAGTTGGCGGAACCGATCACCACGATCGAATCGCACCGCTCGGCCATCGCCAGCAGCGACGACTGTCGGTTGGTGGTCGCGAAGCAGAGGTCGCTCCGTCCGGGCATCCACACGTCGGGATAACGCTCGCGGACGCGAACGGCGACACCCTCCCAATCGCGGTGCGACAACGTGGTCTGTGCCAGGAGTGCGACCGGCTCGGCGAACTCGGGAAGCTGATCCACCTCTGCAACCGACTCGACCCGGCTGATCGCGGAGGGGGCGACCGCCATCGTGCCGATCGCCTCCTCGTGGCCCTCGTGGCCCACGTAGACGACGCGGTAACCCTTGCCGGCCCGAACCTTCACCTCGTGATGGACCTTGGTGACGAGCGGGCAGACCGAGTCGACGACGAAGCTGCCCCGCTCCTGGGCGGCCGCCACGACCTCGGGGGCCGAGCCGTGCGCCGACAACATGATCGGTCTGCCGGGTGGCGCTTCGGTGATGTCGTCGATGAACACGACGCCCTGGTGCTCGAAACGCTCGACCACGATCTTGTTGTGGACGATCTCGTGGTAGCAGTAGATCGGCGGTTCGAACGACCTCACCATCCACGCCAGCGCTTTGATGGCCATCTCGACGCCGGCACAGAACCCGCGAGGCTCGGCGAGCAAGACTCGATCGACGCTCACGGTCGTGAACGGCCTGGCCCGCCGGCGGACGGGTCGGTCGGAGCCTGTGCGGCACGTGTACGCATGCTGTCGAAAGAGTACCGCTGAAGCGGTCGATAGCCTGTGCCGGCCATGTCTGCCCCCATGATCGTCTCCATCGCGCCGGATTCACCGGCGGCGGCCGCCGGGCTCCAGCCCGGTGACGAGATCGTGCGCGTCGACGGGCAGACACCACGCGACGTCATCGAGTGGCAGATGTTCACCGACGAGGCCGACCTGACGCTCGATGTGCTGCGCAACGGGCTCGATCTCGACGTCACCGTCGACAAACGGGCGGGCGAGCCGCTCGGGGTCGAGATCCAGTCGGCGGTATTCGACCGAGTGCGCACCTGCGACAACCACTGCGAGTTCTGCTTCATCTACCAACTTCCCAAGGGCATGCGCCGCAGCTTGTACCTGAAAGACGACGACTACCGACTCAGTTTCCTGTACGGCAACTTCACCACGCTGACGCGGTTCACCGAGGCCGACCTCGAGCGGGTGGTCACCGAACGATTGTCGCCGCTGCACGTGTCGATCCACGCCACCGATCACGAGGTCCGGAACCGCATGCTCAAGAACCCACGCGGGGCCATGAGCCTGCGCTGGTTGCGGGCGTTGCTGGATCACGGGATCGAGGTGCGGGGTCAGGTGGTCGTCTGCCCCGGGGTCAACGACGGCGACATCCTCGACGACACATTCGCAGGCGTGCTCGACCGATATCCCGAGCTCGCCTCGGTGGCCGTCGTGCCGCTGGGGCTCTCGCGGTTCAACAAGGAATCGGCAATGCGGTTGCACACCCCGGCCGAGGCCGACCGGGTCGTCGACATCGTCGAACGATGGCAGGGCGTGTATCAGACCGTTCTCGGACGGCGGATGGTGTTCGCCGCCGACGAGTACTACCTGATGACCGGGCGACCATTCCCATCCGCCGAGGCCTACGAGGCGTTCGACATGCACGAGGACGGGATCGGGATGGCACGCACGTTCCAGCTCGAATTCGACGGGCGCAGCCAGACGGCCACCGGCGTGCGCAGCGGGTTCTTCGCTGCCGTCGATCTTCCCTCCAACCCAGCCGCCTACACGGGGCTCCGGTCTCGCCCGAGCGCGGCCGACACCGTCACGATCTCGCTCACCCCTCGCCGGAACGCACCGATCGGGGTGCTGACCGGCGAGTTCGGCGCGCAGGTGATCGGTCCGCTCATCGATCAGTTGGGACGCGACGACATCCGGGTGATCCCTGTCGACAATCGGTTCTTCGGCGGCAACACCGGGGTGACCGGCCTCATGACCGGTGAGGATCTGATCCGCGTGCTGGCCACCGAGCCGCAGGGACACCGCTATCTGCTGCCCGATGTCTGCCTCTCCGACGACGGCCGATTCCTCGATGGGTTGTCGGTCGGCGACCTGCCGCTGTCCGGTCGAGGTCGTCGCGACCGACGGCATCGCGTTGAGAAATGCTCTGGAGCAGGCACCATGAGTGGTGTGAACGACACCGAACTCCCCACGATCGTGATCGTGGGACGCCCCAACGTGGGCAAGAGCACCCTCTTCAACCGCATCATCGGCGAGCAGGCCGCGATCGTCGAGAACCGCCCTGGCGTCACCCGCGACCGCAAGGAACTCGTGGCCGATTGGCTGGGTGTCTCGTTCCGTGTGATCGACACCGGCGGATGGATGCCCAGCGGATCCGATCTCGACGACAAGGTCAGCCGGCAGGTGGAGGCGGCCGTCGAGGACGCCGATCTGGTGCTGTTCATCGTCGATGCCGGCGTCGGGGTGCTGGAGGAGGACGAATGGGTCGCCGACTGGCTGAGGCGCGGCGGCTTCAACGTCTTGTTGGTGGCCAACAAGTCCGACAACAACCGCCGCGAGGACGACCTCTGGCAGTTCCTGGCACTCGGGCTCGGTGACGCGGTCCCGGTCAGCGTGCTGCACGGGCGACGCGCGGGCGACTTGCTGGACGTCGCGCTGGAACGGCTCGGCGACCGCGCCGTGTACGTGGCGCCCGTCGACGACGATGCGGCCCCGCCCGTCGACGAGCACTGGGATCCCGACGATCAGAAGCCGCCACGTGTTGCGATCGTGGGACGACCCAACGTCGGCAAGAGCACCCTCTTCAACCGGCTCGTCGGCGAGGACCGCGGAGTCGTGCACGACATGGCCGGCACCACACGCGACGCGATCGACACGCTGGTCGAGACCGAAGACGGGCCGATCGTGTTCGTCGATACGGCCGGCATGCGCAAGCGCTCGCGCATCGACGACTCGGCCGAGTACTACTCGCTGGTCAGAGCGCTGCGGGCGATCGACGATGCCGACATCGCACTGCTGGTGATCGACGCCATCGATGGCGTCACGGGTCAGGATCAGCGTCTCGCCGAGCGAGTCGACGCCTCAGGATGCCCGATCGTCATCCTGCTGAACAAGTGGGAACTCGTGACCGACCCGGAACGACGGATCGAGATCGAGGCCGACATCCGCCGTAAGCTGGCCTTCGTCGGCGACGTGCCCGTGCTGAAGATCTCGGCGCTGACGGGTAAGGGTGTGCACAAGCTGCGACCGAACCTGCAAGAGGCGATCTCGCAGTACCACAAGCGGGTGCCCACCCGCGATGTCAATCGTGTGATCGCCGAGGCCCAGCAACAGTCACCGGCGGGCGGGGGAGCGAAGGTGCTCTACGCCGTGCAAGGTGCCACCGACCCGCCCACGTTCACCCTGTTCGTGAACCGCGAGCTGCCGCAGCACCACGTGCGGTATCTGGAGCGCAAGATCAAAGAGGCGTTCGGCTTCGGAGCGACCCCCATCAAACTGCGATTCCGCAAGAAGACGGACTGAGCAATGCCCTGGTGCGAAGAATGCGCCAAGTACCTGACCCCGACCGCCATGAACGAGGACGGCACGTGCCCCACCTGCGGCCGGCCGGTGGGGGAGTCCGAACAGCGCGCTGCCGACGTGGCAGACGACGAGTCGACACCCTGGCATTTCAAGCTGTTGGTCGTGACGCTGATCGTCTACCTCACCTGGCGATTCGTGCAGATCTTCACCTGATCTCTCGTGGGATCAGGTGACGTCGGTCGATAGGATCTGCGTGCACATACCGACCAGTTCCTGGTCGGCCGCGGGCTGTAGCGCAGTTTGGTTAGCGCACTTGTCTGGGGGACAAGGGGTCGGAGGTTCAAATCCTCTCAGCCCGACCATAAAGGTCCAGGTCCGAGGGTCAAACCTCCGACCTGGACCTTTCTTGTCGTGGCCACGTGAAGGCGGACCTACGGCGAATCAGCCCCCTCAGTTCGAGGCACCATCCGGGCCGACTCCGGCCGGCACGGACATACGGACAGTGCTCGGGACGATCACGGCCGGGATGCCCCGTGGATCGCAGAGGAGCAAGCAGATCTGTAGTGGGACGGGCAGCGGCTCACGAACTGGCCCTCGGGGAAGCCTGACGCCACACCCATTCGTCACACTCGACCGTATGACCGACACCGACGATCTCACCGCAGACGAACTCGACCAACTCGCCCAGTCACTCGCCGTCGACGGGTCGCTCGGCCGGGCCGACACGTTGCGGGTCGTCGACGTGCTGCGGCAGCTGGCGGCACGACGACGGCATCCAACTTGCCGGGCACGGTGACCGGCAAGATCGAAAGCGAGCAGTGCCGGCCGCCTCAGCGGGGCGGACCGTGAAGCGGCCGGCAGGCATCTCCTTGCAGAGACACCGTGCGGGTCTGGGGGAAGTCCCGAAGGCCCTGCACCAACATTGCACACCCTTTGCGAGCCGGTGTCCAGATCCGAAGTCTCGACCAAGTCGCCCAACTACCCGCCGCCGACGAATCGCTCGGCCGAGTGCCACGCCCCGACGACGCGATGGCGTCGAACACGATGTGATGGTGTCGTTGCCGACAAGGCGGTGCCCGGTCAGGGTTCTGGCGGTGAGATTCATCTCGTCATGGTTGCCGACGACTACCGAGCCGGTGAGGTTCAGGTCATACAAGAACACCGACCACTACAGAGACGCCGGCACCGACTTCTCCTGCAACTCGCATTACCACACCCGTTTTGAGACGCCCTGGTATTTCTTCACCGAGTTGGTCAAGGACCCACTGACAGGCGAGAAAGTGGACACTCCGGCAGACGGCGACTCCGTCTATCTGCTCGTCGCACCACTGCTGTCGGTGAAGCAATTCTGTCGGGATGGTGAGACGGGTGCGCTGGGGAAGTACACCGACGCCGCGAATACCGGCAACGAGAACGACAACGACTTCGATTGCCTGTCGGGTGCGATCGCCGCCGGGCAACGCGGCTACTGCTTCATCCCGGTGACCATCAGCGAGAACGGGACACGCCTGACATACGACGGGACGCTGACCGGAACCCACAATCGCAACGATGTCGCGACCCCTGCGAGCGAGACCATCACGATCGACCTCCACAGAATCGTCAACAGAATCTGACTCTCCGCGGCATCGGCCGCGCCACGACATGGGACATCACGGTCGGAGCCGACCGAACTGGTCGACTCCGGTCGCCGGCACCTGTGCGAACCTGGCGATGCCCCAGTCGGCGACCGGTTCAGATCAGTCGTCGCGCCCGCGATCATCGGTCTCGCGATAGCGCACACTGACCAGGTGCTGTTCCTCGATCCCGTCCGGTTTGCCGTTGTCACCGAGCGATTGGACCTTGATGTTGCCGACGCCCGCGGCGTAGAACTTCCACTCGTCGCCTGCCTCGACGCATGAACCCTCCCGCGTCTTCAGGACGTGATGGAACGTGCCGTACGGCACCGCCTTCGCGCCCACGAAGCCCTTCACTGCGGCTCGGTCCTGGGCACCTTGAGCAGGCGCGAACTCCTGCATGTAGGCGCCGGCTCCACGCGGCTTTGCCGGCATGATGATGCCGGGCCGGGCACCACCGACGCCAGCCTCCCAAGAGCCGCTGGTGTCACCCGATGGCAGGTCGACGGAGGCCTCGCCCAGGTACCAGACGTTGCCGTGTTCGTCCTGGGCGTACCAGTCCAGGGTGCGCTCCTCGAGCGCACCCGCCACGAACAACCGATCGAGGACCTGGACAGCGGGCAAGGCGCGGCCGTCGATATGGATCATCTTGACGTGATCGGTCACCCTGGTGACGTTCCGCACCGGATCACCATCCTTGGTGCCGCGATACACCCAGGTGGTCCCGGGCTCGAGCGGGAAGTACCGGTTGTCGATGTCGGCCGGCTCGCGGCCTTCGTGGGCAAAGCTCCTCACATCGAAGCTCGGCAAAGGTCGACAGGGGATGGTCGTTTCCGCAGACACAGCACCAGGCAAGCCGAGCGACATCGCAGCGGTGACGATCGCCCCCACGAACGCGATGGCTGTGGCGACGGCGTACCGCGAACGAGAGTGTGGTGTGACCTGCAACATGGTTCCTCCTCGGTTGTCCCTTCGTTCGATCGTGCGACCCTCGAGCTGACCCCAGCCTGACTGTCGCGGCGGTCGTCCTGAGGCCGCCGTCGCATCGACCGCTGACTGCCATAGAGCGCCACGCTCAGGCTCGATCTCGCACGGCACCGCTCTGTCCCGCAGCCTCGGAACCTCACCGGGGTACGGAGATCTCCCCACGGCCCGGGCACTGGAAGATCCTCCACACGACAAGCGATCCACCGGCGGCCGACCGCCGGACGCGGCCGTGGCCGACCGCGATGCCGTATTCATCCCGCGTGATCCCGAACGGTCGACACGACTTGGGGTCACCGACGTGCTCCGGGAGCCGGCGATGGACGAGCGTCACGGGTCTGACCTTGTTCCCTACCTGTGAGCAGTCGTCGAGGCGCACGATCCAGCTAGGAGGCTCCATGACCGAAGGCTCGACCGTCATCGCCATCGCGGCGTGCTTCCTGATCGCTGTGACCGTGCTCGTCACGAGGGCTGCACCAGTCGGCGGACCAATCATTCTCGGTGTTCTCGCGCTGACGGTCGGTCTGGTGTGTCTGACGGCTGCCGCGTTCATCTATCCCGGTTCCAGCCCCGCGATGGACCTCGACGACATGGCGTGGATGATCCTGGGATTCGTCGGTCTCGTCCACGTTGCGCTCAGCATGATGCTGTACCTGCTCGGATACGCCAACGAGCGCGAAACCGAAGACCCCGATGCGGCACCCTGCCGTGAATCCCACGGGAGCTCCAGTGGTCATCACGGGCGTGTCGAGCGGCCGCCCCACACCTGATCACGGGCCGGCCCAGTACGCCGTCGCCTGCGAACGGCGCAGCCCTCGCCCCGAGCCGATGCTCTGGTGGACGAACGCCCGTCGAGGCGTCGGCAGCCGCCGCCGCTGCCTGCCACGCGGTGAGACCCGCTCACAGCACATGCGACTCGCATACCGCCCGTTACCGGGCGTGCTCTGGCGATCTCCACACCGTAGGTTTGCGAAGTGGGAGCAATGCGAGAAGAGCATCGGGTCGGTATTCACTACCTGGAAGCTGTGACGGCGCTCCTGCAACGTGCCCGCAACGCTCATCCCACGAAAGGGTTGTTCGAAGCGGCTGACCTGCAGTGGTGGTGGCGTACGCCGCGCTCGACCGACCATCTCCCTCAGCTCTTCTGGTTCGATCACCTCGGTCGTCCGGAAGCTGCAGTGATCGCAACCGCCTGGCAAGACGGGATCGCTCTCGCCCCGATCGTCATGCCCGACGCGACCCCCGACTGGGTTGCCCATGTCATCGAACGCGGGCTTGCTCACGCCGGTGCGTCCGGGTTCGGAACCGTCGACCTCGAGGTCGACCTTGCCGATGACGTTCTGCGCGAGGTGTTGATCGACCAGGGCTTTGCGATGGCCGGGAACGGGACCGATGGTTCTTCGGTCAGCGTGTCAGTGGTCGAGGCGTGGCTGGATGCAGAGGCTCGACCGGAGGTCGCCCCGCTGCACGCGGAATATCGGTTGTCCAGTCGCATCGACACGACGCCGCGCCCGCACCACATGATCGACCGCGGCGGACCCGACGTCGAGCCGCGCCTTCGTCAGACTTCGCTGTACCGCCCCGACCTCGACCTGCTGGTACTCGAACATAGCAACAGCGTCGCCGCGTACGGGTTGTTCTGGTTCGATCCGGAAACCGCCACGGGCCTCGTCGAACCTATGCGCACCGAGCACGATCACCAGCGACGAGGACTCGCGCGCCACCTGCTCACCACTGGGATCGACCTGCTCGCCGAGGCCGGTGCACTGCGCATCAAGATCTGCTTCGAACCGGACAACCCGGCATCGAGAGGTCTCTACCTCAGCATCGGGTTCGAACCCGTCAAGCAGACCGCGGTCTTCTCCCGCCCAACCGGCGCATGGGTCTCGTAGGCCGACCCTGCGTCTTGTCGTCGGACGATCCGCCCACCGGCAAACGTCCATGTCGCCTTCCAGGAGGCCGGGCGAGAGCGAGGTCGGGTAGTAGGGTCGGAATCGGTCACGTTCAATGAATCAGCATCCGGATCCACCGCCCTGGCCTCTCTACCGAGCGAACCGCGACCGCCTGATAGCGCTCGTCCGACCGCTGGGCGCCACAGCTGCAACGCAATCGGTGCCACTGACTCCCGATTGGTCGATCGCTGACGTGACGGCCCACCTCTGCGGTCTGAACGCCGACATCGCGGCGGGCGTGCGGGTAGGGCTCGGTAGCTCCGAGCGCACGCGCAACCAGGTCCGGACCAGGGCCGACCGATCGGTTGCCCAGATCTGTGAGGAGTGGATTGCTCACACCGACGCACTGCGCGACGCCATGGACGATGATCCGTTCTTCGGTCATCGCATCGCTGCGGACCTCACGGTGCACCTGCAAGACGTGCAACATGCGGTCGGGATGCCGATCGACCGCGACGATCCGGCCACTCGCAGCGCGGCCCACACCTACGGCAGCGTCGTCACCGACCTGTTGAATGAGCGGGCGGGAATCTCGCTGCAGGTGAGGCTCAGCGACGGCACCGCCTTCGCACCATCGAGTGGGACGGGACCCTGCGACCTGACCGTGCGAACCACCCCGTTCGACTATCTCCGCACCGTGACCGGCCGGCGCAGTTATCGGGAGGCGTTGGCGCTCGACTGGGAAGGCGATCCGCACCGGGCCCTCGACGACATCTGCCCCTATGGACCCCTACGCGACGTCGATGCGGGGATCTGATCCCTGGCGGTACTCATCGGGTGGGTGGATGGTCGAGCCGTCGGGTCGGTTGCGTTGTGCGGTGGCCCGGTTCGACACCGTGCAGACGCTCTCCGCCTCGCCCTGCGAGACACCAATCGTGGACGACGTTGCCGGAACTCAGACTTGCACCTTCACGCCCACCAACGACAGCGCAGTATTCCTCGACTTCCCGAGGCAGATCGTGCAGCAGACCGGCACAGGTCCACCGGCGTACACGCGTGGTCCAAGAACCGCTCGCCGATGACGATGTCGGTTCGGGCCGGCGCACACACGTTTGGTGTACAGGAGTGTCCCGCACGAACGTCACAGTGATCGAATCGAAGTAAGTTCGCGGCACCGGGAGGCACCATGCAGAGCGTTCCACACCTCGTGTCAACGATGGCCGCCGCGGCGGCCATCGCCGTGACGGCCTTGTACGTTCTGGTCCTCCAGGTCCGCACGCGGCCGCGTCGGCCCGGAATCGGACCGGTGACGATGGATCTGGGCCCCGAGCCGCCGGCGGTCGTCGATCTGCTCACCGACGACTTCACCGTCACCACGGAGGCAGTTCCCTCGACGCTGGTCGATCTCGCCGCTCGACGGTGGTTGTCGATCGAAGAGGTGGCCGGCGGCAACGTCGTCCTGCGTGTGCCGGCGCTCGATCGGGACGAACCGCTGGCTGCATACGAACGGCGAGTGCTCGAACACGTACGACACCTGTCGATCGACGGGCTGGTTCCGGCCGCTGCAATGACGACGGGTCCGGAGGCCGCATCGAAGCGATGGTGGCGATCGTTCCGGAGCGAGGTGATCGCCGACGCCCAGGCCAGGGGGCTGTGCCGCAATCGGTGGACGAGGGCGAACGTCATTCCCGTCTGGGGCGGGGCGATCGCTTCCGGAGCGCTGCTCTGGCTCGCCGAAGAGCTCGGTCGGACGACGGACGACCTGGCATCACCAAGCCGCGGTGGCCTGTTGTGGGCGCTCACCTTGGTCGCCACCGTCGCGGTCGGGATCTGGGTCGCGACCCTGCTCGGGCGCGACCTGCAGCGCGATACCGATGCAGGGCTCGCGGCAGCGGCGCGCTGGCTCGGCGTGCGGGAGTACATGGCGACCGTCGGCGACTTCGAGGACAAGCCCGCGGCGATGGTCGCGTTGTGGGATCGGTATCTCGCCCATGCGGTGGCACTCGACCTGGCGCCGCTCGTCGTTGCGCAGTTGCCGCTCGGCGCCGAAGATCACCGACACGCCTGGAGTCGCGCCTCGGGTCGTTGGCGTCAGATCGAAGTGCGGTATCCGTCGATGCGGCCTGGATACGGTCAACATCCGGCGCTCGCGCTGCTCGGTGCAACCGCCGCCGGAGCGGCGGCAGTCGTGGTGCTCGGCGTCGTCGATCGTGTGCGTCGTGACGAGATCGAGATCCTCGCCGACGTTCCGTCCGAGGCGACGCGCTGGGTCGACAACGCCGCGATCGTGCTCGGGGCGGCGGCGCTCGTGGTGCTCGGCTGGAATCTGGTCAAACTTGGGTTGGCGCTCGTCGATCTGTTCGCCACCGACACCAAGACCGGAGTGGTGATCCGGAGGCGGGTGCGGACCGGCTGGGTCGGGCTGGACCCGGAACCCACCAAGAGTTCGGACGATCGGGTGAGAGAGCGGTTCTTCTGCGGGCTCGACACGGGCGACGAGCCGGTCGTCACCGCCTGGCGGGTTCGACGTCACATCTTCGATCAGATCAGTCAGGGCGATCGCTGCGCAGCCCGGGTGACACCGCGCCTGCACTATGTGCGCGACCTGGAAGTCGTGTGACCTCGACCAAGAACCTGCTCAGCTTGTTCCGCGTCAACGTCTGATTCCCCGGGATCTGACCCGTGAATACCGCGCCGACTAGTTTCCACACACCGATGGACGATCGTTCGCCGCCTCCGTCAAGAAGGGGATTGCCATGAGTTCAGTTGTCAGGTCGCGATGGGCGGCGATCGGGGCTGCGGTCGCGGTCACACTCGGAGCCGGTGGCTTGTTCGCCGTTCAGGCCGCCGATACGCCCTCTGTATTCGTGCCGATCACACCGACCAGGGTGCTCGACACTCGCGACGCCACGAACGTGGGCCTCGCCGGCCAGTTCGTCAAGGGAGTTTCGCGCAAGCTCAAGCTGACCGGCACGATCGACACCAACGTCGGCACGCGAGAAGTCGTTCCCGCGGGCGCAACGGCCGTGGTCTACAACGTGACGGTCGTTCTGCCGTCCGACAGTGGTTACGTTGCGCTGCGCCCCGGCTTTGCGTCGGGGAAGCCTTCGACGTCGAGCATCAACTTCAGCGCGGGTGTCGTCGCCGCCAACGGCGGAACCGTGAAGTTGCCGACATCTGGCCCCTACGCAGGCATGATCGACATCTTCTTCAAGGGTGGGGCGACCGGCTCGAGTGCCGACATCTTGTTGGACATCTCCGGCTACTACGCACCCGGAACGGGCGGCGCAGGACCGCAAGGACCGCAAGGACCCGAAGGACCGCAGGGCCCGAGAGGCCCGAGAGGAACGCGCGGACCGGCTGGAGCGCTGGGAGCTCAAGGCCCAACGGGAGCTCAAGGCCCGACAGGTGCGCAGGGAGCACAAGGCTCCACCGGACCACAAGGCCCGCCGGGACTGGATCCGGTCGAGTTCGTCGTCACCTCTGGTTCACTGAACTTGAACGGTGGCAATGCCGGCGTACTGAGTCCGTCTTGTTCAGCGGGTGGCAACTGGAACGTGCAGTACGCGAACGACCGGGCCGGCACCACGGCGGAACTGTGGTTCACCCGGAGCTCAACCAATACGACCACGTACGCCACCCAAGGCGACACCGGCACGGCAAATCTGGCCCTGGAAGCGTCGGAAACCGATCATCTGCTCGTGCGGGCTCAGATCGGATCCGACGTCACGGTGTGGGAGATGTGGGTCAAGAGCAGCGCGTGCCACATGACGATTTCCGAATCGAGATGGAACTGACGGTACCCGCAGTTCGTGCCGAGGCACGGACTCGCCACGAGCACACGAGCATCCCGATTGGATGACATCGCAAGATGGATCCGTGACGAATCGCCCACGCTGCGTGAGAAATCGGCAAATTCTTGAGTTGATCTTCGACGCAGAGTGGCATAAATTCACTCATGGGACGAGGACCAGCGGCGGAACTCGACCCTTACCCCTTCAACCTCTACCTCGGAGTGTCAGAGGCACCCGAAGAAGGCGAGAATCATGCGAAAAGCATTGCTCACCGCGCTCGTTGGCGGACTCATGTTGCCCGGTGCATTGGCGGCATCGCCGGTCGGCGCGACCAACATCGGCAACGAAGGATGCACACCTGGGTACTGGAAGAACCACACCGACAACTGGTTCGAGGACGCCGAACGCCCGATTCCGACCACGAAGACATTGGCCAACGCCAAGTTCGTCACGAGCAGCGCTCTGGCCGGCGACACACTCCTCGACGCCCTCCGTTACCGCGGTGGACGCGGGCCCGAAGGCGCCGAGCGGATTCTGTTGCGCGCGGCAGCAGCGGCATGGCTGAATGCCGCTCACGAGGGGCTGGGCTATCCGTTCCGGCGTTTCAACAATCCGGGCAACATCGTCGAGACCGTCAACGCTGCGATCGCATCGGGCAATCGAGCTCAGATGCTGGCGCTCGCCACCGTGCTCGACGACGCCAACAACCTCGGCTGCCCACTCAACTGAGTCGCAGCTCACGTGACCGGCTGCGACCCCGAACGTCGCGGCCGGCCACGGATCTACTCCAGACCGTTGAGAACACGGCACGGGGCACGCCGTTTCTGCTGAGGAGTTCGACGGCGGGGCAGATGAGCCTGGAGACATCAGATGCTCGCCGAGTTCCGGACGACTCGCTCAGCGGCACCGTCTCGGTACCTGTTTTGGGCACCCGTTCTCGATGTGTGTTCCAGGCGACGCGCGATGGAGCCACCGTGCGTCGGCAGTCGTGGCGTCACGCTGATGGTCTCGAGCCGCCCGCCCTGCTGCTGAGCGCCGGGG
Organism: uncultured Acidimicrobiaceae bacterium; assembly: GCA_963701575.1. Taxonomy (GTDB): domain Bacteria; phylum Actinomycetota; class Acidimicrobiia; order Acidimicrobiales; family Ilumatobacteraceae; genus Ilumatobacter. The sequence goes on from CAVPAQ010000019.1 coordinate 100,519, forward strand.
CGGGCGCACCATCGCACGACGCTCCTGGCATGGCAGGCCGACTCGAGGCACGCCGGCGCGCCGGCTGTGGCACGGCATTCTCGGGTGTGTTCCGAGACGCGGAGCACCGGGTCGATCGCGCCGACCCATCGGCGTGGGGGCCACAAGGGCCAGAATGAGCGTGATGTCGAACGGAGACCTGCTGTCGCTGATGCTGGTAGGGCTCGCGGTGCTGGTCGCGCTGATCGTTGCGTTCCTGATGTACACCAGGCGTCCGCACCACGCTGAGATCTCGGCGTCCTACTCCTCGGCGCTACCCCTTTCCGTTCGGCTGGTCGCGAGCGCCGGCGCAGGCCTCGGATACTGGTGGCGGTTCGAGACCTCCGCAGACGCCGAGCCCACGTCGGTCGAGATCTTCAGTTTCAGGAACAACCTGACCGAGAGCCACACGCCGTGGCAGCACGAGCTGATGGAAGCACCCCTCATGCTGCTGCCAGCGGAAGTGGCATACGTGAGGGCACCGGCGCTGGCGACCGCTGCCGACGTCTATGACGTCAGCGTCGGATGGACCCTCCATGCGCCCGGGGTCAACCGGCGCGGTTCAGCCTTGATCAAGGTCGCACCCGAACCGCACTTCTAGCGAGACACCGATCGCCAGAGCTGATCGGCTGGTGGCCTTCCACGACGGGGACGGCCTCCGGCGAACAGCGCAGCGCCCGCGCGCGGCGCGTGCAGAGCGATTCGAAACGTTTCTTCAAGCATCCGGTGTCGCATGTCGATGACATCAACGATGAGTTGGCGATCACCGGGCTTTGTACCGTGGCTAGGCGCGTGGATTGGGTGCGTTGCACTCCAGCTCTTCGCATCCACGATCACCGACAGTCCTGTCGGCTCGTCGATCGGGCTGTTCTGGTTGGTCGTGGTCGCCGCGTCAGGCTGCGTGGTGACGTCGGTGTGGCTGCTCGCGAGGGCGTATCTCGAGGATGCGGCCGAGCTAGGGCTGATCGGCGCCTACTCGTTCGCTGTCTCCGTACTGCCGCTCGTCCACGGAATCACCGTTCCGGGCGTGCTCTACGGCCCGAACGACGCAACGATGACCGCCGCGCTGTGGGCAATGCCGCTGGCCTCGCTGGCCGCCGCCCCGCTCCTGCTCCCGCGGTCACGCGCCGGGTTGTTGCGATACTGGCGCGCGTGGGTCGGCTTCAACGTCGTCGCTCAAACGGCGCTCTCCGTCGGACTCCTCCTGCGCCCGTCGCTGCTCCCGGTCGCCGCCATGCGAACCACCGCGGCGGCAACCGTCGTCCTGATCGGGCTCGCGGTCAGTTTCGCACTGTCCGCTCGACACTTGCGGCTGTATCGCGTGAGCAATCGCCGCTCCGTGCTCGCCGTGTCGATCTCATTCGCGATGGTCGCCTCGAGTGGGCTCGTCTGGATCAACGGCAGCCCGATGGCGCCCGGCTTCTGGTTGGCCCACGGCTTGGACATCGCAGGGGTCTTCACCGCCACGATCGTCGGGGCCATCGCGTATCGCCGCGGGGAGATCGAACGCCACGTCCTGAAACCCCTCACGCTTCGGCACCCGCTCGACGCGCTGGAGTACGGCCTCGATCCGATCGTGGGCGCCTTCATCGCCGACCTCGGCCGCAAGGACCCCCTCACGCGGGAACACGTCAAGCGGACCGCGGAAACAGCGATCGCAGTCGGCGAAGAACTCGATCTGTCGGCTGTGGAACTTCGGGCACTCGGCCTCGGAGCACTGCTGCACGACGTCGGCAAGCTGTACGTCGACGACGCAATCCTGAGCAAGCCCGGACGCCTCACACCCGAGGAGTTCGAGCACATCAAACGGCATGCCGTCATCGGCGCTGCGCTGGTGGCATCGTCGCCCGTGCTGCAGGACATCGCGCCGATCGTGCGCCACCATCACGAGCGCATCGACGGCAAGGGATATCCGGACGGCCTCGCCGGTGAGGAGATCCCGTTGCTCGCTCGGGTGGCGAGCGTCTGCGATGCCTTCGATGCGATGCAACACACGCGCCAGTACCGCGAGGCGATGCCCGCCGACATCGTCACCCAGATCCTGACCGAGCACGCCGGGTCGCAATGGGATGCAACCGTGGTCGCTGCGCTCATGGACGTCATCGAGACCGAGCGAATCCCCGCTGAACCCACCGTGCTCGCAAACGTGGGCGCGCAGATCGGATGCGAGTGCGCCCTCGATATGCCGGTTTCGCGACTGCTGGACGTCGGCTGATTCGTTCGGATCGCCGCATCGACCCGATCCCATCCCACCAGCCCGAGAGCGGCCCACTCGCGTTGGAGAGGCCCGGCTGTGGACCAATTGCCCTGTCGCCACAACCAACGCCGGTGTTGACTTGACCCATGGGTGTACGCGCGCGTCGCTGGTTCCAGTCCACGTGGTCGGAGTGGCGCGAGCGGGGGAGCGCGTACGAGATCGCGAAACTGCTGACGCTGCCGGCCCGGCGGTTGTTGATCCGGGTCCGCGTCGAGGGCGTCGAGCACCTCCCGACCTCTGGCCCTGCCATCCTCGCGGCGAACCATCTGTCGTTCTTCGACTCCGTCTTGTTGATGTTCGACCTGCCTCGCCAGGTCCGCATGCTCGGCAAGGCCGAGTACACCGATCGCCGCTTGACCAAGTGGCTGTTCGTCGGTGCCGGGATGATCCCCGTGCGGCGCGACAGCCCTCGCGCCACGGGCCCCGCGCTCGCCCAGCTCCGGACCGTGCTCACCGAGGGCCATGCGATCGGTCTGTTTCCGGAGGGAACGCGTTCTCGCGACGGGCTCTTGCACCGTGGCCACTGCGGTGCCGCCCACGTGGCGCTCACGACCGGCGCCCCGTTGATCCCGATCGGGCTCGAGGGCACCGATCAGATCCTGCCCACCGGGGCTCGGTTCGTCCGTCCGTTTCGAACGGCGACGGTCAGGATCGGTGCGCCGATCCAGCTCACCGAGCTCGGTGTCGCGCGAAGTACCAATCGCGCCCGCCGCATCGTCACCGATGAACTGATGCGTCGCATTCGGACGCTCAGCAACCAGAGCTACGTCGACTCCTTCGCGGCGTTGCCGATCGACATGACGCTACATCCGGCGTGATCCGAGCCACTCCCGCCGGTCGCCGATCGACCCCCTGGTCGTGTCTGCCGGTGGTGTCCGTGGGTCGTGTCAGCTGGTTGTGACGCGCGCGATAAGTTGACGTCGACCACATCGACAAGGAGTCTTCGCATGGCAGGCAAGTTCGAGCTCTACCAGGACAAGAAGGGCGAATACCGGTTTCGTCTCAAGGCCGGTAACGGCCAGACGATCGCCACCGGTGAGGGTTACACGACCAAGAAGGCGTGTCTGAACGGCATCGAATCGATCCGCAAGAACGCTCCCGACGCCAAGCTCGACGATCAGACCGCCTGACGGTCAGGCGTTCTCGTGTGCGGTCGCTTCGTGTCGTCGTCGACGCCCGAGCGGATCGCCGAGTACTTCGGAGCTGAACTCGCAGTCGAACCGCTCGGCGAGAACTACAACGTTGCGCCGACCAACGACATCTACGGCGTCGTCGCGACCGCCGACGATGTGCTCGAGCTGCAGGCCTTTCACTGGGGCCTGATCCCGGTCTGGGCCAAGGAGCGCAAGATCGGCCAGCGGATGATCAACGCCCGCGCCGAGACCCTGGCCGACAAGCCGGCGTTCAAGGGCGTGTTCAAGAAGCACCGCTGCATCATCCCGATGGACGGCTTCTACGAATGGGCGCCCGGGATCGAAGGTGGCCCTGTCACCAAGGCCGGCAAGCCGGCCAAGCAGCCCTACTTCATCCATCGCAGCGATGGCGAACCCCTTGCGGTCGCCGGCCTCTGGTCGGCGTGGCGAGATCGCTCGAACGACGCCGAGCCGGGCTGGCTGCACAGCGCGACCGTCGTCACGACCAGCGCCAACGAGACCATGGCGGCAGTGCACGACCGAATGCCCGTGATCTTGCCGAAAGCGATGTGGCACATCTGGCTCGACCCGGCGAATCAGAACATCGACATGCTCGCCAAGCTGCTGGTTCCGGCACCCGATCACCTGCTCACGATGTACCGGGTGTCGACCGAGGTGAACAGCGTCCGCAACAAAGGGGCAACGCTGATCGCGCCGGACGAGGGGAACCCTCCCGACAGTCTGCCGAGTTGATCTCAGTCGATCGGCGCCCGGTACACGAGCAATCCATGTCGTGCGGGGTCGGCAAGGTTCATCGGTCGACGACCTCTTGTTCGTGTCCTTGCGCTCGCAGAGCAGTTCGAATCGCTGCCGCGGCGGAGTCGAGAGTCTCACGGTCAACGAAAGGTGCAGCGTTGGAAAAGGACAGCTCCCGCATCTCGTTGGTCGGAATTACGTGGATATGAGCGTGCGGCACCTCGTATCCTGCGATGATCACGCCGACGCGCGCCGGAGCGTACGCGTCATGCTGCGCTCGCCCGATGTGTCGGGTGACCGCGAAGAGGTGCTCGACGAGTTCGGCCGGCGCATCGATCCAGTGGTCGACCTCGGCGATCGGCACCACGAGGGTATGGCCGTACGCCATCGGATTGATCGACATGAACGCAACGCACAGCTCGTCGCGCCACACGAACGTGCCGGGGATCTCACCGTTGATGATGCGCGTGAAGATCGTGGCCATCGACGCAATCTAGTCATCGCCTCATCGCCTCACCGCCTAGACATCCCACGGGTCGTAGGTGTCAAGCGGCAATGTGGGTGCGGTGGGCCCAGGCGGTGTGTTCGTCGTAGATGGTGTGGTGCCGGAGGCAGCCGTGGAGGATGCCGACGAGGCGGTTGGCGAGGGCGCGGAGGGCTCGACTGTGGGTGTCGCCGGCGGCTCGGCGCTGGTCGTAGAAGTGGCGCGCTCCGGGGCTGGCGGTGAGTGTCGCGAACGCCCACTGGTAGCAGGCGTCGGCGAGGCGCCGGTTGCGGGCGTAGCGGGCCAACACGACGTGTTGTTTGCCCGAGGCGCGGGTGATGGGTGACATTCCCGAGTAGTTCTTGCGAGACTTGGCATCTGCATAGCGGTTCGGGTCGTCCCCGAACTCTGCGAGCACCCGGGCGCCGAGCGTCATCCCCAGTCCTGGCAGGGAACGGATGATCTTGGCGTCCGGGTGTTGCTCAAAACGCTCGGCCAGCTCGGCCTCGAGGCGTTCGATCTGGGTCTGCATCTCGGCGATCACCGCCACGAGCGCGGCGACGCTGGCACCCATTGCGTCGGCGACCACGGCGGGTGCTTCGAGTTGCTCGGCGCGGAGCGCGGTCTGGATCTCGATGGCGCGTTCGTCGATGCGGCGTTGTCGGCCGCCGCGACGCAAGGCAGCGGCGATCTTCGAGCGTGACAGCAGCTTGGCGATCGTCGGGGTCGGCGCGATCGCTAACACCGCGAGAGCGTCGCGTCCGGCCAGTTCATCGAATGCTTCGAGAGCGGCCGGATAGAACTCGCGCAATATGGAGCGCAGTTGGTTGGTGTGGCGTTGCCGGGACCAGATCATCGTCTGGTGCGCTCGGGCGAGCACCTTGACTGCTTCGGCAAGTTCACTGTCACCAGCCACCGGCCGATGGTTGTGGGCGTCGGTGCGGGCCAGATCGGCGAGCACCTTGGCGTCACCCGGGTCGGACTTGGCGCCCGAGGTCGAGTGCCGTTCGCGGTAGCGCGATGTCGACATCGGGTTGACTGCCAACACCGTGTACCCAGCAGCCACGAGCGCCCCGATGAACAGACCACGATCGGTTTCGGTCGCAACGACCACATCGGCGGGGTCGTCGACGTGCCCGGCCACGAGCTCGTGGAACCGGGCCACGCCTTCGACGCCTTCGGGTAATCGACCACCGCCGAGCCGTTTGCCGATGTCATCCTCGACGAACACGTCGTGATGGTCTTCGGCCCAGTCCAGGCCGACGAACACCTGCTCCATCAGTTGCCTCCTCACTTGATCGGTTGTCGTTCGAGCCCGAGGCGATCAGCAGCTCCCTAAGAGTGTGCTGAGCAATTCGGTGAGGGTGCTCGCGTTTTGGTGTCGGATGGAAAAGAATGGTGTGCATGCAGGGCACGTCGGATCCGAACCCAGAGTTGCTGGACGCGATGGCGTTGTGTGGTCATCTCGTCGCTCGAGATTCGGTCCACTGGTTCCTCGCCGAGCATCGTCAGCGTCTGTTTCCTGATGACATGTTCGCCGATCTGTTCGGGTCGGGTCGGGGTCGCCCATCGGTGCCGGCTGATGTGATCGCGACCGTGATGGTGTTGCAGGCGCTCGAAGGTTTGTCTGACCGTGATGCGATCACGCAGTTGCGGAACTCGATTTCGTGGAAGGTCGCCGCTGGACGATCCCTTGCCGATGAGGGTTTCCATCCCACGGTGTTGACGTTGTGGCGCAACAAGCTGCGCACCAGTGAGCGTCCACAGCGGATCTTCGACGCGGTCCGCGAAGTGATCGATGCCTCGAACGTGTTGGCGGGCAAGAACCGCCGGGCGTTGGACTCCACGGTCCTCGACGACGCTGTCACACGCCAGGACGCGATCATGCAACTCGTCGCCCAGATCCGCCGGGTGCGTCGTCTGGTCCCCGCCGCCAAAGAGTTGCAACTGGTTGCTCATGACTACGACAACGATTCGGGAAAGCCGGCATGCGCGTGGAACGACCGGGGCGACATCGACCGGGTCGTGACCGAGTTGGTCAACGATGCCCGCACCATCCTGGCCGCGCTCGACGGAGTGGCACTCGACGACGTCCAGGCCGAAGCAGTGGGCTTGTTGGCATTGGTCGCCGGCCAAGATGTCGAGCCCGGCGATCACGACGGGACCTGGCGAATCGCACCAGTCACCCGACCGGATCGGATCGTGTCGGTGCATGATCCTGAATCGCGCCATGTGCATAAGACGACGTCGAACTATCGCGACGGGTTCAAAGCACACATCGGTATCGAGCCCGACACCGGTCTGATCACCGCATGCGAGTTGACCGCTGGCAACGTCGGCGACGCTCAAGCCGCACCAGGACTGCTTGCCGGTGAGACCGAACCGGTCGAAGTGCTCGCCGATTCTGGTTATGGCTCCGCGGCATTCCGCAACCACCTCAACGAGCAAGGTCACACCGCGACGATCAAGCCGGTCCCGATGCACTCAGCAGTGCCCGGTGGGTTCACCACCGACGACTTCAACATCGACCTCCAAGCAATGACCGTCACCTGCCCGAACGGGATCACGATCGCAATCCGACCACGCTCACGCCAAGCAGACTTCGGGCGGCGCTGCGAAGGCTGCCCGGTTCGGGAACGCTGCACACGATCAGCTCGCGGGCGCAACATCACGATCCACGAACACCACGACGTACTCGCCGCCGCTCGAGCCCACGCGCTCACACCCGCATTCAGTGAGCCCTACCGTCAGCACCGTCCGATGGTCGAACGATCCATCGCATGGCTTGTTCGTCGCGGTGGCCGCAAAGTCCGCTACCGAGGCATCGCCCGCAACCAGATCGGCCTCGCCCACCGCTGCGCCGCAGTGAACCTGCGCCGCCTCATCAACCTCGGCATCACCTGGGACAACAACTGGACCATGGCCACCTGAACCGGACACGACCAGCACCGACCGACAACCCCAGAACACCGCAGCCACGAACCGCGGGGCATCCGCCAAGACCCCCAACCAGCCGACCGACCGCCGATCGACACCAACGAGCAACACTCCCGCCGCTTCCATGCACGCCGGGAAGCGACTTGCTCAGCACACTCCTAATGGTTCAGTGCTCGAAGCACGTCATCCCACCAGCCATCACTGATCGACCTCACCAACCGACCGGCGCACGATCTAGGCCTAGAACTCGAGGCTCTGGCTCGCAAAGTGCTGACCGACCGGCGGCTCGGAACCATCCTGACCGATCACTCGGTTCAGGACGGTCGACCCCCATTAGGCTCGCCCGAGTGACCAACCAGCAACCAGCGACGGAGCAGTCCACCGACGGCGTCCCCGGTGAGGTCGACACGTTGTGGACCGTTCCGAACCTGGTGACGCTCGTTCGCCTGCTGTTGCTCCCGGTCTTCGTGTGGGTGCTGTTCGGGTTGCCATCGCGCCAAGCGGCAGCCTGGATGCTCGGGTTCCTCGGGCTGACCGACTGGGTCGACGGATACCTGGCCCGCCGGCTGGGTCAGACCAGTGAATTCGGCAAGAAGTTCGACCCCACCGTCGATCGGTTGTGGTTCATCGTCGGCGTGATCGCCGTCATCGTGAACGGGGCGATCCCGGTCTGGTTCGCAGTCCTGGTCTTGGTTCGAGAGGTGGCAGTCGGTGCCACGATCGTCGTCGCGACGCTGATGTTCGGCATGCAACGATTCGACGTCACATGGTGGGGGAAGACCGCGACGTTGCTGCTCATGTTTGCGATTCCGGGCTTCTTGATGGCAGAGAGCAGCATCGGAATCGCCGACTGGTTCTGGGTGGCCGCGTGGTGTTTCGGGATTCCCGGTCTGCTGCTGAGCTACTACACGGGCATCGCCTACATTCCCTCGATCCGTGAGGGTATTCGCGCTGGCCGCGCGACCTGAATCACGCGTGCTCGGAGGGGCAGTCGAAAGCGATACGGTTGCATCCATGAACGTTCCCGAAGAACTGCGCTATTCAGCGGAGCACGAATGGGCCCGACGGCTCGAGGACGGATCGCGGGTTCGCGTCGGCATCACCGACTACGCACAGGATGCACTCGGAGACGTGGTCTTCGTCGACTTGCCGGAGGTCGGCGCCAGCGTCGCAGCCTCCGAGTCCGTCGGGGAACTCGAGTCCACGAAGTCGGTGTCGGAGATGTACGCACCCGTATCGGGCACCGTGGTCGCCGTCAATGAAGCGCTCGTCGACAACCCGGCCCTGCTCAACGAGGACCCGTACGGAGACGGCTGGCTGTGCGAGATCGAGATGTCGGACGCCGCTGACTTCGACGCCATGATGACCGCCGCCGCCTACCTCGCCCTGACCGACGGCTGATCGATGGCACCGACCATGGCATACACGTACTGCAACCAATGCGGCCACCGCAATCCGCCGGAGAGCAACTTCTGTTCCAGCTGCGGATCGGCGCTCGATCTCCTCGACGACCGAACGATCACTCTGACGGCCGTCGACCCACTCCAAGACGCCCCCGGACCCGAGGACGATCTGATCATCCCCGTCGGTGATCTGGCTCGCGGCGCCGGTGTCTTGATCGTACGGGCGGGTGCGCAGGCCGGCGACCGATTCACCCTCGATTCCGACATCACCCGGCTCGGACGCCACCCCGACAGCGAGATCTCGCTCGACGACATCACGGTGTCGCGCCGTCATGCCGAGGTCCAGCGAACCGCCGAGGGGTACGTCGTCGCCGACTCGGGTTCGCTGAACGGCACATACGTGAACCAGGAGCGCGTCGAACGCACGATGCTGCGTCACGGCGACGAGGTGCAGATCGGCAAGTTCCGGCTGGTGTTCTTCGAGCGCGCCGATGGCTGAGGCCACCGATACCGGCTACCTCTCGATCGGCGAGGTGCTCGGCCTGCTGCTCGAGGAATTCCCCGACGTCACGATCTCCAAGATCCGCTTCCTGGAGAGCCAGGGCCTCATCTCTCCAGAGCGAACTTCGTCGGGCTATCGCAAGTTCTACGACGGCGACGTCGACCTGCTTCGAGTGATCCTCACCCAGCAACGCAAGAACTACTTGCCGTTGCGGGTGATCAAGGATCGACTCACCAGCGGCGAGATCGACCGGACCGGAGAGCATCTACGCCCGAACGGCGACGGTAACGGCGCCGATTCGTCGACACCACTCGACACGCCCGTCGCGACGCCCGTCGACGGCGACCACGATCATGCCGACTCGACGACCGAGGTTCCGGCGACCAGCATCCGTTCGCACCCGGCGTCGCGGCATCAGCCCAACGGACGCGAGGCAGCGCCAGACGCGTCCGGGGGTGAAGCGACGCATGGCGACGCGACATCGATGTCGGCATCGGCCCAACTGCTACCCAGTGTGCTACTCGACCGAAACGAGTTGTGCGCAATGGTCGGCATGAACGATGGCGAGCTCGCCCAACTCGAGAGCTTCGGCATTCTCGCGCCCGGCCTGTCGAGCGGAACACCGCTGTACAGCGAGGACGCGGTCGAGATCGCGAAGGTGTCGTGTGAGTTCTTGCGGGCCGGCGTCGATGCTCGACACCTGCGGAACTGGCGCACCTCGGCCGAGCGGGAAGCGTCGCTGTACGAACAGCTCGTCACGCCCCGTTTTCGGCAGCGCAACCCCGAGGCGCGCGCCGCTGCGTTGGAAGAACTCCATCGACTCGACGCTCTGGGCGCCAAGCTGCGCGCTGCCATGACGCGCCAGGCGTTGCGCCACCATTTCGAATCGTGACCGACCGGCCGGTGCTTGCGATGGGGCGACCGGTGCCACCGTCCGACAGGGGAGTAGGGTGATCTTGTGACACCGATGGAACTGCTGGGTGTGCGAGTCGAAATCCCCGCGAACACCCCGATGATGCTCCTCCAGGAGCAGGGCGGCTCCCGCCGCCTCGTACCGATCTACATCGGCAGCGCCGAAGCATCAGCGATCCACTACGCGATCGAGGGCATCGAGCCACCGAGACCGCTCACTCACGACCTCTTCGTATCAGTGATCGAGCTGCTCGGCGCGTCGCTCGACAACGTCGTGATCACGGAGGTGCGAGATCACACGTACTACGCCGAGTTGCACCTGACCACTGCGGCGGGGGAGCGCGTCATCTCGTCGCGGCCATCCGATGCGGTCGCGCTTGCGGTGCGATGCGATGTGCCGATCTTCGCCTCCGATCAGATGCTCGACGAAGTCGGCCAGGTCCCCGAGCCCGAGCCCGAGGAAGAAGCCGAGGAGATCATCGACGAGTTCAAGGACTTCATCGAGAACGTGAGTCCTGACGATTTCGCGAGCTGACCAGGGGTTCGCCAAATCATCCCGCTCTGGCGTTGACGAGGCCCACGCTCGCGCGTAGGCTCACAGCTCCGTAGTTACACCGGTGTACGAACACGTGCGTCGGCCGTGATTCGGACCTGGTTGGGGCAGGCAGCTGCGCACCGGACCACACGGGTGCAGCACGACGAAACGGAGTTTGCGATGAGCGACGGGTTCAGCGGGACACACGCGGCGAAGGTCGTCGGTATCACATACCGGCAACTCGACTACTGGGCGAGGACCGACCTGATTCGACCTTCGCTCTCCGACGCGTCCGGCAGCGGCAGTCGCCGCTCGTACAGCTACAAGGATCTGCTCGAGCTGCGCGTCATCAAGACGCTGCTCGACGCGGGGATCAAGCTGGAATCCGTTCGCGAGGTCTTCAACTACCTGCGCGAACACGTCAGTACCGACATCTCGTCGGCGCACCTCGTCATCAACGGCAACTCGGTCGTGCTCGCCCAAGGCGATGAGCTGATCGACGTCCTCGCCAAGGGCCAAGGCGTCCTCAACGTGCTGTCGCTCGCAGGCGTGAAGGACGAGGTCGACGCCCAGCTGGTGCCACTGGGTTACGACGTCCCCGTGGCCGTCGCCCAATAAGCGCTCGAATGAGCAACCGTTCTCCGCTCGACGCAGTACATCGCAGGCTGGGCGCCAAGATGGTGCCGTTCGGCGGGTGGGAGATGCCGCTCGAATACACCGGCACGATCGATGAACATCTGGCGTGTCGATCGGGCGCCGTGATGTTCGACGTCTCGCACCTCGGCACCGTCCGCCTCACCGGCGCGGAGGCGTTCGCCACGCTGCAAGTGGCGTTCACCAACGATCTCGCCAAGATCGGTCCAGGTCGCGCCCAGTACACACATCTGCTCGACGAGGCCGACGGATCGGTGCTCGACGACATCATCGTGTGGTGGCACCCGGGCGACGATCCCGTGTTCGACGTGATGCCGAATGCGTCGAACACCAGCCGAGTCACCGACGCGATCGGCGGAACGGACATCACCTCGTCCCGCGCGGTCCTTGCGGTGCAGGGCCCCCAGGCCCGCGAGCTCGTTGCAGGCTGCTTCCCGCAGGCAGCCGAGGTCGGGCGGTTTCGCGTCGCCGACTGTGTCTGGCAGGGTCATCCGGTCGTGGTCGCCGGCACGGGTTACACCGGCGAGCCCGGCATCGAGATCGCGGTCCCCGCCGATGCGGCACCATCGTTGTGGGAGGCGTTGAGCTCGGCAGGGGTGCGTCCCGCAGGTCTGGGCGCACGCGACACCTTGCGCTTGGAGGCGGGCCTACCGCTTCACGGACACGAACTCGGGCCAGGCATCACGCCGTTACAGGCTGGCTTGGGGTGGGTCGTCGCGTTCGACAAGCCCGAGTTCCGAGGCCGATCAGCGCTGCTGACCGAGCGCGAGCGGGGCCTGCACCGCAGACTGCGTGGCATTTCGACGGACGGCAGGCGGCCACCACGTGGCGGCTGCAGCGTGCTCGACGGTGAGATCGAGGTCGGTACCGTGACCTCTGGCAACTATTCGCCGGTGCTCGAACATGGCATCGCACTGGCGTTCGTGCGCCCCGACATCGAGATCGGCCACCCAGTCGTCGTCGACGTGCGCGGCTCGCAGTTGAGCGGCATGGTCGTCACTCTGCCCTTCGTGTGAACGACGCCGCCCGGCGCCGCCGCGCTACCCAGCGGTGCGCTCGGCGGCGGTCTTGTCCGCAGCGGTCCTCTTCGCCGTCGTCTTCTTCGCAGGGGTTTTCTTCGCCGTCGTCTTCTTCGCGGTCGTCTTCTTCGCGGTCGTCTTCTTCGCGGTCGTCTTCTTCGCGGTCGTCTTCTTCGCGGTCGTCTTCTTCGCCGTCGTCTGCTTGGCGGGCACCTTCGACACCGTCTGGCGGAGGGCCGGCGTACCGGTTGTCTCTGCCGGCCGCGACGGCGGTGCAGGAGTTGGGTTCGCGGACGGCGCACCACGTGGTGCGCCGCCTCCAGGCATCCGAAGGCCTCCGAACAGGCCCCCGGCGTTCTCGGCGAACGAGGTGAGCGGCCCGAGCCGCCTGGAGATCTCACCGAGCGCACCCATGAAGTCGCCCAGCTGATTCGGCAGGGTCGCGAATCCCGGCGAGCTGATCGCCTCGACCGCCCGCTCGATATTGGGAGCCACGGCTCGCACCGGCGCCTCGAGCAGCTTGGTCATCTCATCCGCGGCTTTCACGGAACGGGTGATCTGAGGCATCATCGCCCTGACCGGTTCCTCGATGTCCGACACCAGGCGATTGATGCGTGTTGCCGCCTCGTTGAGGTTCTCCATCGTGCGATTGAGGTTCTCGATCGAGCGCAGGAACTCGTCGACGGCACGTCGCATCTGTTCGACGGTTCGGATGCCACCCGCGATGGGAGCTGCCAACAGGTTGATCAGATCGGTGAGGCTGTCGGATCGTCCGAAGTCGTCGTTCATCGTCAGCAGGCTAGGGGACGCCGCGGCAACGCGCCGCACTTTGGCCTCGGGCTCAGAGCTACGGCACGGTCGTGCTGGTGGACGTCGCCGTAGTGGGTGAGGTGGACGGGGCCGTGGTGGTGGAGGTCGTCGGCAAGGTCGAGGTCGGTGGCAACGTCGACGACGTCGAGGTCGACCTCGTCGGAAGGGTCGAGGACGTCGGGATGGACGTCGGGGAGATCGTCGTCGAGATCGTCGTGGAGGTCGATGGTGCGATCGTGGACGTGCTGGTCGACGTCGTTGCCGGCACGCTCGTGCTCGTCGTGGTGGTACTGGTCGTCGTCCGACGCGGCGTGGTGGTGGTAGTGGTGGTGGAGGAGGGGGTGGTACTCGTCGGGGTCGACGCCGGCGTCGGTTGATACGGGGCGAAGATGACCATCGGGCGGTACCGAGACGGCGTGCCGTAGGCATCGCGAGCCATGTCTCGACCATTGTTCGACACGGTGATCAGCACCGAGCCGAATCCGTCTCGCCACGGCAGCGGCTGGGCGTGATACGTGTTCATCAACGGATCGGCACCGCGCGGTAGCAGTTCGCTGTACTGCACGGTCGTCCACGGGCCCCATGGCTGCGCAGCGACGTCGATCGCCAGATGATCTCCCCAATAGCCGTCGACGGCGGTCGCTGCGACCCACTGACCCTCGAGATAGCGTGGTTGCATCGGGTTCTCTGCCCAGAATCGACTGACGATCGGTACGGCATCGGCCGGATCGGGCGACCACCCATCGCTGGTGCGATACTCGGGTGCGTCGGTCATCCGGCCGCGCGGAACCCGAGCGAGCCACATGTCCCTGGCCGAGTGCGGTCCGGCCCAGAATCCTCCCTCGCGGAAGAGATTCTGCTCGAACGTGTTGCCGAACAGGTAGGTGTGCGAGCCGTCGGAACTCACCGCGTAGCCGTAGATCGGCACCGCGTTGCTGTTCGGCGCCAGCATGAACGAGGTCCGCCTCATCGTCTCCGCCTCATAGCTCGCGATGTAGGTCCGCTGCGGATGCCAACCCAATCCGTCGGGTGGGTCGGGGTTGTACGGGTCCTTGATCATCTCGGCCCAGAACACCCAGAGCTGGCCGTCGGCCAGCTCGCCACCCATCGGCCAGAACCATCTGGTACGCAGATCCGCTCCACCATCTCCGATCTCGAATGCATCCGGCGCGTTGGTGGTGCCCTGATGGAGCAACTGGAAGCAGCTGCCCTGCTGCACCAGTGCAGCATTGTGGACGAATCGGGCCGGACCCAGCGTGGTGACGGTTCCGGTGTGATCGATGAACGCGTCCTGGAACAGCCACAGATACCGGTCGCCACCGAGCGGATAGACGTGCTGGTAGTCCCACCCGAGTACGGGGCCGAGCCGTGCGGCGAAGAACCGGTCGAGAGCGGCGGCCGACACATCGTCCGCGCATCCGACATCGGTGCCCAGATACCCGCCATCGGTGATTCGAGTACTCGCCGCCCACGCGGGTGGAGCGATCGTGTTGGGCGGTGGTTCATCGGCCGGTACATCGAGGGGTTCGGGCCGCGCCGCGACGGCCGGATCATCGGGATCGACCTCGAGCCGGTACGCGTCGAGACCCTCCTCACTGGGCAATGTCGGGGCGATGGTGCTCGTGGTCACGGTGCCGATCGTGCCGGTGGTGCTGGTCGAACCACTGGACGTCGAAGCGACGGTCGCGGTTGTCGTCGACTCGTCGGCTGTCGGCTCGCTGATCTCCGGCTGTCCGGACGAGTTCCCGGCCGACACCACGATCACGGCGATCGACACCACGATTGCCGAGATGCCCCCGCCGACCGAGAGCCAGCGGCGATCGACGGCACACAGTCGCTCGGGCAATCTCACGCCGACAACGTACCCGCCCAACCGAGCTGGTCGGCTGCACCGGCCAACCGGCTCAGGCGTCCGATCCGAGCGACGGCGATCGCCTCAGAGCGCGCTGGCGTACGCCTCGAGCGGCTCGCAACTACACACGAGATGACGATCTCCATAGGCGCCGTCGATCCGGGAGACAGGCGGGAAGTACTTGTCCAATCGCAGCGACGCGACCGGAAACGCAGCGGCTTCCGCGCTGTATGGGCGGTCGGTGGAGGCCAGTAGGTCGGCGATCGTGTGTGGTGCGGCACGGAGCGCGCTCGTCTCCAGCACCACCGCTCCCGCGGCGATCCGGTCGATCTCGTCCTTGATCCCCAGCATCGCGTCGCAGAACCGATCGAGCTCATGTCGGTCCTCGCTCTCGGTCGGCTCGATCATCAGCGTGCCCGCCACGGGAAAGCTCATGGTCGGGGCGTGGAACCCGTAGTCGATCAGTCGTTTTGCGACATCGTCGACGGTGACGCCGGTCGCGTGGGTGATGTCGCGCAGGTCGATGATGCACTCGTGGGCGACCCGGCCGTTGGCGCCGGTGTACAGCACGGGGAACGCAGCATCGAGGCGCCTCGCCACGTAGTTGGCGTTCGTGATCGCCAACTCGCTCGCTCGCCGCAAACCCGAACCTCCCATCAACTTCAGGTACACCCACGGGATCGGCAGAATGCCGGCCGACCCGAAACGGGCGGCGGACACGGGGCCCACCGCCTGGCCGGCCGGTCCCAGCGGGTCGCCGGGCAGGAACGGCGCCAGGTGCGCCCGCACGCCGATCGGACCGACGCCGGGACCGCCGCCGCCATGCGGGATGCAGAAGGTCTTGTGCAAGTTGAGATGGCTCACGTCGGACCCGAACTCGCCGGGCTGGGCCAAACCGACCAACGCGTTGAGGTTGGCTCCGTCGACGTACACCTGTCCACCCGCTTCGTGCACCATCGCACACAGGTCGCGGATCCCCAGTTCGAACACGCCGTGTGTCGACGGGTACGTCACCATGATCGCCGCCAGGCGATCGCCGGCGGCTGCGATCTTGAGCTGAAGATCCGCGGTGTCGATGTTGCCGGCTTCGTCGCAGGCGACCACGGCGACGTCCATACCGGCCATCACCGCGCTCGCCGCATTCGTGCCGTGAGCGCTCGCGGGGATCAGGCAGATCGTGCGTTGCGTGTCGCCGCGGCTGCGATGGTAGGCCCGAATCGCCAGCAGCCCGGCGAACTCGCCTTGGCTACCCGCATTGGGTTGCAGGCTGACCGCGTCGTACCCGGTGATCTCCGCGAGCGTTGCTTCGAGCTCTTCGATCAACTGGCGGTAGCCGGTCGTCTGGTGCTCGGGGGCGAACGGATGGATGTCGGCGAACTCGGGCCAGCTGATGGGCTCCATCTCGCTGGTGGCATTCAGCTTCATCGTGCACGAGCCCAGCGGAATCATCGTGCGATCGAGCGCGAGGTCGCGATCGGAGAGCCGCCGGAGATACCGCAGCATCTGATGCTCGCTGTGATGTTGGTGGAACACCGCCTGGGGCAGTATCTCGCCGGTGCGCACCAGCGTGTCGGGAATCGTGGACGGTGCGTCCTCGACATCGGACAGGGGAGGGACGCCCAGGCAGTCGACGACTTCCGCAGCGATCGCCAGCGTGCTCGTCTCGTCGAACGAGATCCCGACCGTCGACCCGTCCACACGGCGCAGATTCATACCGCGCTGCTCGGCAGCAGCGATGACCGAATCAGCAGACACGCCGGTGACCGCGATCGTGTCGAACCAGGTGGCGTGGGCGAGCTCGGCCCCGTGTTCGACGAGATGGTGTGCCACTAGCGTGGTGATGCCGTGCACCCGCTGGGCGATTCGACGCAGCCCGTCAGGCCCGTGCCAGGCTGCATACAGACCGGCGATGTTCGCCAACAGCACCTGCGCCGTACAGATGTTGCTGGTCGCCTTCTCACGGCGGATGTGCTGTTCACGAGTCTGGAGCGCGAGGCGCAAGGCCGGCCGCCCGGCGCTGTCGGTGCTGACGCCGACCAGTCGACCGGGCAGCGAGCGAGCGGCCGATTCGCGCACTGCCATGAATCCGGCGTGTGGACCGCCGAATCCCATCGGCACGCCGAACCGTTGCGCGGATCCGACAGCGATGTCGGCTCCGAGCGCGCCCGGCGACTCCAGGAGCACGCACGCAAGGAGATCGGTCGTGACGATCGCCTGCGCTCCGAGCTGATGGGCCAGGTCGATCGCCCGGGACCAGTCGACGATTTCACCGCTCGAGGTGGGATAGCTGAACAGGGCACCGAAGAAGCCATCGCCCGACAGCAACTCGAGGTCGCCGACCACGAGCTCGACGCCCACCGGCTCGGCGCGGGTTGCCAGCACGGCGAGTGTCTGGGGGTGAGTGTCGCGATGGACGAAGAACCGGCGGCGATCGCCCCGTGTCGCGCGACGGGCGAGCGCCATTGCCTCGGCGGCAGCGGTCGCCTCGTCGAGCAGCGATGCGTTCGCCAGGTCGAGACCGGTCAGGTCGCACACCATCGTCTGGAAGTTCAGCAAGGCCTCGAGGCGTCCCTGACTGATCTCGGGTTGGTACGGGGTGTACGCGGTGTACCAGGCAGGGTCTTCGAGCACGTTCCTTCGGATGACCGGCGGCGTGATCGTGCCGTAGTAGCCCATACCGATCAGGCTGGTCATCGTGTGGTTGCGGGCGGCGATCGAGCGCAGCTCGGACAGTACGTCGGACTCGGTGCGCGGTCCGGGCAAGGACAGCTCGCCATCGAGGCGAATCGCCGGCGGAACCGTCTCGTCGATGAGCTCCTCGACGCTGTCGACGCCGATCACCGCCAGCATGTCGGCCAGATCGTCGGGGCTGGGCCCGATATGGCGCCCGACGAAGTCGTCACTTCCGAGTAGTTCGCTGAATGGTGTCGACACGAGGCCCTCCGACATGATGTGGTTCCTGATGCCCCCGCTGTCATCGGTACCTGAGAGTTTCACCCGATCATGCAGGGCTTTCCCCGTCGGCGAGGCGATGCGAACATCGCCTGCTTTCCAGCGTTGCCTCGCCCGACCGGTCCGTGTGCCTGAGAGATTCCGGGGTGGTTGCTCCTTCGGCGCCGTCATCACTGGCTGTGATGCCGACTCTCCCGGGCGGGTTCTGCGACAACCACAACGCTACACCTTCGCGGCTGCTGCACAGCCTTTGTCAGCAGCCAGCTGGCGCCCGAGGAGCGTCGCCACGGTCGAACGGGATCGATCCGTGTACGTCGCTGGGGCCGTCCTCGATTCCGTTCGACACCAGGTTCGCGATCGGCGGCGTTTTCCTCAGCGACGACGAGCTGGCAGGGGCGTCAGTACGAACCGGCAATCCAGTCGTCGAGAGGGTCGAACACGGCGAGCACCAGACGATCGATACGGCGTTCGGTCATCGCGACCCGCTCGGGGTGATCCGGATCGAGCAGGGCGGACTCGTACACGGTGTAGGCGGTACGGATGAAGGGGCGACCGCCTGCGCACTCGTCGGCAGCGACGATGAAGGCGTCGCGGCGAGGGTGCCGCCACGGCACATTGATGCCGTCCGCGCTGCGGCCGGCGATTCTGCTCAGCCGTTCGCTGTTGACACCCACGATCAGGGTCGGCGGGGGAGTGGGTCGGGGAAACGTCGCCAACGCTTCGTCGCGGTCGGCCGACCACTCGCGAGCAGCGAGGTCGATCACCTCCGACACTCGGGCGTGACGGGCGTCCAGCGAGGGTTCGACGACGGCACCGACCGCATGCTGTTCGAGCGCCCACGTGCTGGTGGGGGAGGCACCGGCCCCGATCCCGAGGTGAAACGGTCGACCGGAGAGCATGGCAACCGACGCGGCCGCAGACACCAGCGTGCCGACCTGGCGGTTCCACACATTGGCGACCATGATGCCGAGTTCGACCCGTTCGGTGACCTCCGCCAGCGCACCGAGCAGTGCGAAGCACTCGATCATGGTGGACCCACCGAGCGGCTGACCAGCCAGGTGATCGAACACGAACAAGGCTCCGAACCCACGACGTTCTGCCTCGATCGTCGCCTCCCGCACCACGGCCCAGTCGTTGTTCGCCGGGCTCAGCTGAATGTCGACGACCGTCATCGGATCAGAGTAGGTGGCGAGGGTCACATACCCATCGACGCGTCCTGGTCCCTTCGTCGTTCACCGGGCTCA
This sequence comes from uncultured Acidimicrobiaceae bacterium, assembly GCA_963701575.1. Taxonomy (GTDB): domain Bacteria; phylum Actinomycetota; class Acidimicrobiia; order Acidimicrobiales; family Ilumatobacteraceae; genus Ilumatobacter. The sequence goes on from CAVPAQ010000019.1 coordinate 119,987, forward strand.
GCTCATCCCTGCGGGAGTGGTTCGGTCCTGGAGCAGCCATCGACCGCCTTGACGATCGGATACGGGTTCACGGCCGAGCCGCCACGGGGATGCACCTCGAAGTGCAGGTGTGCGGTGCCCGCGTTGCCCGTATTGCCGACGGTGCCCAGGATTTGACCGGCCTTCACCTTCGAACCGGTCCCGATGCCGTCGGCGAATCCGGCCAGGTGGGCGTAGAAGTAGTACGTGCCGTCGGGCCGGGTGAGGCGCAGACCGTTCCCGGCCAGCGAACCCGGGTAGTCGTAGTAGGCCTTGGTGATCGTGCCGCTCTCGACGGCGTACAGCAGCTTGCCGGTCTGGGCGATGATGTCGACGCCGAGATGGGTGCGCCCGCCGCTACGTGCGTACCCCCAGCTGTCGCCGTAGGCGCATCGGCCCTGCACCGGGAAGACCGAAATCGAGACGTTGGTCGTGTCGGGAGCTGCCGGCGCGGGCGCCTTCTGGAGCCCGAGCGCGGCGGCGGTCGCATCGTCGACCTTGCCCGTGACGCTCAACCCTTTCGCTCGTTGGAACTCGATGACCGCGGCGCTGGTGCCGGCACCGAAGTCTCCGTCGACACCGCCGCGAACGGCGACACCGGCTCTGACCAGCGCCGACTGGAGCGAGATCACGCGGGCGCCCTTCTCGCCGTATGCGGCGTAGCCGCCTGCGTTCTGTGAAGAGCCACCAGTGACGGGCTTCGGATTGGCGAGCGCGGCCGCGGTCGCGGTATCGACGCTGCCGGTTGCGTCGAGTCCCTGCGACTTCTGGAAGTCCTTCACAGCGTTGGTCGTGGCCGGACCGAAGATGCCGTCAGCTCCACCACGCACGGTGACGCCGGCCTTGATCAGGGCCTCTTGGAGTTGCTTCACCGTGTTGCCGAGCGAGCCGTACTTCAAGCCGACGAGCGGGCTCGACCCGGCCGCGCCCGAGCCACCGGCCGACGCGAGGGCGTTGGCGGTCGCCTCGTCGACGCGACCCGTCTGCTCCAGCCCACGACCGGCCTGGTACGTCTTGAGTGCGGCCTGGGTGGCGAGACCGAACACGCCGTCTGCACCCCCTGGTACGCGCACTCCAGCGTCGATCAGCGTCTGCTGCAGCGCCTTGACGTCGCTTCCGAGCGAGCCGTACTTCAAGCCCAGCAGCGGCGAGGACGTCACGGTCGGGTCGTGCGAGGCTCCGCCCGGCGTTCCCGAATCCGTCTTGACCTTCGCCAACACCGAGCCGGTGGCCTCGTCGACGACACCGGTCACGCTCAACCCGTTGGCGTTCTGGAACGACCGCAACGCGTTCGAGGTGAGCACACCGAACACCCCATCGGCGCCACCGACGACCGTGAAGCCCGCTGCGATCAGCTTCCTCTGCAACTTCTTCACCGCAGATCCTCGAATACCGATCTTCAAGCCGACGAGAGCCGACGAGTTCGACGACGTACTGGTTGCGCCGGCTGCCGAGACGCCGGCGAGCGCAGCGGCTGTGGAGGCATCCACCTGGCCAGTGGGGGAGAAGGAGTGCTGCTTCTGGAACTGCTTGACCGCCTCGGCCGTTCCGGAGCCGAAGACGCCGTCGGCACCGCCCGGCACGTGAACACCGGCTGCCATGAGCTTCTGCTGCAGTTCGACGACCGCTGCGCCACGAACGCCCTGCGTGAGACCCAGCAGGGGACTGGAGGCCAGCCCGAGTTCGAGCGCGGTTGCGTCGGAAACGATCCCGGTTCGGGGCAGACCATGCTGCTTCTGGAACTGTTTGAGCGCCGCCTCGGTGCCGGAGCCGAAAATGCCGTCGACACCGCCTGGGACCGACATGCCTTGGTTGACGAGCGCCTGCTGGACGGCCCGGACGGATTCGCCACGCGCACCACGGGCGAGGCCGGTCACCGCTGACGCGGGAGCCTTGGCGACCACCGTGACGGTTGCGACGGGCGCCAGCGAGAGCAGCACTCCGATCGCGAGCGCGCTGAGCACGGGGCGGCGTGCTCTGTGGCGAGATGTGATCGAACGTTGCATGACTGCGGTTCCTCCTCCAACAGGGACAGTTGGGTATCGGTCCGCCCGCAGTGCCGCTGGAATCCAACCCGGTGAGCGGGAGGCGTCTCGGCGTCCTGAACTGGACGTACGGCGCCCTCAGTCTTGACGATTTCCAGAAGGAATATCGGGCGCGTCAGGCGTGGTTGACATAACGGAGATTATGGGCGTTCACCGGAAGTATCCCGCCCATCTCGCCGGCCGAACACGCCGCAGCGCTACAGCCCGCGTCACGTGCAACGCCCATCAATCTCCACGCACCACCAGGTACTCCGACGATCATGTCGCCGGCCGAACATGCCGCAGCGCTACAGCCCGCGTCACGTGCAACGCCCACGGCCTCGAGCGATCATCTCACCGGTCACACACGTCGGATCGCCCTCCGCTCCCCGTGCCTGTTGGGGTATATCGTCATGACGTTTTGTGGGGCGGTACGTCGGGTGCGGAGAGTTCTCGGTCTCTCAGGGGTCTGGCGGCGTCGAGCAGCCAGCCGATCAGCTCGCTCAGCTCCCTGGCCGTCGGTTTCTTGCCCGCCGCCGCCAGGTCGCGTTCGGCGTCGTCCACCGCGCACGCCAACACGTAGAGGTCGTCGTGCAACGCGTCGAGCTCGCTGCGCGCGATCACGAGCTCGCCCTCACTCAGTTCGAGCTCGCGTGCTCGTTGCCTCGACACCCAGTCCCACTGCCGGCACCGCTGCGAGCAGAACTGGCGAGGGCGGCCGGGACCGACTCGATCGGGCAACACCCTTCGACACCACCGGCATCTTCCCGATTCCGTCATGACGAAACCATACTGCTCGCCGGATCACCACCGCGGTGATCCCATCCTCGATGGGGTCCGAACCTGGATCGTGATCGGTGTCACAACGCGCCGTCCTCTCCCGGCAGCTCCCTACGATGTCGCGCAGTGAACACCTCTCCCCCATGGTGTCGAGTGCCCAAGGTCGGATGCTGAGCATGCTGGCCGTCGAGCAGTTGATGGCGGCGCGCTATCAGATGGCGCTCTCGCTCGGGTTCCACATCGTGCTGTCCTGCTTCGGGGTGGCACTTCCGGCGATGATCTACGTGCTCCACCGGCGGGGCATCCGTCACGACGACGCCGAGGCCCTCGCGCTCGCGAAGAAGTGGGGCAAGGCGTCGGCCGTACTGTTCGCGATCGGTGCCGTGTCCGGCACGATCCTGAGCTTCGAGATGGGGCTCCTGTGGCCGGGCCTGATGTCGACGTACGGCGATGTCATCGGTCTGGCCTTTGCGATGGAAGGCATCGCCTTCTTCCTCGAGGCGATCTTCCTGGGGATCTATCTCTACGGGTGGGGCAGGTTGCGGCCGGAGGTCCATCTGCGCACGTTGATTCCGATCATGCTCTCGGGACTGCTCGGTACGTTCTGCATTCTGGCCGTGAACGCCTGGATGAACGCGCCCGCCGGGTTCACCCTGCTCCCGGACGGCACGGTCACCGATGTCGACCCGATCGCAGCGATGTTCAACGATGCGCTGTGGCCGCAATTCGCCCACATGTTCGTCGCCGCCTACGCCGTCACCGGGTTCCTCGTTGCCGCCGTGTACGCCGTCGGGATGCTGCGTGGCCGTCGCGACCGCTCGCACCGCCTCGGATTCACTGTGCCGTTCGTGTTCGCTGCGGTCGCGGCCCTGCTGCAGCCCGCGATCGGCCACGTCGCCGGTGGCCGCCTCGATACCCAACAGCCGTCGAAGCTCGCCGCCATGGAGTTGGCGACGACGACCGAGTCGAATGCCCCGGTCGTGATCGGCGGGGTGCTGATCGACGGCGAGGTTCGGTGGGGCATCGAGATCCCGAAGTTGGGATCGCTGCTCGCCGGCAACTCGTTCGACACCGAGATCATCGGGTTCGACCAGATCCCCGCCGACGAACAACCTCCCGCCAACGTGGTGCACCTCGCATTCCAGATCATGGTGGGCGCGGGCACGGCCATGATCGCCATTGCGGCATGGTGGGCGCTACGACGTCGGCGATACGGCGACACGGATGCTGTCTTCGACTCGCGATGGTTCCTGAGGGCCACGGTTGCCGCGGGCGGGCTGGCCTGGGTCGCGCTCGAGGCCGGCTGGACCACGACCGAGGTCGGCCGACAACCTTGGATCGTGTACCGGGTGATGCGCGTCGAGGATGCCGTCACCACGAACTCGGGCATCTGGATCAGTCTGACCGCCATGGTGCTGATCTACGCGAGCATGACCGTGATCGCCACCAAGGTGCTGTTGGGCATGGCCCGACGCTGGCGCGATGACGAGGCCCTCGATCTCCCGACGCCGTACGGACCGGGTGGCGACCTCGTGTCCAGTCAGAGCGAACGATGAGCCTCGCCGATCTCGCTGCCGCGCTCATGTTCCTCGGCGTCGTTGCCTATGCGATCCTCGGCGGTGCCGACTTCGGCAGCGGAGTGTGGGATCTGCTTGCCGGTGACGCCCGCCAGGGCGCTCACCTGCGCTCCCAGATCGATCGTTCGATCGGTCCGGTGTGGGAGGCGAATCACGTCTGGCTGGTCTACATCTTGGTGTTCTTGTGGACGGGGTTCCCGACCGCGTTCGGGGCGATCATGACGACCCTGTACGTTCCCTGGCTGCTCGTGGGGCTCGGGATCGTGCTGCGCGGCGGCGCGTTCGCGTTCCGGAAGTTCTCGGCGTCGGTGCGCGAGGCACAGTTGCACGGCATCGTCTTCGCGGCTTCGTCGGTCGTCACGCCGTTCTTCCTCGGCATGATCGCCGGTGCGATCGCGAGCGGACGCGTGCCGATCGCCGGTTCGGGCGACATCTGGTCATCGTGGACCGGACCCACGTCGTGGATCGGCGGTGTGCTCGCCGTGCTCACCGTGGCGTTCCTGGCCGCCACGTTCCTGGCGGCCGATGCACAGCGCGGGGGCGACCGCCAGCTCGCCGATCAGCTCGGTGCGAAGGCGTTCTGGTCGGGGCTCGTCGCCGGCGGTGCCGCGTTGGCGGCCGCCGTCACCCTCGAACTCGACGCCGAAACGCTGGCGAGCGGCCTCCACACCCGCGGACTCCTCTTCGTGATCTCGTCGGCGGTCGCCGGCAGTGCGACGCTCGTACTGTTGCGTCAGCGTCGGTGGGCGATCGCCCGGTTCACCGCCGTGGTCGCCGTGGCATCGATCGTGGTCGGGTGGGGCGTTGCCCAGTATCCCGACCTGCTCGTCGACCACCTCACGATCAGCCAGGGCGCCGGAGCGCGGCCGACCCTGATCGGCCTGGTGATCGTGTTCGGTTTCGCAGCCGTCACCGCGGTTCCCGCGATGATCTGGTTGTTCGTCCTCGTCAACCAGGACGACTGGCAGGCTGATCACTGATGACGGTCGCACCTTCGACCAGTCGGCGGTCGACACGGTAGAACTGTGCGGCCTCTCAGTACAGCTGGGGGACGAAGGTCTGGTCTTGGATCGGTGGACGGATGTACGGCTCGTCCGAGCGGTCGGGAATCATGACCGGCTCGGGCACGATGTCTTGATACGGGATCGACGACAAGATGTGGCTGATGCAGTTGAGCCGCGCGCGTTTCTTGTCGTCGGACGGCACGACGTACCAGGGCGCCTGCTTGATGTCGGTGTACTGAAACGTCGTGTCCTTCGCCATCGAGTAGCGCACGTAACGGCGGTGCTCTTCGAGGTCCATCTCCGAGAGTTTCCAACGCTTGAGCGGTTCTCGATTGCGGGCCTCGAAACGACGCTCCTGCTCCTCGTAGCTGACCGAAAACCAATACTTGAGCAGGACGATCCCCGACCGAACCAGCATCCGCTCGAACTCGGGACACGTGCGTAAGAACTCCTGGTGCTGCTCGGGAGTACAGAACCCCATCACCCACTCGACGTTCGAACGGTTGTACCAGCTGCGATCGAACAACACGATCTCCCCGCCCGATGGCAGCGACGGCACGTAGCGCTGGAAGTACCACTGGGTTTGCTCGCGCTCTGTCGGTTTCGGCAGTGCCTCGGTGCGCACGATGCGTGGACTGGTGCGCTCGCTGATGCGCTTGATCACACCGCCCTTGCCGGCCGAACCCCGCCCCTCGAAGATGATCAACACGCGCAGCCCGTGCGTGCTGACCCAGTACTGAAGCTTCACGAGTTCCTCCTGCAGCCGGGCCAGCTCGGATTCGTAGAAGTGCTTCTTCAGGCTGCCGTCGGCGCGATAGTGCTCGCTGTCGGCGTTGTGATCGGGATCGACATGCCCCGTCTCCGACCATTCGTGAACAGGCTTCACCATGTCTGCCAGTGTGCCACGTCGAGGGGTGGCAGTGATCAGCCGGCGATGATGTGGTCGAGCACCAGTTCGGGTTCGTCCTTCTCGATCCGCTGCAGGCGATATCTGCTCTCGAACAACGCAACGAGCCGGCCGTCGCCCTGCTGCATGATTCGGATGCCACCGATCTCACGCAGCCGCTTGGCGGAGACCTCATCGGTGAGACGGATCGAATCGTAGGGGGCCGACAGCACCTCGATCGGCGAGTTGAATTCGACGTCGAGCCGGTTGGCGAATACATCGAACTGGAGCTGACCGACGGCGGCGAGTACCGGAGCGCTGTCGCCCATTTCGGGATCGCGGAGCACCTGCACCACGCCCTCTTCGTCGAGCTGAGCAAGCCCTTTGCGGAACTGCTTGGACCTGGCGGTGTCGAGCGGCCTGGCGCTCGCGAACACCTCCGGCGAGAAACGCGGAATCGGCGGGAACGTCACCTGCTCCGTCTCGAACAAGGAGTCGCCGATGTTCAAACCGGTTGCGTTCACGAGGCCGACGACGTCGCCGGGATAGGCCTCCTCGACCGTCGTACGCTCGGCGCCGAAGACTGTCGAGGCGTACTTCGTCGCGAAGGGCTTGCCGGTGCGGTCGCAGGTGAGCACCATGCCGCGCATGAACCGACCCGAACAGATACGCACGAACGCGATGCGATCGCGATGCGATCGATCCATGTTCGCCTGCACCTTGAACACGAACGCCGAACATTCGCCGTCGAGCGGACGTCGCCCGCCGTCGATGGTCTCGCGGGGTTCGGGCGCCGGTGCGAGGTCGACGATGGCGTCGAGCAGGCTACGCACCCCGAAGTTCGTGAGCGCCGAGCCGACGAACACCGGCGTGGACTCGCCGGCCAGGAACGACTCGAGATCGACATCGGCACCGATCGCGTCGAGCAGTCCGGATTCCTCCTGTGCGTGGGTCCACGCTCCGCCCTCCTCCGCTGCGGCTCGCTCGGCGTCGACGAGTTCCTCCGGAGCAATGGCACTGCCCCGCACCGTTCTGGTGAAGCGGGTGAACTCGCCGGTGCGACGATCGACCACACCGCGGAAGTCGCCGGATATCCCTACCGGCCACGTGGCCGGCGTCGGACGCAACCCGATCTGCTCCTCGATCTCGTCGAGCAACTCGAGTGGCTCGCGGCCGGGCCGGTCGTACTTGTTGAGGAACGTGATCACCGGCAGATTCCGCGATCGACAGGCCTCGAACAACTTCAATGTCTGCGGTTCGATGCCCTTTGCGCTGTCGAGCACCATGACGACGGCATCGACGGCCGACAGCACGCGGTAGGTGTCCTCGGAGAAGTCGCGGTGGCCGGGGGTGTCGAGCAGGTTGAGCTGATGGCCCCGATAGTCGAACGACAGCGCCGTCGAGCTGATCGAGATCCCCCGCTTCTGTTCCATCTCCATCCAGTCGCTGGTCGCCGAACGGCGCCCGGCCCTGGCTTTGACGGCTCCGGCTTCGCCGAGCGCCCCGGCGTAGAGCAGGAACTTCTCGGTGAGTGTCGTCTTGCCGGCATCCGGATGGCTGATGATCGCGAACGTGCGGCGACGACTTGCTTCTTCGACGACGCTGGCAGACACGAGGCGCAGGCTATCGACGCCGACCGTCGGCATCCGCCGCAGCGAGCATCACGCGGTGCTGCCATCGGTGAGCGAGCGACCGTCCGTCCACGCCTCCTCGACGACACCGAGCCGTTCGGTGGCCGACTGCCGCAGCGCCGTCGCGACGTCGAGCGCGACCAAGTTGAGCAACGCCAGGGTGCCGACGTGGCTGTCGAACGGGCCCATCGAGCTCGCTCCGACCAGGAACGTGACGGCCGCCTTGGCCGCGATCGGTGACAACACGCTGTCAGTCAGCCCGGCCGACCAGATGCCACGGTCGTGCACGATGCGATGGGCATCGAGCACCCACTGCTCGTACCGCCTCAGGTCGATCACCACGACGGTGGCATCCTCGTCGAGCAAGGCGAGCTCGCGCCGAACGGTGACCTCGCTGCCCCGGATCGAACTCACACCGGGCCGCAGTTGATGAAGTTGGGTCGTGAACTGATGACTCACGCCGGCCGAAGCGTCACCCGAAATGACGGCGACCGATCGCGAGAGATCGGAGAGGCGGTCGACGAACTGCGCCAGCGCCGCCTCGTCGAGGCCCTCCAACGTGGCCCGCACGTTGGAGAGTTCGGCGGCGGCGTGGTCGGACCTCGAACCGGTCACCGCTTCGTGGATGCGCTCGGCCGCAGGGCGCAGCTGACGCGTGAGGTCGCGCTGCACACACTGCTGGAGGTCCGAGTAGCCGTCGAAGCCGAGCTTCGTGGCCAGCCGAACCACCGATGCGGCGCCGACATCAGCGGCGCGAGCGAGGTCGGCGACCGTGCCGAATCCGACCGCCTGCGGCGCGGCCAGGATCGCCTCGGCGACCCGTCGCTCCGCCGAGGTGAGGGACGCCCCGTGGCTGCGTATCCGTTCGGCGACCTCCATGAGCGCAACCGTACACGTGCCCAGGCACCCCAGCCGCCGCTGGCGGGCCCGACCGAAACCGCCCGGCGAAAGTACTTGCAACATGCAATTGACTGATCGATTACCCGCGCCTATTGTCACGATTCGGTCGACGTCGTTTTGGGGCGATGTCGGCTCGCTGAAGTCAACGTTCAGCGGTCACCGTTCAGCAGTCACCGTTCAGCATTCAAGACGTCGATCCGGGCTTGCCCGGGCAATGGGTAGGGGGTCCTTCGTGGCAGCAGTCGAGAGCATCGGGGCTCGGGACACGACCGAGGACGACTGGATGCGCCAAGCAGCCTGCAAGGGCCTGACCCACCTCTTCTTCCCAACACCTGCCGAGCGACCGCAGGCTCGCGAACGCCGCGAGGCGACGGCTCGCGAGGTGTGTGCCAGTTGCTCGGTTCGGGTCAGCTGCCAGGCGTTCGCACGCGACCAGCACGAATACGGATTCTGGGGTGGCGAGAGCGAGGACGAACGGCATGCTGCCGGATTCCGCCTGATCGCCCCGATCGGCGTCCGCGCCCGCTCCGTCGGCTGAGATCGACACCACGGTGGCGGGCCGATTCGACGTCTGCGTCGTCGGCAGCGCCAATCTTGATCTTGTCGCGACCGCCGTCCGCCTGCCACGGCCCGGCGAGACCGTTCTCGGTGACACGTACGCCGAGCATCCCGGTGGCAAGGGGCTCAATCAGGCGGTCGCATCAGCCAGATCCGGCGCAGCGACCGCATTCGTCGGGGCACTCGGGTCGGACGTGGCCGCAGACCAGCTGCGTGATGTACTCGCCGGCGAACACATCGATGCCGAATGCACGACCACCGTCGATGGCCCCACCGGGCGTGCTCTGATCGTCGTCGACGCAACCGGCGAGAACTCGATCGTCGTGATCGCCGGGGCGAACGCTTCCGTGGCACCGAGTCCCGATCGACCGCGCGCCAAGGTCGTGCTCGCACAGCTCGAGATCCCGATCACGACCGTGCACGCGATCCTCGCAGCAGCACGAGCCGACGGCAGCCTCGTGATCTTGAACCCGGCCCCCGCCGCCCCCCTACCGGCCGAGCTGATCGCCGGTTGCAACGTGATCGTGCCGAACCAGCACGAACTCGAACAGTTGGGCGGGGTCCAGCACCTCCTCGACACGGGTTGCGAGATCGTGGTGACCACGCTCGGTGGCGCCGGGGCCGATGTGCACACCGCTCGCGGCGTCACACATATCCCAGCGTTCGAGGTACCCGTGATCGACACGACGGGTGCCGGTGACGCCTTCTGCGGTGCACTCGCCGCCCGCCTCTCGGCGGGCGACGACATCTCTGACGCCGCCAGATGGGCCACGGCCGCCGGTGCACTGGCGACCACCGTCGCTGGTGCTGTACCCGCCCAGCCGACAGCTGCTGCGATCCGGCGGCTACTCCGACGCTGACATGTCCGTCGGCGACGCCGCGCGGCACAACTCGACCAGCGACCACCCGTCGAGGTCGGTACTGCTCACGACGCGCATCGGTTCGAGCGCCTCGAGCACATGCGCATAGCCTCCGGTCAGCACGCCCGACACCAGCAAACGGCCACCCGGCGCGACCAGCCGGCGTAGATCGGGTGCCATCGCCACGAGCACCGGCGCGAGAATGTTCGCCACCACGATGTCGAACGGCCCGGCGATCTCCGCGATCGGCGACGTGTCCGCCTCGATGCGATCGGCGACCAGGTTTCGCTCTGCGTTGTCGACGGTGGCCTCCTGCGCCGCCTCGGAGACATCGATCGCCCGAACGCGGCCTGCACCACGCCAGACGGCGACGATCGAGAGCACGCCGCTGCCACAGCCGACGTCGAGCACTCGGTCGCCGTGCCGAACCAGCCGCCATACGGCGTCGGCCGACAGTCGGGTGGTCGGGTGATCACCGAGCCCGAAGCTCCCACCCGGCTCGATGGCGATCTCGACGATGCCGGGCGCGTCAGACTGCGGGTGCCAGGCCGGTCGGATGACGAGCGCCTCGTTGATTTGGATCGGCCGGGCGAATTCGCGCCACGACTGGGCCGGTTCGTCATCGACATCCTCGAACGACACGGTCCACGTCGACGCGAGATCACCGAGGCGCCGCAGCGACGTCGGATCGGAGTCCGCCAGCACCGTTCGGAGACGGGCTCTGCCTTCGGCAGCGGCGCACTCCTCGACCGCGCCGGCTCCAGCCATCCACAACCGATCGGCTGCCAGCTCTGCGTCAGCCAACGGGACGCTGAGTACCAGCATGCGCATCAGTCGATCCGACGCAGATCGAGACGGAAGCGCTCGGCGCGGGCGACATATGCGTCCACACCCTCGGTGATCAGCTCCGGCCTGGCACGACCTTCCTTCACGACGGCGGGCGAGCCGACGGCGATCGATCCGGACGGCACGACCGTGCCGTTGAGCACGACCGTGTTGGCTGCCACGATCGACCACGGGTGGACGACGACCTCGTGCAGGACGATCGAACCATTTCCGATCAGCACGTCGTCCAGGACAGTGCATCCTTCGAGATGAACCATGTGACCGATCACGCATCGATTGCCGACGACGGTCGGTACATCCGGGGTGGTGTGCAAGACGCTGTTGTCCTGCACACTCGTGCACTCGCCGATGCGGATCTCGCCCTCGTCCCCACGCAACACCGCGCCCGGCCACACCGAACTTCGTGATCCGATGGAGACCGAACCGATGATCACGGCGTCGGGGTGCACGTAGGCGTCGGCCTCGATCTGAGGGATCTGGGAGCCGAGCGCGTAGATGGGCATCCCGGCGACGGTACTCGTCCTCTCCGCCCGTCCGTCAATGGTGCTGGTGGGCCTCCAGGCGGTACCGTGGTTCCCCATGTCTCGACGGATCGACATCGAACTCACCAGCGCGCTCGGTGACGGCACCTGGACCTGGAGGGCGGCCGGCGCGTGGCAGCCCAAAGGTGTCGTCGACGGCTCGGTCCTGCCGGCCGGCTCGAAGGTCGGCGACGAGCTGAAGGTCGAGGTCGAACAGGAGATCGACGGCATCACCGTGCTCGGCGTCGTGCACGGGCGCGAGAAGGCACCACCCGCCGTCATCGAGTTGCTGCCCGTCGAACGCGATTTCCAGCCTGTCCTCGAGACCAGGGCGAAGCGCGATCGCAACGATCGGGGTGGACGCGGCGGTCGCGACGGCGATCGTCGTCCCCGGCGCGACCGGGATGATCGCAGCCGCGACAAGCGGACTTCCGGCGGCGGTGACTCTCGAGACGGCGGCGGTCGCCGCGAGGGTGGTCGCCCGGACGGTCGATCCGACGGCCGTGGTGATCCGAGGCGCCGAGACAGCCACGGTGGGCGACGCGGTCCGTCGTTCACTCCCCCACCCGAAGTCCCGCAGCGCCCCAAGCCCAAGCGCCTGCGCCCGGGCAAGGCGCACCGCAACACCGTGCTCGCCGAGTTGCCCGAAGAGCAGCGCGCGATCGCCGAGCTGGCGCTCCAAGGGCTCGGAGCCGTACGTCAGCGGGTGCGCGAAGAGAACGAACGGGCAGTAGCCGAAGGACGCCCGCCGATGCCCGAAGCCTCGGTGATGAAGATGGCCGAGGAGCTGTTACCCAAGCTACGACTCGCCGAATGGCTCGACCGCGCCGAGGCCGCTCAGCGCCAGATGGAGCACCTCGATCTGCGTGACCTGCGCAGCGTCGTGGCCGCCTCCGGAGACCCGACGGTGGCCCGCGACGAGGATGCCGCCAAGCTCGTCGACGAGCTCAAGGCCGCCTTGGTCCACAAACAAGAGCAGGAGCTCGTCCTGTGGTTCGGTGACGTGGATGCCGCGTTGGCCGTCGGACGTGTCATCCGAGCCCTGCGGCTGTCTTCCCAGCCCCCGAAGGCCGGCGTTCCGTTCCCCGTCGACATCGCTCAGCGGCTCGTCGACAGCGTCAACGCCTCGCTGGCCCCCATGGACACCCCGGAGCGGTGGGCGGCGATGCTCGAGGCAGCTGCGTTCTCGCCGGTCCGCGCACTCGTGAAGCCGATTCGTCGGCCCGATGTCGTGAGCGACGAGTTGATGGCGACCCTCAAGCGCCTCGCCCCCGCGCTCCCCCAGGTCGCCGAGCTGTTCGAGATCGAAGTCGATCCCAAGGCGCCGATGCCCAAACCGCTGCGCACCAATCCCCGCCAGCGCAAGGACGGCGACTCCGGCGGCCGACGACCGGAGAAGTCAGGCCGGGGTCCGAAAGAGCGCAGTACCAAGCGTTCGGATGCCGCCCCGTCGACAGGCGCCGCAGCGAAGCAACGAGGCAAGCCTGCAACCGGCGACGCCACGGCCGCGACGAACCCTCCCGCCGAGGCCCCCAATGCGCCGGATAGCGCAGGTCCTGCCTCCGGGGCACCCGAGCATCCCACCGAGCCATCAGGCGAGCCTGCAGGCACCGCTGAGGTGATCATGCCGGTGGCGGACGCCCAGGGCGATGCCTCAGCCCGCGTCGAGCCCGAGCCGGACTCCCCGGTACCAGAATCACCCCAGCCGGCCGTGGCTGCCGAGACAGCCACAGCGCGGGCGGCCGCGATCGAGGCTGCGCCCACGGAGGCGACCACCGACGAAACGACGCAAGCAGAGCCGACCCCGACCGCCCCGACGCCCGAACCAGTCACGCCATCCCAGCAGGTCGATACGACTGCGCCCACCGAGGCGACCGACGAAACAACGCAATCCGAACCGGCCCCGACCGCCCCGACGCCCGAACCAGTCACGCCATCCGAACCAGTCACGCCATCCGAGCAGGTCGATACGACTGCACCCACCGAGGCGACCGCCGAAACGACGCACGCCGAACCGGCCCCGACCGCCCCGACGCCCGAACCAGTCACGCCATCCCAGCAGGTCGATACGACTGCACCCACCGAGGCGACCACAGACGAAGCTGCGTCCAGCGGCGACTGAGGCTTCGGCGGCTTCGTAGCCGTCGCCAACCCATCGATACTGTCGGCGCATGCCCGAGTTCGTCGAGTACCAGACCCGCGGCCGCGTCGCCATCGTCACCCTCAACCGGCCCGAAGCGCGCAACGCAGTCAATGGCGACGTGGCCCGCGGCCTCGAGGATGCCGTCGATCGACTCGAGGCAGACGACGACATCTGGGTCGGCATCCTCAGTGCCAACATCGAAGGTCAGGCTCGCCCGGTGTTCTGCGCCGGCGCCGACCTGAAGGCGATCAACAGTGGTGACGCCGCGTCGTTGAACACCAAGCGTGGCGGATTCGGCGGATTCGCGTACCGCGAACGGAAGAAGCCGATCATCGCAGCCGTCGATGGCCTGGCGACCGCCGGCGGGTGCGAACTCGTTCTCGCCGCGGATCTGGTCATCGCGACGACGCGTTCGGCGTTCGGACTGGCCGAGGCGAAGCGCAATCTCGTCGCCGGCGCAGGTGGCCTGTTCCGTCTGCCGCGAGCGATCGGCCAGGCAGCGGCGATGGAAGCAATCCTCACAGGCGAGCCGATCCCCGCCCAGCGGGCGTACGACCTCGGCCTGGTGTCGCGCCTGACCGAGCCCGGAGCCGTGCTCGAGGAGGCGTTGCGACTCGCCGACCAGATCACTGCGTGCGCACCTCTGGCGGTCTGGGAATCGAGGGCAGTCGTGCTCGCCGCTGCCACCGAAGACGACGCCACGCTGGTCAGGATGACGAAGGAGGCGATTCGCCGCGTCATGGCCTCCGACGACCTCACAGAGGGCTTGACGGCGTTCATCGAGAAGCGACCCCCCAACTGGAGCGGGCGCTGACCTCGAGACGAAGCGTTCGTCAGAGTTCGGTCGACACCGTGATGAGCCGGGCCTTGATCCCGGCTCGTTCGTAGAGGTTCTTGGTGTTTCGATCCCCCGGCAACGCGTGCGCCTCGAGCAGTCGCATGCCACTGGCCCGGCCGTCGGCGATCGCGGCCGCGAGCAACCCGTCGCCGAACCCGAGTTCGCGTGCCTCATCGAGCACGAACACATCGTCGACCTGCAACACGTCACCATGCCGCGAGGCGACGAGATAGCCGACGACGACGGTATCGATGTGGGCCACGAACACAGTGGACGACGCGATCACCGCCCCCCAGCTCGCACCACGCTCGGGGTTGGTGTCCAACCAACGCCGACCGCCGCGTTGATCGACCAGCGCGGCACGAGCCACCGACTCGAGCAAGCGGAGCTGATCGGCGTCGGCGGGTTGGGCGCCACGAACGTCGGGATCGATCATGCGCCGAGCTGCTCGAGCATCCCGAGCACCGTGCTGCGTCGGCGATTGCCTCGTTCGTATGCAGCGATCACGGCAACTTCGTCGGGATCGAGCGACCGCAGCCGATCGATCACTTGTCGCGCTGCGAGATGGTCGTAATCAGCGATGGGTAGTTCGGCTCCCGACATCGAGCCGATGACCTCGCGCCGGGTCGTGGACTCGGTCTCGCCGATCACATTCGTCGCATCGCCAGGCTCCATCGGGTTCATCGAGTCGTCTCGAATCGTGCCGTCTCGAGCCGCGTCGCGTGCGCCGACCGATCGGGCATCACGTGAGCCAGACGATCGCGCCGGCAAACCCGGGATCCGGCTCGCGACGAGCTGAGCGGCGATCGACGCCGCGCGGCGAGTGGCGACCGCGCTGCAGATCGGTACCGCGACGATCACGTCGATCACCCGATCGACCCGGTCTCTCCCGACGGTCATCTCAGTTGAAGATCGGGCACGCGTCGTCCTCGACGGGGCAACCGGGCGCGTTCGAACGAACCAGCAGGAAACAGCTCGGGCACAGTCGCTCATCGGCTCGTTTCGGTTGAAGGCCCTCGGGCGCCTCGCTGCGATCGACGGAGACCTCTTCGTCGTCATCGTCATCATCGTCTTCGGTGGTGGTGACCATACGATCCTTCAGGATCGTGTCGAGATCGGCCTCCACATCATCGGGCGCCAGCATGTCGTCGTCGTCGTCTTCTTCTTCCTCGGCACCCTTGCGCTTGCGCACACGTGCCGCACGATCGTCGTCGTCCTCGTCTTCTTCTTCGTCGTCGTCGACGACGTCATCGTCATCGTCATCGTCGACAACGACGTCGTCGTCGTCCTCGAAATCCTCGTCCGGTTCGACGTCGACGACATCTTCCTCGTCGTCGACTTCCTCTTCGATTTCGATCTCGTCGTCGTCAGCCATCGTCATTCCTCACTGGGCGGTCGCGCCGGATACTAGGCCGATCACAACAAGACCCTCCCGCCCGCCGACGTGACACCCGTCACATCACGGGTCAGACGCCCCGCCGAGCCTCGGCTCGGCGCTCCGATGCGAGCCGTTCCAACTCGGGTGCTTCGGTCGTCATGTGGCTCATCGCAGCAGCCACGGCGTAGTGACCTGCCTGCTCCGCGATGAGGCGGTGCATCTCGAGAGCCACGCGTCGATACGACGGATGGCCTTGCGGAGCCGACCGAAGCTCGAGCATGTGCATCGCCTCCCGGGCATTGAACTGCATCATGTACCGCAGCCGATATGCCATGGACACCGCGTACGAAGCCTGCTCGGGGAACTGGGGTCGAAGCGCGTCGAACAGCCCGGCCGATCGGTCCATCGTCTCGTCGAACATCGGGCCCAATCCGGCCGCCTCGATCAGATCCGGTCGCGTGAACCCGTGATTCGGCGTCAGCGACTGCCACTCGATCGTCAGCATCCGGTGACGCTGTAAGTCTCGGAATGCGCCGTAGTCGGAAAGCACGTCGAAGCGATAGTCGATGCGTTCGAACGCGCGGCCTGGCTTGTGGCGCCGGTTCTCGCGATCGCCGACATAGGCCCGAATCAGCGCGACCTTCTCGTCGCTGCCCAATCGGTCGACACGGTCGAGCAGCGTTGCCTCGGCCAAATGGGAATGGCTGTAGCAGATCGCCGCCAGCAGCTTGCGCTCCGCATCGGGATCGAAGTCGACGAGGCTGACCTCTGGAGCGGTCTCGACCGGTACGTCTCCGAACAACTGCTCGACGAGCTCGGCCGTGTCGGACCTCGTGGTCGCAAGGTATTCGCTCCAGCGTCCGCCCCTGTCTGCAAGATCGACTCTGCGCAGGAAGCTCGGCACGACCTTGCGGAGCTCGTGCAACATCAGGTCGGAGTACCGGACCGCCTCGGGCAAGGGGTGCGATCGCATTCGCAGCAGTAACGCCTCGAAGGCCTGCCCGGTGCCGTAGATCCCCAGATTCGACAGCGATGCAGCCGGCAGCATGCCCCGAGTCGCGTCGAGGGCTTTGGCTCGTGTCGCCTGTCGATACACGAACTCGCTGTCGTCGGGATCGCGCGGGACGGTGTCGCGCACGTGGTTCGTGACCGAGTTGACCGCGGCCGAGTAGGCGTCGAACATGCGGTCCATGTCACCGACGTACCGAGTGCCCAGTGAGCTCGCCAGCACGTCCGGATCACGATGGAAGCGGTACCGGCCACCCAGTCGAGCGTCGTAATTGATGTAGCGCGTGCTCTGCTCGAGGTAGCTCATCAGACGGCCCCACTCGAGGATCTTGGTCAAGATGTTGGATGCCTGCTCGCAGGCCAGGTGCACGCCTCCGAGTTGAGCGACGGAATCGTCGCCGTACTCGAAGAACACTCGCTCATAGAGTTCCTCCGCCCGATCGAGCCCGATCGTGGCATCGATACTCTCGTCACCTTCGATGTCGAGATCATTGACGAACTCGTCCAGGAAGAGCCGGCGAAGGCTCTTGGGACTGCGGCTGTAGCGAGCGAACAGAGCACCCTTCACGACCTCCGGCAGGTTCACCAAGGCGAACACCGGACCATCGAGGTTGGTGAAGTAACGCCTCAGTACATCGGCTTCATCGGAGGTGAATTCCTCGGGTACGTAGACCGTCACGAGAGGTCATCGTACGAGCCGGAGGCCGGCCGCACAGGGACCTTCCCAACCAGGCCCGCCGCGACGTACGTCCGAACGCCGTCAGATGTACAGGGCGTAGGCGTCGGGTTCGATCGTGACGGTCAGCTCACGCACCGATCCCACCGGCGCTCCATCGATCCACAGCAGGTGCGGTCGCTCGAACCGCCAGCTCGCTTCCGTCGCCGTCCGAGTCGTGATTTCAGGGTGCGGCGTGTGCGTTCCGGCAGGGAGACGGCGGCGGGCCCCGAGCCGGTCACGCACCGACATCGACTGCGAGACCTCGATGATGTCGAAGCGGCCGTCGTTGGGATGCGCACGTGGCGCCACATTCCACTGCCCCATGTGATCGACGTTGAACGCTGCCACGACACGGCCCCACCACATCCTCCTGCGTACGAGCACGTGAGCGACCGCGAGATGGGGCACGCCGTCCGCTTCGACGCGCAACACATCCATCGAGAGTCGATACGCACGCGCTCGGCCAACGGGCGCCCCGATCGTGGTGAAGACGTCACCGCCTGTCACGGCGAACGGTGCGTCACCCTCGGTTGCGACGAGTGCAGCCAGCTCGCGATCCGACCCGGCGATGTTCAGCCCGGCAGGCGCGGGCTCGGGGACGCCCCATGCCTCGCCCTTCCGGATGGTCATACCGACTCGATCGCAGAGGCGTCGGCGATCACGCCCCTGAAGGCGGCGTCGGACGCCCGCCGCGCCGTGGTGCGTGTCGCGGCATCGGGAGCGACAGTGGCGATCTGGCCCAACACGTCGATCAGCTGCTTCATGGTGCGCACGAAGTCACCACCGGTCAGATCCTCGTCGGCGACCACCTCCGCGAACCCCTCACCGGCGACCCATGCGTAGGCGATCGCGTAGAACGTCGGTTCGGGCGGACGGTGCTCACCGAGCCCATGCTGGGTTTCGAGCGCACGCAGGTGGGTGCTGACGCGCTCGATCCGCTGCCACCGGTCGAATGCTTCGTCACTGGAGAACCACGGCGTCGGCGGGTCGTCCTGCGAACGGTGCTCGTAGACGAAGGTCGACACGAGACCGGCCATCGTGGGTGCGTCCACGCCGTCGAGGAGTCCGAGCCGTACCGCTTCCGCTACCAGCAGGTCACTCTCGTGGAAGACCCGAGCCAGCATCTCGCCGCGATCGGTGAGGCGCCACGCCTCCAACTCCACGTAGCCGCGCTGGGACAACACAGCGAGCACGCCGTCGAACTCCTTCGCCAGCGTTGCGTTGCGGTGCAATACCTTGGCCTCGAGCTCGGCGATCTCGCGTCGCACGCGATCGCTCTGCGCCGCAGCCCGCAGCCGCGTTCGCAGATCCGGATCCTGTTCGACCGGATGCAGACCAGTCCCTGGCTTGGGCACCTTCGATCCACGCCGCACTCCGCTTTCGCGGGGGGCGAGCTTGGCGGCGCGGACCCGTCGGCCGACCTCGGCGCGGTAATCCTTGCGATTGGGCGAATACGTGCCGGGCAGCACGATCGACCCGATCTGGTGGGGCGGCACCGGGAAGTCGTCCGCGACGAGCTGGAGTGCGTGACCGCTCGGGGTGATCGTCGTGAGCTTCAGGCCGCCCTTTCGGTGCGCCGTGGCGACTACGGCCACCGGCCCGGAATGCTTCCCCTTCGAGACATGGATCACCGAGCCCGGGCGCATCGACATCATCGCCAGCTCGGTCGGGTCGTCCCGTCGCCGCGGCCCACGAGCTCCGTCCATCGCGGCGCGATAGTCGTCGATGTCGCCGAATGGGCTCCTGGCCTCGGCCTCGAGGCCGACGAGGCGCTCGCGCTGACGCTGCAACCGGCGTTCGATGCGCACGACGTCGCGGTCGGCCTGGAACTGGGCGAACGAGAGCGACAGGAGCTGGCGAGCCGTCTGGGCGTCGTACGTGCGGACCAGATTGGCAGCCATGTTGTACGTCGGCCGAAATGCCGACCTGAGATGGAAGCTCTTGCTCATCGCCAACTCCGCCACCTGGTCGAAACGCACGAACGGGTTCCAGAGCACGACTGCACTTCCGAGTTCGTCGATGCCGCGTCGGCCGGCGCGGCCGGTCAGCTGGGTGTACTGGCCCGGCGACAGCGCCTCGTGGTGGTCACCCGTGAACTTCGTGAGCTTTTCGATCACCACACTGCGGGCAGGCATGTTGACGCCGACCGCGAGCGTCTCCGTAGCGAACACGACCTTGATCAAGCCTTCGATGAAGCATGCCTCGACCACCTCCTTGAACGGCGGCACCATGCCGGCGTGGTGAGCGGCGATTCCTGCTTCGAGCTGCAGCATGAACTGTTGGTATCCCAGCACGTCCAGGTCGGCATCCCCCAGTCCGTCGAGCCGGCGGCCCGCCAACTCACGGATCCGACTGCGATCGCTCTCGTCGGTCAGTACGAGTCCGGCAGATGCACAGTCCCGCGCCGCTGCGTCGCACTGCGCTCGACTGAAGATGAAGAAGATCGTCGGTAACAGGCCCTGGGCCTGCAGCACCTCGATGGTCTCGAGACGGCCGGGCGTCGACAACTTGCGAAGCCCGCTCCCCCGCAAACCTCGCTCGTGACGCCGTCCCTGTCCGATCCGAGCACCGGCGGCGTCCAATCTCACCGCCTCCGGGTTGGGGCGCCCGTCGACGAGGGTCGGTATCAGCCGCAGCCGGTCGTTGGTCCGGTCGGCGACGAAGTAGAGATTGTCGAGCCGAACCGGGCGGCGCGCCTCGACGACGGCGCGGGTCGGACCACGGACCGTTTCGATCCAATCGGCCAGTTCCTGGGCGTTGCTCACGGTCGCCGAGAGGCACACGAGCCGCACGTGACGCGGCAGGTGGATGATGACTTCCTCCCACACGGGCCCGCGGTAGGCATCCTGGAGGAAGTGCACCTCGTCGAGCACGACCAGCACCAGGTCGGTGAGGTCGCGCCCCCCATAGATCATGTTGCGCAGCACTTCCGTGGTCATCACCACGATCGGAGCGTCGCCGTTGATCGAGTTGTCACCGGTGAGCAAGCCGACACGGTCGTCGCCGTGCACCACGACGAGGTCGCGGTACTTCTGGTTCGACAACGCTTTGATCGGTGCCGTGTAGAAGGCTCGCTTGCCATCTCGGAGCGCCGCCTCGACCCCGTATTCCGCGACGACCGTCTTGCCGCTCCCGGTCGGTGCCGCGACGATCACGTGCGATCCGCCGTCGAGCGCGTCGAGCGCGGCGAACTGGAACGGATCGAGTTCGAACGAGTAGCGAGCGAGAATCGCGTCGCGGTCGGGCCGCATCCCGCCATTGTCGCAGCTCCTCGCCGTGGTTCGTGCCAGGGATGTTCGCGCCGTCAGGCCGCGGCGCGCTGGCGGTGGCGCAGCTCGTCGCCGTGGTTCGTGCCAGGGATGTTCGCGCCGTCAGGCCGCGGCGCGCTGGCGGTGGCGCAGCTCGTCGCCGTGGTTCGTGCCAGGGATGTTCGCGCCGTCAGGCCGCGGCGCGCTGGCGGTGGCGCTGCACGTCGCCGTGGTTCGTGCCAGGGATGTCGCGCCGTCAGGCCGCGGCGCGCTGGCGGTGGCGCTGCACGAGCCGACCGATCAAGATCGCAACGAAGTAGAGCACCACCATCGGGACCGACAGAGCGAGCAGCGAGATCGGGTCTCCCGACGGCGTGATCGCGGCGGCGACGAAGAAGGTTCCGACGATTGCGTACCGCCATCCGCGCAACAGCGTCTGGGGTGTGAGAACCCCGAGGAGCTGGAGGAAGACGAGCAGTACCGGGATCGTGAAGCCGACCCCGAACGCGACCACCATCAACGTGACCAGACGCACGTAGGCCTGCACCTGGAACAACGGGTCGACGTCCTCGCCGGCCCAGCTGATGAGGAACTCGAGCGCC
Organism: uncultured Acidimicrobiaceae bacterium; assembly: GCA_963701575.1. Taxonomy (GTDB): domain Bacteria; phylum Actinomycetota; class Acidimicrobiia; order Acidimicrobiales; family Ilumatobacteraceae; genus Ilumatobacter. The sequence continues at coordinate 141,527 of CAVPAQ010000019.1, forward strand.
CGTTCCAGTGTGGTGAAGGCGAGGAAGCCGCCGGCCGCGAACAGCACCACCGACGACCCGACGAAGCCGACCGCGTACCGCCGCTCGCTCTTGTGCAGTGCCGGCACGATGAACTTCCAGAGCTGCCACAGCAGTACTGGCATCGCCAACACGATGCCGCCGTAGAAGCCGATTCTGAGACGGGTCGAGAAGCCCTCGATCGGATCGGGATTGAACAGCAGCGCCCTACCCGTCGCGGCATCGAAGGACTGCCCGCAATAATCGGCCGGCTTGCGAGCGCACAGATCGCGGTACGGCGCGAGCAACCAACTCATCACTTGGTCGTAGAAGGCAATCACGAGGATCGAACCGACCACGATCGCGAGACCCGACCGGATGATGCGCATCCGGAGCTCGGCGAGGTGCTCCATCAAGCTCATGTGGCCCGAGGGCTCGACCTCCGGTGAACGCCGGAACGGAGATCGTCTCACTCCGGTTGCTCCGCAGCAGCATCCTCGGCCGCTTCGGCGGTTGCGTCGTCGTTCGGATCGGACTCGTCGCCATCGCCGCCGCTCGGCGACATCGAAGCGACCGGGACGCCGCTCGGTTCGCCCGCGTCAGAATCCGCTTCGGCGATCCCCGGTTCGTCGCCGGACATCGCACTGCTCAACGCAACCGAAGCAGTCTGCGTGAACGCAGCGTGCTTGCGCTGAGGAGTCGGGTTGGAGATCACCACGCTGGAGAACGGCACCTGGTTCTGGGGATCGTCCACGACCTGGTCGACCGGCGCGTCGTCATCGCCGACAACATCTCCGTCTCCCTCATCAGCACGATCGTCGTCATCATCGCCGTGATCACCGGCATCGTCCTGGGCGTCGGTCGCGGCTGCCGACCCGAAGGGAACATCGTCGGTCGGCACGGCTGACGGATCGGCCGCCGCCACCATGTCGGCGGACTTCGGCTTCTCTTCACGCTCTCCGTTCTGCAGCTTGGTGAAGTCTGCCGAATCGCGAATGGTGTTGGCCGTATCGCGCAGCTCTCTGAGCGGTTCCTCGACCGCGGCTCGGAACTCGGTCTGGAATCCGGTCGACATCTTCTTCAGCTCGGCATAGAACTGGCCGGCCTTGCGCATCGCGTCAGGCAGTTTCTCCGGACCGAGCACCACGAGAGCGAGCAGGAGAATAATGATCAGCTCGCTGCCCTGAAGGTTGAACACGAAGGCAGTCTAGGAGTGACGACGTTCGGCTCACCGTCCCCACCGTGGTCTGTTTCGAAGACCGCCGTGATCAGAACCCGGCTCGCATGGAAAGATGACGCACAGTGCAACAGCGACTGCCTTCCTTGCTGGACATCCCGATCATGTTCGCTCACCGCGGCGCCCGGGCACACGCGCCCGAGAACACCATCGCTGCCTTCGAACTCGCGCTCCGGCTCGGGGCATCGGGCCTGGAGAGCGACGTCTGGACGACAGCCGATGGCGTCGTCGTGCTCGACCACGACGGCGAGATCCGCTCGGGCAGGTTCCGGAAACGGCCGATCGGCGAGCTGCCTCGCGCAGAGCTCCCCGACCACATACCGACGTTGCAGGAGTTGCTGGCGACCTGCGGCACCTCCTACGACCTCTCGCTCGACCTGAAGGATCCGGCCGCCGGACCGACGGTGATCGATCTCGTACGCGAGCACGCGCCCGCCTTCTTGCCGCGCCTCTGGTTGTGCCACCCCGACCTCGACCTACTCGTCGATCTACGTGCCTCGGACTCAGCGGTGAAGCTCGTCAATTCGACCCGGCTCAGCCGTATCGACGAGGGCCCCGAGCGCAGGGCGTCCCGGCTGGCTGCCGAGGGGATCGACGGCATCAATCTTCGTCGGGAGGACTGGAACGGGGGTCTCGTCGCCCTGTTCCACCGATTCGAGCGCACGACGTTCTCGTGGGACCTCCAACTCGAGCACCAACTGCGCGAGGCGTACCGGATGGGCATCGATGCGGTCTACAGCGACTACGTCGATCGAATGGTCGACGCGTTCACCACCGAGATCGGATCACCGTCCCTCTGACCGCGTGCCAACGTCGGCTCATCCGGCCGTGCCTGGACCGGTTACAGCCACTGCCAATCGGCCTTGGGCCAGAACACCACGAATGCGCGGCCGACGAGGTCGTCGAACGGAATCGTTCCGAGCGCACGGCTGTCGTGCGAACCGGGGCGATTGTCTCCCATGACGAAGACGTGGTCCTCCGGCACCACGGTGGCCTCGATCGCCTGACCGCAGCGCCCCGGTGTGACGACGGTCGGATCGAGGTACGGCTCGAGCAGGACGCTCCCGTTGATCCGCACGACGCAATTCACCATCTCGATCTCGTCACCCGGCAGCGCGATCACGCGCTTGATCAGATCGCGTTCGCTGGCGCCGGTGATCTCGTGGAGCACCACCACATCGCCGCGCCCCGGGTCGTGCAGCCGATACGACAGCTTGTTGACGAAGACGCGGTCGCCCGGCTCGAGAGTCGATTCCATCGACTGGCCCTCGACGATGAAGTGGGCGAGCAGGAACGTGCGCACCAGAATGGCGACCAGCAGGGCAACCCCGACGACGACGACCCAGTCGAAGAACGCCCGCGCCCCCGGCGAGAGCCCCCGACGGTCTTCAGGGGTCTGACCATCGGCGGGCACGTCCACGAGATCCGTGGCCACGTCCGAGCCCGCCGGCTCGGACGCTGGGTAACCGCCGACGGTGCCGTCACTGGGTGGTGGGATGATCTGGGTCACGCTCGAAACACGGTATCTGACCGGAAGTAGATCACATCGTCACTGCACAACATCGTTACCGGGCAGGTTCGGTCAGAGCGACTCGATCAGTTTCTCGACCCGTTCGTCGCGGCTCTTGAACGGGTCCTTGCACAACACGGTCCGCTGCGCCTGATCGTTGAGCTTGAGATGCACCCAATCGACGGTGTAGTCGCGCCGACGCTCTTTCGCTCGCTTGATGAACTCGCCGCGCAACCGGGCACGCGTCGTTTGCGGTGGGGTGTCGATCGCAGCGTCGATGTCGTCGTCGACACACACCCGCTCGACCATGCCGCGATCTTGCAGCTTGAAGAACGGGCCACGGGTCCGCGAGACGTCGTGATACTGCAGATCGAGCAGCTGCACGCGAGCGTGGCCCAATGGCAGGTCGTGACGCTCCCGGAACGCCTCGAGCAGTTTGTACTTGATCACCCAGTCCACTTCGCGGTCCAGCTTCAACGGATCGTTCTCGAGATGGGTCATGCAGTGCTCCCACATTTCCAGCGCACGCTGCTCGAGCGGCGGGAAACCCTGGCTGTCGGCATAGCGGAGCGCTCGATCGAGGTACTCGCGCTGGATGTCGAGGGCGCTCACCTCGCGTCCGTTCGCAAGCCGGACGATGCGTCGACAGGTGATGTCGTGGCTGATCTCGCGGATCGCCCGAATCGGGTTCTCGAGGGTCATGTCGCGCAGCACCACGTTGTTGTCTTCGAGCATCCGCAGCATGCACGCCGCGGATCCCACCTTCAGGAACGTGGTGTACTCGCTCATGTTGGAGTCACCGACGATGACGTGCAAACGACGGTACTTCTCGGCGTCGGCATGTGGCTCGTCGCGGGTGTTGATGATCGGACGGCTGCGAGTGGTCGCTGAGCTCACTCCCTCCCAGATGTGCTCGGCGCGCTGTGCGATCGAGAACGTTGCGCCACGGGCTGTCTGCAGCACCTTGCCGGCACCGGCGTAGATCTGGCGGCTGACGAAGAACGGGATCAGCACCTCGGCGTAGTGCGCCATGTCATCGCTGCGCCGCGTGAGGTAATTCTCATGGCAGCCGTAGCTGTTGCCAGCGGAGTCGGTGTTGTTCTTGAACAGGTAGATCGTGCCCCGAATCGACTCCTCGGCAAGGCGTTCTTCGGCGGACTCGACCAACGACTCGAGGATCCGTTCACCCGCTTTGTCGTGCACGACGAGGTCGTACAGCGAGTCGCACTCGGGCGTGGCGTACTCGGGGTGTGATCCGACGTCGAGATACAGGCGGGCGCCGTTCTGCAGGAACACATTGGACGACCGCCCCCACGACACCACACGGCGGAACAGGTAGCGCGCCACCTCGTCGGGACTGAGGCGTCGCTGGCCACGCAACGTGCACGTGACCCCGTACTCGCTCTCCAGCCCGAAGATCCGGCGCTCCATGGCCGCACGGTAACATCGCGAACCGCCCAGTCGCTTGTTCCTCTGCCAGATCCGTTCCGTTCAACCCGAGTCGGTGAGGCGGAGACGAATCGACGTACCCACCGGATGTTGGGCGATCACCGCCACGTCGTCGGGGTGAACCACGGCGATGACCGGGTACCCGCCAGTGGTCGGATGGTCGGCGAGCATCATCACCAGGTCGCCGTCGGGCGGAACCTGCAGGGCGCCGCGAACCAGACCCTCGCTGGGCAACTCCCGAGTGACGATTCGCCGCATCGGCTCACCATGGAGGCGGACACCGACGCGACTCGTGGCCGTGACGACCCAACGCGACCGCCTGACGATGCTCGCCCAATCGGGTGTGAACCAGTCGGAGCGTGGACCCTCGGTGACGCGCGCGACGTCTCCGATCTGCGCGACAGGTGCCAGATCAGCGACGATCGGATCGGTTGCGAGGTCACCGATCGGCAGCCGGTCGCCGGCGCCGAGTGGCGCCGGGCCCAAACCCGACAGCGTGTCGGTCGACGCCGAGCCCAGGGTCTGCTCGATCTGGATGCCCCCGCGCACCGCCACGTACTGCCACAAGCGGCCTCCGGCGCCACCGGAGACGGAGCAGAGCTGCCCAGGTCGCAATGAGGCCGGCGCTGGCTCGGCACTCGTTGCAACCAGCACGTCCGTCAGCGCTCGAATCACGAGGCCTCCGCATGTCTCGATCGACGCCGCGTTCGGCGGGTTGCCGACCAGACGGTTCAGGACGCCCACCAGTGCAGGGTCGACCGCACCGCTGGACGGCACACCGAGATGCCCATATCCAGGCCGACCGAGGTCCTGCACGGTGGTTGCCAGACCGGCATCGACGACCTCGATCTCACCGGTCATGTCGGCTCGAATTCCACGATCGTGCCGGGTTCGAGTAACGCCGGAGGAACGCGAGCGGGGTCGAACAGCGTCACATCGGTCGTGCCGATCAGATGCCAGCCGCCCGGCGACTGCCTCGGATACACGGCGCTGTACTCGGCTGCGATCGCCACCGAACCGGCCGGGACTCTCGTGCGAGGCGTCTCACGTCGCGGCAGGTGCAGCGCGCTCGGGAGCCCGCGCAGGTACCCGAACCCTGGCGCGAACCCGCAGAACGCGACCTCGTACGTGGCGCTCGAGTGAATGGCGATCACCGATTCGACGCTGTGGCCGATCAGCTGCGCGACCGCTTCCAAGTCGATGCCGTCGTAGCGAACCGGAATCGTGATCACCGCAGGTCCGCCGGCACCATCCGCACCATCCGCTCGGAACGGCACGACATCGTCGAGTCGAGCGATCGCCGAAGCAAGCTGCAGCTCGGACCCGCAACGAACCAACACGGTGGATGCGGCGGGCACCACGTCGACCAGACCATCGAGACCGAGCGAACGCAGGCCGAGGCTCCACGCAGCGGGGCCTCCCGGTGGGTCGTCGACCAGCACGGCCGCGGCACCCATCGGTAGCAGACGCATCGCTACAGGACGAACGAATGGAGGCGGACGGAAGCGACCTCGAGGCCGGCCCGCACCGCCCTCGCCATCGTGACGGCGCCCGGAGTGTCACCGTGAATGCATATCGATCGGGCGTGCACCTCGACGCGACTGCCGTCGACAGCGGTCACTGCGTGTTCGGTTGCGATCGAGACGGCTCTCGTGGCGACCACCGCCGGATCGGTGAGCACAGCGCCCGGCTCGGAACGCGGAACCAGTCGCCCGTCGCTCAGGTACGCGCGGTCGGCAAACGCCTCGGCAACGGGCTCCATGCCGAACTGTTCGGCGAATTCGAGCAGCGGCGACCTCGGGGCGCCGAGCACAGCCATCGAGGGGTCGTATTCGTGGGCTGCCTCGACGACGGCCCTGGCCTGGTGCGGATGGCTGGTGCACGCGTGGTACAGGGCGCCGTGCGGTTTGACGTAGGCGACACCAGTACCGGCCACCTGGGCGAACCCGTCGAGTGCCCCGAGCTGGTAGAGCACCGCGTCACGAAGCTCATCAGCGTCGATGTCGATGAAGCGCCGACCGAAACCGACCAGATCGGGGTACGAAACGTGGCCCCCGATCGTCACATTGCGATCGGCCGCGGCCTGACACACCCGCCGCAGCGTGGACGGGTCGCCGGCATGGAATCCGCACGCGACGTTGGCGCTGGTGACGAGGTCGAGCATCGCCTCGTCGTCGCCCAGCTTCCAGGTGCCGAACGATTCACCGAGGTCGGAGTTCAGGTCGATCGCAGCCACGGGACGAGCGTAGACCCGCAACCGTCGACGATCCGGGCATCCGTGCGGGGCGTACGCCCCGACTACTCAGGAGAGGATCTCGGGGATCTCGACGTCGGCGACGCGACGGAAGCAGCGCCGTCCGTTGCCACGTGCCAGCGCCGCCACCTCGAGCTCGGTGTTGGGGAGTTCACGATCAGGACCAGCCAGCGCGCCCACCCCGAGCCTGACGGCGGCGGCGAGGTCGAGGTCGGGCTCGAAGCTGTCACGCAACCGTTCGCTGATCGCGTCCGCATCGCCGCCGAGCACCGCGACATCGCGTTGGTCCATCACCGTGCCGTCGTAGAGGATGTGGAACATCTGGTCGTCGGCAGGCTCGATGCCGACCTCAGCCACCAGGATCTCGACCTCCAAGGGCTTCATCTCGTGGGTGAAGATGTTGCCGAGGATCTGGGCGTATTGATTGGCGAGCGACCTCGCGTCGACATCGTCACGCGAATACTGGAAGCCCTTGAGATCGGCGGCGCGGATACCCGCGACCCGCAGCTGATCGAACTCGTTGTACTTGCCGACACCGGCAAACGCAATCCGGTCGTAGATCTCGCTGACCTTGCGCAACGTCTCCGAAGGATTCTCGGCGACGATCGCGATGCCATCGGCGTAACGAATCGCGACGAGCGCCCGGCCACGGGCGATTCCCTTGCGGGCATAGTCGGCGCGATCCTTCATCACCTGTTCGGGTGCGACATAGAACGGCTGGCTCATCGCGCTCTCACCTCCGATGCGATCATCTCGAATCGCGGGGCGAGCTCGTCGTCGTCGACCGGTGTCCAACCATCGGCCGTGACGGTGGCGACGATCGGGTAGATGCCACGCAGAACGTCAGGCCCGCCGGTTGCCGAGTCGGCGTCGGCAGCCTCCCACAGGCTTCGCACGGCGAGATCGATCGCCTCGTCGCGTGACATGCCACTGTGGAACCCGACCTTGATGACCGTGCCGGCATGCAGGCTTCCCGAACCCGTTGCGATGTACTCGCGTTCCTCGTAGCGCCCGCCCGTGACGTCGTAGGCGAACAGCCTGCCGACTTCACGGCGCAGGTCCCACCCTGCGAACAAGGGCACGACCACCATGCCCTGCATCGCTGCAGGAAGGTTGCCGCGCACCATCATCGACAACTGATTCGCCTTGCCCTCCAGGCTGAGCGTGATCCCCTCGACCTTTTCGTAGTGCTCGAGCTGGAGCTGGAACAAGCGGATCATCTCCATCGCCGGGCCGGCTGCGCCTGCGATCGCGACGCCGCTGTACCGATCTGCCTGCACGACCTTTTCCATCGAGCGATGCGAGATCAGATTGCCCGACGTGGCGCGGCGATCGCCGGCCATCACGACACCGTCGGCGTAACGGAGCGCGACGCAGGTGGTGGCGTGGGGAACATCGAGCGCGCCGACGGCCGACCGATCAGGGCCCATGCCCAACCGTCGCAACAACTCAGGGAAGCTCGAACCGGGATCGTCGCTCGGTTCGAAGAACGGCATCGACACGAGCTACTGACCGCCCTTTTGCACATACGACTTCACGAAGTCCTCCGCATTCGTCTCGAGCACTCCGTCGATCTCGTCGAGCAGGTCGTCCAGTTCGGCCTTGAGTTTCTCGCCGGACTCGCTGGTGACGGGCGCGACATCCTCGACGATCTCGTCGGTGCGTTCCGGCGACTGCTTCGGTTTCTGCGTTCGTTCCGCCATGATGATCCTCCCCTATGACTGCTCTGCACCGAGTCGGTCGAGCAGTTCTGATGCGGTATCGCTCTCGTCGATCAAGTTAGCGACGTGTTCGGCCGTACCGCGCAACGGCTCCATCATCGGTACCCGTTTGAGCGGGTCGCGTCCGATGTCGAACACCAGCGAATCCCAGTTGGCGGCCACGATGTCGTTCGGGTACTTGTCGAGACATCGGCCCCTGAAATACGCCCTGGTGGTCGTGGGCGGTTGAGTCATGGCCGACTCGACATCGGCGGCCTCGACGATCGTGTCGAGACCGACGCGCAGGGCAAGACATCGGTCCGCGCGCATGTCGTGGTACTGGAGATCGATGGCCTTCAGTCTGGGCGAGTCCGCGGCGAGGCCGTGGCGTTCGCGGTATCCATCGACGAGGCGCCGCTTGGCGATCCAGTCGACCCAATGGGCCATGGTGGCCGGATTCGACTCGAGTCCGGCGAGGACCTGCTCCCATCGGTTCAACACGTCGAGCCCGACCGTTTCGCCGACGGCCGCGAGACCATGGGTCTGTTCGTACTTGCGAGCCTTCTCGAGCAGACCCCATTGGATGTCGATCGCCGTCGCGCGACGGCCGTCGCGCAGCAAGATGGTGCGCTGGAGCGAGGGGTCGTGGCTGACCTGGCGGATGGCCGGAACCGGGCTCCCCAGCAGGAACTCATCGCTGAACTGATCGTCTTCGATCATGGCCAGCACGATCGCCGTGGTCCCGACCTTGAGGTAGGTCGCCACCTCGCTCATGTTCGCGTCGCCGACGATGACATGCAGCCGCCGATACTTCTGGGGATCGCAATGTGGCTCGTCTCGGGTGTTGACGATCGGACGCTTCAACGTGGTCTCCAGCCCGACCTCCTCCTCGAAGAAGTCCGCGCGCTGGCTGAGTTGGAACGGAACGTCACCGGGGTGCCGGTTGGGTTGCTCACAGCCGACCTTGCCGGCCCCACAGAAGATCTGGCGGGTGACGAAATGCGGTGTGATGTGGCTGACGATCCGACCGAACGGCGTCTCGCGATTCAACAAGTAGTTCTCGTGGCAGCCGTAGCTGTTGCCCTTGCCATCGGAATTGTTCTTGTAGATCACCAGCTCGGCGCCGGGCTCGAGGATGTCATCGGCGTAGCGCATCGAGGCCCGGACGATCTCGTCGGCGGCACGATCCCAGCGCACCGCCTCGGCAGCCGTGGTGACCTCTGGTGTCGAGATCTCCGGATGGGCGTGATCGACGTAGTAGCGAGCACCGTTCGGCAGCACGGCATTGACCAGAGAGGTTTCGATCTCGGGCGGGAACACGTCGTCGAGGTTGAACCCGCGCGCGTCGTTGGCCGGCGTCTCGTCCTCGAAGTCCCATCCGACTTTGCGCGCCGTCGCATTGACGTACGAGTTGATCAACAACGACGATGCCGTCACGGGGTTGTTGTCACCGCCGCGCACCACGATTCCGTACTCGGTCTCGATGCCACAGACCTTCGCGATCGCCATGCGCGAACCCTAACCCTGAATCCTCATCGCCGCCGGGTCACCCGTCAGTCCGACAACAATGCCTTGGCGATCGCTCTGGTCTGGATCTCGTCGGTGCCGGCGTAGATCTGCAGCACCTTGGCGTCGCGTGCGAGCTGTTCGACGTGGTACTCGGCCATGTAGCCGTTGCCACCGTGCAGCTGCACTGCCTCGAGGGCACAGGCCGTGGCCTGTTGGGCGGCGTACAGCTTCATCGCCGACGCCTCGGCGAACGTCATCGACGTGCCGGCGTTGGACATCTCGATCGTGCGGAATACGAGATTCTGGATGTTCATGCGGGCGACTTCCATCATCGCCAGCTTCTGTTGGATCAACTGAAACTCGCCGATCGGCTGCCCGAACTGGACGCGCGCCTTGGCGTAGGCGACCGACAGCTCGAGGCACTGCTCGATGATGCCGAGTGCCATCGCTGCCACGCCCGCTCGCTCTTGCTGGAACGTGGCCTTGGCGCCATCGCGACCTCCCTTGGGCGGATCCTCGTCCTCGCCGATCAAGCGGTCCCTGCCGACGCGGACGTCGTCGAGAAACAGCTCGCCGGTCGGTGATGAGTGCATGCCCATCTTGCGGAGCGGCTTGGTCTGCGTCAGGCCCGGCATGCCCGAGTCCAACACGAAGCTGAGCACCTTGCGTTGCTTCGGATCGTTGCCTTCGTCGAGCTTGCAGATGAACACGATCGTGTCGGCATAGGGGCCGTTCGTGATGAACGTCTTGTTGCCGCTGAGCACGTACTCGTCACCATCGCGCCTGGCAGTCGACAGCATCGATCCGAACGCGTCCGAGCCGGAGTTCGGCTCCGTGATCGCCCATGCGCCGATCTTGCGCAGCGTCAACAAGTCGGGCACCCACCGCTCCTTCTGGGCGATCGTGCCCTTCCCGTTGATCGCCGACGCCGTCAGGCCCGATGAGACCCCGAGCGCCGTGACGAGGCCCGGGCACTGACGACACAACTCGATCGTGGGGATCAGCGTGAAGCCGGAGTCGCCTCCACCGTGGCGACTCGGCTTGTCGGCACCGGTGGCGGTACCGGCGGCGACGGCTTTCTCGTGTGCGATCCGCTTGCGGAACGACGTCTCGGCCTGTTCGTCGATCCCGAACGTCGCATACATCTTGCGCAGCACATCGTAGGGCGGCAGATCGCCGTGCTCGAGCTCGTCCCGGATCGGAATCACCTCTTTGGCGACGAAGTCCTTCATCGCAGCGCGGATCATCTGATGCTCTTCGGACCACTCGTACATGACGCGAATCGTACGGTCGCGACTCGTACCGGGCACAACTGCCGACCCGTGGGACGAAGGACCCTGGAGTGACGGACGTCACGCGCCGACACTGGAAGCAGGCCGATCACCACGACGAACGGAGGGTGCCATGGAACTGCTGGAACGACCCACCGATAATCGCCGGCAGCGAGTCGCACCCGACACCTGTCGAGCCGTCGTACTGGACGGATACGGACCGGCCGACGCACTCAGCGTCCGCCGGACCGCGAAACCCGAAGTCGGCGACGGCGACGTGTTGGTACGGGTCGCGGCGGCCGCCTTGAACCCGCTCGATTGCCAGCTCACCACCGGACAGCCCTTCGTCGGCCGGCTCCACCACGGCCTGCGCCGACCCAAGATCACGGGGATCGGGTTCGACCTCGCGGGTACGGTCGAGGCGGTCGGTCGCAACGTGTCACGGTTCGTGCCGGGCGACGAGGTGTTCGGCTGCATCGAATCGGATCGGCAGGGTCGTCCCGAGTCGGGTTCGTGTTCCGAGTTCACGCGGGTCTCCGCCGACCGCATCGCACTCGTGCCCGAGAAGGTCTCGTTCAGAACGGCAGCAGCGAGCGGCACATCGGCGTTGACCGCGCTGCAAGGACTCCGCGATCAGGGCCATCTACAGCCTGGGCAACGCGTATTGATCAATGGGGCGTGCGGTGGTGTCGGCACGTTTGCGGTGCAGATCGCCAAAGCGCTCGGCGCTGCGGTGTCGGCCGTGTGCCGAGCGCCCAACGTCGAACTGGTCCGATCGCTCGGTGCCGATGACGTGATCGACGATCACAACGACGACTTCACCTTCGGCGGGCGGCGCTATGACGTGATCCTCGACAATCTCGGCAACCGCTCCCTCACCGAATGTCGAAGCATCATGCACGCCGGTTCCGTGTATGTCGCAGCCTTCCGGCGTCCCGATCACCGTTGGATCGGCCCGGCGGCACAGCTGCTCAAGATGTACGTGGTTCGTCCGTTCGTCAGCCAGGAGATGGTGACCTGGGTCGCCGAACCGAACACCGACGATCTGAGTTTCCTGGCCCAACTGCTCGAAACCCGCCAGCTGAAGCCGGTGATCGAGCGGACATATCCGCTGTGCGACATCGGACTTGCCATGCGACATCTCGAATCGGGTCAGGCCCGCGGCAAGATCGTCATCACCCTCTAGCTTGACGGACGTGATTCCGCTTTCGGTACTCGATCTCTCCGTGGTGCGCGACGGGGGTTCGTCCGGCGACGCACTGGCGGACACGACGCGGCTCGCGCAATGCGCTGACCGGCTCGGATTCACCCGATTCTGGGTGGCCGAACACCACAACATGGCGACCGTGGCGAGCACGACGCCGAGCGTCTTGATCGCCCATCTGGCGGCTGCCACTGACCGAATCCGGGTGGGCTCCGGTGGCGTGATGCTGCCCAACCATGCTCCCCTGGCGATCGCCGAGCAGTTCGCGCTGCTCGAAGCACTGCGCCCGGGCCGCATCGACCTCGGCATCGGGCGGGCGCCGGGCACGGATCCCATGACGGCGTCGGCGTTCGGCCGTCATCCCCACGAAAGCGTCGAGAAGTTCCCGAGAGACCTGCTCGACCTGATGGGGATGCTCGGCGATCCGCGACGCGAGGAGGGCCTCTGGACGCGCCTGCGAGCGACACCGGCGGCGACCTCCGCTCCGCTGGTCGCACTGCTCGGGTCATCGGGTTACAGCGCCCAGCTGGCGGGAATGCTCGGGCTTCCCTTCGCCTACGCACATCACTTCGACACCGGAGCCACCGACATAGCATCCCAGCTGTATCTCGACCACTTCGAGCCGTCACCGGCGCACGACGAGCCGTATCTGATCGTGGGAGTCGGAGCGCTCGCCGCCGAGACCGACGACGAGGCTGCCCGGATCGGACTGCCCGGGCGAATCCTGCGGCTGGGGATCCGGACCAATCGGCGACACCCGTTGCTGCCCCCAGAGGCTGCGGCCGAACACCCCGACGCCGAAGCGGCGCGAGCGATGCCGAGCGAGCAGTTGATCGGCAGCGTCGAGCGTGTCGTCGAGGGCCTGCATCACCTCGTGCATCGCACGAAGGCCGACGAGCTGATGCTGACCGCTGCCACGTTCGAGGTCGACGACAAGATCCGCAGCCTCGAATTGGTCAGCGCCGCCTGGAACTGAACCGGAGCTGGATTGGTCGCCTGCCGCACCGCTCGCACCCATGCCCGCGATGCCGGGTACGGCTAGGTCGCGCTCCTCAGCTGCTCGCCGATCCCGTCGAGCCACGACATCACGTCAGGGCGAACCACCATCAAGTTGGGAACGACGCGCTTGGGACCAGTCGGCGTCTGCGCCCTGAACATCGTGTCCCGCCGGCTGACGTCGTCGCCGGCGGGCACCCAATCGTCGGTCACGGGGACAGCCCGGTGCGGAGCCCACCATCGTGGGATCCGGAACTGCCGGTCGGCGAACGTCCACCGGCGCGCGTACACGAAGAAGTCCGAGACCTCGATCACACTCACGACCACGAGCATGACGCCGATCCAGCGCGCCGCCGCCCCTCCTGTCAGCGCCAATGCGCATCCGAACGCGAACAGCGTCGCCGTCGTGAAGATCGCCCGGGTGTACGAGCGCAGCGACAGCTGTAACCGAACCGGTGCAGCGTCGCTCACAGGTACTGGCCGGTTTGCGTCCGTTCGATGCTGCGGCCACCCATCGGGCCCGTGTCCTGTGCCTCGGACACGAGCGTGCGAATGAACACGATCCGCTCGCCCTTCTTGCCGGAGATCTTCGCCCAGTCATCGGGATTGGTGGTGTTGGGCAGGTCTTCGTGTTCCTTGTACTCCTGCTTGATCGACGCCAACAGGTCGGCCGTGCAGACCCCGCGCTCGCCGCCGCCGATCACCCGCTTGATCGCCAGTTTCTTGGCGCGTCGCACGATGTTCTCGATCATGGCCCCGGACGCGAAATCCTTGTAGTAGAGGACCTCCTTGTCACCGTTCTGGTAGGTGACCTCGAGGAATCGGTTGGCGTCGTCGTCGCGATACATCTCGGCGACGGTCGCCTCGATCATGTCGGGCACGTGCTCGGTCGCTGCGATCGGGATCTCGTCGGTGAGGTACCTGGCGAAGATCTGGGCGGCCGCCTCGGCCTGCGGGCGCTCGATCTTGATCTTCACGTCCAGGCGACCAGGCCGCAGGATGGCCGGATCGATCAGATCCTCACGGTTGGTGGCCCCGATGACGATCACGTTCTTGAGGCCCTCGACCCCGTCGATCTCTGCCAGCAACTGCGGCACGATCGTCGACTCCATGTCGGAGCTGATACCGGAGCCACGGGTTCGGAACATCGAGTCCATCTCGTCGAAGAACACGATCACTGGCCAGCCCTCCTCGCTCTTCTCGCGAGCCCGCTGGAACACCAGTCGGATCTGGCGCTCGGTCTCGCCGACGTACTTGTTGAGCAGCTCGGGGCCCTTGATGTTGATGAAGTACGAACGACCCTTGCCCTCCCCCATCGTTTCGGCAACCTTCTTGGCGAGGCTGTTGGCGACTGCCTTGGCGATCAAGGTCTTGCCACAACCGGGAGGGCCGTACAGCAGGATGCCCTTCGGTGCCGGCAGCCGATGTTCGGCGAACAGCTCCTGGTGGAGGAACGGCAGCTCGACCGCGTCGGCGATCGCCTCGATCTGCACGTCGAGGCCACCGATGTCCTCGTAGGAGATGTCGGGCACCTCCTCGAGCAGGAGATCCTCGACCTCGGGTCGTGGCAACTTCTCGAGCAGCATGTTCGACCGCGAGTCGAGTCGCATCATGTCGCCGTTGCGCAACCGCGTGCCGCGCAGCGAACTGGCGAGTTCGCACACCCGCTCCTCGTCGGCGCGGCCGATCACGATCGCCCTGACGCCGTCTTCCATCACGTCTTTGAGCGTCACGACCTCGCCGATCAACTCTGGTCGCCGCGCATGGATCACGTTGAAGCTCTCGTTGAGGGCGACCTCCGCGCCGAGGTCGAGCAACTCGAAGTCGACATCAGGGTGCAACTGCACCTTCATCTTGCGACCGCTGGTGAGCACATCGACCGTGGCGTCGTCGTTCTTGCCGACGACGACACCGTAAGCATTCGGTGGCTGGGTCAGCTTGTCGACTTCGTCGCGCAGCGACGAGATGTGCTCGCGCGCCTCGCGCAGCGTGTAGCTGAGCTTCTCGTTCTGCGCGGTCGCCTGGGAGAGCTGACCCTTCGTCTCGAGCAATCGCTCTTCCAACGCACGAACCCGATTCGGGGTGTCGGCGAGGCGCGAACGCAGGTGGGCGTTCTCCTCGCCGAGTATCGCGATCTGAGCCTCGATCGCCGCCAGATCGCTCGCCGACGCGCCGGAAGGATCGTCCGAGCCGAGTCGATTGTCTCCATCTGATTGAGCCACGGGCACCTCCCACGGTCGTTCTGCGGTCGTCCGGAACTTACACCGCGATCTCCGTCCCCACCCATCATGTTCGTTTCCACGAACTCGCCCGGGTAAACTATTTCCCGTACACGCCCCCCTCCGAAGGAGACACGAATCACATGAAGGTCTGGATCGATCAGGATCTCTGCACCGGCGACGGTCTGTGCGAAGAGATCGCACCCGATGTGTTCACCCTGCTCGACGACGGCCTCGCCTACGTGAGAGAGGGCGACAAGATCTACGCGGCGGCCAAGGGCAACCCCCAGGGCGCCGAGGGCCTCGCAGAGTTCCCCGACAGCCAGCTCGACTCGGTGATCGAGTCCGCCGAGGAATGCCCCGGCGAATGCATCTTCATCGAGCCCTGATCCGCTCGGCCAGCTGAACATCATGCGCGGCCCGGCGTCCGACGATGCCGGGTTCGTTGCGCGTGCGCACCGAATCGCCATGTCCCACGATGATGCGAAGCACCTCAGGGTTGACGCGGCCCTACCTGACGCGTCGGCGGTGACGGTCCCGGTGTTCGACTTCGACAACACCTACGCTCGCGACCTCGACGGGCTCTACGTCCGCCAGCAGCCCGTCCCGGTCGACGCACCACATCTCGTACGATTCAATCGAGAACTCGCCCTCGATCTGGGGATCGACATCGCACCCATCGACGACGAGACGACCGCCGTGTTCGGCGGCAACGTCGTGCCCCCCGGGGCCGAGCCGATCGCCCAGGCGTACGCCGGCCATCAGTTCGGATCGTTCAACCCGCAGCTGGGCGACGGCCGAGCGATCCTGCTGGGCGAGATCGTCACCCCGTCCGGAATGCGCCGCGACATCGCGCTCAAGGGTTCCGGTCGCACCCCGTTCTCGCGCGGCGGGGACGGGCGTGCCGCACTCGGCCCGGTGCTCCGCGAGTACCTGATGGGCGAGGCGATGGACGCACTCGGCATCCCGACGACGCGTGCACTCGCTGCGGTCACCACGGGCGAGCAGGTGTATCGCGAGGGTGCGCTGCCGGGCGCGGTGCTGACCAGGGTGGCGTCGAGCCACCTGCGCGTCGGCACCTTCGAGTTCTTCGGGGCCCGGCGCCGCACCGACGACGTCGAGCGGCTCGTGCGCTACTCGCTCGAACGCCACGACCCCGACCTGGTCGATGACCCGAGCCCGGCACTCGCATTGCTCCGCGCGGTCAGTGAGCGTCAGGCATCGTTGATCGCCGCCTGGATGAACGTCGGGTTCATCCACGGCGTCATGAACACCGACAACACCACGATTTCAGGAGAGACGATCGACTATGGCCCGTGTGCGTTCCTCGAGGCGTACGACCCGGGCGCGTGCTTCAGCTCGATCGATCAGGGTGGCCGATACGCATTCGGCAACCAACCGGTGATCGCCCGCTGGAACATCGCACGGCTGGCGGAGGCACTGGTGCCGTCGATCGCGGACGAGCCTGATCACGCGGTCGAGTTGGCGACGGAGGTCATCGACGCGTTTCCCGAGCGATTCGAGCATCATTGGCTCGAGGGGCTGCGCCGCAAGCTCGGCCTGGCCACCGAGGCAGCGGAGGACCGGTCGCTCGCCGTCGACTGGCTCGCGCTGCTACAGGCACAGCGTGTCGACTTCACCCTCGGGTGGCGATTGCTCGATGACGAGGCGCGCCTGCGCTCGCTGTTCGCGGACAGGGAGGCCCTCGACGCGTGGCTCGCGCGATGGCGCGACCGGTCCGATCGAGACGGCTCCGATGCCCGGCAGCGCACCAACATCCGTGCCACCGCCAACCCGATCGTGATCCCGCGCAACCACCTTGTCGAGGCCACGCTCGCCGCGGCGGTCGGCGACGACGATCTCGACGTGTTCGACCGGCTACTGGCTGCGGTGCGCCGCCCCTTCGACGACGACCCCGCCGTCGCCGATCTCACCGAGCCCGCACCAGCCGCGTTCACTGCGTCGTATCGCACGTTCTGCGGCACCTGACCAACGTTCGGCATCGTTGGTCCGGCCGGCGCGGGGAGGGTCCGGCATGCACCACGCAGAACATCGGTCCGGATCGCTGATGTTTCAGCGGACTCGTTCGACCTTGCGGTCGGTACGCATCGCCCGGTTGCCCTGGCCGAGGAAGCGCGACACGGTCAGGAACGCCGTGTGGGCGACCATACGGTGATCCGGCCGAACGGCTTGGCCATCGATGTGCCAGCCCCGATGCAAGACCTCGATCGTGCGCGAGTCGATCCAGCGACCTTTGAACTGCTCGCGGACCTGCATCGCCTGGGTGATCGAGGGCGTGTAGACGACGCAGACGCCACCGGGCACGAGCACCGATTCCAGATGCGGGATCACCTGCCAAGGTTCCGGTAGGTCCAACACCGCCCGATCGAACGGCCCATGTTCGGGGTCGATGCCTGCGTAGCTGTCGGCGATGTGCACGTCATAGCGGTCGAGCACGCCCTCGCCGAGAAACTCACGAACGTTCGACTGGGCTCGATTCGCGAAGTCTTCCCGAATCTCGTATCCCACGATCTGGGCGCCCCACCGCAGCATCGTCATCGACAGCGCCGCCGAACCGACACCGGTCTCGAACACCTTCATGCCCGGACCGATGTCGGCAAGCATGCAGATCGGGGCGAGATCCTTGGGGTAGATCACCTGAGCGCCGCGAGGCATCTCCAGGACGTAATCCTCCAGTGTCGGGCGGAGCACCGTGTACTCCGCTCCCTTGGTGCTGTTGACGATCACCCCATCGTTCTGACCGATGATCTCGTCGTGTGGCACGAATCCGGCGTGGGTGTGGAATTCGCCGCCGTCGGCGAGCGTCAGCAGATACCGACGCTTCTTCGCATCGAGCAGCATCACCCGGTCGCCTGGTGCCAACGTCTTCACGATCACTCCCCTGCCGCCGACTGGGCGGCCAGATATGCCTTGCGGGCCTTCTTGTTGAGCACCATCTCCACTGGAACCGGCTCGTGGCCGGTCACCCGATCCTGCAGACGACAGAACGCACAGACGTCGCCGGTCGTGGGCGCACCACACGTCGCGCACGCCCGCAGCTCACCTGCGGCCGCCTGGTTGTGTCCCACCAGCAGCGGTGCCATCTTGTCGATGAAGTTGAGATAGAACGCCGACTTCGAGCCCGGCGACTGGCACTCGATCGCGTTCAGAGCGTCCTTGTAGGCGAGATGCTTGTTACCGAGCGCCATCGGGCATTCCTCGACCTGGTAGTCGATGCCGCGCACGATGCACCAGGCCGCCATCTCGCGCTCGGTGAGGCGCACGAGCGGTTTGACCTTCTTGGGAAACCCGTCCCGCGCCGGCAGGACGGGCAATTGGCGAGCGAGGTACTCGACGTCCCAGCGCAGCGTGTTACCGAACAGCACCGCCGCCTCGTCGTCGAGATTGTGGCCCGTGACCACCACGTCATAGCCGCCGTCGAGCGCCGCTTTGTCGAAGAGGTGGCGCTTCGACAAACCGCAGGCGGAACAGGGCACCCGCTTGGTCACCTTGGCAGCGGTCGGTACGTCGTAGCCGTACTCGCCCCGCAGATCGACGGTGATCAGCCGCAGACCGCGCTGCTCGGCGAACCGGCGCGTGTAGTCGAGGCTGACATCGCTGTACTCGCCGATACCCAGCCCGAGGTACAGGCCGTCGGCGTGATAGCCGAGTTCGAGGAGGATGTCCCATACCGCCAACGAATCTTTGCCGCCGCTGACCGCGACGAGGATCTTGTCGCTCGTCGAGAGCATGTCGTGATCGGCGATCGCCTTCTCGACCTGGCGTCGGCAGAGCTGCTGGAGGTGCTCGGCACAGAAGTTGGCGTTGTGACGAGGCAGGTCGATGATCGCCGGCTCGCGGCACACACGACACTTGGAACCCGGCATCGACCCTCCCTTCTCACTGAACGTCCGCCGGCAACCGCAACGGCTCGGCGGTCAGCCGCCGGAGATGACCGGTCGGATCTCGATCGTGTCGTCGGCATCCAACCGGCCGTCACCGGGCACCAGTGTGCCGTTGCGAATCACCAGGAACGACTCGCGATTCATGCCGAAGTGGTCGAGCAGTTGGTTGACGGTGGACGCCCCGTCGAACGTGAGCTCCCGAGTCGGCTGGCGCAACCTGACGATCACGAGGCACGCCGGGCGGCGTCCTGAGTCGCCGCCCAACGGCGCCCGTCCGCCTTGCGCTCGGCGAGCGTCGGCACGGTGATGCCCTGCTTCGCCAACTTGCGGCGCCGGCGCCGCGTGACCGGCTTGGCGGTGTCGATCGTCATGAAGCGTCCGGCGCCAAGCCTGCTGACTTCGACCATCTCGGGGTGCTTGCCGAAGACACGTCTGAAGGTGGACGGGGTGTACACGATCACAGCGACGACCTTCCACGCCATGTTGGCTCCCTTGATCCCCCGCAAGAACGACTTCCGCTTGAGGTAGGCGGCGGGCTGGAGAACGAACGCAACGAGGTTGACGAGAAAGCCGCCACCGAAGTTTGCCCTCACGAGCAAACGGCGCCGGACTACGACCGGAACGAGGGCCATCAGACACGCCTGATCTCGACGAGCGTGGTCTTCTTCTTGCCACTGCGCTTACCCAGCAGGAAGAAGATGATGAGCAGCACCACGATCGCTCCACCGCCGATCGTCATCAAGGTGCTCTTCTTGCTGTCGACCTTGCTCTGGATATCGCCCTGGAAGGCACGCAGCTTGCCTTCGAGGTCGGCCGGTGTGATCTTCGAAGGGGTTTCGGTCTTGCTCATGGCTTGTCTTCCTTGTTGAGGAACGTCTTGTTGATCTGCAGCATCGTCAGCGCCAGCACCAGCAGGCAGACGACGAGCACGATGAGGTACGGGAGCCACGAGAGGCGGCCGCTCGCCGACCGCGACCACTCGGACTGCAGGAGGCGCAGGAGTCCCAGCAGCAACAGGGAGAGTCCGATCCCGAGGGCGATCGCTCCGGCTGCGCCCATCCCGACCCAGCGACCCGCACCCTTGAGCGGACCGACGGTCTCCTGCTTGGCGTATGTCTTGACGTACTCGATCACCTCGCCGACCGAGGCTTGTTCGCTGCGTGCAGACCGTTTCGGCGTGTCGTCAACCATTGCCTGTTTCTATCACGCGCGACGGAATTCCAGTACAGCCGCTGCATCGTCGAGGGCCGTCGCGAGCACGGCAACGCGCTCGAGGAGACTCGGGGCAACCAACATACGGTGCCGGTCGACCGCTCCGAGCGGTGACAGAGACCCGAGGTGGTACACCGCGAGACGGGGGTCGTCACTGATCTCGGTATCGGGTGGCGGCGCTTCCTCGCCCAGCGCACGAACGATCTCGTTGAGTTCCCGGACCCGCCGGTGCAGTATCTCGATGTCGTCGGGCGAGACGTCGTCCGGATCGCCGTCGTCGGGCCACAGGTCGATGTCGGCCAGCGGGTACGGGTCGTCAGGCAGCCAGCCGGCCACCCGGAAACGCTCGGTTCCGACCGCGGCGATCGCGAACCGGCCGTCGGGGGTGACCTGCATATCGAGGATTCGGGCGACAGTGCCGAGCGTTGCCCTGACATCGCCACCGCCGACCTCGAGCCCGCGCTCGATCATCGCGACCCCGAACTCGGGTTCGTTGACGTCGTCGCGCAGGATGTCCTGCATCATCTGGCGATAGCGGGGTTCGAAGATGTGGAGCGGCAACACGGCGCCGGGCAACAAGGTCATGCCCAGCGGAAACATCGGCATCACGGCCATGAGGTCGACACTACAAACACCAGAGTTGCGCGTCTCGGCGTGCTGCCCATCTCTGCTTCGGCTCGTCGACCCGCTCCCGGCGCAGCGAACGGAACTCCGCGCCGGATCAACGAGGAGCGAACCGTTCGATGTCGGGCTCGATGACGATTGGATAGGCGTCGATCAGCGCCACGAGACGGTTCCAGAAAGGCTCGTAGACCGCTTCGTCGTCGACGCCGTCACCGTTGAGGATCGCTGAGAAGTCCACCCGTACGTTCGCCGACGACGGCATCGAGCCGGTCAGCGCCTTGACGTCCGTCAACGTTCCGGTTTTCGCCTGGAGGCGGCCTTCGGCCTCGGTGCCGGTCAACTGCGTCGCGAGGGTGCCGTCGCGCCCGGCGACCGGCAACAGGTCGCGGAGCTCACCGGAAACCGGCGTCGCCGACATGATCGAGGTCATCGCCGCGCAGGTGACGCGATTGCTGCGACTCAGGCCGGACCCGTCGTGCAGCTCGACACCGTCGAGAGGCACGTCCCAGCCGGCCAGCGTCGACCGAATCACGTCGAGCCCGGCCAGGCGAGTGCCCTGACCGACTTCGACATAGCCGATCTCCTTCACCAACATCTCGGCCGTGTTGTTGTCGCTGGTGTGGAGCATCTCGACCAACACATCGGACAGCGGCCGCGACTCGATCAGGGCGAGCGTGGTGAAATCGGCCTCGGCCGGTCGAGCCGCGTTGGCCGCAGCGCCCGTGATCGTGATCCCACGCGCAACGAGCAGATCGAAGAACTTCCTCGCCGCCGCCCGGTTGGGGTCGAGGCCGTAGTTGCCGTCAGAGACGAGGCCGTCGTTCACCAGCAATGCGTCGTATGGTCCGGCGTCGAAGCTGCCGACCGTTTCGCCCCATTCGGCGACGCGGAACTCGTCGTCGTAGCGGCTGCCGTCGCCGACGATGTCCCCTTCGATCCTCGTGACGCCCAATATCACGAGGCGATCCACCAATGACTCCAGCTGGGTGGTGTTGAACGCTGGATATCGCTGCGGATCGGGGACATCCGTGGTTCGCAGGACCGGATCGCCGCCACCGATCAGGAAGACGCTGCCTGCGATGACGCCATCGACCGGCCGGACCGACTGCACCTCGGTGCGAAATCGGTAGTCGGCGCCCAGCACGTCGAGCGCGACCGCCGCGACGAGCAACTTCTGGTTGCTCGCCGGCACGACGGGACGCTCGGCGTCGACCGCGGCGATGGTGCTCGTCGGCTCGACCAGTTCGATGCAGCCGCCATCTCCGACGTCGCTGGAGAGGGCGCGCAGACGGTCATCGAACACCGCGGCCGATTCGGATGCGGCGACGCTCTCGGCGATCGGTGTCGGGTGGCGTCGATACGACAGCAAGGGGGTCGCCAACTCTGCTGCCGGCGCCGACGGCACGGTCGTGGTCGTCGTGGTGACCGGCGGGGCCACGTTGGCCTCGGCGTACTGCCAGACACCGGCCAGGGCGATCGCCGGCACCGTTGCTGCAGCCGCCAACATGGCGATCGGCATCGTGGCACGAGGCGGTTTCGCTGGGTTCGTCACGTCGCGCTCGTCAACTCGGCCGGCTCATCGCGGACCGAGCAACGCAGGGCTGGCAACCGCAGGGAAGGAGTTCAACCCCGTGACCAGATCGGCCCACAGCGGTCGATACTCGCTCTGATCGGAGATCGTCGGCCCGTTCAGGATCAGCGTGAACTCGATCGCTCCCCCGCCGTCGACGGGGAGGAATCCTGACAGCGCCTTGACCGCCGGGGGGTCCTCGTTGAACGGAGGATTGTTCAAGGTGCCGGTCTTGCCCCGCAGGCGCCCCGCGACATCGGTGTCCACGAAGATGTCCGACAAGGTGCCGGTCTGCCCGGCGATCGCCAGCCCCTGGCCGACTGCGCTGTCGTAGCCCACGTGCTGCATGACGCCGATCAAGGTGGTGCAGGTGATCCGGTTGTCGAGACTGAGGCCGCTGCCGTCGCCGAGCTGCATCCCGGTCGTGTCGACACCCCAGGAGGCGATGGTGGCCGCGATCGAATCGAGCCCGGCCTGGCGCGTCCCCACTCCCGCTGTGGCGAGTCCGATCTCCTTGACCATCAGTTCGGCGGTGTTGTTGTCGCTGTTGGTGAGCATCTCCGCGACGGCAGCGGTGAGCGGCAACGACTCGATGCTGGCCAGCTCACCCGCATCGGACGGGGCCACGCCCACTCCGGAACCTCCGGTCACGGTGATGCCCTGCTCCGCCAAGATGCGAACGAACTCGCGCGCCCCGGCCTCGCTCGGGTCTGCCCCGCGCTGGTCGTCACCGAGCACACGAGAATCGTTCACGAGCAGCGCGTCGTAGGGGCCGGCCTCGAGTCCTGCGACTCCGCCACCCCAACCCGGCGCATAGAACTCGTCGTCGTAACGGCTGCCGTCACCTCGCACCGTCCCGACGATCTGCGTGACGCCGCTGGCGGACAGGTTCCGAGCGAGCTCGTCGAGCGAGGTGATGTTGAAGACCGGGAACCGGTCGAGGTTCGAGCCGGGATACCACTCGCCGGACAACAGCGGATCGCCTCCACCCACGAGGTAGACGTCGCCCGTCACCACTCCCGCGTCCGGAGCAGGACCGACCACCTTGGTGGTGTAGGTGAACGTTTCGCCGAGCGTTTCCATGGCTGCTGCTGCGACGACGATCTTGAGGTTGCTCGCCGGAATCACGGACAGGTCGGGGTTCGCGGCGCCGACCGAGCGTCCGTCGAGCGAGATCGATGCACAGGACCGTTCGTTGACGGCGCCCAACAACGGCTGCATGGCCGTTTCGAACGCCGACAGGTTCAGCCGACGCGACAACTCGCCCGCGGAGCGCCGCAGCGACAACAAGCTGGTGCTCAACGCCGGCTCGGGTGTCGGGGCTGCGACCGGTGTCGCCGGCGGGTCGGGCACGGCGTCATCGCTCGCTGCCGCCCGCCCGGCCGCCCACCGCCACACGCCCCACAGGAGCACCGCCGGAATGAGGGCGAGCATCACCAACACCACAACCGGCCCGAGCCCAGCGTCTCGACGTGTCGTCACCGGGAACGACGCTCCCGGTGACGGGCATATCGATACAGGTGACCGAGTGCCACGACAGCTCGATCGCCGCTGGGGTAGCACAGCCGCCCGGTGGCGCGCAGTGCGGCCGGACCGGGGTTGTCGGGATCGGCCACAGCGAGTTCGGTGGCGGCCAGTATCGGCTTGCCCGTGCGCTCGCTGAGCTCGGCGGCGGCATGGGCGAATCGACGATCCTGGCGCTCGTGGTATTCGACGATCCGCTCCAACCCGTGGCCGGGATAGAACCCGCCTTCGCGCATCATGCGGGCCTGGTTCGACTGGATACCGAGCCCGATGTACACGATGGCATCGACCGCGGGATGCTCGGCGATCAAGGCCATCACGGTTGGAATCGTGTCACGCGTCTCGCCGCCCGCGCAGTCGACGGGGTTGTTGCGGCTCCACCGGGCCGGGAGGTGCTCATCGATGGCTGTCAGCAGATCGTCGGGTAGTTCGAGCAACTCCAGGTCGGGGTCGCGGGTGATCGCGTCAGCGGTCACCACCCCCCATCCGCCGGCGGTCGTGAGCACGACGACACTGGGACCCTCCGGCAGCGGCTGGGTCGCGAAGGTAGCGGCCGCTTCGAAGGCTTCCTCGACGCTCAACGCGCGGGTGATTCCGCCGGCTCGGCACGTGCCGTCGAAGACCTTGTCGTCGGCGGCCAAGGCTCCGGTATGGCTCGCAGCCGCACGAGCTCCTCCGACGGTGGCTCCACCCTTCAACAGCACGAGTGGCTTGCGTGCGGCTGCCTCGCCGAGGCGCCGCATCAGCCCTTCACCGTCCGTGATGCCCTCCACGTAGGCGAGGCCGACGGATGTGGCCTCGTCGTCGGCGTAGAAGTCCAGATAGTCGGCCACGCTGACCGCCGCTGCGTTGCCAGCCGAGACCGCCCGGCTGATCCCGACGCCGGACGAACGGGCGAGATTGAGGAAACTCGATACGAAGTTGCCGGACTGGCTGGCAACACCGATGCGGCCGGGCGGTGGGTAGGGCGCCACGATCTGCGCACACAGATCGGCGGGCGTCGAGACCACGCCTTGCCCGTTCGGCCCCGCGAGCAAGATGCCGAGTTCGTCGGCGAGTTCGACCAGTTCACGCTCGGCGGCGCGACCCTGCTCGCCTGCTTCGCCGTAGCCCGCCGACGTGAGGAACGCAGCTCGCACCCCCTTCGCGGCACACGCCCGCAGGATGTCGGAATTCGTTCCGGCCGGCGTACACACGAACACGAGGTCGATCGCATCGTTCGGCAAGCTCTCGATGTCGGCGACGGTCTGGATGCCCAGCACGACCTCACCGTTCAGGTTCGTGCCGTAGACGCCGCCTTGATAGCCCGCGGCGAGCAGATTGTGCAGCGAGACGAACCCGAATTTGCCCGGGTGGGTGGAGGCACCGGTGATCAGCACCCCTTTCGGATCGAACAGGGCACGGAATGCGGCATCGGACGGCCGAGCACGCACGGGTGCGTGTTCCGACTCGACGGGTTCCGCGACCTCGACCAGCGCATCGACTGCGACCGGACAACCTGACGGCGTGATGATCAGGGGGTTCACATCCACGCTGACCACGTCGGGGCGGCCGGTCGCGACATCCCCGAGCCCGACGAGCAGCGCTGCGAGGGTATCCCGGTCGACCGCAGCCTCACCACGGAACTCACCGAGCAGAGCCTGCGCCGCGAATTCGTCGATCATCTCGTGTGCGGTGACGACATCGAGCGGCGCGGGTCGGAACACGACATCGGCGATTGCTTCGGCGAGGATGCCGCCCAGGCCGAGCATCACCGTTGGCCCGAACTGGGGATCACGCAGCATGCCGGCAATCAGTTCGCGGTTGCCGCGAACCATCGGGGCGACGAGCACGCGCACCTCACCGTCGTCGGGAGTGGCGGCGGCCAACAGCTCGATCGCAGCCGACTGCACGGCCTCACCGTCGGCGAGATTGAGCCGAACCAAGCCGCGCTCGGTCTTGTGGGCGATCGCCGCACCTTCGAGTTTGGCGACGACCGGATAGCCGATCGCTTCAGCCGCCTCGACGGCACTCGCCGCGTCGTGAACGATCCGCTCCTCGATGATGGGCAGCCCGTAGCCGCTCAGCAGTTCCTTCGACTCGGACTCGGAAAGCGTGGTGCCGTTGCTCATGCGCTGACCACGGTAACCAGCCGGGCGCGCCGCGAACCGTCAATCGGACAGCGAATCCGGCCAGCGAGTCCGGCCAGCGAGTCCGGTCAGGGCACCAGAGCTGCGCGGAAGAACGCCACGATGTGCTCCTCGCGCGCGGCGAGCGCGTCCTGCGACAGAGGTGCGATATCGAGCAAGCCCTCGAGGAACGGCTCGTCGGAGAAGTAGCTGAGCAGCGCGCCATAGCCCGTGATCAGCAGTTGGCGAGCGTCCTGGCGCACGAAGTTGCCCGCCTCCATCTCCCGCTCGAAGTACTCAGCGGCCAGATCGAACATCGGACGCAGCACGCTCGCCAGGTCGATCGCCAGGTGCTGACCACCGTCGATCGCTTCGCGACGCACCATCCGCACGTAGCTCGGGTTGTCCGCGAAGAAGCGAAAACCGGCACGCAGCACGAGCTCGACCTTGTCCCAACCGTGTTCGGGCGAACCGATCGCACTCGCCAGGCGCTCGAACCAGTCGGACAGGAGATGCTCGAATACCTCCTGGTAGAGCGCCTCTTTCGATGCGAAATGATGCAGCAGGCTGGGACGCCGGATGCCGACCCCGGCCGCGATGTCGTTGAGCGAGGTGCCCTCGTAGCCGGACTGGGCGAAGCACGCCAACGCCTCGTCGAGGATCTGTTCGCGAGTCGATCGATGATCGGGTTCGGCACTATCGGTCGCCGAGGCAGGGGGTGATACGGGCATGCGAATTGCCAAGCTAACACCCAGGACGCCAAAGTTGCCTACCGACCGGTAGGTAGTCGCTGGTATCCTGCAGGTGTGTTGGAAACCGTACTGCTCGCATTACTCGTCGGAATCGGGGTCACGACGCTGGCAAACGTCTGCACCACCGTCTACCTACATCGGGGTCTCGCCCACCGCGCGATCACCTTCTCACGGCCTGCGCACGCCGCGTTCAAGGCGCTGACCTGGCTCACCACCGGCATCAAGGTTCGTGAATGGGTTGCGGTGCACCGCAAGCACCACGCCCACACCGACACGCTCGACGACCCGCACTCGCCGATGGTCAGCGGTTGGAAGACCGTTCAGATGAAGAACCTCGTGATGTACCGCAAGGCGGCGCACGACCCGGCGAACATCGACAAGTACGCCAAGGACCTCATTCCCACCAAGTGGGATCGGTACCTGTTCGACTACTCGGCGTTCGGCCTGGTGATCGGCGGCGCCGTGCTGGTGCTGGTGTTCGGCTGGCAGATCGGTCTGTTGGCGGCGTTCATCCACGTCAACTACTACCTGGCGGGTTCTGCAGCCGTGAACGCCATCGGCCATCACTTCGGACGCCGCCCCTACGCCAACTCGGCGACCAACCTGCAGTGGCTGGCGTTCATCACCGCCGGCGAGGGCCTGCACAACAACCATCACGCCGCCCCGACGTCCGCAAAGCTCTCCCATCGTTGGTTCGAGATCGATCCGGGCTGGTTCGTGATCAAGCCACTGACGTGGATGCGACTCGCCAAGGTGCGCCTCAGCGAGTTGCGCCTGGCTCCCGCACGGACACCAAGAACGCCGGCCAAAGCCGCTTGATCTCGGTGTGAGACAGCGGCGCCTGCCGGCGCTCGTGGATTCGGATTCGGGCGGGATCAGCTGGGCGGGTAGACGCCCATGCCCTGCGCCTTCTCGGTCTGCCAGAAGACGTCGGCAATGGCGTCGATCATGTCGATCAGCTGCTGGCCGGTGGCGGGATCGGTCGACTTCTTGACTTCGCCCGCCTGGTGGATGGCATCCCAGAACATCTGGTGCAGGTTCGGGAACTGGGCGAAATGGTCGGGGGCGAAGAAGTCGGCCCACAAGACCATCAGGTGATGCTTGACCTCCTCGGCGCGCTGCTCCTTGACCATGATGCACCGCGTCCGGAAATGCTCGTCGGTCGAGTCCTGATACTTCTGGGCGGTCTTGAGGCACGACAACGCCTCGATCTTGGCCTGGGCTGGGTCGTAGACACCGCAGTACAGGTCGCAGTGGGCGTGGGCCACGGTCGCATCGGCAAACAAACGGTTCAACATCTGATGGTTCTCCTTCATGAGATCGGTACGCCGGGGGCGGAACAGACCGCGAACATACACTGCCCATCGTGACAGGTGGGAACCGCTGGATAAAGAAGTTCGTGGTTTCGGAAGATTCGATGCTGCCAACGCTGCACCCCGGAGACGGATTGATCGCCGTCAGGTCCGCCAGGCTGCGGCGCGGCCAGATCCGATGTTTCGAACATCCGCACCGACCCGGTTTCTGGTTGGTCAAGCGGGTCGGCCACGTGCACGGCGACCGCTTCGAGGCATGCTCCGATCACGACACACCTGGGGCCGCCGACTCGCGTCAATTCGGCTTCGTGCCGTCTGCGGGAAGCTACCGACTGCTCGTGCGAGTCCCGCGCCGCCTGCTCGGTAGCTGAGCCGGCGCGGCATCACAACCCGGGAGCGGGCCACCTACGCTGCGGGAATGGTGGTCTATCTGTGCCATGACGAGCCCGACCTGTACGAACACGACGCCGTCGTGGTCGCCGACCGCCCCGGCGCGGTGGCGTTGTCGCGATCGGCGTTCCATCCGGGCGGCGGCGGCCAGGTCGGCGACATCGGCTCGATCGAGTGGTCGCATGGTCGCGTCGGGGTCACACACATCGAAATCGACGGCGACCTCTGGTGGCACGTGCTCGCCGACCCGAACACCGAACCGTCTGGCGACGTGTCCGTGTCGGTTGACGCCGAGCACCGGTTGCGCGTCGCCTCGCTGCACACGATCAGCCACGTCCTCAATGCGTTCGTGTTCGACCAGTTCTCCGGCGCGCTCGTCACGGGCGCCCAGATCACCGGCGACGGCAGGGGCAGGATGGACTTCGACCTGCCCGAGGTCGACAACGATCGGCTGCGCGCGCTCGAAGCGCCGATCAACGACGTGGTCTCCCGCGGGCTGATGGTGGCGCAGGTGTACGTCGACGCCGCCGAGGCGCAGCGCACCGAGGGCCTCGTGCGCAGCATGTCGGTCGCTCCGCCACCGACACCCGACGGTCGTCTGCGACTGATCGACATCGACGGGCTGGACCGTCAGGCGTGCGGCGGCACCCATCTGTCGAACACTGGGCAATCGCGCCCGATCGCGATCACGAAGATCGAGAACAAGGGCCGCCACAACCGCAGGGTGCGGTTCCAGCTCGCCGATTGAGCCCGTGCGCCGCAACCGAACGGCCCGGGCGTCGTCAACGCTGGTCCGGGTGCTGGTCCGGGTGCTAGTCCGGGTGTCGCCGCGCCACCAAGGTCGCTTCACCGTCCGCCTCGAGCGAGCGGAGGATGTCCACGTCGAGATCGCGAAAGACATCGATCAACTCGCCGGGCGGGGCGTGGAATGACCCCGGCTCGGTTTCGAGGCCCACCTGCGAGAGAACGGTGATCACGAGTACACCATCAGGTTGCAGCATGTAGACCAGTTGTTCGTACAACGCGGGATCCCGGAACCGTTGGCAGATCACCAGCGCACACGAACCGGCCAGCTCGGCCGGTAGGCCGTCGTCGAGGTCGTGCACACGGGTCTCGATCCGGTCGCGAACGCCCAGGTTCATGGCGGCCGAGTTCAACGCCGTGATCGCAGTCTCCGACGCATCGATCGCCACGACCTGGAACCCTTGCTGCGCCGCCCACAGCGACTGCTCACCCAAGCCGCAGGCGACATCGAGGCACCTGCCGCCACGCCGCAATTCCAGCCCACCCAGCCCCTTGGGCATCGACGGTGCGCCGGCCAGACGACCCTCGTAACGCCCATCCCATCGTTCTGCGTCCTCGCGCACGCTCCGGATCTTCGCAGGTACCCTCGCTGCCATGCAGATCGTGTCGGCCCTCTTCGTCGAGAACTTCGAGATGCGCCAGGCCCCCGGACCATCCGCCCGCATCGACCTGACGGGCGCGATGTTCTCGATGGCCGCGCCGTCTCCGGTTCCGATCACCGTCGCTCCGCACCTCGTCGCGCTCATCTTCTGCCCGCCGGCCGCGGCCGGCCAAGGCGTCTTCGAGGTCGTGTTCCGCAGGCAGATCGGCGACCCCGAGGCTCCCGACGCCGGTGAACACCTTGCCCGCAACGTCAGCCCGTTCAGCGTCGAACCCGGCAAGTTCACCTACCGGCTGGTGCGCGGCGAACTCGAGTTCACCGAGTACGGCCAGATCTTCGCCTACTGCCGGGTCGACCGGGGCCCCTGGCACATCGTGCCGTTCACGCTGCTGCCACCCGTCGACTAGCTCAACGTGCGCTCGGGGCGCACCGCCCCGCCTGCCGCTAGTCTCGCCTGCGATGCCTCCCCTCTCTGCAGAACTCGACCACCAGGCCGTCAACCTGATCCGCGGTCTCGCGATGGACGCTCCGCTGGCCGCCAAGAGCGGACATCAGGGCACGGCGATGGCACTGGCTCCGCTCGCCCACGTCCTGTTCACCCGGGTCATGAAATACGACCCGGCCGATCCCCACTGGCCCGACCGTGACCGGTTCATCCTCTCCGCCGGCCACGCGTCGATCTTGCAGTATTCGCTGCTCTACCTCACCGGGTTCGGGCTCGAACTCGACGACCTCAAGGCGTTTCGCCAGTGGGACTCGGCCACGCCCGGACACCCCGAAGCCGGCCACACCGCCGGCGTCGAGGTGACGACCGGTCCGCTGGGGCAGGGCTTCGCCAACGCGGTCGGTATGGCGATCGCCGAACGGATCCTGGGCGATCGGTTCGGTGTCGATGCCATCGATCATCGCACCTACGTGATCGCCGGCGACGGGTGCTTGATGGAGGGTGTGTCGCACGAGGCAGCGTCGCTCGCCGGACATCTCGGGCTGGGCAAGCTGATCGCGGTCTACGACGACAATCACATCACCATCGACGGCGCGACCGAGATCACCTACAACGACGATGTTCCGTCCAGATTCCGCAGTTACGGCTGGCACGTGCTCGATCTCGGCGAGATCGCCAACGACCTCGATGCACTCGAAGCCGCATTCGAAATGGCCAACGCGGTCACCGACCGCCCGAGCCTGCTGGTGCTGCGCTCGCACATCGGCTACCCGTCGCCCGATCACACCGACGACCACGCAGCTCACGGGCTGGCGTTCGATGCCGACGACGTCGCCCGCACCAAGGCCGTGATGGGCATCCCTGACGAACCGTTCTGGGCGCCGGCGCCCGTCGTCGAGGCCTACCGCACTCACGCTCGCTCCCGCGGTATGCAGGCGCGCCAGGTCTGGGCGGCCCGCAACGCCGAGATCCTCACCTCCGCCGACTGGATCGCATGCTGGAATCGCACCGGCGTCGCCGGCTGGTCCGACGACCTCCCCACCTACGAGCAGGGCGCACAGGTGGCAACGCGCAACGCGATCAACGCCGCATTCGATGCGACCGTCGGCTCGATCCCCGGACTCGTCGCTGGTTCCGCCGACCTCACGGGGAACACGGGCACCAAGCTCGCAGGTCAGACCGCCCAGTCATCCGCCGACCAGGGTGGCCGCCAGATCTATTACGGCGTTCGCGAGCATGGCATGGGTTCGGCCATGGTCGGCATGGCGCTGCACGGTGGACTGCTTCCCGTCGGCGGCACGTTCTTCGTGTTCGTCGACTACATGCGCCCCCCGGTCCGACTCGCCGCCCTGTCGAACGCCAAGGTCTGTTTCGTCTTCAGTCACGACTCGGTCGGAGTCGGCGAGGACGGCCCCACCCACCAGCCGGTCGAACAGTTGGCCACGATCCGCGCCGTGCCGAACCTGCACGTGGTTCGTCCGGCCGACGCCAACGAGACGGTCGCCGCCTGGAAAGACGCCATCACCCACGAAGGGCCGACCGCGCTCGTG
Organism: uncultured Acidimicrobiaceae bacterium; assembly: GCA_963701575.1. Classification (GTDB taxonomy): domain Bacteria; phylum Actinomycetota; class Acidimicrobiia; order Acidimicrobiales; family Ilumatobacteraceae; genus Ilumatobacter. Next base: position 173,671 of record CAVPAQ010000019.1, read on the forward strand.
CTCAGCCGTCAGAACATCGAGGTGGTCACCGATGGCACAGCAGTCGAGCGTGGAGCAGGCATCGTGCGCGACGCCGATGACCCCGCTGTGGTGCTGGTCGCGACCGGCAGCGAGGTCGCGTTGTGCGTGGCAGCGGCCGCGCAGCTGGCCGATTCCGGTACCTCGGCCCGCGTGGTCAGCATGCCGTCGTGGGACCGATTCGATCAGCAGAGCAGCGAGTTCCGACAACTGATCTTCCCAGCCGCCGTGCCGGTCCTGTCGGTCGAGGCGGCCTCCACGTTCGGGTGGCACCGGTACGCCGACGATGCGATCGGTATCGACCGATTCGGTGCGAGTGCACCGGGAGGCATCGCCCTCGACCGCCTCGGCATCAACATCAATCATGTCGTCGAGCGCGCCGTCGCGCTGATCGCACGCTGATCCAAGGAGATTCCATGAACCGTCTGACCGCCCTTTCGCAACAGTTCGGGCAGAGCCCCTGGCTCGACAACCTGAAGCGCAGCTACCTCACCTCCGGCGAGCTGGCGACGATCCGCGACCGGGGCGTTCGCGGCCTCACCTCGAACCCCTCGATCTTCCAGAAGGCGATCCAGGGCTCCCCCGACTACGACGCCCAGTTCCGCGAGCTGGCGGTCGACGAGCATCCGATCATCGACGACTACTGGGCGATGGTGCTGGCCGACATCCACGGCGCCTGTGACGTGTTCTCGCGCGTCTACGACGAGAGCGACGGGCTCGATGGGTACGTCTCGGTCGAGGTCGACCCCGGGCTCGCCCACGATGGCCCCGGCACCGAGGATGCCGCCCGCCAACTCCACGAGCGGCTGCGCCGACGCAATCTGATGGTGAAGATCCCGGCCACCGCCGAAGGGCTCGGCCCGATCACCCAGATGATCTCGGAGGGGCGCAGCATCAACGTGACGCTGATCTTCTCACTCGAACGGTACCAGGAGGTGATGGACGCCTATCTCGTCGGGCTCGAGCGACTCGCCGCCGACCCGTCCGCCGACCTGTCGCACGTGGCGAGCGTCGCCAGCTTCTTCATCAGCCGGGTCGATGTCGAGGTCGATCGACGGCTCGATGCGATCGGTACGCCCGACGCGCTGGCACTGCGTGGCAAAGCGGCTCTCACGCAGGGTCAGCTCGCCTACGAGCAGTTCTCCGAGACGTTCAGCGGTAGCCGGTGGAACGCACTGGCCGCACGCGGCGCGCGTGTCCAACGGCCGCTGTGGGCCAGCACCGGCACGAAGAACCCCGAGTACTCCGACGTGCTCTACGTCGATGGATTGATCGGGCCGCACACCGTCAACACGCTGCCCGAGGCAACGCTCGAGGCGTTTGCCGACCACGGGGTATTGGCTCGAACTGTCGACAGCGATCTGGACGCAGCCCACGAGATCTGGGCGGGCCTCGCCAACGTCGGGATCGACATGGCCGAGGTTGCCGAGCAACTCGAGCGCGAGGGTGTCGACGCGTTCATGAAGAGCTTCGACGAACTGATCGACGTGCTCCGGGCAAAGGCAACCGAACTCCGAGCCGGATGACCCCGGCCGGATGACCCGAGGGGGTCCGAGTCCGTCGTCGTCCTAGTCTCTCGTCATGGCTGAGATACGTTTTGATCGCGCCCCACGATTCGCCGAACTGACCGAATGGCTGCAGCAGCTCGCGTCGGAGCATCCCGATCTCGTCACGCTCGATGTGCTCGGCACGCCCCACCAGGGGCGCGAGCTCTGGATCGCGACCGTCACCAATGCCGCGACCGGACCCCACGACGAGAAGCCGGCGGTGTGGCTCGACGGCAACATTCACGCCAGTGAGACCACCTCATCGGTGGCGCTGGTCCATCTCCTGCACCGGCTGTGCACCGGCTACGGCGTCGACGACCAGGTCACCAGGGCGCTCGATTCGCGCACGTTCTACATCGTCCCCAGGGTCAATCCCGACGGCGCCGAGCTGGCTCTCGGCGAAGTGCCGTTCATCGTGCGGTCGACCGTTCGGGAGTGGCCGCGCGCCGATCAAGCGGACGGACTCATCATCAGCGACATCGACCACGACGGACGTATCCTGCAAATGCGGGTTGCGGACGCCAACGGCACCTGGAAGGCCTCGTCGGCGGACCATCGCCTCCTCGTTCCCCGCGATCCCGACGAGACCGGCGCCGGCCAATACTTCCGGCTGTTCCGTGAGGGTCGCGCACAGAACTTCGATGGCGTCAACGTACCGGTCGCACCGCCGGTCGCCGGGATCGACTCGAACCGCAACTTCCCGTATGACTGGGAGCGATATCCGGGCAAGGCGCCGACCGGCGCCGGCGACCATCCGATGAGCGAGCCAGAGGTGCGTGCCGTCGTCGAGGGTGTCACCGCCCGACCGAACATCACGGCCTATTTCGCATACCACACCTTCTCTGGGGTGCACTTGCGGCCGTACGGCAACAAGGCCCAGGATGCGTACCCCAGCGTCGACCTCTGGACGTTTCAGGATCTCGGCGAGCGTTACACCGCCCTGACCGGCTACCCGTCGATCTCGATCCTCGAGGACTTTCGCTACGACCCGAAATCGACGATCGGTGGAAGCGGCAGCGACTGGGCCTACGACCAGGTCGGCGTGATCTCCTGGACGACCGAGTTCTGGAATCCGATGAAGGCCGCAGGCATCGAGGACTCACACCCGATCGAGTGGTTCCGCAAACACCCGGTCGACGACGAGTTGCAGCTGCTCGCCTGGATCGACGAGAACGTCACCGACGGCTTCGTCGACTGGTACGAGTACGAACACCCCGAGTTGGGGACGGTCGAACTCGGCGGCTGGAACAGTTCGGCGGTGTTCCGCAACCCGCCACCCCACCTCCTGGAGGCAGAGGTCGCTCCGCACACCGAGCTCGCCATCTTCCAGGCCCTCACCGCCCCATCGCTGCGCCACCGCGAGACGCTGGTCGAATCGATCGGCGACGGAGCCTGGCGGGTACGCGTCGTCGTCGAGAACGCTGGGTGGCTGCCCACCAACGTCACCCAGCTCGCGCTCGATCGGCGGGTAGTGCTGCCGGTGCGGGCAGATATCACCTTGCCCGAAGGCGCATCGCTGGTCACCGGCACCGCCAAGCAAGACATCGGTCAACTCGCCGGTCGGGCGCTCAAAACGAGCGGCATCGGCATGTTCGCCTTCGGCACCGACGACACCAGCGACCGCGAGGTCGCCGAGTGGATCGTCTCCGCCCCGGCCGGAACCGAGTGCGACGTCACGGTTCGCCACGACCGCGCCGGCGTCGTCCGCACCACCGTCGTCCTCACCCGACCAGCCGAACCCGAACAACCGAACCCGAACAACCGAACCTGACCAGCCGAACCTCCCGACGGCGCCACCGAGGACCGTGAACGCAACCACGGCGCCCGACGCGACCAGCCGAACCTCCCGGCGGCACGTCATCGAGCTCCGGCGGGAGCACCTCGTCCCGAGTTGGCAGCCCGACTGCGCTCGACCAACCGGTTGACGAGCTGGCTGGCCAAGTGCGCACAACGACCGCCAGGTCGGCATCGTCGGCGAGATTCGCTCACCGATCCGTTGTGGGCGCCCACCAGCGATCGACCCCCGGCCCGGTCAGACGCCGTCGACCTTGAACTCGACCCGGTGGTAGCCCTGGGCGCCGTCGGGGGCGACGTCCTTGGGTTCCTCCGGCTGGGGAACGCCTGCCCCGTCGTAGGCTCTGGCTCGCACGTTGTGCTTACCCGGTGTCGCCTTCGTCCACATGTACCGCCACTGAACCCACGTGTCGTCGCTGGGCACGCCGCCCATCTCGCACTCCCGCCATTCGCCGTCGTCGATCGACACCTCGACCTTCGAGATCCCTCGGTGCACCGCCCAGGCCAATCCGGCGATGTCGATGACGCCGTCGGCGTTCTCGCTGTAGCCGCGCCCGCTCTTGGGTCGATCGATCCGGGCCATCGTCTTGACCGGACCCTCCTTCGACCAGTTGCGCTTGATCCAATACCCGTCGAAATCCTCCCAACGGGTCAGCTCGATCTCGGTGACCCACTTGGTCGCGGACACATACCCGTACAGACCGGGCACCACCAGGCGCACCGGATAACCGTGCTCGGCCGGCAACGGTTCGTCGTTCATGGCGATCGCCAACATCGCGTCGCGGCCGTCCATGATCGCCGAGGTCGGTGATCCGCAGTTCCAGCCGTCGATCGAGCGACTGACGACCTGTGTCGCCTCGGGTCGTACACCGGCCTCGTCGAGGATGTCCTTCATGCGCACGCCCTGGAACTTCGCATTGCCGACCAGATCGCCGCCGACCCGATTGGAGACGCACGAAAGCGTGATGTAGCGCTCGATCTGTTCACGTTCGAGGAGATCGGCGAACGTGATCTCGAGTTCGCGATCGACCATTCCGTGCACGCGTAGCTTCCATGAGGCCTTGGGCACCTGTGGCACAACCAGGGCAGTGTCGATCCGGTAGAAGTTGCCGTTCGGCACGACCCAGGACTCGACGTCTTCGATGCCGAAGTCCATCGTCATTGCGGATGACGCCTGCGCTCCGGACACGGTTGCCGCCCCGGGTACGGTGTCCACCGGAGGCAACGTGTCAGCGGGAGGCGGAAGTTGCAGCGCCGCCCGCTCGTCAGCGACATCGAATCGGCCCTTCAGCATTCGACCCATGCCGGCAGCCATGACCGATACGAGCCCGACGGTGCTGGCCCCTTGCAGGAAGTTGCGACGTCGCACCGGCTTCGTGAACAACGAATCGACTGCGGGTTCAGTGGGGGTCGGCTCCGCCTCATGAACGACCTGATCGGCCGTTCCGACGTCGACCGCCCGATGTACCAGCCCGACGTCGCGAGGTGAGAGCCACCAGATCACCAGCAGCGACACCAGCGTGCCCACGATCGGAGGGAGCATCTTGCCGAACGTCGGCGCCGGCCTCATCTGCACGGCGAACACACCGATCACACCGACGACCGCTGTCACCGCGTAAGCCGACGTGCGATTGCCCTTGACGGCCAGGCTGCCCACGATCGAGCCGACCACGGCGAGCGACAGCAGCGTGCCGATGATCAGTACGGCCTTGTCCGCAGTGCCGAACCACTCGATCGCCAGGTCCTTGACAGCGGGCGGCACGACGTCGATGACCTCTTGGCCGACCGGCACGACGGGCGAGTTGGCACCGCGCACCAAGCCGACGATCAACTCGGCGGCGGCGAGACCTGCGAACGTCGACAGCAAGCCGATCGCAACGCCATGCCAACGCGACCCGTACAGTCGGTGATTCATGGAACCAAGTCTGCCGAACGTCGGTGACGATCGCATCGCACAACTGCTCCAGGAACTCGGAGTTTCGAAGGACTTTCGTATCTCGGAAGCCTTCGTTTCCGAGGTGATCGGTTTGATCACCGACGACCCGCACACGCTCGACCTCAAGATCGCCAGTGCAGCGATCACCGAGATGCGCGACGCGTTCGCCATGTTCGCGCCGTATCGAGGCGTGCCGAAGGTATCCATCTTCGGATCGGCGCGCACCAAACCCGACGACCCGCTCTACGAGCAGACCCGCCAGGTCGCCCGCCAACTCGCCCAGGCAGGTTGGATGGTCGTCACCGGCGCCGGTCCCGGAATCATGCAAGCGGGGATGGAGGGCGCCGGGGTCGAGCGCAGCATCGGGGTGTCGATTCGGCTGCCGTTCGAGGCAGGCGCCAATTCGATCATCGCCGACGACGACAAGCACGTCAGCATGAAGTACTTCTTCACGCGCAAGCTGATGTTGGTCAAGGAGAGTGCAGCGTTCATCTGCCTGCCAGGAGGCTTCGGCACCCTCGACGAGACGTTCGAACTGCTCACGCTGACCCAGACCGGCAAGGGAATCCCCGCACCGATCGTCTTCCTCGACATCCCGGGCGACCAGTATTGGGAAGGCGTGCACGACTTCGTGGAACGCCACCTGGTGCGCCGCGGGCTGGTGTCGGCCACCGATACGGCCTTGTATCGAATCACCGATTCGTGCGACGAGGCGGTCGACGAGATCACCCGGTTCTACGCGAACTATCACAGCATTCGCACCGTCGGCGACGATCTGATCATCCGGCTCCGGCAATCACCATCCGACGCACAGCTGGTGGCCCTCAACGACCAGTTCGCCCACCTCGTCAAGGCGGGCGACATCCACCGCAGCGAGCCCTACTCGATCGAGCGACGCCACGATGATCATCTCGAGCTCGATCGGATCGCCCTGAAGTTCGACCGCCGCGGCTACGCCGAGCTGCGGGCCATGATCGACGTCCTCAACACCTACGTCTGAAAGCGCTACGACCCGTCGAGGTTGCGCAGAATGTGAGCGGCCTTCTCGGCCGCGCGTCGCGCCTTGGTGAGTTCCTTGTCGGACTGGGGGCGCAGGGTGGCACCGTCGGCGACCGCTTCACGCAACCGGTCGAATGCCAACTCGTCGAGGTCTTCGACGATCGATTCGAGCCGGTCGGCGAGCGAGCCGAAATCGCTCATGGCAACGCCTCGGCGAGCAGGTCGATCGGATGCCGCACGATCACCCCGCGTGCATCGAGGAGCCGCCGCAGATGCATACTGCAACCGGGATTGGCGCTGGCCAACGTTGTCGCCCCACTGCGTTCGATCGCCCGGTCGATGGCGGCCATCTTGCGGTCGCGGATCTGGCCGGCCAGCTTCGGCTCGAGCGCCGAGTAGGCGCCACCCGCTCCACAGCACAAGCCGTCGTCGTCGAGCTCGACCACATCGGCGAACAGGCCGAGCACCGATCGAACCGGCTGGTGAGCGCGCTGCACATGACGCAGGTGGCACGGATCCTGCACGATCACCGATCCGAGGCGGCTTCGCAACGGCGGCAGGTCGTCGAGCCGCCCTGCGATCCACTCGTGCACGTCGAACACCCGCGCCGAGAAATGCCGGGCAGCATCGGTGTCGACCAGCCGTCCATACTCCTTGAAGGCGGCCCCACAGCCCGCCGAGTTGACCAGGATCGGTGCGTCACCGGGCATCGATTTCATGGCGGCGACCGCCAGCCGGACCGAGTCGTCGTGCAACCCGGCGTGGGTGTGCAGCGCGCCGCAACAACCGCCGCCGGGCCCCGGTAGGGCGTAGGTGACTCCGAGCGCATCGAGCACCTTGGCGGTCGATCGGTGCGTGTCGCGCAACCATGCGTCCATCACACATCCGGTGAACAGCCAGACATCTCGCCCGGTCGGCTGAACGGCCGGCCCGCGCCGGATCGGAAGCCGGCCCAGGCCCAGGCGACGCGGCACCAACCGGGCACGCTGGGCGACGGCGAGCGCGGTCGAGCCAGCCAGCAGCAATCGATGGCGTGCGAGCGTCGAGAAACCGAGACGTTGCCAGCGGGGCGTGAGCTTGCCGTCACGAGCGAGGAACTCACGTGTCCCCTCGATGAGGCGACCGTAGGGAACGCCGCTGGGGCAGGCCGGTTCGCACCCTCGGCATTGCACGCACGTCGACATGAAGCGGACGAAGTCGTCGTCGACGGGGGCTCCATGCACTTGGACGGCTCGCATGGCGTCGATCCGACCCCGGGGAGAGAGCCCCTCCTCGCCGGTCACCCGGTAGGTCGGACAGTGCGGGAGGCACAGCCCGCACGCGACACACGTGTTCAGCTCGTCGGCATCGAGGTGCAGCGTCATGTCCGACCCATCGTAGGTGCGGCGACCGACGCGGGCGCCAGCGGGTGTCCATGGCTATGAGGACACGGCCCGAGTCGGAGCTCGATCACGCACATTCGTCGGCCAGGCCCTACCGTCCGGACCGTGCCCGAAGGCCACACCATTCACCGGCTCGCCCGCGATCAGACCAAGCTGCTCGCCGGCCGTCGGTTGAGGGTCACCAGCCCGCAGGGTCGCTTCGCCGCCGACGCCGCGCGGGTCGACGGTGCCGTGCTCGAACGGGTCGAGGCCTACGGCAAGCACCTGTTCTACTGGTGGTCGACCGGCGAGATCGGACACGTCCACCTCGGCCTGTTCGGCAAGTATCGGCTGCACCGGGGCGACCCGCCGGAACCACAAGGCGCCGTCCGTATGCGGCTCCAGACCGTCGGAAGTGACAGCCCCGCGACCATCGAGCTGCGGGGACCGACCGCCTGTTCGGTGGGGTCGCCTGATGACCGCGACGCGATCGTCGCCAGGCTCGGGCCGGATCCACTCCGCTCCGACGCCGAGCCCGAACGCGCGATCGAACGCATCGGGCGCAGCCGGAAGCCGATCGGCGCACTGCTGCTCGATCAGGCCGTCGTGGCCGGAATCGGCAACGTCTACCGCGCCGAGCTGCTCTTCGTCCACGGCATCCACCCCAACCGAACAGGAATCGAGTGCTCGCCGGACGAGATCTCGTCGCTCTGGGACACGGCGGGCGCCATGCTCCGCGCCGGGGTGAGGGCGAACCGTATCGTCACGGTCGACCGCGACGAGATCGGGTGGCCCCGCAACAGGCGCATTCCACGCCACGAGGCGACCTACGTGTACGGCCGCGACGTCTGCGTGCGCTGCAGCAGCCCGATCCGCACGCTCGACGTCGCGAACCGCACCTGCTACTACTGCCCCACCGACCAACCTCGCTAGTACTGCTCGGCGCTCCTGCCGCGCAGGGCAGCCGGCGCATCGCCGGCTGTCGGCAACCCGGAGCGTCGCCGTATCGTGAGGTCATGACGCTCACCGCCGACTCGAATCACGACACGAATGCTGAGGGCACCGGCATCGGGTTCAAGCTCGGCAAGGTCCGCGAGGGGTTCCGCGCGGGCACGCTGCGCGCAGTGAGCGACCGGCGGACGCAACTGACCCAACTCCGGCGTTTCCTCGTCGAGGAGGAACCGGCGATCATCGAGGCGCTGCGCGTGGATCTCGGCAAGTCGCCGACCGAGGCATACGTCACCGAGATCGGTTTCGCGATCAACGAGATCGATCACATGCTCTCGAACATCCAGAAATGGACCAGCGCCCGCAAGGTCAGCATTCCCCTCCACCAGCGGCCGGGCTCCGGCCGGGTGGTGCCCGAGCCGCTCGGCACCGTCTTGATCATCGCCCCGTGGAACTACCCGCTCCAGCTGCTGCTCGCCCCACTCGTTCCGGCGATCGCGGCCGGCAACACCGCGGTGCTCAAGCCCTCTGAGGTCGCCCCGGCGACCGCCGACCTCATCGACCGGTTGCTCGGCAATTACCTCGACGGTCGAGTCGTGCAAGTCGTGACGGGCGACGTCGACGAGACGACCGAGCTGCTCGCCGAGCCGTGGGATCACATCTTCTACACCGGAAACGGAACCGTCGGGAAGATCGTGATGCGGGCCGCCGCCGAGCATCTCACGCCGGTCACCCTCGAACTCGGCGGCAAGAGCCCGGCGATCGTCACCAACTCGGCCGATGTCGCGGTCAGCGCCCGGCGCATCGCCTGGGGCAAATGCATCAATGCCGGACAGACCTGCGTCGCCCCCGACTACGTGCTCGTCGCCGAGACGATCGCCGAGCAGTTCGTCACCGCCCTCGGTACGGCAATCACCGAGTTCTACGGCGACGACGTGGCCGCATCAGGCGACTACGGCCGGATCGTCTCGGAGCGCCATTTCGATCGACTGAGCGCTCTGCTCGATCGCGGTGGCTTCGACGAGACGGCGATCGGTGGCACCGCCGACCGTTCCGGCAAGTTCTTTCCACCAACCGTACTGACGGGTGTCGACCCGGATTCGGCGGTGATGAGCGAGGAGATCTTCGGGCCGATTCTTCCGGTGTTGACCTACCGCGACCTGGGAGAGGCGATCGAGTTCGTCAACGCTCGCCCCAAGCCGCTCGCGCTCTACGTGTTCGCGGGCAACGACCGCGAGGCCAACCGGGTCGTCTCACATACGTCATCGGGCGGCGTCACGATCAATCACACCTTGTTACACCTCGCGATCCCCGACTTCCCGTTCGGCGGCGTCGGACCGAGCGGCATGGGGAGCTATCACGGCGAGGCCGGCTTCAATGTGTTCTCGCACCTCAAGCCGGTACTGCGGCGCGGCACCAAGCCCGACCCGAAGATCGCATATCCGCCATACACCGACTTCAAACAGAAGATCATCCGCAAGATGCTCTGACGGCGGCGTCCGATCGTCGGGTCGCGGTCCGTCGGGTCGCGGTCCGTCGGGTCGCGCCCGCAGGATCGGTGACCAGCCGTACGTCTACCGCCCGATCGGATGATCACTGCGCACTCCACGTCGGCGCATCCGGGTCGCCGCGCCAGTAACGCAGCCGTCGCTCCGCCTCCGCACGGGCGGCTTGGTTCGAACGACCGGCTCGCACCCGCATCAGCGTTGCCGCGACGTTGCGGAGCTCGGCGAGTGCTGCCGTCAGACCATCGTCGGCGAGATTCGTGCCGTACCCATCGGCAAACGAAAGGTAGGCGCTCGGGTCGCCGCCCCACCGCGCCGCGTAGGTCGTGAGCATGGCGTGGTCCCAGGCCCGATTCGCGGTACACAGCAGATCCCAGTCGATCAGCAGCGGGCCGGTCGACGACATCAGCACGTTGCCGGGATGCACATCGCCGTGGCAGATCACGGGGTCGACACCGACGTCGTGGTGCCAGCCCTCATGTCGGCCGATTGCCGCTTCGAGGCCGCGGCGGGCAGGCTCGTCGAGCAGGTCGGCGAGCTCACCGAGCAGTGCATCGAAGTCCCACCATGGGAAGGAGGTCGGTGACGGAGCGGGGTACCCGGCGGGGACCTCGCCGCCGGCGACCTCGTGCACACGGCGCACCGCGACGCCGACTGTGGTCCAATCGATCGGACCGTCCGCAACCGTGACGCGGTGCCAACCTGTGACGGTGACGCCGTCGAAGTCGTCCGCCAGCCCGACGATCGGTTCGACCGTGGGTACCCCGTGCGATCGCATCAGCTCCGCGAGATCGTGAGCGAGATGGGCCGGCGCGGTCGTGCACCCGACCCGCAATACGATCTCGCCGCAGGCATACAACGCATTCATGCCGCGCCGCATCAGTACGGCTCGTTCGAGCCCCCACGCGTCAGCCGCGTGGGCAGCGGCGCGGTCGGCCGCCGCGTCGTCGCCCATCGGTCGATCGACGTACGGACGGTCGGGCGCCACGACGTCTCAGCCGACCGACAACACGTCGACGCCGGGGTTGAGACGCCCCTCGGGATCGAACTCGTGCTTGAGGCGGCGGTGCAGCTCCATGATCGCCGGGTCGATGCGACGCTCGGGCCGGGGGTGCTCGTGATGCACGATTCCGACCCCGATCTCGGCGACGAACCTGCCCGTCCCGACCAGCTGCGCAATCTCCGACGGCGCCACCGACCAACGGCCGCCGCTCGGCAGCTCGGTGGGAGGGTCGGCCTCCTCCAGCCCCGCGCGACGGGCCTGCGCCCCGACATCTCGCGGATCGCCCTCCAGCAACACCCACGTCGAATCACCATCCCACAGGATCGACGACGGCCGGTACAGGTGGGCGACCACCCACACTGGATCAGCTCGGGTCACGAACCACTGCTCGAACTGTGCGCGGGGGCGGGACCGCAGGATGACCTCACCCAGAAAGCCCAGCGTTCCGTGCGATCCGACGAGCAATCGGCACAGGTCGAAGCCGCTCACGTTCTTCACGGTCGGCCCGCCCGCCTTGACGATCCGACCGTCGGCATTGACGTAGCGGGCCTGCAGGAGCGTGTCGCGAACCGGTCCGTAGGCGAGCCGCCGCAGGCCACTCCTGCCGACCGCGAGCGCGCCTCCGACCGTGCCGAACGGCGGTATCGCCACGCACTGTCCGTGCACCGCGAGCGCCGCGTCGAGTTCCTCGACGGGGGTGCCTGCGCCGCAGCAGACTGTCATCTCCTCGGGCTGCACCCGTTCGATCCCGACCGGTGCCATCACGGGCCGAACGCCGTCGACCGGCCCACCCCTGGTGGACAGTCCGGCGATCGTGACCGGCCCGGTCGCCCCGATCTCGTCGGCGAATTCGGTCAGATCCACGCGCCCTCCGGCACCGAATGGATGTCGCCGCACGCCGCAGGGCTCGGCAGCACCTTGCCGGGATTGGCGATGCCAGCCGGGTCGAAGGCGCGCCGCAGGGCTCGCTGCGCAGCAAGATCGATCTCCGAGAACATCAGATGCATGTAGTCACGCTTCTCGAGCCCGATGCCATGCTCGCCGCTCAGCACACCGCCGGCCTCGACCGACACCCGGACGATCTCCTGCCCGGCGAGATGGACGCGCTCGGTGGTGCCCGGCTCGCGGGCGTCGTACACCAGCAGCGGATGGAGGTTGCCGTCCCCGGCGTGGAACACGTTGAGCACCTGCAGCTCGTGCCGCTCTGCGATCTCGTACACCCGGGCGAGCACCTCTGGGAGTTTCGACCGCGGCACGACCGTGTCGTGCAGGTAGTAGTTCGGCTTGATCCGAGCGATCGCGCCAAAGGCCGACTTGCGCCCTTTCCACAGCAGTGCCCGTTCTTCGTCGTCCTGGGCGACTCGGACGTTCTTGACACGGTGTTCGTGGGCGATCGCGACGATCCGTTCGACGTCCGCATCGAGCCCGTTGGGCAGCCCCACCACCTCGACCAGTAGTGCGGCGGCCGAGTCGACCGGCAGGTCCGCCCGGATGTATGCCTCGACGGCCTGGAGGCAGAGCCGATCCATCATCTCGACCGCCGCCGGGACCATCCCCGCCGCGATGATCCCGCTGACCGTCGCTGCGCCGTCCTCCACCGTCGCGAAGTCCATGAGCATCGTCTTCACGCCCGGCGGGTTCTGCGTCAACCGGACGCACACCTCGGTGGCGATGCCGAGCATGCCCTCGCTCCCGACGAATGCGCCACGCAGGTCATACCCGACCGGCTCGGGCTCCTCTCCCGCCAACGTGGTCACCGTCCCGTCGGGGAGCACCACCTGGACCGCCAGGATGTGGGATGCGGTCACGCCCTCGGCCAGACAATGCGGCCCGCCCGAGTTGTTCGCGACGTTGCCACCGATCGAACAAGTCTGCTGGCTGCTGGGATCGGGTGCGAAGTGCAAGCCCAGATGACCGAGCTGATTCGACAGATCCAGGTTCAGCACCCCCGGCTCCACCCAGGCCAGACGGTTCGGCGCGTCGACCCGGAGGACCCGGTCCATCTTGGTGGTGGCGATCACGACTGCGCCGTCGAGCGGTACGGCGCCTCCGGCCAGACCGGTACCCGACCCACGAGGTACGAACGGAACGCCATGGCGAACCGCAATCCGCACGCAGGCCTGCACCTCCGCCGTGTTCGTCGGCAGGCAGACCACGGTCGTCGAGCCCTCCATGTTGGAGGCATCATGACGGTACAGCGATAATTCGCTCGGCCCCGTGCGCACGCGATCGGGGCCGAGCGCCGAACGGAGGTCGTCGACGAGTGCGTTCATCTACCGCTTCTGCTTGAGCACGATCACGCGTCCGGAATCGACTGGGCGACCGTCGACCAGCAGCTGATCGCCGGGATCGAGATGATCATCGAGTGTCTCGACGCGAGCGTCGCGGCGGGCCTTGAGTTCGCCTTCGCGTGCCTGCATCGCTGCGCGGCCCTCTTTCACTGCTGCAACGACCTTCTGGCCGCCCCGCTTGGCGCGCCCGGCGGCACCCTTGGCGACGTTCGCCGGCGCAAGCTGTGACGCCGTTCGCTTGATCTTCTTCGTTGCATAGCTCGCACCGGTCACGCCTGCGGCGACCCCCGTGACGAACCAGGTGATGCGCTTCATGCCCGCCTCCTTCGTTCCTGATGTGGTACGTGGACGAGTTCGGCGGTCTGCTCACGCCCCCGCAAACGGCGGACGGCTCTGCTGGTCCCGGTCGCGATACCGGCGAGCTTGATCACCGGCGCCGAAAACGCCGTTCGAGCGACGCGGCTGCCACCGTCGACGGCGTCACTGATCGCCTCGGCGGATCCGAGCACCCGATCGAACCGCTCCAGATCCGACCTCGCAGTGTCCATCGCTGAGCGAGCCTCGGCGGTGCTGTCCCGAAGCTCGGCGAGCAGCGGGCGCGTCTCCTGGCGGAGCGCGTCGACCTCGCCGCGCAGCGACTTGAGCGTGTCGAGCACCCGCACCAGCACCACGATCAAGGCTGCGAATCCGATGACGCACAGCAATGCCGCCAGTGTGACTGCGAGGTCGCCGGCGGTCATGACGATCGATTCGGTTCGGCACCCTCGCCAGGTTCGAATCCGGTGTGGTGTTGCTGACGTGTGCTCATGCGAATGGCGATCTCCTGTTCGAATCCGTGTTCACTCGGTTGGTACCACCGGCGGTCGGTCAACCCGTCGGGCAGGTACTGCTGGTCGACCCAGCCACCGTCATGGGCATGAGGGTACTCGTACCCGACGCCGTGGCCCAGCGCCGAGGCACCCTGATAGTGACCGTCGCGGAGATGGGTGGGCACCTCACCGAGCACGCCGTCGCGCACTGCGGCTCGTGCGTCCCAGATCGCCACCGCCGAGCGATTGCTCTTCGGTGCGGTGGCAAGGTGGACGGCTGCCTGCGACAAGTTCAGTTGTGCCTCCGGCAGGCCGACGTGCTCGACGGCGTGGGCAGCCGCCACAGCGATCAACAAGGCCTGCGGATCGGCCATACCGATGTCCTCGCTTGCGAAGATCACCATCCTGCGGGCGATGAAGCGGGCGTCCTCCCCCGCTTCGAGCATGCGGGCCAGCCAGTACACCGAGGCGTCAGGATCAGAGCCGCGCATCGACTTGATGAACGCGCTCACGACGTCGTAGTGATCATCCCTGCCGTAACGAAGGGCGCTCGTACCCAGCGCCGCCTCGACATGTTCGAGCGCGACCTCTCCGGGATGGGCGAGTGCGCAGGCCACCTCGAGCGACGTCAGGACCTGGCGTCCATCGCCCCCGGCCCGGTCGACCAGTAGCGCGATCGCATCGACCGTGGCCGACATGCCTTCGGCGAGCAGGCCACGGTCGATGAGGATCCGCATCGCGTCGGCGTCGAGCGGTTCGAGCCGGAACAGAGTCGACCGGCTGCGCAACGGAGGGTTCACCTCGAAGAACGGATTCTCGGTGGTGGCACCGATCAACGTCAGCGTGCCGTCCTCGACCGCCGGCAGGAGGGCATCCTGCTGGGCCTTGCTGAATCGGTGGATCTCGTCCAGGAACAAGATCGTCCCTTGGCCGCGTTCGCCGAGACGATGACGGGCCCGTTCGATCACCTCGCGGACGTCCTTGACGCCGGCGGTCACGGCGGACAGTTGTTCGAACGCTCTCGCCGTGGTGCCCGCTACGGCCAGCGCCAACGTCGTCTTGCCCGTCCCCGGAGGGCCCCAGAAGATCGCCGACGTGAGGCGGTCCTGCTCGACGAGGCGTCGCAGGGGTCTACCCGGCGCGACCAGATGCGCTTGGCCGACCACGTCCGCCAAGTTGCGCGGCCGCAACCTCGCCGCCAGTGGCGCCGTGGCGCGCAGACGCTCCTCGACCGCTGCGGTGAACAGATCAGCCACCGAGCACCTGCTGATACGGATTGCGACGGAAGTCGACGATCTGGGCGATCAGATCCTCGGGGCGCATCCATCGCCAGGCTTGGAACTCATTGCCGTCCGGAGTCGGCTCGACATCGAGACCACGCCACTCGAAAAAGAACCATCGATGGGCCTGCCCCAACCGATCGTCGGTGCGCATCGCCTTCGGCCAGGTGTACACCGTCCATCTGTCGTGCTCCTCGACGAGGCGTACATGACGTTCGTCGAGCCCGGTCTCCTCGGCCAGCTCGCGCCAGGCGGCCGTCTCCGGAGTCTCCCCCTTTTCGATGCCGCCCTGTGGCAGTTGCCACTGCCCCGGGATATCGGTCCGCTCGAAGGCCAGCACCGAGCCGTCGTCTCGACGTACGACAATGACCACCCCGGCCCGAAAATGTGGTTTCGCCATCGGTGCGGAGCGTAGCCAGCGGCGACGCTCAACGCCCCAGAGTGCGCAAGCGATCGCGGACGTCGGCGAAGGCAGGGTCGCGTTGCGCGATCTCGCGGAACCACTGCGACGCGGCGACGGTGTCCCCGGCGCGGTCGTACAGATCGGCCAGGACATACCACTGCCGGAGGTGATGGTCGCGCACTCGCTTCGGTGGCTTCTCCGCAGCCCTCATCACATCGATCGCCTGCTTCAGTTCGCCGCGGTCGGCGAGCGAGCCGGCTACGACGATCCGCGCCTCTGCCATCACTTCGTGGTGTGGCGACGCTGCGCGAACGTCCGCCCACACGGTGTCGACGTCCTTCCAACGTTTGAGCGCGCGGTAGCAGTCGGCCAACACGGGGAGCAGTGTCGGGTCGGGACGCAGCTGTCGAGCCAGCTCGAGCGACTGCGCGGCCTCCTTCCACCGGCCCGTCCGATATGCAGCGAGCCCGTTCACCTCGTGGACCGCAGCTACTCGGGGCAACTCGCGCACCAGCGGCGCCACCATCCGCCGCGCCTCGTCGAACCGCTCTCGGTCCAACGCCGCGGCGGCCGAGGCCAACCGCTCGCTCAGTCTCGCCGCACGACGAGGATCGACGGCCCCGTGGATCTCCGCCACGACCTCTGGATCGACTTCAGGAGCCGGTCGGCCCGATCGCGAGCCACTCGCCCTGCTCGTCGCCGCCTCGGCCTCCGAACGGATCGAACCCTCGTCGACCCATCGCTCGATCTCACGTGCCTCGATCTTGGCCTGTTCGCCTTCGGGTGTGATCGGTGTTCGCCGCGGCCCGCGCTTCGCACGCACCTCGGCGGCGCGCCGCTCGGCCTCGTTGCGAGGCTCCGGCCGGCCAGGTCTCGACTCGCGGTCGTACCGATCATCAGAACGACCGCCACCACGACCGTCAGAACGACCACCGGAACGACCGCCACCACGACCGTCAGAACGACCACCGGAACGACCGCCATCACGACCGTCAGAACGACCACCGGAACGACCGCCACTCGAGCCGCCTTTGCCCGGGCGACCGCTCGTGCCGCCCGATCGCCCGCCCGGCTTGCCGGTCGACGACCCCCCGCGGGCGGCCGGGCGGCCGGAGCCGGCCGAACCGGGCCGCCCGGAACGATTGCCGGTCGACGATCCACCTGGGCGCGGGCGACGGGTGTTGTCATCGGACATGGCCACCCATGCTACGGCCGGCCCAGCCCTGATCGGCTCCGAAAACGACGAGGAGCGCCACCCAGTGGGTGGCGCTCTTCGAGCGTACAAATCCGGCGGCGTCCTACTCTCCCAGGGGATCTCTCCCCAAGTACCATCGGCGCTGAGAGGCTTAACTTCCGTGTTCGGGATGGGAACGGGTGTGACCCTCTCGCCATGGCCACCGGAAACTTGTTGTCAATTGGGATGCACCCAAAGGACTCCAGAGCAAGCACGAGCGATCGTATAAATCCAAGCCCTCGGCCGATTAGTACCGGTCGGCTGAACGTGTTACCACGCTTACACCTCCGGCCTATCAACGTGGTGGTCTCGCCACGGGCCTTACTACCTTAACGGTATGGGAACACTCATCTTCGAACGGGTTTCCCACTTAGATGCTTTCAGCGGTTATCCCTTCCGGAGGTGGCTAATCTGCCATGCCCTTGGCAGGACAACAGACACACCAGAGCTCCGTCCATCCCGGTCCTCTCGTACTAGGGATAGCCTTCGTCAATGTTCCTTCGGCTGCGGAGGATAGGGACCGAACTGTCTCACGACGTTCTGAACCCAGCTCGCGTACCGCTTTAATGGGCGAACAGCCCAACCCTTGGGACCTGCTTCAGCCCCAGGATGCGATGAGCCGACATCGAGGTGCCAAACCTTTCCGTCGATATGGACTCTTGGGAAAGATTAGCCTGTTATCCCCGGAGTACCTTTTATCCGTTGAGCGACCACGCTTCCACAAGCAATGGCCGGGTCACTATGCCCTACTTTCGTACCTGCTCGACTTGTTGGTCTCGCAGTCAAGCTCCCTTGTGTCATTGCACTCGACGGCTGATTGCCAACCAGCCTGAGGGAACCTTTGGGCGCCTCCGTTACATTTTAGGAGGCGACCGCCCCAGTCAAACTACCCGCCTGGCGCTGTTCCTGATCCAGGTAATGGACCCAGGTTAGAGCCCCAAAATACGCAGGGTGGTATTTCAACGACGACTCCACACTGGCTGGCGCCAATGCTTCCAAGTCTCCCACCTATCCTACACAACGCAGTTCAAGACTCAACACCAAGTTATAGTAAAGGTTCACGGGGTCTTTCCGTCCTTCCGCAGCTAACGAGCATCTTTACTCGTACTTCAATTTCGCCGGGTCTATGGTTGAGACAGTGGGGAAGTCGTTACGCCATTCGTGCAGGTCGGAACTTACCCGACAAGGAATTTCGCTACCTTAGGACCGTTATAGTTACGGCCGCCATTCACTGGGGCTTAGGTTCACAGCTTCGCTCCGAAGAACTAACCGTTCCCCGTGACCTTCCAGCATTGGGCAGGCGTCACAGCGTATACAGCGCCTTACGGCTTCGCACGCTGCTGTGTTTTTGGTAAACAGTCGCTACCCCCTGGTTTGTGCCACCCTCGCCAGCTTAGAGAGTAAATCTCATCACCAGAAAGGGTCATCCTTCTCCCGAAGTTACGGATGCAATTTGCCGAGTTCCTTAACCATAGTTCTCCCGATCGCCTTGGTATTCTCTACCCGCCCACCTGTGTCGGTTTGGGGTACGGGCACCGTGTCAACTCACTGCTGGGATTTTCTTGGCAGCATGGGATCAGTGACTTCGACTATTGTCTCGGCATCACGTCTCAGCGTTACGACTCCAACTCTCATCGGAATCCGCCTACACGCTTACCCGGGGACTACCATCGCCCCGGTTCACCTACCCTCCTGCGTCCCC
>CAVPAQ010000019.1:197500-326724 GCA_963701575.1 uncultured Acidimicrobiaceae bacterium
CTTCTCCCTCAAGCGGGCCCGCAAGAAGTCACGGTCGGTCGAGTCGTGGATGAGCCCACGGGCTTCGAGATCTGCGATCAAGTCCATAGCGCCTCCGATGATGCCACGCAGCGACACACAAACGGACGCTCGGTTACGGTCAGCGTCGTGCCCGAACTCGTCGAACTCGCCAGGCAGTTCCGCGAAAGCGGCAACGACCAGGATGTTCGATCGCCGTTCAGCGCCTCTCTCAATCGCCGAATCGCCGAATCGCCCGAGATCATCGCCCTGTTGCAGTCGGCGCCCGAGGAGCAGCAACTGCCGGTGCTGCTGCTCGCGGCCGTCCACTCGCTCGTCCTCGCCGAGCCCGATCTCGAGCTCGCTGCGTGGTACCCCACCGCGACGGCCGACCCGATCGACACCGATCCGTTTCCGGCATTCGAACGGCTGTGTGCCGAACGCGCCGACGACATCCGAGCGATCGTTTCGGTCCGCTTCACCCAGACCAACGAGGTAGGCCGGTGCGCACTGTTCCTGCCGATGCTCCGCCGGCTCGACATCGAGGTCGGGCCGCTGTCGATCGTCGACGTCGGCACCAGCGCCGGTCTGAATCTGCATCTCGACCGGTACGAGTACCGCTACTCCCCCGGCGGGACCGTCGGCGGGCCCTCGCCGGTGTTGATCGAGTGCGCCACGCGAGGTGCCGTCCCGGTGCCGCCCGGGCTTCCCAGAATCACCGGACGACTCGGCATCGACCAACACCCGATCGATCTCTCGCACCCCGATGAGGCGCGCTGGCTGATGGCCTGTGTCTGGCCCGACCAGCCCGATCGTTTTGCGCGGATTCGGGCGGCGATCGACATCGCTCGTGAGCACCCACCGGAGATCAGACGCACGGATGCCGTCGCCGGGCTGCGGGACGCCGTCGCGTCCGCGGCCGAGCAGGGGCACCCCGTCGTGATGAACTCGTGGGTGCTCAACTACCTGACGGACGCCCAGCGCGGCGCCTACCTCGCCGAACTCGACGCCGTCGGGAGGGACCGGGACCTCTCGTGGGCGTACACCGAGTCGCCGGCGCTGTGTCCCGGTCTTCCGTTCCCCGACGAGTTGGAGAACCGTCATCTCACCGCCCTCATGCTGGCGCGCTGGCGAAACGGCGTCAGGACGGTCGAGCATCTCGGCGTCGCCCACCCACACGGCTACTGGTTGCACTGGGACCCTTGAACGTCACATTCCCTTCGACGGCACACCGCGTCGATGAGTATGGTTCTCGCCCGTGGACGCTCCCTTCCTCTCTCTGACCAGACGACTTCGATCGACGCCGTTCACCAGCCGGATCGAGAGTTACGGCATCAAGTCGTACACCGTCTACAACCACATGTTGCTGCCGACCCAGATCGTGGACGTGGAGGATGACTACTGGCACCTGCGCCGAGCCGTGCAGGTATGGGACGTCTCGTGCGAACGTCAGGTCGAGATCTCTGGTCCGGATGCCGAGCGGCTCGTTCAGATGCTCACCGTGCGCGACATGCGCTCGTTCCCGATCGGACGTTGCGGGTACGCCCCGGTCGTCGATCGCGACGGACGCCTCATCAACGATCCTGTCGTCACCAAGGTCGACGACGATCGATACTGGTTCTCGGTCAGCGACTCCGACGTCGTGCTGTGGGCAGGCGGGATCGCGCTCGGACTCGGGCTCGATGTGGAGGTGTTCGAGCCCGACGTCTGGCCCCTCGCCGTTCAGGGCCCATTCGCCGAGGATGTCGCCGCCGAGGTGTTCGGGCCGGGCGTCCGCGACATCAAGTTCTTCCGCTTCGCTCCCCTGGCTTTCGAGGGCCATCAGCTGATCGTCGCCCGCACCGGGTGGAGCGCACAGGGCGGATTCGAAATCTATGTCGACGACGCCGATCTCGGTCGACGGTTGTTCGATGCACTGATGACGGCCGGCGAGCGGCACGACATCCGCCCCGGCTGCCCGAACCTGATCGAGAGGATCGAGGCGGGGCTGATGACCTACGGGTCAGACATCACCCGCGAGCACACGCCATTGGAGGCAGGGCTCGGCCGATTCTGCGCGTTGGACGCCCCGATCGAGGCGATCGGTCTCGACGCGCTCCGTCGACAACGAGACGAGGGCCTGCGACGGCGGCTCACCGCTCTGACGATCGACGGTGACCCCGTTCCGGGCTGCCGGGGCCCGTGGCCGGTGATCGCCGATGGGCGGCAGATCGGCTCGATCACATCCGCCGTGTGGTCGCCTCGGCTCGAAACGAATGTCGCATTGGGCACGTTGGCCGTCGAGTACGCGGTCGACGGATCGGCGGTGAGCGTCGAAACGCCCGACGGTGCGCGTTCGGCGAACTCGACCACCGCACCGTTCCCGGGCGCCTCACAGCGCTGAGCCGACCCCTGACGGCCACGCGGCGGCCTCCCGTCGGGTTCGATTCGCAGCCGAACAACATCGAGGTGATCGTGGCGGCCGCAGGACAACGCAGATTCGCAGCGTTCACGAGGAGGCACATCGCACCGGATCAGCGCCCGGCCACAGCGTGTCGACAGCGATCGGTTCCTTCGAGATACCGGTGGCCGACTATCGACATCGACCCATCACGTATCAGCTCGCACGAGACGACGGCTCGCGCCGAACCCCACGGCCTATCCGCTCGGTCGGAACTGTCGGCGCGCCGGGCACCGAAGCGTCACGCCAACTGCGCCGACGAGTACTTGGCGATCATCTGCTGGTTCGTCTTGCCCATCTTCGTGAACCGACCGGTGAACGCCATCCGACCGTTCGGGCCGGCCACGATCGACCAGATCCCATGGTTCGAGTTGGCGGTCGGGTCCCACGGCAGCACCTCACCGGTCCTGGCGTCGAACGCCGCGGCATGGTGCCGGGTCGTCGAGTTCTCGGCGTCGCACTTCCTGGCTCCACCGATCGGATTCTGGGAACACTTCTGGCCGACATAGTTGAAGTGGCCACCGACGTACAACACGTCGTTGCGCAGCTCACACCCTGTCGTGTCGCCGTCGGTGCCGGCCGCGAACACCGGATCGGGCTTGCCATCGTCGAGGTTCGTGACGAGCACGTTGTAGCCACGTCGGGTGCCGTGCCATACCTTCCAGAACCCACCGCACATGTAGGCCTTGTCCTGCGTGATGATCATGTGATACACGCGGCTGGTCTCGTTGGTGGTGCAGATGTTGCAGTTCGCGTCGGCATAGATGTCAGGATCCCATGGGCGCACGATCGAGCCATTGTCGATCGACACCGCGGCCGCCTCACGGCGGGTTTCACCGTTCACCAAGCCGAAATGCCCACCGAAATACACCGTCTGACCATCGGTCGAGAAATCGATCGTGAACACCACCGGATTGCAGCGCGGGGGACATGCGAATCCACTCACCTGGCCGACGGTGACCTTCCACGGTGTGACATCGCCGCTCGGCGTGATCTCGGCGATCTTCTTGCGTTGCTGACCGTCGATCCGACCGAAACCACCACCGACGAAGAGATTTCCGTTCGGGCCCTGCACGATGACACGAACCGCGCCCGCTGCCTTCGGAGCCCACGACTTGACGGCCCCGGTCGTGGCATCGACGGCGGCAAGATTAGTCCTCGCCACACCACCCACAGTGGTGAACTTGCCACCGAGATAGACCGTGTTGCCGATCGCCAACACGCTGTACACCTTGCCGTTGACGTCGGGATTCCAGTTCAGCAACGCTCCGGTGTCGGCATCGATCGCGGCGGCGTAGTTGCGGGTGACCTCATTCGTGCCGAGTGGGGCCCCCGCCGGGCGCATGCTGGTGAACTCGCCGCCCAGGTAGATCGCACCATTCCCGAAATCCGCGGAGCGGACGATCTTGTTCGCCTGGTACGAAGGATCGGGTGCCGTGGGGCCTGCCGCCCATGCCACCGACGGCACCGCCGCCAACCCAAAACCCACCAATAGTGCCCGTAATCTGATCATGACCCTCCGCCTAGGTTGTCTCGTTGCCCGTCTTCACGTGTTCTTGACTGTAGGCCAACGGAGAGTGGTCGAGCAAGGACCGCCTCAAAGATTCAGGAACGGCAGGAGGCGCCACGCACCGAGGACTCGAGCAAGGAGCGCTCGGGAGGTCGTCGACAACCAGTTCAGGCGTCAGCGGCCGATCGATGGCGTGCGCCACCGCCACGGCACATCGACCGCTTTGCTGATCCCGATCCTCGGTCCGACGATCGGGTCGGTAGGCGGCGCCGTACCATCGTCGAACAGACCGGGCCCATCGCCGCGACACACGTCGGCGCCGTTGTGCTCCGGGCCGATCGCGAACGCCTCGCACAACTTCGCCGGACCATCCGCCAGTTGGCGGCGACCATGACGCCGCTGCGTCATCAGTGCAATTCCTTCCACGGGTTCGACGGCTCGCAGGAGGACAGCAGCGCCGACGCCCTCGCGCCCGGTGACCACGTTCGCGCAGTGGTGCATGCCGTAGGTGAAGTAGACGTAGAGGTGGCCGGCAGGCCCGAACATCACGGCGTTGCGCGCGCTGCGGCCGCGAAACGTGTGACTCGCCGGATCATCCTCGCGGTAGGCCTCGACCTCGACGATTCGCCCGACGCACCCGCCGTGCACCAACAGCTTGTTCAACAAGAGGGGCGCGACGTCGGGTGCGTCGCCCGTCAAGAGCGTGCGCTCAACGTGTTGCACGGCTCGCCACGCCCACGACGACGCTCACGAGCGACGAATGAACTCTTCGTGCTCGCCGTCGAGCATCTCGCGATACTTCGCCAGCTGCCCGGTGATCGCCTGCGGCCCGGCCGCCCCGGGTGACGTGCGCTGGCGAACGCCGACTCCGGGGCCGACCAAGGCGGCTGCATCTGCGTCGATCTCGCTGGCCGCCAGTTCAGCCAGGCCTCCTTCACCTGCGAGGTGGCGCCGAACCAGTTGCCCCACGATGGCGTGGGCCTCGCGAAACGGCGTACCCGCCCGCACGAGATACTCGGCCAGATCCGTGGCCGCAGTGACATCGGTGTCGGCGGCCGCCTGCATGGCCTCGGGCACGAACGTCGCGGTCGCGATCATTCCGGTGAGCGCGGCCACCGCGAGGTTGACCTGATCGACGGAGTCGAACAACCCCTCCTTGTCCTCCTGCAGATCGCGGTTGTAGGCCAGTGGCAAACCCTTCAGGGTCGTCAACAACGCCGTCAGGTTGCCGATCAACCGACCCGCCTTGCCGCGCGCCAGTTCGGCGATGTCAGGGTTCTTCTTCTGCGGCAACATCGAAGAGCCCGTGGCAAAGGCATCGTCGAGCTTGGCAAATCCGAACTCCTCGGTCGTCCACAACACCCACTCCTCACCGATCCGACTCAGGTGCACGCCGACGAGTGCGAGATCGAACAACGCCTCGGCCACGAAGTCGCGATCGCTGACGGCGTCGAGCGAGTTGTCGAACACTCGGGCGAAGCCGAGATCAGCCGCGGTGCCGGCCGGGTCGATGGGCAATGACGTGCCGGCCAGTGCGCCGGCACCGAGCGGGGACACGTCGAGGCGATCGACCGTCGCGAGCAGACGATCGATGTCTCGCCCGAACGACCAACCGTGGGCGAGGAGATGGTGCGACAGCAGCACCGGCTGCGCCCTCTGCAGATGGGTGTAACCCGGCAGGTAGACGTGTCCGGCCTCGATCGCCCGGGTGAGCAACACGTGCTGCAAGTCGTACAGACCTCGTGCGACCTCCACCAGCTCGCGTTTGCACCACAGACGAAGATCGGTGGCGACCTGATCGTTGCGACTGCGGGCGGTGTGGAGCTTGGCACCCGCCGGGCCGGAGATCTCGGTCACGCGTCGTTCGACTGCAGTGTGGATGTCCTCGTCGGACGGGACGAACTCGAACCGACCACCGGCCAACTCCGAGTGCACCTGATCGAGTGCCACCAGCACGCTGTCACACTCGATGTCGGTCAGCAGCCCCACCCGCGCCAGGCCGCGGACGTGGGCGCGCGAGCCGACGATGTCGTCGTGCCACATGCGACGGTCGAACGGCAGGCTGACCGTATAGGCCATGAGTGCTGCGTCCGGCCCACCCTCGAATCGCCCGTGCCACAGCGTCGAAGCGGCGACGTCTACCGAATCGCGTGATCGACCCGCACCATCTGATGTCGCAGTCATTCGTGAACTCCCTCGATCCCGGCCAGCTTCCGCAAGATGACCGCCAACTGTCGACCGCCGGTCGACTCGGTGGCCACACACATCATTGTGTCGTCCCCGGCGACGGTACCGAGCAAACCGTCGATGCCGCTGCGATCGAGTGCTGATGCGACGACGTGGGCGCAACCGGGCGGCGTCCGGACGATCACCAGGTTCGCCGAATGGGTGACCTCCGCGACCCACTCGCCCATCACCCTGCGGAGC
Organism: uncultured Acidimicrobiaceae bacterium; assembly: GCA_963701575.1. Taxonomy (GTDB): domain Bacteria; phylum Actinomycetota; class Acidimicrobiia; order Acidimicrobiales; family Ilumatobacteraceae; genus Ilumatobacter. The sequence continues at coordinate 203,875 of CAVPAQ010000019.1, forward strand.
TGATCGAGCGGCGCCACCCGCTCGGGCGCGAACTCCGGTACGGCATAGACGGTCGCTCCGCCGGGCACGCGTACCTTGACGGCGCCGAGGTCCTCGAGATCACGGGACACCGTCGCCTGGGTCGCCGTGATGCCCTCGTCTGCCAAGAGATCGACCAGCTGAGGCTGGTTGGTGACCGATTGCTGCTCGATCAGACGAGCGATGGCCTGCTGTCGTTGCACCTTGGACATCAGGCGTCACCTGCCGGGTGCACGGCCCATGCATCGCTTCGACGCTCGACCGAGCCCGCGCCGGCCGCCCGACGGACCTTCATCGCACGCCCACCAGGAACGCGATGATCGCCCGCGCGCTGTGGAGGCGATTGTGGCCCTGTTGATACACGACGCTCTGCGGACCATCGATCACTCCCGCGCTGACCTCGAAGCCGCGGTACGCGGGAAGGCAGTGCATGAAGACCGCCGATGGGTCGGCGCCGGACATCATCGCATCGTCGACTTGGAAGCCCTCGAATGCCTGACGCCTGGCCGCTTTGTCCTCCTCCTGGCCCATCGACACCCAGGTGTCGGTGTGCACGGCGTGGGCGCCGGCCACGGCCTGAGTCGGTCGCGCCGACTGCTCGACTGACGCTGCGCCGAGCAACAGGATCCGTTCGAGCTCGGTGTCGTCGGCATCGAAACCCACAGGGCAGCCGAGTCGGACGTGCATCCCCAGCATCGCCGATACCTCCGCCAATGAACGCGCCACATTGTTGTAATCGCCGATGTAGGCGACGGTGCGACCGGCGAGCTCGCCGAGGCATTGACGCATCGTGAGGGCGTCGGCCAGCCCTTGCAGCGGATGCGACTTGTCGCTCAGCATGTTCACGATCGGCACGCTCGCCGAGGCGGCAAGCCGTTCGACGATCGGGTGAGCGAACACCCGAGCGGCGATCAGGGCGTGGTATCCCTCCATGATCTTGCCGATGTCCTCCACCGGTTCGCGCGTGTCGAAACCGACCTCCTCACCGCGCGTGTAGACCGGATGACCACCGAGTTGCACCACCGCCATCTCCATGGAGTGCCGCGTGCGATTCGACGGCTTCTCGAAGATCAGCGCCGCGCCCAACCCTGCCAACGGACGGCCGAGTTCGGCGATCGGGCGTTCGGCGATGTCGAGCACCAGCTGCACTTCGTCGGGAGCGAGGTCGGTGACGTCGAGGAATGAACGGTTCATGAAGATGCCTCCTGAAGCACATCTGCGAGCAGATCCGTCGCCTCGACGAGTTCGTCGTCGGTGACGGTGAGCGGGGGTAGGAACCGCAACGTCGAGGAGTTCACCGCATTGCAGATCAAGCCTCGTTCGATGAGCGTGCGATAGACGTTCGGGGCATCGATCCCCGCAACGAGCTCTGCTCCGAGGATCAGTCCGGCTCCGCGTACCGATTCGACCTGGGGCAGCCCCAGCAGCAACCCGGTGAATCGAGCGCCCTTGTCGCGGGCCAGACGAGGCGCGTCGATGCGACGCATCTCGTCGATCACGGCGCTCACGGCGGCCGTGGCGAGCGCCGTGCCGCTGTACGTGCTGCCGTGATCACCCGGCTGGAACACCCCGGCCACGTCCTTCCTTGCCCAGCAGGCTCCGATCGGCATGCCGTTGCCCATCGCCTTCGCCAGTGTCACGACGTCGGGACTGACACCATCGATCTCGAAGCCGAACCAGTGCCCGGTACGGGCGAAGCCGGTCTGGATCTCGTCGACGATCATCAAGGCACCGACGTCGGTGCAGAGTTGGCGCACTCCCTCGAGGTAGCCGTCGGGCGCAGGGTTGACCCCGCCCTCACCTTGGATGGCCTCGATGATCACTGCCGCAACCGATCCGTCGACCGATGCTCGCATCGCATCGAGGTCGCCCCACGCGACGTGCTTGAACCCTTCGGGCATCGGGGCGAACGGCTCGTGCTTGGCAGGCTGGCCGGTTGCCGCCAACGTTGCGAGGGTCCGGCCGTGGAAGCTCCCGAACGCGCTCACCACGGTGTGCCGACCACGCCCGCCCCACTTGCGCGCCAGCTTGAGTGCGCACTCGTTCGACTCGGCCCCGGAGTTGGTGAAGAACAGCTGCCCCACGTGGCCCGTCGCATGCTCGAGGAGTTCGTTGATCTTGACCGCGGCCGCCGTGGCCTGCGGGTTCGTGAAGAAATTGCTGACGTGCAGCAGGGTGGATGCCTGGCGACAGATGGCGTCGGCGACGACCGGGTTGGCATGGCCCAGCGAGGTCACGGCGATACCGGCGAGGAAGTCGAGATACCGCTTGCCGTTCGTGTCCCACACCTCGGTCCCGCTGCCGCGCTCGATACTGAGCGCAGGTGCGCCGAACACGGGCATGAACGGGCAGTGCTCGATCCCGACGGTTTCGAAGGTGTGGGCGCTCATGGTGTGCCTTCCTGGGCGTGAGAGGGTTCCATCGGTGGGGAAACGGGTCTCGCGACCTGCGGGCTCCTGTTCGCCTCGCCTGGCGGCTCCGCTCCGACGCCCTGGATCATGGTGCCAATACCCGAATCGGTGAAGATCTCGAGCAACAAGACGTGAGCGATGCGGCCATCGAGAATGTGGGCGTTGTGGACCCCGTTCCGAACGGCGCGCGTGCAGCTCACAACCTTCGGGATCATGCCGCCGGCGATGATGCCGTCGGCGACGAGTGCATCGAGCTCGTCGGCGCTCGTCTGCCGGATCAAACTGGACGGATCGTCGACGTCGCGACGGAGACCCTCGATGTCGGTCAGGTAGACGAGCTTCTCGGCGCCGAGCGCCTCGGCGATCGCGCCGGCCACCGTGTCGGCGTTGATGTTGTAGGCCTGGCCGCGCTCATCCGAGCCGATCGTCGCGATCACGGGGATGAACTCATTGGCGAGCATGCCGTGCAGCACGCCGGGGTGGATCGACGTCACATCTCCGACGAAACCCAGATCGGGGTCGCGCACGGTGGCACGAATCAGTCCACCGTCGACGCCGCTGACGCCGACTGCATAGTTGCCGTGCACGTTGATGGCCGCCACCAACTGCGGGTTCACCTGCCCTTTGAGCACCATGCGGGCGATGTCGACCGTCTCGGCATCGGTGACGCGCAACCCGCCGACGAACTCCGCCTGCTTGCCCAACCTGGACATCATCGCGCTGATCTGAGGACCACCGCCGTGGACGACGACGGGCTGCATGCCGACGAGCCGCATCAGCACGATGTCTTCGGCGAACAGGGCCAACGCGTCGTGTTCGGAGGTACCCGCCAGGGCGTTGCCCCCGTACTTCACCACGACGGTCTTGCCGGCGAACCTCCGGATGTACGGGAGTGCCTCGACCAGGGTGGCCGCTTTGAGCGCCGCCGCGTTCGTATCGACCGCGTCGGTCACGGGGCGATGCCGATCTTGGTCAGGCCGGCAACTTCGTCGAGACCCAGAGCGACGTTCGCCGCTTGGACGGCGCCGCCCGACGCCCCCTTTGCGAGATTGTCGAGCGCGGCGATCGCCAGTACGGTCCCCGTCCGCTCGTCGTAGCGGGCGGTGACGTGCACAGCGTTCGAACCGAGCGTCGCCTTCGTCGACGGTGAGCCACCGGTGACCACGATGAAGGGTTCGCCGGCCCAGTGTTCGCGCAATCGCGACTGGAGTGACTCGGTCGAGATGGTCGCGCCCGCGACCGGGTGGGCGTAGCACGTGGCAAGCAGGCCTCGACTCATCGGGACGAGGTGCGGGGTGAACAGCACCTGCGCGCCGAGTTCCTGTTCGATCTCGGGCGTGTGGCGGTGATTCAGGAGCCCGTATGCCTCGACATTGGAGTCGACGCTCGAGAACAGGTTCGTGTTGGTGGGCGTGCGTCCGGCACCGGTGATACCGGTCATCGTGTTGACGATGACACCCTTCGTCTCGATCAGCCCGGATTCCACGAGTGGTCGGAGTGCCAGCACCGCCGCTGTGACGTGGCAACCGGGAGTGGCCACGAGCGACGCTCCCTTCAGATCGGAGCGATGCAGCTCGGGCAGTCCGTACACCGCATCCGCGAGCAGGCCGAGTTGGTCGTGTTCGAACCCGTAGTAGGCGGGGTACTGGGATGGCGATTTGAGGCGGTAGGCGGCCGATAGATCGACGACACACCCGACATCGGCGATCAGCTGCGGTGCCAACGCCAGTGAGGCCTCGTGTGGGAGACCCAGGAATACCAGGTCGAGCCCGCGGGCGCGCGCGAGCGCGAAGGGCTCGAAGACGAGGTCGGGGTAGACGCCCGCCAGGCTCGGGTACAAATCGGCCGCCCGCACTCCGGCCTGCGATTCGCCCGTCGCGTACACCAGATCGAAGTCGGGATGCTGGGCTGCGATGCGAAGAAGTTCTGCGCCGGTGAACCCGGAAGCGCCAATGATGCCCACTCTGACCATAGACGCATGACTATACATAGATTCGTATGGTCATACAACTTCCCGGACGTCGGCCGTTCGTGCGACGACCGAGTGCGGCTGCGGCAGAATGGGACCGTGCTCCCCGGTTCGGTACTCACCAAAGGACGGCTGCTGGTCGCCACTCCCCCGCTCGAAGATCCGAACTTCGATCGCACGGTCGTCTACATGCTCGAGCATCACGACGACGGCGCACTCGGCGTCGTGATCAATCGACCCACCGACGAACCGCTGGCAGATCCGCTCGATCGGTGGGACAGCCTGCAAGCCGCTCCGGGGTCGATCTTCCTCGGCGGTCCGGTCGAGCCGGACGCGCTGATCGCGCTCGGATTGGCGAAGACCCCCATCACGGAAGCGACCGAGGAGTTGTCTCCGGTGGCAGGGCTCGTGGTCTCCGCCGACCTCACCACCGACCCGGCGCTCGTCGCGGCAACCGTCAACTCGATCCGGGTGTTCCGTGGGTATGCGGGGTGGGGGCCCGGACAACTCGAGGGCGAAATCGACGCCGGCGCCTGGCTGGTCCTGGACGCCGAGCCAGGGGACGTGTTCGCGGGCGAACCCGACGAACTGTGGCGCGCCGTGCTCCGACGCCAGGGTGGCCGCCTCGCCTGGCTCGCCACCGCCCCAGAGGACCTCAGCTCGAACTAGCCCCGCTCCGGCGCGGCCGCCTCAACGGGAGCGGAGCTCTCTGAGCAGTCGAACCGCCTGGTCGACGCGATCGAACGGCACGAGCAGGTGATCGTGGTGGTAGCCCGCGAGCGCATTGCAGGCGATGCCAGCGTCGGCGAGAACTCGGCTGACGACGGCCGTCAGGCCGACCGCCTCGAGCGAACTCCAGACCGTGAGCGTGAGCCAGGCAGCATCGAAATCGACGGGGGCACCAGCGGCTCTGGCGTCGTCGGTGGTCACGACGTACGTCGCCCCTTCGGATTCGGCAATCGTCGCCTGCGCGACCGCTCTGAGAGCGGGCCAGTCGCCCGTGACGAATGTGAACCGGCCCGGGCGTTGTTCGACATCGAGCGACGCCAGCATCTTGGCCAGATCGAGTTCGCCGGACACCCGATCAGCCACGCAGCTCGGCACCGAGTTTGGCGGCGCCCGCAACCGCAGCGCGCCGAACGTCGGCGATATCGGCATCGGTGAGATTGCGATCGGCGGCCTGGAGCCGCAGACGATACGCCAGACTGCGGCGCCCCTCGCCCAGCGACGGGCCTCGAAACACGTCGAACAACTCGAGATCGACGAGTAACGCTCCGGCACCTTGACGGATCGCCCGCTCGAGCTTTTCGGACGGCACGTCGTCACCGAGCACGAACGCCAGGTCGAGGTCGCTCGTCGGCATGCGACTGACCGGCTTCCATGCCGCCGGCCTGGGCTCGCGGGGCAACAGCTCCTCGAGGTTGAGTTCGAGGATCGCGACCCGTTCGTCGACCTCGAAACGTCGCAGCACACCGGGGTCGACCTCGCCGACTGCGCCGGTCGGCTGCTTGCCCGCCTGCAGCACCGCCGAACGTGTGGCGTGCAGACCGGCCGGCACCCTGCTCTGATCGATGCGGGCGCCGACGCCGAGACTGCTCGAGATCTCGCGCCACACAGCCATCGCCGCCGGCGCCTCGTCCCCCGCCAAGACCACGCACAACGCCTCGTATTCGTCGGGCAGCTCACCGTCGCCGGGTGGATACACGTGGCCGATCTCGAACAGCTTGACTCCAGGGCGGCGATGCGACTCGTTGTAGGCGATCGCCTCGAGAAGACCTGGTCGTAACGAGGTTCGCAGCACGCTCTCCTCGACGACCAACGGATTGGTGATGCTGATCGTCGGACCGTCCAAGCCGGCCTTGGCGAGCGTGTCGGGAGCCAGGAACGGATTCGGCATCGCTTCGGAGATGCCGAGACCCAACAGGACGCCGCGGAGCTGACGGCGGCGGCGTTGGCGTACCGACAGATTGCCGTGCACCGTCGACTTGGGAACCGTCTTGCCGAGCCGCGCGTATCCGTAGTGCCGGGCGACCTCCTCGATCACGTCGATCTCGGCCTCGCTGTCGGGTCGCCACGATGGGAGGGCGACGCGACGGGTGTCGCCGTCGCCGGTGACGGTGAACCCGATCGGATCCAGCAGACCGGGCAGCTCGTCGGCGTCGAGTTGCGTACCGAGGATCCGGTTGACCTCCATCACCCGAACGGTGGTCGAGCGCTGCGGCGGCGGCAGCCCGGGGCCCCTGGCGTCGACCATGCCGGCGTGAACCGTGAGGTTGGGGCAGGTTTCGCCGAGCAGTTCGACGAATCGGGCCTGGGCGGCGTCGATGATGTAGGGGTCGCAGCCGCGCTCGTAGCGGGCCGATGCCTCCGACCGCAATCCCAACCGCGCCGACGATTGCAGCACCGTCAGCAGCTGGAACCAGGCGATCTCCAAGACGACGGTCGTGGTGGCCTCGGTGATCTCGGTGTTGAGCCCACCCATCACACCGCCGATGCCGATCGGGCGGTCGTGGGCGTCACAGATCAGCAGGTCGGCGGATGTGAATGTGCGATTCTCCCCGTCGAGGGTCTGCATCTGCTCGCCGTCGGAAGCGACCCGCACGCGGAAACCACCACCGCCGAGCGTGTCGAGGTCGTAGGCGTGATTCGGTTGATCGAGCTCGAGCATCACGTAGTTCGAGACATCGACGACATTGCTGATCGGCCGCATGCCGGCCGCCGTGAGACGGCGCTGCATCCAGGTTGCGCTCGGACCCACCTCCACGCCCGAGAGCACCATGCTGGTGAACCGCCCGCACCGCTCGCCGTCGATCAGCTCGACCGGGGCCGAGCGTTCGTCGCCGCTGACCGTCAATTCGGGTTGCGGCGGACGGAACTCGATTCCCATCTGCGCAGCCACATCACGGGCGACTCCGAGGTACCCCCAACAATCGGGACGATTTCGGGTGACGTCGAGATCGAACAACACGTCCGGTTGGACCCCCAGCGCGTCGCCGTAGGGAACGCCCACCGGCGTGTCTTCCGGCAGGATCATGATGCCACTGTGGTCGCTGCCGAGACCGAGCTCGTCAGGCGCACACAGCATGCCCTCCGAGTCGATACCGAGGATGCCGCGCCGCTCGATCGTCATGCCGTTGGGCATCGTGGTGCCGAGCGTCGCCAGCGGAACGATGTCGCCCTCACTCATGTTGAAGGCACCGCACCACACATGGCGCTCGTGGCCGTCGCCGGCATCGACGTAGACCCGCTGAATCTTCGCGGCGTCGGGATGCTGCACCAGCCGCTTGACCCGGGCCGTGATGACGCCCTCGACTGTGTCGCCGAGGCGTTCGACGTCGCCGACCTCGAGCCCGAGCCCGGTCAGCACGTCGGCCAGGCGTTGTACCGCCGCTGCATCACTCGGATCGGCGAAGTCGCCGTACTCATTGAGCCAAGAGAGCAGAATCTTCATGGACACACCTCCGTGGTGACAGGCCGAACAGGCGGTCGACCAGATACAAGGAACTCAGGAATCATTGGAATCCGAGCCGGGAACGAGATGTTCGAGTGCAAGGCACGAGGCGAGGAAGTTGGCTCTCGCCAACGACGAGCTCTCGCAACGCTGCAATCGGGCATCTCGAACCGGCTCAGGGCTCAGAACTGTTCGATGAAGCGGATGTCGTCGACGAACATGTCGCGGATGTCGGCGATCTGGTGGCGCATGACGGCCATCCGGTCGATCCCGAAGCCGAACGCGAACCCGCTCCATTGCTCGGGGTCGAGCCCGCCCGCTTCGAGCACGTTGGGGTGCACCATGCCGCACCCACCCAGCTCGAGCCACGACCCGTCGGGGCGTTGGATGTCGAACTCGGCGGATGGCTCGGTGAACGGGAAGTAGGACGGCCGAAGACGCGACGAGAACTGCGACCCGAAGAACGCTTTGGTGAACGCCTCGATCGTGCCGGCCAGGTCGGCCATCGAGATGTTGCGATCGATCACGAGACCCTCGATCTGATGAAAGACCGGCATGTGTGTGGCGTCCGGCGTGTCACGCCGGAACACGCGGCCGGGGGCGACGATGTAGATCGGCGGTTGCTGTTCGAGCATCGTGCGGATCTGGACGGGCGAGGTATGGGTCCGCAGCACCGTGCGGCCGGGTTCATCGCCGGGCGCTCTGTGGTCGACGAAGAGCGTGTCCCACTCGCCCCGCGCGGGATGGCCGATCGGCATGTTGAGCGCCTCGAAGTTGTGCCAGTCCGTTTCGACCTCAGGCCCTTCGGCAACCTGGAAGCCGAGCCCGATGAACACGTCCTCCAGCCGCTCCCACGCTTGTGTCACGAGGTGGGCGTGGCCGCGCCTCGGCTTGCCGATGAACTCGGTGAGGTCGAGCCGCTCGGCGTGCACCTTGGCCGCCAGGGCAGCGTCGCCCAGCTCGGCAGTGCGCACCTCGAGCGCCTCGGTGACGGCCCGCATCGCGTCGTTCACCGCCTGGCCGGCGACCTTCTTCTCATCGATCGTCGCCAGCCCGCCGAGTTGCGTCTTGAGCTGAGCGAGTCGACCCTTCTTGCCGAGCAACTGCGGATCGAGCGCCATGACCGATTCGAGCGAGTCGGCCTGGCTGACAGCTGCGAGCGCTGCATCGCGGGCAGCACGAATTTCGTCGATCACGGGAGTCCTTTCATCACGACGAGCGTACGGGAGTGAACGAGATCATCCCCGGGTGGACTCAGATGTGGACGCGCGGCCTTCAGCGTCGCCGTCCCCAGGCGGTCCGCCCGGGGCGTCGAAATCGCGCAGTCAACCTCACGTTGTCAAGACTAGACCGGAGCGTCATCCGTCACCAACCAACTTGCGGACCGGCCGGCTCCGGGCACTTCGGCGTGGCGGCGTGCGCGACGCTCACTCCGGACGGCTCGACCAGCCTCTATCGTGATGGGGTGGTGTCAGTAAGGGGCGGCTCGCCGTTCGAGCGGCGGATCGTCTTCGCAGGGTTCGCGGCGACCGCTCTCGTGGTGATCGTCGCACTGTGGTTCACCCGGAGCGACCCGCACACCCCGACCGCCGACGCTGCGGTCGCCGTGACCGACGAACCCTCGTTCACGGAGGCAGTGACGGCGTCCACGTCGACGACGACCGTCGGTTCGACGACGACCAAACCGACCACGACCTCGACCACCTCCCTATCGGTGACCACGACCACCACGACGCTCGACCCCAATCGGCTCCCGACACTCACCGAAGGAGATATCGGGCTCGAGGTCGCGCAGCTGCAGCGGATGCTGAACACCGTCACCGGTACGTCGTTGATTGCCGATGGGATCTACGGCCCGGCCACCACTACGGCGGTCGAGGCGTTCCAGCTCTTCATGGACCTCCCGGCGACCGGAGCAGCGGATCACGAGACGAGGATGCTGCTGACATACCTCGACGGTGGGCGATCGACGAACGTACCCGCCTGGCCGCTCCCCACCATCGGCGACGGTGGAGCAGACGGTTGCCAGGTAGCGGTGATCGGAGATTCACTGATGTCCGGCTCGCCACGAACGTACGCAAACCGGCTCGCCGACATCGGTTGTGCATCGGCCGTCGACGGCCTCAGCGGACGCTCGCTCGCGCCGGGATGGCAGTGCCGCATTCTGCAGGCGAACGGCTCGCGACCGTTGATGTTCCGCCCCGCACCCGAACCGGGCAACGACACGTGCGCTCCTTCAGGACTCGGACTGCTCCGACTGTGGGCCGATGCCCGGGCGCTCGGCGACGTCGTCGTGATCGCGCTCGGCACCAACGACGCCGGGTTGTTCACCGAAGCGGGCTGGATCGAACACTGGAACCAGGCGTTCGCGCTTGCCGGCGACCGGCCGGTCATCCTCGTCACCACCCAGGCTCGACCGGGAAGTTCGGCAGTGGCCGTCCAACTCGCCTACACCGAGGCCGCGCGTCGATGGTGTGCTACGGCGCCACGCTGCGTGCTCGCCGACTGGGGCCTCGCGGCGGCTGCAAACGATCCGAATTCGTACTATGACGCGGTTCATCTGCGGGCGGCGGCCACGGAGGCAAGGGCGGCGTTCATCCGCGATGTCGTCGCCGCCCTCCTGTCGGGACGGCCGATTCCGAATCCCACGCCGATCCCGACACCGACGACCCCGATCGTGGCAACGACCACCACGGCCCCCACGACGACCACCAGGCCGACCACTGCGCCGACCACCACGACCACCACGACCACCGATCCGCCGACCGCGAGCAGCACCACGACCTCTGCGCCCAGATCGACCACCACGACCACCACCACCACGACCACCACGACGACCACCACATCGACATCCACCACGACCACGAACCCGCCGCCCACCACGAGCGTTGCGACGTCGACGACCGGGTTGCCGACCACCACCGCAGCTCCGGCAGGCTGACAGTTCGCTCGAGATCAGCGGCGACGTGCGGCGTCGAAGGCCAGGATCGTGCCCGCCATCGCAACGTTCAGACTCTCGGCCCGCCCGCGATGCTCGATCCGCACCCACTCGTCGACTGCAGAGTCGTCAGCGAGGCCGTGAGCCTCGTTGCCGAGCACGATCGCGATACGGCCTGTCCAGTCGACATCGGTGTGGCGATCACCCCGATGCGATGAGGCGCCGATCCGGCGAATGCCGGCGTGTCCGAGTTCGTCGAGGGTGCCCGTCACGACGGGCACGTGGAACACCGCTCCTGCGCTCGCTCGGATCACCTTCGGGTTGAATGGGTCGACCGAGCCCGGCGTGAGCACGACAGCGTCGACACCCGCCGCTTCGGAGGATCGAAGGATCGTTCCGAGATTGCCGGGATCGTTGAGTCGGTCGGCAACCAACACGAAGGAGAGACGGTCCAACGACACCGTCGTCGACGGCATCGCGACGACGGCAAGATTCGGCTGCGGCCGTTCCGTCGACGCGACCCGATCCAGCACGCCATCGGCCAATTCGAAGGCTGTGCCACCTGCCACCGGCTCCGCTCCCGGAGCGAAGAATTCGACCTCGATCGTCCAGCCTGCGCGCGCAGCCTCGAGAATCAGGACGCGACCTTCGACGACGAATGCACACTCGTCGGAACGCGAACTGCGGCGCCCCAGGAGGCGCCGCAGCCGCTGAACCTTCGGATTGTTGAAGGCGAGTTGTTCGCTCAGAACGTTGCTCTCAGAGCGCTGCCTTGGCCTGCGCCACGATCGCCGAGAACGCCGCCGCATCGGTGATCGCAAGATCGGCCAACATCTTGCGGTTGACTTCGATGCCTGCTGCGTTCAGCCCGGCGATGAAACGGCTGTAGCTCATGTCGTTCTGGCGACAGCCGGCGTTGATCCGCTGGATCCAGAGACGACGGAACTCGCCCTTCTTCGCACGCCGGTCACGGAATGCGTACTGCCCGCTGTGGAGCACCTGTTCGTTGGCCGCGCGGAACGAACGGCTCTTGTTGCCGTAGTAACCCTTGGCCTGCTTGAGTACCTTCTTGTGGCGCTTCTTGGCAGCCACACCGCGCTTGACGCGTGCCATCTCGTTGTCTCCTTGTGTCGGTCAGTCGATGCTGATCAGTTTGTGGATCAGCGCTCGGCGAGGAGGCGCTTGATCTTCTTGACGTCGGTCGGGTGCACGTCGGCGTCACGGTCGAGGCGGTGCTTGCGGTTCGATGTCTTCGACTCGAACTTGTGCTGGTTGTTCTGCTGCTCGTGACGCAGTTGACCCTTGCCGGTCTTCTTGAACCGCTTGGCCGCGGTCTTCGATGTCTTCATCTTCGGCATCATTCGTCTCCTGATACTTCGGGGAGAGCCGCTACGGCCTCTGCCTCCGCTGTTGTCGCAGGCTCTTCGGTGAGTTCTGCGGTGTCCTCGGTTGCCGCCGGCTCGTCGCTGGGAGCGACAGGTTCCGTCGGTGTTGCTTCGGCGGGCTGTTCGGCCACCTCTGCGGCGAGTGCCGCCTTGCGTTCGGCCTCTTCGGCTGCCTTCTTCAAGGCCTCCTGTGCCTTCTTGTCGGGCGACAGCACGAGTGTCATGCTGCGACCTTCCATACGGGCCTGACTCTCGACCTTGGCGATCGGACCGACGGTCTTGATCACGTCGTCGAGGATCTTGCGCCCCAACTCGGGGTGTGCCATCTCTCGACCACGGAACTGCAAGGTGACCTTCACCTTGTGGCCCTCCTCGATGAACTCGGTGAGATGCCGCATCTTGGTGTCGAAGTCACCCTTGCCGATCTTGGGACGGAATTTCACTTCCTTGATCGTGACGTGGACGGTCTTGCGCCGCGCCTCCTTGGCCTTCTGCGCTTCTTCGTACCGGAACTTTCCGTAGTCCATGATCCGGCACACCGGAGGGTTTGCCATCGGCGCGACTTCGACGAGGTCGAGGTCGAGCCCACGGGCCATCCGGAGCGCTTCGGGAACTGCTTTGATCCCGAGTTGATTGCCGTCGGGACCGATCAGACGGACCTCACGGGCCCTGATGCGGTCGTTGACGCGGTGTTGGTCGCTCTTCGGCGGTGCTATGACTGATCACTCCTGTGCAATGGGTTTGGCCTCCCAGTTGGTGGTACGTCTGTGCTCAACGCGAAGTCGATGCGGAGCAGACGAACCCGACCGTTCGCACGCGAACGGCCTGGAAGCCGTGATCATCATCAACCTCGACGCACTTGGCCTGCACTTCGCACGGGCCCGTGGTCGGGTGGGAGCCGATGACACAGGCCCCACTTCGCTCGATTGTCAGCCGGTCGCCGAAGCGACCGACCTGGGTAGGGTAGCGCACGTGAGTGATGAAACCGACGTGACCAGCACGGATGACGAGTTCGAAGCCCCCGATCAGGCCGCCGAAATCGAAGCAGCGATGGCCGAGGCTCGCGCCCGCCTTGCCGCCGTTCCCGCCGAAGCGGTCGTGACGAATCACGTCATGGGCCTCTATGAGTTGGCGGCGATCCATCTGTCGGCGCCGACCCCCGACCTGGTATCCGCCTCGTTGGCGATCGACGCAATGGCGATGCTGGTCGATGGCCTCGGTGCCCGCCTCGGCGACGACGCCCCCACCATGCGGGACGCACTCGTCAACATCCGCATGGCATTCGTCAGCCTCAAGACCCAAACCGGCCAGGCCACCCCCGGCGACGACGCCTGACCTGGCGCGATCACGCTGCGTGGGCGGTCACCGTGGGTCGCGCTCGAACCGCAGTTCACAGCTCGCTGAAGCGGCCGTGAGGAGCACACCTCACGCGACCGTTGCGGACCGTCACATCCTCTTCGAGCAACAACGTGGTCTGTTCGCGTTCGTGGCCCGGCACCAGGCGACCCGCTGCGTTGACCACCCTCCACCATGGGACCTCGATCTCGGTGGTCTGGAGGATCCGACCCACGAGGCGGGAGTGTTTGGGGTAGCCGGCGCTGTCGGCGATGTCCCCGTACGTCGTCACTTCGCCGGGCTGCAACGCAATCAGGACGTCGACGATGCGACGTTCGCGATCGTCCACGTCAGGACTTTCGGATCTTGCCGGCCTGAAATCGGCCGAACTTGGCGAGCGGCTGGAACGAGACCCGTTGGCCGACGTCGACCGAGCGCGTACCGTCGACGATCTCGATCACATGGAACATGAACGCCGTACCCGCATCGTCGGTAACGGTACCGAGCCCTTTCGCAGCGTCGAAGGCTGTGACGGTACCGGTCAGCATCAGTGCACGATCTTGATGATCGGAATCTCGAGCAGATCGGTCGCACCGGCCTCTCGCAGCGCCGGAATGAGCACGTTGATACCGCTCTTGGTCACCACCGTCTCGATGGCATAGTCGCCGTTCGCCAGTTGGTTGACCGTGGGCGACTTCGCGGCCGGCAGTTCGGCCAACACCGCCTCGCGTCGATCTGCAACCACGTTGAGCTTCAACAGCACCTTGCCGCGCGCCTCGAGTGCACCGTTGAGCAACGTCATCAGCTGATCCATCGCCCGTCGCTTGTCAGGATCGGCGAAGCTGGTCGGGTTCACCACGACCTCGGTGTAACTCACGAGGATCGTGTCGATCACCCGCAGCCCGGCGGCGCGCAACGCCCTGCCGGTCTCGGTGATGTCGACGACGCAATCGGCGATGTCCGGAATCTTGGCCTCGCTCGCTCCGTACGACAAGCGGACGTCGGCATCGACCCCTTTGGACGCGAAGAATCGTTTCGTCATCTCGGGATACTCGGAGGCGACCCGCACACCGGCGGACAGATCCTCGACACGCTGCACGGTCGAATCATTGGCGACCGCCACCACGACCTTGACCGGATCGGACGTGGCTTTCGAGTACTGCAGCTCTCCCAGGCTCTCGATCTGTGCCCCGGTCTCTTCGACCCAGTCACGACCGGTGATCCCCATGTCGAACAAGCCCTCGGCCACGTACCCGGCGATCTCTTGTGGACGCAGGATGCGCACGTCGAGCACACGGGGATCATCGATTGCTGCCTTGTAGTCGACGGACGAGGACCGAACGATCCCCAGGTCGGCAGCTTCGAACAGCTCGAAGGTGGCCCGTTCGAGCGACCCCTTGGGAAGTACGAGACGCAACACGGCTGCCCAGGCTACCCACCGAACATGTCGCCCCGTCCGTCGAGTTCACCGCGCCCGATCCACAAGGCTCAAGACGGACACCCAACCGGGCGATAACTACGTCAGTGGACATACTGCCCAACTCCATGTCCTTTCGCTTCGTCACGACGCTCGGCGTGGAGGACGACGACGACATTCCTGCCGATTTCACCGGGCGCGCCCGCAAGTCGACCAACGGTGTGCTCGAGTACGTCGCCTGGTTCAATCGCGGTGAGCTGGAGGACCCCGGCCCACGAACGCCGGCCTACTCGCGCTACCGGAGCGACGGCGCAGTGAAACAGGTGCGCCACTATCGACTCGGCCGCCTTCACGATCCGGCACCCGGCTTCCCAGCCGTCCAAGGGTTCTACGCGAACGGTGCGCGGCGATACGAGGAGCACTTCCGGTACGGTCGCCGGCACGACTACGGAGGCCGACCCGCGATTGTCAAGTGGCGGCTCGATGGCAGTGTCCGGGTCGAACTGCACTACTACGAGGGTCTCCGGATCGAGATGATCGACCCGACACCCAGGGTGCGACATCGTGCAACCAGCGTGTCGCCGATCAGTGTTCGGTCGGCTCGGAGTGCAGCAGTCTGAGCGCATGCCCAAGCACGTCGATGATCGCGTCGATCTGCTCGATCGCGCCCTTCGGCGAGCCCGGGACGTTGCAGATGAGCGTGGCGTTGCGGACGCCCGCCACTCCACGTGAGAGCCGACCGAACGGGCTGATCGATCGCATCGACTCGGCGAGGCCGGGAGCCTCGCGCTCAATCACCGCTCGTGTGCCCTCGGGCGTTTGATCGCGAGGCGCGAAGCCGGTTCCGCCCGTCGTCACGATCAGCCCCGCGAAGCCGTCGCTCATCTCGATCAGCGCCGCTGCCACCTCGTCGGCTCCGTCCTGCGTGACGCGGTGCTCGACGACGTCGAATCCGTTCGCAGCGAGATGTTCGGCGAGCCCCCTGCCGCCGGTGTCGTCGCGTGCGCCGTGGAACACCCCGTCGCTGACGGTGAGCACTTTGGCGTGCAGTGGGGCAACGGCGTGGTCGGCGGCAGTCATTGCACGCGACGGTACCGAATCAGCACCATGCCGTCGGTGTCGGCTTCGTGTGGTAATACTCGCCAGCCGTGCCCGAAGGGCGTCCAGACACCGATTTCCGGCTGCCGGCCGTCGATCTCGAAACCGTCGGGAACCGGATGCTCGATCGACTCCTCGGCCGTGATCGTGCACACGGAATAGACGAGGCGACCTGCAGGGCGCACGAGCGGCGCCGTGGCATCGATGATGCGGCGCTGGAGCTGGGCCAGCTCGGTGACATCGCTCCGCTGGATGCGCCACCTGGCGTCGGCCCGTCGCCGCAGCGAGCCCAATCCGCTGCATGGGGCATCGATCAGCACGGCGTCGAACGAGGCCGGTTCGAACGGCGGTCGGGTGGCATCGGCCACCAGTGAATCGATGTCGATCCCGAGCCGTTGTGCGTTCTCGAGGATCAGATTGACCCGGTTCGGTCGCAGATCCATCGCTGTCACGTTCGCACCCACCGACGCCATGGCGGTCGCCTTGCCGCCCGGGGCGGCGCACGTATCGAGCACATGCTCGCCCGGCCGGCATTCGACGGCTGCGGCGACCCATTGCGACGACTCGTCCTGGACGTAGCCGTCCGCTCTGGTCGTGACGCCGGCCGCGGTGTTCATCGTTCGCAGAGCCCTGGTCCCCTCGTCGGCTCCGAGTTCGTTCACGAACAGCTCACCGATCCAATCGGGATAGCTGAGCCGGACGTACTCGGACGGCCACACCATGTCGGTGACCGAAGCACGACGAAGCACGGCGTTCACGAACCCGCGGACCCGTTTGGGGGCCAGCGCCACCGTCTCGCCGACCGCCGCATGCGGGGGCACACCGGCGAATTCGAGCTGGTACGCGCCGAGTCGGAGCAGGGTTCGCGTCGCCGAATCGGGCTGTGTCGTCACGAAACGATCGACGACGGCATCGCATGCTCGTCGCATCCGAGTGGTGCCGTACACGAGCTCGGTCGCGAACCGCCGGTCCATGTCGCTCAGCTGCGAGCGCTCGAGCATCGCACCGAGCACGAGGTTGGCGTAGGCGCCGTCCGCTTCGATTCGTTTCAGCGCGTCGTACGCGACGGAGCGTGCAGTGGCCGTCATTCGAATCGCTCGTCGTCCATCGGCCGGGCGCCATTCCGCCAGGCGTCGTAGGCCATCCGCGGCTTCCCTTCGGGCTGGACCACGGTGGGTACGATCCGATCCTCGATCAGGTCGGCAGCGTGGATCTTGAGCCGCGCACCGCGAAACGTGGTCCACGCACCGCCGAGCCGAATCAGTCGGTGAATGCTCGCAGCTGGTTGCGCCCAGTCGATCCGCAACTCGGACGGATCGATCTTGGCCGCGTACGTGGGGGTGCCGATCTGCTCGCTGGGTGTGCCGATCCCGGCCTGCAACGTGGTGAGCAGCAGCTGACATCCGGCTTCGACGAGCTCGTGCCTGAGCTCGTCGGCCGTCTTCGTGTCACCGATCGGGACGTCGGCGCGTGCGTAGACGCCCCCGGTGTCGAGACCCTCCTCCACGGCCATCACGCAGACCCCGGTGACGTCATCGCCTGCCAACAGCGCCCGCTCGACCGGAGCAGCACCTCGCCACCGGGGCAGCAGCGAGAAGTGCAGGTTCACCATCGGAACCGCCGCCAACACATGCGGCTTGATGATGCGGCCGAACGCGACCACGACCCCGAGCTCGGCACCGATGCCGATCACGTCGTCGACATCGTGGGACACCGGCAGCCCGAGCTTGAGTGCGGCGACCTTGACGGCACTCGGAGACGTCTCGCCGCCGCGCCCGCGTCGCTTGTCGACGCCGGTCACCACCAGTGCGACTTCGTGACCGGCGGCGACCAAGGATTCGAGCGGAGGCACCGCCATCGCCGGTGTTCCGAGGAAGACGAGTCTCACTTCAAACGCAAGCGACGCAGGCGGGATTCGGGCCGCGCTCCGGTTGGAGCGACGGCCTCGCGTTCAAGCCTGCGGAATTCGGCGATCGCCTCCTTGCGCTGATCCGGCT
The DNA here is from genome assembly GCA_963701575.1 of uncultured Acidimicrobiaceae bacterium. Taxonomy (GTDB): domain Bacteria; phylum Actinomycetota; class Acidimicrobiia; order Acidimicrobiales; family Ilumatobacteraceae; genus Ilumatobacter. Next base: position 221,894 of record CAVPAQ010000019.1, read on the forward strand.
GCATCCGATCGAACATCAGGACCCCGTGCAAGTGGTCGAGCTCGTGTTGGTACATGCGCGCCTCGAGTTCGTCGGCCTCAAGTTCGACCACTTCGCCGTCGATGCCGATGCCGCGCATCAACACAGTTTTCGGACGCAACATCTCGACGTAGAGACCGGGAATCGACAGGCACCCTTCGTCGTACAGCCACTCGCCGTCCGACTCGACGATCTCCGGGTTGAAGATGACCCCTTGCTGTCCGTCGAGCTCCCAGACGAATATCTGTTTCTGGACACCGATCTGCGGGGCGGCCAAGGCGATCCCGAGGCCGCTGTCGGTCAAGGTCGCGAACATGTCGTCGACCAACCGCACCAGCTTGCCGTCGACGTCCGTGATCGGTGCGGCCTTCGACTTCAACACTGGATCGCCGAAGGTCCGGATCGAGTAGGCCATGACATGTCAGGCTATCTGTGGTGACGCAGTACTTCGACGAAGATCCCAGCGTGATCAGCGACCGACGAACCGTCGATGTCTCGCTGGGCGATGTGGCGTTCACGATGTTGACGGATCGAGGAGTGTTCTCCCACGGGCACCTCGACACCGGCACATCGCTGTTGCTCCGCGAGGCGGCTGCGCCGGCTCCGGCAGGGCACCTTGCCGACATCGGTTGTGGATCTGGTGCGCTCGCACTCGCAATGGCAATGCGTTCTCCCGCAGCAACGGTGTGGGCGATCGATGTGAATGCTCGGGCTCGCGAACTCACCGCATTGAATGCGGCCCGCAATGGGGTCGCGAACGTGCGCGTCGCTGCGCCGACCGATGTGCCCGACGACATCCTCTTCGCGACGATCTGGTCGAACCCGCCGATCCGCATCGGCAAGCAGGCGCTCCACGAGCTGTTGGTCGGGTGGCTCGGCAGGCTGACGTCTGGCGGGGATGCCACCCTCGTCGTGCACCGACACCTCGGGGCAGACTCACTGCAGCGCTGGCTGGAGGCGCAGGGCTACGTCACCAACCGCCGCGCGAGCAAGGCCGGCTTTCGATTGCTGCACTGTCGACGCGAAGCGCCGGGCCCGGGGTAACGCCCGACCTATCTCAGCGGTTCGTCAAGAGGTTGCTCACCCTCGGTGGTAGATCGGACCGCGACAATCGCCACTTTGTCTGGACCAGTGAGATATCATCGCAATCGCTGGCAAGAAACACGCAAGTTGGGGTTGAGACAGACACCGGCACGATTGATCGATTCGGCGGATCTCTTCGAAAAGGCGACACCCCAACATGAACCTCTCCTGGCGGCAACTGAGCAGGCTCCTCGGCATCTTCGCACTGGCATTCGTCGGGCTCGTCGGTGCGCTGACCCTGGGTGGATCCGTGTCCGCCCATTATCCGGTACTCGAATCCCAGACCAGCCGTGATTGCGGCGACTACGCCCCGTGGACGGCCACCGTCACGGCTCGCTCGGACCAGGACTGGGACAAGGACTGGAAGAGCAGACACCACGTCGACGCAGGTGCGCCGAGCGCATGGTCACCGCTCACCGACGACCAGGTGCCCTACGCGTTCGAGGTCGGCCCGTTCGACGCCGCCGTCACCAGCGCGAACGTGACGGTCGAATCCCGGTGGTTCCTCAAATCGGACGGCAGTCTGTCTGCCAAGGCAAGTCGCAGCATCACGATCCCGCGGCCAGACTCGTCGAGCTGCGGCGACACGACCACGACACCGGCGGCACCCTCGGTGACCTACGAGTGCGACTACGGCTACGGCAACGGCGAACTCGTGATCATCGGCGCCGACGACACCGACTCCGTCGACTACACCATCGCCATCACCCAAGCACCCGGCGGCGAAGGCAGCAACTGGGCCGTCACGATCACCGCCACACCACAACCCGGCTACCAGTTCCCACCCGACACGACAACCGAATGGAACTTCACCGGCACCGTCAACTGCGACACCACCACCGTGACGCCGGCGGCACCCTCGGTCACGTACGACTGCGCCATCGACGAGCTCGTGATCATCGGCGCCGACGACACCGACACCGTCGACTACACCATCGACATCACGACCCCGCCCGGCGGCGAAGGCAGCAACTGGGCCGTCACGATCACCGCCACACCACAACCCGGCTACCAGTTCCCACCCGACACGACTACCGAATGGAACTTCACCGGCACCGTCGACTGCCTGATGAAGGTCACACCGGCGGCGCCCAGCGTCACGTACGACTGCGCCATCGACGAGCTCGTGATCATCGGCGCCGACGACACCGACTCCGTCGACTACACCATCGCCATCACCCAAGCACCCGGCGGCGAAGGCAGCAACTGGGCCGTCACGATCACCGCCACGCCACAGCCCGGCTACCAGTTCCCACCCGACACGACTACCGAATGGAACTTCACCGGCACCGTCGACTGTGACACCACGACGACGCCGGCGGCGCCCAGCGTCACCTACGACTGCGCCATCGACGAGCTCGTGATCATCGGCGCCGACGACACCGACTCCGTCGACTACACCATCGACATCACGACCCCGCCCGGCGGCGAAGGCAGCAACTGGGCCGTCACGATCACCGCCACGCCACAGCCCGGCTACCAGTTCCCACCCGACACGACTACCGAATGGAACTTCACCGGCACCGTCGACTGTGACACCACGACGACGCCGGCGGCGCCCAGCGTCACGTACGACTGCGCCATCGACGAGCTCGTGATCATCGGCGCCGACGACACCGACTCCGTCGACTACACCATCGACATCACGACCCCGCCCGGCGGCGAAGGCAGCAACTGGGCCGTCACGATCACCGCGACACCACAACCCGGCTACCAGTTCCCACCCGACACGACCACCGAATGGAACTTCACCGGCACCGTCGACTGTGACACCACGACGACGCCGGCGGCGCCCAGCGTCACCTACGACTGCGCCATCGACGAGCTCGTGATCATCGGCGCCGACGACACCGACTCCGTCGACTACACCATCGACATCACGACCCCGCCCGGCGGCGAAGGCAGCAACTGGGCCGTCACGATCACCGCCACACCACAACCCGGCTACCAGTTCCCACCCGACACGACTACCGAATGGAACTTCACCGGCACGGTCGACTGCCTCGTGTACACGACACCGGAACCGCCCGAGTTGGCCTGCCGGCTTGCTCCGGACAAGGGCCTCGAAGTGAAGCTGAATTCATCGGAGACCTACTCCTACGAGGTCACCGGCAACCTCGATGTCAACGAGGACGAGACCTATGACGTCACCGTCGTTGCCATGCCGGCGGCCGGTTACGAGTTCCCTCCTGGCACGACGGCGGAATGGAACTTCACCGGAGTCGTGATGTGCCAGCGAATCAAGGTGACGACGACCACCACCGGCCCCACGACCACGACCTCGACGATCCCGACGACCACGACCACATCCACGACGGTGCCGACGACCACGACCACGAAGCCACCCGGCACCGCGGTGACCGGATCCTCGTCTACCGGCCTGCTGCTGGCCTATGCGTCGATCGTGACACTGCTCGGTGGGCTGCTCCTGCTCATCAAGCGGACCTTCCGCCCAGAACGAGGCTGACGACCCGGTTCCACGGGCGTGGCCGACGAGCCGCCGAACACTCGGCCGACGCGTGTCGCCATCACGAGGATGACTCCGCTCGATCGCGAGCCGTCCGGATCGACAAGAAGCATTCTGCCGACTCCGCGAGTAGTCACGAATCGCGGTCGCCAGGCCATGATCAGTGGGATTCGCGCCGATATCCGACCTCGTTCGTGGCGAATTCATTGCCGTCGAAGTGCGACTGATGCACACTGAACTTGACGGCAACTTTGCACAATGCACAGTTCTCTGAGGATTGGGGCGGACGGCATGAACATCGCGGCGGCACGGTCGAGGCGACTCCTCGGCATCTTCTTCCTTGGGCTCTTCGGGTTGACCGGAGTGCTGACGGCGGGCGGCACGACCTCGGCAGACGAGCCGGCCCAGCTTGCACCGGCGAGCCCGGCACCACCGGCCGCGAGCTACGACTGCGGGTACGGCTACCTGAAGGTCAAGGGCGCGAAGGACACCGAATCGGTCGACTACACCATCGACATCACGACCCCGCCCGCCGGTGAAGGCAGCAACTGGGCCGTCACGATCACCGCCACACCACAACCCGGCTACCAGTTCCCGCCCGACACGACTACCGAATGGAACTTCACCGGCACCGTCGACTGCGAGAACGACATCGTCACACCGGCTGCGCCCGCAGTCACCTACGACTGCGCCGCCGACGAACTCATGATCAAGGGCGCGAAGGACACCGAATCCGTCGACTACACCATCGACATCACGACCCCGCCCGCCGGTGAAGGCAGCAACTGGGCCGTCACGATCACCGCCACACCACAACCCGGCTACGAGTTCGCACCCGATGTCACCGCCGAATGGAACTTCACCGGCACCGTCGACTGCCTCACCACCACCAACCCGGCGGCGCCCAGCGTCACCTACGACTGCGCCACCGACGAACTCATGATCAAGGGCGCGAAGGACAACAAGTCCGTCGACTACACCATCGACATCACCCGAGCACCCGGCGGCGAAGGCAGCAACTGGGCCGTCACGATCACCGCCACACCACAACCCGGCTACCAGTTCCCACCCGACACGATCACCGAATGGAACTTCACCGGCACCGTCGACTGCCTGATGAAGGTCGCACCGGCGGCGCCCAGCGTCACCAACGACTGCGCCACCGACGAACTCATGATCAAGGGCGCGAAGGACAACAAGTCCGTCGACTACACCATCGACATCACCCAAGCGCCCGGCGGCGAAGGCAGCAACTGGGCCGTCACGATCACCGCCACACCACAACCCGGCTACGAGTTCGCACCCGATGTCACTGCCGAATGGAACTTCACCGGCATCGTCGACTGCGCCCCGACCGGCGGGCAAGCAACCCCCACCACTTCGTCACCGACGACGACCGCGGTGCAGGTAGCCGGAACGCTGCCGTCGACCGGAACTTCGTCCACTGCACTGCAACTGGCATGTGCGGCGCTCGTGACCCTGGTCGGAGGGCTCCTGTTGCTGACGACGCGCAGGCTCTCCCCCGATAGCCGATAGCCGCACTCCGCCGCCCACTCGCAATCCCGCGTTCATCGGGGCGGGTCGACGGCGACCCGCAGACGCGCTCCAACCGGTCGTATACCCGCGCTCAGCGCTCGTCCGAGCGTCATCCAGTCGCCGGCCCGCGCCACCCACGCGCCGTCGGCACCGGCCACCTGCACACCGCCCGCCGTCGGGACCGTCGCCATGAACTCATCGCTGCCGACGCCCGAGATCTCGGCATACGCGCCGAACGGAGGCAAGGCGAGCGACCGGCGTCGCTCGCGCTCGCTGGCGACCATCCGGCCCGGGTCGGCGAGCACTGCCGACCGGATCACGTCGTGGTCGGGCACGAACGTCTGTATCAGCACCCGACCACCTCGGGCCCGAGGGCCCACCAACCGAGCGGCTCGAACGAGCAATGCCATCGCCTGTTCGCCGGCGCGATACCGCGGCGCCAGCAGCTCACGATCGAATTCGAGGAACACGACCGTGTCGGCGCGCTCGACCCGATGCAGCGCGGCCTCGGTTCCGACGTAGACCCCGGCCGCCGGCGGACGCTCTGGACCGTTTCCGGTGACCAGGACCACCGGCCGGTTGGCTGCCGCCTCGAGCTCTTCGCGCAGTCTCGTGACGCCGGGCCGCAGATTCGCGAATCGGCCGCCACCGCAGCGCAGGCAGACCTGTGGACGCACCGTCAGACACCGCAGGCACGACAGTCGTCCAGCATCGTCGAGCACCACTGCCGCATCGCACGTCTCGCATCTGGCCAGCTCGCGGCATTGCCGACAGGCCAGCAACCGTGCCCGCCCGGTGACGTTGCTGACGCAAACCACCGTCCGTTCTGCGTCGCGGAGTTGCCGAATCAGCTCCGAGGTCAGCAGTGATCGCTTCCACGGCTCTTCGTCCGTGCGATCGATCACGTCGACGATCGGCCAACCGGCGCGCTCGCGGTCGTGTGGCGGCCTCGTCAGCGGCCCCCACTCGAGTGCGGTAAGCGTCGGAGCAGGCGATACGAGCAACAACGACGCCCCGGCCCGGTGGCATCGCTCGATCAGTACGTCTCGCGCATGCCAAGTCGGCGATCCCTCCTCCTGGAGCGCCTCGTCGTGCTCGTCGATCACGACCGCTGCAGCGAGCCCGGGACACGGCGCCCAGGCAGCCGCACGGCTTCCGATGACCACATCGACGCCACCCGCAGCCGCCGGCCAATCGTCGGGCATGACCGCAATCGACAGACCACTGCGGCGCAGCCGAGCTGCGAGCAGGAGGGCATCGTCGACCGATGGCACGACGACGAGCGTCGGGCCGAACGCCGCCGCACTCAGCACCGCCGGCATCGGATCGCTCGTCGGCGGCAATCGCAGCACGCCACCGCCACGGGCCAGGATCGCCGTCGAGGCCGGCGAGCGAGGTTCGATCGTCGCTGCGGTTCGCCGAACGGCCGGCAGCGCAGGCACCGCTCGGTGAGCAGACGCAGCGACCAGGAAATGCCGACGGCGGGATGCCCAGCGGACCGCCGCCCAGTCGGCCAACTCGATCAGGTCGGGCGACGGCCCGAATCCGGTGACCTTGGTGATCGGTTTGAGTTGGGCCTCGTCGAGTGCGTCCGGCGCGTCGATCTCGACGATCCAGCCGCCGACCCGTCGGCCGTGCAGCTCGACGCGAACCTGCGCTCCGAGCTGCGCCGAGTCCGCGAGCTGTTCGGGAACCAGGTAGTCGAAGTGCTTGTCGAGACCGGTGACGTTCGGCAACACTCGGGCGACGATCACCGTGAAATCAGATCACCAGCATCCGCAGCGAGGTCGACCCCGGGTCAGAGCCCGACCGCTGCCTTGAAATCGTCGAGGCGGCTGACGTCTTCCCACGTGAAGCCCGGGCGTCCGAAGTGACCGTAAGCGGCGGATCGCTGATAGACCGGCTTCTTCAGATCGAGGTCGCGAATGATGGCGCCGGGGCGCAGATCGAACACGCTGAGCACGGCCTGCTCGATCAGGGCCTCGTCGACGTGATTGGTCCCGAAGGTCTCGACGAGCACGCTCATCGGATGCGCCATGCCGATCGCATAGGCGACCTGCAGCTCGCAGCGGTCGGCGGCGCCGCTCGCGACGACGTGCTTGGCCACCCAACGGGTCGCATACGCTGCCGAACGATCGACCTTCGAAGGATCCTTGCCCGAAAACGCGCCACCACCATGGCGACCCATGCCACCGTATGTGTCGACGATGATCTTGCGTCCGGTCAGCCCGCAGTCACCGTGTGGGCCACCGATCACGAAGTTTCCGGTCGGATTGATCCACACCTCGTACTCGTCGTCGACGAATCGGGCGGGGATCGTGGGACGGATCACCTGCTCGATGAGATCGGGACGGATCACCGTGTCCCGGTCGATGCCCTCCTGATGCTGCGTCGAGATCAGAACGCTCTTGAGCGCCACCGGACGGCCGTTCTCGTACTCGTAGGTGACCTGGGTCTTGCCATCGGGACGCAGGTATGGAACCTGCCCGGACTTGCGTACCTCGGCGAGGCGTTCCGCGAGGCGGTGAGCAGTCCAGATCGGCAGTGGCATCAGATCGGGCGTCTCGTCACACGCGTAGCCGAACATCATCCCCTGGTCGCCGGCACCTTGCGCGTTGATCATGTCCTCGCCGGCCTGCCCGTGGCGCAGTTCCTCGGACGCATCGACACCTTGTGCGATGTCGGGGCTCTGCTCATCGATCGAGACGATGACGCCACAGGTGTTCCCATCGAACCCATACAGCGCGTTGTCGTACCCGATCTCATTGATCGTCTCACGAACCAGCTTCGGGATCTCGACGTATGCGGAGGTGGTGATCTCACCCGCGATGACGCACAAACCGGTGGTGATCAGGGTCTCGCAGGCGACACGACCGTTCGGGTCGTCGGTGAGGATCGCATCGAGGATCGCATCACTGATCTGATCTGCCATCTTGTCGGGGTGACCTTCGGTCACGCTCTCCGAACTGAAGGTTCTGCGAGTCATGGTGTCTCCTTGAGAGGCGGCCGGCGCATGCTCGCCGCGGATGGCGGCGAAAGCCCAGGCGCCGTGTTGAGTCTGGTCAGGTTGGGTGTGCGTCGCGACGGATCGCAACGACGCGATCGAACACTGCTGCTGCGATCGTACGTTTGTCGGCGAGTGGGACTGCAAACGATGGCGCACCCGGTGCGAAGAGCGTGACGGCGTTGGTGTCGTGTCGAAAACCCGTCTGTGGCGCACTCACGTCGTTGGCAACAATCAGATCGAGTCGTTTGGCGTCGAGCTTGCGCTGGGCGTTCGCCTCGAGGTCGTCGGTTTCCGCGGCGAATCCCACCAGCACTTGTCCGGCGGGCTTGACCACACCCAGCTCGGCCAGGATGTCGGGAGTGGGTTCGAGTGCGATCTGCGGAATCCCATCACGCTTCTTGAGCTTGTGGTCGACAGCGGCGACGGGGCGGAAGTCGGCGACCGCGGCCGCCATCACGACGACGTCGCACGAAGGCGCGTTGTGCTGCATCGCAGCCTGCATCTCGGCTGCGGTCTCGACCGTTTCGACGACAACGCCTACTGGCACGGGTAGATCGACCGTCGAAACAAGCGTGACGACTGCACCCCGCGCCGCCGCCTCGGCGGCGAGCGCATACCCCTGTTTGCCCGAGCTGCGATTGGCGATGACGCGCACTGCGTCGATCGGTTCGCGGGTCCCACCTGCACTGACGAGGACGCGCACCCCGGCGAGATCGCCCGGCGCCAGATGTCTTGTCACGTGGGCAACGATCGATTCGGGAGACGCAAGTCGGCCGGCACCACTGTCGCCACCGGCCAGCCGGCCACTCTCGGGCTCGACGACGTACACCCCACGAGCTCGAAGCGTCGCCATGTTGTCGACCACGGCGGGGTGTTCCCACATTTCGGTGTGCATCGCTGGGCAGATCATCACCGGAGCGCGGGTCGCCAACAGCACGTTCGTGAGCAGATCGGTCGAGAGGCCCATGCGATAGGCGGCAATCAGGCGCGCCGTCGCCGGGGCCACGAGCACCAGGTCGGCACCCCGGCCGAGCTCGGTGTGCGGGATCGGAGTCTCGGGGTCATCCCACAGGCGGGTCCGCACGGGCTCGCTGGCGAGCGCCGACAGCGTCGTCGCCCCCAGGAATCGTTCGGCGCCGGCGGTCATCACCGGCACCACGTGGGCACCCGCGTCGACCAGTCGGCGGCTGATCTCGACCGCCTTGTAGGCAGCGATGCCGCCGGTCACCCCGAGGATGATTCGCTTGCCGGCGAGCACGACTCCGCCGTCAGTCGTCGGATGCGTCGGATGCGTCGGATGCGTCGGATCCGGCGTCGCCGGCCGGAAGGTCCAGGACGTCGATCTCCGGTGCGTCGGGGAGTTCGGTTTGGACGATCTTGTCGGCCGAGATCTCCTCGAATGCGATGCTGAGCGGCTTGCGGGCCGTCGATGACACCTGCGGTGGGATCATGTGGCCGAGGCCGTCGCCCAACTGATTGAAGTACGAATTGATGTTGCGGGCCCTGCGAGCAGCGAGCGTGACCAGGCTGAACTTGGAGTCGACGCGGTCGAGGAGTCCCTCGATCGCAGGCGTCATCATCGTTTCGTGGCTCTTGGCCATGGGCCAGCTCCCTCTCAGGTGGACGGTTTACAGCCGTGACAGCCTATCGGCACGACTACCGGCCACGGCAGATCAACGCTGTCGTTCTCGCTGCACGATTGCGAGCATCTCCTCGACAGTCCGCCCGAGTTCATCGTTGATGACGACGTAGTCGGCCAACTCCCGACCGATCGGTTCCTCCTTCTCCGCCTTGCGCAATCGGGCATGGACCTTGTCGTCAGGGTCACCTCGGCCACGAAGGCGGCGCTCCTGCTCGTGCCGCGACGGCGGCACGACGAAGATCAGGATCGCCTGCGGGTACTGCTGCTTCACCTGTTGCGCACCGTCGAGCTCGATCTCGAGCACGATGTCGGGGGCGTCAGGATCGCCGAGATGCTCAGGGCGCGGCGTGCCGTAGTAGTTGCCCAAGAACTCGGTCCACTCGAGGAAACCACCCTCGTTGATGTGCGCCTCGAACTCCTCCGGGGTCACAAAGCAATACGCATCGACCGACTCGCCGGTACGACGTTCGCGGGTGGTCCAAGACCGGCTGAGCCACAGGTTCGGGTCGCGTCGTACCAGGGCATCGACGATGGTGCCCTTGCCAACGCCTCCGGGGCCGGAGACGACGATGATCAGACGTTCGTCAGCCAAGCTGGTCGAGCAGGGCGGCACGTTGCTGCGCCCCCAAGCCCTGAACGCGACGGTTATCGGCGATGCCGATCTCTTCCATCACGCGCCGTGCCTTGACCTTGCCCACACCGGGCAAGGACTCGAGCATCGAGACGACCTTCAACTTGGCGACGTTACGATCGTCCGAGTCGAGCGCTTCGGACAGGCTCATCGAGCCCATCTTCAGACGAGCCTTGATGTCAGCCCGCGCCGCGCGCGCCTCGGCGGCCTTCACAAGAGCCGCAGCTCGTTGCTCAGGAGTCAACTGAGGAGGTGTTGCCATGTGCTCAACCTACCGCGCTCAGATCGGCCAGGCAGGGAATGTCGCGTCCGACGGCAAACTCGATCAATTCGGCACTGACGCGTGCGCAGGCCCGCGGATCGGCGAAACTTGCCGTTCCGACCTGAACAGCATGGGCCCCGACGAGCATCAGCTCGGCTGCCTCCCAGCCGCTGCTCACTCCCCCGACCCCGATGATCGGTAGGTCGGCGAGCGCTTGGCGAACGTCGTGGACCGCCCGAACGGCGACCGGGTGAATCGCGCGGCCGGACAATCCGCCGCCCCCATTCCCCAGAGCAGGACGCAGCGTGTGCGGATCGATCACCATCCCGAGCAGGGTGTTGATCAACGTGACCGCCTCGGCTCCGGCGCCATACACGGCGGCTGCGACCTCGACGATCCGATCGGTGTTGGGGCTGAGCTTCGCCCAACGCGGACGGCCACACCCGGCCGTCGCAGCGATCACCTCGGCCGACAGCTCGGCATCGTGGGCGAAGATGCTGCCCCTTCCCTCGAGATTGGGACACGACAGATTGACCTCGACCGCGACGACCTGCTCAGGAGCATCCGCCAACATGTCGGCGGCCTGTCGATACTCCTCGAGCGAGCGACCCCAGATACTGCAGACGACCGCCGCCCCGATATCGATCAACGGTGGTAGCTCGTGGGCCAGCCAGTACTCGACCCCGGGGCCCTGCAGTCCGACAGCATTGATCATGCCCATCGGGGTCGGGTGCACACGCGGGGCCGGATTACCCGCCCACTCGAAGGCGGCGATCGATTTGGTGACGACCGCGCCGATCGACGAGAGATCGAAGAACGGTGCGAACTCGTTGCCGTACCCTGCCGTGCCAGAGGCGGTCATCACGGGGTTGCACAGCTCGACGGAGCCGACGCGTACCCGTGTGTCGATCGTCATCGGGCGTGGTACTCCTGCAAGCTCTTGACCGGCAGCTGTTCGGGTGACTCGCCCAGGCCCTGCGCTGCCGCGAGCGCAGCACTGACCGTGGTGACGCAGCTGACGTGGTGCATGCTCGCCGCCTTTCGGATGTGCTCGCCATCGCTGCGTCCGACCGAGCCGCGGGGCGTGTTCACCACGAACACGATCGTGCCATCGGCGATCAGGTCGACGGCTGTCGCCTCGTCGCCGCCGTCTTGCACCTTACCGAGCACTCGGTCGACGACGACGCCGAACCGCGCCAAATGGTCGGCCGTGCCCTGCGTCGCCATCAGGCCCAGCCCGCGTTCGCGCATTCGCTGGGCGACCACGATGCCGGCCGGTTTGTCGACGTCGTTGAGCGACAAGAAGACGGTTCCCGTCTGCGGCAAACCGTTGCCGGCCGACAGCTCGGCCTTGAAGAACGCCCGTCCGAAGGTCGAATCGATCCCCATCACCTCGCCGGTCGAACGCATCTCGGGTCCGAGCGCCGGATCGACCTCCGGGAACCGATTGAACGGCAATACGGCTTCCTTCACGGCCACGTGGCCCGACACCGGTTCGACCAACAGGCCCTCGTGTCGCAGCTCCGCGAGCGTCGCACCGAGCATCACCCGCGTTGCCACCTTCGCGAGCGGGATGCCCTTCGCCTTCGCCACGAACGGGACGGTCCGGCTGGCGCGGGGGTTGGCCTCGATCACGTACACCGTGGTGCCGGTCACCGCGAACTGGACGTTGATCAACCCGCTGACGTCGAGGCGATGCGCGATCGCCGTGGTGTACGCCATCAGCACATCGACGACCCAGTCGGGCAGCGTCTGCGGTGGGATCGCGCAGGCCGAGTCGCCCGAATGCACCCCGGCCTCCTCGACGTGTTCCATCACACCACCGATCAACACCTCACCGGTGTGGTCGCGGATGGCGTCCACATCGACCTCCGTCGCGCTCGCCAGGAAGCGGTCGATCAAGACCGGTCGCTCGGCGGATAGACCACCTTCCTTACCGAGACTGCCGATCCCGCTCAACTCGTCCATCGCCCTGGCGAGATGGTTGCGGTCGTGGACGATCTGCATGGCACGCCCACCGAGCACATAGCTGGGGCGAACCAGAACCGGAAACCCGATCTCGTCGGTGATCGCCAACGCCTGCTCGAGGTCGACCGCCGTGCCACCGGGAGGCTGCGGGATGTTCAGCTCGTCGCACAGCTGATTCCACTTCTCGCGGTCTTCGGCGTCGTCGATCGACTGCGCCGACGTACCGGCCACCAATTCGACCGGGATGTCACCGGACAGCTTGAGCGGCGTCTGCCCGCCGAGCGACACGATCACCTTGTAGGGCCGCTCGGCATCGATGACGTTGAGCACGTCTTCCTTGGTGAGCGGCTCGAAATACAGACGATCACTGGTGTCGTAGTCGGTCGACACGGTTTCGGGGTTGCAGTTGACCATCACCGTCTCGTATCCGGCCTCGCGCAGGGCGAAACTGGCGTGGACGCAGCAGTAGTCGAACTCGATCCCCTGCCCGATCCGGTTCGGACCCGATCCGAGGATCATCACCTTCTTGCGGTCGCTGGGACGCACCTCGCTCTCGTCCTCGTACGTCGAGTAGTGATACGGCGTCTCGGCGGCGAACTCGGCCGAACAGGTATCGACCGTCTTGTAGGTGGGTAGCACGCCGGCGGCGAGACGGGCGCTGCGCACATCGGTCTCGTCGACGCTCCACAGGTGGGCGAGCTGTGCATCGGCGAACCCGAGCCGCTTGGCGCGCCGCCACGCTCGCTTCGTCATGGCGTCGAACCCGGTTTCGGCCAGGACGGCCTGTTCTTCGACGATGATCAGCATCTGGTCGAGGAACCACGGGTCGACCTTGCAGGCGTCGTGGATCGCTTCGATCGTGACGCCACGCCGCAGCAGTTCACCGATCTGGAAGATCCGCTCCGGGGTCGGAATCGACACCGCTCTCAGCAGCTCGACGTCGGTGAGGGCGCCATAGTGCTCGGCGGCCGGGTCGCAGTTGAGTCCGAATCGTCCCTGTTCGAGCGAACGCAGCCCCTTCTGGAGGCTCTCGGGGAACGTGCGGCCGATCGACATCGCCTCGCCGACCGACTGCATCTGGGTGCCCAGCACGCCTGATGTGCCAGGCAGCTTCTCGAACGCCCAACGCGGGATCTTGGTGACGACGTAGTCGATCGTCGGCTCGAAGCTGGCCGGCGTCGCCTTGGTGATGTCGTTGGGAATCTCGTCGAGCGTGTAGCCGACCGCCAGCTTGGCGGCGATCTTGGCGATCGGAAAGCCGGTTGCCTTCGAGGCCAACGCCGAACTGCGCGACACGCGCGGGTTCATCTCGATCACCACCTGGCGGCCGGTCTCCGGGTCGACCGCGAACTGCACGTTCGATCCACCGGTCTCGACGCCGACGCGGCGGATGCACTTGATCGCCGAATCGCGCATTTGCTGGTACTCGACGTCGGTCAGAGTCTGCTGGGGAGCGACGGTGATCGAGTCGCCCGTGTGGACGCCCATCGGGTCGACGTTCTCGATCGAGCAGATGATGACGCAGTTGTCCTTGTGGTCGCGCATCACCTCCAGCTCGTACTCCTTCCACCCGGCGATCGACTCCTCGATCAGGATCTCGCTGATCGGGCTGGCCGCCAGGCCATTGGCGGCGAGTCGTTCGAACTCCTCCTCGGTGCTCGCGATCCCGGTACCGCGCCCACCGAGGATGTAGGCGGGACGAATGATGATCGGGAGACCGATCTCGGCGACGACCTTGCGAGCCACGTCCATGTCGTGCGCCGATCCGGAGCGCGGCACCTCGAGGCCGATCTCGACCATCGCCTGCTTGAAGCGCTCGCGGTCCTCGGCAGTGGCGATCGCCTCCGCGTTGGCGCCGATCATCTCGGGCTTGCCGGGTACGCCGATCAGGCCCCGCTCGTAGAGCTCCATCGCCACGTTGAGGCCCGTCTGGCCACCCAGTGTCGGCAGCACGGCATCGGGCTGCTCGCGATCGATGATCGACGAGAGCACCTCCCACGTGAGCGGCTCGATATAGGTGGCGTCGGCAAAATCGGGATCGGTCATGATCGTCGCCGGGTTCGAGTTGGCGAGGATCACGCGGTAGCCCTCCTCGCGCAGCACGCGGCAGGCCTGCGTGCCCGAGTAGTCGAACTCACACGCCTGTCCGATCACGATCGGGCCGGAGCCGATGATCAGGATCGAGTGGATGTCGTCACGACGAGGCATGGTGCGCCGCCTTTCCCCCGACCATCAGTTCGTCGAACTGGGCGAACAGGTAGGTGCTGTCGTGCGGACCGGGGCCCGCCTCGGGGTGGTGCTGCACGCTGAAGCAGCGTTCGCCGACGACCTCCAGGCCTTCGCACACCCCGTCGTTGAGGTTGACGTGTGTCATGCGTACCGATCTGCCGAGCCCGCCGAACGAATCGGCGTCGACGGCGAAGTTGTGGTTCTGGCTGGTGATCTCGATCGTGTCGGTGATCAGGTTCTTGACCGGATGGTTGCCACCGTGGTGGCCAAACGGCAGCTTGACCGTGCCGGCGCCGAGCGCCAGCCCGAGCAGCTGGTGCCCCAGGCAGATGCCGAAGATCGGCACTTGTCCGATCAGTCGGGCGACGTTGTCGACTGCGTACCGGACGACGGCCGGGTCGCCGGGGCCATTCGAGAGGAACACGCCGTCCGGGTCCCGAGCCAGCACGTCGGCAGCCGACGTCGACGCCGGCACGACCTCGACCCGACCGAGGCCGGCAAGATGCCGGATGATCGTGGTCTTGATGCCGAAGTCGTAGGCGACGATCAGGCGCTCGCCCTCACCTGCGGTGTACGGCTCAGAGGCGGTCACCTGAGTGACGAGGTCGACACCGTCCGTGCCCGGCTCGGCCAACGCGGCGGCCTTCAGGTCGGCTTCGGAGGCGTCACCGAACGCCCCTGGCATCGCCCCCGTGTCGCGAATGATGCGGGTCAGGCGACGGGTGTCGATCCCGGCGATGCCGGCGATGGCGTGCCGCTCGAGCAACGTCTGCAGGTGGCTCTGGGAGCGTTGATTGCTCTGGCGACGAGCCATATCGCGCACGATCACGCCGCGGCAGAACGCACCGCGCGACTCGTAGTCGTCGGCGTTGACGCCGTAGTTGCCGATGTGCGGATACGTGAAACTGACGATCTGACCGGCGTAGCTCGGATCGGTGATGATCTCCTGATACCCGGACAAAGCGGTATTGAACACGACCTCTCCAGTGGCGATCCCCCCGGGCGCCACGGCCCCGATCAGCTCGCCTTCGAACACGCTGCCATCAGCCAAGACCAGCTGTCCCTCACGGAGCGTCATGAGCACGCCTCCGACCCCGTTGTGAAGGGTTTGGCAATTGCTGCTCGTACCGCGGCGGGTCTTGCGTCTGCCGAACGCGTCGCGCCGGGCGCAGCATCTGTCGAACGCGGCGCGACGGGTCGGGCGCTTGCCGAACGCGTCGCGACGGGTCTTGCCCGTGCCGAACTCGTCGAGACGCGGTTCAGGTCACGCACTTCATGACGAACGCTCCAGGCCTCGCTGCGCCCGGCGTCGCTGTCACACGCGCTCCAGATGGTCGGTTCGCGCGTGGCAGGCATCGCCCGCGAGATGGAACGGTTCTGCATGATCCTGCAAGGTAACGTATCTTTATTCAGAGGCGTCATTTCGTTGCTCTTCCATCTTTCACGGTCGGTACGCCTCGTAGGAGGGTGTGTTGCACCCGTCCCTGGAGGGGGACCCCGATGTACGGGGTGTTCCTGCTCTTGCTGGCCAACTCGGCCGGGACGACCTGCCACTTCTCGTCGGGGTCGAACACCGTCAGGTTGGCGGGCTCGCCCGGCGCGACCGGGCGGCCGTGCTGATCGGCCACACCTGCGATCGCTGCCGGTTTCCACGTCAGCGCGGCGACCACGTCCAGAATCGGCATGTCAAGACTGGCGAGGCTGACACCCAACGCCGTCTCGAGCCCGAGCATTCCGGGGGGCGCCTGGTCGAGCGGCTGTTCCTTGGTCTCAGGAGCGTGTGGAGCATGGTCGGTGGCGATCGCGTCGATCGTGCCGTCGGCCAGTCCAGCTCGAACCGCATCGACGTCGGCCATCGTTCGCAGCGGCGGATTGACCTTGTAGAGGGAGCTGTAGCCGGCCAACAGCTCGTCGGTCAGGCTGATGTGGTGAGGTGTCGCCTCGGCGGTGACGGGTAGCCCGTCGGCCTTGGCGGCGCGGACCAACTCGATGCTGCGGGCAGTGGACAGGTGCAAGATGTGGAGCGGGGCGCCCGTCAATCGCACCAGCTCGATGTCGCGGAACACCATGAGTTCCTCGGCGATCGATGGCCAACCCGGCAGCCCGAACTTCGAGCAGCAATGCCCTTCGTGCATCACGGCACCCTCGGTGAGCCGCTTGACCTCGCAATGCTGGGCCAGAACGATCCCGAGATCGGCTGCATATTCGAGCGCTCGACGCATCAGGAGCGGATCCTGAACGCCGTCGCCATCGTCGGTGAACAGATGCACGCCGGAATCAGCCAGTTCAGCCAACGGTGACAGCTGCCGACCTTGACGCCCGATCGTGATCGAGGCGGAGGGGCGTACGTCGCAGAGGCCGGCGGCCTCACCCTGACGCTGCACGAACTCGATCACGCTCACCGAATCCTGAGTCGGGTCGGTGTTCGGCATCGCCACGACGCACGTGTATCCGCCCTTGGCCGCTGCGCGTGAACCCGTCTCGATCGTCTCGGCCTCTTCCCTGCCGGGCTCTCGCAGATGGGTGTGCAGATCGACGAAACCGGGGCTGACGATGCATCCTTCGGCGTCGAGCCTCTCATCGCCGGCGATCGGTGGGAGACCCTCCCCGACTGCGCTCACGACGCCGTCGGCGATGCGGACGTCTGCGCGGCGCGCTCCCGTCTGGTCGAGCACCGTGCCACCGGTGATCAGGATGCCGCTCATTCGTTCTCCTCCAGATTGCTGCCGCTGCCGAGCAGGTCGAACAGCACGGCCATTCGTACGGCGATACCGTTGGTGACCTGCTGGATGATCACCGATCCAGGCAAATCCGACGGATCGACCGCCATCTCGACGCCACGGTTCATCGGCCCGGGATGCATGATCAACGCGTGCTCGGGCAGTCGCCGCGCTCGATCAGGCGTCAGGCCGAACCGTGTCGTGTATTCACGAAGGCTCGGCACCAACGACTCGGTCATTCGCTCCTGCTGCATCCGCAGCAGGTAGACCACGTCGAGGCCATCGATCACCTCGTCGAGGTTGGCCACCACCGGCACATCGGTGTCCGGAGGCAGCAGCGTGCGCGGCGCCACCAGCGTGACGTCGGCACCGAGCATCGTGAACGCCCGGATGTCGCTGCGGGCCACCCGGCTGTGTTTGATGTCGCCGACGATCGCGATCCTCAGCCCGTCGAACGAATCGGTTCGACCGAGGGCCGTTCGAATCGTGTAGCAGTCGAGCAACGCCTGGGTCGGATGTGCATGCCAGCCGTCGCCGGCATTGATCACACTCGCCTGCGTCCACTCGCTGACCTGCCACGGAACACCACTCGACTTGTGCCGGATCACGAAGGCGTCGACGCCCATCGCTGCAATCGTCTCGATCGTGTCGCGCAGGCTCTCGCCCTTGTTGACACTCGACGAGGACACGGCAAAGTTCATGATGTCGGCGGACAGCCGTTTCGCCGCGGTCTCGAAACTGAGTCGCGTCCGGGTGGAGTCCTCGAAGAACACGTTGCACACGGTCTTGCCCCGCAGTGCCGGCACCTTGGGATTCGGGCGGCGGTTGACCTCTGCCATGTGGTCGGCGAGGGCGAGTAGGCGTCGAATCGCATCGGGACCCGCTTCCTCCACGGAGCGAAAGTGCTTCATGAGATCACCACGCCGGCGGCAGTGGCGACGACCTGTTCTTCCGTCGAGGTCGGGAGGTTCTTGCCGACGAAATCGGGGCGGATGGGGATCTCGCGATGACCCCGATCGACCAGCACCGCGAGTTGCACGGCGCTCGGGCGCCCGTAGTCGGTGATCGCGTCGAGCGCGGCCTTCACGGTTCGTCCGGTGTAGAGCACATCGTCGACCAGTACCACCACCGCACCATCGATCTCGAAGCTGACGTCGCTGACGCTGCCGGGCGAGACAGGACGCAGTCCGATGTCGTCGCGATAGAGCGAGGCGTCGATCGAGCCGATGGGAACGCTGCGGTCGATCCGGGCGATCTCTGCTGCGAGCATCTCGGCCAGCCAGACTCCGCCGCGCTGCAAACCGATCAGAACGACGCCGTCAAGGCCGTGATTGCGCTCGATGATCTCGTGCGCCATGCGGGTGATCACCCTGCGCACGTCGTCAGGCCCCAGGACCTGTTTGCTGTCGGTCACGTCGTCTCCTGCCGTGTGAGCCTCACAGAACCCACTTCACGGTCAGGTGTGCAACCTAGCGCAACCGCCCGCGTCGCGCGCCAACCTTGCCGAACTTCGACGTCGCGGCCGGAGCGTCACGTGCGGAACGGCGGATCGAGCACGACACCGACACGATGATTGAGGGCCCGGATCACTCGATCGTCACGGTGCCAACCGAGCAGACTCACGGTCGCTGTCGCCAGTGCGAACCGCCGGCCCTCGATCGCGGGCAGCCCGCACCAGCGCGCGATCAAGACCGCCAACAGATGGCCGTGGGCGAACACGACAGCGTTGCCGGACGGAACGTCGCGCTCGAATCGCGCGAGGAATGCGTCGGCGCGGCCACCCACCTGTTCGACCGACTCGCCACCGACGATCTCGTGGGTCCAGACGGACCAACCGGGTATCTCCCGTTGCGTCTCCGGCGTGGTTGCACCCTCATACACGCCGTAGTCCCACTCCGCGAGGTCCGCGTCGACGGTGACGCCACATGCCGGCGCCACCAAGTCGGCGGTCTCGCGTGCGCGGCTGAGCGGGCTCGTGTACGCGGCTTCCAAGTTCCAACCGGCCAGGGTACGAGCCGCGTGCCGCGCCTCATCCCGCCCGACATCGGTGAGCGGGATATCGGTCCGACCGGTGTGTTTGCCGACACTCGACCACGCCGTCTGCCCGTGACGAATCACGAGGAGCTGGGCCGCGGGCACGACGCCATCATGTCAGGCCGCCGGCGAGGCGTCAGTCAGATCGCTGGGACAGACGCCACGACGGTACGTCAATGGTCGCGAGCACGCCACCGTCTGCGTCGAACAACCTGAGTTCGACGAGCACGTTGACGAGGTGGCCATCGGTGCGATCCATGTCGGCAACCTGCGAAGGAAGGATCACGGCAAACCAACCGTCGTCCCTGGGCACGAAGGTGTACTCGCGCCCATCGCCGAATCTCGCTGTGATCGCCGTGACGTCCGGGTGCACCAGACCGGTCAGGGCGACCGAACGAAAGCCATCGGCCATCGAACCGATCGGGGTCTCGACCACGGAGTCGAAGTAGTCCGCCACCCGCACGATTCGGAAGTCGGCATCCGACCACGGCACCAGCGTCTGCGAACACTTCTGGCCCGTGTCCGCCCGGCCGAGCTCCCACGTGATACGCACGAAGCTGCACGACGATGACCCGCTGGTGGCGGGACCGGTCCACAGCTCGACGCCGTCGGTCGACGTCGAATCGCTGGCCACCAGCACCGCCCGCCCGACATCGGGTGTCGGATCCCGTACGACGATGTCACGCACCCACCCCACGGCATCGTTGGGCGAGACGCCGTATCCGGCTGTGAGCCCCGCCACTGCCGCTGCGACCAGTGCTGTTGCGACCCAACGATGTCGCGCAGTAGTCCGCGGCGCGACGCCGGCATCAGCCGGATCGGGTGGCGCGTGGTGCAGGGCACCCTCGGGATCTGCTTCGTTCATCGAGCTCCTGGCGGTTCGGATCGGACGGTCACATCGTTCCATGTGCGGGCCGGTCGAATTCAAGTACTCCGCGAGCGGGAGTGGCCCTGGATGCGCCGACTGGCGAAGCGCAGCGGTCGCACGGTGTCCGTCGACCTCAGTCAGACCGACACAGCCCCCGAACTATGGCGCGACGTGCTCGAAAGCGCACATGCACCCGTCGACTCGCATGGGCCTCGCCGACGCCGGAGCGCACGTGCGTGTCATCCGCGACGGGGGACCCCACGTTCATGGCGACGCACTGGACGCGCGACTTCACCCGAGGCCCGAGGATCCCGCTCGAGCACGTCATCCATCGCCGGACCCGCCAGACCGCGGAGCTCTACGGACTTCGCGACCGCGGGCTGTTGGCACCCGGTATGCGGGCCGATCTCAACGTGATCGACTACGAAGCCCTCACGTTCGGCAAGCCGCGCATGGCGTGGGATCTGCGGGGCGGCGCCCCCCGGTTGGTGCAGAAGGCGAGCGGCTACCGGCACCCGTTGCGGGCGGTGTCGACACCGCGGCTGACGACGAGTTCACCGGAGAGCTGCCGGGACGTCTCGTACACGGCCCGCGCCGACGAGGCTGCGGGGCCGCCGGGCGAGCGATGGCCGGCCGGCTCAGGGTGACGCCGGCCTGCGGCGGCCGACCACCACGTCCGACTCGTCGAACAACACCTCGAACTCACCGCCCGGTCCGACGAGGTCGGCGAGCAGTTCTTGTTGTGCCTGCCCGACGTGGTTGCGGTCGAGCACGACGTAGTCGATCTCGCTCGGGGGGGAAGCCGATACGTATCGTCGTTCCCCCAATACGCAAGCACCCAGGGGTTCGGCCAGTCGTAGATCTGCTCTCGATGCGACAGGTGCGGACCGAGCGCGTAGGTCGCGGTGACCGACGCGCTGTCGGGGACCATCGCAACGGCCGTCCGCATCGCGGCGTGCCGTTCGGTCGGCTGGGCCCAGACGCCCGAGTTGGCGCTGATCGGCGACGGTGACCACGCGATATTGGTCACGTAGGCGCACACCAGCAACCACGGCACGAGGAACCGCTGCACGAACCGGTAGCGCCACAACAACGCAGTCCCCTCGATCGACGCGATGACGATCGGAGCGATCATGACGGACGTGTACTGATACCTGATCGTTCGCGCGTACGGGCTCAGCCCGATCACGCTGGCCAGCATCTGCGGGAGCGCCATCATGAGCTGCCCGACCCCGGCGAGCGGCAGCCCACCCCACGGCACGAACAGATCGCGGTAGAAGCGAAGCCGATCGGGTTGCGTGGCATCGGAGACGACGCGATCGGGTCGCGACAGGATCGTTTGGACGACCTCGAACGTGTCGGATCCGTAGTTGCCGTAGAAGGCCTCGACGTAGAACGGCTGGCGGCCCTGGTTGAACGCCGGGATCACCAGCCGGGTGCACACCGCGTACCACACCACCCCGAGCGCCGCGGTGGCGAGCGCCAGCCGACGGTCGCGCTGATCGGCCTCGTCGTCGTGCCGCATCATGAACCAGAGAACGAGCCCCATCATGAACACCGCGAGCGCCACGTCCTCGCGGGTCGACAGAGCGATCACGAGCGCGATGGAGAAGGGCCTCCACCGTCGCTGGGTGCCGAACCACCATGCGAACAGCAGCGGGGTGATGACCAGCGCCTCTGGATGGAAGTTCGCCCACGAGATCCACTGGATCGGCGCGTACAAGAGGTACACGACGGCGAAGACCAGGCCGATCCAGGGGTTCCGCATCCGGTCCCTCGCCAGCAGATAGGTCGGGATCGCGCCGGCGCCCAACGTCGCGGCTTGGGCGACATAGAGGAACGAGGGGCCGGCCCCCAGCCAATAGAACGGTACGAAGGCGACCACGATCAGGTTCGTGTGATGACCCCAGAAATCGAGACCCCGAACGGTCATCCACGACTTGCCGCGCGACACCAACCAGAAACCCTGGTCGTAGATACCCATGTCGTAGGCCCACGTGCCGAAGTTGCGGTGATGCTGCACGCCGAGGCGTCCGAACACGACCGCGAACACCAGCGCGCCGAGGCCGGTCAGCCAGGCCGCTGGGTGGACCGTGCGTGCAGACGCGATCAGCCGCGCCCCGATGCTGGGCGTCGAGCCGTCGCCGTCGCCCGTCGGTCGCTGCGGTTCGTCGCGGTCGGATTGTTCGACGTCGATCACCGAACCGGCTTCGAGCTCGCCATCCAGGCTCGCGTGCTGCTCGTTCATGACCCGATGAAGGTGACTACGCCGCACACAGCCCGGCACACTACCGGTGGGCGTGTGATCGTGACGGTCAACGCTTCCGTCCTCACGCGATTCGGGGTGAGCCGGCGGTTCGCGGCCGGCATTGCGAACGCGCTCGGGTTCATTGCCCGGGGCGCACCTCAGCGGCAACAGAGGCCAGCACGCCGTTCACGAATCGACCCGAGTCGTCGGTCGAGAAACGCTTGGCCAACTCGACTGCTTCGTTCAGCACCACCGCCGTGGGCACGTCTGGGCGTTCGAGCAACTCGAACACACCGAGCCGCATCACGTTGAGGTCGAGCACCGGCATCCGCGACAGCGACCAACCCTTCGCCTTCGCGGCGATGTGTTCGTCGAGCGCTGCGAGCGTTCGGCCGACGCCGAGCACCAGTTCCTGCGTCAGGCGATCCGGCTCGACCACCTGCAGCTCGATGGTGGCTGCCGGCTCGATGCCTTTCGAATGCGCCTCGTACAGCAGGTACAGCGCGCGTTCTCGCGCATCCGAGCGCTCGTCGGGCCGGTGCATACCGATCAGACGCGAGTCATGTATTCGCCGGAACGGGTGTCGACACGGATCTTTTCTCCGGGCTCGACGAACAGGGGCACCTGCACGACCTTGCCGGTTTCGAGCGTGGCCGGCTTGCGAGCGCCCGATACCCGATCGCCCTGCACGCCGGGCTCGGTCTCCGCAATCGTCAGTTCGACCGATGCCGGGATCTCGACACCGATGATCTCTCCGTTGAAGAACGCAACCTGCGCGGTCATGCCCTCGATCAAGTAGTCGGTGGCCTCGCCCAGCGCTGCGGGCGGCACGTTCATCTGCTCGTAGCTGTCGTTGTTCATGAACACGTAGTCGTCGCCGTCGCGGTAGAGGAACTGCATCTCGTCGCGATTGATGATGGCCTGCTCGATCTTGATGCCTGCGTTGAACGTGCGGTCGAAAACGTTGCCCGACTTGACGTTGCGCAACTTGGTGCGCACGAAGGCTCCGCCCTTGCCAGGCTTCACATGCTGGAACTCGACGACCTGGAACAGACCGTTGTCGAGTTCGAGGGTGATTCCGGTCTTCAGGTCGTTCGTGGTGATGGTGGGCATGGGTTGTCCTTGGGCGAAGCGGTGAGTACTCGGCAGTCGTGCTCGGTGACCTCGACGAGATCCTCGATGCGGAAACCGCCGAAGCCGACACGATAGAGGCCAGGTTCGACAGTCACGACATCGCCGACCCTGAGATCGACCGTCGACGTCGACGATTCGAACGGATCCTCGTGGATGAGCAGCCCGACACCGTGGCCGGTGGAGTGGATGAACCAGTCGCCGTAGCCGGCCTCGACCACCAACGATCGACAGGCGGCATCGACGTCGCGAGCGGGTGTGCCGGCTCGGACGGCCTGCAGGCCGGCGATCTGGACCTCGAGCAGCAGCGCGTACAGCTCACTCTGCTGGGGCGTCGGGTCGCCGATCACGAAGCTGCGCGTCATGTCGGAGTGGTAGCCGTCGACCAGAGCTCCGACATCGATCACCACGGTGTCGCCCTCGACGATGCGCCGCGGCCCTGGCTCGTGGTGCGGCCGCGCTGCGTGATCGGTGCCGCTGGCCACGATCGTGTCGTAGCTGGGGCCGTCGGCCCCGTGCCGCCGCATCAGATACTCGAGTTCGGTGCGAACGTCCGCTTCGGTCAGCCCATCGCGCAAGTGGGGCGCGACCTCCGCCAACGCGGCGTCAGCACAACGGCACGCCTCGGCCATCCGAGCCACCTCACCGGCGTCCTTCGTGCGTCGTCGGTTCTCGACGACACCGTCCACGGCCACGAGCGTCACATCCTTGGCCAGCTCGCCCCAGCGTGCGTGCGACAGCGACGCCGCCTCGGCGCCGACCGAACCGACCCCGTTCAGCACCGCGAGCAGCGCTTCGTGTTGCTGGGGGGCCGAGAACCCGATCACGATCTCGGCTTCGACCCCGGCAGCCCGCAGCTCGTCCGCGGCACGGTCGCGGTAGCGACCGTCGGTCACGAGCACCAGCCGATCGGGCAGCACCACCGCGGTCCCGTTGGACCCGGTGAAGCCGGTCAGCCACCGCACATTGGTCATATTGGTGACAGCGAGCGCACCGACGGTCGGGGGCAGGTCAGCCCGGATGCGATCGGCCCGCCCCTCGTAGCGAATCGGTGGGAGTTCGGTCGTGTTCATCACGCCAATCGCGCAGCGACAGCTCGAGCCGCCAGATCGTAACCATGCTTGCCGAAACCCACGATCGAGCCCGTCGAGACCGGGGCGACCACACTGGTGTGTCGCCACGGTTCTCGGGCGTTGGGGTTCGAGATGTGGACCTCGACGATCGGCCCCTCGAAGGCGGCCAGCGCATCGTGAATTCCCCACGCGTAGTGGGTGAAGGCGCCCGGATTGATGATGATCGCGGCGCATCTTCCCCGAGCCCGATGGATGTGATCGATCAACTCACCCTCGTGATTCGACTGGTGCGCTTCGATCGTCAGACCGTGCGGTTGGGCCGCCGCTGTCGCGTACGCGACGTAGTCGTCGAGCGTGTCGTTGCCGTAGATCTCTGGCTCGCGATCGCCCAGCAAATTGAGGTTCGGGCCGTGGAGCAGCAGTACCAGCGTGGTCACGATCGTTCACGGTACTGCGATGCGGTCATCCGATACAGCACGTGTTCACGCAACGGGCTGCCTTCGGGCACACCGGGATGGTCGAAATCCTCTGACGGGTCGTACTCGAGCCCCAGCTTCTCCATCACCCGTCGCGACCTCGTGTTGATCGCCGCTGTGAACGAGATCACCTCGGAGAACCCGAGTTCGTCGAAACCGTGGCGAAGACATTCACGGGCGGCTTCGGTCGCGTAGCCGTGGCCCCAGTGGTCGGCGCGGATCCGCCACCCGATCTCGACCCCGTCACGGAACCACGGCGCCATGAAGCCGGTGAATCCGATCGCTTCACCGTCGAGCTCGACACACCACAACCCGAAGCCGTGTTCGTCGAAGCGCTGCTCGATCCTGTTCATGAAACCGTCGGACTCGGAGCGGTCCATCACCGGGCCGATCGTCTCCATCACGCGCGGATCGACGTTCAAGGCATGAAAGGCGGCGCGATCGCTCTCGCGCCAGCGGCGCAACACCAACCGCTCGGTCGGTCTCGGCAGCAGGGTCATCAGGTAGCCATTCGGGACAACGCAACGAGCACCGACTCGTCGTCGACGCCGACCACCGGCGCGACCCCGTCGGGACCGTCCAGCACGAACGTCAGGCCATCGAGCGCCTTCTTGTCGTGTCGCATCAGATCGAGCAGCACATCGGGACGGAGGCCGGCGGGCAGATCGACGCCCAGCGCGTATTCCTCCCCGACGACGGCGAAGTGCTCGTCGACGCGTCCGACCGGAATCCGGCCGAGCACGTGGGCGAGGTGGGCGGCGAACATCAAGCCGATCGCGACCGCCTCGCCATGCGCGTACCGGTGCTCGGTGGCGATCTCGATCGCATGGGCCAACGTGTGCCCGTAGTTCAGAATGGCTCGGCGGCCCCCCTCGCGTTCGTCCGAAGCCACCACTTCGGCCTTGATCTCCACACACCTGGCAACCCGGTCGGTCAGGTCGAGCGCCAAGAGGTCGTCACCGGTGAGGAAGTGGTACTTGGCCATCTCGCCGTATCCGCAGCGGGTCTCGCGCTCGGGCAGCGTGGCCAGGGCGTCGAGATCGCACACGACCCCCGCGGGCTGCCAGAAGGCTCCCACGAGATTCTTGCCTTCGGGCAGGTTGACCCCGGTCTTGCCGCCGATCGCTGCGTCGACCATCCCGAGCAGGGTCGTTGCGACGTGCACCACGGGTACCCCCCGGTGATAGCAGGCAGCAGCGAAACCCGCCACATCAGTGACCATGCCGCCGCCGACCGCGATCACCACGTCGTTGCGCGTCATCCCCATGCGGGCAAAACCCCGACAGAGGTCGCCGACCGTCTCGAGCGACTTGTGCTGCTCGCCGTGACCGATCTCGAACGTCTCGTGGGGGATGCTGGCATGAACCTGCAACGGGATGCCTTCCTGGGTGACGATCGCCGCCCGTCGAGCGCTGCTCGGCAGCAGCTCGCCGAGCCCCTCTGCGGCCCCATGGCCGATCAGCACGTCGTACGAACGACCCTCGATGGGGACACGCACACGACGAAGTTCACTCATGACACGATCCGATCAGCGATCTGTTCGGGCGTCAAGCCGTCGACGGTGACGATCAGGGAGGCGACTTCGTCGTACAGCGGACTGCGTTCGCGATGCATGCGATCTAGTGTGCCGACGGGATCGTCATCGAGCCAAGGCCGATGCTTTCGGGTGAGGGTGCGAGGCGCCAGCAGTCGTGGGTCGGCATCGAGCCAGACCACGAACGCTCCCGACGCCGTCAGCCTCCGTCGATGCGCGGGGTCGAGGACCACGCCTCCGGCTGCCGCGATGACGCGTGGCGTGCCGTCGGCCAGCGCATCGAAGAGCGCATCCGACTCGTGGCGCCGGAGTGCCTCGACGCCATCGGCGGCGAGGATCTCCTTGACCGTGCGCCCGGTGCGTTCCTCGATCCGCATGTCGGAGTCGACCAGCTCACGGCCGAGGCGTGCCGCCACCACGTTGCCGACCGTCGTCTTGCCGGCTCCCATCAACCCGACCAGCACGACATGGACACCACCGATGCCACCGACAGAGGGATGACGACCGGACAGCCCCGCCGCGGTTCGATCGTTCACAGGGTCGCACGGAACGCCTCGGCGTTGCGTACGAACTCCGAGATCGAGTCACCACCGAACTTGCGCTGCGCCTCCTGGGCCAGCACCAGCGCGACCATCGTCTCGGCGACGACACCCATCGCCGGAACCGCTGTGACATCGGTGCGTTCCTTGAACGACACGCCCGATTGCTTGGTCTCGGTGTCGACTGTTTCGAGTGTCGGACGGTTGAGCGTCGCGAGCGGTTTCATGGCTGCCCGCGCGACGAGCAGCTCACCGTTGGTCATCCCGCCCTCGACGCCGCCCGCCAGCGTGCTGAGGCGGGTATAGGCACGATGTGCAGCGTCCCAGCGAATCGGATCGTGGGCCTCGCTGCCGAGTCGGCCGGCCACCTCGAACCCGTCACCGATCTCGACGCCCTTCACGGCCTGGATCGACATCAGCGCTTGCGCCAGCAGAGCATCCAGCTTGCGGTCCCAGTGGACGTGTGAGCCGAGGCCGACAGGGAGGCCGAAACCGAGCACCTCGACGACACCGCCCAACGAATCGCCTTGCTTCGCCGCTGCTTTGATCTGCTCGATCATCGCTTCGGTCGCTGAGCGATCGAAGCACCGGACCTCTGAGGCGTCGACCACATCGAGATCGGCCGGCGTCGGCCGCACGGCTCCGGCGGCGACGCGCGCGGTGCCCATTTGGATCACGTGGGAGATGATGTCGACACCCAGATACGACAGGAGCTTCTTGGCCAGCGCGCCGGCGGCGACGCGTGCGGCCGTTTCGCGTGCCGAAGCACGCTCGAGCACGTTGCGGGCGTCGGTGAAGCCGTACTTCTGCATGCCGGCAAGGTCGGCATGGCCGGGTCGCACCTGCGTCAGAGGGTCCTTGGTGGCCCCTGGCGCCGGTGACATCTCCTCGTGCCATCTGTCGCTGCGGAACCACTCGGAGTTCTTGATCTCGATGACGACGGGCGACCCGAGGGTCCGACCGTGTCGAACGCCGCCGATCAGCGTCAACTCGTCCTGCTCGAATTTCTGACGGGGTCCGCGACCGTAACCAAGCCGACGCCGGGCCATCTCGGCCTGAATCTCCTCGACGGTGATCTCCATGCCGGCGGGAAGGCCCTCGACGACGGCGACCAGCGCCTGCCCGTGGGATTCGCCAGCGGTGAGGAAGCGCAGCATCGGAGCGAGGTTACCCGGCGCCTACGCGGACCGAGCGGCCAGCTCGCGCTCGGCAGCGGCGCGCATCCCAGCGGGGTCGGGACGCTGACCGGTCCACAGCTGCTGTTGCAGCGCAGCCTGATGCACCAGCATCCCCAGTCCGTCGATCGTGGCGGCACCGACGGTGGCGGCGGCGCGCAAGAGCGGCGTCACGAGCGGGTGGTAGACGATGTCGGCCACCACCAGGTCGCTGCGCAGGAGGGCGGGATCGAGGGGCAACTCGCCGCCGACGTTGGCTGCATGGCCCATACCGACCGGAGTCGTGTTGACCAACAGCGCGGCTCGGGTGACGTCGTCGACGCCTCCGACGCGAGCGACCGGCGCCAGCGAGGCGGCGAACTCTGCGTTCGCCGTGGTGCGATTGATGACGGCGATGTCGTCGACCCCTGAACGCCCGAGCGCCTCGATGATCGACCGCGCCGCCCCTCCGGCACCCAGCACGGCAACCTTGGCGCCGGCCAGCTCGAACCCGGTGAGATCGACCGACGCGACGAACCCGTCGCCGTCGGTGCTGGTGCCGAACGTCGACCCGTCGGGACGCAGCACGACCGTGTTGACCGAGCCGAGCGCCACTGCGGTTGCGCCGATCCGGTCGACTGCGGCGGCGACGTCAGCCTTGTGTGGCATCGTGACCGCGTATCCGGCAATGCCGAGCGTCTTCATCGCCTCGAGCGCAGCAACCGCACCGCCCGCAATCACGTCGAACGCCACCATTCGCCAGTCCAACCCGCCAGACGCGAACGCCGCATTGTGCAGAGCAGGCGACAGCGAGTGCCGGACCGGCGAACCGATGACGGCAACCAGGCGCGTCGCGCCGGTGATCGGCACGCTCACAGCAACAACCCGGCAGCGCGAGCAGCCGAGACGTTCGCCTCGTGTTGTTCGAGGGTGACGGCGAACGCATGGCCGCCCTCCTCGTTGGCGAGCACGTAATACAGGTAGACGCAGCCCTTCGTGGGGTCCGGCAATACCTGGCAGATCGGGTCGCCCGACGACGGGTTGGGCGACGGGTTCAGTGCAGCCCGGATCGACGCGCGACCGGGATTGGAGATGGGGGTCGGCGGTAGACCGGGGCGCAGGTACGTGTTGTAGGGCCCGTCGATCCGGGCGAGCGCCGACGGAGATGCACCTTTCGGTTGCCCGTACAACAGCGTGGCGTCGATCTGGAGCAGTCCGCCGAACAGCAGCCTGTTGTAGATCACCCGGGCGATCTTGCCGCGGTCCTCGTCGATCTTGGCTTCCTTCTCGATGATCGATGCAATCGTCAAGATCTCATACGGTGTCCGGCCGAGCGCAGCGGCGCCGGCCTCGAGGTCCTCCTGGTCGGCGACCCGTTCCATGATGCTGATCATGCGCTCGACGACCTGTGCCTCGTTGTCGGCGTTGGACACTTGATACGTGTCGGGAAACAGCAGCCCCTCGAGCGAGGCGATCCCCGGACCACGAAAGCGCGCCGGCACCAGCGGCGAGTTGGCTGCCTTGACGAACTCGTCGCGATCGAGCCTCGGCATCGTCTCCGCGAGACGATCGGCCATCTGAGCGATCGTGAAACCCTCCGGGAACGTGACGCGCTGGTAGGTCTGAGCGGGCGGCGTGCGCAATCGCGCCAGGACATTGCCGATGTGGTCGTTGGTGGGCAGCGAGTAGAACCCCGGCGTGAGCTCGAGACCACCGTTGCGTTCGACGTACCACGTGAACACCGACTCGTCGACGATCAGGCCCTCGGCAGCCAGCCGGCCGGCGAGCGAGTCGATCGTGTCGGTCTCGAGCACGGTGAAGGGCACATCTTCGCCTCGTTCGCCGTCGGGTCGCACCTGCCCCAGGTACCACCAACCGACATAGCCGGCGACGAGGATCAGCGCGGCGACGAGCACGAGCGCCAACCACACCAACCACTTCACGATCCGCGTCTGTTGGCGGAGCGGCTCGACGACGGGCACCTCGCCGACCTCGTCCCACTCGTCGATGGCCCAGTCGGAGTACCGGCGATCGAGATCGGGCTCTTCGACGAGGCTCACGAGATCAACGCAGACGCTCGGCCCGGGCAGCGCGCCCATCGAGCCACGATTGGAGCATGATCGCCGCAGCGACCTTGTCGACGATCTTGCGGCGCTCGATCGCGTTGAGACCGGCGTCGAGCATGCTGCGCTCGGCGGTGACGGTGGTGAGGCGTTCGTCGTGCATCTCGATCGGCACATCGACCAACGTAGCCAGTCGGCGGCCCTCGGCGATGGCAGCCTTGGCGGCCGGACCTCGTGAACCGTCCATGTTGAGCGGCAGACCGATGACGATCACCTCGGCCTGTTCGTCGCGTGCCAGCCGCGCCAGTTCCTGCAGATCGTGCCGGCGCGACTTGCTGCGCTGGAGCACCAGGAGCGGCGACGCGATCGTTCCCGACATGTCGCTGACGGCAACACCGATTCGCTTCGAGCCCGGGTCGATACCGAGCGCCCGCACGCCCGCCCGCCGCGCCTCGGTCACGCTGCGGCTGCTGCCCCGGCGATCTGCATCGCCTCGTCGAGACCCGCCGGGTTCTTACCGCCGGCCGTGGCGATGTCACCCTTACCGCCCCCACCACCGCCGACGATGCGCGCCGCCTCTTTGATCAGGTCGGCAGCCTGCACACCCTCGGTCGGCAACACCGCGGCGACCAGACCGACGCCGCCAGAAGGGGTCTCTCCCATCAGCACGACGCGGCGGATGCCAGGTTGTTGACGCACGGCGATCGCGAGATCGCGCAGGTCGGCCGGTTCGACACCGTCGAGGCGCTGCACGACGACGCCGTCCGTTGCGCGTTCGGCCAACTCGATCGCCCGGCCGGACGCGAGTTGGGCACGCACCTGCTTGAGTTCCGCCTGCAATGCCTTGATCTCGTCGAGTTTGCGGCGCACGCCGTCGATCACTTCGCCCGTGGTACCGACCAGATCACCGATCTCGGCGAGGGCCCGCTCGTCGCGCTGGAGCAGTTCGACCGACGAGGCGCCGGTGATCGCTTCGATCCGGCGCAGGTTCGAGCCGATCGATGACTCGCTCACGACCTTGAGCAGACCGATGTCACCCGTCGCCTTGACGTGGGTGCCGCCACACAACTCGATCGACGGACCGGCCTCGAGCACGCGCACCAGGTCGCCGTACTTGTCGCCGAAGAACGCGATCGCCCCCATTGCCTCGGCTTCGGCCTTCGTGGTCTCGTACACCCGGGCGGTCTGGTTGCGAAGCGTCTCCGCGTTCACGAGTCGCTCGATCCGGGTGATCTCGTCGTCGGTGACCGCGTCGTAGTGCGAGAAGTCGAACCGCAAGCGATCGGGACCGACCTGCGAGCCCGCCTGTTTGACGTGTTCGCCCAAGACGTGGCGCAGCGCCCAATGGAGCAGGTGCGTGCCGGTATGGTTCCGCCGGATGGCGTTCCGGCGCGACACGTCGATGGCGGCGGTCGCCGACTGCCCCGCCGAAATCGTTCCCTCGGTGATGCGAGCCGTGTGGCGGCGCAGGTTGGGAAGCGCCAGCGTGGTGTCGACGACGACAGCACGGCCCGAGTCGGTGACGATCGTGCCGGTATCGCCGATCTGCCCGCCGCTCTCCGCGTAGAAAGGGGTGCGATCGAGGAAGATCTCGACGATGTCGTCGCCGTCGTCATCGACGCCGGCCGGCAGCACCGCGAGCACCCTGCACCGGGTCTCGTCGTCGGTGTAGCCGAGGAACTCGGTGACACCGAACTGCTCGACGATCTCGCGATAGTCGTCGAGACGTCCGTCGTCAGTGGTGGAATCCTTACGGCCGGCCTTCGCGCGTTCGCGCTGAGCGGTCATCTCGAACTGGAAGCCAGCGAGGTCGACCTCGATCTCACGCTCGCCGGCGATCTCCTGGGTGAGTTCGAGCGGGAAGCCGTACGTGTCGTGCAGCAAGAACGCCGTCGACCCCGTGAGGTTCCGACCCGATTCGAGCTCGTCGTCGAGGATGCCGAGCCCGGTCTTGAGGGTGTGACGGAACCGCTCCTCTTCCCGCGTCAGCACTCCCATGATGAAATCTCGGTTCTTCACGACGTCGGGATAGGCGTTGCCCATCACGTCGATCGCCGTCTCGACCAGGCGCGGCATCACCAGCTGTTCGGTACCGAGCAGGAACGCGTAGCGCACTGCGCGCCGAATGATCCGACGCAGGACGTAGCCACGCCCTTCGTTCGACGGGAAGACGCCGTCGCTCACGAGCATCGTGGACGATCGGGCGTGCTCGGCGAGCACTCGCATCGCGAAGCTCTCGCGATCTTCGTAGTTGCCGACCCGATAGGTCTTGCCGGTCACCGATTGGGCCGTGTCGATCAACGGCTGCATCAGGTCGGTCTCCCACACCGAGTCGACGCCCTGCTGCAATGCCAGAATCCGCTCGAGGCCGGCGCCGGTGTCGACCGACGGTTTGGGGAGCGGCGTGCGCGTCCCGTCCGGCCCCTGGTTGTACTGCATGAAGACCAGGTTCCAGAACTCCATGAACCGGTCGCCGGCAGGATCTCCGAGTGGCCCTCCGTCGGGGCCGAACGCCGGGCCGCGGTCGATGTGGATCTCCGAGCACGGGCCGCACGGACCGGTGTCGCCCATCTGCCAGAAGTTGTCCCTGTCGCCGAGGCGCTGGATGCGATCGAGCGGCACGCCGACCTGCTCGTGCCAGATCGCCTCCGCCTCGTCATCGTCGTGGTGCACGGTTATCCACAGGCGATCGCCGTCGAACCCCCATCCACCATCGGAGACGTCGCCGGTGACGAGATCCCAGCTCCACGGGATGATCGCCTCCTTGAAGTAGTCACCGAAGCTGAAGTTGCCCATCATCTCGAAGAACACCAGGTGGCGCTTGGTGCGACCGACGTCGTCGAGGTCGTTGTGCTTGCCACCGGCACGGGCGCACTTCTGTGAACTCACGGCCCGCGGGTAGGGCGGCACCTCGTCGCCGACGAAGTACGGCTTGAACGGCACCATCCCGGCGACCGTGAACATGATCGACGGATCATGCGGAATCAGGCTGGCCGACGGCACGACGGCGTGGTCCTTGGCCGCGAAGAAATCGAGGAACGATTGTCGGAGGCCGTCGGCCGTGCTGCCGCTCGTGATTCCAGGGGTCATAGGCGACGAAGCCTACCGATGGCCGCCGCTTCCAGCATCCCGGGATACCGGGGCGTTCGCTCGATCTCAACACGCTTCGGCGACCGACGAGCGCTACCCTGCGCAACCGTGACGCCGAACGACCGGGCCGCAGCGCCGACCGCTGACGAGGTACACGAATGGATCTCGTTCGAGGATCCCGGCGAGCAGCGGACCTGGATCTTCGACGCCACATATCTGCGTTCGAATCACCGCTGCATCTACGGCGAGGGCTGCCAAGGCGTGCTCGACGCCCCCGCCGAGCAGATGGCGCAGGGATGTTGCAGCTACGGCGCCCACTTCGTCGACGACGACGACGTACAGACCGTCGTCACAGCGTTCGTCAGGGTCCGGCCCCGGCACATGCAGTTCCACGCCAAGGCGGTCAAGGGCGGCTTCCTGCGCCCCGAACCCGGAGACGACGGCGCGACCGCCACCGTGACGCGCCTCGTCGACGACGCCTGCATCTTCTTGAACCGACCGGGCTTCGAGGGCGGTGCCGGGTGTGCGCTGCACATCGCTGCGCTCGATGCCGGCGAACGTCCGCTCGACTGGAAGCCCAACGTGTGTTGGCAGGTGCCGATGCGGCTCGAGCACTCGACCGACGACAACGGGCACGTCACATCGCGCCTTCGCGAGTGGAAGCGTCGAGACTGGGGCGAGGGCGGCTCGGATTTCCACTGGTGGTGCACCGAGGCACCCGAGGCGTTCAGCGGTCATGACGCCGTCTACGTGTCATCGCGCGACGAGATCGTCGAATTGGTCGGCGAGGTCATCTACGACCGATTGGTCGCTCAGCTGGAGCGTCCCGACTGGATTCCGCTCCCACACCCGACGCTCCGAACCCGATGACGGCGGCTCGGTCGGCAGAGCCGGCCGACGTCAGTCCTCGATCTCGTCAGTCGTCGATGTCGTCGTCGTCGTCGAACGTGACTCCGTACTTCTCAGCAAGTGCTGCATACTCGTCCTCGTCGTCCGTTTCCGGGCGCGAACGATCTCCGAAACCCAGGTCAAAGGCACCTGGACCAGATTGCTTGAGCTTTCGCGCTTCTTCGAAGCGACGATGACGACCCTTCTTCACGACAGGGCTCCCACAGGCTAGAGAGTTGACATTGCACAACACTCTACCTGAATGGACCTGTCGATCGGCGGTTCTTGATCCAGCCGAGACAGGTGTCACGATTTGTGGCCTCCCGTGCCACGATAGGAACCATGCGGCGCACGCTGGCGATACTCAACCAGAAGGGCGGCGTCGGCAAGACCACCGTCACGTTGGGCCTCGCGTCGGCCGCTGCGTCTGCGGGCCGCCGCGTACTGGTGGTGGATCTCGATCCGCAAGCGGCAGCGACGTGGGTACTCGGGATCGACCCGGCCGGCCTCGACGGCTCCGTGACCGATCTGCTCTCGGTGAAGGGAACCGACATCGGCGATGTCGTACGGCGCTCGGTGTGGTCCGACAACATCGACGTCATTCCCAGTACGTCGGCCCTGCAAGAACTCGAGATCGGGCCGTCGAAACGGCTCCGCAAGGCCCTCGAGGGCGTCGAACCCGCTTACGAGGCGGTGCTGATCGACTGCCCGCCCTCGCTCGGCAACCTCACCCGCAGCGCGCTGACCGCTTCGCGCCACGCGATCATCGTGGTCGAACCCTCCTCGCTCGGGCTGCGCGGCATCGGCGGCGTCGCCGATCTGATCGACGACGTCTGGGATCACGGCA
Source organism: uncultured Acidimicrobiaceae bacterium (assembly GCA_963701575.1). Lineage (GTDB taxonomy): Bacteria > Actinomycetota > Acidimicrobiia > Acidimicrobiales > Ilumatobacteraceae > Ilumatobacter. Next base: position 257,402 of record CAVPAQ010000019.1, read on the forward strand.
ATCCCGGTCTCGAGCTGGCGGGAGTCGTGCTCAATCGCGTGCCGGCCGTCTCCAACGAAGCCGAGCGCCGAATCGAGGAACTGGCACGAATCGTCGGCCAGACGACGATCTGGCGGCCGCCGGTGCCACAGCGGGTGGTCTTCAACCAGGCCGTCGGCGAGCGCCGGAGCATCCACTCGTTCGGGAGCCGTGCGGCCGAGCCGATCGCCGTGTTCGACTCGCTCTGGCGCAAGGTGCGCAGCGCCGTTCAGATGGCCCGACGCTGAGACCCTCGGGGCCGGTCGCCGAGAGGTCACCCAGCGGGGAGTTCGACGAGACGGAGGCCACTCCCCCGTTGAAAGGTGAGCGCGGCAGTGCCGTTGAGCAGGTGATTCACGCCCTCACCCAGCAGTTCTGCGCGCCATCCGTGAGCAAGTCTGGCGTTCGGGTCCTCGGACAGCAAGGCGACGAGGTCGGCGCGCGTCGCCAATATCGAGGTGTCGATCCGCTCGGTCTTGGCGACTTGGCTGATCCACGCGGAGATCAGCGCGATCGCGGGCCGCAGATCGCGTTCCAGCTCGTCGGTGCTGACCCCGACGTCGGGAGGCGGAGCCTTGATTCCCTCCGCGACCGCCGCGAGAATCTGGGCCGCGACCTTGCCACGACTGAACCGCTCGTCGACGCCACGCGCCTGCGACAGTTCCTTCTCGCTGGTCGGTTGACGCTGCGAGATGCCCAGCACGGCCAGGTCGGGCAACACCTGGCGGACCGGGATGTTGCGTTCCATCGCCGTCCGCTCTCGCCAAGCGGCAATCGCCTGCGCGACCGCCCGCGGCCGGGCTCGCAACCCGCGAACATCCTTCAGCCGCATCCAGGCCATCTCGGGGTTCTGACCGCTCGTCGGCCGGTCGCGGAGCTCCTGGCAGGCATCCGACACCCATCCGACCCTGCCGAGCTCCTCGAGCTTGACCAACAGACGGTCCTGCACCTCGAGCAGATAGGCGACATCGGCCGCCGCATAGTCGCGCTGGGCGTCGGTCAGCGGTCGCCGCAACCAGTCGGTGAGGCGATCACCCTTGGGCGGGCTGACCCCGACCTCGGCCGACAGCAGCGACACCAGCGACGGCGTGCCATAGCCGACGAACCCACCCGCGATCTGGGTGTCGAAGAAGGACTTCGGCACGGCACCGACGGCATGGGTGAGCACATCGAGGTCTTGTTGTGCGGCGTGGAAGACGGCCTCGACGTCGGAGTCGAACAGGCGCCCCAGGGCGGTGATGTCGACGGCCATCGGATCGACGAGCACCAGCTCGGCGTCGCCCCATCCGAGCTGCACCAAAGCCAGCGACGGAAAGTAGGTGCGCTCACGATGGAACTCGGTGTCGATCGCATAGCGCTGCTCGCCCAGCAGCTCGTCGATGATCGCTTCGAGTTCGTCTTGCCGATCGACCCAACGATGTGGGTGAGTCAGGCTCACGCCGGACCGGAGATGTAGTCGCGAGCCGAGCTGATCCACGCCATCAAGCCACCTGAGACGTTCACCACCTCGACACCTTGTTCGGCCAGGAAGATGCACGCCTGCATGCTGCGCCCACCCGACCGGCAGATCACGTACGTGGGACCATCCCCTCGAAAGTCATCGATGCGCTGGGGCACCGTCCCGAGCGGAATCGACTGCGACCCGCCGAGTCGGGCCTGTTCGAACTCTGCTGGTTCGCGAACGTCGATGACGCGCACCCCCTCGGCAAGAAGTACAGCGAGCTGCTCGACGGTGATGTCCTCGATGGTCATACGTCGCGCATTCTACCGGTGTCAGGCCAGGTCCTCAGGACGGTTGACGTTGCGAACGGCAGCCGGATCGACGGACATCTCCAGCGCTCCCAGCCGGTCGAGGGCGACATGGTACGCCGTGACGCGGTCGGCGATGAGTGCGGTCAGGGGCACCAGCGCCTGCGGACTCCAGTACGACAGCAGATGCCGTCGATCGGCGGCGGTCGCGACCACGACGAGCGGCGTCGGATCCGACGTACCGGCTGCGATCAGCGCCCGGACCGATTCCGGCTCCAGATCTGCCAGATCGACCGCCGCGATCAGGACCGGGCCGCCGTGGGTCTGGAGCGCAGCTCGGATCGCCGGCAACGGACCCGCTGCCGGGCTGGGGTCCGGGACGACCTCGATTCCGTACGACGTCGCGATGGCTTCGGCGCCGCCCTGGCAGACGACGGGACGGCAGCCGGCACGCCGAAGCGCATCGGCGACGCGAACGACCATGGCACGACCGTCGATCTCGATGAACGCCTTGTCGACGCCCATCCGTCGACTGCGTCCGCCGGCCAGGATCACCCCGACCGGTGGCGGCATTGCAGTCACGGCACCGGAATCGAGGCGATCACCTCGGCAGGAACACCGCTCGGGTCGAGCTGCGAGAGGAACTGCGCGCAACGATCGGATTCGTCGGTCTCCCCGATCGCTCGAGCCATGAGGTGCAGGCCCAGCAGGCTCCTGAGGAACCCGTGGTTGCCGGGCGCGGCCCAGCGAACGTAACCCGAACCGCGCCATCCGTTGGCGCGCAGTGCGTCGAGACCTCGGTGGTAGCCGACGCGATACGCGGCGTATCGGCTGATCACGTCACCGCTGTGATCGCCGAGCGCCGCCCACGCAGCGAGCGAGCGCGGATTGGCGGCCACGATCGATGCGATCGCCGATTTCGTGTCGACGGCCACCAACGCCTGCTCGAGCGCCTGCCGTTCGGAGCCATCCGGCTCCGGCAACACGGTCGTCGGGAGGCCACTGGACATTTGGATCGGCTGGTCGGACATGCCCGTACCCTAGGAGCGGAGCGACGGTGCGCCCACACGCCGACACGCGAAGAGGCTCCCAGGTCCTGCAGGCGACAACCTAAGGTGGCTTCGTGCTCGCACTCTCACTCGGACAGGCAAAGACCGTCGCAGTCATCATCGTCATCGTCCTGATCGCGCTGGCGATCGGATCCGCGTGGTTGATGAAGACGATCGCCCAGAAGGCTGCGATGGCGGTGATCATGATGCTCCTGGCGTTGTTGGTGTGGAGCCAGCGCGCCTCGTTGGACGAGTGCGCCGACAAGGTTCGCGCGGGCGGCGTGAGCGTCGACGAGACCTGCTCGTTCTTCGGCCGCGACATCAAGATCTCCACGAATCGCTGATCGTGACATCCAGCCCGTCGCCGGGCACCCGCTCACAGTCGGCGCAACTGCGGGTCCTCACGGCCGCAAAGGTCGTCTCCAACACCGCTCTGCGATGGGTGGGCCCATTCCTGCCGACGCTGGAGCGCGCTTTCGGGAGCACCACGGGCACCTTGACGGGCATCATGGGCGTGAGCGAACTCGGTGGCCTGACGACGGTGGCGACCGGGCGCGAACTCGATCGCGGTCACGAGCGCCGCGTGTTCACGCTCGGCCTGGCGGCCGTGAGCGCATCCTCGCTGATTGCGCTCTACGGAACGGTGACCTCATTCGCGATCTCCTTCGCCGTGCTGGTGATCGGAGTGGGCAACCTCACCGTCGCCGGCCATGCGTGGATCGGTCATCGTGTCCCATTCGCCGCCAGAGGTCGAGCGATCGGCCTGTTCGAGACGTCGTGGGCGATCGCTCTGCTGATTGGCGCTCCGCTGCTGGCGATCTTGATCCGGTGGTTCGGCTGGCGAGGTCCGTACACGGCGTTGGCGATCGCTGCCGCGATCGCAGCCGTTGCGGTGGCGGCACGTGTCGATCCGGGTGTCCCGGGCGACGATCGCGCGCAGACCGGTGCAGGACGACTGCCCCGCTCGGCGTGGCCCCCCATGCTGACGGCCGCCTTCACAGCGGCCGCGGGGCTCGGCATGTTCGTCGTGTCGGGTGCGTGGCTCGACGACGCCCACGGCATCTCGACCGGCGGCCTCGGTGTGATCGCGGGCGGATTCGGACTGGTCGAGCTCGGGGCATCCACGTCGGTCGCGACATTCGGGGATCGGATCGGGAGCCGACGTTCGGTGCTGGCCGGACTGACGGTCCTGGGCGCAGGCACCGCCGTGATACTGGCCTCGGCACAGTCCCGTCCATTGGCCGTGATCGGGCTGCTCGTCTATCTCGCGGGATTCGAGTTCGCCTTCGTGTCCGCACTGACCCTCGTCACCGAGGCAGCGCCGCTGGCGCGCGGGCGGGCGATCGGTATCAGCAACGCGCTCGGAACGTTCGCACGCGCGGGCGCCGTGATCGCGTCCGGTCAGCTGTACGAGTCGTTCGGGATGACGGGTTCGCTGGTGATGACGGGCAGTGCGGCGCTCGTCGCAGCGACGCTGGCAGCCGGCAGCCGACCCGAAACGTGAGAATCCTGCGGGTCACGGGCCCAGACTCTCGACGAAGTCGATGACGATCTCGGCAACTCGATCCGGGTGTGTGTTCGGGCCGAAGTGATGTGCATCGGCCACCGTCGCCATCCTCGCCCGGGGCAGCATGGCCGCCAACGCCTCGGTGCCGACTCGATGGTGCTCGTGACCGTGCTCGCCGCGCAGAGCGAGCACCGGAGCACAGACGCGGTCTGCGCTCCACGGAGCCGCCTGGCGCAGGTCGGCGAGCTCGCCGATCATCGCCGGACCTTCCGAGCGCCGCGCCGCTCGGCTGCTCGACGGTAGCCGGTCCCAACGCTCATCGCCGATCAGTCGCCGCATGAACCGCTCGGCCGCTTCCTCGGGATCGTCGCGCCAGGCCATCGCGTCACCGCCCGCCGAGGTGCCCGGCCACCACGGCATCCACGACAACGGGGACTCGAACGTGACCACGCCGGCCACCAGGTCGGGATGCCGATCGGCGGTGGCGAGCGCGACGTTGCCGCCATAGCTGTGGCCCACGATGACCACGGACCCGTCGGCCCCAGGAGCGGCACGGACGACCTCGACCAGGTCGACCACCTGCTGTTCGATGCCGAACGGTCCGGGGTGGGGCCCCGATCTGCCGTACCCGCGCCGGTCGTATCGGGTCACGCGATAGCGCGCGTCGAGCCGGCGGCTGAGCTTGAGCAGGCCCGCCGAGCGATCGAGCGACCCGTGCACCAGCACGAGGTGGCGGGCTCCGACGATGCCCGCCGTGGCCGACCAGACCATCGCCTCGGGTGCGCTCACTCGACCTGGACGATCCGCAGCACATCGGCAGCGGTCGAGGCCGCCCTGTTTGCCGAGCCGGCCAGCACGACGACCATGTCGCCGGGCCGGACACAACCGTGCTTGATCGCGGTCTCGACCGCGAACCAAACCATCTCGTCGGTCGTCGAATAGGTCTCCACCCCGATCGACTCGACTCCCCATGTGAGCGACAGGGCGTTGATCGTCTTCGGATTCGGGGACAGTGCGATCAACTGGTGCCGCGGACGGAATCTCGCCATGGCCCTGGCTGTGCGACCGCTGCTCGTGCAGCACAGGATCGCAGCGGCCTCCACGTCCTCGGCTGCCTGGGACGCCGCATGCGTCAGCGCCGCCGTGATGCGGTCGCTCATCGAGTCCCACTTCTCGCGTTGGACGCGGCCCAACCGGGTGGCCCACTGCCGGTAGTGGGCCTCGGCCTCGGCCCGCTCGGCGATCACCGCCATCGTCGCGACCGTGAGCGCGGGGTCGTGACCGATCGCCGACTCGCCCGAGAGCATCAACGCGTCGGTGCCGTCGAAGATGGCATTGGCGACGTCGCCGACCTCGGCTCGTGTCGGGGAGGGAGCGGTCACCATCGACTCGAGCACCTGGGTGGCGGTGATCACCGGAACACCGAACTCGACGCACTGCCTGATGATCGATTTCTGGAGGTGCGGCACATCCTCGAGCGGACAGTCGATGCCGAGATCGCCACGGGCGACCATGATCGCATCGCTGACCCCGAGGATTTCCGGAAGATTCGTCAGTGCAGCACTCGTCTCGATCTTTGCGATCAGCTCGGCTCGGTCGCCGACCACATCGCGCACCTTGACGACGTCGCCGGCCGATCTCACGAACGAGACCGCGACGAATTCCACGCCGGCGGAGGCCATTCGCTCAGCCAGGACGAGGTCTTCCTCAGTCGGGGTAGTGAGCCGTAGGCGCTCGGACGACAGGTGGACGCCGGGTCTCCCCTGGGTGCGACCACCCGTCTCGATCACCGCCTCCACGGTCCCGCCGCTGTTCGACAGCACACGCATGCTGATCGAACCGTCACCGAGGATGACCCGGTCGTCGGCCTCCAAATCGTCGATCAACGTCTCGTAGTCGACCCGGATCGTGCCGGCGTCACTCGGCCCGGCACCGGATCGAAGGTGCACGAAGCCTCCCGCCGACAACTGAACGCCGCCCTCCGGAAACTGGCCGGCGCGGATCTTCGGGCCGGGCAGATCGGCGAGCACCGCCACCGGCCGACCGATCTTGGCGGCGACTGTTCGAATCCGATCGAGGCGCTCGAGGTGTTCGTCGATCCGTCCATGGCTGAGATTCAGGCGGACCACGTCGACGCCGGCTCGGAGCATCCGCTCGAGCGAATCGAATTCGTGGCTCGCAGGGCCGATGGTGGCCACGATCTTCGTGCGTCTCGTCATTCGTGCTTATCCTCGGTCCTCGTGGAGTTGATTCTCATTCGTCATGCCCTTCCAGAACGTCGAGAGGTCAGCACCGGTCCCGCCGATCCCGAACTGTCGCCCGACGGCAACGCCCAGGCCGAGCATCTGGCCGCCTATCTCGCCGCAGAACTCATCGACGCTGTCTACACCAGTCCGATGCGTCGCGCCAGGGAAACCGCTGCACCACTCGGGCTGCAACTCGGACTCGAACCCGTCGTGGTGGACGATGTCGCCGAGTGGGACCGCAACTCGTCCGAGTACGTTCCGATCGAGCAGCTCAAAGCAGACGGAGATCCACGCTTCTACGAGATCCTCGGCAACCAGTGGGACGGCGCCGACCCGATCGAGGAGTTCGAGGCGCGGGTGAAGTCAGCGCTCGACGAACTCGTCGCACGACACCCGGGCGATCGGATCGCCGTTGTCTGCCATGGCGGCGTGATCAACCTGTACCTGTCGATCGTGTTGGGGCTGTCGGAGCAGCGCACCGGCTTCTTCTACCCGAACTACACGTCGATCCACCGTGTTGCCGCCTCACGATCGGGAGTTCGCTCGATCGTCACCATCAACGAGACTTCGCATCTCCGCAATACGGGCCTTCCCATGGGCTTGTTCCAGAAGGGCTGACCAACATGACCGATCAGATCGACGATCTCCGAAGCTTCCTCGATACGTCACCGTCGCCGTTCCACGTCGCCCATACGTCGGCCAACCGATTGCGTGCAGCCGGCTTCATCGAAGTCGCGGACGACGGCGACTGGTCGGAGTTGCCGGTCGACGGCTTCATCCTGCGCGATGGCGGACTGATCGCGTGGCGCACGCCTGATCGCGCCCGGTCCGACTCGCCGTTCCGGCTGACCGGCGCACACACCGATTCTCCCTGCCTCCGGGTCAAACCGCGACCCGATGGAGGAGGCAGCGGGTGGAAGCAGCTCAACGTCGAGGTGTACGGAGGAATTCTGAACAACTCGTGGCTCGATCGTGACCTCGGTGTCGCGGGGCGCCTCACCATGAACGACGGTTCGCACGTGCTCGTCGACGTCAACCGTCCGATCGCGCGCGTGCCGCAGCTCGCGGTCCATCTCGACCGGGGCGTCAACGAATTGCTCAAGCTGGACCCACAGCAACACCTCCAACCCGTGTGGGGGATCGGAACCGGAACCGCCGGCGAGTTCGCGGCATGGATCGCTGACGAGGCCGGTTGCGGGATCCCGGTGTTCTGGGAGCTGAGCCTCTACGACGTACAGCCGGCGGCGGTACTCGGGGGTGACGGTTCGCTGCTGGCGAGCGGCCGACTCGACAATCAGCTCTCGTGTTGGGCTGCGATCACCGCCCTGATCGATGCTCGACCGGGCGAGGCGACGGCGATGGTCGTACTGAACGATCACGAGGAGGTCGGGTCGTCGTCGACCACCGGAGCGGGCGGTCCGCTGCTCGAACGCGCACTCGAGCGGCACGTCCTCGCACGCGGCGGCTCGCGAGATGATCTCCTCCGTGCGCTGGCGGCATCGTCGTGCATCTCGGCGGACAACGCCCATGCCGTGCACCCCAACTATCCCGACCGTCACGATCCCGACCACGGCCCACGGGTGAACGCCGGTCCGGCGATCAAGGTCAACAGCAATCAGCGATACGCCACATCGTCGGCGACCGCCGCCATGTTCCGGCGGGCGTGCGAGACAGCCGGCGTGCCGCATCAGGTCTTCGTCTCACGCAACAACATGCCGTGCGGCTCGACCATCGGGCCGATCACCGCGACACGGCTCGGGATCGACACGGTCGACGTCGGAATTCCACAACTTTCGATGCACTCGGCGCGCGAGCTGTGCGGAACCGCCGATCCGCCGGCTCTCGCTGCCGCCCTGCAGGTCACGTTCCAGTAGCGCACAGGTGCCCGGAACCTGACGCACACGGTGCACGGCACGATGGCGATCCGCGACGGCGTTCAGTCGATGGGATAGCTCCAGGGAACCCGCTCCATCGCCTTGTCGAACAAGCGCTGCAGCTCGGCATGCAGCATCGCCGAGTGGTCCTTGTACACGGTCCGCGGCAAGCGCTCGCCTTCCGGGGCGACAGGCGCAGGGATCGGCGGACCGATCTCGATGTGCACCTTGCGCGGGTAGATGAACTTCGACTTCTTCGGCATCACCCGTTCGGAGCCGCCGATACCCACGGGCACGATCGGAACGCCTGCCTTGATGGCGATGTACACAGCCCCGTCGAACAACGGCTGCACGACCGGACCCTGCTTGCGCTCGCCCTCCGGGAAGAGCACGAGCGGCTCTCCCGATTCGAGCACCTCGATCGCCCTCCGCAGCGCTTCGCGATCAGCGGTTCCGCGGGTGACCGGGAAGGCACCGAACGCCGACAGGACCCAACCGAATTGACGGTTCTTCCACATCGTGTCCTTGCCCATGAAGCGCATTCGCTTGCTGCGAACACAGCCGGCGAACGGCGTATCGAGATACGACCGGTGCACCGGAGCGAGCACGAACGGCCCCTCCTTGGGCAGGTGCTCGCGCCCGTTGATCGTGAGGCGGGTGTACACACGTACGAGCGGGATCAGCAACAACCATCCGAGCCGGTAGAAGATGCGACTCGACAGGCTGTCGCCGGCCAGGAACGTGTCGGGCCGGCTCATGGCAGCAGATCCAAGATGTGATCGACGACCTCGTCGATCGTCATCCCCGTCGTGTCGACGGTCGTCGCATCGTCCATCTCGGTCAGTGGGCTGTGGTCACGAGACGAATCGATGCGGTCGCGGGTGATGATCGATGCCTCCACCTCGTCGACATCGCCGCCGATTTCCTGTACCCGCCGCTCGGCGCGCACCCGGGCCGAGGCGGTGATGTACAGCTTCAACTGAGCGTCGGGGAACACGACCGAACCGATGTCGCGACCCTCGACGACGCCGCCACCTCGCTCCAGAACCCACGCCCGCTGACGCTGCACCAACACATCGCGGACAGCGGGGTTGGCTGCGATCTGCGACACGGCGTCGGTGACCTCGCGCCCTCTGATGGCAGTCGTCGCATCGACACCGTCGACGTACACCTGATTGCCGTCGATCAGCACGTCGACGGTCGGCGCCATCGCAGCTACTTCGTCGAGGTCACCCTCCACGACGCCTCGTTGCAGAGCTGCGAACGTCATCGCGCGATACATCGCACCCGTGTCCAGGTATGCGATACCGAGGTGCTCGGCCAACGCCCTGCCGACCGTGCTCTTGCCGGCTCCGGCCGGACCGTCGATGGCGATGACGAGCGGCCGGTGGGCATCAGCCCCGGAAACCTGCAAGCTGCTCACCACGACGTTCCCAGCGGGCGGCCTTCGTCGTAACCCGCATGGCTCTGCACGCCGACGACCGCCTGCTCGTGAAACTGGGGAATCGTCGCAGCGCCCGCATACGTGCACGCCGACCGAACGCCCGCCACGATCTGGTCGATGATGTCCTCGACACCGGGTCGTTCGGGGTCGAGGTACATCCGCGAGGTGCTGATGCCCTCTTCGAACAACTCCTTGCGGGCTCTGTCGAGTTCGGTTTCGGTCTTCGTGCGATTCCTCACCGCCCGGTTCGACGCCATGCCGAAGCTCTCCTTGTACAGCCGGCCGTCGGTGTCGCGCAGCGTGTCGGCCGCCGACTCGTGCGTGCCGGCCAGCCATGATCCGACCATCACGTTCGCTGCTCCGGCTGCCAGAGCGAGCGCCACGTCGCGGGGGAACCGCACGCCACCGTCGGCCCAGATGTGAGCGCCCAGCCGAACCGCCTCGTCGGAGCATTCGACCACCGCCGAGAACTGGGGACGACCGACGCCGGTCATCATCCGGGTCGTGCACATCGCGCCCGGCCCGACCCCGACCTTGACGATGTCGGCGCCGGCCTCGATCAGCTGGCGTGTCCCGTCAGCGGTCACCACATTGCCGGCGGCGATGAACGTTTCCGGACAGGCAGCGCGCACCGACTCCACGACCTCGAGCATGCGCGTCTGATGTCCGTGCGCCGTGTCGATCACGAGCACGTCGGCTCCCATCCGGACCAGATCGCTGGATCGTCCGACCGGATCGGCATTGATCCCGACGGCGACGGCGACCAGCAACCGTCCCTGTGCGTCGAGTGCCGGTCGATAGATCGTCGAGCGCAGCGCGCCGGTGCTGGTCAGCAAACCCAACAGGCGGCCATCTTCGTCGACGACTGGCGCGAGGGTGCGACGCTCGCCGTGCAACCGATCGAACGCAGCTTCGGGCGTGATGGCGGCCGGCAGTGTGTCGAGTTCACTGCTCATCACGTGCTGGAGCTGCGTGAAGCGGTCGAACCCGATCGCGTCCTGCTCGGTGAACACCCCGATCGGGCAACCGGCGGAGTCGATCACGATCACCGCACCATGAGCACGCTTGTGGATCAGACTGAGCGCATCGCCCACCGTGTTGGTGGGCGACAACGTAATCGGCGTCTCGAACAACGAGTGCCGCGTCTTGACCCAACCGATGACGCTCTCGATCACCTCGACCGGGATGTCCTGCGGCAGGACGGCAACGCCCCCGCGGCGGGCGACCACCTCGGCCATACGCCGGCCGGCGACCGCTGTCATGTTCGCCACCACCAGCGGGATCGTGGTGCCGATCCGATCCGGCGTCGTCAGGTCGACGCCGAAGCGCGAGCCGACGCCCGAGAGGCTGGGCACCATGAACACGTCGCTGTACGTGAGGTCATGGGGCGGGTGGGGATGCAGCATCTTCATCGTGTTTCTCCTGCTGGAAGGCCGACACAGGCTAACGGCATGCGGGACTCGCGTACGATGCTGATGTGATCGAAGATCAAGACGCCACCAGCGCAGCTCCGGTCGTACTCGTGCATGGTTGGGGCGGCTCGTTCACGTCCACGTGGGAACGATCAGGATTCACTGCGTTGCTCGCCGATGTCGATCGCGCAGTGATCGGCGTCGACCTCCTCGGGCACGGAACCGCGCCCAAACCACACGATCCTGACGCATACGCCGACCTCACCGAGCGGGTGTTCGCCGAGATGCCCGATCGACCGGTAGACGCCGTCGGTTTCTCCTTGGGCGCACTGACATTGCTGCGTGCAGCCATCGCGCAGCCGCATCGTTTCCGCAAGCTCGTGCTGGCGGGCATCGGCCGCAACGTGTTCGAGCGTGACGACGAAGCCACGGCGCGCATCATTGCGGCCATCGAGTCGGGAACGTCGGACGACAGCGCCGACAATCGCGCCCGACTGTTCGCCCAATACGCGCACCAGACCGGCAACGACCCGGTCGCGTTGGCCGCCGTCATGAAGCGCGCTCCGAGCGCTGAGATCTCCGTCGACCAGCTGGCGACGATCACCTGCCCGGTGCTCGTTGCAGTCGGTGACCAGGACTTCGTACTACCCGCCGACCGGCTGCTCGACGCCCTGCCAGACGCACGCCTCGTCCTGCTGCGCCGGACCGACCACTTCGCAACGCCCGAGTCGTTCGACTTCATCGACGCCGCGCTCGAGTTCCTCGATGCCGTTCCCGACTGACGGATTGATCTCCTCCGACGCCGAACTCGCCCTCGAGCGGTTACGGAACGGTGGTCTGGTCGCGATCCCGACCGAGACAGTGTACGGGTTGGCCGCCGACGCCGAGCAGCCGGACGCCGTGGCCCGGATCTACGCCATCAAGGGTCGCCCGGTGCATCACCCCCTGATCGTCCACGTTGCGGGCGCGGAGTCGGTCGATGGCTGGGTCGCCGAGTTCAGCGAGCCGGCGAGGCGACTGGCTGCTGCATGCTGGCCGGGCCCGCTGACCATGCTGCTCCCGCGGGGACCACGTTGCTCGGTTCAGGTCACAGGCGGCAAGGCGACCGTCGGCGTCCGGGTCCCCAGTCATCCGCTCACCCTGGAACTGCTGGCTCGATTCGGTGGCGGGCTCGCGGCACCATCAGCGAATCGCTTCGGCAAGGTGAGCCCGACCACCGCCCAACACGTACAACACGATCTCGCAGGCCTGCTGGAGCCAGGCCGCGATCTGATCCTGGACGGTGGTGCCTGCGAGATCGGCGTCGAGAGCACGATCGTCGACCTGACGGTCGAGCCGCCCCAGGTGCTGCGCGCCGGAGCCATCACGGCCGCGGAGATCGGTCGGCTGCTCTCGATCCCGACGGCTCCGGCCTCTGGCCCGAGCAGGGCGAGCGGGATGATGGTGTCGCACTACGCTCCCGAGTGCTCCGTGCTGCTCGCCGACGACGGGGTCGAGGCAGCAGCGATCGCTGCCATCCGGCGCAGCCGAGGCGAACGCGTCGGCGTTCTCGACCGTGGCGACGACCTCGTACTCGCCGCGCAGCTGCTCTACTCCGACCTGCGCGCTGCCGACGAAGGCCACCTCGATGCGCTGGTGGTCGTGATGCCGCCGCCTCGCGGCATCGGTCACGCCGTGCGCGACCGGCTCACGAAGGCAGCGTCTCGGGGTGGTCCGGCCCCAGATGAGCCCAATCCAGCCGATTGAGCCCGTCGATCCACAGGTCGCGTACGTCATCGAGATCAGGCACCGGGTACCCGGGTTCGGCACCGACGGACAGGCTGACGGTCGATGCTCCGGCGTCGGGGACGAGGTCCAACCGGCACCAGCCGCGAATCGGATCGACCAGGGCGACCTCGAGCTGGTACGGCGGATCATCGGAGATCACATCACCCAGCCAGGCCGCGACGATCAACAGCGCCTCGTAGCTCTCTACCGGGAGCGCCTCGACGGTGAACGAGGGATGGTCGTGCCGGGTTGGCGACGGTCGTCCGGCCGCTCGCCGCCGGTCGATTCCCAATGGCTCGGCAACCGCTCGCAACGCCGCTTCCGCCGCCTCGTTGATGCGTTGCATCCTGTCCACCGTGCCACCGGCATCTGGATGGGCGCGCTTGGCCAGCTGGCGCCGGGCCTCGACGATCTCGGCGGCCGTCGCACCGACCGGCAGCCCGAGCACCCCGAGCGCATCCTCGTTGGCGCTGTTTCGACGACGTCCGGGCACACTCGAACCGTAATCATCATCGTCGGGGGTGGTTGTACCCGAGGTCGAAATGGGCCTACCATGCTCTCCACCGATATCGGACTGGGCAATCCTGCCCCGCCGCATCCAGGGGGAGAAATCAACCATGCAGAAATCACGAGTGCGCCGCGTCGGCGCCCTGCTCGTAGGTCTGTCCGTCATCGCAGCTGCCTGTGGCGGCGACGACGACGACACGACGGCCACGACGGCTGCGGCGACGACGCCCGAGGCCACGACGCCCGAGGCCACGACGCCCGAGGCCACGACGCCCGAGGCCACGACGCCGGACACCTTGCCCGAGGGGACCTCGCCTGAGGCCTCTGGTGGTGGTGAGTTGGAGGGGATGAAGGGGACGACGCCCAAGGGTGCTGATGTGTCGGCGTGGATTCCTGCGGTGAATGAGTTTTGGGTTGCCAAGGGCAATGATGAGTTGACGGATTTCAACTATGCGGCTGAGTCGTATGACGCGGTGGTTGTGATGGCGTTGGCGGTTGCTCAGGCTGGTACTGATGGCAGTGCGTTTGCTGCGGAGATCGTGGATATCACGGGTGCTCCGGGTGAGAAGTGCACGGCGTTTGCCGAGTGTTTGGCGTTGATCGATGCTGGGACCGGGATCGATTATGACGGTATTTCGGGTCCGCATGATTTCAATGGCAATGGTGAGCCGTTGAAGGGTTCGTATGCGGTCCTCGAGTTCGGTGCTGACAACCGGTTGGATGACTCGTTGGAGTATTTGGTGACCGCTGAGTCGCCGGAGTCGGAGATCGTTGATCTGGTGCCGGTCACGGTGGAGCGTGCCGGTGATGGTGTGTTCAAGATCGGGTCGTTGTTGCCCGGCACGGGGAACTTGGCGTTCTTGGGACCGCCCGAGTTCGCGGGTGTCGAGTATGCGATCGACGAGATCAATGCTGCTGGTGGTGTGCTCGGTCAGCCGATCGAGTATTCCGCTGGTGATTCGGGTGATACCTCGACCGATATTGCGTCGGTCACGTCTGATCGGTTGATCAGCGAGGGTGTCGACGCGATCATCGGTGCCGCGTCGTCGGGTGTCACCTTGACGGTGATCGAAAAGATCACGTCGGCGGGTGTCACGATGTTCAGCCCGGCCAACACCAGCCCGGCGTTGAGTACCTACGACGACAAGGGCCTGTACTTCCGCAATGCCCCGCCCGACGGTCTCCAGGGTGCGATCGTTGCGAACTTGATCCTCGAGGACGGCAACGCGTCGGTGTACATCATGAACCTCGACGACTCGTACGGCAACGGCATCGCCGCGGTGATCAACAACGTGTTGACCGCCAACGGCGTCGAAGTCCTCGGCGTCAAGGCCTACGACCCTGCCGCCGCGACCTTCGACGCCGAAGTCGCCGAGATCGTTGGCGCCGACCCCGACGCAGTTGTGCTGATCGCCTTCCAAGAAGGCTCACGCATCCTGCGCACCATGGTCGAACAAGGCGTCGGACCCACCACCCGTAACTTCTACGGCACCGACGGCAACATGGGCAACGCCACCGGCGAAGACTTCGACGCCGGCAACTAACCCCACCACCACAACACGAACACCAGCACGGCCCCCGGCACCACCAACCGGGGGCCGTGCCGCGCCACCACCCACAACACACAAACAGTCACCAACCGCTCGGGCCGCGCGCCGCGCCGAACGGGCCGCCGAACATGGACGTGGGACGGGGCCGCCGAACAGGCACATGGGACGGGGCCGCGATGCTGCCCTGACCGGACGCCGTCGGGTGTCAGCCGCCGGTCGAGCGCGCCAGCGTGCCGAGGTAGAGCTCGATCACGGCAGGATCCGCCAGCAGATCGCGGCCGCGACCGGTGTATGCGTTCTGTCCTTGGTCGAGCACGTAGCCACGATGCACCACCTGCAGGCAGCGGCGGGCGTTCTGCTCGACCATCAGGATCGCGACGCCTTCTTCGTTGATCCGCCGACAGCGCACGAAGACCTCGTCCTGAAGCGCCGGGGACAGTCCGGCCGACGGTTCGTCGAGCAGTAGCACCTGGGGATGCATCATGAGCGCACGGCCCATGGCGACCATCTGACGCTCTCCGCCGGACAACGCACCGGCACGCTGGCCGGCGCGATCGCCGAGCCGCGGAAAACAGCGTGGTGACGTACTCGTAGCGCTCGGCGAACAGCGAGGGCACGAGGTAGCACCCCATCTCGAGGTTCTCCTTGACCGTCAAGCTGGGAAACACGTTGTTGATCTGGGGCACGTAGCCCACGCCCAGTTTGACGAGTTGATGGGCCTTGTAGCCCGTGATGTCCTTGTCGCCGAGCCGGATCGTGCCGGATCGTACGGAGCACTGTCCGAGGATCGCCTTCAGGAGCGTCGACTTCCCGGCACCGTTCGGCCCGATGATGCCGACGAACTCGCCGGGGTGCACCGACAGATTGCAGCCGTTGAGGATGTTGACCTCCGGCACGTAACCGGCAACCAGCTCGCCCGCCTCCAGGACAGGCACCTCGTCGGGATCGCCGGCGGACGAATCGGCACCAACGGCGACCTGTTCCGACTTCGACCACTCGTCGCTCATGACTCGTCCTCCAGCAGCGAAAGGCCCTGGTGGGAACCGAGGTATGCGTCGATGACGTCGGGGTTCGACGCGATCTGGTCGGGGGTGCCCTCCGCGATCAGGCGACCCTCGGCCATCACGATCACCCAGTCGGAGATGTCGTGCACCATGTCCATGTCGTGCTCGACGAACAACACCGTCATGCCATCGTCGCGCAATCCGCGTACGTGGTGGTTGAGGCTTTGCTTGAGCGCCGGGTTCACCCCTGCCATCGGCTCGTCGAGCATCACCAGGTCGGGGTTCGTCATCAGTGCTCGCGCCATCTCCAACAACTTGCGCTGCCCACCCGAGAGCGAACCGGCGTACTCACCGCGCATGTGATCGAGCTTGAACCGCGCGAGGAGCTCGTCGGAACGCGCCTCGATCTCCGACTCCTGCTGGCGCCACACCCAGGGGAGCAGACCGTTCCACCACCGTTCGCCACGTTGGTCCGTGGCCCCCAACTTCATGTTCTCGATCACGGAGAGCTTCGTCAGGCTCTTCGTCAGCTGAAACGTGCGCACCATGCCGAGCGACGCCATCTTGTGCGGGGACACCCCCTGCATCGACTCGCCGTTGAACGACCAAGATCCGGTGCTGGGCTTGTCGAAGCCGGTGACGAGGTTGAAGAACGTGGTCTTGCCGGCACCATTCGGCCCGATCAGGGCAGTGATCGATCCGCGCTGCACCTCGAGATGCTCGACGTCGACCGCCGAGATGCCACCGAAGTTGCGGCGAACGGAGTCGGCGATCAAGATCGGATCAGGCTTTGGCACGCCCGGCTCGGGGGCGACCCCCGCCAGCGCTTCCTTGGCGACCCTGGCGGCCTCCGAGAGCGCCGAGCCGGGCTGTAGATCGGCCACGGTGGAGTCATCGGTCATCGAACGCCATCTCCTCCTTGTTGCCGAACAGACCCTGCGGTCGGAACGTCATCAACGCGATCAACCCGACGCCGACGAGCATCAGCTGCACCTGACCGACTTGCGTCGACTGGATGATCGTGAAGTCGCCGATCTGGAGCGGGCCGTCGCGCGTGATGCCGCGCAGGACGCCCTCGATGAATACGTACATGCCCCAGTAGATCATCGGGCCGACGATCGATCCCGACACCTTGGCGAGGCCACCCAGGACGAGCGCCGTGAGCACATAGAACGTGAGATCACGGCTGTAGTTGTCGGGCTGCACGTTGCCACGGTCGAGCGCCAGCATCATGCCTGCGAAGGCGCCGAGCACGCCGCCGAACAGCAGCGATTGCATCTTGTAGCTGTAGACGTTCTTGCCGAGGCTGCGCACTGCGTCCTCGTCCTCGCGAATCGCCTTCAGGACACGCCCCCAGGGACTGCGCATCAGTTGGTACACGACGAAGCCGAAGATCGCCACCAGGATCCAACCCACGATCAGCGTCCAGAACTGACGGCCCGTGTACTCGAACACCCAGAAACCGTACGTGTTGCCCTGTTCGATGCCGACCGACGCTCCGACATCGCGGAACGGTGTCGCGAACTCTCCGATGCCATCGGTACCGCCGAACTGCTCCTTGAAGCGCACGGATCGCACCACGAGCCGGATGATCTCGGCGGCCGCGATGGTGACGATCGCCAGGTAGTCGGACCGCAGCCGCAACGTCGGGACACCCATCAACAGGCCGAGGATCAGCGCGTAGACGATCGCGATCGGGATGCCCCACCACAACGAGATGTTGAAGTACCACGCCGTCATGCCGAGGCCGTACCCACCGGCCGCCATGAAGCCCGCTTGGCCGAAGTTCAGTAGGCCGGTGTAACCGAACTGGACGTTCAGTCCGAGCGCGGCGATCGCGAAGTACATCGCGTCGGTACCGATCATCTGCCGGAACGTGTTGGAGAGAATCAGGGACCAATCCATGGGGGCCTCCTATCCGACCCGTTGTGCCCGTCCCAGGATGCCCTGGGGTCGCACGAGCAGTACGAGGATGAGAATGAGCAGAGCGGGCGCCGTCTTCAGCTCGGTGGGCACCCCGAACAGCGTCGACGTCTCGACGAACACGCCGACGGCGAACCCGCCGACCAGGGCGCCGTACGCACTGCCCAGGCCGCCGAGCGTGATGCCCGCGAACAGCAGGAACAACAGCTGGGTGCCCATGTCGAAGCCGACCTGCTCGTCGAGACCGAAGAACACGCCGCCGAGTGCAGCGAGGGCACCACCTGCAACCCAGATCTGGCGGATCACCCGCTCGGTGTCGATGCCCGTCGCCGATGCCAAGTCGACGTTGTCGGACACCGCCCGCGTCGCCTTGCCGAGGCGGGTCAGCTGCAAGGTGAACGCCACGACCAGCAGCACGATCAGCGACAGAGCCGTCACGACCAGGTCGCGCGGGGTGATCGTGATCGGTCCGATAGCAAGGCCCTCTTGCAGCGTGTAGTCGCGATACGGCCGACGGCGACCGCCGAAGAAGAACAGGAACAGGTTCTTGAGCACGATCGACAAACCGACCGTGATCACCATCTGCGAGATCAGACCGAGTCCCTTGTGACGCAACCGTGCGAATCCGAATCGGTCGAGGCCGTAGCCGAACATCCCGCCGGCGATCACCGCGAGCGGCGTCGCGATGAGGATGTGGAACCTCCCGACGTCGTCGACCAGGGGGAGGAAGGCGAGGAAACTCAAGAACGCCACCCCCTTGGCGTTGAACAGGTAGGCGATCATCGCGCCGAAGGTGACCATGTCGCCGTGGGCGAAGTTGGTGAGCCCGGTGGTACCGAAGATCAGCGACAACCCGACGGAACACATGGCGATGATGAGACCGAACCGGACACCGTCGGCCAATCGCTGCGACACACGGGACACGAGGCTCTGCTCGACGCGTTGGCTCTCACCGGTGAAGAAGTTGATGATCTGGCGATTCGTTCGGAACGTCGATTCGCTCACGATCTGCTCGGCCGATGAAGCCGCCGCGATCGACTGGTCGTCGGGCAGGGTGGCCTCGTCGAGCCGAACCACGTAGTCGCCCTTGGCCGGAACCGCGATCACGGCGACACCTTTGTCGTCGGTCGGCAACGTGCCGACCACCGCACCGTCTGGCGTCAGTACCGTGATGACCACGCCGGGCACCGGCTGGTTGTCGGGGCGCCCGTTCTCGTCGCGCTGTTGTTCCTTGACCTGGGCTTGGATGAAGAACTCACCGTCTTGCGCATGGGCGGTGCGGCCGCCGGCGAACAAGCTCAGCAGGGCGACGATCACGACAGCAGCGCGCGTCGCGGCGCGGACGAAGGTGGGCGCGGCTGGCCGTGAGAAGCACTGCGACATTGGGCGGGAGTATAGACACAGGCCGCGACGGCACTGGAAAACCCGTGGTGCGAACGAGCCCGTCAGCTCGCGGCGCCGAGCGACTGGCGATCGTCGTGCAACCCGCTCGGTGTGGAATCCTCGACGGGTCGGGTCGTGTCGAGGACGATCTGGGTCGTCACCAGCATCACAGCCGTCGCGCCCGCCACATGCAGGCCGACGAGCAATTCGGGGACGTCGTTGAAGTACTGGACGTATCCGACGGCCGCCTGCGCGAGCCCGACGACCATCCACGCCGACAACACATTGGACATCGCAGCGCGGTCGGAGACATGTCGTCGAATTCGCCATGCGATCAGCAGCGCGATCGCGAGTGCGGTCAACACCGACACCGAGTGCACCCGAGCCACCTCGGGAATCGCCAGGTCGAGACGTTTGGCATCGGCGTCACCTGCATGTGGGCCGGCGCCGGTGACCAGAGTGCCGGTGAAGACGGCCACCCAGGTGACGCCCATCAGCAACCACGTGAGGCGCTGCGTCGGGCGGCTGGTGACTCGATGTCGCGCGACCCCGTCGGGTTCGCCGGCACGCCGGACGAGCGTGGCACCGGCCACGATCAACCCCATCGACAACAGCAGGTGGAACTGCACGGCGATCGGATGGAGATCGACCAGCACCGAAATGCCACCCAGCACGGCATTGGCCAGCACACCTGCGACCAGCAGCAACGACAAGCGCACCAGGTCGCGGCGGCGGGCACCCTGCC
This sequence comes from uncultured Acidimicrobiaceae bacterium, assembly GCA_963701575.1. Classification (GTDB taxonomy): domain Bacteria; phylum Actinomycetota; class Acidimicrobiia; order Acidimicrobiales; family Ilumatobacteraceae; genus Ilumatobacter. Next base: position 277,580 of record CAVPAQ010000019.1, read on the forward strand.
GAACCAGCGATCCGAGCACGGCGGCGATGACGGCAACCCCGACGATGCCCGTGAACATCCGGTTGACCTGCTCGATCGCGGCGTGTTTCGACGACACGTCGACGAACCGCTCGTTCGAGCAGTTCGGCCAGTCGTCGCACCCGAGCCCGCTGTTCGTGAGCCGTACCGCCGCACCGGACACGATGATGACGGCGAGCGCGACCAGGGCTCCGATTGCGATCTGCCGGTAGCGATGCTGTGAGATCTGCATGCGGCATCAAGACTACGAGCTGGGACGCGCTATGGCCTGATCTCGTAGAACGCGTTCATGGGGTGTTGGACGTCGAGCGTCTCGAAGCGGGTGAACCCGGCGAGGCGCGCCATCTCCTCGGCCCTCGACGCCGGCAGACCGAGTGTGCCGAGCCCGGCGCCGCCGGGCTCGGAGAGCGCCGAGGACATGCACGACAGCACGCTCACGCCGTACAGCAGCGACGCCATCGGATTGGCCTCGATGTTGCCGGCCAAGGTCTCGGCGGCGCGGATGTCGACGAGCAGCCAGTGGCCGTCGTCGGCGAGCGCGGCGCGGATGGCCTCGACGACCGGCTGCGGGTGAGCCATGTCGTGAATGCAGTCGAAGGTCGTCACGACATCGACCGAGCCGTCGCTGGGCATCGGATCGACGCGCGGGTCTGCGAATCGAACGTTCGTCAGACCATTGTGGGCGAGCTTGATGTTGGCTCGATCCAGCGCGTGCTGCGAGATGTCGTAGCCCACGAACGTGCTGTTGGGGAAAGCCTCGGCCATCAGTAGCACCGCTCCCCCGGCGCCGCAGCCGACGTCGACGACCGTCGCGCCGACACGCATGCGCTCGACCGCCCCGTCCATCGCCGGCAGTACCTTGCGCAACAGGTTGGCGTTGTTCCACGGCTCGAAGCTGCGCTCGATGCCCTCGGCCCCCTGCGGACCATGGCTGTCGTAGTCGTGGCCGACGCCCGTGGCGAAGGCCTCGGGCATCAGCTCGAGGGCGCCCATCGTCGCCGGCAAGCGGTGGAACATCCCCATCCCGAATGCCGGATGCTCGGGGCTGGCGAGCACCGCCCTCGCTTCCCCGGACAGGGAGAACCGATCGACGCCGTCGACCTCGTCGTGCTCGATCAACTTCGCGGCGGCCTGGTTGGCGAGCCACTCGCGCACCCATCGCTCGTGGAGCTCGACTCGGGCGGCGAGTTCGTGACTGGTCAGCGGTCCGTCCGCACGCGCCATCGCCCGGTACAGACCCAGCCGATCACCGAGGTGGATCATGCCCGCGGTGACCGCGCCGTCCAGCTTGGAGAACACCTGGAAGCTGAACATCCGCAGTTTGTCCTGGGCCGCCTGGGCATCGCTCATGGCGCGACGCTAACGAACACCGGTGGGCGCAACGCTGTCAGGACACGCGGCGTCGGCATCAGGACAGGTTGATGTAGATCTGCTTCGATTCGAGGTACGCGTCGAGGGCGTACGGGCCCAGCTCGCGGCCGATGCCGCTCTGCTTGTACCCGCCCCACATCGACTCGCTCGGGGCCGGCTGGCTGTCGTTGATCCATACCACGCCGGCGCGCACCGACCGGGCTGTGCGCAGTGCCAATCCGATGTCGCGCGTCCAGATCGCGGCGGCCAGGCCGTACTCGGTGTCGTTCGCCAGGCGCACTACCTCGTCGACGTCGTTGAACGGGATCACCGCGACCACCGGACCGAAGATCTCCTCACGAGCCAAGCGGATGTCGTTGGTCGCCTCGAAGATCGTGGGCGGGACGAAATAGCCGTTGGCCAGCGCCGGATCGTCGGGGCGCCGCCCGCTGTAGACCAGGCTGGCGCCCTCGGCAGGTCCGGCATCGATGTAGGCCTGCACCCGGTCGCGCTGCAGCGCCGACACGAGCGGGCCCATCGTGGTCTCGGGATCGAGACCGGACCCGAGCTTCATTCCGGCCGCGAACTCGGTCATCCCGTGCAACACGTCGTCGTAGACCGACCGATGCACGAACACCCGGCTGCCGGCCGAGCACACCTCGCCCTGGTTCCCGAACACGCCCATCGACGAACCCTCGACGGCCCGGTCGAGCGCCGCATCCGCGAAGATGATGTTCGGGCTCTTGCCACCCAGTTCGAGCGTGACGCGCTTGAGCTGATCGGCGCATGTGCGTTGGATCATCATGCCGATCGCCTTCGAACCGGTGAACGAGATCTTGTCGACTCCACGATGGGTGAGCATCGGGGCACCGGCCTCGGCTCCGAACCCGGTGACGACGTTGAACACGCCGGCGGGCAGACCTGCCTGCTCGGCGATCGCAGCCATCCGGATCGCGGTCAGCGGCGTCTGCTCGGCCGGTTTGAGCACCACCGTACAACCCGTAGCGAGAGCGGGGGCGACCTTCTGAGCTGCCATCAGCATCGGGTAGTTCCAGGGCACGATCAAACCACACACACCGACCGGCTCCTTGACGATCAGACTCATCGCGTCGGGCCCGACGGGCGGGATGTCACCAGCGATCTTGGTTGCCCAGCCGGCGTAGTACTCGAACATGAACGCCACCTCGTCGATGTCGCCCAGCGCGTCACCGATCGGCTTGCCGCAGTCACGCACCTCGAGTTCGGCGAGCGACTCGCGCTGCTCGGACACCAGCTGGGCCATGCGCAACAGGATTCGAGCCCGGTCACGCTCGGCCACCGCGCTGCCCCACGTGCCCCCGTCGAAGGCAGCCCGGGCAGCCGCGACTGCTCGGTCGACGTCGTCCGCCCCACCTCTCGGCACCGTCGCCAGCACGCCCCCCGTCGCAGGGTCGATCGAGTCGAACGTGTCGCCGGAGCGGGCATCGACCCACGCACCGCCGATGTACATCTTCAGATTCTCAGCCATCGCCGACGAAGGTAGCCGACGTGGGCGGGTCGAACAGCGAGTTCGAGAATCCCGGTTCAGCGCGTTCGGTCGCGCGGCTCGAGGTGTTCGAGGTTCGAGAGCGACGTCAGGCTGAAGGTGAAGCCGCCGTGCACCGGCACCGCTTCGAGGCGGCTCACCGAGCTGTGGCCGAGCACGAAGCGATCCCACTCCCACGGGGTGGGCGACAGACCGAGCAGGTGGGCGATCGTGACCGAGTTCGTGCCGGCGTGGGCGACCAGCACGATCCGGCGTCCGGGCTCGGCGATCGACCACATCGGGAGCTCGTGATCGAGGGGTTCCACACCGCGCTCGGACAGGAAGCCGGATGCCCCCAGGTGGATGCGACGGGTGAAGTCGGTGATCGACTCACCGCCATCGAGACCGTGCCAGCGCTCTTCGACCGGGCGTGCCCGCATCTCGCGATAGGCCTGCTCGGCTTTCTCCGCCGGTGTCCCGTGCCAGCCGGGGTCGCGGATTTCCTCCAACCAGGGCTCGACCGTCTCGGCGCGACCGGTGATGTCATACAGCGGCGCCGCCGTCTGGCGGGCACGCTCGAGTGGCGAGACCAAGATCTCGTCGAACCGTTCGGCCCCGATCTGATTCGCCATCGCCTGGGCCTGTCGGTGACCCAACTCGGTGAGCGGCGGGTTCACCACGCTGAGCCCATCTCGAACCCACTCCGGTTGCCCATGACGAATCAGCACGATCTCCACCTCAGCGACGGTACTCTGCCTTTCCGTGAGCGACCCGCCGCCCCCGATTCCGCCGAACATCACCCCGGCGGGATGGTTCCCTGACCCGCTGGGGCGCCACGAGCACCGCTACTTCAACGGCGTGAACTGGACACCGGATGTATCCGATGGCGGCCAGCGACTCGTCGACCCACTCGGGACACTGCCCGGCTATCAGAGTTCGGGCACAGCGGCGAGCAACGGCCTTGCGACGGCCGCGTTGACGTGCGGGGTCATCGGCACGCTCATCGCCTGGATGCCCTTCCTGGTCGTGATCGGGGTCGTGCTGGGCGTCTTGGCGCTGGTGTTCGGCATCAAGGCGCTACGACGGTCCGCTGCTGTCGGGCGAGGCCGCGGAGCCGCGATCGCAGGCATCGTGACCGGAACATCGGCACTGTTGCTCGCGATCGTCGGGGTGATCTTGTCCGTGGTCGTATTCCGTGCGGTCGCCGACTTCGCCGAGCCGGGCCCCTACGACGCGGACGTCCTGGGCTGCACGCTCGACGGTCGGACCGCGACGGTGGACGGAACGCTCACGAACGAGAGCCTCACCGTGCGCGACTATTCGCTGTTCGTGACCGTCGGCAAGGATGTCGACGTCTTCACGATCGACGACGTGGCTCCGGGCGAGACCGTCGAGTGGTCTGCGTCGGTTCGAACCCGCGCTGTGCCTGACGAGTGCAGACCGTCCATCGTCGTGCAGGGCCCGTTTCCGTTCGGCATCGAAATGGACCCGATCGAGAGCTGATCGCCGTCGTCACCCGTAGCGTGACAGGCGATGCAGACGGTCGACCCACAGCACGCGGCCCCGGACGACACGAGCCCCGTCACCCGACTGGTCACTCGATTCGCACTCGGCGTCCTGCTCGTCCTGTTCGCCACCTTCTGGATCTGGGCGTTGTTCTTCGCCTCCAAGGAAGCCGTGAACAAGATCGACGACCGGGCCTGGGCGGAGCGCGCCCAGCAGATCTGCCTGCAGGCCACCGAGGACCGGATCGCACTCGCCGATCTCCGGCCGATCGGTGACGGCGGCGCGGAACTCATCCGCGAGCGCGCCGACATCGTCGACCGTGCCACCGACGTCCTCGAACAGATGGTCGACGATGTGGTTGCTGTGGTGCCCACCGACGCGAAGGGCCGGGCGATCGTGCCGCTCTGGGAAGCCGACTACCGGACCTACCTGCAGAATCGCCGTGACTTCGCGAATCGGCTCCGCGAGACCGGCGAGAACCAGGCCTTCTACGAGTCGAAGATCGATGCGATCCCGATCAGCGAGCGGATCGCCACGTTCGCCGGCGACAATGAGATGTCGGCCTGCTCGCCCCCGTTCGACCTCAGCCGCTGAGCAAGGACTCGCCGAGACGGAGCACCGGTCGAGTCACCGGTCGAGCCGTCGAATCACCCGTGCCGGGGCGCCGACGGCGACGCAATGGTCGGGAATCTCACCCGTCACCACGCTGTTGGCCCCGATCACCACGTTGCGACCGATCCGGGCGCCTGGCAGGACGACGGCACCGTGCCCCAACCACGAGCCCGACCCGATGCTGACCGGGCGTTCGGGCTGCAACTGCTCGGAGATCGGGCGACCAGGATCGTCGTACCCGTGGTTCTGGTCGGTGATGTACACGTGATGCCCCGTCCAGACGTCGTCGCCGATCTCGATCGACAGGTGTCCGACGATGCCGCTGCCCCGGCCGATCAGGCACCGATCGCCGATCGACACCACCGGATCGGTGATACAGGCCTGCCCCGGCAGCATCCCCGCTGACAGGGCGACGTGGGGGCCGATCATCGTTCCGGCACCGATGTGGATGTAGTGCTCGTTCATGATCGTGACCGCGGGGAAACAGATGATGCTGCCCGCCCCGAATCGGCCGAATCGCCGGCCCCGTATGGTGTCGGGGCCGATCGCAGCCCACGCCGCGGCGGTCTCGTGGGCACGGTAGATCATTTCGCCGACCGCACGCTTCGCAGCGCCGGCGATGCGGATCCGCGCCGTGACAGATGGGATCTCTCGACCGAGCACGCTCGAACGCTACTGCCGGCCGCCGATGATCGATCACCTGGCCCTCGATCGCTGAGCACCGCGGGCGCGACCGCGTCGCTCGGTATCCCGGGGCGGGCCGGAGCCCGCGCCGATCGACTGCAACCGACGGGACGCCGAGCGCTGACTCCTGCGAGACCCGTCGCGCCCGGGTGCACCGACGTTGGCTACGGTCCATCATGTGCGACCACCGACCGATCCCTTGCAGCACGGTTCGCTCACCGACGTCGGCGGAATACTCGTCGGCCACTTCCAGCGCGTCGGGCGCGGCTGGCAGACCGGCACGACCGCCGTGATCGCCCCTGGCGGCGTCGTCGCCGGCGTCGACGTTCGAGGTGGCGGACCCGGCACGCGCGAGACCGATGCGCTCGACCCGCGCAACCTCGTCGATCGCATCCACGGCTTGTGCCTCACCGGAGGGAGCGCCTACGGGCTGGCTGCCGCAGAGGGTGTGGTCGCACACCTCGAACACCGCGGGCTGGGCGTACCGGTCGGCCCGGGCGCCCACGAGATCGTTCCGGTGGTGCCCGCCGCCGTCATCTTCGACCTCGGACGCGGCGGCCGGTTCGGCAACCGACCCGACGCATCGTTCGGCGAACGGGCCGCCCGGGGCGCCAAGCGGGTAGCCGCTCGCGGATCGATCGGGGCGGGCGCCGGGGCCCGCGCGGGCGGCTTGCAAGGTGGCGTCGGTATGGCATCGACCACGTTGCAGCTCGGCGACATGACCATCCGCGTCGCCGCGCTCGCAGTGGTGAACGCCTCCGGCTCGGTGATCGACACTGCGACCGGCCTGCCCTGGGCGCGCCCGAAGGTGCTGCGCCTCCCCACTCCGGGTGATCGGCGCGCAGTTCGCAGCGCGCTCGACGGTGCTGCGCCGGCTGCGCTGAACACGACGGTCGGCGTCGTGGCCACCGACGCCGAACTCACCCGTCCGGAGGCGGGTCGGCTGGCCCAATCGGCACACGACGGGCTGGCCCGGGCGATCCGGCCCGCGCACTCGCTGATGGACGGCGACACGATCTTCGGACTGGCCACCGGACAGCACTCGATCGCAGGGTCGAGCGCCGGCATCATTCGGGGCGGCGACTCCCGGGCCGCCCGACTCAACGTCGTGTTCGCCGCAGCCGCCGACGTGTTCGAGCGCGCGTGCGTCGACGCCGTGATGACCGCTACAACGCTGGGTGCTGCACCGTGCTATCGCGATCTGTGCCCATCCGCCTTTCGTGGCTGAGCACTACCCTGCCGCCATGGAGCTGTTCGTTGCGCCGCGACCGATGCGCTCGTGGAGCACCGAACAACGTCAGCTCGGCCGGCGGATCGCCGTGGTCCCCACGATGGGCGCCCTGCACCACGGTCATCTCGCGCTGGTAGCCGAAGCTCGGGAGCGTGCCGACCGCGTGATCGTGACCATCTTCGTCAACCCGCTGCAGTTCAACCAGTCGAACGACTTCGACAGCTATCCGAGGCCGATCGAACTCGATCTCGCGACCTGCGAAGCGACCGGCGTCGACGCGGTGTATGCGCCGACCGCATCGGTCATGTACCCGCCCCCGTTCCAGACCCATGTCGAGCCGGGCGACCTGGCGGCGCGTCTCGAAGGTCCGATGCGACCCGGCCACTTCCGAGGCGTCACGACCGTCGTCACCAAACTGCTCGGCGCCACCGTCCCCGACATCGCGCTCTTCGGCCGCAAGGACTACCAACAGCTCGCCGTCATCGCCCGCGCGGTCGCCGATCTCGATCTGGGCGTCGAGGTGATCGGAGTACCCATCGTCCGCGAACCCGACGGTCTGGCGATGTCGAGCCGCAACGTTCGATTGGATCCCGCGAATCGGGCTGCCGCAGCGGTGCTCTCCCGAGGCTTGACCGCGGCCGATACGGCATACCGTCTCGGTGAACGGCGCGCCGGTGCGATCCGAGCAGTCGTCGCTGACACCATCGCCGACGAGCCGCTCGCCTCGATCGAGTACATCGAGGTCGTCGATGCGGCCACGCTGACCGCCGTGACCGTGATCGATTCAGCGGTGGTGGTACTGATAGCCGCCTGGTTCGGTGGCGTCCGACTGATCGACAACCGAGTGCTCGGACACGACTGACACAGCTGCACGGCCGAAATCCCGATCGACGTCGTCGAGCACGCCCGTCAACACGATGGCGAAGACGACGCCGTTGAAGATCGCGTGGGCGATCACCGTCGGTCCGAGACGATGAGTGAGGTAGGCCGAGGCACCGAATGCGATGCCGACTCCGGACAGCACCATGACGAGTCCGACGTTGCCGGTACCCCGCACCGGATCGAAGTGGGCGACGCCGAACAGCACGCCCTGGAGCGCGATCGCGGCGACCGGACCCATCCGGCTCAGGAACCCCCGCATGACCAGTCCGCGAAACACGATCTCCTCCACGATCGGTGCGGCGATGACCGCCGCCACCAACGTGGCGATGAGGTACGCACGATCGGTATCGAACTCCCCCGTGGCGTCGATGTTGCTGCTCAGCGGGATGTCGAAGATCAGCACGACCGCGGCGAGCACCGACTGGGAGACGATCGCCGCCAACCAGGTGAGCGGGCCCCACCCGAGATCGCTCCAGCGGAACGTCCAGCCGAGCGCCGCCAACCGACCGGCTCCCCATTTGCGCCGTACGAATACCCCCCAGGCAATCGATGGGCCGTACGACAGCACCGCCGAGATCCCGATGTACACCCCGAGTGGCCAGTCCTGATCGACCAACGACTCGACGACCAGCTTGCCGACCACCAGCGACACCATAAGAATCGCCAGCGCCCCGAGTGCGGCCGAGATCGGCAGACTGGGATGGTCCTCCGGTTCGGCGAACCTGGGCATCGGCGCCGCCCACGCACGACCGTCGAAGTACCGCTGCCCGGCTCCCTGTGGATCGGGGTACCAGCCAGCGGGCGGTGTGGAGGGAGGAGGAAAGGAGATCATGAGGTTCGACTGCCCTCGAGGACGGGCCAGGTCTTAGCGTAGGGCCGTGACACACCAGCCGAATCGTTCTCCGGCGAGGACCGCCTCGCTCTGGTCCGACACGATGCCGGACCACGAGATCGCCGTCGGCGCGACCGGAACCGGCGCGACCGGCGCACGTGACAGCGCCGACGTCGCGATCGTCGGCGCCGGACTCACCGGCTTGTGGACGGCCTGGTATCTCCTGCAACGCGATCCGACGCTGCGGATCGTGCTGCTCGAGCGCGACACCATCGGGTTCGGCGCCAGTGGCCGGAACGGTGGTTGGTGTTCGGCGCTGCTCCCGATGAGCCTCGACAAGATCGCTGCCCGCCACGGCGAGTCCGCCGCACGGCGAATGTACGAGGCGATGCACGAGACGCTCTGCGAGGTCGGGCGGTTCGTCGACAGCCACGGCGCACCGGGGATCTTCCATCGCGGCGGAACGATCACGGCAGCTCGCAACGAACCCCAAGCGCATCGGCTCCGCGACGAACTCGACGAGTACCGCCGCTACGGATTCGGCGAGGGCGACATCCGGTGGCTCGACAAGGCCGAGGCGACGGCGACGCTGGCTGCCGCCGACGTCACCGGCGCGCTCTTCACTCCCCACTGCGCCGCGGTCCATCCGCTCAGGCTGACCCATGCCGTCGCTCGCGCCGTGATCGCTGCCGGCGCAGACGTTCGCGAAGGCACCGCTGTCACCGGGATCCGGCCAGGGCGCGTCACGACGACGAGCGGTGACCTACACGCCGAAGTCATCGTGCGCGCCACCGAGGGCTTCACCCCGCAGTTCGCCGGCGAACGACGGACCCTGTTGCCGGTCTACTCGATGATGATCGCCACCGAGCCTCTGCCCGACTCGACATGGGCCCAGATCGGCCTTGCCGACCGTCAGACGTTCGCCGACGGTCGGCACATGATCATCTACGGACAACGCACGGTCGACGACCGATTCGCATTCGGGGGCGCGGCGCGCCCTATCACTTCGGTTCGGCGATCAGCGCCGACTACGACACCGATGCGACCATCAGAACACTGCTCGAATCAGCGTTGCGCGAACTGTTTCCACAGATCGGCGACGCCGCCGTCACCCATCACTGGGGCGGCGTCGTCGCTGCCCCACGCGACTGGACCTGCTCGGTCCGGTTCGACCGGCAGAGCGGTCTCGCGACCGCGGGAGGCTATGTCGGCGACGGGGTCAGCACCACCAACATCGCGGGGCGCACGCTCGCCACGCTCATCACCGGGGGCGCCGACCCGGACGGGCTCACCCGTCTCCCGTGGGTCGGGCACCGCTCGCGGAAGTGGGAACCAGAGCCGCTCCGGTGGATCGGCGTCAACACCGGACGCATTGCGGCACGGCGAGCCGACGAGTTCGAGGCCCGCACGGGTCGCAAGAGCCGTGTCTGGGGCACAACGATCGACCGGCTGCTCGGACGCTGACGCGAGCGCGGAGTCCGCGATTGCGAAGTTCGCGACTGCGAGGTCCGCGACCGTGAAGTCCGCGACCGTGAGGTCTGCACCGGCGGATCACGTCGCGAACTCGCTGGGGATCGAATCGGCCTCGACCCAGTCGGCGACGAACGCATCGAGATCGATGCCACTGATGTCCTCCATCACAGCCTGGAAATCGGCGGTCGTCGCGGAGCCGTCGCGATACCTGACGACCCATGCTCGCAGACCTTCGAAGAACGCATCGTCACCGACCGTGCGTCTCAGCGCATGCAACGTCACGGCACCACCGTCGTAGACGACCGTGCCGAACAGCTCGTCCGGCTCGCTCAACGGCCATCCCGTCGCCGGGAGCCCAGCGAGCGTGCGTTGTGCGGTGCGTTCGATGTCGCCCAACCCGGCCTCGTCGAACCACAGCCATTGGGCGTAGGTCGCGAAACCCTCGTTCAACCAGATGTCGTTCCAGCTCGCCGGTGACACCGCGTTCCCGAACCACTGATGGGCCAGCTCGTGGGCGAGGAAGGCTTGCTGCACAGGCCCGAGCGAACCGTCGAGTTCGTGCGAGCTGAACAGGGACAGCCCTTGCGTCTCCATCGCCAATCCACCGATCGAATCGGTGATCGCCAGCCCGTACCGCTCGAACGGGTACGGCCCGAACAGCGACTCGAAGAAGCGCATTTGATCGCGCGTGACCGTCAGATAGGCGTCGAGGTCGTCGCGGTCCGACCTCAGTACCGCATGGTCGAGTTCGACGCCGCTGTCGGAGACGCCGTCGTCGACCAATTCGTAGTCACCCACCAACAGCAGGACCAGATACGACGCCATCGGCTCGTTCTGGTCCCACGTGAAGGTCGACACCTCGCTACCGGGTCCGATCGCAGTCAACTCGCCGTTGGCAACCGCCGTCAGGTCGGCGGGCACCGTGATGTGGAACGTCCAGGTCGCCTTGTCGCTCGGGTGGTCGCTGACCGGTAGCCATGTGCTCACGCCGTCGGGTTCATTCACCGACCACAACCCGGCATCCGTGGGGAACAGCCCGGCGTCGCCGGCATAGAAGTTCTGGTCCACCACCTCGAGGGTCGAGTCGACCGACACGGTGAAGCCGTCGCCCCTGTTGCGGCTCGCACCGAGGTCGATGACGAGTTCCCGACCTTCGACCGTGAAGTCCGCCACCGCTCCGTCCGACCGCACCGCCTCGATCTCGGGGCCGTTCGAGTCGAGAGTGATCTGGTCGAGGTCAGCGAGCAGGGTGCCGGTCACCGTCACCGTGGAACTCAGGCTGCGCCGGTCGGTCTCGTACGCCAGTGTGACGTCGTAGTGATCGACATCGATGGAGTCGGACCCCAATCCGGGGAAACGCTGGTCGCCGGCCGTTCGGGAGGCGGTCGACTCATCGGCGACCACCTCATCGTCGGGGTTCGCGATGGCCGGCGCGGGAGTGCTCGTCGATGGTGGCGGGACCGTTGACGCAACGATCGCCGACGCCGGCGGTGTTCTGGAGGCGTCGATGACGACGGGGTCGGGGGCGATCGAACATGCGGTGAGCGCGACGCCCAGCACGCCACCCAGCACCGTTCGCGCCCTGTTCACGGAAACGACGCTAGTCACGGCAAATCGGCCACGGGCCGCGGCCGGTCCGGCGGACGAGCAGCAATTGAGTCTCAAGTTTGTCAAGACTGGCTGTCAGGCGACCGATAGACCCCTCGTGACCGACGCACAAACCCGCGCCACAACGGACGGGCCGCAGCGCCGCAGGGCGTTCGCGACCGCGATCCTGTCGATACTCACGGTCATCGCCGCCTCGATCGGCTTCGGCGGACCTGAGCGCGCCCAGGCCGTTGCCGACTCCGATTGGCTGACCATCGTCAACACCTATCGAGCCATGTCGGGCCTGGCGCCGGTCACCGCGAACGCCACCTGGTCGAGCGAGGCCCAGGCCCACTCGTGTTACATGCTCCAGAACGGCATCTCCCACGATGAGGTTCCCGGGCTGCCCGGCTACACACCCGGCGGCGACACGGCCGGGAACAGCGGCAACGTTGCCGTCAGCAGCGTCATGAGCGCGACGCCACGCAATCACATCGATCTCTGGATGACCGGCCCGTTCCACGCGATCGGCATCCTGCGTCACAACCTCACCTCCAGCGGATTCGGCTTGTGTGCGGCCGCCAACACACCCACGCCGTGGCACTCGGGTGGGACGCTGGACGTGATCCGCGGCATCGACAACTCGCTTGCCCGGCCCACGACCCCGATCGTCTTCCCCGGCGACGGGGCCACGGTGCCTCTGCACAGCTTCATCACCGAGTTCCCGAACCCCATGACGCTGTGCGGATGGACCGGCAACGCCGGACTGCCCCTGATTGCGATGATGCCCAATGACGTCACGTCTGCGAACGCGACGATCACGGGGCCCAACGGCCCGGTTCCGACCTGCGCCCTGCATGCCGGCAACACGTCCGGCGACGCGACCGCCAGAGCGATCCTCGACGGCGACAACGCCGTCGTGGTCATGCCGCGCGAGACGCTCGCGGACGGCACGTACACCGTCACCGTCAACACGAACTCCGGCAACGTCACGTGGTCGTTCACCGTCAAACGGAATGCCCCGCTCGAGGTGGTTCCTCCCCAGACCCCCGACACGTCGCCCACCACTCTGGCTGCCAGGTTCGAGCCGGTCACCCCATTTCGACTCGTCGACACGCGGAAGAACCTCGGCACGGCCAGTCTGCGCGCCGGCAAGGTCACGCGTCTGCACGTGGGTGCATCCGACGTCGTGGCGATCAGTGCCAACTTCACGGTCGTGTCACCGTCGGGCTACGGCTACATCACCGCGTACAACTGCACCGTCGAACGCCCGACCGTGAGCACATTGGGATTCCAGCCGGGCCAGACCATCGCCAACCAGGCAATTGTCCCGCTCAAGCAGGGCGACCTGTGCGTGTTCTCGCTCGTCGACGCCGATCTGATCATCGACGTCAACGGCTACTACCGCGCCGCCAACGATGGCAGTGGTTTCGTGCCCGTCAAACCAATTCGCCTGCTCGACTCCCGCGACAAGGGTGTGGCCAAGCTGAAAGCCGGAGTCGAGGTTCGACTCAAGGTCGCCGGCGTGGACGGCGGTGCACCTGCGGGCACAACGGGTGTCGCACTGAACGTGACGGTGATCGAGCCGCAGTACTACGGCCACCTCCAGGTCTACCCGTGTGGCGTCACCTCGAGTGTCGACGTCTCGAACGTCAACTACGTCCCCGACGAATACCGACCGAACTCCGTCGTCTCCCCCGTCGGTGAGGGCGGCAAGGTCTGCATGCGGTCGCTCCGCGACACCGATGTCGCGATCGACCTCACCGGCTACTTCAGCGCCGACAAGGGCCTCGACTTCATGGCTCTCGATCCAGTCAGGCTGTTCGACAGCCGCTCGCCCTCAGCGGGGCTCAACGAGGCGACGAGCGGCCAACGTCTCCGCGCCGGCCAGGTGGTACGGGTGCAGATCGCCGGCGAACGGGGAATCCCTGCGGACGCCAAGGCGGTCTCCGTCAACCTCACGGCAACCGACACGCTCGACAACACATACCTCACGGCGTACCCGTGTGGCACCATCCCGACGACATCGAACGTCAACCTCGTGACGTCACAGTTCGTCAATGCGAACGGCGCGATGGTGAAACTGTCGGCGGGCGGCGAACTGTGCGTCTACAGCAAGAAATCTGTCCATCTGATCGTGGACATCAACGGCATCTTCCAGTGATGCCAACGGTTCACCGGTGCAGGCGCTCGTCGCTGACGGTGGCGCGATATCGGATCGTGTAGATCGAGTCGCCCGACAAGATGCCACCGCGTCCCAGCATCCGGCCGCCTTCCCAGTTCGACAGTCCGAGTTCCGGCGCATCCAGCGCGTACTGACCATCGACCCACCGCGTGAAGCCGTCGCCGACGAACGGCGCATCGACGGCGGCGAAAAACGCGTCGTGCGCAGCCGGTGTTTCGCTGATCAGCGACGCGACGAAGCGCGGGCTGTACCGATTGCAGAGCACGACGGCGTCGTCGACCGTCTCGACGACGTGCACGGTCGCCTCCGGCGAACCCTCCCACTCCCATTCGTGACCGAGCTGGTCGACCGGCATCGCAGACACGAACGGTTCGTCGTGCACACCGTCGGCACGCACCACGTGCGAGCGAGCGGATAGCGATGCCGGCGGTACGAACTCCATGGCCTGAGGCGTCAGGTGCACGCGCCCGTCGGCACCGCGCGCTCGACCTGCAGCCGCGATCGCATCGAGAAATGCCGGCACGAGTTCGGCCGCCCGCTCGCGAACGATGCAACACACGTTGAGGGTGTTGCAGACCTTGCGGTCGAGCGAGTGCCGAACCGCGGCCGAGAAGCGCCCCGCCGACGCATCGCCGGCTGCCACGAGCCATGCCCCGCCCGTACCGTGCAGGCTGACCGGCACGCCCGCCTGGCGGGCTACGGCGCCGAGCTGAGCGACTGCCGGACCGGACCCGCGCGCAACGGCGAGCGAGAGTCGAGCATCGGAGCACAGAGCCCACCCCGCTGCGTGCGCCGCAGAGGCAACCAGACCGACCGTGCCACGTGGCAACCCGGCCGACGACAAGGCGGGCGCAAGGGCGTGTTCGACGATGGCCTCGGCGGTCGCCAACGCATCCGACCCGATGCGGAAGACCACGGTATTGCCGGTGCGCACCACACCCACGGCATCGGCAAACACGTTCGGACGCCCCTCGAACACGAAGCCGACGACGCCGAGTGGAGCCCTCCTCGCCTCGACCGACCAACGGTCGTGAGCAATCGTGCGTTCGACAGCATCTCGGGCGCCCGGGGCCGACGCCCAACCGCGGAGGCCGGCGATCATGTCGGCTCGCATCGATGGTGAGAGCTCGAGACGGGTCGTCGAGCGGCCGCGGGCGGCCGCTCGTTCGACATCGATGCGGTTGGCGGCAGCGATCGGCGCAAACGTCTCGTCATCGGCCAGCAGCTCGGCGAAGCATTCGAAGAATGCAGTGACCTGGTCGTCGGAACGGCGAGCGAGCTCGAAGAATGCCTCGACCGCTGCATCGATCGCCTCGGTCGCTCTGGCGTGCTCGCCGGCAGGGATGTGCAACAGCGCGCCCGAGGCGGGATCGACGATCAAGCGATCACCGGCACGAAAGGCCTCAGCGAGCTGCGCAGACACATACGCCACCCGATCACCGCCGTACACGATCGGCTGCCCCTCGACGAGTGCGAGGAGCCGAGAGGTCATCCCCTCGTTCGACCTGCCTGCCTCCGATGTGTTCGCCACGGGATCGAAGCGTACGCTCGGGCCATGGCCGAGCCCAACGACGATCGCCTGTACTTCCGACAACTGCTGTCGGGCCGAGACTTCGCCGTCGGCGACGAGATGGCGACGCAGATGGTCAACTTCGTCTATGCGATCGGTGACCGCGCCGGCGGCGAGTGCCTGCTGGTCGACCCGGCCTACGACCCGAAGGGGCTGATCGACACCGTCGCTGCCGACGGCATGCGGGTCGCGGGCGTGCTGGCCACCCACTATCACGCTGATCACATCGGCGGCTCGATCATGGGATACGAGATCGCCGGCGTGGCCGGGCTGCTCGAACACGTCTCGGTTCCGGTTCACGTGCAACGCGACGAGATCCCGTGGGTCACACGGACCTCGGGCGTCACCGAGGCCGACCTCGTCGGTCACGACTCCGGCGACATCGTCACGGTCGGCGCGCTCGAGATCGAACTCGTGCACACGCCCGGCCACACGCCCGGTAGCCAGTGCTTCCTCGTGCACGGCAAGCTCGTCTCCGGCGACACGCTGTTCCTCGACGGTTGCGGGCGAACCGACCTGCCGGGCAGCGACCATGGGCTCATGATCGAAAGCCTGAAGCGTCTGTCGAAGGTCGACGACGGCATCATCCTCTACCCCGGCCATCGATATTCGCTCGCCTCGAGCGCCAGCATGGGCGCCGTCAAACAATCGAACTACATCTTCGATCAGTTGCTCGGCGACTGACCGCACGGGCTCGGGACGACCGGTGAGCGACCGGTCTCGCTCGGGTCACCAGGTGTCGATGTTCGGGCGGGCGATATGCCCGGGCGTTCGCTGCGGTGCCGATTCCAGCAACGTGGTGAACCAGCGCCGGGTGTCGGCAGGATCGATCACGTCGTCGATCTCGAAGAACTCGGCGATCCGAAGTGCCTTGCCGTACTCGTACGACCGGTCGACGAGTTCGTGAAAGAGCGCCTCGCGGGCGGCATCATCGGCGCACGCCTCGAGTTCTTTGCGGTAGCCCAGCCGAACCGCACCCTCCAGGCCCATCCCTCCGAACTCACCCGTCGGCCACGACACACAGGCGAGTGGCGCTTTGGTGCTCCCGCCCATCATGGCCTGGGCGCCCAGCCCGTACGACTTGCGCAGCACCACCGACACCATCGGCACCGACACGTTCGCACCGGTGACGAACAGCCTGCTGCAATGGCGAACCAATCCCGTCGCCTCGACCTCCGGGCCGACCATCATCCCCGGCGTATCGACGAGGGTGACGATCGGCACGCCGTGGGCGTCGCACAACTGCATGAACCGGGCTGCCTTGTCGGAACCGTCGCTGTCGATCGCTCCGGCGAGATGGGCCGGATTGTTGGCGATCACGCCGACCGGGCGACCCTCGATGCGAGCCAGCGCGGTGATCATGCCGATCCCGAAATCGCGGCGCAGCTCGAGAACCGAATCGGTGTCGAACAGCAAACTGATCACACTGTGCACGTCGTAGGTGCGCAGGCGATCGACGGGGACGGCATCGCGCAACTCGCTCTGATCGGCGCATGACCAGTCCGCGAGAGGCCCCTGGAAATATGAGAGGTACCGCTTGGCCAGGGCGGTTGCGTGGGCCTCGTCGTCGGCGACGATGTCGACGACACCGCTGAACTGCTGTACCTCCATCGGGCCGACCTCGGTCGGGTCGTACACGCCCAGACCTCCACCCTCGATCATCGCCGGCCCGCCCATGCCGATGTTGGAGTCCTTGGTGGCGATCACGACGTCGCAGCACCCGAGGATCGCCGCATTGCCGGCAAAGCAGTAACCGGCGTTGACGCCGACCAGCGGAACGGTGCCCGACAACTGGGCGAACCAGAGAAAGGCCAGACAGTCGAGGCCGGTCACTCCCCCGGTGTCGGTATCGCCCGGGCGGCCTCCCCCACCTTCGGTGAAGAACACGATCGGCAGACGCAGCTGCTCCGCGACCTCGAACAGGCGATCCTTCTTGCGATGGTTGCGATGCCCCTGCGTGCCCGCCAGCACGGTGTAGTCGTAGGACATCGCGATCGCACGGGCCGCGCGCCCCTCGAACAGGGCACCGTTGATCGTTCCGATCCCGCCGATCATGCCGTCCGCAGGCGTTCGCGTGATGAGGTCCAGGTGGTCGCGGCGCTTCGACTGGGCAGCGATGGTGAGCGGTCCGTACTCGACGAACGAACCGTGGTCGACGAGGTCGTCGACGTTCTCGCGAGCGGTGCGGCGGTTCTTGACCCGCCTGCGTCCGACCGCTTCGGGACGGGCCGCGTCCAACCCGATCCGATGACGCTCGATCACATCGGCAAGGTCGTGCCGGTCGAGACCCTTCGGGGCAGCCGCCGCAGGCTCCGTCAGCGATACCGGTGCCGTGTCGTCGGGCGCGCCGAGCCGGAACAACATGTCACCGGGATGAACGGTCGATCCGACCCCGACGTCGACGGCAACCACCACCCCTGCGACCTCCGCGAACACCTCGTGGTGCAGCTTCATCGACTCGACGAGGGCGACCACCGTCGTCGGTCGTACCGACGCCCCGACGGCCACCTCGACGCTGACGATCGTGCCCTGTAGTGCAGAGCGAACGAGGTGTACCACAGGTGGGGCGTCGGGCATGGGCCCGATACTGCCAAGACCGCGAGCCGCCGGGCGAACTGCGATCGGCCCGCCGGTGACCGGCGACGACCAGACGCGTTCTCAGTCGGTGCCGGGGCGACGTTGGAACGCCGTGATCGACTGATCGCCCATGACGAGTTCGGCCGCGACGGCGGCGAACAGGGCCGGGACGACGAAGTTCGGCTTGCCGGTGGTTTCCGCGACGAACATCACGGCGGCGAGCGGGACCCTGTAGCCGGCACCGAGGAACGCCGCAATGCCCAGCAAGGTGTACAGCGGCGCCCCGTTGGGGTGGATGACCTCGGCCACACCGCGACCGACGAGGCCACCGCCGACCACCAGCGGGATGAACACACCGCCAACACCTCCTCCGGCCGTCGTGACGGCCGACGCCAGACAACGAACGAAGAACATGGCGATCAGCAACCAGATGGCGATGTCGGTCTTGACGTACAGCCAGTCGCGGAACACCTCGTAACCGGCACCCAGGCTGAGTGGCAATCCCGTGAGCTCACGGCTGAGGAAGTACAACGCGACGAGCGAGACGGACGTCACCGTGAGACGCAACGGGAGTGCCCGCAACGCGAAGCCCTTCGCGATTCGCATCAGCTTGGCGAACGATCGTGCACCCACCGCGCATGTCGCCCCGACCAGCAGCGCGCCCGCAAGATCGATCAGCTGAAACGAGTTGTTGCCCGAGAACTCGGGGAGGCTCAACAGCGGAACGGTGTTGCTGAGCGAGACGAAGGTCAGGTACCCGGTCGCACTCGCCACCAATGCCGGCAGCAACATGCGCCGAGCCATGTCGTCGCGGTACGGCACCTCGAGCGCGAAGATCGCTCCGGTCGCAGGCGCCTTGAAGATCGCTGCGACGCCCGCAGCTGCGCCGGCCACGAGCAGGGTTCGATGATCGCTGCCGCGGAACGGTTTCGGGAGCCGCCGCTGGATCATGGTGCCCAGTGCAGACCCACCGTACATGGACGGACCTTCGAGACCGAGCGCGCCACCCGAGCCGAGCGTGGTGATGGCCGCCGCGATGCGCGCGGCGAGGTATCGCGGTCGCAGCCGATACGCCGGGTCGTGGAATGCACGGAGATACTCGTCAGAGGTCGCCGGCGAGGCACCGCCGCCCACGAACCGCAGGATCAGCGCAGCGGCGATCAGCCCGAGCGCCGGCGCCGTCGCGCCCCACCACAGCGGAGCCTCGAGTACCCTGCCGTACAGCTCGTCGACCAGATATTCGAAACCGCGAACTGCCAACCCGGTGATGACGCCGGTCACGGCAGCGAGCAGCACCACCTCGCGGGACCGTCGAACCAGCTCACGCAATTCGTCCCGACGGACCTCGAACGACTCGGGCCGCAGAGCCCTCATCATCCGTCGGCGCCACACGTTGGGACAGTCTACGACGGTACGGGTCGTTACCAGTGCAGCAGAGCGTGCAGATCGCGCGCAACCGATGCGGTCGAGCGCGTCAGGGCGACCGGTCCGCCCGATAGGCGTCGATCGTTCGCCGCAGCCCGTCACGCAGCTCGATCGTCGGCTCCCAGCCGAGCAACTCGCGGGCCAGGGAGATATCCGGCCGGCGAACGTGCGGATCGTCGGATGGCAACGGGCGGTACGCCAACTGCGAGCGCGACCCGGTGAGCTCGATCACGAGCTCGGCGAACTGCCCGATCGTCAGTTCGTGCGGGTTGCCGATGTTGATCGGTCCGGTGACATCGCTGTCCAGCAGGGCGACGAGGCCGGCGACCTCGTCGTCGACATGGCAGAAACTGCGCGTCTGGGTGCCGTCACCGAAGATCGTCAGGGGTTCGCCGGCCAGTGCCTGATACACGAAGTTCGTGACGACCCGACCGTCGGCCGCCTGCATGCGCGGACCGTAGGTGTTGAAGATCCGGGCGATCCGCACGGCAAGTCCGTACGTGCGTGCGTACGCCATCGTGAGCGCCTCGGCGAATCGCTTCGCCTCGTCGTACACCGCACGTTCGCTCACCGGGTTGACGTTGCCCGTGTAGCTCTCGGGCTGCGGATGGACGAGCGGATCGCCGTAGACCTCACTCGTCGATGCCAACAGGAACCGAGACGAATCGGCGCGAGCGATCTCGAGCAGCCGACGAGTGCCGAGGCTGCCGACGTCGAGCGTCGCGATCGGTCGTGCCAGGAACACGGGGGGCGACGCGGGACTCGCGAGATGGATCACCGCGTCGAATCGACGATTCCGGGCACCGCGTACCGCGCCCTCGAGATCGTCACAGCAGACATCTGCCTCGACGAACTCGTAGTGATCATCGCCGGCGTGGAGCCGCGTGTTCTGCAGCGTGCCCGAGCTGAGGTCGTCGACGCAGACGACATGGTCCCCGCGAGCGATCAGCACATCGATCAGGTGGGACCCGATGAATCCGGCGCCACCGGCGACGAGCACGGTCGCCATCAGTTGCGACCTACCCCGTCGTAGGCGAGTCCGGCAGCGCGCACGCTCGCCGGATCGAGGATGTTGCGGGTGTCGACGATCGACGTGCCGCGCATCGCGGCGGCAACGGCGTCGAGATCGAGCGTCGTGAACTCGGGCCATTCCGTCAGGATCACCAGGGCGTCGGCTTCGTTGGCGGCGTCCAGTGCGTTCGCCACCAGCCGCAGGCCGTCGAGTCGGTTGCGCTGCACGTGATCGAGGTCGCCGGCCGTCGTCGGGTCGTAGGCGGTGATCGTCGCGCCGGCATCCTGCAGCATGGAGAGAATGGCGAGGCTCGGTGACTCGCGGAGATCGTCGGTACCCGCTTTGAACGTCAGTCCGAGGGCGCCGACGTTGATGCCGTCGAGAGGACGCGATCCGGCGAGATCGCGATCGACGGAACGGGCGATCTTGGCGACCATCCGCGACTTCTGCTCGTCGTTCACCTCGATCACCCCGCGCATCATCGAGAAGTCGTAACCGTGGTCGGCCGCGATCGCGACGAGCGCTCGCGAGTCCTTCGGGAAGCAGCTCCCGCCCCAACCCGGTCCGGGCTGCAGGAACGCCCGCCCGATCCGATGGTCGGATCCGATGCCCTCGATCACGTCGGCGACGTCGGCACCGACGGCCTCGCACATCGCCGCCACCGCGTTCACGAACGAGATCTTCATCGCCAGGAACCCGTTCGCCGCGTATTTGATCGTCTCCGCCGAGGCGGCATCGGTCAGCAGGATCTCGGTGTGCAGCGGGCCGTACAGCGAGGCGACCACGGACGCAGCGGCTCGGTTGTCGCCGCCGATCACCACCCGGTCGGGATGCAGGAAGTCGAACACGGCCGTGCCTTCGCGCAGAAACTCGGGGTTCGAGACGACGCTCACGTCGGCTCGTTGCAGTGCTCGTTCGACCACGCGCGTCGAACCGACCGGGACGGTCGACTTGTTGACCACGATTGCGCCGGCCCTCAGCACCGGTGCGATCTCATCGGCGGCGGCCTGGATGTACGACAGGTCGGCGCTGCCGTCCTCGTCCTGTGGTGTCGGGACGCACAGGAACACGATGTCCGCGTCGGCGACCGCAGACGCCGCGCCCGTCACGAATCTCAGGCAACCTGCGGCGACGGCGTCGGCGACGACCTCGGTGAGGCCGGCTTCCACGATCGGGATCTCGCCGCGCTGGAGGCGTTCGATCTTGTCGGCATCGATGTCGGCGCACACGACGTCGTGTCCCAGCGAGGCCAGACAAGCCCCGGTGGTGAGGCCGACGTAGCCCGTACCCACCACCGCCAAGTTCGATGGTGTCCAAGGAGTTACGTCGCCAGGCATGGCGCCCAACACTACCGGCGGCGTCCGGGAGGTCGGTGGTACCGGGTGCGATCGGTCTGACGATCGGACCCGACCGTGCGCCGGCGATGTCGCAGCGCCGGCGGCAGGTACCGGACGCGAGGATCTGGCAGCAATAAGGTCATGGTGTGATGCTCGCGTCCTCCGATCAACAGTGCTTCGAGACGACGGGCAGCCTGTGCCGATGGGTCTACGACAACACGGGCCAGAACGCCGACGCCGCGAACTTGGTGAATTGGCTGTTCGACAAACCGCTCCAGATCCTGCTGGTGCTGCTGATCGCGTTGGTCCTGACGGCCATGGCGAAAAGATGGGTCAAGCGAATCACGACTCGCCTGCTCAACTCGCCGACCGATGGGGTGGCGGGCCTCGGACGTCTGGGCATCGACCTGCCCTTTTCGATGCCCCCACCGGATCCCCGCCGCCAGGCGCGAGCCGAATCCGCGTCGGTGGTGTTGACCAACACGATCGTCGTGTCGATCTGGGTCGTTGCGGCACTGATGATCTGCGGCATCGTCGGTATCCAGCTCGCGCCGTTGCTGGCCGGCGCAGGCATCGCCGGTGTGGCGCTCGGCTTCGGAGCCCAGAGCCTCGTCAAGGATTGCATCGCCGGGCTGTTCATGCTGATGGAGGACCAGTACGGAATCGGCGACGTGGTCGATCTGGGCGAGGCGGTCGGCGTCGTCGAGGAGGTCTCGTTGCGCACGACCGTGCTGCGCGGGGTGGATGGAACCGTCTGGCACGTTCCCAACGGGGTGGTGCAGCGCGTCGGAAACCGCAGCCAGCTGTGGTCGGTGGCGGTCATCGATGTCGATGTCGCATACGAGACCGACGTGGCGCACGCTCGCGAACTCCTGCAACGTGCAGCCGAGGAGGTGTGCGGCCGGTCCGATCTCGCCGACACCGTGATCGAGCCGCCGATCGTGCTCGGGGTGGAATCACTGGGCGCGGACGGGATCACACTGAGGCTGACGGTCAAGGTCGAACCCGGCACCCAGTGGCCGCTGCAGCGGGCACTGCGCGAACACGTGAAGTCCGTATTCGACGAGGCGGCCATCGAGATCCCGTACCCGCAACGCACCGTGTGGATCCGATCGGACGCAGACAGCCAGGCCTCGGGGCCAGGTCCTCGCTGAGGTGATCTTCGAACCTCCGATGGACCGCATGCCATGATGACGACCATGTTCGTGGTCGAGCCCGGCGGATCGCTCGCCTTCCTCCATCGTCCGACCACAGCGTCGCTCTCGGTGGCCATCGCGTGTGCCCTGCTCGGATGGGCGTTCCACGGTTACGCCGAATGGCGGACCCGAAGCCGTGTCGAGGGTGCCGGACCGGCCCGCAGGCCGCCCCCGTTGGACGATGGGCGGCTCGAACCGCCCGCCGTCGTCGGGCTGCTCACCAACGGCTACGACGTCCCGCACAGCGCGCTGACCGCCACGGCGATCGATCTGGCCGCTCGCGGCTGGGTGCGCTTCACCACGGTCGACGACGAACTGGTCGTGGTCACCCGATCGAGTGCAACGCAGGGTGACTCGTTGCGCTCGTTCGAGCAGCAGGTGCTCAACCACCTCGCGTCTCGGGCATTCAACGACGTCACGTCGGCAAACACACTTGCGATGTCCCATCATCGATTGAACCGGCGATGGTGGTTGCGATTCGGCCGGGCTGTCGCCGCCCAGGCTCAGACTCTCGGCCTCTCCACCCGCCGATACACGCCGGTCGAGCTGGTGCCGAGCGGTGGCGCGGCCCTGATCGGACTGATCGTCTGCTGGTTCGGCGCCCGCGGCGGTGGTGAGATCGCGATCGCCGATTCGTGGAAGTCGCGGCTGGTCTGGATCGCCACCGTGGCGACATTGGGTTGGCTGGCGTGGGATACGACACTGCGAGCTCTCGGCTCGGCACAGCGGCCGACGGACCTCGGGGCGTCGCGCACCTCGCTGTGGATGGGCTACCGGTCACGGCTGCGCGACAGAATCCCGCCACACGCGACGGTGCTCGCCCCGCCCGCACAGCAACGGGCACTCGCCGACGCCTGCGTCATGGGGGTCGCCGAACACGTCCTGGATCAGGTCCCGGCGGCACCAGAGGACCATCGGGCAGCGTGGTCGGAAGCCGGAGGAACGGCTCACGTGGTCCAGGTGCGCTATCCGATTCGTCCCGGCTACGGACAGCATCCGCTCAAGGTCGCCGCGGCGGGGATCGTCGTGTTCTTCGGCTTCCGCTGGGTGCGGGGCTTTCTGGGGAGGGTTTCCGATGGAGAGTCGCTCCAGTCGTTGCTCGATCGCGTGCCGGGGCAGGTCGACCTCATCAAGGACATCGCCGCGATTCTCGCGTTCGCCTGCTGGGTGCCGATCATCTGGGCCGCTTGGGCGGTGATCGCCGGCGCCGTCGACTCCGTCGCCACCCGCGAACGATCGGGTTCCGTCATCCGGGCACGCCGGCCAACCGAGGTCCTCCCGTCGTTCGTCGCTCGCGTCTTCAAGCCGTTCGCCGAGCGTGATCGGTTCTCGACCTACCTCGCCGTCGACGACGGCCGGCGGCGGCGCGTCGCAGCATGGCTGGCCAGCGAGCACAGCGCAGCCCCGCAGGGAGCGCAGGCGAGAGTGCGAGCAACCCCCCTGCTCGGCTATGTCCGTTCCTCGGAACCGGTCGGCACCGCGACTCGATCGTCCGACTGAGCCGTTGCGCAAATGCTACGGCGCCGTGGTCCGTCCTCCAGAATGTGACACATGTCGACCGATGCCCGTCAGACGATCGTCACCCTCGATCTCGAGGGTGTCCTCGTGCCCGAGATCTGGATCGCCGTCGCTGAGCGCACCGGTATCGAGGCCCTCCGACGCACGACCAAGGACGAGCCCGACTACGACGCGTTGATGACCTACCGGCTCGGCATACTGGACGAGCACGGTCTGACCATGTCGCTGATCAGCGACGTCATCGGTGGCCTGCGGCCGCTCCCCGGAGCGCGGGCGTTCCTCGACGAGCTCCGCTCGCTCACCCAGGTCATCTTGCTGTCCGACACCTTCGAACAGTTCGCGGCGCCGCTGATGCTGCAACTCGGGATGCCGACCGTGTTCTGTCATCGCCTCCTCGTCGAGAACGATCGCATCGTCGATTACCGCCTCCGTCAACCCGACCAGAAGCGGCTCGCTGTCGAGGCCTTTCGCGGGCTCAACTACCGGGTGATCGCGGCCGGTGACTCGTACAACGACACGTCGATGCTGGGCGCGGCCGACTTCGGATTCCTGTTCAAGTCTCCGCTCAACGTGCGCACCGAGTTCCCGCAGTTCCCAGCGGTCGACGGGTACGACGAGCTCATGCGATTGATCACCGAACGACTCCGCTGAGCAGTTCGTGCCGGTTCGGTGTGGCCGATCTTCCGGGCGGATCGACTCGCGTCGAGATGAGCTGCGAGACTGAGCGGATGTCGCAGCACACCGAGGGCCGGTTCACAGCATCCGATGGACTCAGCATCTACCACCAGGCCTGGCTGCCGGACGGCAACCCCCGGGCCGTGGTGATGTTGCTCCATGGGCTCGGTGAGCACTCGGGCCGATACGCCCACGTCGCCGACACCCTGACCGGTGCCGGGTGCGCAGTGCATGCCCTCGATCATCGCGGTCACGGGAAGTCGGACGGCAAGCGAACCTTCGTGAAGTCGTACGACGAGCTGATGACCGATCTGGTGCAGTACCGGGCGATGATCGAGGGTGAGCACCCCGGTGTGCCGCTGATCGTGCTCGGCCACAGCATGGGCGGCAATCTCGCCGTCGGCCACGCACTCGATCATCAGCAGGGGATCACCGGATTGGCACTGAGCGGAGCCGCGCTGCAGGTCGGTAGCGATCTCTCCCCCGGAAAACTCAAGGCCTTCCGAATCATCGCCAAGATCGCACCCGGCTTTCGGCCCGAAGGCCTCAGCGCCGATGCGATCAGCCGAGATCCCGCCGTCGTCACCGCGTATCGGAACGACCCGCTCGTGTTCACCGGCAAGATCTCGGCCGGGATGGGCGCAGCCCTGATCGGCGCGATGGAGCGATTCCCGGCGCGCTATCACGAGTTCACAATTCCGATCGTCGTGATGCACGGCAGCGACGACCAGTTGGCGAGCATCGAGGGTTCGAAGGCACTCGCTGCGGCAGCGGTGAATGCCCAGGTCACGACACACTTCTACGACGGGCTCTATCACGAGGTCTTCAACGAGCCCGAACAGGATCAGGTCCTCGCCGACCTCGTGAGCTGGATCGGTTCGGTCGCACCGTGACCGAACTCGCTCCGTTTCCCGACGACTGGTCGTCAGCCCTGGCCGTGGTCGCCCATCCCGACGACATGGAGTACGGGGCCGCCAGCGCGGTCGCCAGATGGACGTCGAACGGCAAGCGGGTCGCATACCTGCTGGTGACCCGCGGCGAGGCCGGCATCTCGACGATGGCTCCCGAGGAGGTCGTCCAGCTGCGAGCGGTCGAGCAACGCCGCAGCTGCGAAGTGGTGGGCGTCGACACGCTCGAGTACCTGGATCACCCCGATGGGCTCGTTGTCGAGGGGCTCGACCTACGCCGCGACCTGTGCGCTGCGATCCGGCGCCACCGCCCGGAGGCGTTGATCTCGATCAATCATCGCGAGTCGTGGGGCGGACCGTCCTGGAACCACGCCGATCACCGCGCCGTCGGTAGATCGCTGCTGGACGCCGCCCGGGACGCAGGCAATCGTTGGCTCTTCCCGGCGTCGGGCGATGCCTGGAATGGCGTCCGCTTCGTCGCATTCAGCGGGTCTCCGCAGAGCACGCATGCCGTCGACGTCGGCGGCTTCATCGAGCGCGGCATCGCCTCGCTGGCCTGTCACGAGCTGTATCTCGACGCACTCGACGAGCCGACCGACCCCGACGCGTTCCTCCGCCAGGGCGCTCGCAGCATCGGCGAGCGGTTCGGGTGCGAGTACGCAGCTGCCTTCGAAGTCGTCTCCGTCTGACTCCTCGATGAACCCCGATCCGCACCACACGAACGCCCGCGATCTTCGACTCGGACTCGCCGGTACGGGCGTGGCGGTGATCGCCTGGGGCACGTCAGGCGTCGTGATCAAGGCGATCGACATGGGCGGCCTGGCGATCGGATTCTGGCGGTTCTCGCTCTATGCCGCGGTGCTCGTGGCCTGGATGGGCGCGAGGCGACGTCGCCTGAGTCGCCACATCCTGATGGCCAGCCTTCCCGGAGGCATCTGTCTGGGGCTCGACGTGACGTTCTTCTTCACGGCGGTCAAGCTCACCAATGTGGTCAATGCCACCACCATCGGCGCGTTGCAGCCGTTGATCGTCGCAGTGTTCGCGGCCAGGATGTTCGGCGAGCAGATACGACTGCGCGATCTCGCTGCTGCCGTCGTCGCGATCACGGCCGTCGCCGTGATCGTGATCGAGTCGGCGGGCACTCCCGAATGGAGTGGCGTCGGCGACTTGGCAGCCGTCGGTGCACTCTTCTCATGGAGCGGTTACTTCGTGTTCTCCAAGCGTTCGAGGGGTGTCATCTCGCCACAGGAGTACACGGCCGGAACCGGCATCTGGACTGCCTTGATCTGCCTCACCGTCGGGCTCACGTTCCAGCAGGACATGTCGTTCCCGTCGAGAACCAACTGGCTGCCGCTGATCGCGCTCACGTTCGGGGCGGGGATCCTCGGCCACTCGATCATGAACTGGTCGCTCGTTCGGGTGCCGCTCTGGCTCGGCTCTGCGCTGACGCTGCTGATCCCCGTCGTGAGCTCCGTCACGGCCTGGATCTTCCTCGACGAACCGCTCACGACGGTGCAACTGGCGGCGATGGCCGTCGTCGTCGGGTCGTTGGCCACCATCGTGGTGACACAGCCGCGACCGGAACCTCTGCGGGCGCCCCAGATCGCGACCACCTGAGCGACGCCGGCCGGTCCGGGCGACGCCTTCATTCGGCCGGTCGATCGCCCTGCCGGTACGATCGCCACGTGACCGAGTCGACAATCATCTACACCCATACCGACGAGGCGCCGGCGCTCGCCACGTACTCGTTGCTGCCCATCGTGCAGGCGTTCGCCAGCGCTGCGGGCATCGATATCGAGACGCGCGACATCTCGCTGGCCGGCCGAATCGTCGCCCAGTTTCCCGAGTTCGTCGACGACGACTTGCGTATCAGCGACGACCTCGCCGAGCTCGGCGAGCTGGCAACCCGGCCGGAGGCCAACATCATCAAGCTGCCCAACGTGTCGGCCTCGATGCCGCAGTTGAAGGCGGCGATCGCCGAGTTGCAGTCGAAGGGCTATGCGTTGCCCGATTATCCCGACGACCCCACCTCCGACTCAGAGCGTGACATCAAGGCGCGCTACGGCCGAGCCATGGGCTCGGCGGTGAACCCCGTGCTTCGCGAAGGCAACTCCGATCGGCGGGCACCCAAGGCGGTCAAGGAATACGCCCGCAGCCACCCGCACTCGATGGGCGAGTGGTCACCCGACTCGAAGACGCACGTCTCGACGATGGGTGCTGACGACTTCTTCTCGAATGAGCAATCGATCACCATGTCCGATGCCGACGACCTGCGCATCGAACACGTCGCGGCCGATGGCGCCGTGACGGTCCTCAAGTCGTCGGTGCCGGTGATGGCCGGCGAGGTGGTCGACGGAACCTTCATGTCGAAACGGGCGCTCGTCGACTTCCTGGCCGAGCAGATCGACGATGCCCGCCGATTGGGCGTGCTGTTCTCGCTGCACCTGAAGGCGACCATGATGAAAGTCTCCGACCCGATCATGTTCGGTCACGCGGTCGAGGTGTTCTTCGCACCCGTCTTCGAGCAGTTCGGCGAGGTGCTGGAGGCGGCCGGCGCCAACCCCAACAACGGGTGGGCCGGTGTGTTGGCCGCGATCGACACGCTCCCGGCCGACCAGCAGGCGGCGATCGGTGCGGCGATCGATGCAACGTGGGCCGAGCGCCCCGACATCGCGATGGTCGACTCCGATCGCGGCATCACCAACCTCCACGTACCCAGCGACATCATCGTCGACGCGTCGATGCCCGCCATGATCCGTACGTCCGGGCAGATGTGGAACAAGCAGGGCGAGCAGCAGGACTGCAAAGCCGTGATCCCCGACTCGAGCTACGCAGGCGTCTACCAGGCCGTGATCGACGACTGCAAGGCTCACGGCGCCTACGATCCGGCCACCATGGGCTCGGTGCCCAACGTTGGCCTGATGGCACAGAAGGCGGAAGAGTACGGCAGCCACGACAAGACTTTCGAGGTCCCCGCCGACGGGACGGTGCAGGTCGTGAGCCAAACCGGCGAGGTGCTGATGTCGTTCGCGGTCGAGGCTGGGGACATCTGGCGGATGTGCAATGCGCGCGACATCCCCATCCGGGACTGGGTGAAACTCGCTGTCACCAGGGCACGGGCGACCGGCGCCCCTGCGGTGTTCTGGCTGGACGAAGCGCGAGCACACGACGCCCAGCTGATCGCCAAGGTCGATCGCTACCTCGGTGACCACGACACCACCGGGCTCGACATCCGAATCATGAAGCCGGCCGATGCGACGAAGTTCTCGATCGACCGGATCCGCCAGGGCGTCGACACGATCTCGGTCACGGGTAACGTGCTGCGCGACTACAACACCGACCTGTTTCCGATCCTCGAGTTGGGTACCAGCGCCAAGATGCTGTCGGTCGTTCCGCTGATCAATGGTGGCGGTCTGTTCGAAACCGGCGCCGGCGGATCGGCGCCCAAGCACGTGCAGCAGTTCGTGAAGGAGAACTATCTGCGGTGGGACTCGCTCGGCGAGTTCCTCGCTCTCGCCGTGTCGCTCGAGCATCTCGGCGAGGTCACCGGCAACCCGAAGGCCAAAGTGCTCGCCGACACCCTCGACGCCGCCACCGCGACGTTGCTCAACGAGAACAAGTCACCGGCCCGTCGGGTCGGTCTGATCGACAACCGTGGCAGCCACGCGTATCTCGCGATGTACTGGGCGCAAGAACTCGCCGAGCAGGTCGACGACCCCGAGATCGCCGAGCGCTTCGCCCCGATCGCCGCCGCGCTGGTGAGCAACGAACAGAAGATCTACGACGAGATGATCGCCGTCCAGCGCCATCCCGTCGACATCGACGGTTACTACATGCCCGACCCCGACAAGGTGGCAGCGGCGATGCGCCCCAGCCCGACGTTGAACGGCATCATCGACGCCTTCTGAGACACCTCTGGCGCCGTCGGGCGTCCGGGCCCGATCGTGGTGTTACGACGGTTCGGAACGTCCAGCATCGATTTCGCGATCTACTACTGGCACGCCAGCGACGTCCCGTCCGAGCTGGCCGCAACCCACGACCTGATGCTCGCCATCCACCATGCCCTGGCCGACGCAGACATCACGATCGCGTTCCCACAGCTCGTCGTGTGGCCCAGCCACGACGAGGTCGCCAACCCCTACGATGCCCAGCCGGGAACGGTGTACACACCGCACGCACATGAATCCGGCGACGCCGGCAAGCCGACCGGAGCAACCCGCTGGCGGACACGTCAACGCAGCGAGTGATCGGCCACCGGCGACCGTCAGATCGTTCTCGAGGAGCCGGCCACCGCGACAGGAATGGCATACACGACGATGTTGTCCCGGTACCGCCGGATGTTCGAGTTGTAGCTGCCACCACACGTGATCAGGACGAGCGTCTCGTCGCCCGTGGTCGTCCAGATCCGTTGGCGCGGTAGCTCGTCCTTGGGATACATCACGCGTTCGACGACTTGGTAGGTGCGCACTGCACCACCTCGCAGCCCGACCTCGACCCGGGCCCCCGGCTCGAGCTCACCGAGCTTGAAGAACGGTCCGATCGTCCGATTCCACGTGACGTGTGCCGCCAACACCGTGGCGCCCGGCAGGCCCGGTGCCGAACCATATTGGTACCAACCGATTTCGGCCTCGCCGGGAATCTCGAGCTCGCCGTTCTGCTCGATGCCAACCGATCGCACCGGGCCCCACAACTCGATGTCGTCGACGGTGATCCAGAGCGGAGCTTCGCGATCGACGTTGGCAGCGTCGGTCGGCACGGTCACTTCTGGAGCGTCACCGACGGCGCGTTCGACGTCGAGCACGGGAGTTGGCGCGAAAATGTACCGATGGACGGCCAGCCCAGCCGTGACCAGCGTCGTGGCGCTTCCTGCGAGCACGATCACGGCCAGTGCCCGGCGGCGGCGCGCGGCCCGCCGATGACGGGCGCGGATATCGCTCATCGGGACACGCCCGGGCCGTCAGCCGACGCGTCGGCGGGCGAGAATCGCTCCACCGGTCACGAGAAATGCTCCGATCGCCACCACGATCAGCGTGGTGTCGAGAGGATCATCGAGCGGCGAACCGGTATTCACAGCGACCGGTACCGCAGCCACCGTGGTCGTCGTCGTGGACGTGGTCGTGGTCGTCGGGCCGGTCGTGGTCGTCGTGGCGTTCGGGTCGGTCGTGGTCGTCGTGGCGTTCGGGTCGGTCGTGGTCGTCGTGGCGTTCGGATCGGTCGTGGTCGTCGTGGCGGCGGCAGCAGGCAAGGACACGTCCTGGCTCAAGAAGGTGAGCGTGTCGTCGGCGGCCGATCCGACCGCATACACGATCGAGTTGACGTTCTCGGTCAGGGTGATCGCTGGGAGCGAGGCGACCGGATCGCCATTCGTAAGGGTCAACTCCGCGTCGGAAATCACGCCCGGGGCCAGATCGACCGATTGCGATGCTCCGTTCGCGAGGTTTTCGACGACCGCGCTTCCTCCGGCCACGACGTTGACCGGCGGCGCCGCTGCCGTATGACGAACGGTCAACCGCGCTCCGAAGGCGGCGGCCGACAAGTCGTTGTCGAACATGGTGAGCACCGGGACGCCCGACGCGTCGAGATGGGCGATCAGCGTGTGGTTGCCGTCGGCCGGCAGGTCCAAGGTCGCGGCAGAGATGACCACCGAATCATCGCTGGTGTCGATCACCTCGACGTTGACGAGCTGCGTACCGGCGCTGCTCGACAGGTCGTTGACGTCACCCGGCTGGACATCGGGGAAGATCACGATCCCATCGACCATGACGTCGACGGTCGTGCCGGGAATTCCATGCAGGAGCGAGATCTCGGTAGCGCTCTGGGCACCGCTCGTGCCCGCTGCGCCGAGCAGAACCGCCAGAGCTGCCCCCATTGTGATCGCCACATGTCGTAGTTTCATCGCCGTCCGCCTTTCGCTGTTGATCACAGCGGGATCGGCCGCACCGAGGTGGTGTGGTCCGCCGTGGAGCACAATACTCCGCCAGTCGCTCGGCGCGCCAGGAGACGCACCGTGGGACAGGTCAGCCCACGGCTGCAGCGGCGGCTCGGTCCTGGGCCACGGCGTCGTACTGGTCGTAGTCGCTGGCGGTGTCGTCGGCGAATTCGAACTCCATCAGACCCGCCTCGCCCCACTTGTCACGCAGGTAGCCGTCGTTCGCATCGAGCAGACCGAGC
The DNA here is from genome assembly GCA_963701575.1 of uncultured Acidimicrobiaceae bacterium. Taxonomy (GTDB): domain Bacteria; phylum Actinomycetota; class Acidimicrobiia; order Acidimicrobiales; family Ilumatobacteraceae; genus Ilumatobacter. The sequence goes on from CAVPAQ010000019.1 coordinate 309,833, forward strand.
TTGCGCGTGTTGGGCACCAACTTGGAGAAGAACCCGCGTCGGAACGCCACCTGCGGGTTGAGCTCGATGGCCACCGCCCCCTCGATCAGGAACGGAATCACCGCTTCGACATCGACACCCATCCGCTCCCAGACCTCCGGGGTGGTCGACCGGCTGCGCTGGCGCAGGGTGTTGTCGATCATGAATTCCTGACGTTCCTTGAGTTCGGCCGAGCTGAGATGCTCGTAGTACTCCCCCAAGCTGATGATGCCGAACGCGACGTGACGGGCCTCGTCGGCCATCACATAGCGCAACAGCTTCTTCAGCAGCGGTTCTTCGGTGCGCCGCAGCATGTCGCCGAACGCGGCGAGTGCGAGGCTCTCGATGATGATCTGCATGCCGAGGTAGGCGATATCCCACCGCGAGTCCTCGAGCAGCGCCATGATCTGGGCATCGAGGAACGGGTTCATCGGGTACGCCTCACCCAACTTCTCGTGCAGGTACTTGGCGAACACCTCGGTGTGGCGGGCCTCGTCCATCGTCTGCGTCGAGGCGTAGTACTTGGCGTCGATCCACGGCACGGTCTCGACGATCTTGGCGGCCGTCAGCATCGCCCCCTGCTCACCGTGCATGAACTGACTGAGCGAGGCCTTCATGAACTCGACGCCGGCCGTGGCGAGTTCCTTCTCGCCCCACGATCTGATCGGCGAGCCGGGGATCTTCGTCGCCGCCGCGACGATGCGCTGCACCGGGCTGGGGTGCGTCATCACCAGCTTCTCCGGATCGACATCGGTTGCCCAGTCGAGATCGGTCACGCTGTTCCACTGGGACGCCATCGCCTTGTTGCAGAGGGTGACCAGCTGACCGCGCTCGCGGTCGTAGTTCCACGTCATGATCCGCTGTGCATTGTCGGTGATGAGACGGATCGAGTCGTCCTGTTCGACACGACTCGGCGGTTCGGGCACAGCCTCGAGATTCGTCATTGCGCCAGATTACGGCGCCACTGAGCCCCGGACGAGGCGCGATCCCCTCACATCTCGACGACGATGTTGCCGACGTGGCGCTTTTCCAGGAATGCTTGCTGTGCCTGCACCAGATTCTCGAGCGGGTAACGGGCGGCGAGCACCGGACACAGCACCCCGGATTCGATGTGGCCGACCATCCGGGCGAACGTACCGGGCGGGCACACGGTGGCACCCTCGAACCGCAGGTCGCCGTAGATCAACAGCCGCAGGTCGAACTCGATGATCGCACCGGCGATCGCCCCCGAGGTGACATAGCGCCCACCGGGGCGCAGCGTCGGGATCAGCAGTTCGAACATCGAACCGCCGACAACGTCGACGAGCACATCGACGTCGCCGGTCGGAGACGCCGCCCGGACGGCGGCGCCAAGCTCGGGATCGGAGCGATCGACGACCTCGTCGGCACCCCACCCACGCAGCGAGTCCGCCTTGGACGGCGAGGCGATCGCGATGACGTGGGCTCCTCGAGCCCGCGCCAACTGCAGAACAGCCGTACCCACGCCGCCCGAAGCCCCCGTCACGGCGACCACGTCGGCGGCACCGACATCACCCTTGGTCATCAGGTTCTCAGCCGTCACGGATGAACATGCGAAGGTGGCCAACTCGGCATCGCTGAGCGGCGAGTCGATGACGTGCACGTTCGCGGCAGGCGCCACGCAGTACTCGGCGAATCCACCGTCGAGCTCGGACCCGAAGTAGCGGGCCCGACGGAGATCGAGCGGGTTGTCGGCATCGAGCACCCACGGGTCGATCAGCACGCGCCGGCCGATCGCGTGGCCGCCGACGGCATCGGCGCCCTGCGGCCCGTGGCCGACGATCGTTCCGCACACGTCGGCCCCTTGGATGCGGGGGAACCGCAGACCGTCGCTCCACCCCCCGGCGCTCGTCCCTCGGCTGTCGCTCGCGTACCAGCCGATGCGGGTGTTGACGTCGGTGTTGTTGAGGCCGCAGGCGGCCACCCTGATGAGCACCTCACCTGCGGCAGGGCGCGGCACCGGCACGTCGGTTCGGTACTCCAGTCGGTCAAAGCCTCCATGGCCGGTCAGCACGACCGCGCTCATGGTGGTAGGCACGTCGGTCATCGAACGACTCAGGCGGTGACCAGGCTGATCGGGGCGCGGTCGGCGAGTACCTCGACGACGTTGCGGGCGGCCAGCGTCGCCATCGCGGAACGAGTTTCGATCGTTGCCGACCCGAGGTGCGGGACCAACACGACGTTGTCGAGCGTCAACAGCCCTGGGTGCACCTGTGGCTCGTGCTCGAACACGTCGAGCCCGGCGCCGGCGATCTGCCTCGACCGCAGCGCTGCTTCGAGCGCCGCCTCGTCGACGATCGGACCGCGAGCGGTATTCACCAAGAACGCAGATGGCTGCATCCGTCCGAGCGCCGTCGCATCGATCAGGTGATGCGTGGCCTCGCTGTACGGACAATTGAGCGACACCACGTCGCTCGTCTCCAGCAGTTCGTGCAGACCGACCAGCCTCGCGCCGAGTCGGGCCTGGGTCTCGGCGTCGACGGCGCGGCGGTTGTGGTACACCACCGTCATCCCGAACGCCCTCGCCCGCTGCGCCAACGCCTCACCGATCGCCCCCATTCCCACGATGCCGAGCCGGCGACCCTGCAAGCCGACCCCGAGCATCATGAACATCCCCCACTGCCAGGGTGTTCCGGATCGGATCAGGCGTTCGCCCTCACCGAGACGGCGCGTGCTCATCAGCACCAGCGCCATCGCCAGATCGGCGGTCGCATCCGTCAGCACACCCGGCGTGTTCGTGACGATGACACCGCGCCGCTCGCACGCCGAGACGTCGATGTTGTTGTAGCCGACCGCGACGTTGGCGACCATTCGCAGCTTCGGTGAGGCGTTCAGAAAGGCCTCGTCGACACGATCGGTGAGCAGCGTCACGGCGACATCCGCCGTGGCGAGCTGCTCGTCACGGAGCTGGACGGGGATCGGCTCTGCAGCATCCCAGGCCCAGACGTCGCCGGCCTCGCGCAGGAGATCCAGGCCGGCCTCGGGGATCTTGCCCGTGACCACGATGCGAGCTGCGCTCACGCCGACTCGACCCAGGTCGCGAGCCGACCGATTCCCTCGGTGATGTCGCCGACGTCGATCCCCGAGTAGGCGAAGCGCACGTAGTGCTCGGTCTCATCGGGCTGGGCCGTGCCGAAGTGATGGCGGGTACAGAAGGACACACCGGTGTGGTGGAGCGCCGACGTCGCGAACTCGCTCACCGAATCGAATCCGAAGCGAGCCACCGCCTGCGTCACATTCGGGAACAAATAGAACGTCGCCTCGGGCGTCGCACACGTGATGCCCGGCACCGCCGCAAGCGCGGCGACTGCAGCATCCCGACGACGCTGCAGTTCGACCAACAGCGGCTGAGAACCGGATGGGTCCTGCAGCGCCTCGACGCCGGCCGACTGCACGAAGTGCGTGGTGCAGCTCTCGTCGTTGGTATTCAACTTGGCGAGCTGCTGGGCGACGTGCACGGGCGCGGCAGCGCACCCCAATCGCCAACCGGTCATCGCGAATTTCTTCGAGAACGTGTACAGGATCACGGTCCGCTCGGCCATTCCCGGCAACGAAGCGATCGACGTCGACGAGCCGGAGTAGCGCATTTCGAAGTACGCCTCGTCGCTGAGCACCATCAAATCGTGTTCGACAGCGATGCGAGCGATCTCGGCCATCTCCTCGGGCGAGCTCTCGCAGCCGAGCGGGTTCTGGAGGTTGTTGTAGATCAGCAGACGCGCCTGCGGCGCGAGCTGACGCAGCTGTTCGAGATCGATGCCGAATCCGGTTGACGTCTCGTGATACCGGTAGGCGAGGGCCCGCCCGCCGAAGTAGTTGATCTGGCTCTCGTAGATCGGATAACCGGGATTGGGGTACAGCACGCCGTCACCCGGGTTCATCAACGCCTGGATGAACTTGGTGATGACCGGCTTGCCACCCGGTTGGACGACGATGTTGGCGCCATCGAGGTCGAGCCCCCGGTCGTCGCCGATGTTCGCAGCCAGTGCCTCGCGCAGCTCGGGGATCCCTGCCGCCGGGCAATACCCGGTGCGACCGTCGGCAATCGCCCGATTCATCGCATCGACGATGTTGCCGGGCGTGGGCAGGTTGATGTCGCCGAGATGGAACGGGTACACACGATTGCCGCGAGCGGCCCACTCCGACGCCGCCAGCGACACGGCGAATGCGGTCTCGGTTCCCAAACGTTCCAGACGATCGGCGAGCTGCACAGTGCGAGACTAGTCAACCCCGCGACTGTTCCGCAATGCAGAACCGTTCCACAATACGGAACAGTTGAGCGAAGGGTGACTACGGACTCGCCGCGATCCGCACTCGTCGTAGCACCCGCACCCGCGAGGCCTCGATGTCGGCCCTCAGCTTCGACCAGGCCTCGTCGGAGGTCGAGCCCTCCGCCGACGCGACGGCGATCTCGTGGTCGTAGCGCTCCGCTTCGGCGATCCATACCGGCTCGACCCGCAGCAGGCGCCCGTCGAGGCCGCGCACGTGGTTCTCACGGAACTCGAGGGTCGTGCGCCATCCGGCACGTTCCAGGTCGCGACGTTCCGAGGGCTGGAGGACCGCGCCATGCAGGCGGGCACGCACGTTCGAGCGGCGAAGGGTTGACGTCATCATCGTCCAGTGTGAACCATTCGCCCTGTGGAACGTCAGACCCGACAACGTGTGAATTTCCTGGGGACAGCGCGCCTCAGCTTGTGAATAAGTGCTGGGCGCGAGGTTCACACAGTGGGCGTGGCAACCAGCACCGGGATCACCCGATCGGTCTTGGCCTGATACTCGGCGTAGGTCGGAAACACCGCGACCGCCCGGTCGAACCAGGTCTGGCGGTCGTCACCGGACACCTCGGACACCGTGTACTCGTGCGGTTCGGCGCCGTCCTGGATCATCACGACCGGGTCGGCCACGATGTTGGCATACCATCCCGGATTGGCCGGCCGACCGGCGTACGAGGCGACCAACGCATACTGACCGTCGTGTTCGACGCGCATCAGCGCGATCTTGCGCACCTTGCCCGACCGGTGGCCACGCATCGTGACGACGATGATCGGGATGCCGGTGTCGCGCAGCGTGTTGGCGCGTCGACCCCCGGACGCCTCGTACTCGGCAATCTGGTCGCGCACCCATTCGAGTGTGCTCGGCTCGTATTCCCCGTCGATCGGCATACCGGCAGCGTAGGGCGCTACGGTCTCGGCACCATGCTCATCATCGCCGGCGAGATCAGCATGCAACCAGGCACTCGCCAACTGTTCTTCGATGCCGTGGCTCCGATGGTGGCCGCAACGCTGCAAGAGGCCGGGTGCCACGCCTACGCGTTCACCCCCGACCCGGATGACGATGATCTGGTCAGGCTGTACGAACTGTGGGACGGCGAGGAATCGCTGGCCGGCCACAGGGCGTCGCCCCACATGGCCGACTGGCGACGTCGCGGTGCCTCATTGCCCGTGACCAGCCGCGACCTCAAGCTCTACACCGTGTCGGACGTCCGGCCGCTTTGACCGGCGTCGAGTCGGTCGTCGGCCGGCGTCTACGCGGCCAGCGCCGATGCGAGCGGAGCGAGACGAGCCGGATCGGTCGGGCCCCGCATCGACCAGACGACGATGTCGACGCCGGCAGCGAAGAACCCTGCCGCCTGATCGGCCAGCGCCGCCGGCTCGTCGTCGGGCCCGAACCCCAGGTGCACCGATCGGGTGATCTCGGACTGCTCCCTGCCGACATCGTCACAGTGGGCGCGCAACACGCCGTCGAGCCCTGCCCAGTGCGAGGGCGACTCGGGGAACGTCATGTCCCACTGATCCGCCCAGATGGCAGCGGTCTTCAACGTGCGCTTGGGCCCCTTGCCACCGATCACGAGCGGCAACTTGGCCTGGACCGGCTTGGGTTCACACCACGCATCGGTGACCGTGAAGTACTCACCGGAGAAACTCGTGGTGGTGTTGTCGAGCAACGAGCGGATGATCTCGATCCCCTCGTCGAACCGATCGAAGCGCTGCTTCAAGGTACCGAGTTCGATCCCGTAGGCACTCGACTCCATCTCGTTCCAACCTGCGCCCATCCCGAGCATCAGGCGACCGCCGGAGATGATGTCGAGCGTGGCCGCCATATTGGCCGTCACCGCCGGGTGGCGATGGTGCATGCCGTTGACCATCGCTCCGATCCGAAGACGACTCGTGGCCTGCGCCAAGGCGGCGAGCATCGTCCAGCCCTCGAGGTTGGGTCCGTCGTACGGAGCGGTGAGCGGATAGAAGTGGTCCCAGTTCCAGGCCGATTCGAACACGTCGATGCCGTCCGCCTCGCGCCAGGTGTCGAGGAATTCTGCCCAGGTGGCATGGTGCGGCGGGGTCTTGATCGCGTGTCGTGCCATCTGCGCACGTTAGTCGTGCCGAGATCCGGCATCCTGGAACCACATCCGCTACCCCGAGGGAATCCATGAACAGCAACTACGCCTCGTACCCGTCACTCGTCGATCGCACTGCATTCGTCACCGGAGGCGCCGACGGCATCGGATCTGCAGTCGTCCAACATCTGGCACGACAGGGCTGCCGAGTCGCTTTCGTCGACAAGAACGCTCCCTACGCTCGACACACCATCGAACGGTGTGTCGACGACGGCGCCGCTCATGCGCCGATCTTCTACGAGCTCGACCTGCTCGACATCGACGCTCTCCGGAACGCCTGTGCTCAGGCTGTCCGCGACCTCGGAGATGTCACCGTGCTCGTCGACAACGCCGCCAACGACGACCGCCACGACTGGCGCGACATGACCGTCGAGTACTGGAACGAACGCATGAACGTGAATCTGCGGCACTACTTCTTCGCGATCCAGGCACTGGCACCCCAGATGATCGAGGCCGGAGTGGGCTCGATCATCAACATCGGATCGAGCAGCTACATGATGCAGGAAGATTTCTTTCCCGGCTATGCGATCGCCAAGTCGGCGGTCGAAGGCATCACCCGGACCATGGCGCGCACGCTCGGGCCGCACAACGTGCACGTCAACACGGTGCTTCCCGGATGGGTCCCGACCGAGCGCCAGCTCGAGAAATGGTGGTCGCCGGAGGCCGAAGCCGGAACGATGTCGGATCAGGCACTCAAGAAGCGGATCACACCCGACGAGTTCGTGCAGATGGTGCTGTTCCTGGCCGCCGACGACGGTGGAGCCTGCACCGCACAGGCATTTATGGTCGACGGCGGCAGGTTCTGAGTACGGTGGTTGGCGTGTCGGACGTCTTTCACCTCGGCCTCACCCGTGAGCAGCTGCAGGGCGCCTGGGTCGCGATCATGCCCGGTGATCCCGGACGGGTTCCCAGCTCGCCAGCATGCTCGACAATCCGCACCCCCTGGCATCGAACCGCGAGTACCACAGCTACCTCGGATTCTCGGGCGACACTCCGATCGTCGTGTGTTCGACAGGGATCGGTGGGCCGTCCACCTCGATCGCCGTCGAGGAGCTGGCGCAGCTCGGCGTTCGAACGTTTCTGCGGGTCGGCACGACGGGCGCCATCCAGCCCGACATCGAGGTGCCGCCGCTGGTGATCGCCACGCGGCCAGGGGCGGTCCGGATGGACGCAGCGCCAGCCTCCACTTCGCGCCGCTGGAGTCTCCGGCGGTCGCTCACTTCGAGTGCGTGACGGCGCTCGTCGAGTCCGCACGAGATCTCGGCTACCCGAGCCATGTCGGCATCACCGTCGCATCTGACACGTTCTATCCGGGTCAAGAACGCTCGACACCGTCTCCGGATACGTGCGCCGGTCGCTGCAGGGCAGCGCCGCAGAGTGGGCGGCACTGCCACGTCCTCAACTACGAGATGGGAGAGCGCCACCCTGTTCACCATGTGTGCGACGAACGGATGGCGCGCCGGCATGGTTTGCCGGCGTACTGGTCAATCGCACCGAACAGGAGACCCCGGACGCGGCTGTCCACGACCGTGTCGAGGACAACGCCGTCGCCGTCGTGGTCGAAGCCGCCCGACGCTTCGCCGGCTGCAGACGGGCGATGGACCGTCGTGATCCCACTGATGCTGGTGTTCGGCACCCTGATCGGGTTGGGCGCGATCGGCGGCTTGGGGCTTCGTAGAACCGCGGTGATCATGGCGGCCGAGCGATCGCCTGGGGTGCCGCTGTCGGGGCCGTTGCGAACTCGTGGGCCGTTGCGCTCGGAGGCACAGCGTTGGGAGCCGTGAACATCGACGGTCGGATTTGCCGTGGTGTGGGCGATCAGCTGGCCGGTCCAGGCAGCGCCGAACGGACTGACCCCGTTGCCGACCAGGAACTCGAGCGTGCGGCCCAACGCGACCGCCGCCGCCGGCAGCGTGTGATACGAGCCTCGTGCGTCACAACCGAAACCATGCCGGCGCCGGCGTAGACATGGATCGGCACGAGCGGATGGGCAACGCCGATCGCGTGTACCTGATCGAGCGGAATCGCGTCGGTCGAGCTCACCGAAGTGGAGCATCGTCGGCACAGCCGGCGCGCGGCGATCGACGAACTCGTGGATCTGGCCGCCGTAATAGCCGACCGCGGCCGCGAGGCTCAGCTCGTTCGCCGCGAGCCATGCCAGACTGCCGCCGAAGCAGATCCGATCGCCGCCACCGGCCCCGTGTCGGACACGTGCTCGACCGCCGCCACGACGTCGGCCATCGCACCGTCCCACTTGACCGCCATGGCCATAGCGCGGCCCTGCTCGATCTCGGCTGCGTCGTAGTCGAGCTCGACTCCTGCTCGACACGATCGAACAGTGCCGGGGCGATCGCCCGATATCCGAACGAGCGGCGCCCGGTCGACGACCGAGCGGATGTGCGCGTTGACTCCGAAGATCTCCTGGATGATCACCACCGATGCGGCGGCGGCGCTCGGGGCCACCTCATAGGCGGCCAGCACATGTCCGTCAGCGGCGCTGAGCTGCGTCATGGCGTCACTCGGTCCAGTTGAGGTTCTCGGGCTGGTTGCGTGGGATCTCCACCCAGGTACGCCACCGGGGTTGAGGCCGATCGGATTGAGAGCTTCCACCGTGTCGACAAGCCGAACGGATCGGTCCCGGCGAAGCGCAGCCACGAACCGGATCGGGCCGTGCCACCGGTGAACACGACCACCGGGTTCGAGCCGAGCACCTGAGCGTCAGGGTTGCCGTCGAAGGTGTTGACGCCGTAGTCGGCCATCATCACCACGACGTTGTCGGCCAGCACCTGCTCGATGCCGCCGTCGGTCTCGGTGGTGTGCTCGGTGCCGTTCTGCCACCGGAAGTAGCGCTGCCTGAGTCGGATCGTAGACCCATCGAGACGTGGTTCCATCGAGCTTGATGGTGATCTCCGTGGCCGCTCGCCCGTGAGGACGTCACCGTCGCGGAGGTAGGGAAACACCTGCGGCGGAATCTGCGCATCGTCGGGCGAGTAGCCCCACGACACATCGGTGCTGGAATACAGGTCGTTCGGACTGCTCCGCCCGGGCCGTCGGTAATAGCCGCTCGTGCGTTGAGCGCTGAGGTTGACCAGTATCGGAGCCTTCGATCGCAACGTGCCACGGCCGGGTTGCCACCGCTCCACGCGAACAGTGGCCGGTTGAGCGACAGGAGCAGGTTGATGTCCTGCGCACCGCCCTGATGAATTGGACCGACGGATCGCTCCCCTGCGACTGGAACACGGCCGCGAGGCGCGTGGCGTTGTCGTTGATGACCTCGTGGAACACGATGTCGGGCAAGGTTCCATCCGGCCCGGGCCGGACGCTCTGCGGGTAGTTGGTCAACTTGACCACCAGCGCCGGACGATCCGGGTCTCGATTCGTCGGCGATCGGTTTCCGGTCAGCGGCATGCGCGGGACATGGGGATCGTCGTTGGTGGTCGTTGGCGGGATGGTGTCTCATCGTGGTGGTCGTCGGTGGTCGAGCGTTCGTGGTCGTCGTCGCTGCCACCGCCATTCGGTGGCCGGTCGAGGCGGACACAGCATCGTCACCACCCGAACAGGCGGTGACGGACAGGGCGGCAAGGACGAGCAAGCCCGTCGATCTGGCGATTCGGTTCACAGTTTCCTCAGCAGTGCGGTGCGCTCTTCGGCGGTGGATGTCGTGTTGAACCACCGGTGAGGGCCGCCCAGACGATCTTCGTCACCACCACACCACTCATCGGTTGTCGATCCGCAGGTGCCGTCGCAGTGGACGCTGCGTGCGTCACCGTCGGCCTGTCGGCCTGCCCAACTTCTTCGAGCGCTGAGATGAGCCCAGGCGGAATCGACGTCATCTGGCATGCGGACACGTCGGCTGAGGTCTTCGGCCGCTCGCGCGAGATCGGCAGCCTGCATCGCCTTCGCGACGACTGGGCCAGGATCAGCAGTGCGAAGCCGACCAGGGCGGCGGGTGTTGCGGTTGGCGGTCGCCCGAACGCCGGACACGCCCACCGTTCCACCACATCGTCCGAATCGCTAGACGTCGGTCAACAGGGCGACCGCTCCGACCATCGTGACCGCAACGTCGACACCGAGGATGTCGAGTCGCGGAATGTGGCTGAGTTCGTCAGCGACTCACGCCTTCGAGCTCGACCCGATTCATCATCTCCAGCAAACCGGTGGTCACCGCGATGGAAGCATGCCGGGGGTTGCGACCTGTCGGCGGACGCATGGCGTACCGGATCGTCGATCACGTACACGCGGGCTTCGGCAGTCCCGATGCGATGCACAGGCCTTCGACGAGGTTGTGGAGGCGGGCGTACTGCTCGGCGTCGGCCGGTCGGGCGCGGCTGACGGCCAGTGCGATCTTGTCGGCCTTCCAATAACTCGCGGACGCTCAATCGCACCGCCGACCAGCAAGGCGATCACGGTCGCGATCGACCGTTTCGATCACGAGACCGAAGGCCGCGCCGACAAGCGCCAGCACGATGCACGAAGCCCGTAACGAGCAGGACACTGCGGCGTTTGTTCGGACTGAATACAGGTCGATACATGTGAGGGGGTAGTGGCGATGGCGTCGGCTCAGAACTCGACCGTCGGGGTCGAGCGGGCGGCCTCGTCGGCCTCGAAGTACTCGCGACGCTGAACTTGAGCATCTTCGCGAAGTACATCGTGGGAATTGCTGCAGCTGTTGTTGTAGCCCAGCACGGAGTCGTTGTAGAACTGCCGCGCATACGCGACGCGCCCTCCGTGGAAGTCAGCTCCTCCTGCAGGGCGAGGAAGTTCTGGTTCGCCTTCAGGTCCGGGTAGTTCTCGCCGAGCGTGAAAGCTGGCCAGCGCGCCGGTCGAGCATTCTCTGCCGGGCCTGCGGCGACCCCGGCGTATCGGGCCGGCATCGCGGCGTTGCGAGCCCGAATGACGGCGTCGAGCGTCTCCTTTTCGTGTGATGCGTAGCCCTTGACCGTCTCCACCAGGTTGGGGATCAGATCGAGACGACGCTTGAGCTGTACGTCGATCTGCGACCATGCGTTCTCGATCTGGTTTCGGTCACGGATGAGCCCGGTGTCACGCGTGATTAGTACAGCAGCGCGACCACGGGGGTCAACACGATGATGAAGAACCACATGCGGCTGAGTCTACGTGGCGAGGCTGCGGTAGATGGCGACGTATCTGCGCCAGGCGGCATGGCGAATGCATCGGCCGAGCAGACCGTTCTCCACGAGCGCCGCCGACAGGGAGCGATCGTTCAGCACGCGTCGCAGCGCGGCCCCCAAGGCATCAGGATCACCTGACGATACGAGCACCGCGTCGGTGCCATCGGTGGCGACGTTGCGGTATCCATCGAGGGCGCTCGCAACCACCGGCGCGCCGGCGGCCATCGCCTCGACGAGCACGACGCCGAACGATTCGCCGTCGAGGCACGGCGCGGAAAACACCGAAGCGCCGTTGACCAGGCGACTTCTCGGCATCGTCGATGCGCCCCAGCCACTCCAGCGCTCGTCGCCGCAGTACTCGGCCCGCGATCGGTTCGTGTCCGGGCCGTCGCCGCCATTCCAACAGGTCACGTCGAGGTCGGTTCGACGCACTCCTTGGAGCAGGACGCCGACCCCTTTGCGCTCCTGGTGACGCCCGAGGAAGAAGATCGCGGGCCGCGAGCGACCTCGCGGCGTCGCGGCTCTGATCTTGGTCGTTTCGACACCGTTCGACAGACCTGGTACTCGCCTCCCAGGTATCCCTGGACCAGGGCCAGTGCGTCCTTCGAAACCACCACCTTGTGATCGATGTGACCCAGCAGCCGACGTAGACCGCGGCGATCGCCCGGTTGATCGAGGACGCCCCGCCCGCGTGGAACGTGCCCACCGTCGGAGCGGGTGCAACGTCACGGTGGTGATGGCCGGCCCTGGAGCAAGCGGCTCGTGCACGTCGATCACGTCGAACGCCTCGTCGCGCAACACACGGAGCGTTCGCATCACCGCCGATCGGGTCGGGCGCAAGCGGGGCGACCGACCCGTTCGCCGGCGGTCGGGAGGCTGTCGCCCAGTGGCGTGACGAACGACTCGGGCGGTGGACCATCGCACGGGCCGAGGACCACGTACCTCGTCGCCGCCACGCCGCAGCTCGCGCGCCAAACCCAACACCTGGGCCTGGACCCCACCGGGGATCGAGAGGCTGTACGGGCCGACCATGCCCACGCGGATTCAGCGGCGGAACCGTGACCCACCAGATGAAGGTGCCCACCGAGCGGATAGACGATGCCGATCGCCTCGACGGTCCCGACTTGCGAACGAGTTCGTCGGCCTGAGCGGTTGCGACAGCAGGTATCCCTGCCCGAGGTCGCATCCGATGCTCCGCAAGTCGTGCAGTTGCTCGTCGTTTCGATCCCCTCGGCGACGGTGAGCTGGTTCAGGGCCCCCGCCATGGAGATCGCCGGGTCAGCGGGTTTCCCGTCGCCCGCGACCGAAGTCGGCGGACCTGACCACGGTCGATCGTCAACAGGTCGTACTCGATCGCCTGCAGGTGGCTGAGCGAGCGATATCCGTCACCGAAGTCATCGATGGCGACCGGACAACCTGTGCCCGCAACCGATCGATCGATGACGCTGGAGTGATCACCTTCGTCCACCAGAACCGACTCGGTGATCTCGAACATGACCGAACGCGGGTCGACCTGGTGGCGTTCGACGGCCTCGAGCACTCGTTCCACGAAGTCCGGTTGCCGCATCTGCACCGGCGAGAGATTCAGGCTCAGGTACAACTCGCGGCGCCACTTGGCGAGCTGAGCCAGGCCCTGCTCGAGCACCCAGTAGCCCATCGCAACGATCAGGCCCCGACCGTTCGGCGATCGGCACGAAATCGCTCGCTGGTACGTCGCCGTGCTCGGGGTGATGCCATCGGATCAGCGCCTCGGCCCCGGTGACCTGACCCGAGCGGAGGTCGACGTACGGCATGTACACGAGTCGCAGCTGTCCGCGCTCCAGTGCATCGGGCAGTTCACCTCGATACTCAGATGCTTGGTGGCCGTCAGCCGCATCGCCGGATCGAAGATGCGGATCTGCCCCTTGCCTGCCCGCTTTGCCTCGTACATCGCGATATCTGCATCGCGGAGCACGCTCGTGGTGCTCATGCCCGGTGACGCAACGGCGACGCCGACGCTGGCGAGGACGGCGACGTCATAGCCCGCGATCGCCACCGGTTGGCGCAGCGAGTCGAGGAGCCGCTCTGCCACCTCGAGCGCACGGTCGACACCGCCTCGATCTTCGAGCAGCACCGCAAACTCGTCGCCGCCGAGTCGAGCGGCGGTGTCGCCGGTGCCGGCAGCCTCACGGATGCGGTCGGCGACCGTCTTGAGCAACTGATCGCCGACGCCGTGGCCGAGCGCATCGTTCACCGACTTGAAGTCGTCGAGATCGACGAACAACACCACCACGGGGTCGGCCTGCGGCCGCGCCACACGCAGCGCATGATCCATGCGATCGAGGTACAACGCCCGATTCGCAAGGCCCGTCAGCTCGTCGTGGAACGCACGATGGCTGAGCTGGCGTTCGAGATTGCGTTGCTCGGTGACGTCGCGGAACGTGGCGACGATGCCGTCGACCGCGGACCCACCCATGAGGTTCGCGATCACGACCGTGGCGCTTCGGTGCTGTCCGTCGAAATGGAGCAACGACGTGTCGAACTCGACCGTGCCACCGCTGCCCGCCTCCACGAGCCGACGGAAGTGACGATCGGCCGCTTCGCGCTCGTCCTCCGCGATGACTTCGATCAAGTGGCGCCCTGGCCAGCCGGCGGGCTCGTAGCCGAGCGTCGACCGCATTCCGGGGCTCGCGTAGCTGATGCGGCCGCCGGCATCGGCGAGGATCACGACGTCGCTGGAATGTTCGACCATCGCCGCCAGCCGGTCGCGTCCGCGTTGCTCGGTCAGCAGACGCACCTGGTCGACCAAACGCCACATGCGAGCGAGCGCCAGCACGATCACGACGAGGGTCGCCAGCAACACCACGATGAACGATGGGATCGACGTCAGTCCGATGGCGAGCATCAGGATCATGGCGCCCAGCGGAACGAGCGCCGCGAAGAGCAGACCGAAGATCTGCGACCAATGCACCCGGAAGGCCTCACCCGCCGCGGCCGTCGCCTCCTTCATCGACGGCACCGTGACCGCCCAGCCGACCAGCAACGGTCCGATCATCACGCTGGCAGCCAGCAGCGAACCCGGCGAGAGGTCGCCACGCGAAGCTGACCAACCGGTCAGCGTGTGCGCGGCACCGAGCGCAAGGAAGCCGAACGCGAGCACCTCCAGCAACGTGCGCGTCGCATCGTCCTCGGCGAGGCCCCGCACGGCGACGAGCGCCAGGAGCCCGTCGAGCAGCGGCAGCACCCAGATCCAGGCCTCGCGCGTGAGGGGCATCGAGCCATCCTCGAAATACGGCCCGGTGACCGCGAGCCAGACCATCGCAGTCGCTGCGACGGCGTAGATGATCGGTTCGGATCCGGCGACAGGTCGCGAGCGTGACGGCGGCCGGATGCAATTCCGAACGTCGCCACGAACAACGAGGGGTACGCGAGTACGGCGACGGCCGCACCGCCGCCCGGGAACACCGAGCCGGTCGTGCCGTACCAGCTCGCGGGCCTGCACGATCGATGCGATCGAGAGCACTCCGAGCCCCATCGCCAACAGGAACCACGGCACGGGGCGCACAGGTCGATAGACGACCATGGCGATCGCGACTGCGATGGCACTCAGGGCGGGAGCCGCCGCGACCAGCAGTTGCGTCGTCTCGGTTGGTGACGCGGTCGATATACGCGACCACCAGAGCGACACCCGCGAGGACGAAGGCCGCAGGCGCGAGCACCGAGCGTTCCATCACGTTCTCATCGGCACGCCCGAAGAGCCGGTTGAGGTGCGTGAAACCGGTTGGATGGCCCATCGTTCGAGACAACCGATCTCACGGGTGGCCCGGATCGAAGCGCGTGTCGGACAGCGGGCGGCGCAGCGACTTCTGCCGCCTGGTGATTCCCGCCGAAATGTGAACTGAGCTGGTGCGTCGCGTCTTGTTGGTTCTCATCGAATCGCGGCGATTCCGAGGCGTTCGTGTCACGCCCGTGTCACGCCCTGTCGCCACCATCCACACTAGATGAATCCAAGCGCCCCGCTCGCACGCTCGCGGCACGGTCCTGGCCGCCACCGAGAGGTGGGGCGAGGCGATCACGGCGGATCGTGCGAATAGCCCGGATCCGAGGGCCAGTTCGGTTGGAAGAGGTGCCACTGGTGGGGCGCCCTGCGAATCAGGTACTCCAGTTCGCCGGCGAGCGACTGCGTGACGCGACGAACGTCGGCCCGCAGGCCCTCGTCGGAGCGGGTGGTGTCGAGAGCGGGGCGGACCACACCGAGGTGGCCATCGGTGTGGTCCGTGAAGTACACAGCCGTCGGCAGGACAGGGGCTCCGGTGCGGATCGACAAGGTGGCCGGACCCGCAGGGATCGTGGTGGTCTCACCGAAGAACTCGACCTCGACCCCCGTGCGCTGGATGTCGCGATCGCTGAGCAGGCACACGACATCGTTGCGCTTGAGGGCGGCCAGCACCTCCCGGCCGGCGTTCGGGCCGAGCGAGACGATTCGCATGCCCAACTTGCTGCGCAGCTCGGCGAACCAATCGAACAGCGCCGGCGGTTCGATCGCCTCGACCACGACCGTGAGCCCGTGACCCCGATCGGCGAGCCATCGGCCGGCCCATTCCCAACCACCAAGGTGCGGCAGCGCCAGGATCACGCCAGTGCCCAGTTCGAGCGCAACGTGTCGCATGCTCGTATCCCTCGACCTGCATCCCGCGCTGCGATCCGCTCGAGACGACAGGTGGGGCAGCCGGAAGCTTTCGAGCCAGTAGCGGGTGTACGAATCGAATGCCTCCTGCACCGCACGCCGAAGCCGCAGACCACCGATGGTCGGATCCGCGGTGACGCAGATGGCGTTCGATCATCGCTCGTCGTTCCGGGCTCGCGAAGTTGGCGCCGACGCCGATCGTGGGCACGAGCCCCTGGGCGGCGAATCCGGGGAGCCCACGAGCTGCGAGCGCCGCCATTCGATATCCGCCGAACGCGGCCGCATCGGCGACGTCGAACCTGTTCCGGGGCCGATTCAACGTCGGGGGCCCATCGGATCAATCCTTCCGGCGCGGCACGCGCTCGCGCAGCGGCACACGTGTGCTTCGGCGCTCGGTGCGAGCCCCACGCACGCGATTCGCGCCGCTTGCGACGTTCGTCGAATCCTGGCCTGTGTGACGGGGGCCACCGCCGCCTGTTTCCAGACCTTGACGAAGCGTTGTACGGCCGTGATCGAGATCAGCACCAGCATGCCCACAGAATCGTACGAGTGCCCCGTCCCACCAGGGCTCGATCAACAGCCCGATGCACAGCGCCACGATCCGTTCGGCGTGCTCGATCAGCCCGCCCTTGGCGTCGAGTCCCAACGATTCGGCCTTCGCACGCTG
>CAVPAQ010000020.1:0-28768 GCA_963701575.1 uncultured Acidimicrobiaceae bacterium
GTCGACGACCGCACGGTGGTGCTGAATCAAGTGACGGCCGAACTGATGGGCGCCCGGCAGGGTGACACGATCGAGATGCGAGCCGTCAACGGCTCGACCGTCGCGCTCACGATCGGCGGGATCCGGCCGTACGACCAGCTCGGCTGGGCGGAGCTCGTCTTCACGACGGAGGTCGCCGATCGGCTCGGGGCCACCAGCGACACCCGCGTCGTGATGTGGGGCTTCGACGATCGGGCGGGGCTCGATGCCGCTCTCGCCGACGTCGGTGTACTCGGGCGGCGCGACACCAGGGTCGGTTACAGCTGGGATCCGCCCAACCCTGACGACACGATCAGTACCGCCCGCACCAAGGTCGCGCTCGGTGAGCCGTGGTATCGCATCGAGAGCGACGGTTCGCTGAACATGCACCCCGACTGGAAAGCGACGAACCTGACCGACGGTCGCATCCTGCTCGACCCCGTGGTGCAGATCAGGGCCCAATGTCACGTCAGGATCGTCGGCGATCTGTCGGCGGCGCTGGCAGAGGTCGCCTCGGCCGGGCTGGCGGGCGCGATCGAGGTCGCCAACACCAACGCGTACGGAGGCTGCTACAACCCCCGCTACAGCCGTACCAGCGGCTTCCTGTCGCGCCATGCCTACGGGATGGCGCTCGACACCAACACGGTCTCCAACTGCGGTGGCTGCCGGCCGCCGATGATGAACTGTGACGTCGTGCGGATCTTCCGCAAGCACGGATTCGCATGGGGTGGCAACTTCCGTCAGCCCGATGGCATGCACTTCGAATGGGTGGGTGAGCCACGAGATCAGATCTCATACCCATCCCCCTACTGTCCGAACGTCGTGAACCCGGCGGTCCAATCGGCGCCGGGCGGGACGCTCGGGGCAGGCGTGCTCACTGCCGGTGAGGTCGCAGTCGATGTCGATCATCCCGACGAGACGTAGCCTGGCGGCCGTGAGCTTGCGATTCGTCATACTCGGTGGTGGTCCCGCCGGCAATCAGGCTGCTACGTACGCGGCGCGTCTCGGTGCAACGGTCACGGTGATCGAGCGCGACGTGTTCGGCGGCGCCGCCCATCTGTGGGACTGCATTCCGTCGAAGACCATGATTGCCACGGGCGGGGCGATCAGCTTCTCGCACCGGATCGAGGGGATGGGCCTCGAGCAGGCCGATCCCGAAGTCGACATCGAGGCGTTGACCGCGCGCATCGCCGGCATTCAGCACGACCTCAACGAGGACATCGTGCAACTGCTCGAGAGCCAGCGCGTCCGGATGATCAGGGGCTCGGGCCGGTTCACGGGCTCGCACACGATCCAGGTCGACGGCCCGGAGGGTTCCGAGGAGATCCCATTCGACGCGGCATTGATCTCGACCGGTTCACGGCCGCGCATCCCCGACTGGTGCCAACCCGACGGTGACCGCATCTTGACCACGCGGGACTGCTATCCCCCGAAGGTGTTCCCGACCAGCATGACCGTGGTCGGCTCGGGCGTGACGGGCGTCGAGTTCGTGCACATGTTCTCGTCGTTCGGCGCCGACGTCGCACTCGTCGTCAGCCGCCAGCACGTGCTCCCCGGCAAGGATCCCGAGGTTGCGGGCGTGCTCGAGGACGACTTCGTGGAACGCGGCGTCAGGTTGCTCAAGGGCGCGCGGGCCCAATCGATCGAGTACAACGAAGAGGGCGACGGCGTGATCGTCAGCTGCGATGACGGCCGCGTCGTGAGATCGAGTCACGCAGTCCTCGCGATCGGATCGGTGCCGAACACCGACGGCCTCGATCTCGAGGCCGCCGGGGTCGAGTTCGACAGCGGTGGCTACGTCCCGATCAACCATCACTGCGTCACCAACCAGCCGCACATCTACGCCGCCGGCGACGTCAGCGGCAAGATGCCGTTGTCGTCCGTCGCCACGATGCAGGGACGCAAGGTGGCCGAGCACGTGATGGGGCTCCACACCGTCGAGCACCGCCACCTCGACTACGACAAGGCGGCCTCGGCGATCTTCACCGAGCCCGAGATCGCCGACGTGGGTCTCGCCGAGGCCGAGGCGTTCTCGTCGGGTCGCAAGATTCGTGTCACCAAGGTGCCGTTCTCGAGCTCGGCGAAGGCCCTCATCAACAACGACCCACGCGGGTTCGTGAAGATCATCTCCGATCCGGCCACCGGCGTCGTGCTGGGCGGCTCGATCGTGGGTCGGCATGCGGCCGAGCTGATCTCGGTGCTGGCGTTGGCGGTCACCGCCAATCTGCGGGTGAGCGACATCGTCGAAAGCCTGCTGGTCCACCCGGCGCTTTCGGGTGCCCTCGCCGAAGCCGCCGAGTAGCCGGCACGGCATTCATCACGCCGGGCTGACCACCGCTCCACGTGTACCTTCGTTGCGTTCTGCCACCGTGCGTGGGACGATGTGTCAAGAAGACCGCAACTCTTGGAGGGAAATTGTGAACCGAGGATCGGCGACCTCGTCCAGTGCTCGGAGCGTGCGGGCTGCTCTCGTCGCGAGCTTGTTGATCGCGGCATCGGTGGTGGGTGTCGCTGCCGCGCCGGTTGTCCTCGCAGCCGGCGCCCAGCCGTTGTCGACCGGCCTCGATGCCGACGGTCAACTCGGAAACGGGGTGGCCTCCAGTCGCCGCACGCCGGGCAGCGTGAGTGTTCCGGCGACGATGGTCGCCATCGCCGCCGGCCGCCAGCACGCCTATGCCCTCGACGACACCGGGCGCATCTGGGCCTGGGGTGACAACTCGCGCGGCGCGGTCGGAGACGGCACGAACACCGATCGGCAGACCCCGGTTCGTCTGGCACTCACCAACGTGGTGCAGGTCGAGGCGGGCCACTACCACGGGATCGCGCTGCGCGCCGATGGCACGGTGTGGACGTGGGGTTTCGGAAATCTCGGGCAACTCGGACTCGGCACCACCGGCAATCGGAATTCGCCCGTCCAGGTACCCGGGCTCAGCGGCATCGCTGCGGTGGCTGCCGGGCGCGACATGAGCTACGCCGTTCGATCGAACGGCACCATGATGGCCTGGGGCAACAACTCCTTCGGCGAGGTCGGTGACGGCACCACGACACGGCGCACCTCGCCCGTCGCCGTCGTGGGCCTCACCAACGTCGTCGAGGTCGCCGGTGGCCGCGATCACGCGCTGGTGGTCCGGTCGAACGGATCGATGTGGGCGTGGGGCGCGAACGAGCGGGGTCAGGTCGGCAACGGTTCGACGGCGAACCGGCTGACACCCGTCGAGGTGCTGGGCGGGTCGGTGGCTCACGTCGACGCCGGCGCCGAGCACAGTCTGGCGGTCATGACGAACGGCACCGTTCGGGCGTGGGGTCGGGGCCAGCGCGGTCAGCTCGGTCTCGGCACCACCTCCAACCAGACCACACCCACCGTCGTACCTGGTTTGTCGGGCATCGTCGAGGTCGGCGACGGGCGCGACCACTCCTTTGCGATGAACGCCGCCGGCGCGGTGTGGGCGTGGGGCAACAACGACGAGGGACAGCTGGGCGACGGCACCACAACTCGCCGCCTGTCGCCGGTGCGCATCAACGCCCTGTCGGGGATCGTGGCAGCCCAGGGCGGGCGCGCCATGACGATCTTCCTGCCGGGCGCGTCCGCCGACCCGGATGTCACCCCACCCAGCGTGCCCGGCAAGCCGAATGTCACCAGCACCGTCGCCGGCCGGGCGGACGTGACCTGGGAGGCGTCGACGGACGACCGTGCGACATCGCTCACGTACTCGGTCTACCGCGATGGCGGCGGCACGCCGATCGGCACCGTTCTGGGAGGAACGTCCGGCATCATCAGCTACGCCGACAACGGCCTGGCCGGTGGCTCGGTGCACACCTATCGCGTGCGCGCCTCGGACGGGGTCAACCAGAGCGGGCTGAGCCCCACGTCCGACCCCGTCACGATCGCCGAGGGCGGCGGCGGTGGCGCCCTGCTCGGTGACGACTTCTCGGGCGGACTCGCGGGGTGGAGCACCACGGGCGCCTTCAACCTCGACCCGAGCACGGGTTCCACGGCAGCGCCCAGCGCTCGCGTCGCCGTCGCCGGTAGCAGGGCGCAAGGCCGTCGATCGCTGTCGACGCCCGCCACCAACGTCTGCGCGGCCGTCGACGTGCGAGTCGCCAGCATCTCGGGATCGGCGAAGTACACACTGATGAAGTTGCGCACCAGCGGCGGCTCGTCGGTGGCCCGCGTCGAAGTGAGCTCGTCACAAGGGCTGTTCGTCCGGGCCGATGTGGCCGGTCCCAGGTTCAATGTCGGACGCACGTTGTCGTTCGGGAGCTGGCATCGCCTGACGCTCTGTGTCGATGTCGGCCCGTCCGGCTCGCTGACGCTCGGCCTCGACGGGACCGAGATCGGGAGCTGGAACGCAAATACCGGCAGCCAGCCGGTGGCCACGCTGCAACTCGGCGACACCGCCGTGCGCACCGCGACGGTGAACTGGGACGACGTGCTCGTCACCGAGCAGCCGTAGCTCATCCGCCTGTTTCGCGTTTCGTAAGCGGCCGTTGCTGGCATCGTCGTCGACGCCTGGACACACTGACAGGGTGAGTTCCTCGATCCGGATCGTCGCCGCGACGGCCTTCGTCGTGCTCGCAGCTCTCGTGGGCGTGCTCGTGCTCACCGGCGGTGATTCGGCGCCGGCCGGTGGAGCGGATGCCGCCGGCGAGCGGGAGCTCGTACCACGACCGAATTCCGTCGTGACGACGACGGCGGCTACCCCCGAGCTTCCCGACCGCGGTATCCACCCAGAGTTGCTCGACATCGACGGATGGCTGCAGAGCGACGTCACCTCGCTCGAAGAACTGCAGGGTCAGGTCGTCGCCGTGCAGTTCTGGACGTTCGGTTGTTCGAACTGCAAGGCGACCCTTTCGCACATGCAGGAGCTGTACGCAGCACACGGCGACCAGGGTTTCGAGATCGTCGGCATTCATGCCCCCGAGTTTTCGTACGAGGCCGAGGTCGGCAACATCGTCGCAGCTGCGGCGGACCTGGGCGTCACCTGGCCGATCGTGCTCGACTCCGGAAAGCGCACATTCCATCTCTGGCAGGAGGGTCCCCGCGCCCACTGGCCACGGATCTACCTCCTCGATCGCAATGGGCACATCCGATACGACCACATCGGCGAGGGCAGGTATGCCGAAATCGACGCCGCGGTACGAGCGCTCCTCGCCGAGCCGGCCTGACCGGACGTGGTGATGGGGCCCTTCGTCGAGGCGGTGCGGGCGACGACCCAGCCTTGCACCTTCCTGCTCATCGCCCCGTCGGCGATCGCGCTCGTGTGCGCCCGGGCGAACTGGCGTTCACTGCTCGCGGCCCTGGCGGCCGCGATCGTCGGCGGGTGGCTGCTGGTGGCAAACCGGTTCGTGCTCGATGGGCTCTGGCTCAACGCTTCGGGGCTGCTCGTGATCGCCTTGCTCGCTGCGATCGTCGTACCTCGAGCGGCACAACGGTGGCAGACGTGGGGCGATCCCCGCAGCCATGCCGCGGTCGTCGGCATCGTCGGCCTGATGGCCACGCTGTGGTGGCGGCCGTGCGTCGGCTCGGAACTGGGCTCGATCCTGACCGCCGGGCAAGCCGACCTGATTCCCGAATTGGTCCCGATGGCGGCGTACATGATCGGAGCCCTGATGCCCTTGATCGTGATCTTCCTGCTCTACCTCGCAGTGGACCCCGACGACCGTCGCTCGCAGCAACTCGGCTGGCTCGCGCTCGCGGTCGGCACTGTCGTCGCAGGGTCGTTGGCGCTCGGCCGGCACGATCAGGTGGTCGTAGCGCTCAGCCGATGGTCGTCGGGCTGAGTCGTGTCCACCCGATCGGCGCCGGTCACGGGTCGCCTGCCCGTGACCGGCAGACCCGTGACCGGCAGACCCGTCAGGCGAGACGAGAGGCGACCGAGCGGTGGCCCGAGGCGGGCACGAACAGGTCTGCGATCGCGCTCAACCTGCCCATGTAGTCGGCGTTGGAGTTGACCGCATTCCCCGCGGCGTCCGCTGCGGCTGCGTCTGCGGCAACACTGATCCAGACCACCTGGCCGAACGTGCCGAACGCGCTCATCCCGAAGATCATCGGTGTACCGGAGATCGATTCCACGAGCTGCGCCATCTCGACACCCCAGCCGATTGCGTCGGCATACGCACCGTTGCCGATCACAGCGGTCGTGACCGTCGCCACCGACCCGACCGGTGGCGGATCGCCCATCTCGCCGTACAGCGGCTGCATCAGGCTGTCTTCTGCAGGCCCGCCCCCCATCGCCGCGCCCATGGCCAACTTGGCGAGGTAATCGGCATCACCCATCAGGGTTGCGTTCATCGCGTGGACACCGGCGAGACCGTCGACACGAGCCGTGTAGGTCAGCGCGCCGCGCGGGGCGCCGAATCCGACCGACCAGAGAGCGATCTCCTGTCCGAGCTTGTCGGAGACATACGCACGCATCTCGGTGGCGAATGCCATGTACGCCGTCGGCGCTCCGGTCATCATCACGTTTCGACTGAAGAAATCCATAAGAATTCCTCTTCCTTCATGGGTCCACGGATATGGACCACTCGCGCGGCCCCCGCCGTCAAGTCGCCCATGCAGATTTGCACAAATCCTCGAAGCCCGTCGAACCGGTGTCGGCAGAGACCGGCGGGCCCGGCCCGGCCGGGCCGTTCGCTACTCGATGATCGCGACGATGTCGCCGCCGCCGACCGTGTCGCCCGGACCGACCTTGATCTCCTTCACGACGCCGGCCTTGTCGGCGTTGATCTGGTTCTCCATCTTCATCGCCTCGAGCACCACGATGCCCTGGCCGACCGTCACTTCTTGACCGACCTCGACCAGCACCTTCACGATCGTGCCCTGCATCGGCACCGAGACATCGCCCGAAGCGGCGGCACCACCGGAACCGCCGGCAGCCACCCGCTTCTTCTTCGCCTTGGCGGGAGCCGTGGCGACGCCGACCGATTCGGGCACCCACATCTTGACGTCGAAGCGCTTGCCGTTGACCTCGACCGTGGTGTTGCGCTGCACGAGTGGAACGGCGTCCTCGCCGTCGTCGCCGACCGGGGCCGCGGCCGATGTCGCCCGAACATCGGACAGATCGAGCACCTCCTCGACCCACTTGGTCGAATGGGTGATGGCCTGGAAGTCAGGGTGGCGCAGGATCGCCAGGTCTGCGGGAATCGTGGTGGCGACCCCCTCGATCACGAGATCGTCGAGGGCCCGGATGGTGCGATTGATGCAGATCTCGCGGTTGCGGCCCCAGACGATCAACTTGCCGACGAGGTTGTCGTAGTACTGGCTGATCTCGTCGCCGCTCTCGTAGCCCGAGTCGAATCGCACACCGAACCCGTCGGGAGCGACGAGCTTGTTGATCGGGCCGGGTGACGGCAGGAACTTGCCACCCGCAGGATCCTCGGCGTTGATGCGGATCTCGATCGCATGTCCGTAGCGGTGGGCAGCGACCTCGTCCTGGGTCATCGGCAACGGCTCGCCGGAGGCGACCCGGATCTGCCACTCGACGAGGTCGATACCGGTGATCACCTCGCTGATGGGGTGCTCGACCTGGAGCCGCGTGTTCATCTCGAGGAAGAAGAAGTCGCCGTCCTGGTAGATGAATTCGACCGTGCCGGCGTTGAAGTACCCGACGGCCTTCGCCGCCTTCACGGCCGCTGCCCCCATGGCCTCTTCGACCCCGTCGGGCAAGCCGGGTGCCGGAGCCTCCTCGATCAGCTTCTGATGACGACGCTGCGACGAGCAGTCGCGGGTCGACACCCACACGACGTCGCCGTGTTGGTCGCCGACGATCTGCACCTCGACGTGCCGCGGCCATGTGAGATACCGCTCGACATAGACCTCGTCGCGCCCGAAGAACGCCTTTGCTTCACGTTGCGCGCTCGCCATCGCGTCGTCGACTTCGCCGGCGGACTGCACGACCTTCATGCCGCGCCCTCCGCCGCCGAACGCGGCCTTGATGCATACGGGCCAGCCGTGCTCGTTGCCGAAATCGCGAATTTCGTCGGGACCCTTGGCGAAGGCGGTGGTGCCCGGAACGATCGGTGCGCCGCCGCGCTGGGCGGCGAGGCGCGATGAGACCTTGTCACCCATCTCGTCGATCGCTTCGGGCGGCGGGCCGATCCAGGTGACGCCGAGGTCGATGATGGCGCGGGCGAACTGGGCGTTCTCGGCGAAGAAGCCGTAGCCCGGGTGGACGGCATCGGCTCCGCTCTGGCGGATGGCATCGAGGATCGCGTCGGTGTTCAGGTAGCTCTCGGCGGATGTCTGCCCGCCCAGCGCGAATGCCTCGTCGGCAGTGCGGACGTGCAGCGCATTCCGGTCGAGTTCGGAGTACACGGCCACCGTTGCGATGCCGAGCTCGCGAGCGGCTCGGATGACTCGAACGGCGATCTCGCCGCGGTTTGCGATCAGGATCTTCTGCAGCACGGATGCCAATGTAGGGCGTATGGAACCCCTGGGCCATTCTCCGAGTGCGGATTCGGAGATCGCGGATGAGCAACAGGTGTCGTCCGGCGATTGGCCGCCCGGGTGGACCGTGCGCGAATTGACCCAGACCGAAAGCACCAACACCGACCTGTTGGCGCAGTATCGGTCGCTTCCGGACCGGTCGGTGCTGCGGGCCGATCATCAAACGGCGGGCCGCGGGCGACTCGATCGACGATGGGATGCCCCGCCCGGCTCGAACTTGTTGGCGTCTCTGCTGTTCCGGGAGGTTCCCGCCGACCCGGGCGAGTTGATGCGGCGCGTCGCGTTGGCAGCGGTCGACGCGGTCCGGCCGCTCTCGTCCCGGTCGCCGGCACTGAAATGGCCCAACGACGTCCTGCTCGACGGTCGCAAGCTGGCAGGTTTGCTGGCCCAGCGCACCGAGGACGGTTCCGTCGTCGTCGGCATCGGCCTGAACGTCGGCTGGGCCCCGGACGGGGCGGCCCGGCTCGACGCCGATGTGTCACCGGGCGAGGTGCTGGCGCGACTGCTGGCTTCGTACGACTCGCTGCCCGAAGACGTCGAAGCCCGCTATCGCTCGACGCTGGCAACGCTCGGCGCCCGGGTCCGGGTCGAGCTCCCTGACGGGCACGTCGTCGGCACGGCCGTCGACGTCGAGCGGGACGGCCGCCTCGTGGTGGTGGACGAATGTGCGATCAGCCATCGATTGTCGATCGGCGACGTCGTGCACCTCCGGCCGGCGTGACGCCGGGAATGCCGGGCTCACCGCTACCGTTCGGCGGGTGAGTTCCGAGTCGCCCGCCAGTCCACGATCCCGTCGCCCTGTATCGCCCTTGCCATGGGTTGCCCTCGTGGCCGTCTTGGTCGCGTCGGTCGGTACCTTCGGTGTGATCAGAGCAGCGAATGCGCGCACCGACGACGTCGAGCGCATCGCCGGCCTCGAATCCGTGCTCGCGGCCGTGCCCGAGCAGAACGACACATCGATCGAGTATCCCGCGGAGAACTACCTGCTCGTCGGGTCCGACACCCGTGAAGGCGTCGACGCCAACTCCGCCGATGCCGGTGTGATCGGGGACGACGCCAGCGTCGGGGGCAGACGGAGCGACACGATCATGGTGCTGCGCCAAGAGCGCAACGGTGGCGCATCGCTGATGAGCCTGCCGCGAGATCTGTGGGTCGAGATCGCGGACACCGGCCGGAGCCAGCGCATCAACACCGCCTACAACGATGGCCCCGAGCGTCTCGCTGCCACCGTCACCCAGTCGCTCGGGATTCCGATCCACCACTACGTCGAGGTCGACTTCGTCGGCTTCAAGAACATCATCGATCGGCTCGGGGGCGTCGAGGTGTGCGTCGGCTACCAATCGCGTGACACGCACAGCGGCCTGTCGCTCGACGAGGGCTGCCAGATGCTCGACGGGGTGCAGGCCCTGGCGTTCGCCCGCAGCCGCTACTACGAGGAATGGGACGGCAGCAACTGGCGGATCGATCCGCGGTCCGATCTCGGCCGCATCGAGCGTCAACAGTTGTTCCTGCGCGCCGCCGTCGACGGAGCCCTGCGCAAGCTGCAGTCGAGCCCGTTCGGTTCGGGCGACACGATCGACGCAGTCGTCGGCTCGGTGCGGATCGACGCCAACCTCGACGCGCTGAAGGCTGCCGACGCGCTGCGCAATGCTGCCCAAGAGGGAATCCGGACGTTTGCGCTACCGGTGGTCAACGACACGATCGACGGAAATGCCGTGCTCAGGCTCGGCGACGGCGCCGATTCACTGCTGGCGTACTTCCGCGGTGAGGCGCCCGCTCCCGTCGAGTTCGAGACCACGACCGCCACCGAGTCGCTCACCTAGGCTGCACGCTGCATGAGAGCTCTCATTCTTGCGGGCGGGGCCGGAACTCGGCTGCGGCCGATCACCCACACCCGTGCCAAGCAGCTCGTGCCCGTGGCGAACAAACCGATCCTCTTCTACGGGATCGAGGCGATGGTCGCCGCCGGGATCACCGAGATCGGGGTGATCGTCGGCGACACCCGGGCCGAGGTGATGCAGGCACTCGGAGACGGCTCACGATTCGGCGCCGCGTTCACCTACATCCCCCAAGACTCCCCGCTCGGTCTGGCCCACTGCGTCTTGATCGCACGCGAGTTCCTCGGAGACGAGGACTTCGTGATGTACCTCGGCGACAATCTGCTCGAACAAGATCTTGCCGCCTTCGCCGATGCGTTCGAGCGTGCACGCCGCGGCGACGATCCACCGGCTGCTCAGATCCTCCTGAAGCAGGTTCCCGATCCGCATCGCTTCGGGATCGCGACGCTCGACGACGGCGGCAACGTCGTCGCCCTCGTCGAGAAGCCCGCTGACCCGCCGTCCGATCTGGCCCTCGTCGGCGTGTATCTCTTCACGTCGCGGGTCCACGATGCCGTCGCCGCGATCGCGCCGTCCGAGCGCGGCGAACTCGAGATCACCGACGCCATCCAGTGGTTGATCGACCAGGGCGAACGAGTCCGTTGCGAGCTGCTGACCGGATGGTGGATCGACACCGGCAAGCTCACCCCACTGCTCGAGGCGAACCGACTGCTGCTCGAAAGGATCCGCACGTGCATCGACGGCCACGTCGATGACGCATCGGTGATCGAGGGCCGCGTCGTGGTCGGAGAGGGGGCACGGGTCGTCAACTCCACCATTCGCGGCCCCGTCGCCATCGGCGCCGGGACGCTGGTCGAGGACTCGTTCATCGGCCCGTTCTCGGCGATCGGCAACGGCTGCATCGTGCGGCACTCCGAGGTCGAGCACTCCGTCGTGATGGACGATTCCTCGGTGATCGACATCGCCCGGCTCGAGGACAGCCTGATCGGTTCGAACGCCAGCGTGCAGCGTTCGCGGCAGAAGCCGCGGGCACTGCGCCTGATGGTCGGCGACCACTGTCAGATCGACGTCGAATAGGAGGGCGATGGTGCCGGTCCAGATCGTCGAATTCGAAATGCGCACCGGAACGATCGACGGGTTGCTCGTCGCGACGCCGAAGCAGATCACCGACGATCGCGGGACGATTCGCGAGCTGTTCCGCCGTTCGGCGTTCGAAGCGGCAGGCGTCCGGCTTGCGCCGTTCCAGCAGATCAACATCACCGAATCGGCGCTCGGGTCGGTGCGGGGCATGCACGCCGAGCACATGACCAAGCTGCTCACGGTCGCTGCCGGCGAAGTGCTCGGCGTCTATGTCGACCTGCGACGGGACTCACCGTCGTTTCGGCAGATCGAGACCGTCCAGCTGCGCCCCGGTGTGCAGGTCCTCGTGCCGGCCGGTGTGGCCAACGGCTTCCAGGCGCTCACCGTCGGATGCCAGTACATCTACTGCTTCGACGCCGAGTGGACACCGACCTTGTCAGGGCTGGCGTGCACACCTCTGGATCCGGCGCTCGAGCACATCTGGCCGATCCCGATCGATCCCGACGACCCGGCACAGATATCGGCCAAGGATCGCGACGCACCGCTGCTGGCCGACGTCGCCGACCTCGAGCAGGGTGCGCCGTGAAGCTCTTCGTCACCGGCGCCGCCGGCTTCATCGGGTCGAACTACGTGCGCTGGGTGCTCGCGAACACCGACGACGAGATCACGGTGTTCGACAAGCTCACCTATGCCGGCAACCTCGCCAATATCGAAGATGTCCTCGACGACCGTCGGTGCCGGTTCGTGCACGCCGACATCTGCGACCAGGATGCGGTCACCGAGCACCTGCCCGGCCATGACGCCGTCGTGCACTTCGCAGCCGAGACCCACGTCGACCGTTCGATCGTCGATCCGTACGCGTTCATCACGACCAACACGTTCGGCACCGGCGTGTTGTGCGATGTGGCGCTGCGGGCCGAGGTGGGGAAGTTCCTGCACATCTCGACGGACGAGGTGTACGGCTCGATCGAGGAGGGCTCGTACGCCGAGCACGATCCGCTCACCCCTCGGTCGCCGTATTCGGCGGCCAAGGCAGGCAGCGACCTGATCGCGCTGAGCTATCACATCACGTACGGGCTGCCGGTCGTGGTGACGCGCTGCTCGAACAACTACGGCCCGTACCAGTTTCCCGAGAAGCTGATCCCGCTGTTCACCACGAACCTGCTCGACGGCAAGCAGGTGCCGTTGATGGGCGACGGCGGCAACGTGCGTGACTGGATCCACGTCGAGGACCACAACCGGGCTGCGCATCTGGTACTCGAGCGAGGCGCCGTCGGCGAGATCTACAACATCGGGGCCCACAACGAGGTCACCAACCGCGACATCACATCGCGGTTGCTCGAGCTCACCGGACGCGACGAATCGTTCATCGACTGGGTCCCCGATCGCCTGGGGCACGATCGGCGCTACTCGGTGCAGATCGACAAGATCAATGCGCTCGGTTGGCGACTCGAACGCGACTTCGATCAGGGCCTCGAGCACACGGTCGCCTGGTACCGCGACCACCGCGACTGGTGGGAGCCGCTCAAGGCCCGGAACGGTCTCTGATGAGGATCCTCATCACCGGCGCCGCCGGCCAGCTCGGCCACGACCTCGTCACCCACTGCTCGGCGATGGGCGACGAGGTCATCGGCTCCGACCGCGGGCAACTCGACGTCGGCGATCGAGATGCGGTTCACGGAACCATCGCAGCGGTACGCCCGGACGTGGTCGTCAACACCGCCGCCTGGACGGCGGTCGACGCCTGCGAGGGCGACCACCAACGAGCCTTCCGGGTCAATGCGCTCGGCCCGCGATGGTTACGGGAGGCGAGTGGGCGCTGCGGCGCCCATCTGGTGCAACTCAGCACCGACTACGTGTTCGATGGCCGACTCGACCGGCCATACCACGAGTGGGACATCGCTGCTCCTCCCTCCGTCTACGGGCAATCGAAGTTGGGCGGCGAGATCGAGGTCGGAGCGGGCGCCACGGTCGTGCGGACATCGTGGGTCAGCGGCGCCAACGGCTACAACATCGTCAAGACCGTGTTGCGGTTGGCGGCTGAGCGGTCAACGCTCCGTTTCGTCGACGACCAGCGCGGCTGCCCCACGTTCACGGCCGATCTCGCACCCATGGTGCGCCGACTGGCCGTCGAGCGACGCTCGGGGATCTATCACGTCACCAACCAGGGGGCCGTGAGCTGGTACGAGTTCGTCCGCGATGTCGTGTCGGCGGCCGGGTACGACCCCGACATGGTCGAGCCGATCGCGACCGCTGACCTGCATCCGCCGCGCCCGGCGCCGCGGCCCGCGAACAGCGTGCTCGACAACGCCGCCCTGCGCGAGAGCGGGATCCCGCTCCTGCGCCACTACCGCGAGCCGCTGAGCGAGCTCGTGGAACAGCTCACCAACTGATCGGCGACCCAGCGCCCTGCCCTCTTGCCCTGCCCTCTTGACCTACCCTCCTGTTGGTGGGTTTCACACGGGCCGAGCTGGAGTCGTTCGCCGACGCGACCGTGCCCGACCTCGTCGGTCCCGGACTGAAGTTGCTGTTCGTCGGCATCAACCCCGGTCTGTGGACGGCTGCCACCCAAACCCACTTCGCGCACCCCGGCAACCGCTTCTACCCGGCGCTTCGGGCGGCGGGTGTGATCGGCCACGAGATCGACCGGGGCGCCGGCATGACCGATGCCGACCGGCAGCACCTGATCGACCGTGGGATCGGCATCACCAATGTCGTGCATCGAGCGACCGCCAAGGCATCTGAACTCTCGGCCGCCGAACTGCGTCAAGGCGGCGAACAACTCCGGCGGTTCGTCGGCCGACACCGGCCGACCGTGGTCGCCGTGGCGGGCATCACGGCGTATCGGACCGCGTTTCGACCGGCCGAAGACGGTGATGGGGCTGCAGCCCGAGGCGTTCGAGGGTGCAACCCTGTGGATCGTGCCGAACCCGAGTGGCTTGAACGCCCACGAGACCGTCGATTCGCTGGCCGCCGCATACCGCGCGCCGGCGGTCGCTGCGGGAGTGGTCGTCGCGTGAGCTGTGGGTTGCCGGGGCACAGCCAGGCATGATGGGGCAGTGCCGGAAGTGCTTCGTGTCGCATACACCCTCGAGCAATGCTGGCACGACGTTCCCGGCGGCACCGCCGTGTCCGCGTTGCGGGTGGCGTCCGAGCTCGACCGGTGGCCCGACGTGACCCTCATCGGCGTCGCGGGTCGGCACCGCAAGCCACCGAGCCCGCCCTACGTCCCGACCGTCGCGGTGCGATCCCTGCCGCTCGCGAGGCCGTGGTTGTACGAATCGTGGAACCGCTGCGGGCGGCCTCGTGTGGAGCGGGCGAGCGGACCGGTCGACGTGTGCCACTCGACCACCGCCATCCCCGCTCCGACCGCTGCGCCGCACGTCGTCACCGTTCACGATGTCGCCTTCGTGCACACGCCCGAGCGTTTCAGTCGCCACGGGGTGCAGGTGATGCGGGCCGGTCTGGAACGCTGCCGAGCGGCCGATCTGGTGATGTGCCCCAGCCGCACGACCGCTGACGGTCTGGTGCAGCTCGGGTTCGACCGGGCTCGACTCCGCGTCGTCCCGTGGGGCGTCGACCCGGTCGCCGTCGGGCCGGCAGACGTCGATCGTGTGCGTGCGGCGCACGGCTTGCCCGATCGATTCGTGCTGTTCGTCGGGACGCTCGAGCCGCGCAAGAACCTGGATCGGCTGATGTCGGCGATGGGCGAGCTCGGCGAACGGCTTCCGCTCGTGATCGCAGGTGCTGCGGGATGGGGTGAGATGGTGGAACACCCCGGGCTCGATTGCCGCTTCCTGGGTTTCGTTCCCGCCGATGATCTGGCTCCGTTGTACGCAGCGGCCACCGTGTTCGCCTACCCGAGCCTCGAGGAAGGGTTCGGTCTACCGGTGCTCGAGGCGATGGCGCAGGGCGCCGCGGTGGTCACGAGTCGAGGGACGTCGACCGAGGAGGTTGCGGGCGAAGCGGCATTGCTGGTGGACCCTCAGGATGTCGGTTCGATCGCCGCGGGTCTGACGACCGCGCTGGGCGATCCGGCCGCCTGGTCGTCGCCGGCGCGGGCCAGAGCGGCGTCCTTCTCGTGGGCAGCGACCGCAGAGGCGACGCTGGCCGTCTATCGGGAGGCCGCCGGATGACCGGTCCGATACGCGTCGCCGTGAATCTGACCTGGCTCGCACCCGGGCGGGTCGGCGGCTCCGAGGAGTACCTCGTTCGGCAGCTGTCGGCGCTGCCGGCCGATGGTTCGATCGTGCCGACGATCTACTGCCAGCGGGCGTTCGTCGACGCCTATCCGGATCTCGTCGGTGAGTGGCCGGTCGTGCCGATGCCGCTGCGTCGAGATCGGCGAGCGACCCGGATCCTGGCCGAACACACCTGGCTGGCGGCGCGGACGAACTCGGCCGACCTCGTCCACCACGGTGGCGGTACGACCCCGGTGATCGGGCGTGGACCGGTCGTGCTCACCATCCACGACCTGCAGTACCTGAGGTTTCCCGAGTACTTCGGAAGGAGCCGGCACGCCTACCTCGACCGCATGGTGCCGCGGTCCGTGGCCGGCGCCGATGTCATCACGGTGCCGACGTCCTACGTCGCCGGGCGCGTGGCCGAATCGTTCGGCGGCGCAGCCACCGAGATCGTCGTGGTCCCCCATGGCGTTCCGCAGGGCCAGGCGCCCTCGGCCGACGAGATCGCGACCGTCCGCAAACGCTACGGCCTGGGGGATCGACCGTTCGTCGTGTATCCGGCGATCACGCACCCGCACAAGGGCCATCGCCTGCTCGTCGACATGTTGCCCTACCTCGATCCCGACATCGCGCTGGTCCTGATCGGTGGCGTCGGCGACGCCGAGGACGCGCTGCGCCGAACGATTGCGGCGAGCCCTGCGTCAGGCCGCGTGTTCAGAGCGGGGCGTGTGCCTGCCGGCGATCGCGATGCGCTGGTCGCCGGCGCGGTGGTGATGGCGTTCCCCAGCGAATACGAGGGTTTCGGTGCGCCGCTCGTCGAGGCGATGACGTTGGCGACACCGGTGGTGTGTAGTCGAGCGGAGGCCGTCGTCGAGGTGGCGGGTGCGGCGGCTGTGATCGTCGAGGATGCAACTGCGCAAGCGTGGGCGGCTGCGGTCGAGCAGGCCATGATCGACGGTGCCCGACTGGTCGAGCTCGGCGCTGACCGCTGCCGTCTGTTCACACCCGAGATCTCCGGCCGGGCGCTCGCAGAGGCGTACCGGAGGGCGTTGTCGCGATGAGGATCGTCGTCTTGTGCCCGCACTTCGAGCCCGACACGGCACCGACCGGAGTGGTGATGACCAGGATCGTGAGCGAGCTGGCGGCGTTCGGCCACGAGCTGCACGTCGTGACCGCTCTGCCCTGGTACCGACACCATCGCATCGAGGCCGACTGGCGCATCGATGCAGGCTGGACGGGCCGGTGGATCCGTACCGAGTCGACCGCTTGGGGCACCGTGACGCGAGTACACCCGTTCCCCGGTGACGACAAACGCGACCTGGTGCGGCGAGCGGCAGGGTTCGCCGGCTTCTCGCGTGCTGGCCGGCGTCGCCGGGTTGCGGGCCGGTGGGTGGTTCCGGAAGGCCGACATCGTGCTCGCGATGTCGCCGCCGTTGACGCTCGGACTCACCGGTTGGGTGGTCGGACTGGCGAAGCGGGCGCCCCTGGTGTTCAACATCCAGGACGTGTTTCCCGACGCCGCCGTTCGCACGGGCGCGATCGTGAACCCGAGGGTGATCGCCGCCGCCGAACGGCTCGAGCGTCTGAGCTACCGACGCGCTCGTGCGATCACGGTGCTCAGCGACGATCTCCGTGCGAATGTCGCGGCCAAGATGCGACCCCGCGACGCAGCGCGGGTCCATGTGATTCCGAACTTCGTCGACACCGACCAGCTGCACCCCTCCGACCGGATGACCGACTATCGCGCCGAGCTGGGCATCGGCGATGCGCCCGTCGTGCTGTACGCCGGCAACGTCGGCTTGTCGCAGTCGCTCGATCTGGTGCTCGGGGCGGCTCGCCGGTGTCCCGACGTGGTCTTCGTCATCAACGGCGACGGCGCCGCCCGCCCGGCGCTGGAGACCGCGGCGGCGGACCTCTCGAACGTTCGGTTCGTCGGCTATCAACCGATCGAACGGCTGCCCGAGGTGCTCGCCTCGGGTGATGTGCACGTCGTGCCGTTGCGAGCGGGCCTCGGCGACGTCAGCGTGCCATCGAAGACCTACTCCAGCCTGGCGGTCGCGCGGCCCGTCGTGGCCTCGATCGATCCCCACACGGCGATCCCTCGGCTGCTCGCCGAATCCGGTGGTGGAATCAGTGTGCCGCCCGACGATCTCGA
The DNA here is from genome assembly GCA_963701575.1 of uncultured Acidimicrobiaceae bacterium. GTDB lineage: Bacteria > Actinomycetota > Acidimicrobiia > Acidimicrobiales > Ilumatobacteraceae > Ilumatobacter. Next base: position 17,722 of record CAVPAQ010000020.1, read on the forward strand.
CGCGTTCGTGGCAGCCATCCGGGCGTTGATCGACGATCGTGAACGTGCGGTCCGCCTCGGGCAGGCCGGCCGTCGATGGGTTGTCGACGAAGCGTCCCCCGCGGTGGTCGGTGCCGCGTACGACCAGCTCATGACCGCGATCGCAGCGAACTGAGCGCTTGCTGAGGCCGCCTGGGGATGCGGCGTTACCGCCGATAGCCTGCCCGTCGTGGCAAGAAGCTCCTCGTCGACCAAGAAGGCCGCCAAGCTCGCGCAGAAGGGCAAGGGCCAGAAGATTCGCTTCCAGGGTGGAACGGTCTTCCCGATCGCGGTTGCGGCCACCCTCATCCTCGGACTCGCTCTGATCGTGTACAGCCGGCAATCGCTGCCTGCCGCCGATTCATCTCCCCCGACCATCACCGACCACTGGCATGCTGCGTACGGCTTCTACCTCTGCGACAGCTGGTATCAGCTCGAGGGCAACCTCGAGGAGCAGAACGCCCAGGGCCAGTTCATCAACACCAACTTCCTGCGGACCGGCATCCACAGCCACGACGACGGTGTCATCCACTGGCACCCGTACACGGCGGCCGCCGTCGGACGCCGCGCCACGCTCGGGGTCTTCCTCGGGAGCTACGACGTGACGATCGACAACGAGAAGTTGACCTTCCCGTCGGCCTCTGCGTTGAGTTCGAACGAGCAGTTCCCTTCGTTGAACTTCGATCCGCTGCCGGAGTACATCGAGGGCGACACCAAGTGCGACGGTGAGGATGCCGAGCTCTCGGTCAAAGCTTGGGGTTCGTTCACCGACACCGACGGCGGCAAGCGATACATCGCGAACATGGACGAGGTGCACGTCGACAACGACGGCATGGTCTTCGGCATCTACTTCACCCCCAGGGATGCCGACCAGCCGATGCCGCCGTGGGCCCAGAACCTCCCGCAGCTCGGTGCTGCCGACACCGACCAGATCCGGCCGGAAGACTTGCTGCAGGGGGCCACGACCACCGTTGCAGGCACCACGACCGGCGAGCCGTCGTCGAACTCCACGCCCGATACCACCGCCGTAACGGCTGTCACCGACACCTCGGACGCTCCCACCACCGCCGGCGGCTGATGTTCGCCGTCGTGCTCGTCGGCGGGTTCGGAACTCGCCTGCGGCCGCTCACCGACCACGTTCCCAAGCCGATGTTGCCGGTCCTCAACCGGCCGATGATCGTGAACCTGGTCGATCGTCTCGCTGCGGGTGGCGTCACCGATGTGGTGCTTGCGCTCGGCTTCAAACCCGAGCCGTTTGCGACGGCGTTCGCCGACGGCCGTCACGGCGACGTTCGCGTGCACTACGCCGTCGAGCCCGAACCGCTCGACACGGCGGGTGCGATCGCATTCGCAGCGCGGTCGGCCGGAATCGACGAAGGGTTCGTCGCGGTCAATGGTGACGTCGTCACCGATCTCGACATCGGCTTCTTGATCAGCGAGCATCGGCGGTTGGGCTTGGCCGGCACCATCCATCTCACGCCCGTCGAGGACCCCTCCGCGTTCGGTGTGGTCGAGATGGACGAGCGAGGCCTCGTGCGTCGTTTCCTCGAGAAGCCGCAGCCCGGCGAGACCGATTCGAACCTCATCAATGCCGGAACGTATGTGCTCGAGCCGGCGGTGCTCGAGATGATTCCGCCCGACCGGCGAATCTCCATCGAGCGCGACACGTTCCAGCAATTGGTCGTGGGTGGGCTGCTCGCCGGTGTGGCGACCACGGATTATTGGCTCGACACAGGGCGGCCCGAGCAGTTCCTGCAAGCCAACCTCGATCTCGTCCGGGGCGTGCGCGGGCCCGCCCGCAACGGCACGGCTCCCGGCGCCGTCGTCTCGCCCGACGCAGTTCTGATCGAGTCGGTCGTCTCGCAGGACGCGACGGTCGCCGCCGGCGCAACGGTGATCGGTTCGGTGTTGCTGTCGGGCGCTCGAATCGGCGCCGATGCCGACGTCCGTGGCTCGATCGTTGCCGGGCAGGTCGGGTCCGCGGCCATTGTCGAAGGTTGCGTGATCGGTTCCGGCTACACCGTGCAGGCCGGCACCCGCATCGTCGGGCAACGGCTGCCGGTTCCCGAGTGAACCCGCGAACGCTCGCCGGTGAGCGCACGCGCTGATTCGGGCGGCCATGATGGAGCCGTGACGAACGCGATGGTGATCGGAGGCGCTGGGTTCATCGGGTCGCACCTGGTCGACCGCCTCCTGGCCGACGGGACTGCAGTGGACGTGGTCGACGACCTCTCGACCGGAGGGCTCGGCAACCTTGCCGACGCACGATCGGCTGGCGGCTCGATCAAGATCCATCACCTCGATGCCGCCAGCGGCGAGTTCGCGTCCCTGATCGGCATGCGTGCTCCCGACGTGCTCTACCACCTCGCGGCGATTCCGCGCGGAGATGTGTCGTCAGCGCTCCTGGCACGTTCGTTCGTCACCAACATGGCGGTGCTCGATGCGGCGCGGGTCCACGGGCTGCCCAAGGTCGTGGTCACGCTGCCGGCGACCTCGCTCTACGGTCGGCCGGCGAGTCGGGACATCCCGCTCAAGGAGCTTCCGATCGAACCGCGAGGCATTCGGGGTGTCGTCGCGCGGGCGGTCGTCGATCTGCTGAATGCGCACCGTGAGCTCGACGGTGTCGAGTTCACGGCGCTGGCGCTCAGCTCGGTGTACGGGCCTCGGCAACGTCCCGAGCACGGTGTGGTGGCCGCATTCCGGGCGGCCGCCGACGCCAAGGCCGCGCCCGTGATCACCGGCGACGGCCGCCAGACCCGAGACTTCCTGTTCGTCGACGACGCGGTCGACGCGATCGTGCGCGCCGGAGAGCGGGGGAGCGGGCTGGTGATCAATGTCGGAACGGGCGTACAGACCAGCCTGCGCGACCTCTGGCAGGCGATCTCGGGGTCTGCCGGCCAGCAGGCTCGGTTCATGCCATCGACGCCCGACGAGATCACTCGGTTCGCCGTGTCGCCGGTCCGGGCGCGGATCCACTTGTCGTGGTCGCCGTGGACCGTCTCTCCCGGAGGGCCTCGCGCAGCTGCGGTGACCGTGCTCCGGAAACCGGTCAGTGTCCGTCGGCGGCGCCGATGCAGGCCTGGGCCAGCGTGCGTGCCCGATCGATGTCGGACATGATCGATGGTTCGATCAGGCACCGCATGCCGGCCGCCTCGACGTCGGTTGCGAGGTGGGCGTCGGCAGGGTCGATCACGAGCGTCGACGCGATGGGTTGGTAGAGGCGGGCGACGCCGACCACGGACGGTTCCAGGTCGAGCTCGCGCAGCATCCGATCGGCCGGCCCCTTGAGGGCTGCGCCCCCGACGATGGGCGACACGGCCACCGTTCGTCTCCGGTTCGCGGCCAGCAGCTCGTCGACGTCCGGCAGCGCCCGGATCGGCCCGATCGACACGAGCGGGTTGGATGGAGCGATGAGGATCGTGTCGGCGTGAGCGATCGCGGCGCGAGCGGCACCGGTGAGCCGAGCCCCGTCGTGCTCGAAATCCACAGCCGAGATCGCGACGTCGTGACGTAGCCGAACGAAGTAGTCCTGGAACGCCAGTCGCTCGCCGGTGTCGGCGAGCGTGACGACCGTGCGGAAGCGGTCGTCCGACATCGGCACGACACCGAGCTCGAGGCCCCAGGCGCGGATGATCTCCGCGGTCACCTCGGTGAGCGTCGCCCCCTCGGCCAGCCTGGCCGTCCGATAGAAATGCGTTGCCAGATCGCGGTCGCCGAGATTGAACCAGGTGGGGGCGGCCGTCGAGCCGTGCGGCCGCACCGGCACGTACCGCTGGAGCGCCTCCATCGCGTGCCAGGTCTCACCCGCGAGACCCCACCCGCGGTCGGGGTCGATCGCCCCCGCCAGCGTGTAGGTGACCGTGTCGAGGTCCGGGGAGATCGCCAATCCGTGCAGCTCCGTGTCATCACCGGTGTTGACGACCGCGGTCACGGTGTTCGGCGGGACCGCTGCCAGGACACCCTTCAGGAATCGAGCAGCTCCGACGCCCCCCGCCAGCACCGTGATCTTCATCAACTCGACTCCAGGGCGCGTTGGTACAACTCGACGAGGCCGCCGGCCGTGGCGTCCCACGAGAATCGTCCGGCGTTGCGGTAGCCGGCTTCGATCAAGCCGAGGCGTTCGACACCGCTGGCGAGCACTCGCCGAAGTCCGTTCGCGAAGTCGTCGGGGCGATGCCCCTCGACGAGGACTGCCGCAGTCCCTGCGATCTCGGGGATCGCCCCGGTGGCGGATGCGACGACCGGAGTGCCGGCCAGCTGCGACTCGAGGATCGGGAACCCGAAACCCTCGTCGAGGCTCGGGTAGGCGAGCGTCGATGCATGGCGGATCAACCAATGCTTCGTCGACTCGTCCACCCGCCCCAGACGGTGGACGCGAGCTCGGATCGGTGCCGCCAGCGCATCGATGGCATCGGTGATCGTGTCCGTTTCCGTGCCGGCGGCTCCGGCGAGCACCAGGTGGACGCTCGCGTCGTCGCCGGCCACGATCTCGAATGCCCCGACGAGCACGGGCAGGGCCTTGCGTCGCTCTTCGGTGGCGATCGACACCACGAACGGGTGCCCCTCCAGCTTCGCGGCCAACTGGCCGGCGATCGTCGGTGTCGCGAGGTGTTCGGCGGCAACCGGAGCCGGGGGAGGTCCGAGCCGGACCGTCGCCACCCGGTCGGTCTGCAGCAGGGCCCGGGCAGCGCCCGCAGTCGCGTCCGAGCTGGCGTGGATCCAGGCCCCCCGATCGACGGCTCGCCGCAGTGTGGCAGCGGCGCGTCGGACCATCGGGGTCGCCAGCTCGGGGTGGGCCAGGAACCAGCAGTCGTAGACCGAGATCACCGTGGGAAGCCCCGTCGGCGGCGCCACGTAATTGGTTCCGTGCACGACATCGACGTCGCGCAGCCATCGATCGGCTCGGGGGCGATCGATCCGCGACCACAGGTGCGATGCCACGATCCCCGGAACGGGAAGACGGCGGTGGCCTGCCTGTGGATCCGAACGAAAGCTGACGAGGTACGGAGCCGTGGTGACCTCGGCCCGCTGCTCCAATCCGTGCAGCATGCCGTCGACGGCCACCGCGACGCCGGTGCGGTGGCCGTACAGCGGACCGGTGTCGATGGCGAGACGGAGGGGGCGGGAGGTCATCGTGGTTGGTGTCGTCTGCGATGTGCAACGGCCTACGGTAGTCGGCGGGACCGACGCGAACGCCTGATCTCCGTGGGAGGTACGAGCCCGGCTCCTAGACTGCGCAGGTTCATCGATCGAGGAGTCCACAAGGTGCCACGCGCGTTCATTACCGGAATCACTGGCCAGGACGGTCAGCATCTGGCCCAGTTCCTGCACGACCAAGGGTATGACGTCTACGGCATGGTCAAGGGTCAGAGCAACCCGCGAGTGGCGGCGGTGCTCGAGGAGATGCCCTTCATCGAGATGATCCCGGGGGATCTCGCCGATCTTCCGTCGCTGGTCGCCGCGCTCGAGGTGTCCCAGCCCGACGAGGTCTACAACCTCGGCGCGATCAGTTTCGTCGCGCTCAGCTTCAACCAGGCCGAGCTGACCGCCAACATCACGGGTCTGGGCGTGCTGCGCATGCTGGAGGCGATCCGCATGATCGGCGGGAGCCAGAACAACCCGATCCGCTTCTACCAGGCCTCGTCGTCTGAGATGTTCGGCAAGGTGCGCGAGACCCCGCAGAACGAGGGGACGCCGTTCCACCCCCGCAGCCCGTATGGGTGCGCCAAGGTGTTCGGGCACGACATCGTCGTCAATTACCGCGAGAGCTACAACCTGTACGCCTGCTCGGGAATCCTGTTCAACCACGAGGGGCCCAAGCGAGGTATCGAGTTCGTGACGCGCAAGGTCACGAACGCCGTGGCCCGCATCAAGCTCGGCCTGCAGCACGAGCTCGTGCTCGGGAATCTGGATTCCAAGCGGGACTGGGGATACGCCGGCGACTACGTCAAGGCGATGTGGATGATGCTCCAGCAGGACCAGCCCGATGATTTCGTGATCGCGACCGGTCAGACCCACTCGATCGAAGACCTGGTCGAGCGTGCGTTCGCCGAGGTGGGCATCGAGAACTGGCGCGACTACGTCCGCCAGGACCCGAAGTTCTTCCGGCCGGCGGAGGTCGATCTGTTGATCGGCGACGCATCCAAGGCCCGCGAGCGGCTGGGTTGGCAGCCGGAAGTCGATTTTGCATCGCTGGTCAGCATGATGGTGCAGCACGACCTGGAGGTCGAGGCGAAGAAGGCCGGTCTGGCCCGTTAGGGCCCGTCGGCTGTCGACACGTCGGTTTCCGGCCCGTCAGCTTTCGAAGGGCATGTCGGTGATCGCGTCCATCACCGAACCCGAAGTCGGAATTGCACCCTTGCGCAGACGATGCCTGAGGGCGAGCGAGAAACTCACGAGCGACGCGGTGCTCGACACCACGAGTCCGATCTCGATGCGGCGGAACAGCTGGTCGTTGGACAGCCAGGTACCCAGCAGGAACGCGACGACGCCGGCACCCCAGCCGAGCGCGACGAGCGCGTGCCCGCGCAGTGCGATGACGGCTTGCGCAGTCGCGAGACCTGCCATGTAGATCGCGCTCGACAGCGCGAGCATCGCCAGCGTGCGTCCGCTCAAGTCGGCGTCGTACACGCGCCCGATCACGAACGGACCGATCAGAAAGGCACCGCCGGTGCCCACGACGCCCACCAGCATGACGAGCTGCATCAGGCGCCGGAGACCAGACCGGAACTCGTCCAACTCGCCCCGCGCGGCGAGCCGCGACAGCCGCGGCAGCAGCGCCGCTTGCACCGCCTGGAACAAGAACAACGGGATGCGGGCCAGCAAGACGCCGTATCCGAACGCGACGATCGCTTCCTTCTCTTCGGGTGAGTTCCCCGACAGCAGATTGGCTGCGACCGGGCCGGCATTCAACAGAGCTGCGGCGAACAGCGTGCCCAACAGCAGCCAACCCAGGTTCTGGGTCACCTCGTTCCAGGCTGCCGGGGGGCCCGGTTGGGTGCGCAACTGCCCTCGATACCCGACGACGGCTACAGCGACCAGTGGCGACAGCGCGACCGCGAAGCCGTACGGAGCAGCCGCTGTCGCGCCCGCCAGGGCCAACACGATGCAGGCCGCGATCCGGATCACACCGTCGGACCCCATGACGACGGCGTACGACCGAAATCGGCCGGTCCCGGCGCAGATGCCCCGTGCGAGGTGCGCTGGGGCGTAGGCCACGAACGCCGTCGCGAGCGCAGCGAGCATCCACCAGTCGCCGTCGAAGTAGTTGGCGGTGATCAACGGGCTGGCGAGCAGGATCGCGAGCAGGACGATGGAGGTGATGAATGCCCCCATCGCGACCACTCGGCGCACAACGGGGAGGCCGCCTTCGCGGTTTGCCTTGCGGGCAGAGAGCGCCCGACCGAGTTCCTGCTCGAGCGGGAGGAAGAACCCCGGAGCGAGGGAGAACGTGGCGAACCACATGGCGACGATCGGAGCGAACTCCTCCTTGCCGCCCAACGCGAGCGTGCCGACGCGGAAGAACGCATACGTGGCGGTGCCGGCCACGAGCAGGGCCAGGCCGACCGGCAGGGTGCCCTCGGGAAGCGGAACGCGGCGGAGCGCTGAGTTGGTGGGCGAGGACACGAGAATTCCGAGGATACCGGTCGAGATCTCTGGGTGGCGGTCGTGCTGACCGATGCCCGCCGCAACAGCGCCGCCCGGACCGGTACTTCGGGCACTAGCCTCGGTGCATCGTGGAGACGGACCCCTTTCTCGTGCCGTCGGTCGTGTCCGTCATGGTCGTGCACGAGCCGGACGATTGGTTCGACGAGACGCTCGACAGCCTTGCTGCGCAGGACTACGCCAACCTCCGGATGCTGTTTCTGGTGACGTCACGAGACGACGAGATCGCTCATGTGACCGAACGGATCCGAGCGGTGATCCCTTCGGCATTCGTGCGGGCGCTCCCTGGCAACGTCGGCTACGGCCCGGCAGCCAACGAGGTGCTACGCCTGGTCGAAGGCGACAACGGGCTGTTCCTGCTGTGTCACGACGATGTCGCACTCGCTCCCGACGCCGTCCGGGTGATGGTGGAAGAACTGTTCCGCTCGAACGCGGGGATCGTCGGCCCGAAGCTCACCGACTGGGACCAACCCCGGATGCTCCAACACGTCGGCTTGGGGCTCGACCGCTTCGGCGAGGTGGATCCGGTCATCGATCCGGGCGAATTCGACCAGGAACAGCACGATGCCGTGCGAGATGTGTTCGTGCTTCCGTCGGCGTGCCTGCTCGTGAGGGCCGACCTGTTCCGTGCGCTGGCCGGCTTCGACCCGGTGATCTCGTTCTACGGGGAAGACATCGATCTCTGTTGGAGGGCTCACCTGACCGGTGCCCGGGTGATCGTGGCGCCGAACGCTTCGGTGCGCCACCGGGAGCGGCTCGCCGAACGGCGTCCCGATCTCAATCACCGAACGTTGCGCAGCAGGCATCGGATGCGCACGATCGCGACGCTGACGGGCGGATCGCGCCTGCTGGTGCGTTCGTTCCAGCTCGTGTTGCTCACGATCGTCGAGCTGATCGTCGGGCTCTTCACGGGACGCTTCGGTGAAGCGTTGGCGTCGCTGCGGGCTCTGGTGGGCCTGGTGCCCCGGACGGGATCGATCGTGTCACGGCGCCGAGCGATCCGCGGGCAGCGCGTGGTCCACGAGCGCGAGGTGCTCGGTCTCCAGGACCGTGGTAGCTCACGTTTGACGTCGTACCTGCGGGGCAAGGAAACCCACACTTTCGTGGGGGCCGACACCACCGTCAAGCGCTGGCGTGAAGCATCGTTCGGTCCGGTGCTGGCGTGGTTCGTCGTCCTGCTGGCGATCGTGATCGGCAGCCGCACCTTCATTCGCGACGCGGTCCCTCCCGTCGGCGAGTTCCTGCCCTTCCCTGCCAGCCCGAGTGAGCTCTGGAGTCACTACCGCGGCAGCTTCGACGGCCGCTCGTTCGGATCGACCACTGCACTGCCGACCGGGTTCGCGCTGCTCGCAGCGGGCAGCGTCTTGACGTTGTTCCGGATGAGTGCGTTGCTCACCGTGTCGATCGTGGGCTGCTACGTGCTCGGTGCGTTCGGCGCGTGGCGCCTGTCCACCGTGTTCCCGGTGAATCGGGCCCGCATCGCGGGGATGGTCGTGTACGTCGGCACCCCGCTCGTCCCCGGCATCATGAGCACGGGCGACTGGTCGGCGTTGGTGTGGTACGCGGCCCTCCCGTGGATGCTTCATCTCCTCAGGCGCGCGAGCGGCATCGAGACCGCGGACCCCAGTGCGGCCGATCTCGACCTCGCTGACGGCGTCGTGACCGTGGGATTGCGTCATCGATTCCGGTCGCTCGCGTTCTTGACCCTCCTGTTGGCGGCGACGTCAGGGTTCGTTCCGGTCGTCGTCGTCTTGTGGGCGCTGGTCGGGGTGCTCGTCGCCGTCGCCACGCTGCTGGCGGGAGGGTCGTGGCGGGTGGCCTCGTGGATGGCCGGCTGCACGGTGCTGTCGGTAGCGGGCGCGGTGCTGCTCAATCTGCCCTGGGCGCTGCACTGGGCGTGGGACGACCTGATGGGGGTCGATCAGGCCGGATCGACCGGACGCGGGCTCCAGGACATCGCGTCGTTGTCGCCCTCCAGCGACCGGTTCGCGGTCCTTGCGATCGCCCTGTACCTGCCCGTGATCGCTGCGGTCGCCATCGCGCGTGCGTGGCGTCTCACCTGGAGTGTTCGGGCGGCAGTACTCGTCGGCGTGTTCGGCGCGCTGTTGGTGCTGTCCGAGCGGGGCACGATCGACGTGGCACTGCCGCACCCGTCGATGCTGGCGGTTCCGATCGCCCTGGGTCTGGCGCTGGGGGGTGCTTCGATCGCCGGCGGATTCGGCTCGGATGTCCTCGGCCGCGGGTTCGGCTGGCGCCAGCCGCTCGGACTGCTGGCCAACGCTGCGATCGTCGTCGGGCTCGTACCGGCGGTGCTGGCGATCGGCGATGGGTCATGGCATACGCCGCGAACGCCGATGCCGCGCCTGCTGGCCGCACAACTCCCGCAGGACCCCACCGCCGGCGACTACCGCGTGCTCTACGTGGGCGATCCGCGCCTGATGCCGGTGCCGAGTCGGGAGTTCACCGAAGGCATTGCCTATGCGGTCACGGACGCCGGGAGCTTCGATTTCACCGATCGTTTCGTCGTGGAGCGCACGCGTGCGGACGACGCCGTCGAGAACGCCCTGCGGCTCGTCGCCGACGGCTCGACCCTGCGTGCGGGACACGTTCTGGCGCCGCTCGGTATCCGCTACGTGATCATCCCGAAGACCGACGGGGTCGTTTCCAAGGTCGACGACCCGCTCCCGCTGGCCGATGGTCTGGTGGCCGCCTTCCAGAACCAGCTCGACATCGGCTCGATCTACGGGCCGCCGTAGTTGGAGATCTTCGTCAACGAGGCCTGGTTCCCGGTGGGCGCTCAGCTGACCGGTGCTGCCCGCGGAGGTATCCCGTCGGGCGGGTGAGCAGACCTTGGTGCGTTCCGATCTGAGCGCCGCTGTGCCGTCGATGGTTGGCGCCGATGGTCGCGAACCGGTTGCCGCGAATGAAGTCGCGCCAGGGGTCGTGCGCATCGCGATTCCGTTCGACGATCGGCTCCAACTCACCGTCGACGGCGAGGAGGTCGCGGCCCGAACCGGGTTCGGCGTGACCACGGCGTTCGACATCGGCGAAACGGGGACGGGCGTGCTGTCATACGAGCAGGACCGGCGCGCGGCTGGTGGTTGGCCTCCCAGATGACTCTGTGGTTCGTCCTGCTCGTGCTCACGGCCGGAGCTCGCTCACCGTTCGGCCGACGTCGTGCGACATTGCTCCATGACGAGACCCTCATCGACCTCGACGAGGTCGTGATCCCCGTGTCCGCGGTGTGGGGGTCGCCGGTGAGGCGCTCGTGCCACCCGTCGGGGACCACGGGTTCGACGACCCGGAGGCGTGGGTCGACTCGGCCGTCGCATCGGACCTGCCGCAACGCCATACCGACTCCGAC
>CAVPAQ010000021.1:0-24445 GCA_963701575.1 uncultured Acidimicrobiaceae bacterium
ATCTCGGAGGATTGCTCGAGGATCCCAAGCTCGGACCCGGCGTACTCGTGGTCATGGAGGGGTCCGATGCAGGCGGGAAGGGCGGCGCCATCAAACGCATCGTCGAGCCACTCGACCCGCGCCACTACCGCGTGTCGGCGTTCGCCAAGCCCACCTTCGACGAGAAGCGCAAGCACTTCCTGTGGCGCTTCTGGAAGGAGGTGCCCGGTCTCGGCGGTTTCGCCCTGTTCGACCGCAGCTGGTACGGCCGGGTGCTCGTCGAACGGATCGAGGGATACGCCACCAAACCCCAGTGGACCCGGGCGTACGAGGAGATCGTGCAGTTCGAACGCAACCTGGTGCTCGAGGGCGTGATCATCGTCAAGTTCTGGGTGCAGATCAGCCCGGACGAGCAACTCAAGCGGTTCGAGAAACGCCAGCACGATCCGCTGCGGCGTTGGAAGCTGACCGAGGAGGACTGGCGCAATCGCGACAAGATCGACCAGTACAACGAGGCGGTCGAGAACATGCTCGACAAGACCGACCACAGGCTGTCACCGTGGCACGTGGTGTCGGGCGAGCAGAAGCGGTGGGCGCGGGTGCAGATCATCGAAACACTGATCGAGCGGATCGAAAAGGGCGTCGCCGACTTCGAGAACCCGGTCGGCGACGACGACGGCTGGGCCTGACCCGCCCCGAGTCGGGCGGCACGACCGACCTCGCCCCGAGCGGCGATCGGTCGGATGATCAGTCGAGTGGGCTCCAGCGAGCGACGGTGAGCGTGCGGCCGTGGGCCACGACCCACGTCATGTCGTGATCGAACATCGCGTCGCAGAGGTCCCCGACGTCGGCCGGCGTGAGGTACTCCAGCTCGGCGACACCACGACGCCGGGCCCCTCCTTGCTGGAGCCCTTCCTCGACGACGGCCCAATGGGCTGCGTTGTTGACGTGCCCGAGCTGGTCGAGATCGGCACGCCGGAAGACCCAGGGTTCGCGTCTGGCGTAATCGGGCGGGCGACCAGGCAGGCTGAACTTCGACGACACCACGCGACCACTCGACGACTCGCCGTAGATCTCGAAGAACTCGCTGCCGAGCTTGGCAGGGCGTCCCGTGGCGATGTCGACCTGCACCCACAGGCTGACGGCCTCGATCGAAGCCCCGTGCTCGCCGGTGATCGACGTGCGTCGCTCGGCCCAGCTGCGGCCCGCGCCCGTGCAGAACGTGGTGAGCCCAACCCGTTCGCTCGTCACGGCCGGACGGTCGACAGAGATCATCGTGCGCCGCACCACCCAGCCGAGTGCGTTCGGCAAGCCAGCATCCAGGGCATCGTCGCTGGCAATGTCCTGGAGATACCGCGCGATCGCGTCGAACCGCAGCTCGCCGGCGGGATCGACATCGCCGAGGCGCACCGCGCGCTCGGCCCTGAAGGTCCGCCCGGCCGACGGCAGGGGGAGGAACTCGCGCGCCGGCAGCTCGCTCACGGCTCGACACCGGCGCGCAACATCACCGCGGTGTGCTCGCCATCGATCCGCACGGTCCGGAACCCGAACCGCTCGTACAGCCCCATCGCCGGGTTGCGAGTGTCGACGCTGAGACTGACGCGGCGCAATACGGCCGTCAGCCGGCCCAAGAGTGCCGAGCCCACCCCCCGGCCCCTGGCGTCGGCCACCACGGCGATACCCAGCTCCGGAGTGAGCGCACCGACGAACCCGTAACCCTCCACCAGACGCGCCCAGGCAGCTCCCAGCAGCCGGTGCTCGAGATCCTCGGCGATCGCGCCGGCGTCGCCCGGTGGGGTGCCGAACCCGGCGTGGTAGCGCTGGACGTTCGGCTGTTCGAGAATCGAGTGTGAGAACCCAGCCTCGCCCGGGGGGACGAACAACCTGGCGTATTGCATCTCGCTGATGAACGACTGGTCAGCCGGACCGGCGCGTCGGATCGTCAACCACTCGGCCCTGTGTCGACGTGTCGACGTGTCAACCATCGTCGGCGGTCCTCTGCGCATCGGGCTCCCGGCGCAGCGCCCACACGGCGTACAGCGGATCACCCTCGCCCGGTGGGGTGCGGAGTTGGATCGTCGGCTCGTCGAAGTCGGCAATCGAATCGAAGTAGACCGACACGATGGTGCAGTGACCACGATCGTCAGAGCCCAGCCAACCACGGATCACCTTGGTCGGGAAACATCGATTGGAGAACGTCACCACGAACGGGCCACCCGGTCGCAGCACCCGCGCCACCTCGCCGAAGACCTCGATCGGCCGCGTCAGGTAGTCGACCGATGCGCAGCACGTGACGGCGTCGAACGACGCGTCAGGGAACGGCAACACCGGATCGGCGTTGAGATCGTGGACGAGATACTCCGACAACGCCGGGTTGGCGTCGAGCTCGTTGACGTTCATGCCGATCGCAACGAGGTGTGCAGGGGTGATCTGGAAGTGCGACACCCATGATGCGCACAGATCGAGCACGTCGCCCCCCAGCCCGAGTTCGGTGTACAGCTCACCGACAGCGGCGATCGCGGCGTCGTCGAGGTGCGTCACCAGCCGGTCCATCTCGTAGAAGATGGGGTCCGGCGACTCGTCCGCCCGGGAAAAGAATCCAGGCGGGAACGTGGTCATATCAGCACCGTACCCTGCCGCGGAACCGCGGTCCCACGCGGTCACAACAGCCGAACGAAGGCCGTTGCGGCCGCCGCCGCAACGACGACGACGACGAATGGCGCCCGACGCCAGACGAGGACCGCCGCCACACCCATCCCGAGCGCCCTGGCGTCGAGCCCGAGCGACTTCCCGGAGGCGACGGTGAGCTGCACGATGACCGCCATCACCACGGCGGCCGGAATCAGCGTGGCGAGCCGGCCCAGCCCGGGCCGGCTGCTCAACACGCGCCCCCCGACGAACATGCCCAGCAACCGCTGGGCCCACACCCCGGAGGCCAGGACGACCACGATCGCCCAGCTCACGTCGTCTCCTCGGGTGGGCTGGCGAGTGCGACGACGGCCCCGACCAGGCTGGCGATGATGGGCACGCCCGCCGGTGCGATCGGGATCAAGAGCAGGCACAGACCACCACCGACCGCAGCAGCGACAGCCCCCGATCGCCGCCGCAACAAGCCACCGATGATCGCCAGCAACGCGGCCGGGAATACCGCGTCCAGGCCGAATCGCTGAGCATCACCGATCACGTTGCCCAAGAAGACGCCCACGGCGATACCGGAGAGCCACCCGAGGTGCATGGCGGCGGTCGCCCGCCAGAACACGCGCACGACATCGCTCGCGTGCCGCTGTTGGATCGCCAGCGTGACGTTGGGGTCGAACGACTGAAGCCCCGCAGCGGCGCGGTGCCAGTTCCCGACGCGCAGGCGCGCCCCGAGACTGACCGCCAGCAGGCCGAACCGCGATGCGACGACCCATCCGGCGATCACAGCCGCCAACTGGGTACCGCCGGCATCGCGAACGGCGAGGTAGGCCAGCTCGGTCGTGGCCGAGTTGATCGCGATGGCCGCCACCACGGTCAGCGACTCGGACCCGACCCGCTCCAGCACGAGCACGTTGACCGTCACGCCGAGCGCGAAGAACGTCAGACACAACGCTCCCAGATCACTCCAGCCCGGGCCGGTCTCGGTTTCCGTGGCTGCTGCCGGTCCCTCCCCCATTCCGCACGAGTTTGCCAGGCCCGTCGCCGCAGTCTTCGGCCCGAGCGGAGGGCCCACCACGAGTCGCTCACCTCGCGAGAGATGACGGACGATCACCTCCGAACGTGACGACGCGTGTTTACTGTCACCGTGGCAACGGATTCAACGCTATGAGCCTCGCAGAACACCGGGCGATCGTCACCGGCGCGGTCGGCGGTATCGGCGGAGCGACGGCGATCACCCTCGCCGGGCCGGGAGCCGAGGTCGTCGTCACCGATATCGACGAGCAACGGGGGATCTGAGCGTGAGCGACACCGAACTCCCCGCAACCGATCGCATGTGGGACCCGTTCGATCCCGAGTTCCGGGCCAACCCGTACCCGTACTACGACCGACTGCGCACCGAAGCGCCGGCGTACCGGTCAGACACCGGACAGGTCGTGTTGACCCGATATTCCGACGTGTTCGAGGTCTTGCGCAGCAATGACGTCAGCCGCGACGTGGAGGCCAATGCGATCCTCGACGAATCCGACGAGATCGCCGTACGTCGTCACAACCGCCGACGCGGTGGCGCCAAGAGCATCCTCAACCTCGACCCACCCGATCACACCCGCCTGAGACGCCTCGTGTCCAAGGCCTTCACGCCACGGGCGATCGAGCAGCTGCGTCCGCGCATCGAGCGGATGGTGGACGACGTGTTGGACGTCGCCGCCGAACGCGGCTCGATCGAACTGATCGACGACCTCGCGTTTCCGGTGCCCTTCCAAGTGATCTCGGAGTTGCTCGAGATGCCCACCGAACGCGCCGAGGAGCTGCGCGACTGGAGCCAAACGCTCACCGTCGGGCTCGAGCCGACCGCGACGATGGCCGACCTCGATGCCGCCGAGGCAGCGATCAACAACCTCGTGCCCTACCTGATCGAGATCATCGAGCATCGCCGCGGCAACCCGGGCGACGATCTGTTGTCGGCGCTGCTCGCTGTCGAGGACGAGGGCGACACGTTGAGCTACGAGGAACTCATCTCGTTCGTCGTGCTGCTCTACGTCGCCGGTCACGAGACGACCGTGAATCTGATCGGCAACGGCGTGCTCGCCCTGCTGCGACATCCCGACCAGCTCGACAAATGGCGGCACGATCCGTCGCTCGATGCGACCGCCGTGGACGAGCTGCTGCGATACGACGGTCCGGTGCAACACACCGTGCGGGTGGCGATGTCACCGATGACGTTCGCGGGAGCGAGCGGTGAGACGATCACCGTCGAACCCGGTCAGACGATGCTCACCGTGCTCGGCGCCGCGAACCACGACCCGGCGATGTTCGAGCATCCACATCGACTCGTACTCGACCGCCCCAATGCCGGCCGCCACACCGCGTTCTCGGCCGGGGTGCACTACTGCCTCGGAGCCTCACTCGCCAAGCTCGAGGCGACGGTAGCCATCACGCACCTGATCCGACGCTTCGAACACATCGAACTGGCCGGCGAGCCGCACTGGCGCGACCGCATCACGATCCGCGGGGTCGACCGGCTCCCGCTCAAGATCACCTGACGGGCAACTGCAAGGTCTCGATGCCGCGACCATCTCGCGAGTAGACGATCACCAGCACGGTGCCGTCGGCGGGCACGTCGACCGGTATGTCGATCGCTGCGGGCTGATCACATTCGTCGGGCGAGAACCACGGGTGCAGCGAGATCGTCGCCATCCCCGGCGGCAGCTCGAGTTGAACGTCCTGCGTGCCGCCGAGCACGTTCGGCAGGAAGCCCTGCTCCTCGATGCGTTGGCGGGCGCACTGCCGCCCACCGGTGCCGACGTAGAACGAGCTGCCCCCGATCGAAGCCGTGAGCGACTCGTCGAACGAGCGGGTGTTGGCCGCATAGAGCTGCACGAGCCCCATGCCCGGCTGCGGCGGTAGCGGTGCCAGGGCCGTCTCGTCGGCGGCAGCCTCCCAGAGGTTCGGCGCCCACACCGTGCCTTGTGCATCGTCGTTGGTGTAGATCGTGGTCACCTGGTCGTCGTCGCCCGTGTTGAACAAGCCGGCCAGTTCGTCCCCATCGGGCCCCGCACCGGCCCCGACGATCACCAGGCTGTATCCAGGTGGCGCCGCGAAGTAGTCGGATGCCTCGCCGAAGCCCAGGCCCTCGACGAGCAAGATCGGTCCGTTCGTGAACGTTCGCCGCCCCCACACGTCGATCGAGCTGGTCTCGCCGGCCGGCCCGACCCACAGGTTCACGACCCGGTTCGCCCCTTCGTACTGCGAGGCGTCGGGCGCCGGGAGTTCGCTCACCTGTGGCGCCCCGCCGGTCGTGCTTGCGGGCGCCGAGCCGGCGCCTTCGGCCGGAATATCGGCCGACTCGAGCGTCGACACGACGAGCTCCCGGGCATTGTCGAGGACCGGTGTCGGCACTGCCTGTTCGCCCCCTCCACCGCAGGCCACGAGGCTGCCGACCGTTACGGCTGCTGCAAGAGCTGCACGAGCGAACTGGTGTCCCACCGCGCTCCCCCACGCTCCACGACCTGCTTGTACATCTGATCGACCAAAGCCGTGACCGGCAGCCGCGCACCGACCCGCTCCGCCTCCGACAGACAGATGCCCAGGTCCTTGCGCATCCACTCGACCGCGAAACCGAAGTCGAACTCGCCCGCCGCCATGGTGCGGGCGCGGTTCTCCATCTGCCAACTTCCCGCCGCGCCCTTCGAGATCGTGTCGACGACATCGTCGATGTCGAGGCCCGCTCTCTGTGCGAAGGCGATCGCTTCGGCGAGCCCTTGCAGCAACCCGGCGATGCAGATCTGGTTGACCATCTTGGTGGTCTGACCGGCGCCTGCGCCGCCCAGTCGCCGACACTCGCGTGCGTACGCGACGATCACCGAACGTGCCGCGCCGAACGTCTCGGCGTCGTCGGACCCGCACATCACCGTCAGCTGGCCGTTGACCGCCCCTGCCTGCCCACCCGACACGGGTGCGTCGACGAAACCGATATCGCGGGCCGCGCACGTGGCGGCCAACTCGCGAGCGAGCACGGCCGACGCCGTCGTGTGGTCGACGAGCGTGGACCCCGGCGCCATCGCTGCCACGGCTCCGTGGGCACCCAGTGCGACCTCTCGCACGTCGTGGTCGTTGCCGACGCACATCATCACGAATTCCGCACCCTCGACCGCCTCGGCCGGGGTGGGAGAAGCCTGATGACCATGCTGCGTCACCCACTCGAGCGCCGCGGGCGCTGATCGGTTGTAGACCGTGACGGAGTGGCCGGCGGCCGCCAGATGGCCCGCCATCGGCCCTCCCATCACACCGAGACCGAGAAACGCGACACGTGCCATGCCACGATTCTCGCAGGTTGAGCAGCGTCGCAGGAACATCACACGATCGACGTCGGCGACGGATCGAACCCACGATCGGCAAGACTCTCCCCCATGCCGGTGGAGACGGTGCTGCAGCGGTGGAAGCTGACGACCTCGCTCCTGGCCGGCCACGATGCAGGGTTCGAGGGAATCGAAGGCGTGCTGGCCGTCGTCGACGCCGATGTCGCGCTCCTGCAGTCGATCAGCGAGGCCGAGGTCCGGCGGCCGGCGGCCGGGCTCGGGATCGGCCACGTGCGGGCGTTCTCCCACCATCCCCACAGCCGGTTGATCCCCGACAGCGCCGTCGGACGCGCAGTGCTGACCCCGCACCGGATCACGGAATCGTGGTCGGTCGTCGTGAACGCATACCGGTCGAAGTGGTCGAAGAATCGCCGTGCGGGGCACATCGCGACCGCGCCCCGATCACTCCGCCCATCGATTCGGCCGCGCCGTCGGCGTCGCCGAGATGCAGGCCCACCACCACGCACCGCCGTTCGTACGAGTACATCCATCACGCATCGAGGGCGAACCGTCCCTGGCCGCCGAGCTACCCGAGGGTGCCAACCTGATCTCGCTCGACGCGAAGCGGCCGCTCGCACACACGGCGCAGCTGCTGACGATCGAGTTCGACACGCCCTGGATCAGGGCCGATCTCCCCATGTGACGATCTGATGACGAAACCAACGAGTAGCGTTCCCGGCGACGTGTACAGGATGTGGATCACGCATTGGGCCTTGAAGTTCGGTGGCCGGCCGTGTTCCTCGACGAACTCACGTTCGGCCTGACGATGTCCAGGCGCGACTCCGTCGAAGCAGAGTTCGAGGCCTTCTTCCTCGAGAACTTCGACACGATCTCGGATTCGGTGCGAATGGTGTGCGGGAACGCCGAGCGCGCCACCGATGCCACTCAGGAGGCTTTCATCAAGGCCTACGCCAGATGGCGCACCGTTCGTCGTTACGACAACCCCGGGGCCTGGGTCAGACGGATCGCCATCAACGCCAGCCGCGACGCACAGCGCGCGGAAACCCGGAGAACTCGACGTGAAGAGCGATCGGCTCCCCCCGCGTCCCACCAGCCGCACCTGGCCGAACATGACGACTCGGTGCTCGGGTTACTCGAACAGTTGCCCGATCGACAGCGCGCCGTCGCCGCGCTGTTCTACCTCGACGAGATGTCCACCACCGAGATCGGCGAGCTGCTCGATATCGCCGAAGGGACCGTGCGATTTCACCTGAGCCACGCCCGCGCTCGGCTGCGCGAAGAGCTCGAACGGAGGCGCAACCGTGCATGACGACGAAGAACTCCGTACCCGACTGCTGCGCGAGCGCGCCGATCGCGGTCGCGCGCAAGGTGCCGGCCAACTCCTGAACGAACTTCGCCCGGCGATGCGACGGGCCCGCCGCCGCCGCATCGCCGCCACCACGGCTGCGGTCACGGTCGGCCTCACCGGCCTCGCAGGCGCTGCCCAGGTGGTGCGAATCGATCGGGACGATGCACCCAACGTCGCGTCCGACCGCAGCGTCGCCGACCTCGAGCCGATCGCCCCGGTCGACGATCGCAATGACGAACCGCCCGACTCGACCGCAGTCCCTGCGGCTCCGCTCGACGGCGGTTCATCGCTCGACGACACGAGGTCCGACACGGACGTCGACGATCCCGTGACGCCGTCCACGGATCACGACGAGATCGAACCACCGCCGACCGCCCCGCAACCGACCACCACATCGGACGTCGGCGAGCCGCCGGCCCCGAGCGCGACCGTCGCCTCGACGACGGCCACGACCGCCCCGGTGGCAGCCGCGACGACCGCCCCGCCTCCGACATCGACAACGACAACGACAACGGTCGCAACCAGCACGACGATCGCCGATCAGGCCCAGCCCGAACGGTTCGACAGCGCCTGCGGATGGGTACTCGCCGTCCGGTTGCCGACCTCGGTCGAGGTGATCGAGATCCACCCCGAGCCAGGGTACGACGCCCGCCTCGAGGACCCCGACCACGGGAACGTGACCGTTCAGTTCACCGGCCCGGGCGAGGACTGCGAGTTGAAGATCTCCGTCACCGGCTCGGAACAACGCGACGACTGACCGCCTCGCCGACCCGCAGCGTGCGATCAGGACCGTTGCGTCCATCCGTCCGGGCGAACATGGGCGAGCATCACCGTCGCCGCACATCTCCCCACGACGACGGCCCCGCTCGTTCGAACCACGCAAGCCGACGGTGGCGTTCTGAGCCGGCGGCCACTGTGAGCTGTGGTTCGCGGACCCTGGCGGCTCGGCAAAGGCCGGCGGCCTCTAGTGCTCTGACCACATACGTTCACGCGTTAGGCGGCGCGGCGGGGGTGGCCCCAGCGGCGTTGGTGTTCGCTGCGGATCTTGGCCCGGTGTCGTCGTTCGGCGGCGAGGATCTTGGGGTCGCGGGTGTGGGTGTTGCGCCAGCGAAGGTAGGAGCGGATCGCTCGAGCGAGGGCGGGATGATCTTGGTGGTCGCTGTTGGAGAGCACGAACTGACGCAGCGGTCCGAAGTGCGCCTCGATCGGGTTGGCCCATGACGCGTAGGTCGGGGTGAACACCAGCTCCACGTTGTTGGCCTCGCACCAGGCGCGTACGTCACGGTTCTTGTGGTGATTCAAGTTGTCCAAGATGACGTGGATCGGGCGGCCGTCGTCGAGCCGGGCACGGATCGACTGGATTGCCCGCAACGTTGCCGCTGAGCCTTTGCGAGGTTCGATTGCTCCCCACAGTTCGTCGTCGCCGATCGAGTAGCAGGCATACAGCTGCCGGGATCCGTGCGGCTTGTGGTAGTTCGCCCGCAACCGCACCGGCTTGCCTTTGGGCGCCCACGAGGTGCCACCGAAGGGTTGGATCGTGAGCGGTCCGAACTCGTCGAACGCGAACGTGCGACCACGCTCGTGTTCGAGCAGGTACTCGATGCGCGCCAGCTTCTGTTCCTTCAACGGATCGGGTGATTCTTTCCAGGTCTTGGTGCGTTGGAACGTGATCCCCTCCGCGATCAGGATCTGGCGCAGCCGCTCCCGACCAATCCGAACCTTGCGGCCACGCCTGGTCGCGAGGTAGTCGGCGAGCTTGCGGATCGACCAATGCGTGAACGGACGACCCAACTTGCGGGGTCGCGTGGTGGCCGTCTTGACGATCAACGCTCGGTCAGTCGTCGTGATCTGGCGGGGCCGGCCACCCGCCCACTGAGGGTCCAACGATCGCATCCCCAGATCGTTGAACCGGTGGATCATCTCACGCACCCGATCCGGCGACGTCTGCACCAGCCGAGCGATCGCCGCCACATCATTGCCACCAGCGGACGCCAGCACGACCATCGCCCGCCGCCACTTCACGATCGATCGGTCCGTCTTGCCGCCCCGACGGACGATCTGTTGGAGCTGACGGCCTTCCGCGTCGTTCAGGCGACGCACCTGCACACGTTTCGTCATCCCACCAGGAAAACAGACTCCGCCGCCCGAGTGGTGGACGCGACCCACCAACCAGTGTGGTCAGAGCACTAGACGCCGGCGTCGACGGCGACACGCTCGGGGCGAATCGCATTGGCACGTACCACGGCGGCCCGGCGCGCTGCCAGAATCAACACGATCGCCAGGAACGTCACGATGTTGATCGAGGCGAGTGCAGCGAGTCGGAAGATCTGATTCGTCTTGTCCGTACCTGCGGCGACGCCGTGATAGGTCGCCATTGCGTAGAGCGGAAGGCTGAGATGGTGGATGGCCCGCCACAGCTTGCGCGGCAGGAACTTCATCGCCAGCGAGGTCAACTCGATCGCGACGAGGAGATAGACCGAGACGATTCCCCAGGCCACGGGCCCGGGTTTCCACTCGCTCGCCATGGGCACGAACAACTCACTCCAGCCGAACTCGACATACGAGTCCGCCCACAACCCGATCAAGTGGATCGCCGTGAAGGTCACGGCGATCCCGCCGAGGAACCGGTGCAGATCGAGCAACCACGCCGGCGTGGACGCCTTCGCGACCGCTTTCGTCGAGACGAACAAACCCCAGCACACCGACAAAGTGAGCAATGCCCAGGCGATGATGCCGGACGATCGCGAGACGAACCACCACACTTGCGAACTCATCGCTGTGCCTCCCCTTGTAGAACGTCGTGCTGATCAGCAACGACCGAGACGAGTGCTCCTGCCCGGTCGAGCACGACGCCTGAGCACCCATACTGCCGCATCACGGCCGGGGCACGGTGTGATCCGGCGAGAACCGCCACCTTCGCGACGACCTCCGCCCACCACAACTCGGACGAGGTCGTGGTCACCGACAAGACGTCGGTCTCGCTGGGCTGGCCCGTCGAGGGATCGATCAGATGATGCAGGTGGCGGTCGTTGACGGTCCAGGTGTGACCGAGCACACTGCTTGTCGCGATCGCGCCCTCTGTCAGTTCGAGCCGCGTGAGCAGCCCGACGCGATCACGTGGATCGAGCACATCGATCGACCATGGACCGCCGATCCAGTTCGTTCCCCACAGACGCACATCGCCACCCAGTTCGATCTGAGCGGTGGTGGCTCCGAGCGAACGCAGGTGTTCGAGCACCAGATCTCCGGCCAAGCCCTTGCCGATCCCGCCCGGATCGAAACGGCTCCCGGGCGGCAGCCGAACGCCGCACACCTCCATGAAGACTTCGATCGGCTGGTTCGCGATCGCGTGGGCGTCGACGAGGTCGGCCGCCGTGTCGACGGGACCCGCCGGCGACGGGACGTACCCGAGTTCCTCGAGGCGATCGAGCACCAGCGGATTGAACCGGCCTGCCGTCGCCACGCGGGCGAACTCCGCCCGATCGAACAACCGCGCCGTCGGTTCGGAGACCATCACGAGATTGCCGGTTGCTCTGTTGACGCCGCTGACCTCGCTCGACGGCAGGAAGCGGCTCCAACGGGCCTCCAGGTCGTGAACGAACTGTTCGCCGGAGCGGGCGAGGTCTTCGTTGTCGACGATGATGCGACACGGGCTCGCCATCGCACGAAACTCGGCGATGGCATACGGCCGCACCATGGATGGCGCGTGCGATCCCACCGCGGTGGGCGCCGGCCAGGCGACGGGGCCAGCCACGAGCTCAGCCTCCGCTGGGGTTGGTGGACGGCGGCGGAGGGGGAGGTGGCGGAGGGGGCGTGGTGGTCGCGGGAGGAGGCGGCGGCGCCGGAGCGACCGTGGTGGCCGGGGGCGGAGCGGCCGCCGGAGGATTCGTCGGCGCCGGAGCAGCGGCCGGAGGATTCGTCGGCGCCGGAGCGGCCGCCGGAGGATTCGTCGGCGCCGGAGCAGCAGGAGCGGGAGCCGCTGGCGCGGGAGCGGGAGCTGCCGGCGCGGGAGCGGCTGGCGCAACAGGGGCCGGGGCCGCGGGGGCGGGAGCGGCAGGAGCCGGTGCGGCGGGAGCTGGAGTTGCCGACGGTGAGGCAGCCGTAGCCGCGGCCGTCTCGGCCTGCTGCTCGGCGGTCGTTGTCGAGGTGCTGTCCTGGGGGACAGCAGTGCGCTCGTGCACCGGGTCGGTGGACCATGGATCGATGGACGTCTGCGACGGATCGAGCGGGACGCTTCCCGCAAGCGCCTGGTCGGGCGATGAGCTGGTCGGGACAGCCGAGGGGTCGACGGTGACAACCGGCGCCACCGCGGTCGGGACCGAACCCGGAATTCCCGAGCCGGCGAGCGTCGCGTCGTCGAGGTTCGAATCGCCATCCGGCTGCTGATCCGCTTGGGCGGCCGTGAGCGGACCCATCATCGGCAACATGGCGAGAAAGCCGACACCTGCCGCGATCGCCGTGGCCCGCCGGGCGCGTCGCGCCGGGTGAGCGCGCGGTGAGTAGGTCGCAACAAGCTCGTTGAGCCGTGCGACGAACGAGACGCTCGCGGGGTTCGGTGTCGCCTCGACGACGCCGGGCACGGGTGGCGCCGACGGCGGGGCGACGCCGACCACCATGTGGGCTGCGGAGGGAGGCGGCAGAGGGGCCCGCGGTGCCGGAGCCCTGGGCGTCGGCTGCACGGGTGCCTGGCCGCGCTGGGCACGCAGC
This sequence comes from uncultured Acidimicrobiaceae bacterium, assembly GCA_963701575.1. Classification (GTDB taxonomy): domain Bacteria; phylum Actinomycetota; class Acidimicrobiia; order Acidimicrobiales; family Ilumatobacteraceae; genus Ilumatobacter. The sequence goes on from CAVPAQ010000021.1 coordinate 12,991, forward strand.
CGAGCGATTCGTTGTTCGGGGGTCAGATCGGACATCGGGTGCTCCTCAGTTCTCTACCTGGATCCGGCCGCCCTCGATTTGTGCCTTCCACTCACGATCCTGCTCGGTCTGCACATTGAAGAAATTCAGCTTCACCGTGTTGGGACCATTGCGCTCGACCTCGTACACCCAACCCGCATTCGGGTAGAAGCCGTAGAGGCTGATCGTGTTGCCCTCACGAGCGAGCGTGACGTTGCCGACGCCACCATTCACGGTGTACGAGAGGTACTCGACCACCGTCGCCACCGTGGTCGTCGGCGCAGCGGTCGTCGGCGCAGCGGTCGTCGGCGCAGCGGTCGTCGGCGCAGCGGTCGTCGGCGCAGCGGTCGTCGGCGCAGCGGTGGTGGGGGCCGCAGTCGTCCGTGGTGCCGTGGTGGGCGCGGCCGTGGTCGCCGAAGGGCTCGGTGCAGCGGCACGGGGTTCCGCCGGCTGCGCGGCTGCGGGCTGCGTGGCGACGGGCTGTGTCGGAGCGGGCTGCGCAGTCGCCGGTTGAGCGATCGCCGGGGCTGCCGGAGCGGCGACGGGAGCGGGAGCAGGAGCAAACGCGGGTGGCGCCGGAACCGTGTCGACCGAGGTTTCGGGCGCCGCGGCGCCGTCGGTCACGGGAGGAAGTGCGAGATCGACCGACGTCGGGACGGCGGCGGCCACCTCGACGGTGCTATCGACTGCGCCGAGCACTTGGACGACCGGCGCAGCGGCGCTGCTCGTCGAAACATCGACCTTGGGGTTCGCCCCGAGCACGGTCAGGTCGAGCACGAGCCCGCACACCACCACCGCGGTCGTGAGGACTCCGGCGCGCCAATGCACCAGGCGCGACTGAATCCACGAAGGTGAGGCTGCTTCCACCGATCTGTCCATCGGCGACTACACGTCGCGGTTGAACCGCTTCGTTGGGGCCGGATCGCATCTTGACCCAACGCGAACGCCGGCCTTACACAGCGTTGACAACTGGACCCGATATGTCACCGAACGCGTTCAGCGCGACACTTGGGCTGGCAGCGGGCCGAGCACCGGCCTGCTCCGACCTACTTCTTCGCGGCCTTCACGACCTTCGCGACCTTTTCGGGCTTCTCGGGTTTGAGCACTCCCTTGGCGAGCGCATCGTCGAGATACGCCTCGGCCTCCTCGGACGACACCTTCAGCGCCGGTGAGATCTCACTGATCAGGTTGACCCGAGCTCGCTCGTACATCGTGCGTTCGGCCGCCGACAGCGAGGCGTCGCGGTTGCGGGCAGCGAGGTTCCGGACCACCTCGGCGACCTGGTACACGTCACCGCTCTTCAGCTTCTCCTGGTGGTTCTTGAAACGCCGGCTCCAGTTGGAGGGCACACGGGGGTCGGGCTTGGCGAGCACCGCGACGAGGTCTTCGAGCTCGTCTGCGCTGACCGGCGGGCGAACGCCGACCTCTTCGGCCATGTCGACCGGAACCTTCAGCACCATCTCGCTGATGACGGTCTCGAGGACGAGATACTCCTTCTTCTCGCCGAACATCTCCATCTTCTTGAAGCCCTTGACGACGCAAGCGCCGTGCTGCGGGTAGATGACTGTCTCGCCCTTCTTGAAGTTCACGAAATTCCTCTCACCGTGACAAGTGCCCGGGACCCCGGAAACAGTGTTTCCAGGCTACAGCGCCCCCGACAGGATTCGAACCTGCGCACTTCGGATTAGAAGGCCGATGCTCTGTCCAGCTGAGCTACGGGGGCCCGCACAGAATACCCCTCGGGGTTCGGACGCAACGTGTGGCTCAGAACGCGGTGTCGATCGCGCGACCGGCGGGGCCACCCTCGCCACCGGGCTCGCCGGGCGTGCCGGCCACGATCGTCGAGCCGGAGATCTCACGTCGGCCGTCGCCGTCGTCGAGCCAGCCGATCGAGTTGCCGCCCGACGACTGAGCCGCCAGTTCGCTCTCGAACTCGCCTCGGCCCGATCCTCCTCCGGCACCATCCAGACCGGGTGCACCGGCGTACGACGCAAAGCCGCCCTCGCCACCCCGGCCACCCTGGCCACCACGTACGGTCGAATCGGCGACGACGCTGCGTCCCACGTTGCGGGTGATCAGGCCGATCGAGAAGCCACCGGCACCGCCACCGCCCCAGCCGCCTTGGCCACCGGCACCGCCTCCCCCACCGTTGCCGCCTGCACCGGCCGTGTCGAGAAACGACGAAACGCCCGGCGCTCCCGCCCCGCCGTCGCCGCCGGACGAGCCGGCGAGCGGGGCGGAACCGGCGCCACCAGCGCCACCACCACCGGCCTCCACGAGCGAGCCCCGCACCTCGAGACGCTGACTATCGACGACCGCGAGCGCCACCGACGCGCTGCCACCAGCGCCGCCCAGACCGCCCTCACCGCCCTCACCGGCGGCGCCACCGCCGCCCCCACCGCCGCCATCGTGGGACAACAGCCCGCCGCCGCCACCGCCACCACCGCCGGCTTCACCGGGGAGTCCCGCCGTGCCAGGCCGGCCGGGGGCTCCCGACCATCCGTCCTCACCGGCACCGACGCCACCTGGGCCGGCGTCGCCCGGGGCGCCACCGGCGCCGCCACCGCCCGGCGCGCCGTCCTCACCGGGTTGGCCACCGGCTGCGCCGTTGCCACCGTCGTCGCCTGCGACCAGTCCCTCGCCCCCGTTGCCCCCCTGTGAACCGGGCTCGCCCGGCTGCGCGGCACCCCCGGCGGGGCCGACCGCATCGTTGCCGGGTGCGCCGTTCGGGGGTGGAGGATCAGGATTCGATGCCGGCGCCGCGTCCGCGCCCGAGCCCGCCTGCGCCCCGTAGATCTGACTGGCGATGATCTGCGCTGTCCCGACGTCGTCGATCGCGACCGCCACGTTCACACCCACCGAAGCGTTCCCCGCCCGAATGACCGAGTCGACGATTCGAACCGAGTCCGCCCGGGACACCCCGAGCGCAGGCCCGCCGCTGTCGTCGGAACCCCGCATGTCGATCGAGGAGATGACGATCGAGCGGCGTCCGGAGAACACGAGCTGGCCACCGATCAGCGTCCGCCGATCGTCGGAGTGGACCCAGTCGTCGTCATAGCCGCCATAGATACTGGACCCCTTCGTCACCTTGGCATCGACCGCGTAGGTGACGTCCACGGCTCGGAGGTAGACGTCGGTGCCATCGGCGCGGGCTTCCGCCAACTCCAGCGCCACGGATAGGTCGCGCAACGGTCGAGCCCGCGAGCCGTCACCGTCGTTCGAACCACCGACGCCATCGACGAAGAGCGCTCGTCCGGCCTGTTCGAACACGTCGATGCGCAGTTCGTCCTTCGCCACGTCGCCGCCGCGGCCCGTAACCGCCAACTCGAAGCGCAACGTGACCGGCTGGGGCGGCGCCGGGAACGTCACCGAGCGTCCGAGCAGTCGGCCACGACCAGCGGTGACGTCGGGGCCACCCACCTGACTCCACACGACCGACTGGTTCGCCTCGCTGAGGTCGACAGCGGTCAGTCGCACCTCGCTTGCGGCATCGACAGCGAGGTCGTCGCCGGCGTTCGCGACGGCGGGCACCGGGGGCACCGTCGTGGTGGTCGTGGTCGAGGTCGAGGTCGTGGTGGTCGAACTGGTGGTGCTAGTCGTGGTCGGCGGCAACGGCACCGGCGTCGTCTGGAGCACCCGGGTGGACGTGGTTGCAGACGTCGTCGCCGTCGTGACGATCGGCCGGGCGACCGGTTCGCCACCCCCGCCGCGGGTGGCCACCGCGATACCTGCGATCAACACCAGCGTCGCGGCGATGCCGAGCCCGATCAGGTACTTCGGCTGGAGGAACTCGGGGTGTGGCGGCGGCCCTGGCTGGCCAGGCACGCCAGCCGGGGGTCCGAATGGGTCGCTCACATCGGCAACGGTAGTGGCGGGCGGGGCCCGGGTTACCTCACCCCAGAGTGCGACGCAGCAGGTCGAGTGACGAGATCACCGAGAACTGGCGCATCTGCTCACGTTGGCCGGGAAGCCGTATCGAGCGCGTCAGCTCGCCATCTGGCCACACGAGACCGATGCAGAGGGTGCCCGCCGGCATCCCGTCCTGCTCTGCCGGACCGGCGACTCCGGTGAGTGCCAGCCCGACGTCGGCGCCCAGCACGCGCCGCGCACCGTGCGCCATCTCGAGCGCCGCCGTCTCACTGACGACCGGTCCGTCACTCACGCCCAGCAACTGCTGCTTGACCTCGGTCGCATACGACACGATCGACCCACGCAGCACCGAGCTCGAGCCGGGCACGCCAGTGAGGCGGGCACCGACCAGCCCGCCTGTCACGGACTCGGCCAGCCCGAGCGACCAGCCCCTGCACCGGAGGAGGTCGAGCACCACGGACTCCATCGAATCGTCATCCGCGCCGAACACGATCTCGCCGAGCTGCGCACGCAGTCGACGATCCCACACGTCGAGCAGCTCCCGACAGGCGTCGAGGGTCGCCGCTTTGGCCGTGAGCCGAACCTTGAGGCCGTTCCAACCACTGGCCAGGAACGCCAGCGTCGGGCTGCCGGCCAGCTCGAGCTCGGCGATGACGTCGTCGAGCCGCTCGTTCAGACCGCTCTCGCTCTCACCCCACGTGAGCAGCGTTCGGCTGGCGATGACCGACGGGTCGCCGGTGCGTCGCTTGAGCTCGGGCAGGACGGCGCGTTCGAACATGTCGAACATCTCATGAGGAACGCCCGGTACGGCGAACACGATCTTCTCGACACCATCGATCGTGACCGGACAGATCAGTCCCGGCGCGGTTCCCCTGGTCTGGGCGATGACGGTCGCACCGACCGGCACCAGCGCCTGACGCAGGTTGTTCTCGGGCATATGACGCCCTCGGCTGGCGAACATCTCACGGATCAAGTCGGCAATCGCCTCGTCGAGCACCAGGTCGACGCCCATCACCGCAGCGATCGCTTCGCGGGTGAGGTCGTCGTGGGTCGGCCCCAGGCCACCGCACACGATGACGGCGGCGGAATCCTCGAGCATGCGGCGCAGCATGGTGGTGATACGGCCGACGTTGTCGCCGACCTTCACCTGCACCAGCGAATCGATGCCGTGCGCAGCCAGCTGCTCGCCCATCCACGCCGAGTTGCTGTCGATGATCTGCCCGAGCAGCAGCTCGGTACCGACGGCGAGAACGTCGCAGCGCACGCCTACACCGCGCTCGACTGGGCGAGCGCCTTCTCGGTCACCCGCGAGTACCACAGGTACTGGGCGGCGCTGATCAGCGACAACGCGACCGCGATCCACAACAGCGTCACCCAGATCCACTTCCCGTCGACGGCGAACCACGGCCACAGGGCGAAGCCGACGGCGAGCTGCTGGAAGACGGTCTTCCACTTGGCCATCTGGCTGGCCGGGATGCTGACGCCCTTCGAGGCGACGAACGTGCGATACACGCTGATGACGAACTCGCGCCCGGCGATCAAGGCCACCGGCAGCAGCCAGAACACGTCACGGGCGACCAGCGTGAACATGGCCCCCAGCACCAGCACCTTGTCGGCGAGCGGATCGAGGAACGCACCCGAGGCCGTGGTCCCGTGACGACGGGCCAGATAGCCGTCGATACCGTCGCTGACACACAGGACGAACCACAACAGGAACGCCAGCCACGACCCCCGATTGTCATCGGGGATCACCAGGAACATGATGGGCGACAGCAGCAGGCGCCCCGCCGTGATCGCGTTCGCCCAGGTCGCCAGGGCATTCGGATCGACGGGCATCAGTCGTCGACTCCGTCGCTCACCTCGATGATCGAGCCTCCCGACGCGATCAGGTCAGGCCCGAATGCATCGATGATGTCGACCGTCGCGAACTCGCCCACCACAAGATCATGCCCGACGTGGACGACACCGTCGATCTCCGGGGCCTCGCGCACACTGTGGGCGATGCCGGGCTCGTCGACCAACACCTGCACGGTTCGACCGATCATGTCGTCGCCACGGCCGGCCGTGATGGCGTCCTGTAGCTCGCGCAGCTCGGCGAGCCGTTCGTGCATGAGCGATGCAGGGACTGCTCGATCGAGGGTGTAGGCGTGGGTGCCTTCCTCGGGTGAGTATGCGAAGAACCCGCACCAGTCGAGCTGGGCAGCCTCGACGAATCCGAGCAGTTGGTCGTGATCGGCCTCGGTCTCGCCGGGATAGCCGACGATGAAATTGGACCTGAACGCAGCGTCGGGCTCGCGCTCCCTGATGTCCTGGATGCGCCCCAGGAAGCGGCCGCCGTCGCCCCATCGGCGCATGCGACGCAACAACGGCTTGCTGACGTGTTGCAGCGACAGGTCGAAATACGGAACACCCGTCGCACACATCGCATCGATCAATTCGTCACTGAGATCGCTCGGGTAGAGGTACAGCAGCCGCACCCAATCGGCACGCGCTGCGACGGCCTGCACGAGCGGCACGATCGAGCCGGCACCGAGCTCGGTCGGGCGGTCCTTGCCGTACGAGGCGAGGTCCTGCGCCACCAGCACGATCTCGCGCGCTTCGAGCTCGTCGACTTCTGTGAGGATCTGGGCGATGTCGCGGCTTCGTTGCGGACCCCGGAAGCTGGGAATCGCACAGAAGCCGCACGTGCGGTCGCATCCCTCGGCGATCTTGACGTAGGCCCACGGCGAAGTCGACTTCGGCCGTGGCAGGTTGAGCAGGTCGAGTTCGGGCAGTGGCGCCGACGACACCGGGATCAGTTGCCGGCCGGCGCCCGTCGTGGCCGCCGGTCGGTGCACCGGCACGCCGAAACCGGCGACCTGATCGACTTCAGGCAGCGCCTCGGCCAGTTCGTCGCCATAGCGCTCGGCCATGCAACCGGTGACGACCAGCCGTGACCCGTCAGCGCGCCGCTCGTCGATCGCCAGGATCGTGTCGATCGACTCCTTGCGGGCATCGTCGATGAAGGCGCACGTGTTCACGACGACGAGATCTGCCGCATCGATCTCGTCGGTCTGCTGCATCCCGTCGGCCAGCAAGGTCCCGATCAGCTTGTCGGAGTCGACCTGGTTCTTCGGGCAGCCAAGGGTCTCGATGTAGAAGCGCTGCGACATGACCGGCCCAGGCTATCTGCGGGGATTCCGGTCACCCGGCCATACATTTCCGCGCGCAACGTGTCAGAATCCGAACATGAGCACCGATGTCGAGTTCTGGGTCGACCCCGTTTGACCATGGTGTTGGGTGACGGCCCGTTGGGTCGTCGACGAGGTAGCACCACAACGTGACCTGAACCTGATCTGGCAACCGATCAGCCTGCTCTTCAAGAACGAGCCGGCGCCGGACACCGACTACTACAACGGCACGATGGTCGGCCACCGCATGTTGCGCGTGATGGAGGCGATCCGGGCCGAGCTCGGCGAGGCATCGGTGTTCGATTGGTACTGGCAATGCGGCACGCGGTTGCACCACGACCGCGACAAAGACACGCCACTCGCTGACCTGCTCGAGCACATCGGTCTCGATCGCAAGTTCGCCGACGCAGCGGACGACGAGCAGTGGGACGCCGAGATTCGCACTCGCATGAACGCCGGGCTCGAGCTGGTCGGCGAAGACGTCGGTACGCCGATCATCGCCTTCCGATGCCCCGACGGCACCAAGCGCGGCATCTTCGGGCCGGTGATCACCAAGGTTCCCGACACCGAACAGTCGCTGCGCGTGTGGGACGCAATGGAGACGTTCACCACGATGGACGGCTTCTGGGAGCTCAAGCGCACCCGCACCGAACGCCCCGAGTTCGGCCAACGCCCCAATGTCTAGGCGGAGTCCTCGCGGGCGATATGGGTCGCCGAGCAGCGCGGCAGCCGAGCGGTCGTTCGGCGACGCCTGGGACAATCGTCGGAACCGACCCGGCCGTCAATCGGGCCAGGACGGGTTGGCGTCGCCAGGCAACCGAACCTCGAAGAGATTGAGCACCATCGAGATCAGGCAGTAGTACCCGACCAACGCAGCCAACTCGACCATTCCGGTCTCACCGAGCAGCGCCTGGCCGTCGGCGAACGTGGCCGGATCGACCCGGCGATCGTTCAACAGCTGCGAGGTGACAGCGTGCACGATCCGCTCGTCGGAGCGCGAGAACTCGGGGGGCCGGTCGTTTCGCAACGCGTCGATCACCAGCGGATCGACGCCGTGCTCGAGCGCCATCGGAGCGTGTGCCCAGAACTCGAACTCGGACTGCCAATGAGCGCCGACCGTACAGATCGCGACCTCGCTGAGGCGACGCTCGATGGAGGTCCGGAATCGCAACAAGCCGCCGAGCGATGTCAACCGCTTGCCGATCTTCGGCGAATGGACGAACGCGTTGAAGGGGCCGACGAGCCCAGCGTCGGCATCGAACAGGTCGACCCCGCCGCCTCTGCTGTCGACAATCCGATCCCACAGTTCGGCTTGTTCGTCCGACAGGTCGGCACGATCGAGAGAGCGCAAGCGAGTCATGGAAACACGGTAGATCCCGACGAGCCCGGGGCTATGGTCCGAGCTGATGGAGACCACCCCGCTCGACCTCGAACGACAGCGTGGGCTGCGCAAGATGAAGGCGATCGCCGCCGGGTTGCTGCTGGCGGCAGCAGTCGTGTACGTGATCACGAAGATCGACGGCGGCGGCGGATGGGTCGGTTACGTCAGGGCATTCTCGGAGGCCGCGATGGTCGGCGCGCTGGCCGATTGGTTCGCCGTCACGGCGTTGTTCCGGCATCCGCTGGGCCTCCCGATCCCACACACGGCGATCATCCCGAAACGCAAGGACCAGATCGGTCGCAGCCTCGGCGAGTTCGTCGAGAGCAACTTTCTCACCCACGAAGTGCTCAGCGAACGGCTCGCGCACGCGGGCGTCGGCCACCGGTTGGGTATCTGGCTGTCCCAGCCGACCAACGCCCAGCGCGCCAGCGAAGCCCTGGGTGACGCCCTGCGCGGCACGCTGGAGGTGCTCGACGACAAGGAGGTCCAGCACGGCCTCGAACGGGTGGTTCGCAACCGGATCCGCTCGACACCGGCCGCTCCCCTGGTTGGCAAGGCGATCGACCTGTCGGTCACCGGTGGGCATCACCAGCGTTTGCTCGACGCCGTGCTGGTGGGGCTCGGCGGGTTCCTCGACGACAACCGTCTCACGTTCCGCCGGCGGCTCGAGGAGGAATCGCCCTGGTGGGTGCCCGAACCCATCGACGACCGCATCTTCGACAAGATCTACACCGCCGTCGGCAGCTTCCTCACCGATGTCGGCAACGACCCCCAGCACGAGATCCGACACTCGGTCGACACCCGGGTCAGCGCGTTCGCCGACCGACTCAAGTCCGATGCCGAACTGCTCGCCAAGGGTGAAGAACTCAAGGAAGAATTGCTCGATCACCCGGAGTTCCGGGCCTGGATCGACTCACTCTGGATGGGCGCCAAGCAGGGTCTGATCGACGCCTCGGGCGACCACAGCAGCGAGTTCAGGATGCGGGCCGCCGACAGCCTGCAACGACTCGGCGAGCGTCTCGTGGTCGAACCCGAACTCCAACACAAGGTCGACGACTGGGTCGAGCGTTCCGTCGTCTACATCGTCGATCACTATCGCAGCGAGGTCAGCGACCTGATCGCGACCACTGTCGAACGATGGGACGGCGATGTGACAGCCCAGAAGATGGAACTCCAGGTCGGTCGCGACCTCCAGTTCATCCGTATCAACGGCACGTTGGTCGGCGGCTTGGCGGGGATTGCGATCCACGCCCTCGGAGCGTTCATGTAGTCGGGAGTTGTGCGTTCCCGGCACAACTCCGACAAGCCTCGACTCAGAGCTGACCGTTGTTCTGGAGCAGCTCGAACTCCTCGACGGTCATCAGGACCTCGCGAGCCTTCGAGCCCTCGCTCGGGCCGACCACACCACGCTGTTCCAACAGATCCATGATGCGCCCCGCACGGGCGAAACCGACTTTGAGCTTGCGCTGCAGCATCGACGTCGATCCGAGTTGGCTGCGCACGACCAGCTCCATCGCCTGGCGCATCATCACGTTGTCCTCGTCGTCGTCCCCCGCCGAGAATGCGTTCGCGTCGGATGTGACGTCGAACGCACCACCGAGTGACATCTGCTGCATGCCACCCACCGAGGCGCCGCCGGCGTCGTCATCGCCTTCCACATTCGTGGAATACACCGGCTCGGGCGCCTGCTGGCGCCAATGCGCGACGACCCTGCGGACCTCGTCCTCGCTGACGAACGAACCTTGAATCCGGTTCGGGATCGACGAGTTGCCCGGGAGCAACAACATGTCGCCCTTGCCGACCAACTTCTCCGCGCCCGGCTGGTCGAGAATGACCCGTGAGTCGGTGAGCGACGATACGGCGAACGCCATGCGGGCCGGCACGTTGGCCTTGATCACACCGGTGATCACGTTCACCGACGGACGTTGCGTGGCGATGATCAGATGGATCCCGACGGCGCGTGCCTTCTGTGCGATTCGGGTGATCGACTCCTCGACGTCGCGCGCGGCCACCATCATCAGGTCGTTGAGCTCGTCGACGACCACCACGATGTAGGGCATGTGCTCGTACGGCGAGTCCTCGGGATCGACGCCCGTCGGCGGCTCGACCTCACCGCGCTCGAACGCCGCGTTGTAGCCGGTGATGTCACGGAAGCCGACCGCGCTGAGCACGTCGTAGCGGCGTTCCATCTCCTTGACCGCCCAACCGAGTGCATTGGCTGCCTTCTTCGGATTGGTGACCGGCTGCGTCAAGAGGTGAGGCAGGCGCTGGTACTGCCCCATTTCAACCTGCTTCGGGTCGATCAGGATGAGCCGCACCTGATCAGGCGTGGTTCGCATCAGCAACGACGTGAGGATGCAGTTGATGCCGCTCGACTTGCCGGCCCCCGTCGCCCCTGCGATCAGCAGGTGCGGGGTCGTGGAGAGGTCGAGGAACACCGACTTGCCGGCGATGTCCTTGCCGATCGCGACCTCGAGCGGATGGGTTGCCTCGCTCGCCTCGGGTGACACCATCAAGTCGCCGAGCGCCACCAGTTGACGCTGATGATTGGGAACCTCGACACCGATCGCCGAACGCCCGGGGATCGGGCGAGAATTCGCACATCGGTCGCCGCCATGGCATAGGCGATGTCCTTTTGGAGGCTGGTGATGCGCGCGACCTTGACGCCAGGGCCCAGTTCGAGCTCGTAGCGGGTGACGGTCGGACCGACGGTCATACCGATCAGCTCGGTTTCGACGCTGTGCTGCGAGAGCGACTCCTGGAGTGTCTGACCTCGACGCTCGATCTCGGCCATGTTCACGGCCTGCTCACCCGCCTGCTTGAGGTGGCTGAGAGGCGGCAGCACCCACTCCCCGACCTGTTGACCGTCGATCGGCAGTGCCGGCTGGTGGGCCGAGGATTTCCGGCGACGTTTCCCAGACGCCTTCGGCGCGGCAGGTGGAGCGAAGATCGCGTCGTCTTCTTCGGCGCCGTCGTAGAGCGCGGGCGCGGCGGGTTCTCCGTACAGGTCCGGCGC